>JAXMEE010000001.1:0-630769 GCA_046348465.1 Burkholderiaceae bacterium
CGCGCCCACCGTCGCGCGCGACTCCAGCGCGCGGTGCGCGTCGGCCGCGTCGGCGAGTGCGAACACCTGCCGCGGCTCGCCGGTGATGCGGCCCGCGAGCACGTGCGTGAAGAGCTCGCGCGCCATCTCGAGCATCTTCGCGCGCGGCGTCGCGTAGTGGACCATCGCCGGGCGCGTGACCCACAGCGAGCCCTTCGCGGCGAGCTGCATCGTGTCGATGACCACCGGCCCGGACGACGTGCCGTTGCTCACCAGCGTGCCGCGCACCTGCAGGCTGTCGAGCGAAGCCTGCAGCGTGTCCTTGCCGACCGAGTCGTAGACCACCGGCACGCCCTGGCCGCCGGTGAGCTCGCGAACGCGCTTCGCGACGTCCTCGCGCGAGGTCACGATCGTGTGCGTGCATCCGTTCGCGCGCGCGATCTCCGCCTTCTCGTCGGTGCCGACCGTGCCGATCATCGTCACGCCGATCGCGCGCGCCCACTGGCACGCGACCAGGCCGACGCCGCCGGCGGCCGCGTGGTAGAGGATCGTCTCGCCGCCGTTCAGCGGGTACACCTGCCGGAACAGGTACTGCGCGGTCATCCCCTTCATCATCAGCGTGGACGCGGTGCGGTCGGACACGCCGTCGGGCAGCGGGATCAGCACGTCGGCGGGCATCACGCGCACGTCCGAGTACGCGCCCTGCGGGCCGAGCAGGTAGCCCACGCGCTGGCCGGGCACGACGTCGGTGACGCCGGGGCCCACCGCCTCGACGACGCCGACCGCGTCCGAGCCCAGCCCGTTGGGCAGCGGCAGCGGATAGCGCCCGGTGCGGAAATAGATGTCGATGAAGTTGACCGCGACGTAGGTGTGGCGCACGCGCGCCTGCCCGGGACCGGGCTCGCCGACGTCGACCGTCTCCAGCTTCAGGACCTCCGGGCCGCCGGTCTCGCAGAAGCGGAATGCCTTGGCCATGCCGTGATTCTCCAGGTGCGCGTGCCGCGCGCGTCAGCGCGCGGCGGTTTCGCCTGCGTCGAGCGCGGCGAGGTAGTTGTCCGCTGCCGGCCACTCGCCGAAGCCGGACGCGGGGTTCAGGTGGCCGACATTGCCGAGGTCGACGAGCCGGCCGCCCCAGTCGGTCGCGTACTGCGCGACCCGCTCGAACGCGCCGAGCGGGTCGTCGCGGCTGGCGGCGACGATGCTCGGAAACGGCAGCCGTGTGCGCGGCACCGGCAGCCAGCCCCCGGCGCGCAGCGCGTCCATCGTCGGATAGCCGTCGGGCATCGGGCGTTCGAAGTCCGGCGGCGCGGCGAGCAGCGCCCCCTTCACCGCGCGGCGCGTGCGCTGCGCCCAGTGCACGAGCATCACGACGCCGCCGCTGTGCGCGACGATCACCAGCGGCCCGTCGATCGCGGCCGCCGCGCGCTCGATCGCGTCGACGCGCGCCGCGCAATCGAGGTGCTCGCGGCCCATCGGCGGCACGCTGCGCGCGTTCGGCAACCGTGCCGCGAGCAGCGTCTGCCAGTGCTGCTCGACGTGGTCGCGCAGGCCGGGGACGATCAGGATCGTCGTCATCGGGCCGCGTTCCCTGCCGCTCAGGCCGCGCGCTGCAGCCGCGGCGCCGCCGGCCGGTTCGGCGCGAAGCCGTTGCGCGCGAGCGTCTCGTCCGCGCTGCGGTAGAACTCGCCGATCCGGTAGATGCGGCGCGCCTCCTGGCCGTCGGCGATCTCGCGGCCGAACTCGCGCGAGATGCGCACCAGCTGCTCGACCTGCCTGACCGAGCTCATCTTCGCCTTGCGGTCCTGCTGCCAGAGGTTGTCCTCGATGCCGCAGCGCACGTGCAGGCCCATCGCGATCGCCATCATGTTGACCGGCAGCACGTTGAGCATCGAGCTCTCGAGCGTGAGCACCGCGCCGTCCGGCACCGCGCGAACGAAGTTCGCGAGGTTGTAGATCGTCGGGGAGTCGCAGCCGCCGCCGATCGCGACCCACGTGAGGATCAGCGGAACGTTGCACACGCCGCGCCGCATCATGCGCTCGACCGTGTCGAGCTGCGTCATGTTGCACAGCTGGAAGTGCGTCTGGATGCCGTTGGCCGACAGCCGCCGGATGTGCTCCTCCACCCACTCCGGCCCCGCCGGGATCGTCATCTCCCGGTACGCGCGGTACATCACCGGGTCGGCCAGCGAGGTGCCGGCGATGTCGGCCGGGGTCATCTGCTCGACGACGTTGAACTGGTTCGAGTTGATCGCGATCGTGACCTGGTCGGGCGTGGGCTTCAGTTCCGCGAGCATGTGGCGCGTGTCGTCGGACAGCCACTTCGCGATGTCGCCTTCGTTCTCGGGCGCGAACGAGATCGAGCCGCCGACCTGCAGGATCATGTCCGGCACCGCGACGCGCAGCCGCTCGAGCAGCTCGTTGAACATCGACAGGCGCTTGGAGCCGGTGCCGTCGGCCTCGCGGCAGTGCAGGTGCAGCACCGACGCGCCCGCGTTGTAGCAGTCGACCGCCTTCTGCACCTGCTCGTCCATGCTCACCGGGATGTCCTCCGGGAAGTCGGAGGGCATCCACTCGGGCCCGTACGGCGCGGCGGTGATGACGAGCTTGTCCTGGTTCTCGGGAAAGAGCGATCCGTCGATGAAGTTCATGGGTGTCCTCGCGGGTGGATTCGTGTCGGGGCGGCGCCGGCGCGGCGCGTGGTCGGTGACGGGGTCCGGACGGGGCGCGGGTCAGAACGGCGTGTCGCCGATGATCCCGGCGCGTTCCATCCGCCGATGGCACGGCGGGTAGTCCATCACCGCATAGTGCTGCGTCGAGCGGTTGTCCCACATCGCCATCGTGTTCGGGCGCCAGCGCAGCCGCACCTGGTACTCGGGGATCTGCGCCTGCGCGATCAGGTAGGCGAGCAGGTTCGCCGCGCCGGGCGCGTAGTCCTGGCCGTAGCGCACGTTCGCCGCGGTGTGGAAGTTCGTGAAGTGCGTGGTGAAGCCGTTCACGAACAGCACCTTCTCGCCGGTCTCGGGGTGCGTTCGCACGACCGGGTGCTCGGCGTCCGGGTACGCCGCCTTCAGCGCCAGGCGCCTGTCGATCGGCATCGCGGCGCCGAAGGTCGACTCGATGCTGTGGCGCGCGCGCAGGCCGGCGATCTGCGCCTTCACGGTCTCGGGCAGCTTCTCGTAGGCCAGCACCATGTTCGCCCACATCGTGTCGCCGCCCACCGGCGGGCACTCGACGCAGCGCAGCACGCAGCCCATCGGGGGCTTCTCGCGCCAGGTCGCGTCCGCGTGCCACGCGTTCTCGTAGCGGTCGTTCGGCGTGTCCGGCGACTTGTAGATGCGCACGAGCCCGGGGTTCTCGGGGTCGCTTCCGGCGACCGGGTGGTCCTCGAGCTCGCCGAAGTGGCGCGCGAACGCGACGTGCTCGGCACGCGTGATGTCCTGGTCGCGGAAGAACAGCACCTTGTGGCGCAGGAGCAGCGCGCGGATCTCGCCGACCAGGTCGGCGTCGCGCGACGCGACGCCCAGGTTCACGTGGCCGAGCTCGGCGCCGATCGCGCAGGTCAGCGGCTCGACGCGGATCGAGCGCGACAGCGACGCGGCGGCGACGACGGCCGGGGCGGCGGCCGCGGGGGCCTGGACGGCGAGGGTCATGACGACGTCTCCTTCGGTGGCCGGCGGGCTCAGGCCGCCGTTTCGGGGCGCCGCTCGCGGGCGCCTTTCGATGGAGCGCACTGTAGGCGGCACGGGCGCCGCCGTCCCCCCCATCGTGGAGGGGGGTGGGGGACCGGATCAGTCGCCCGCTTCCAGCAGCCCGAGGATCCGGGCCCGCCGGACGACCTGCTTGCGCGAGCCCGCGTCGAGCTTGGCGAACAGGTTCTTCAGGTGCCACTTGATCGTCTCTTCGCCCACCTGCAGCGCGAGACCGATCTCCTTGTTCGACAGGTTGCGCGCGAGGAGCTCCAGCACTTCGCGTTCCTTCGGCGTGAGCGCGGTGCTCTGGGTGGCGCGCGGCGCGGACGATCCGTAGCCTCGCGCGTCGGCGACCCGGCCGGGTTCATCGGCGGCCCGCCCGGAGGCGTCGGAGATTCGGCCGGAGGCGCCCGCGACTCGGCCGGCCGCATCGGCGACCCGGCCCGACGCCGCCTCGCGCGCCACCGCGCCCGCCCGCTCGCCCAGCGCCGGGTGCGCGTCCGTGAACACGCGCGTGAGCCCGTACGTTCGCGCGAGGTCGACCGCTTCCGCGAACAGCGCGCCGGATTCCTCGCCGCAGCGCTCGAGCGCGAGCGCACGCAAGGCCATCAGCTCGATGCGCACGCGTCCCATCGCGAGCGGCCGCGCGATCGCCTCGGCGCGCACGAGCGCGTCGAGCGCTGCCGGCCACTGCTGCGCGGCGATCGCGGCGCCGGCGTACGCCTGCTCGCGCAGCAGCCGCGCGTGGCGCCGCCACAGCGGGCCGTGCGCGGGCACCGCGTCGGCGAGCAGCGCGTCGATGCGCTCGCACGGCTCGCGGCAGCTCTCGGGCCGGAAGTGCCGCGCGTGCATGCGCACCTGGTCGGCGAGGCTCGCGATCGCCAGGCGCGGCAGCCCGCGCGCGACGCCCACCGCGTGCAGCGCGCCGAGCAGCTCGAGCGCGCGGTGGTCGGCGCCGTCGGCCGCCGCGATCCGCGCCATCGTCCGGTAGCCGAGCAGCACCGCCTCGGGCAGGCCGCCGCGCTCGAGCACGTCGAGCCGGTTCGCGAGCAGCGCCCGCGCCTCGTCCGGGCGGTCGCCCTCCCAGACCGCGGCGGCCAGCAGGGCCGCGAGCATGCACACGAACGGGCTGCGCCGCCCGAGCTCGGCCTCGGCCGCCGGCAGGCTCGCGCGCAGCAGCGATTCGGCCTGGCGCACCTGGCCGTCCCAGAGATACGTGAGCGCGGTGACGAACTCGCCCCAGCGGCCGATGTAGCCGAGCCCGGGCGCGTGGCCCGGGCGCGGCGCCTGCTGCAGGCGCAGGCGTGCCAGCGCGGGGTCGCCTTCGACGAGCGCGCGGTAGGCGCTGCGGTTCGCGTGCACCTGCACGAGCAGCGGGTCGCGCAGCGGCGGCGCGGCGGCCCACGGATCGTGAAGCTCGGCGAAGCGGTCGGGGTCGTCGGCGAAGATCGCCGCGCCCGAGAGGATCAGCGCGCACTCGCAGCGCAGCGCGTCGCTCGCGGCCGGGCGCGCGAGGATGCGCTCGACGACGCGGCCGGCCTCGACGTGCCGTTCGCTGAGCGCGAGCGACCACGCGGCCGCCAGCCGCAGGCCCGGGCGCCGGTCGAGCTCGCCGGGCGGCAGGCGCGCGAGCCAGTCGAGCACCGCGCCCTGCCGGCCGTGCACCATGATCGAGTCGTACAGGCTGCGCTCGGCGAGCTCGTAGGCGAGCACGTCCTGCCCGGCCGCGAGCGCGTGGCGCGCCGCGTCCTCGAGCAGCCCGCGCCCGGCGAGCCACTGCGCGGCGCGCGCGTGCAGTGCCGAGCGCTCGGTCGCGGGCAGGCCTTCGAAGCGCCGGCGCAGCTCGTCGCGCGCGAGCGTGTGCAGGCGCATCCAGTCGCCGTATTCCCCGGCGACGAACACCGGCGTGTCGCGGGCCAGCCGCGCGAGCCGCTCGCCGGCGTCGGCGGCGCCGGTCACGCCCGCGCACAGGTCCGGGTGCAGGAGGTCGACGATCGCGACCCGCTCGAGGAACGCGACGTCGTCGGCGTCGAGCTTCGCGAGCAGCAGCCCGACGAAGCGCTCGCGCAGCGCCGCGCCCTGCGCGGCCATCGCGCCGACCGCGGCGCGCGGGTCGCCGCCGCCGGCGATCACCGACAGCGCGAGCTGCAGGCCGAGCGGCCAGCCTTCGGTCAGCTCGTGCAGGCGGGCGGCGGCGTCGGGGTCGAAGCGCGCGCCGAAGCGCTCGCGCACGAGCCCCAGCGTCTCGTCGAGCGTGAAGCGCAGCGCGTTCGCGCCCAGCGCGACGCACTGCCCGTACGCGGCCAGGTCGTCGACGCCGAGCCGGGCCTCGGGGCGCGCCGCGACGACGACGCGCAGGTTCGGCGGCGCATTGCGCAGCAGGTACGCGAGCGCCTCGAGCGCTTCGGCGGGGAGGCGATCGGCCTCGTCGACGAACAGCACCAGGTCGAGCGCCGACTGCGCGACCTCGGCGAGCCACGCGGTGACGCCTTCCAGCCCGCCCGCGGGCGCGGCGATCAGCGTCCGGCCGAACGACGGCCGGCCGGCGCCCACGCGCACCGCGAGCGCGAGCGCCTGCACCAGCCGGCGCGGGTGGTCCCGCGGTTGCGCCGACACCCACGCCACCACCGCGCCGCGCGCGAGGTGCTCGCGCCGCCACTGCGCGAGCAGCGAGGTCTTGCCGAAGCCCGCGGGGGCCTGCACCAGCATCACCGCGTGACCGCGCAGGCGCGGATCGTCCGACATCAGGCGGGCACGCGCGAGCAGGTCTCGCGCCGCGCGCGGCGGCGTGACCTTCAGCAGCAGGTCGTCGTCGGCACGCCCGGGCGCGGATGCGTCGGGCCGCAGGGGCGTAGGCGCCTCGGGCCGCAGGGACGCCCGAACCGGCGCAGAGGGCGCCGGCGCTTCGGGAGCCTCGGCAGCCTCGGGAGCTTCGGGAGCTTCGGGAGCTTCGGGAGCTTCGGGAGCTTCGGGAGCCTCGGCGGCCGACGTCGCCGCGGGCCGCCCGGGCCTGGGAACGGGCGACCCCGCCACGAGACGCTCAGCTCCGCCGATAGGCGGCGGGCGCCACGCCCTGCTCGGCCGCCGCGCGCGCCTGCGCCGCGACCGCGCGCTGGAACCCCTCGCGTGCCTGCAGCCGCCCGAAGTAGCGCCGCACCGCCGGCGTGATGCCGTCGTCGAGGGAGAGCCGCTCGGCGAGCAGGATCGCGAAGCCGACGCTGATGTCGGCGGCGGTGAAGCGGCCCGCGGCGAGCCAGTCGCGGCGCTCGAGCAGCGGCTCGAGCTTGCGCAGCCGGCCGTGGAAGATCGTCGCGTAGTCGGCCGCCGCCTGCGGCAGCTTGCGCGCCTCGGGCTCGAGCCAGGTGTAGCGCAGGTAGATCGCCTGCGGCACCGTCAGCGTGGCCTCGCCGAAGTGAAGGTAGTTCAGGTAGTCGCCGAAGCCGGGCTCGCCGGGGCGCACGTCGAGCGGGCTCGGGCCGTACGCGGCCGCCAGGTACTGGCAGATCGCGGCGGACTCGCTCATGCGCGTTTCGCCGTCGACCATGAACGGGATCGTGCCCAGCGGATTGACCTTCAGGTACTCCGGCGCCTGCGCGCGCGGCGGGAACGGCAGCACCTTCAGATCGTAGGGCAGGCCCAGCTCCTCCAGCGTCCACAGCGGGCGGAAGGAGCGGGCGAACTGGCAGTGGTAGAGGGTGATCATCGCGACGGCGATCTGGAACGAAAATCCGAAACGTTGAACATGGTACCTCCTGGTAGTACCATTTCTCGATGAAGCGCAGCCATCGGCGAACGCTCGCTGCAGTCTACGCGCACCCAGTGAACGCGAACATCGCGTGGAAGGACATCGAGTCCCTGTTCCGCGCGCTGGGCGCGGAGATCAGCGAACGCGAAGGCAGTCGCGTCGCCGTCGTGCTCTACGGCGAAGTGCGGGTCTTTCACCGACCCCATCCGTCGCCGCAGACCGACAAGGGAGCGGTCGCGAGCGTTCGCAGGTGGCTGGAGCAGCACGGAGTGACGCCATGAATCTGATGACAATCGACGGTTACAGTGCGCGTATCGAATACGATCCCGAACTCGACATGTTCCGCGGCGAGATCCTCGGCCTGACGGGTGGGGCCGACTTCTACGGGCGCAATCCCAAGGAATTGAGGGCGGAGTTCAGGAAATCGCTCGAGGTCTTCCTGCAGGTCTGCCAGGAGAAGGGAATCGAGCCGCGGCGCAGCTACTCAGGCAGGTTCAACGTTCGGATCCCGCCCGAGTTGCACGAGCGGCTGGCGATCGCCGCCGAAGCCGAGGGCAAGAGCATCAATACGCTGGCGCGCGAGGCGCTGGCGCGGTGCGTCGCGCAGTAGCGGCGCCGGCTCAATACCCGGGCGGGTCCGGCACGTACCCCGCGCTCTGCGGGAACGGCTGCGCGCGCGGCCAGTGCGACGAGAGCGGCGACGGGATCACGCCCATCGCGATCAGGTTCTCGCGGCTGTCGTACCAGATCGTCACGATTTCGTCGGGGCGATCGGACAGCCGCTCGAACGCGGTCCGCGTCACGTACGACGCCTCGCGGCCGCCGTGGCCGGTGCCGAGCTTCGCGGTCGGCGACGGTGCGGCGCGGCGCTCCGCGGACGCCTCGTTGCGGCCCGCGGCGGCGGCCGCGTCGTCGCGCTCGGCGGCCTTCGCGGCCCCGGAGGCCGACCCCGCCGCGGCGGCGCTCCCCGGGCTCGCGGGCGCGTTCGCCGCCGGCCCCGAATCCGCGGCCGACGCGCGCTCGCGCGCCATCGACGGCGCGACCGGCGCCTGCGCGAGCGGCGGCGGCAGCGGCCGCTCGCGGAACACCGCGATGCCGATCACGCCGACGTTCGCCGGCCGGCCGGTACGCGCCGCGTACGAGTCGCCGAGCGAAGTGAACTCGAACGCCGCGACCTCCTGGTCGCTCTTGCGCCAGCCGGTGATCTGGTAGCTGCGCCGGCCGTCGAGCACGTAGCCGGTCTGCGGCCAGCCGGCGTTCTCGCCGGAGACCACGTTGACGCCGTCCACCGAGATCACGTTGAGCAGCCGAGCGCCGGTCTGGTTGCGCAGCGCGATCGCGTAGCGGGCGCCGGGGCGGCCGGCGACGTAGTTCCGCCCGCCGTGCGAATGGACGGGCAGCGTGGCGCCGGTGTCGCGGTCGATCACGGTCAGGTCGGTGAGCGTGCCGATCGCGTGGGCGGCGGGACTGGCGGCGGCGAACGCGGCGGCCAGCGCCACGGCGAGGGTGCAGCGGGTCGGGGAAGGGGTCATCGCGGGTCTCGTCGGGGTGGAGATGCCCGATGAAACGCGCGCGGCGCGAAAAAGGGGTCGACCGCCACGCCGACGCGGTGAAGCCCGGCGCGCGCAGGCCCGCGCATCGCGCGGGCGCCGCGAACGCGCACCGGGCGCGTCGTCAGACCGAAGACGCTCCCGGAACGTCCAGCCGGTACACGCGCGCCGCCGTCCCCGCGAACAGGCTCGCCTTCTCGTCCTCGCCGCAGCCGGCCGCGATCCGCTTGAACGCGTTCCACAGCGCCACGTAGCTGCACGAGCACTGGTCGACCGGGAAGTTGCTCTCGAACATGCAGCGCGCCGGGCCGAACGCGTCGATGCACGCGCTCAGGTACGGCCGCCACGCGTCGGCGAGCGTCACCGAGTCCGGCGGATGCTCGCGCCGCTCGAACCCGAACCCGCAGAAGCGCATCCCGAGCCCGCCCAGCTTGGCGACCACGTTCGGGCACGCCGCGAGCGCCCGAATCGACGCGTGCCACTGCGCGAAGACCTCGTCGCGCCGCCCCGCGTAGCCGCCGATCCCGGCCGGGCCGCCGACGTGGTTCAGCACGATCGTCGTGTCGGGGAACGCACGGGCGAGGTCGACCAGGCCGGGCAGCTGCGGGTGGTACATCCACGCGTCGAACGACAGGCCCAGGGGCGCGAGCCGCGCGAAGCCCTCGCGGAACTCCCTGGAGCCGAGCAGCGCCGGCCTGGGCCGCGCGCCCTGCCGGACGAACGCGGGGTCGTCGTCGGTCGCCGCGCCGTGGCGGATGCCCCGGAAGCGCGCGGGCGACGCCGCGAGGTGCGCGTGCAGCACCTCTTCGACCGCGGCCCCGCGCGTGAGGTCCGCGAAGCCGACGATCGCCGCGCACATTCGCACGCCGCCCGCCTGGGCGCTGCGCCGCGCCACCGACTCGACGAACTCGGTCTCGCCGACCGGCCGCAGGTGCGCCGGCCCGTCCGCGCGGTACGCCTCGCCGCACTGCAGGTAGACGGTGGCGACCACGCGGTGACCGGCGTCGACGTCGCGGCGCAGGTCCTCGTCGCGATAGCGCCAGTGCGGACGGTCGAACAGGTGGTGATGCGCGTCGACGATCGGGCGCCCCGGCTCGAGCACCGGCTCGGCCCCGAGCGCGAGCCAGTCGGGCCGTCCGGGCGGGTGGAACGGGTCGGGGGCCGTCGGCGTCGGGTCGATCCTGGTCATGATGCGCAGTGTGTGGACGTGCCGGATTCCGCGCAAGGCGTTCGGATTCCGGGATCCCGGCGCGGGGCGCGCGCGGCGGGATGTGTGATCATCGTCGGCCATTCCCGCGCGCGCCGCCGCGATCGGCGCGCGCCCCGACCCGGAGGCCCCGTGTTCACCCCCGACCTGCTCGCGAACCAGCGCATCCTCGTCACCGGCGGCGGCACCGGCCTGGGCGCCTCGATGGCCGCCCGCTTCGCGTCGCTCGGCGCCGCGCTGGTGCTGTGCGGCCGGCGCGAGGAGCCGCTCGCCCAGACCGCGCAGAAGATCCGCGAGGCGACGCCGTCCGCGAACGTGCGCACGCTTCGCTGCGACATCCGCAATCCCGGCGAGGTCGACGCGATGTTCGACGCCGCGTGGGCCGACGGCCCGCTCACCGCGCTGGTGAACAACGCCGCCGCCACGTTCATCGCCCAGACCGAGCACCTGTCGCCGCGCGCGTTCGACGCCGTGCTCGCGACCACGCTGCACGGCACGGTGTACTGCACGCTCGCGGCCGGCAAGCGCTGGATCGCGGGCGGCCTGCCCGGCAGCGTGCTCAGCATCCTGTCGACGTCGGTGCGCACCGGGCGCGCCTTCACCGTGCCGTCGGTGATGTCCAAGAGCGCGGTGCAGGGCATGACGCGCAGCCTCGCGGTCGAGTGGGGGCCGAAGGGCGTGCGCCTGGTCGCGATCGCGCCCGGCCCGTTCCCGACGCCGGGCGCCTGGCAGCAGCTGATGCCGCAGAGCCGCCAGGAGAGCGCGGCGCCGGGCCTGCGCAACCCGCTCGGGCGCGTCGGCGAGCACGTCGAGCTGGCGAACCTCGCGTCGTACCTGCTGTCGCCGATGGCGGCGTACGTCAACGGCGAGACGGTCGCGATCGACGGCGGCGCGCACCTGCGCACCTCGGGTGCCGAGGACCTGCTCGGGTGGAGCGAGGCGGACTGGGAAGCGCACCGCGCGAAGCGGGGCTGACACGAGAAGAGGAAAGACACATGGACTTCGAAATCCCGCACGAATACCGTGAGCTCAAGGACCTCGTCGCGCGCTTCGTGCGCGACGAGCTGATGCCGCTGGAGCCGGTGCTGCTGAAGCGCGAGGCCGAGGGCGGCGGCGTCTCGATGACCGCAGACGAGCGCGCGCGCGTGGACCGCCGCTCGCGCGAGCTGGGCCTGTGGGGACTCGACGCGCCCGAGGACATCGGCGGGTCGGACCTGCCGGTCACCGCGATGGTCGGCGTCAACGAGGAGATGGGGCGCACCTTCGTCCACTACTACCTGCCGCCGGACACCCCGAACCTGCGCATGCTGCGGCTGACCGCGACGCCGGAGCAGAAGGCGCGCTACCTCGAGCCGTTCGTGCGCGGCGAGATCGCCTCGGCGATCGTGATCTCCGAGCCGGGCGCCGGCGGGGATCCTTCCGGCCTGACCACGCGCGCCGTGCGCGACGGCGACGACTGGGTCATCAACGGCCGCAAGATCTGGATCAGCAACGTCGAACGCGCCGACTTCGGCATCGTGATGGCGCGCACCGCCGGCGACGGCGGCAGGCGCGGCGGCATCACCGCGTTCCTGGTCGACAAGGGCACGCCCGGCTTCAAGGTCGAGCGCCGCATCCCGATGCTGGGCGGCGTGTACACGTACGAGATCGTCCTCGAGGACTGCCGCGTGCCGTCGGGGCAGTTGCTCGGCGTCGAAGGCCAGGGCTTCGCGCCGATGCAGGCGCGCCTGGGCGCGCGGCGCGTGCAGATGGCGGCGTGGTCGATCGGCCGCGCGCAGCGCGCGCTCGACATGATGTGCGAGTACGTGCCGCAGCGCCGGACCTTCGGCGCGCCGCTCTCCGAGCGCCAGGCGATCCAGTGGTGGATCGCCGACGCCGCGACGCGCATCCACGCGTGCCGGCTGATGACCTACGAGGCGGCGTGGCGGATCGACCGCGGCATCGAGGCGCGCACGCAGGTCTCGATGATCAAGGCGTACGCGACCGAGATGGCGTGGGAGGTGATCGACCACGCGATGCAGGCCTTCGGCGCGATGGGGATGACCAAGGAGCTGCCGCTGCAGCAGATGGCCAACGAGGCCCGGCTGATGCGCATCTACGAAGGCCCGACCGAGGTCCACAAGTGGGTGATCGCGCGCAACACGCTCGGTCGCACCGCCTGACTCGCGCGGCGGTGCGCGCGCTCGCACGCCGGCACGCGGGCTTCGGCGCGCAGGAGCCGATCGAAGGGAGACGCCTATGAACCCGACACGACGTTCGCTGCTCGCCGCCGCCGCGGCGCTTCCCTGGGCCCGGGCGCACGCCCAGGCGTTCCCCTCGCGCGCGATCACGATGCTGGTGCCGAGCACCGCCGGCGGCGTCGTCGACATCGCCGCGCGCCACGTGCAGCCCGGCATGGCGGCGGACCTCGGCCAGGCGGTGGTGGTGGAGAACCGCCCCGGCGGCGGCGGCCACATCGCGGCCGCGGCGGTGGCGCGTGCGGCGCCCGACGGCTACACGCTGCTGTGCTCGGCCGGCTCGATCCTGATCTCGGGCATCGTCCGCAACCTGCCGTACGCGCCGATGACCGACCTCGCGCCGGTCGCGCGCGTGACGCTGGGCGGCTTCCTGCTGCTGGTGCCGAAGGACTCGCCGTTCGCGACGCTCGCCGACCTGATCGCCTACGGCCGTGCCAACCCCGGCAAGCTCATGTACGCGTCGACCAGCGTCGGCAACTCGACGCACATCGGCGGCGAGATGCTGAGCCTGCTCACCGGCATGAAGGCCACGCACGTGCCGTACAAGGGCAACGTGCAGGCGCTCTCCGACCTCGCCACCGGGCAGATCCACTACTCGGTCGACAGCCGCGCGCCGGCGCTGCCGATGATCCGCGCCGGCAAGGTGCGCGTGCTCGCGGTGACGTCGGCCGAGCGCGCGCCCGACTACCCGGACCTGCCCGCGATCGCCGAGCAGGTGCCCGGCTACGGGATCGAGGGCTGGGTGGGCGTGTTCGCGCCGCGGCGTACGCCCGCCGACGTCGTCGCGCGGCTGGCCGAATCGATCCGCCGCACGCTCGCCGACCCCGCCGTGGCGCGGCGCATGGCCGAGTCCGGCAGCGACCCCGCATTCCTGGGGCCCGAAGCCTGCGCGCGCTTCATGGCCGCCGACCACGCGCGCGTGAACCGCGTCGTGCGCGAAGCCAACATCACCGCCGACTGACCGCCCCGCCGAGCGCCCTCGCCGACGCGCCCGCGGGCGCGCGGCACCGGCCCCACCCCGAACACCGCCGGATCCTCGCCATGACTTCCGTTTCGCCGCCGCCCTCCCCCGCGCCTTCGAGCGCGCCGTCGCACCTGCCGCTTGCCGGCGTGCGCGTCCTCGACCTCGGCCAGATCTACCAGGGGCCTTACTGCGGCTTCCTGCTCGCGCTGGCCGGCGCCACCGTCGTCAAGATCGAGCCCCCCGACGGCGAAGCGGTGCGGATGCGCCGTGGCGCGTCGCTGCCGCTGGCGATGCTCAACGGCAACAAGCGCGGCATCACGCTGAACCTGAAGAACCCGGACGGCCGGCGCTGCTTCCTCGGCCTGGTCGAGCACTTCGACGTGCTGCTCGAGAACTACGCGCCCGGCGTGATGGACCGCCTGGGCCTGGGTGCGGACGCGCTGCACGCGATCAACCCTCGACTGATCTACGCGTCCGCGTCCGGCTACGGCACCTGGGGCCCCGATCGCGACCGCCTCGCGATGGACCTCACGATCCAGGCCACCAGCGGCGCGATGCACGTGACCGGATGGCCGGACCGCCCGCCGGTGAAAGCCGGCCCGGCGGTGGCGGACTTCCTCGGCGGCACGCACCTGTACGCGGCGATCGTCACCGCGCTGTACGACCGCGAGCGCACGGGCGTGGGACGCACGGTCGAGATCGCGATGCAGGACGCGATGTACCCGACGATGGCGTCGAACCTGTCGATCTTCTTCGAGAACCGCGACGCGCAGCCGCGCACCGCGAACCGCCACGGCGGGCTGGGCATGGCGCCGTACAACGTCTACCGCGCCAGTGACGGCTGGGTCGCGATCATCTGCGTGAGCGAGGGCCACTGGAAGGGGGTGCTCGAGGCGTGCGGTCGAACCGACCTGCTGGCCGACCCGGGCTACGCGTCGCACGTCGAGCGCGCGAAGAGAATGGAGGAGGTCGACGCGATGGTCGAGGCGTGGTCGTGCACGAAGACGCGCGACGAACTTCAGAGCCTCGCGAAGAAGCACCACTTCCCGTGTGCGCCGGTGCGCGACCTCGCCGAGGTCACCGAAGACCCGCACATGCACGCGCGCGGCATGCTGCACAAGGTGCGCCACCGCGAGCTCGGCGACGTCGTCCTGCACCACAGCCCGCTGCGCTTCTCGGGGGCCGATCCTCTGCCGCTGCAGCCGGAGCCGGAACTGGGCGAGCACACCGCGCAGGTGCTCGCCGAGTACCTGGGCGTGGGCGCGGAGGAGTTCGCGCGGATGAAGGACGCCGGCGCGTTCTGAGCCTCGCGCCCCGGCGCGTGCGCGGCGTCGGCGCTCGTCGCTGCGCGGCGCCGCAGGCGTGCCGCGACGAGCGTGCGCCGCGGCCCCGGCCCTTCAGGGCACGTCGCGCCAGATCTTCCCGCGCGCCCGCACCGGCTCGAGCAGCGCGAGGTCGCCCTTCATCACCTGGTAGCCCTTCGGCCAGGGCGGCCGCGCCTCCATGCCGATCGCACGCAGCACGCGGTCGTCCATGTAGTAGCAGCCGACGGTCTCCACGGCGAGCCGGCTCATGAACGCCGGCTCGGCCGCGCGGATCGCGTCGACGAGCGCCTGCCGCGCGGGCTGCGCGAGCGCCGCGAAGGCCAGGCCGTGGCGCTTGCGCGCGGCGCAGTCGAGCGCGTCGAGCTCGTCGCGCAGCGCGGGAAGCGCGTCGGGCACGCGCACGGCGAGGTGCGCGGGCACGCCCACCTCGCTGGCGCCGGGCAGGCCGCGCCCGGGGTGAGGCGGAACGATCAGGTCGAGCACCGCGTCGAGCGTCGCGCGCTCGGCGGCGGTGAACGGCCCGTCGGCCGGCGGGGCGTCTTCGTCGTCCGGCGCGATCGTCATCGGGTCGTTCCTGCTTCGTCGGTGGTGGTCGTCATCTCGTCGCGCCCGCGCACGTGCCCCTGCGCTCAATCGAACAGGTTCGCCAGCCGCCGCTTCATCTGGTCGGCCGCGTACAGCGCGAACGCCTGGATCGTCGGCGTCGGGTTCACGCCGCCCGACGTGACGAACACGCTGCCGTCGACGACGAACAGGTTCTTCACGTCGTGGCTGCGGCCCCACGGGTTGACCACCGAGCGCTCGGGATCCGTGCCCATGCGCGCGGTGCCCAGGTGGTGCCAGCCGGTCGGGCGCCACGGCGCCACCGACTGGACGTCCCGGGCGCCCGCGGCCTTCAGCGCCTCGGTGGCGCGCTCGACGCCGTGGCGGATCATCCGCTGCGAATTCTCGCCGAGCCGATACGTGATCTTCGGCGCCGGGATGCCGTCGCTGTCGGCGAGCGTGGGGTGCAGCGTCACCGCGTTGCACTCCTCGGGCAGGTCCTCGCAGCACACGCCGATGCCGGCGATGTGCCCGAAGCGGCGCGCGAACGCGTCGTGGTGGCCGGCGCCCCACGGGATCTGCCCCGCCGCGACGCCGTTGCGGGCGGTCGCGACCGGGCCCAGCCCGCGCGTGACCTGCAGGTTGTAGCCGCGCACGAAGCCGCGCGCGGGATCGGTCTCGTAGAACTGCTGGCTCCAGATGCAGCAGCTCTGCGGGCCGAACTGCGACTCCAGCGGCTGCTCGAACACACCGCGCACCATGCCCCAGGGGTGCAGCATGAGATTCTTCCCGACCAGGCCGGAACGGTTCGCCAGCCCGCCGGGAAAGCGTGCCGACGCCGAGTTCAGCAGCAGCCGCGGCGTGCCCACGCCGCTGCACGCGAGCACGACGACCTCGGCCGGCTGGAAGTGCAGCGCGCCGTCGGCGTCGTGGTACTCCACGCCGGTCGCCATGTCGGCGTCGTTCACGACCACGCGCGCCACCCGGCAGCGCGTGCGCAGCTGCACGCCGGCGCGCAGCGCCGCCGGCCAGTACGTGATGTCGGCACTCGCCTTGGCCCCCTGCGCGCAGCCGGTCTTGCAGGGGCCCAGGTTCGCGCACTGGTCGCGGCCCTCGTACGGCAGCGTCGCGATCGCGGTCTCGGACGGCCACCAGTGCCAGCCGAGCGCGTTGAACGCGCGACCCATCGTCTCGCCGACGCGCCCGAGCGGCACGTGGGGCAGGTTCGGCGCGTGCGCGGGATACGCGGGGTCTCCCGCCAGCCCGGCCACGCCCATCATCCGGTCGTTCTCGGCGAACCACGGCTCGAGCGTCGCGTAGTCGATCGGCCAGTCGTCGGCGACGCCGTCGAGCGAGCGCACGCGGAAGTCCGACGGGTGCAGGCGCGGGAAGTGCGCCGCGTACAGGATCGTGCTGCCGCCGACGCCGTTGAAGTTGACGATCGCGATCGGCGATTCGGAGTCGTCGATCGGGTAGTCCTCGGGGCGGCGGCGCACGTTCGGCTCGGGCGAGAACTCGCGCTCGGCCAGCAGTTCCCAGTCGCGCCGCGTGCTCGGGTAGTCGGCCGGGTTCACCCAGTCGCCCTGGTCCAGGCACAGGATGCGCATGCGGGTGTCCGCGAGGCTCCACGCGAGCGCGGCGCCGGCGGCGCCGGCGCCGACGATGACGACGTCGACCGGTTCGTTCATGGGAACGGATCGTAACGCCGAAGCGGGCGCCGCGCATCCCGTGCCGCCGATGCCCTGTGCCGGCGTAAGGCCCGTGAAAGCCGCCCGCATGACACTATATACATCGACATAATGTTTATGGTGTAATCGTTCAATGCCCCGAGCCCCGGGGCGAGACGGTCCGCCGCCCCGCGCGGGCGGACGCGGACCGCGACACACGCGAGGAGACGACGATGGCGCACGTGGTGATCGTGGGCGCGGGCCTGGGCGGCATGCCGATGGCCTACGAGATGAAGGCGCAGCTGCGCCCGCAGGACAAGGTCACGGTGGTGTCGAACGGCCCGAACTTCCACTTCGTGCCGTCGAACCCGTGGGTCGCGGTGAATTGGCGCAAGCGCTCGGAGATCGAGTTCGAGGCCGCGCCGTTCCTGCAGAAGAAGGGCATCGCGTTCGATGCGCGCGGCGTCAAGCGCGTGCACCCCGAGCGCAACCAGGTCGAGCTCGGCGACGGCGCGATGCTCGACTACGACTTCCTCGTGCTCGCCACCGGCCCGAAGCTCGCGTTCGACGAGATCGAGGGGCTGGGCCCGGCCGGCCACACGCAGTCGGTGTGCCACGTCGACCACGCCGAGCACGCCGCGCGCGAGTGGGACAGGTTCGTCGCGGACCCCGGCCCGATCGTCGTCGGCGCGGTGCAGGGCGCGTCGTGCTACGGGCCGGCGTACGAGTTCTGCTTCATCATGGAAACCGATCTTCGGCGCCGCAAGATCCGCGACAAGGTGCCGATGACCTTCGTCACCGCCGAGCCCTACATCGGTCACCTCGGGCTGGGCGGCGTCGGCGATTCCAAGTCGATGCTCGAGTCGATCCTGCGCGACAAGCACGTGAAGTGGATCACCAACGCGAAGGTGGCGAAGGTCGAGGCCGGCAAGATGTTCGTCGTCGAGCACGACGACGAGGGCAAGCCGAAGAAGGAGCACGTGCTGCCGTTCAAGTACTCGATGATGCTGCCCGCGTTCAAGGGCATCGACGCGGTCGCCGGCATCGAGGGGCTGGTGAACCCGCGCGGCTTCGTCGTCATCGACGAGCACCAGCGCAACCCGAAGTACCCGAACGTCTACGGCGTGGGCGTGTGCGTCGCGATCCCGCCGGTCGAGGCCACGCCGGTGCCCACCGGCGCGCCCAAGACCGGCTTCATGATCGAGTCGATGGTCACCGCGACCGCGCACAACATCCGCGAGGTCATCGACGGCGCGCAGCCGTCGAACAAGGCGACCTGGAACGCGGTGTGCCTGGCGGACCTCGGCGACGCCGGCATCGCGTTCGTCGCGCTGCCGCAGATCCCGCCGCGCAACG
Source organism: Burkholderiaceae bacterium (assembly GCA_046348465.1). Classification (GTDB taxonomy): domain Bacteria; phylum Pseudomonadota; class Gammaproteobacteria; order Burkholderiales; family Burkholderiaceae_E; genus Quisquiliibacterium. The sequence goes on from JAXMEE010000001.1 coordinate 18,263, forward strand.
TGAACTGGTTCAGCGAGGGCAAGTGGGTGCACCTCGCGAAGGTCGGCTTCGAGAAGTACTTCATCCGCAAGATGAAGCGCGGCACCTCGGAGCCGTTCTACGAGAAGTTCGTGATGAACGCGCTGGGGATCTCGAAGCTGAAGCAGCCGAGGTAGGCGCCGGCGCGAGCCCGCGCGCACGCCCGGCGACGGCGCGTGCGCGCGGCCGGCGGCACTCAGGCGAGCTGAACGATCTGGTTGAGCCGCTCCCGCACGTCGGCGAAGGGCGCGTCGGCGAGCCTTCCCGCCGGGTGCGGCCGGGCGTCGCGGATGCGCCAGTCGAAGGACTTCGGCTGGTGGCAGAGCACGTAGTTCGTCGCGGCGCCGCGGCCCGGATTCGCCGGCCCCACGGCAATGGCGAAGGGGTTGTCGGCGTTGTACGCCGCGGTGGTCATCGGCAGGCCGATCACCAGCGACGTTCGATCGTTGAACGCGCGCGGCGAGAGCACCAGGAACGGGTGGACGTCACGCATCTCGCGTCCCGCCTGCGGATTGCAGTCGATCCAGACGACGTACTGGCGCTCGGGCACCCACGCCCGGCGCCTCGGCGGCTCGGCCGCTCGCCGAGCTACCACCGCTCCGCCCCCACAGGGGTCGTCGCCATGGCCTCGCCGCCGTGGCGGGCGGGGTCGTAGCGCGCGAGGCGCTGCTCGAGCGTGAGCGCCGACGACTCGAGCGGAACGATCGTGACCTTGCCGTCCTCGACGCACAGTCGGACCCGCTGGTCGATGCGCAGTCCGGCCGCACGCGCCACGGCGGCCGGCAGGCGCACGCCGAGGCTGTTGCCCCACTTCCTGATGTCGAGAATCGCTTCGGTCATGGCGCGCTTCGTCGATGTTTATACATAGTATAAACCACACCTGACCTCGGCGTCAATTCGGCCGGGCGGCCGATGCGAGGCGCCCGGCCCCGCTCGCCCCGCCGCTCACGGCAGGTTCTCCCTGAAGTACACGCTCATCCGCACCGGCTCCACCCCGGCGAGCGCCGGCCGGTGCGCGCAAAGGTTCGCGAGGATGCGAGCACAGCTCGTCACCACGCCGCCGGGGCTCTGCGTGATCACCACGTCCATCGTGCCGTCGATCAGCATCGCGCGCGTCTCCGACGTGAGCCCGTGGCCGATGAACACCACGTCGCTCGCGCGACCGGTCTCCTCGAGCGCGCGCCCCACCCCCTCGGACGCGCCGCCGATGTTGTAGATGCCGACCAGGTCGCGGTACTGCGCGAGCAGCGCACGGGCCTGGCGCCGGTTGTTCTCGACGTCGTCCAGGCCCTCGCGCAGGCCCACGACCTGGAGCGAAGGAAACGCCTCCTCCATCAGGTGCAGGAAGCCGGCCTCGCGCTCCTCGTGGCCGCGGTACGCGCGGCTGCCCGCGATCAGCGCGACCTTGCCGCCGCGCCCGCCGGCGAAGCGCCCGAGCAGGTAGGCGGCGGTGCGGCCGGCGGCCCGGTTGTCGATCCCCACGTACGCCGCACGCGGCGAGTTCGAGAGGTCCGAGATCATCGTCACCAGGTGCACGCCGTCGGCCGCGAGGCGGCGCGCGGCCTCGTGCACGCGCGGGTGCTCGAGCGCCATGAACGCGACGCCGTCGGCGCGCCGGCCGTGGCGCAGCAGCGCGTCGGCGAGTGCCGCCGGATCGAAGCCCTCGACGTAGACGCGGCGCGCCGTCACGCCGAACGGCGCGAGGTCCTCGTCGCCGAAGTCGACCTGGTCGCCGAGCATCCGGATGTAGCGGTTGGTGCCCGCCGGCAGCAGGAACACGACCCGTACCGGCCGCACGCGGGCGGCGTCGCGCAGCGCGTCGGCCGGCAGGTAGCGCAGCGCGAGCGCGGCGTCGAGCACGCGCCGGGCCGTGGGCGCGCGCACGCCCGAGCGCCGGTTCAGCACGCGGTCGACGGTCGCGGTGGACACGCCCGCGTGGCGCGCGACGTCGGCGACCGTCGCCCGGGCCGGCGCGTCGGCGCTCACCGGAACGGCGGCCTCACGTGCCCTGGAAACCATCAAAATCCATCAGAAGGCGCGATTGCACATGACGGGAAATCCTCTCTACATTGCCTGACGCTCGCGTGTTGCGCCAGCCAGGCGACCTCATAACACCGCAAAGTCGAAGTAGGAATGACAGTCACCCATCACCCCCTTCACAGATCCGTGCGTGCGGCGCTACCGCACACGGCTCTTGCCTTGGGTCGTGACGATCAGACGTTGGCCCGGGTAGGGGTGGCAGATGCGGGGACGTGGCAGCCAATGTTCGACGATGCGGTGCATGCGCTTCCAACTCAGGCGGTGGCCTGGCTGCGACGGCACAACGTGCGATGCCACAGCCGGGCGACCTGGAAGCGGAAGATCTGCACCCGCGCCCCGCTGCAGGGCACGGCGAAGTAGCGGCTATGCCCGCTGACGACCGCACGCAGGTACTGGCCCTGCTCGGCGATCGGTCGGTGCATGCGCCTTCGCAATTCGTCCTTGACCGCGTGCAGCTTGGCGCGCAGCCGTTTGGCACTGGTCAGCCTCAAGACCATGAACTTGCCCTTGCTGGTCTTGCCGCAGCAGTGCGTGAAGCCCAGGAAGTCGAAGGTCTCGGGTTTGCCTTGTCCGCGTCGGCTGCGGTTCTCGCGCGCGAAGCGCCCGAACTCGATCAGCCGCGTCTTGTTCGCGTGCAGCGCCAGCCCGAAGCTGCCAGCCGCTGGCCACGTCGCGCTTGAAGCGCTCGGCGTCCCAGCGGTGCTCGAACCCGGCCACCCAGTCATCGGCATAGCGCACGATGATCATCTGGCCCTTGGGCGGCGCCGCCACTGCTCAACCCACAGGTCGAACGCGTAGTGCAGGTAGATGTTGGCCAGCAGCGGGCTGATGCTCCCGCCCTGCACCGTCCCCAGCTCACGCGCGCGTGACCTGCCCGTCTTCCAGCACACCCGGCAGCCACTTCTTGAGCAGCCGCATCACGCGGGCATCGGCCACGCGATGCTCGATGAACTTGATCAACCAGTCGTGTTCGATGGTGTCGAAGAACTTGCTGATGTCCGCATCGAGGATCCAGTTCACCTTCCTCGCCGTCACACCCACGGCCACGGCGTCCAGCGCGTCGTGCGCGCTTCGGCCCGGCCTGAACCCGTAGCTGAACCCGATGAAGTCCTGCTCGTAGATCGTTCAGGACTTCGACCGATGCGCGCTGGACGATCTTGTCCTCCAGCGCGGGCACGCCCAGGGGGCGCTTACTCCCGTCGGCCTTGTCGATGTACGCCCGCTTCACAGGCTCGGGGCGGTAGCCGCCCTCGGGCCAGCCGGTCCGACAGGTCCAGAAGGTTCGCTTCCAGATCCATGCCGTAACCCTGCCAGGTTTGACCATCGACGCCAGCGGCCGCGTCACGCCGGTGGCGTAGTACGCAGCGCGCAGCCGCTCAATGGCGTAGAGTGAACAACAGGTTGCTCTGCACTGCATCGCGACGGCCTCGTGCCGTCTGTCGTATGCCATCGAGCGCCGTGTGCACGTCGTAGATCCGGCTGGTCTCCGGGACATGCGCGCCACGAAGGCATTTCCCTTGGCTCGCAGCCTTCCTCCACCGCCTCCGCCGCCGCAGGGGTTTCCCCCGCGGCCTTGTTCGGCAGCTTCTTCGGTACTACGCCGCGATCCGATTTCCGCGCCGCTGGCTCATCGTCGTACGCCTGAAGGCTTCACGATGCGCGCTGCGGGCGCCTCCCCGAGCCGCCGCAGCAGGTCGCGGATCCCCGGTTCCCGTGCGAGATGTTTCGCGCGTGCGCGGGGTCTGTGACCGCGCGGGGTCCGCTGCAGCCTCGCCAAAGTGGCTGCATCCGGTGTGGCCTTCGGCATGTCTCCACGGCCTCGGCACGATCACCCCGGGACCGAAGTCCCAGGTCATGGATTACGCGGCTCATCCCGGCCCGCGCGTACCCCAGTCAACGCTTCGCCCACGCCCTCGCGAACGTGCACGCATGACTCGGGGCCGCCGTAGCTGGCTAAGCCTTCAACGTATGACTCTTTCATTCACAACATCTCGCCGGTTTTGACCGGCGCACGGAGACACCATGAAGCCGTCCCTCCCGATCCGCCGCGGAACGCTCGCCGCCGGCCTCGCCGCGCTGGCCCTCGGCACGGCCGCACCGGCCCTCGCGCAGAAGTCGGTCGAATTCCGCTACGGCCACATGAACCCGCCGAACAGCGCCGCCGGCATGCAGGCGCAGTGGCTCGCCGACGCGATCGCGAAGAACACCGCCGGCTCGGTCAAGGTGACCGTGTACCCGTCGTCGCAGCTCGGCAAGCTGCAGGAGCTCGCCGAGGCCGTGTCCACCGGCACGATCGCGCTGTCGCACAACACCGCGGGCGGCATCGGCTCGCTGTACGACGGCTTCTCGGCACTGGACACGCCTTACCTGTACCGCGACGTCGACCACCTGATGAAGGTGATGGACACCGGCTCGCCGGTGATGAAGAAGCTCAACGAGGCGCTGGTCAAGGCCGCCGGCGTGCGCGTGCTCTACGCGTACTACTTCGGCACGCGCCAGCTCACCGCGAACAAGGCGATCACGCAGCCCTCGGACCTCGCCGGCCTGAAGATCCGCGCGATCCCGTTCCCGATCTACATGAGCACGGTCCAGGGCCTGGGCGCGGTGCCGGTGCCGGTGGACTGGTCGGAGGTCCCGACCGCGCTCGCCACCGGGCAGGTGGCCGGCCAGGAGAACCCGGTCAACGTGGTGCTGTCGTCGAAGCTGTACGAGACGCAGTCGCACATGATGCTGACCTCGCACATCATGAACGCGCAGCTGATCGTGATCAACGAGAAGGCGTGGCAGGCGCTCGCGCCGGCGCAGCGCGAGCAGATCGCCAAGGCCGCCGACGAGGTCCGGCGCAAGGCCACCGACATGGTCAAGAGCCAGGAGGCCGAGGAGCTCGAGAAGCTCAAGGGGCTGAAGATGACCGTGCTGGGCCCGGCCAACGGCCTGAAGCTCGACGCGTTCAAGGCGTCGGTCAACAAGGTCGTGCAGGAGAAGTTCGGCGCCAAGTACGGCGACCTCTATCGCGAGATCGCCGCGGTCAGGTGAGGTCGGCGTGAGCGCAGTGCCGCAGACGCGCGGGCCGCTCGCCCGCGCGCTGGCCGCCGCGTGCCGCGCCGGCGAGGCGGTCGCGATCGCGATGGTGATGGCGGTCACCGCGCTCGTGATGGTTCAGGTGCTCGGCCGCGAGCTGTTCAACGACGGCGTGCCGTGGGCCGACGAGCTCGCGCGCTGGTGCGGGCTGGGGCTGATCTTCCTCGCGGTGCCGCGGCTGCTCGCGCACGGCGGCCACGTCAGGGTCGACCTCTTCGTGTCCTGGCTGCCGGCCGGCGCGCGCCGCGCGATCGGCGTCGCCGACGAGGCGCTGTGCGTGGTCTTCTGCGTGCTGTACCTGGTCTCGGGCTGGTTCTTCATGCAGCGCGCCGGGCGGTTCTCGACGCCCGCGCTCGGCATCCCGAACCTGCTGTTCTACCTGCCCGCGACGCTGGGCATGGCGACGATGGCGCTGGTCGCGATCGACCGCACGCTCGCGGCGCTGCGCGGCACGCCGCGAACGGACGGGCAGGACCCCGCGGGAGACCCGCCGTGATGAGCCTCGTCGCCGTGGTGCTGTTCCTGCTGCTGGTCGTCATGGGCCTGCCGATCGCGATGTCGATGGGCGTGGCCGCGGGCGCGGTGATCTGGTGGTTCGACATGCCGCTGGCGGTCGTCGCGCAGCGCACCGTCAATGCGCTGGACTCCACGCCGCTGCTCGCGGTGCCGATGTTCATCTTCGCGGCCGCGATCTTCAACTGCGCCGGCATCACCGAGCAGCTGTTCGACTTCGTGCGCATGATCGTCGGGCGCATCCGCGGGGGACTCGGGCACGTCACGGTGATCACGCATCTCGTGTTCTCGGGCGTCTCGGGCGCGGCGCTCGCCGACATCGGCGCGCTCGGCAGCATCCAGATCCGGATGATGCGCGAGCAGGGCTACGACGACGAGTTCAGCGCCGGCATCTGCATGGCCGCGTCCACGCTCGGGCCCATCTTTCCCCCGTCGATCCCGCTCGTGATCTTCGCGATGGCCGCGGAGATCTCGCCGGTGAAGCTGCTGATCGCGGGCATCTTGCCGTCGCTGATCATCGCCGCGTTCCTGATGGCGATGATCGCGATCACCGCGCGCCGCGGCGGCCTGCCGCGCGACGACGTCGTGGTCACGCGCGAGCGCTTCCTGCGCCAGCTGTGGGTGAGCCTGCCGGCACTGCTCGCGCCGGTGGTGCTGATCGGCGGCCTGGTGATCGGCTTCTTCGGCTCGACCGAGGCCGCGGCGGTCACGGTCGTCTACTCGATCCTGGTCGGGCGCTTCTTCTACCGCAAGCTGTCCTGGTCGGGCTTCGTCGAGGCCGCGCGCGAGACCGTGCGCTCGTCGGCGAGCGTGCTGCTGATCGTCGGCTGCGCGGCGCTGTTCGCGTGGGTGCTCACGATCGATCGCGTTCCCACGCGCGCGGCGGAGTTCCTGCTGTCGCTGTCGCGCAATCCGTGGGTGCTGCTGGCCATCGTCAATGTGCTGCTGCTCGTGATCGGCATGATCATGGAGTCGCTGGCCGCGATCCTGATCGTCGCGCCGATCGTCACGCCGGCGCTCGCCGCCGCCGGCGTCGATCCCGTCCACCTGGGCATCGTCGTCGTGCTCAACCTGATGATCGGGCTGCTGACGCCGCCGGTGGGCATGAGCCTGTACATGGTCAGCCACGTCGCGAAGATGCCGCTCGAGCGCGTGATCGCAGGCGCGTGGCCCTGGATCGTCTGCATGATGGGCTCGCTGATCGCGGTCACCTACCTGCCGGCCGCGTCCACCTGGCTGCCGGCCGTGCTGATGAAGTAGCTCCCCCGAGGAATCCGATGAGCAGACTGTTCGGCGAAGTTCGCCAGCTCGGGTACGTAGTCCCCGACATCGAGGCCGCGATGGACCACTGGAGCCGCGTGCTCGGCGTGGGCCCGTGGTTCTACAACCCGCGCGTGCCGATCCGCAACTTCACCTACCGCGGCGAGCGTTACGAGCCGCACAATTCGGTCGCGCTGGCGAATTCCGGCCCGCTGCAGCTCGAGCTGATCCAGACCCGCAACGACGTGCCGTCGATGTACCGCGACTTCCTGCGCGCCGGGCACACCGGGCTGCAGCACGTCGCCTACTGGACCGAGGACTTCGACGCCGACCTCGCGCGCGTGGCGGCGCACGGGCTCGTCCCGGTGATGGGCGGCGAGGTCGGCGAGCGCGGGCGCTTCGTGTACTTCGACACCGAGCTGCACCCCGGCAGCGTGATCGAGCTCTCCGAGGTGGCGGGGCCGAAGGGCCGGATGTTCAGGATGATCCGCGAAGCCTCCGAGCACTGGGACGGGCGCGACCCGGTGCGGCCGTTCCCGGACCTCTCGAAACTCTGACGCCACGCGGGGCGCCCGAATCCCGCCGGCACCCGCCCGATGCGCGAGAATTCGCGCCGGGAGACCCCAATGAACGCGATGACGGACACCGGCCGGCTCACCGCCACCTACCTGATCGAGACGCCGCTCGACCCCGCGATCCCCGCCGACGTGCTCGCCGGCGAGCAGAGCTGCGGAACCTTCGCCCGCGTGGCCGGGGAGAGCGACGAATTGCGCGCCCGCGCCCGCGCCACGGTGGAGCGCATCGACGAGCTCGAGCCGCTGCCGGCGCCGAGCGTGGCGAGCGCGTGGCTCGACCGGCGCGGCACGGGCGGCCCCTGGCGCCGTGCGCGCGTGAAGGTGTCGTTCCCGATCGCCAACTTCGGCACCCACCTGTCGACGCTCGCCGCCACCGTCGCCGGCAACCTGTTCGACCTCGGCGAGACCACCGGCGTGCGGCTGGAGTCGCTCGAGATCCCGCGCGCGTACCGCGACGCGTTCCCGCGCCCGCGCCACGGCGTCGCCGGCACGCGCGCGCTGGCCGGCGTGAGCGGGCGCCCGCTGCTCGGAACGATCGTCAAGCCGAACGTCGGCCTGTCGGCCGTGCAGACCGGCGAGCTGGTCGGCCAGCTGTGCGAGGCGGGCCTGGACTTCGTCAAGGACGACGAAGTGTGCGCGAACCCTTCGCACGCACCGCTCGCCGAGCGTGTTCGCGAGGTGATGAAGCGCATCCGCGCGTACCGAGACCGCACCGGGCGCAACGTGATCTACGCGTTCAACATCTCGGACGACGCCGACGCGATGCGCCGCCACGCCGAGCTCGTCGAGCGCGAAGGCGGCTGCTGCGCGATGGTGAGCCTGAACTGGTGCGGGTTCTCGTCGGTCGAGCCGCTGCGCCGCGCAACCGGCCTGGCGATCCACGGGCACCGCAACGGGTACGGGGCGTTCTCGCGCCACCCCGCCGTGGGCATCGGCTTCGACGCGTACCAGGCGCTGTGGCGCCTGACCGGCATCGACCACCTGCACGTGCACGGCCTGGGCGGCAAGTTCGCGCAGTCCGACGACGAGGTCGTCGAGTCGGCGCGCGCGTGCCTCGCGCCGCTGGGCGGCGACGACGCGATCCTGCCGGTGTTCTCGTCGGGCCAGTGGGCCGGAACGATGCCGCAGACCTTCGCGCGCGTGCGCAGCGACGACCTGCTCTTCCTCGCCGGGGGCGGCATCCTCGCGCACCCCGACGGGCCTGCGGCCGGCGTCGCGAGCCTCGTCCAGGCGTGGGCCGCGGTGCGCGCCGGCACGCCGCTGGCGGACCACGCGCGGCACGCCCCCGAGCTGCGCCGCGCGCTCGAATTCTTCGGCAAGGGCTGAGCGGCATGGCCGGCGCCGACGCGCCCGGGCGCCCCCCTGAGGACGACGCCGGCGGGGCCGCGCACGGCGGACCGGGCGTGCCCCCCGATACGCCGCCCTTCGCCTGGTACGGCGACGACTTCACCGGCGCGACCGACACGCTGATGAACGCGTCGCAGTGCGGCCTGCGCGCGCTGCTGTTCCTCGGCGTGCCGTCGCCCGCGCAGCTCGCCGCCGCCGGCCCGCTCGACGCGCTCGGCATCGCCGGCACCTCGCGCTCGATGGCGCCGGCACCGATGCGCGCCGAGCTCTCGCGCGTCGCGGCCTTCCTCGCGACGCTCGACGCGCCGGTGTGGCACTACAAGGTCTGCTCGACCTTCGACAGCGCGCCGCACGTGGGCAGCATCGGCACCGCGATCACGACACTGCGCGCCCACCGGGCGAACCCGTTCGTGCCGGTGGTCGGCGGGCAGCCGAACCTCGGGCGCTACTGCCTGTTCGGACACCTGTTCGCGTCCGCGGGCGCGGGCGGCGACGTGGTGCGCATCGACCGCCATCCGACGATGAGCCGCCACCCGGTCACGCCGATGCGCGAGTCCGACCTGCGCGTGCACCTCGGCCTGCAGGGGCTCGGCACGGTCGCGTCGGTGCCGTTCACCGCGTACGCGCAGGGCGAGGCGGCGCTGCACGAACGGCTCGCGTCGATCGCCGCCGGCACACCCGACGCCGTGCTGATGGACGTCTCGCGCGAGGACGAGCTCGCGGCGATCGGCGCCGCGATCTGGCGCCAGGCGTTGCGCGCGCCGCTGCTCGCGGTCGGCCCGAGCAGCGTGGTGCGGGCGCTCGCGGCGGCGTGGCCGTTCGCGCGGGCTGAGCAGCGCGACGACGGCGCGGCAGCCCGCGACGCCTCGGCCGGAGCGTCCAGCGCCGCGCCGGCCGGCGATCGCGCCGACGCCCGTGCGGGTGCGGCGCCGCGGAGCGCCGTGCGCCGCGACCCCGGCGCGCCGGTGTTCGTCGTCTCCGGCAGCCTGTCGCCGGTCACCGCGCGCCAGATCGGCGAGGCGCGCTCGTACGAGAAGCAGCCGCTGGACGCCGCGCGTCTCGCCGGCGGCGACGCGGCGACCCTCGACGCGGCGGCCGCGCGGGCGATCGCCAGCCTGCGCGCCGGACGTCACGTGCTCGCACACACCTCGCGCGTCGACGCGCCGGCGCCCAGCGCGGGTGTCGACGACCCGGTCGCGCTCGCGCGCGGCTGCGGCCGGCTGCTGAAGGCGGTGCTCGGCGCCTTCCCGGTGTCGCGCGCGGGCGTGGCCGGCGGCGACACGTCGAGCCACGCGCTCGACGCGCTCGAAGCCTGGGCCCTGGGCTACGCGGGTGAGCTCTCGCCGGGCGTCGCGCTGTGCCGCCTGCGCGCAGACGCACCGGAACTCGACGGCCTCGAGATCATCCTCAAGGGCGGCCAGATGGGGCGGCCCGACGTGTTCGAAGCCCTGTTGCGCGGACGCTGAGACCGAGCCGCCGCGGATCGCCCGCCCGCCGCGTCGCGCCCTCCGCGAACGCGCGCGGTCCTCGCGATCAGGGCGCGTCGCGCCAGATCCGGCCGCGCGCGCGCACCGGGTCCAGCAGCGACCAGTCGCCCTGCGCCACCTCGAAGCCGCGCGGGAACGGCGGGCGCAGTTCCATGCCGATCGCGCGCATCACGCGGTCGTCGCGGTAGTAGCAGCGCGACACGACGAGCTCGAGCATCGCGACCAGCGGCGAGCGCGGCTCCCGCAACCCCTGCGCGGCGGCGTGCGCCGCGGCGTCCGGCGCGTCGGCGAAGGCGCCGCCCGCGCGCGCGTCGAGCGCGGCGATCGCCTGCCGCACCACCGGCGCGTCGGTCCCGAGCGACGCGACGATGTCGGTGAAGATCGCGTCGTCGTCCGCGCCGGGCACGCCGAACTCGGCGCTCGCGGGGATCATCATCGCGGCCACGCGGCGCAGGGCGCGCAGTTCCGGCGCGGTCAGCGCGATCGCTCCGGGGGCGGCCGGGGCACGGGCGGCAGGGTCGGCGTCGGTCATCGGCGTCTCAATCGAAGAGGTTCGCCAGGCGCTGCTTGATCTGGTCGGCCACGTACAGCGCGATCGCCTGGATCGTCGCGGTCGGGTTCACGCCGCCCGAGGTCACGAACACGCTGCCGTCGACGACGAACAGGTTCTTCACGTCGTGGCTGCGGCCCCATTCGTTGACCACCGAGCGCCCGGGGTCCGTGCCCATGCGCGCGGTGCCGAGCAGGTGCCAGCCCGCGAGCGGCAGCGGTGCCTCGGTGTAGACGTCGTGCGCGCCGGCGGCCTTCAGGATCTCGGTGCCGCGCGCCATCGCGTGATCGAGCATGCGCCGGGTGTTCTCGCCGACCCGATACGTGATCTTCGGCGCGGGAATCCCGTCGGAATCCTTCAGCGCGGGGTCCAGCGTGACCGTGTTGTGCGCCTCGGGCAGGTCCTCGCAGATCGCGAGCATGCCGGCGCTGTGGTCGAACAGGCGCCGGTACGCGCGGTGGTGCTCCTCGCCCCACGGGATGCGCCGTTGCGCCATCCCCGAGATCGCGGTGAGCACCGGGCCCTGCCCGCGCGAGAACTGGTACGTGTAGCCGCGCACGAAGCCGCGTGCGCGGTCGGTCTCGTAGAACTCCTGGCTCCAGGTGCCGATGTGCGGCCCGCGATAGCCGTCGAGCTTCTCGTCGAACCAGCCGCGGATCAGCGCGTACGGGTGGAACATCAGGTTCCTGCCGACCAGCCCGCTCGAGTTCGCGAGCCCGTCGGGAAAGCGCGCCGACGCCGAGTTCAGCAGGATGCGCGGCGTGCCCACGCCGTTGCACGCGAGCACCACGATCTCGGCCGGCTGGAAGCGCTCGACGCCGTCGGCGTCGAAGTACAGCGCGCCGCTCGCCATGCCCTGCGCGTTCGTCTCGATGCGGCTCACCCGGCAGCGCGTGCGCAGCTCGACGCGCTGGCGGATCGCCTGCGGCCAGTACGTGAGGTCGGTGCTCGCCTTGGCACCCTGCGCGCAGCCGGCGATGCAGTGGCCGAGATTGATGCAGCGCGCGCGCCCCTCGTAGTCGACGGTGGCCATCGTGCTGTCCGACGGCCACCAGTGCCAGCCGAGGGTGTTCATCGCGCGCCCGATGAGCTCGCCGGAACTGCCCAGCGGCAGCGGCGGCATCACCGGCTCCTTGGGCGGGTAGGCCGGGTCGCCGGCGAGGCCGGAAACGCCCATCATCCGGTCGTTCAGCGCGAACCACGGCTCGAGCGATGCGTAGTCGATCGGCCAGTCGTCGGCGACGCCGTCGAGCGTGCGCACGCGGAAGTCCGACGGATGCAGGCGCGGGAAGTGCCCCGCGTAGAGCACGGTGCCGCCGCCCACGCCGTTGAAGTTCACGACCGTGATCGGCGAGCCGGTGCCGTTGACCGGATAGTCGGCCGCGGCGCGGCGGCGGTTCGGGTCGATGCTCCAGTCGCCGAACTGGCGCGCCTCCCAGTCGCGGCCGTGGCTGGGGTAATCGGTGGACTTCGGCCAGTCGCCCTGCTCGAGGCACACGATGCGCATGCGCGTGTCCGCGAGGCTCCACGCGAGCGCCGCGCCGGACGCGCCCGCGCCGACGATCAGGACGTCGACCGGCGGATTCGCGGCGGCGCTCACGGCTGGCTGGTCTGCGTGCGGTGCCGTCCCATCAGCCCGTGGCTCGCGATCGGCGGATGCGCCGCGAGCGCGGCCTCGATCGGCTCGGTGCCCCAGCCGGGGCGGTCGGGCATCACGAGGTGCCCGTCGACGTACTCGGGCACGTGCGTGAAGAGTTCGTGGTCCCACGCGATGCGGTCGATGTCGACCTCCATGATGCGCAGGTTGGGCACCGCGGCGCAGAAGTGCGCGTTCATCATCGTGCACAGGTGGCCGTAGAAGTTGTGGCACGCGACGTTGACCTCGTGCGCGGCCGCGGCCGCCGCGATCTTCATCGACTGCCACACCCCGTTCCACGGCGTGTCGACGATGGCCACGTCCACCGCCTGCTCGCGCAGGAACGGCAGGAACTGCTGCACGCCGATCAGCGTCTCGCACGACGAGATCGGATGCGTGCTGCGCGAGCGCAGGAACGCGAGCGCCTGCGGGTTCAGCGTGTCGATCTCGACCCAGAACAGGTCGAGGTCCGCGATCTCGCGCAGGATCTTCAGGTAGCCCTCGGTCTTCGCGTTGAAGTTCAGGTCGAGCAGGATGTCCACGTCCGGCCCGGCCGCGTCGCGGATGATCTCCAGGTGCTCGCGCAGGCCCTTCAGGACCTTGCGGTCGACGTTGAGCTCCGGGTGGAACGGCGTGCCGAAGCCGGGGCCCCAGCCGAGGATCTTCCCGTTCTCGTAGCGGAAGATGTTCGTCTTCAGCGCGGAGAAGCCGCGCTCCCGAACCTCGCGCGCGAGCGAGCGCACGCCGTCGGCCGACGTGATCGGCGGCGGGTAGTGCGGGATGCGCGCGGCGCGCCAGGTCACGCAGTGCGACCAGTACACGCGCATGCGGTCTCGGATCTTCCCGCCGAGCAGGTCGTAGCAGGGCACGCCCAGCGTCTTGGCCTTCGCGTCGAGCAGCGCGTTCTCGATCGCGCCGAGCGCCTGGCCGACGACACCGCCCTGGCCCGGGCGGGTCACGCAGAACAGCTCCTCGCGAATGCGCTCGTGGTTCATCACCGACTGGCCGACGACGCGCGGCGCGAGCTGCGCGATCACGGTGCCGATGCCCGGCGAGCCGAAGCCTTCGTCGAACTCGCTCCAGCCGACGACGCCGTCGTCGGTCGTGACCTTCACGAAGTAGTAGTTGCGCCAGCCGGCGCTGCACGACAGTGTCTTCAGCTCGGTGACGCGCGCCTTCTCGGCCATGCTCGCTCCTCGGCGGGGTTCGACGTCGGCGGTGCGGGCTCGCCCCCGGCGCGGACTCGACGGCGGCGGCGCGACCGCGTGACGGTGCGGCCTCGACTCTTGGCCAGAAACGGCGCGCCGTCAATCGCGGGCGTGCCGATACGACGCACGGCGCGGGCACGCCGTGCGGCCGATTGTCTCGACCGGGACAGTCGCGCGCGCCGGCGGCTGCGATATTGCGTTCGTTTCGCGCGCGAGCGTCGTGGCGCGCGCCGACCTTCGAGACTCCCGGGAGATGCCGATGGGTGCGACGACGACGCGGTCACGATCCGGGATCGCCCGCCGGCTCGGGGCGGTGCTGGCCGCCGCGGCGATGGCCGTCCCGGCGGCGATTCGCGCCCAGGCGCCGGCCGAAGCGCCGCAATACGGCGGCACGCTGAGCGTGTGCACCCTCTACTGCACGCTCTCCGCGCTCACCTGGGACCTCGCCGACTGGAACTGGAAGCAGGCCGACGACACCGGCCACTTCTACGAGCGCCTGTTCTCGGCGGACCTCTCCCAGGCAAAGCACCGCGGCGGCAAGTACGCGTTCCGCGACAACAACTGGATCCCGCCCGACGCGCTGCGCGGCGAACTCGCCGAGAGCTGGCGCTGGACCGACCCCCTGCACGTGGAGGTGAAGCTGCGCCGCGGGGTGATGTTTCCGGAGAAGAAGGGCGTGATGGAGTCGCGCGAGCTGGTCGCCGACGACGTCGTCGGCACGTACCAGCTGCTCGCGTCGAGCCCGAAGGCGATCAGGACCTACTGGGAGCACATCGAGAAGGTCGAGGCGCTCGACCGCTACACGGTGCGCTACTCGTTCAAGACGTTCAACGCCGAGTGGGAGATGCACTCCGGCTACGGGCACTACGGCCACGTGCAGCCGAAGGAGGTGGTCGCCGCGGGCGTGGGCAACTGGCGCAACCACACCGGCACCGGCCCGTTCGTGCTCACCGACTTCGTCGCCGGCAACTCGATCGCGTACGCGCGCAACCCGGTCTACTGGGACAGGGAGACGCTCGGCGGCAAGCCGTACAAGCTGCCGTTCGTCGACCGGCTCGTGGTGCGCACGATCAAGGACACGTCGGCGCAGGTCACCGCGCTGCGCACCGGCAAGCTCGACATCCTCGAGCTCGTGAACTGGAGCGCGGTCTCCGAGCTCAAGCGCTCGGCGCCGGCGCTGAAGTGGTCGCAGTGGGTCGAAGGCTCGGGCGTCTACATCTCGCTGCGGATGGACACGAAGCCGCTGGACGACCTGCGCGTGCGGCGCGCGCTGAACATCGCGATCGACAAGCGCGCGATCGTGAAGTCGTACTACGGCGGGAACGCGGAACTCTTCGCGTACCCGATGCACCCGGACTGGACCGGCTACTTCGAGCCGCTGTCCGCGATGCCCGAGGCGGTGAAGGAACTCTTCACGTACGACCCCGCGAAGGCGAAGAAGCTGCTCGCCGAGGCCGGGCTGCCGAACGGCTTCACGCTCAGGGTGCAGATGTGTTCGTGCGCGCCCGACCAGAGCGACCTGCTGCAGATGGTCGGCGCCTACCTCGCGAAGGTGGGCGTCAAGGTCCAGATCGAGCCGATGGAGTACGCCGCGTTCCTGTCGGTCATGAACAACAAGTCGCACGCGCCGGGCTACATGATGAGCAACGCGCACGGCGCTCCGACGATCACGCTGAGCAAGCTCTTCCGCTCGGAATCGAACAACTGGAACACGTCGATCTACGCCGATCCCGACCTCGACCGGCGCCTGGTCGAGATGCTCGCCGAGCGCTCCGAGCCGAAGCGCCAGGAGATGCTCAAGGCGATGACGCGCGAGGTCGTCGCGGCGGCACCGTTCATCTGGCTGCCGACGCGCCACGCGTACACCGCGTGGTGGCCGTGGGTGAAGAACTACGGCGGCGAGCTGCGCGGCGGAGGCGGCCGGCCCGCCCCCGTCTACGCGCGCGTCTGGATCGACCAGGCGATGAAGAAGAAGATGGGATTCGAGTAGCGGCGGGCGCGCCGCTCGTCCCGCGCGTCGCGGCGCCCGCGGGCGGCCGCGGGCCGGGTCCCGCCGCGGTCAGGCCGCCGCGCGCTGCGGCGTCGGGGTCGGTGCCGCCGCGGGCACGCCGCTTCGGATCAGGTGGTCGAACGCCGCGAGGCTCGCCTTCGCGCCGTCGCCCATCGCGATCACGATCTGCTTGAACGGCGACGTCGTCGCGTCGCCGGCGGCGAACACGCCCGGCACCGAAGTCTGGCCGCGCGCGTCGACCTCGATCTCGCCGCGCGGCGTGAGCGCGACCGCGCCCTTCAGCCAATCCGTGTTCGGCAGCAGCCCGATCTGCACGAACAGCCCTTCGAGCTCGACGCGCTTTTCGGCACCGGTCTCGCGCTCCCGGTAGACGAGCCCGGTCACTTTCGCGCCGTCGCCCGTGACCTCGGTGGTCTGCGCGCTCGTGATCACGGTCACGTTCGGCAGGCTCGCGAGCTTGGCCTGCAGCACCGCGTCGGCGCGCAGCTTCGCGTCGAACTCGAGGAGGGTGACGTGACGCACGATGCCGGCGAGGTCGATCGCGGCCTCGACGCCCGAGTTGCCGCCGCCGATCACGGCCACGCGCCTGCCCTTGAAGAGCGGCCCGTCGCAGTGGGGGCAGAAGCACACGCCCTTGCCCTGGTACTGCTTCTCGCCGGGCACGCCCATCTCGCGCCAGCGCGCGCCGGTGGCGAGGATCACGGCGCGCGCGCGCAGCGCGGCACCGCTCTCGAGCGTGACCGACGCGAGGCCGTCGGCGCCGGCGGGCGCGAGCGCGCGGGCACGCTGCAGGTTCATCACGTCGACGTCGTATGCCTTCACGTGCTGCTCGAGCGCGACCGCGAGCTTCGGCCCCTCGGTGTGCGGCACCGAGATCAGGTTCTCGATGCCCAGCGTGTCGAGCACCTGCCCGCCGAAGCGCTCCGCCACCAGCCCGGTGCGGATGCCCTTGCGCGCCGCGTACACCGCCGCGGCCGCGCCCGCCGGCCCGCCGCCGACGACGAGCACGTCGTACGGCGCCTTCGCGGCGAGGCGCTGCGCGTCGCGCGCCGCGGCGCCGGTGTCGACCTTCGCGAGGATCTCCTCCAGCGTCATCCGGCCCTGGCCGAACGGCTCGCCGTTCAGGAACACCGTCGGCACCGCCATGATCCTGCGTGCGTCGATCTCGTCCTGGAACAGTGCGCCGTCGATCATCACGCTCTCGACGCCGGGGTTGAGCACTGCCATCAGGTTCAGCGCCTGGACGACGTCCGGACAGTTGTGGCACGACAGCGAGACGTAGGCCTCGAATCGGTAGCGCCCGATGCCCGCGTCGAGCCCGCGAATCTGCCCGATCACCGCGTCGTCGACCTTCGGCGGGTGCCCGCCGGCCTGCAGCAGCGCGAGCACCAGCGACGTGAATTCGTGGCCCATCGGCAGCCCGGCGAAGCGCACGCGCGCCGGCTCGCCGGGCGCCCCGACGGAGAACGACGGCCGGCGCGCGTCGGCGCCGTCCTCGCGCACCGAGACCATCGCCGAGAGCGCGGCGATCTCGTGCAGCAGCGTGCGCAGCTCGGCGGACTTCGCGCCGTCGTCGAGCGACGCGACGAGCTCGATCGGGTGGCGCAGGCGCTTCAGGTAGGCCTCGAGCTGGGTCTTCAGGGCGGTGTCGAGCATGTTCTCTACTCCTCGGAGCTTCGTCGTGCGAATCGGGGCGGGCGCGGTGCCGGTACTGTGCAGGCGACGCGGGCGGCGCGCCGCCCAGTCGCTGCGGGCCCGCGCGGCGCGCGCCGCGGAGGGCGCGCGCCGCGCGGGGTACACGGGACGGTCAGATCTTGCCGACCAGGTCGAGCGACGGCGCCAGCGTCTGCTCGCCTTCCTGCCACTTGGCCGGGCAGACCTCGCCCGGGTGGCTCGCGACGTACTGCGCGGCCTTGACCTTGCGCAGCAGCTCCGACGCGTCGCGGCCGATGCCGCCGGCGTTGATCTCGACGATCTGGATGCGGCCCTGCGGGTCGACGACGAAGGTGCCGCGCTCGGCCAGCCCGGCTTCCTCGATCATCACGCCGAAGTTGCGCGTGATCCGGCCGGTCGGGTCGCCGATCATCGGGAAGCGGATCTTCGCGATCGTGTCCGACGTGTCGTGCCAGGCCTTGTGCGTGAAGTGCGTGTCGGTCGAGACGCTGTAGACCTCGACGCCGAGCCTCTGGAGTTCGGCGTAGTGGTCGGCGAGGTCGCCGAGCTCGGTCGGGCACACGAACGTGAAGTCGGCGGGGTAGAAGAAGACGATCGACCACTGGCCTTTCAGCGACGCCTCGGTGACGTCGACGAACTTGCCGTTGTGGAAGGCGGTGGCCTTGAACGGGAGGATCTCGGTGTTGATCAGGGACGTGTTCATCGTTGCGCTCCGGTGGAGGTTGAAGTGGATGCTGACCACGGAGCGAATCGTATCGAAGGCTATCGTACAAGTGAAATTGATTGTTCTAATCTATTTCATTGACTCCACCTATCGACGCTGGAAGATTATTAGTGATCGTTCGGCGCGCCAAGCTGCGCGCGATGAGCACCCCCGCCGACGCCCCCCTCGCACCTCTCGAGCGCCTGGCCGCGCGGCGCAGCGCCCGCCTACTCGAGCATCGCCTCCAGGCCCTCGGTGAGCTTGTCGAGCGCGGGCATGCGGGCGTCGGCGCCGGCGTCGCCCGGCTCCGCCCACACGGGATCGACCGCGAGGCGCCGGCCCACCGCCATCGGGTATTCGCCCACCGCATCGGCGTGCGTCGCGCCGATCACCTCGGCACGCGCGCGCCACGCCGCCAGGTGCACGCACCCGGCCGGCGGCGAGAACGGCGGCGCGGCCAGCGGCTCGGGCACCGCGCGCAGCGCCGCGACGATCGGGGCCGGGAAGTTCCAGATCCGGGCGAGCTCGGCGGCGACGTCGCCGTGGTGGAACCCGAACGCGGCTCGCTCGGCCTCGGCGCGAGCGGCACCGAGCACGTGGCACTGCCGGTCCAGCGATGCGGCCTCGCGCGGCTCGGCCGCGTGCAGGTGCAGCTGGCCGATGCCGTGCAGCAGCCCGACGGTGAACGTGCTGTCCGCGTCCGTGCCGGTGCGCTGCGCGAGCCAGCGCGAGCCGCACGCCGCATACAGGTTGTAGCGCCAGAACTGCGCCATCTGCATGCCCGGCGTGTCGCGGAAAGCGGCCCCCAGGCTCTGGCCGAGCACCAGGTTGCGCACCATCGTGAAGCCGAGCATGCGCAGCGCGTCGTCGACGGTGCCGATCGTGCGCGAGAGGTTGAAGTACGCCGAATTCGCCAGCCGCAGCAGCTTGGCGCTCATCGTCGGGTCCGCCGACAGGTGGTGTGCGATCTCCTCGATCGTCACGTTCTCGTCGCCGAAGCTGCGCATGAGCTGCTGCGTCACCTTCGGGATCGTCGGCAGCTTGTTCGGCCGATCAAGGAGGCTCTCGAGCTTCATTTCCGCGCTTGGGTTCCGGGGCGGCCGCTCTACCCTGAGCGAGTACCGATGGGGGCAGTTTACACAGACCGCGCACGCCCATCGAAAGGATCGATCCGTGGCTCCTCGACGCAAGCCGGCCGGCCCCGAAGCGCGCACGCCGGCGCGCGCGCATCCGCCGGCCGCCTCCGGCCCCGCCGCCTACCTGCTCGACGCCGCGCAGCGCAGCGCACTGTTCCTCGACGCCCTGCTCGACCGCGGCAACGCCTACCGCGATCACCTCGAGCGCGACAATCCGCCGCTGCTGAAGTTCGACCACGAGGTGGTGCTCGACGGGCGCAACCTGCCCGAGCCGTGCAACTACGCGCTGCTGCGCCTGATCGCCCCCGACGGCACGCCCACCGACCCCGCGGCGCGCCCGGTGGTCGTCGTCGACCCCCGCGCCGGCCACGGGCCCGGCATCGGCGGCTTCAAGTTCGACTCCGAGGTCGGCGTCGCGCTGCGCGCCGGCCACCCGGTCTACTTCGTCACGTTCCGCCCGCAGCCCGAGGAAGACCAGACGCTGTTCACGATCACGCGCGCCGAGGCGCGCTTCCTCGAAGAGGTCATCGCGCGCCACCCGGCCTGCGAAGCGCGCCCGGTGGTCATCGGCAACTGCCAGGCCGGCTGGGCGATGACGATGCTCGACGCGCTGCGCCCCGAGCTCTTCGGACCGCTGATCGTCGTCGGCACGCCGATGTCGTACTGGGCGGGCGCGGCGAGCCTGAACCCGATGCGCTACTCCGGTGCGATGATGGGCGGCTCGTGGCTCGCGTCGCTCACCTCCGACCTGGGCGTCGACCGCTTCGACGGCGTGCACCTGGTCGACAACTTCGAGCGCCTGAACCCGGCGAACACCTTCTGGTCGCGCTACTACAAGCTGTGGTCCGAGGTCGACACCGAGGCCGAGCGCTTCCTCGACTTCGAGCGCTGGTGGGGCGGGTTCTTCCGGATGACCGGCCGCGAGATCGAGGCGATCGTCGAGAACCTGTTCGTCGGCAACCGGCTCGCGCGCGGCACCGTGAGCGACGGCAGCCGCACGATCGATCTTCGCGCGATCACGGCGCCGATGGTCGTGTTCGCATCGTGGGGCGACAACATCACGCCGCCGCAGCAGGCGCTGAACTGGATCGTCGACGCCTGGGGCGACGAGCGCGCGATCGCGGCCGCGGGCCGCACGATCGTGTACGTGCTGCACGAGCACGTCGGGCACCTGGGCATCTTCGTCGGCGCCGACATCGCGCGCAAGGAACACGACCAGCTCGTCAACTCGCTCGACGTCCTCGAGAGCCTGCCGCCGGGGCTGTACGAGATGAAGCTCGAGCACAAGGCGGGCAAGGAGGCGTTGCGCTGGGACGAGCTCGAGCCGGGCGACTACACGGTGCACTACGAGCACCGCACGGTCGCCGACATCGTCGCGCTCAACCCCGAGGGTCGCGACGACGAGTCGATCCTCGCGACCGCGGCCAAGTTCTCGGAGCTCGGCGCCGGGATCTACAAGACCTGGATGCGTCCGTGGGTGCGCGCCTTCTCGTCGCGCCCGTTCGCCGACGCGCTCGGCGCGCTCCACCCGCTGCGGCTGCAGCGCTCGCTGCTGACCGACGAATCGCCGCTCGCACCGTGGGTGCGCGCGCAGGCGCGGGCCGCGCGCACGGCGCGCGCGCCGGTGCCCGACGATCACCCGCTGCGCGGCCTCGAGCGAACCGTCGACGCGCTGATGCGCGGCGGGCTGGATGCGCTGCGCGACCAGCGAGACCAGGCCGTCGTCGCGTGGGTTCGCGCGGTGTTCGGCCCCCAGGGCCTGGGCGCGTGGATCCGCCCCGACGCGCCGGATGCCGACGTCGCCCGCGAGCGCGCGCTGTGCGACATCGCGCGGGCGCGCGAGGCGGCGCTCGCGCGCATCGACGACGGCGGGTTCGCCGAAGCGGTGTGCCGGATCGTGCTCGCGGGCATGGTCTCGATCGGCGCGTTCGAGCGGCGCAGCTTCCGGCTCGCACGGCTGCTCGCCCACCTGCCCGAGGGCACGGCCGGCGCGCGCGACGCGCACATCGACTGGACCCGGCTGCTGCACGAGCAGGCACGCATCACCGCGGTCGCGCCGGTCGAGGCGCTCAACGCGCTGCAGACGATGCTGCCGGACACGGTCGCGCGCGAGCGCGCGCTCGCGGTGTCGGCGGCGGTGATGATGATCGAGCCGACGCTGGCGAACCCGCGCTCGGAGATCATCGAATTCCTGATCGGCGCGCTGGGCGTGGACCCCGAGCGCGTCATCGCGCTCGCGCGCGACCTGACGTCGACGCTCGAGGCGCCGAACGCGCCGGCGCCGCGGGCGCGCAAGGGGCGGGCGAAGCTGAAACTGGTGGCGTGAAGACGGGGTCGCCGGGCGCGCCGATGCGCCCGGCCCCGACCCCGGCCGCGACCGCCCCGCGAGCTATCGCGTCAGCCGCACCCCCGCCTTCTCCCGGTCCCAGACCGACGCCAGCCGCGCCTGCGCCGACTCCCGCAGCCGGTACTTCTCGACCTTCTCGGTCATCGTGCGCGGCAGCGCCGGCACGAACTCGACGAAACGCGGCACCATGAAGTAGGCCATGTTCGCGTTGCAGTGCGCGACCAGCGCCTCGGGCGTCAGCGACGCGCCCGCGCGCAGCACGACGCTCACCATCACCTCGTCCTCGGGCAGATCGGCGCGCACCGGGTACGCGGCGGCCTCGAGCACCGCCGGGTGGTTCTGCACGATGCGCTCGACCTCCCACGAAGAGATGTTCTCGCCGCGACGGCGGATCGCGTCCTTCTTGCGATCGACGAAATAGAGGTAGCCGTCGTCGTCCAGGGTGCCGCGGTCTCCGGTGTGGAACCACAGGTTGCGCCACGCCTGCAGCGTGGCCTCGGGCATGCGCCAGTAGCCCTGCCCGACCGTCCAGGGCGTGCGCGCACGCAGCACGATCTCGCCGGCCTCGCCCGGGGCCAGCGCGACGTCGTCGTCGTCGACGATGCCGACCTCGACGTCGGGCGCCGGCAGCCCCGCGGAGCGCCACTTCGCCGGCGGGTGGCCGGGGCCGAGCAGCGTGCCCATGCCGTAGTCGCTCAGCGCGTACACGGAGGTCAGCTTCAGCCCGAAGCGTGCCTCGAACGCGGTGGCGAAATCGGGCAGCGGCACCATCGTCGACTGGCGCAGCCGGTGGTCGCGGTCCTGCGGCCCCGGCGGCTGGCTCCACAGGAAGTTCGCCATCGCGCCGAGCAGGTTGACCTGCGTCGCGCCGCTGTCGCGGACCTCCTGCCAGAAACTGCGCACCGAGAAGCGCCGCGACAGCGCGATCGTCGCGCCCGCGACCAGCGCCGAGAAGCAGGTGCCGATCAGCGCGTTGCCGTGGAACAGCGGCAGGCAGGTGAACAGCACGTCGGTCTCGAGGTAGCCGAAGCACTCGGCACGCTGGAGGCCGTAGGTGACCGGGTACGCCTGCGGCGAGACGCTGCCCTTGGACGGCCCGGTGGTGCCGGACGTGAACATGATCAGGAAGGGATCGCGAAAGGACACGTCGACGCGGGGCGCTTCGCCACCCGGGTCCGGGAGGTCGTCCCAGGGATTCACGTCGAGCCCGAGCCGCGCCGCGAGTGCGCGTGCCGCGTCGGCATCGACGTCGATCGCGACCAGCCGCCGGATCGCGGGCAACTTCGCGCGCACGTCCGCGAAGCGCTCGACCAGCGACGCCTCGACGACCAGCGCGACGCACTCCGAGAGCGCGAGCTGCGCGGCGAGGAGCTCGCCCCGCGCGGCGACGTTCATCGGCACCGCGACCGCGCCGATCTTGCCGAGCGCGAAGAACGTCCACAGCGTCTCGGGCCGGTTCTCGAGCAGCAGCGCGACGTGGTCGCCCTTGCGCACGCCGATGCCCGCGAATCCGCGCGCGATCGCGTCGGTCAGGCGGTCGACCTCGGCGAAGGAGTAGCGGCGCCCCTCGAACAGCAGGCAGGGATGCTCGGGCCGGGTGCGCGCGAGGCGCACGAGGAGTGCGCCGATGGTGCGCTCGCGCAGCGGGAGGTCGATGCGCCGCAGGCGCGGCGCGTTGCGCGGCGCGCCGGCAGCCGGCTCGGCGGGGGCCCTCGCGGAGCCGGCCTGCGCGGCGGCGGCCGGCTCGGCGCCCTCCGCGGGCGAAGCGCTCATTCCAGCTTCGCTCCCGACACCTGGATCACCTTCGCCCACTTCTCGACCTCGGCCTTCGTGTACTCGGTGAGCTGCTGCACCGACCAGTCGCGCGGATCGGCGCCGAGCTGGGCGAGCTGCGCGCGCACGTCGGGCTGCGTGACGATGCGCCGGGCCTCGCGGTTCAGCCGCTCGACGATCTCGGGCGGCGTGCCGGCGGCGACGAACAGGCCGAACCACGACACGGTCTCGACCGCGATGCCCAGCTCCTTGAGCGTGGGCAGCTCCGGGATCGCGGGGCTGCGGTCCGGGCCGGTGAGCGCCAGCGCGCGCAATTGGCCGGCCTTCACCTGCTGCAGCGCCGACGCGATGTTGTCGAACATCACCTGCGTGCGCCCGGCGATCAGGTCGGTGAGCGCCGGCGCGCTGCCCTTGTACGGGACGTGCGTCATCTGCGTGCCGGTGACCATCTTGAAGAGCTCGGCCGACATGTGCGTGGTCGCGCCGTTGCCGGACGACGCGTAGTTCACCGACGGCCCGGTCGCCTTCGCCCAGGCGATGAACTCCTGCGGCGTCTTCACGGGCAGGCCGGTCGGCACGACCATGATGTTCGGCACGATCCCGACCATCGCGAACGGGACGAGCTCGCGCACGAAGTCGAACGTGATGTTCGCCTTGTAGAACGTGGCGTTGATCGTGTTCGCCGCGCCGCCGATGAGGATCGTGTAGCCGTCGGCGGGCGAGCGCGCCACGTTCTCGGTGCCGATGTTGCCGTTCGCGCCGGGGCGGTTCTCGACGATGATCCGCTGGCCCAGCGCGTCGGAGAGCCTGGCCGCCATCAGGCGGCCGAGCATGTCGGTGCTGCCGCCGGCCGGGTAGGGAACGACCAGGCGCAGCGGCCGGGCCGGCCAGGCCGCCTGCGCGACGGCAGTCGCGGGCAGCACGAGCGCGGCGAGCGCGACGGCGAGGAGCGGGGCGAACTTTCTCATCTCGTGGACTCCCAGGCGGACTCTCGCCCCGCGGCCGGGGCGCGACACCGCGTCCGCGCACTCAGCGCGGCAGCGGCACGACCTCGTGACCGTCCTCGCACTCGACGTCCATCGAGAGCAGGAACCGGCTCACGCACATGTAGAAGCTCGCGGTCAGCACCAGCTCGACCGACCCGCCCTCGCCGTGGCGCGCGCGCAGCGCCGCGATCGTGGACGCGCTCGCGCCCGGGCCGTCGACGATCTCGTCGGCGAGCGCGAGCACCTCGCGCTCGGCGTCGTCGAACGCGCCGGCGTCGCGCCACGCGTGGATCGCGTCGACCTTCGCGCGCGGCACGCCGGCGGCCAGCGCCATCGGCACGTGGTGGCTCCACTCGTAGAGCACGCCGCCGCGCTGCGCGATGCGCAGGATCAGGACCTCGCGCAGCGCGCGCGGCAGCGTCGCGTCCAGCCGCAGCGGCCACGCGAAGTCGAGCCACGCGCGCAGCATCTTCGGCGCGTGGCCGATCACGCGGTACAGGTTCGGCAGCTCGATGCCGCGCGCGCGCACCTCGGCGAACATCGCGGCGGTCTCGGGGTCGCCGCCTTGCGGCGGCAGCAGGTCGATCCTCGGCATTGCGTCGGCTCCTCGTGTCCCGCGTTCGGTGATGGCCCCGGCGAGCGTCGCGTCCGCCGCTCAGCGGGCCGGGCTCGGTGGCACCGCGACCCGGCCCATCCCGGCGGTCGCGCCGGCATCCACCGGGAGCACGACGCCGGTGACCCAGCGCGCCTCGTCGCTCGCGAGGTAGACCACGGCGTTGCCGACGTCCCAGCCGGTGCCCTCGGTCTGCAGCAGCGAGCGCGTGCGCCGCGCCTCGCGCATCTCGGCCGTCATGCCGCGCGTGTAGACCATCGGCGTGTAGACCATCCCGGGGGCGATGCAGTTCACGCGGATGCCCTCGGTGCCGTGCTGGGTCGCCATCGCGCGGGTCATCGCGACGATCGCGCCCTTGGTCGTCGGGTACAGCAGCGCGTGGTGCCCGCCGACCAGCCCCGCGACCGACGCGATGTTGACGATCGACCCCGCCCCCAGCTCGCGCATGCGCGGGATCGCGAAGCGCGCCATGTACATCATCGACGTCAGGTTGACCTTGAGGTCGCGGTCCCAGGCGTCGGGGTCGACGTCGACGGCGGTGCCGGCCGGACCGGTGACGCCGACGTTGTTGACGAGTACGTCCACCCGCCCCCAGCGCTCGACCGCGCGTGCGACCGCGGCCTCGCAGTCGGCGAGCTTCGCGACGTCGCAGCGCACGACGAAGGATTCGCCGCCCTCGTCGGCGATCATCGCGCGCGTGCGCTCGGCCCAGCCGGTGTTCTCGTCGAGCAGCGCCACGCGCGCGCCCTGGCGCGCGAGCAGAATCGACGCCGCGCGGCCGTTGCCGATGCCGTCGTCGCGCGACCCGGCGCCGGTCACGATCGCGACCTTGCCGGACAGGCCTCGGCCCGCGGCGGGTGGATTCGCGCTCATTCAGGTCTCCTGCGTCGGGTAGAACTGCGGCAGCACCACGCCGGGCGCGATCGTCTCGAAGCCCAGACGCAGCCGCATGCCCACGCGGACCGCGTCGAACGCACAGCCGGGCAGGCCGCTGACCACGCGCGGTCCTTCGTCGAGCGTGACCAGCGCGATCAGGTACGGCACGCGCCCGGCCATCGCCGGGTGCACGACGTGGTGCGCGATCGTGTAGCTGTACAGCGTGCCGCGGCCCGAGACCGGGCGCCACGCGACGTCCTGCGAGTGGCACTTCGGGCACATCGGCAGCGGCGGGTGCCAGACGTGCGCGCACGCCGCGCAGTGCTGCAGGCGCAGCTCGCCCTGCGCGACGCCGTCCCAGTAGGGCTGCGTGAGCGGATCGGGGCCGGGGACGATCAGCATCGCTGCCTCATCGCGCGAGCAGCGCGGCGCTCGCGCCGTTGCACCCGACCAGGCCCACCCGCGCGTCGCGCACCGGGTTCGCCGCGGTGCCGCGCAGCTGGCGCACCGCCTCGGTGATGTGGTTCATGCCGTGGATGTACCCCTCGGACAGGTGCCCGCCGTGCGTGTTGACCGGCAACGAGGCGTCCGGCCCCGTGCCCTCGTCGAGCACGCGCCGCCACGCCTGGCCGCGCGGCGCGAACCCGTAGGTCTCGAGGTCGCTCACGACCATGAACGAGGTCGCGTCGTAGAACTGCGCGAAGGAAACGTCGGCCGGCGAGACGCGCGCGTCGGCGTACAGCTTCTCGACGTTGCCGGGCACGCTGCGCGCGAGCACGTCGTCGGGATAGATCGAGATCGGCTCGGAGTGCGCGAACAGGCACTGGTGCGCGGCGAGCAGCCACACCGGGTCGTCGCGCAGCGCGCGCGCGTCGTCGGCCCGCGTGAGCACGACCGCGGCCGCGCCGTCGCTCTCCAGGCAGTAGTCGTACAGGCGCAGCGGCGTCGAGATCATCCGGCCGGCGAGATAGCCTTCCAGGTCGAGCGGGCGCTCGCGCATCATCGCGCGCGGGTTCGTCTGCGCGTAAGCACGCTGCTGCACCGCGACCCGGCCGAGCACCTGCGCGAAGCGATCGGCGTCGAGGCCGGCCTCGTGGGCGTAGCGCTGCGCCCACAGGGCCATCGACTGGCCGGGGACGAGCAGGCCGTACGGCCCCGAGAACTGGCCGGCGGGCGTGCGGTCGCCGCTCGCGACGACGGCGTCGCCCGCGGGCGCGATGTGCCGCTCCGCGCGACCGTAGCGCACCCCGGAGCGTTCGTTCAGCGCGCGATAGACGACGACGGTGCGCGCGATGCCGCTGGCGATCGCCGCGCCCGCCTGCGCGAGCACCGCGCACTGCGCGGTGCCGCCGAGCGGCACTTCGCCGTACCAGCGCAGGTCGCGGATGCCGAGCGCGCGCACGAGCATCGGCGGCGTGACGTTGTCGTAGCTGTAGCGCACCAGCCCGTCGACCGACGCGGCGTCCAGGCCCGCGTCGTCGAGCGCGGCGAGGATCGCCTCGAGCGCGAGCTGCCACTCCGAGCGGCCGGAGTCGCGCGAGAACTCGGTCTGGCCGATGCCGACGATGGCGGCCTTGCGGTACATGGGCGGCGTGCGGGGCGAGTCGGGCCACGGGGGATGGAGCGGGCCATTGTCGGCGCTGCCCGCCGGCCGGTTCAATCGCAATTTCGCCGGTATCGGAATCCCGGGTGCGACCGATGCCGCGATCCGCACCGGGCGCGCGCGACCGGGCATGGACCCGAGGCCGGCCCCGGCCGACAATCCGCGGGATCGGCGCCGGGCGCCGGCGATGCGGAGCACTCGCGCCATGCAAGCGGTTCGGACACTCGACCTCGCGATTGACGACCTCACCTACCCGCGCCTTCTCGCGCGGCAGGCGCGCCGCAACGGCGACAAGACCTACCTGACGTTCGAGGGGCGCACGTTCGGGTACGCCGAGGTCGACGCGCTGACGAACCGGCTCGCCAACGGGCTGCTGCGCGTTGGCGTCGCGCCCGGCGACCGCGTCTCGCTGCTCACCGAGAACGCCCCCCAGACGCTGTGGACGAACTTCGCGCTCGGCAAGATCGGCGCGGTCTCGTGCCCGATCAACACCGCCGCCAAGGGCGAGCTGCTCGCGTACTTCCTGACGCTGTCGGAGAGCGTCGCCGTAGTGGTCAGCGCGAGCCTCGTCGAGCGCCTCGCCGAGGTGCTCGAGCGCGCGCCGCGCGTCGCGCGCGTCGTCGTCGTCGACGACGGGCCGGTGCCCGGCACGGCCGCGCCGTGCCCGGCCGGCGTGCGCGCGCGAGTCCACGCGTACGACGAACTCGAGCGCTCGCCGGCAGACGCGCCCGGCATCGACGTCGGCCCGCACGACGCGCAGATGATCCAGTACACGTCGGGCACCACCGGCCCGTCCAAGGGCGTGATCGCAACCCACGCTCAGTGCTTCGGCTTCTCGCGCGGGCGCGTCGAGTACCTCGGCCTGTGGCCGGACGACGTCGTCTACACCTGTCTGCCGCTGTTCCACGGCAACGCGCTCGGCGCCGCGTCGATCCCCGCGCTGCTCGCCGACGCGTCGCTCGCGCTGTCGCGGCGCTTCTCGGCGAGCGCGTTCTGGGACGACGTGCGCCGCCACGGCGCGACGCAGTTCAACCTGCTCAGCTCGATGACGAACATCCTCTGGGGGCTGCCGCCGTCGGAGCTCGACCGCGCCCACCGCGTGCGCCAGTGCACGATGGTGCCGGTGCCCGCGTTCGCCCCGCAGTTCGAGGAGCGCTTCGGCGTCGAGATCGTGTCGTCGTACTCGCTCACCGACTTCGGCCAGGGCTCGTTCCTGCAGCCGGGCTACCCGCGCGAGAAGATGCGCTCGGCGGGCCGGCCGCGGCCGGGCGTCGACCTCGCGATCCTCGACGACGACGATCGCGAGCTGCCCGCGCGCGAGCCGGGCGAGATCTGCCTGCGCAGCGACGACCCGAGCCTGGGCGGGCGCCGCTACTTCCGGATGCCCGACGAAGACGCGCGCGCCAATCGCGGCGGCTGGTTCCACACCGGGGACCGCGGCTACCTGGACGAAGACGGCTACCTCTACTTCGTCGATCGCAAGAAGGATGCGATCCGCCGGCGCGGCGAGAACGTCTCGTCGTGGGAGGTCGAGCAGGCGATCCTGCGCCACCCGGCGGTGGTGGAGGCCGCGGTCTACCCGGTGCGCTCCGAGATGTCCGAGGACGAGGTCGCGGCCAGCGTCGTGTGCCGGCCGGGAATGTCGGTCGACCCGGTCGAGCTGATCCGCTTCTGCGAGGCGAACATGGCGTACTTCATGGTGCCGCGCTACCTGGAGTTCGTCACCGACCTGCCGCGCACGCTGACCGAGAAGGTGCTCAAGCCGGCGCTGCGCGAGTCCGCCGAGCGGCGGCTCGGCGAGCTCTGGGACAGGGAGCGCGCGGGGATCGTGCTCAGGCGTTGAGGCCGCGTGCCCGACGGTCTCGCTTCATTGCATTTTTAACAGGGAATATTTAAAATGCAATGATGTTTTCAAGGATCGCCGAACCCGCCGTCGAGGGCGCCCTGGGCGGAGCCCGGCCGTCGCGATCCTCGGCCCACGGCAGGCAGGCAAGACGACGCTGGCCCGCGCCGTCGCGGCCCGTCGCCCCGGCAGCGTCTACCTGGACCTCGAGAGCTCGGCGGACCTCGCACGTCTCGCCGATCCGGGCCTGTTCCTGCGCGCGAACCGGGGCCGGCTCGTCGTCCTCGACGATGTCCAGAACGCGCCCGGTCTGTTCTCGGAGCTGCGCGGCGAGATCGACGCCGACCGGCGGGCCGGTCGCTTCCTGCTCCTGGGGTCGGCGTCGTTCCCGCTGCTTCGCCAGTCGCAGTCGCTCGCGGGGCGGCTCGCGGTCGTCGACATGGCGCCACTGCTGCTCGAGGAGGTCCGCGCGGGCTTCGGGGAGATCGCGCGGCTCTGGACTCGCGGCGGACTCCCGCCGAGCTACCTCGCGCCCGACGACACCGTCTCGAGCGCCTGGCGCGAGAACTTCGTACGCCATTTCCTGAGCACCGATCTGCCCGGCCTCGGGATCGGAGTCGACGCCCCGAGCATGCGGCGGTTCTGGCGAATGCTCGCGCACCTGCACGGGCAGCTCTTCAACGCCTCCGCAATGGCCTCGTCGCTCGGCGTCTCGTCGCCGACCGTCTCGCGCTGGCTCGATCACCTCGTCGGAGCGCTTGTCGCCCGCCGGCTCGAGCCCTTCCACGCGAACCTGGGCAAGCGGCTCGTCAAGTCGCCCAAGGTCTACGTGCGCGACACCGGCCTGCTGCACCACCTCCGCGGCGTGCGGAACGCGGACGACCTGATCGGACACCCCGCGGGCGGCGCGTCGTGGGAGGGATTCGTCGTCGAGCAGGTGTGCGCGAGGCTCGGCGCGTCGGCGAGCGTCGGCTTCTTTCGCACCGCGGCCGGCGCCGAGCTCGACCTCGTCGTCGAGACGGGCCGTCACCGCGTCGGCGTGGAAGCCAAGTTCTCGTCGGCCCCGAAGGTCACCCGCGGATTCTGGCAGGCGTGCGAAGACGTCGGCGTCGAGCGGGCCTACGTCGTGGCGCCGGTGCGCGAGGGCTTTCCGCTGTCGGCGGACGTCGACGTGGTCTCGCCGCTCGACATCCCGTTCGATCGGATCGAATGACGGGTGCGCGCCCGGCCGCGCGAGGCGGCCCGCCTTCTCAGTCCCCGGCGACCTTCAGCACCGTCTTGCCCACGCCCTTGCCCGTGAGCGCGAACTCCAGCGCCGCCGGGTAATCGTCGAACGCGAACTCACGCCCCACCGGGGGCACGAGGCGCCCGTCGCCGACCCAGCCGAGGAGCTCTTCGAGCTGGGCTCGCGCGCGCTGCGGCTCGAAGAGCAGGAACTGGCGCACGTCGACTCCTTCGAGCGAAGCGCCCTTCATCAGCGTGAGGTTGGCGCGCAGCGCCGGGATCGGGCCGCCGACGAAGCCGACGACGAGGTGCCGGCCGCGCCAGACCAGCGAGCGGAACGCCGGCTCGAACAGCGGCCCGCACACCGGATCGAAGACGACGTCCGGCCCGCGGTCGGCGCACGCGGCCTTCAGGCGCTCGCGCCAGCCCTCGGGCTCGGTGTCGAGCGCGCGCTGCGCGCCGTGCGCGAGCGCGTACGCGCGCTTCTCGTCGCTGGACGCCGACGCGATCACCTCCGCGCCGAGCACGCGGCCGACCTGCACCGCGGCCATCCCCACGCCGCCCGCGGCGCCGAGCACCAGCAGCCGCTCGCCCGGCGCGAGCGCGGCGCGGTCGCGCAGCCCGTGCAGCGCCGTCAGGTAGTTCACGCGAAAGCCCGCGGCCTGCGCGAACGACATCGCGGCGGGGATCCGGAACGTCATATCGGCGGGCGCGAGCGCGAACTGCGCGAAGCCGCCCCGCACCGCGGCCATCACACGGTCGCCGACGGCGAAGCCCGCGACGCCCTCGCCGACGGCCGCGACGCGCCCGCCGACCTCCTGCCCCGGCACGTGCGGCAGTGCCGGCTTGACCTGGTAGCGCCCGAGCGAGACCAGCGAGTCGACGTAGCCGACACCGCACACGGCGACTTCGACGAGCACGTCGCCCGGGCCGGGCGTGGGCGTGTCGACGTCGACCAGGCGGTAGTCGGCGATGGAATCGAGCCGGTCGGCGCAGACGGCCTTCATGTGGGGCTCCCTGGGGTCCGAGGTGCGATGCGAGGCGGACTCGGCCGCCTCGCGGGTGACCGATGGTAGTCGACAATGGCGCGCACATCCGCCTCGGGCCCGGCGCCGCGGCAATCCCTCCCCGAATGCCGCTCGTCTTGTAGCGACCGGGACGAGCCGATAACATCGGTCGAGACCGCCAAGGCATCCATCGGACCTCAAGTGCAATCCAGCCTCGAGCTCTTTCTTGCACGAAACAGCTTGGCACACCTGTTGCCGGTGCTGCACGCCGAGGGCATCGACCTGGACGTGCTGGACGCGCTCACCGACTCCGACCTCGCGCGCTGCGGCGTGAATCTCGGAGATCGAAAGCGACTCCTGAAGGCCATCGCGGCGCTAGCGCAGCCCGAGCGTTCGACTGCCGTCGGTGACGCGGCCGAACCCACCCAGGCGCAGCGCCGCATGCTCACGGTACTCTTCGCGGATCTCGTCGACTTCACCGCGCTGAGCACGCGCATCGACCCCGAGGATCTTCGCTCGGCGGTTCGCGACTTCCAGCAGGCCTTCCGCGCCGCCGTCGAACGCTACGAGGGCGCGATCGCTCAGTACCTCGGCGATGGCATCCTGGCGTACTTCGGATTTCCACGCGCGCACGAGGACGACGCCGAGCGGGCAACGCGGGCGGGCGTCGACGGCGCCGCAGCGGTCTCGGCGCTGCGTGCAAGCGACGGGACTGCGCTCGCGGCGCGGGTCGGGATCGCCTCCGGGCTGGTCGTCGTCGGCGACGTCGTCGGAACCGAATTGATCGTCGGACGGGCAGCGATCGGCGAGACGCCGAATCTCGCTGCGCGGATGCAGTCGCTCGCAGGCGCCGGCGAAGTCATTGTCGGCCCATCGACACGCCGACTGCTTCGCAACCGCTTTAGGCTCGAACTTCTCGACGAGGCTCGCGTCAAAGGGATCGACGCTCCAATTCGACCGAGCCGGGTGCTCGGGGCGACCGAGTCCGTGACCCGCTTCGAGGCCGACCGCATCACCAGGCTGATACCGATGTTCGGGAGATCGTCCGAACTCGAGACCCTCGCCTCGGCCTGGTCCGAAGCGCGAGCCGGCCAGGGTTGTGTGGTGCACGTCTCGGGCGAAGCTGGCGTGGGCAAGTCCAGGCTCTGCTTCGAACTGCGGCAGCGCATTGCGGACGCGGAGAGGATCGAAGTCCTCCTTCAATGCTCGTCGCAGCATGGCGGCTCGATGTGGCACCCACTGGTCCGCTGGGTCGAACAGGCCGCCGGGATCGATCCCGGCGATCGCCACGAACTGCGGCTGGACAAACTCGAGCGCTGCGTCCGACAACTGGTCCGCGGACCGAGAGCCACCCCCGAGCAGGTGCTCCCGGTTCTCGCCAAGGTGCTGTCGATTCCAGGCGGGCCGTCGTTGACCGGCCCGCCGCAGGCCCAGCGTGCGGCGATCCAGGCGACGCTCGCCCGATGGGTGCTGGACACCGCCGAGCGAGAGCCGATGCTGCTGCTCGTCGAGGACGCCCACTGGATCGACCCGACGACGGCGGAGCTGCTTGGCGCCGTACGGCAACAACTCGCCGGCACGAGCGCGCTCGTGCTCGTCACTTCGCGCGAAGGCGTCGCGCCCGCCTGGATCGAGGGCTCGACGACGCAGAGCCTGCGGCTCGAGCGCCTCGACGCCCACGACGGTCGGAGAGTCGTCGATGCAATGGGCGGAGAGCTTCGACTGCCCGACGACGTCGTCGCGCGCATCCTGGAAAAGGCAGACGGCGTTCCCCTCTACCTCGTGGAGACCGCGCGAGGCGCGCTCGATGCTCAGGCGGCCGGTACGCCGTGGATCGGCGCACTCCCGATTCCGGCGACGCTCCACGAACTGCTTCTCGCGAGGCTTCAGGGTCTCGCCGAAGTGATGCCGTTCGTGCAGGCAGGCGCCGCGATCGGCCGCGATTTCCAGCAATCGCTGATCGCGGGCGTCATCCGATGGAGCGCCGAACGTGTCGCGTCGGCGGCCGAGCGCGCAGAGCTTGCCGGGCTGCTCGAGCGCCACGGTCTCGGGCAAGAGACCGTGCATGTGTTCCGGCATGCCCTGATCCAGGATGCGGCGTATTCGACGATGCTCCTCGCGACCCGCCGCGAGATCCACGGCCGCATCGCCGACGTCCTCGAAACCTCGTTTCCCGAACGCTGCGAAACGGAACCGGAGGTGCTCGCGCGTCACCTTACCGAAGCAGGCCAAGGCCTGCGAGCGATCGGCCAGTGGGAGCGCGCGGCCGATCACGCGCTCGCGCGATTCGCTGGAGCCGAGGCGATCGAGCACCTGTCCATGGCCATCCGACTCGTCGGTGGCGATGCTGGTGCTGCGCTCGACGCGACCGCGCGCGCGCGGCGCGAGCTCGGACTGCTGCTCAAGCTCGGCCCAGTGGTGATGACGATCCGAGCGACCGGTTCGGGCGAGCCCGAGCGGATATACCGACGCGTCGCCGACCTCGCGCACGCGGTCGGCACACTGGACGAGCAATTCGTCGCCGCATTCCACCTCTGGTACATCTACGACGCGCAGGCCCGCCACCCGCTCGCCGAGTCGATCGTCGGCGACGTGCACCGGCTCGCCGCGGCGTCCGCAAACGACGAGCTGCTCGTACAGGCCGGTCACGCGGACTGGACCACGAGCTTCGTGCGCGGCGCGTTCACCCGTTGCCTGCGTGCTGCGGAAGAGGGCATCGCGCGTGCCTCGGGGGAGGATCGCCACTTCCGCATCGACCTGTTCGCCGGGCACGACCCGATGATCTGCGCGCTCGGGCACAGAGCTCTGGCCGAGTGGTCACTGGGCGAATTCGAGCGGGCGTTGACGATCTTCGCGTAGCGCGCGATCTCCGCCTGCAGCAGCGTCGCGAACGCCTGCGGCGGCGCGGCGAGCGAGCGCGCGTTCTGCGCGGCGAGGGCCGCGCGCGCCTCGTCGGACTTCATCGCGCGGTCGATCTCGGCGTTGAGGCGTCGCACGATCGCTTCCGGCGTGCGCGCGGGCGCCATCACGCCGTACCAGCCCTCGAGCTCGAAGCCGGGCATGCCGCTCTCGTGCAGCGTCGCGACGTCGGGCAGCACCGGGATGCGCTGCAGGCTCGCGATCGCGATCGGCCGCAGGCGGCGGTCCTGGACGTGCGGCAGCACGCTGCCCACGGTGTCCATCATCATCTGCGTGCGCCCGGCGATCAGGTCCACGTGCGCCTGCGAGCTGCCCTTGTACGGAACGTGATTCGACTCGAGGCCGAACGCCCGCAGGAACATCTCCATGCCCAGGTGCTGCGCGTTGCCGACGCCGCCGGACGCGAACGAGAGCGCCTTCGGCCGCGACTTCAGGTACGCGACCAGTTCCTGCGGCGTGGTCACCGGCAGCGACGGGTGCACGACCAGCGCGACCGGCACCGCCATCACCAGGCCCACCGGGACGAAGTCGCGGCGCGCGTCGTAGCGCAGGTCCTTGTACAGCGACGCGCTGATCGCGAGCGACGAGCTGTTGTAGAGGAACGTGTGGCCGTCGGGCGGGGACTTCGCGACCAGGTCGGCCGCGATGTTGGCGTTCGCGCCGACGCGGTTCTCCACCGACACCGGCTGCCCGAGCTGCTCGGTGAGCTTCTTCGCGAGCAGGCGCGCGAAGCTGTCGGTGGGACCGCCGGCGGCGAACCCGACGACGAAGCGGATCGGCTTCGCGGGCCACTCGGCCTGCGCCCGCGCGCCGGGGTGCGCGCCGAGCGCGACGCCGCCGGCGGCGAGCGCGAGCAGGTCGCGTCGCGAGATCCGCGCCGGTGCGCGGGCGGTCGGCGCGCGCCCGGCGTCGCCGCAGCGTGCCGGTGCGGGCGGTGCGTCCTCGATGCCGTCCATCGTCGTTTCTCTCCGGTGAGGCGGGCACTCCCGGAACGGGGCGCACGCTGCCTCGCGAGCGTAGCGCGCCGCGTGCCGCGATGCGCTGCACGACGTGCCGGTGCCGGAACGGCGCATTCCGTTCCGCGGGACGGCGCGCAGGCGGGCACGGCGATCGGCTCGAACCCCGGCGAGCGGTCAGCGCCGCCCCGCTGCCCGCGCCGGTGCGACGCCGAGCAGCGCGACCAGGTCGCGCAGGCTCTGCGCCGGCGTCCGCCCGCTCGTGCGCAGCGTGAGGTCCGCGAGCGCGTAGAGCGGATCGCGCGCCGACAGCATCGCGCGGATGTTGGCCATCGCGGCGGCCTCCAGCGCGGGCGCCGCGATGCGGGCGTCCTGCTGCCGGCGTACGCGGTCGAAGTGCTCGTGCGGCTGCGCGCGCAGCCAGACGGTGCGGAACGCGCCGCGCAGCAGCTCGTACGTGCCCGCGTCGCTCACCAGCCCGCCGCCGGTCGCGAGCACGACGGCGTCGTGGCGCTCGATCACGCGCGCGAGGCAGCTGCGCTCGAGCGTGCGGTAGCCGGCCGCGCCGTACAGCGTGAAGACCTCGGGCACCGCGACGCCGCCGGCGCGCTCGATCTCCCGGTTGAGCTCGACGAAGGGCACGCCGAGCACGCTCGCGAGACGTTCGCCGAGCGTGGACTTGCCTGCGCCGCGCAGGCCGATCAGCGCGATGCGCCGCGCGGGCCGAACCGGCACCGTCGCGCCGCCGAAGCGCTCGTGCAGCAACCGCCACGCGTCGTCGCGCTCGACGGGCGACAGGCGCGCGACCAGTGCCGCGATGCGGGCGGCGTCGGCGCTCCCCGGGCCCGCGTCCGCCAGCAGCGCGAGCGGCGCGACGTCGAGCGCGTGCGCGATCCGCTCGATCACTTGCAGCGAAACGTTCGCGCGGCCGGCCTCCAGGCGGGCGAGGTAGGCGATCGAGACGCCCGAGCGCTGCGACAGCTGCGCGCGCGTCCGCCCGGCCGCCTCGCGCAGCGCGCGCACGCGCCGCGTCAGCGTCGGCGCCAGGCGTACCGCGCCGTCGCGCGGCACGCCCGCCGGAGGGCGTCGGTCGGTGGTTGCGGACACGTGTCGACCTTCTATACGATAGTGCAAGTCAGCGAAATCACGACAACTATAGTAGATGCGAGCGGCGGCGCCGGCAATGGCGTCGATGCGCACCGAGGAGACCCCCGATGACGACGACGCCGCAGTCCGCCGATCCCGCCCCGTCCGCCGTCGAGCGCGACCCCGCGCGCCTGTTCGCCCCGCCGCGCGTCGAGCGCGAGTCCCGCGCCGACGGCTCGGTCGTGCTGCGCTCGCCGGTGCCCCTCGGCCCGTTCGACCGCTGCACCGGCGTGTGGCTCGAGCGCCGGGCCGCCGCGGACCCGAACCGCACCTGGATCGCCGAGCGCGGACGCAGCGGCCAGTGGATGCGCGTGTCGTACGCGGCCGCGCTCGCCCAGGTGAAGGCGATCGGCACCTGGCTGCTCGACGCCGGGCTGGGTCCCACGCGCCCGCTCGCGGTGCTCTCGGACAACAGCCTGGAGCACGCGCTGCTGATGCAGGGCGCGATGCACGTGGGCGTGCCGGTCGCGCCGGTGTCGGTCGCGTACTCGCTGATGTCGGCGGACCACGCCAAGCTCGGCGCGATCGTCGACACGCTGCGCCCCGGCGCGATCTTCGCGGCGTCGGCCGGCCAGTTCGCGCCCGCGCTGCGCGCGATCGCCTCGCGCCACGACGCGGTGCTGGTCGCCGGCGACGGCGCCGACGCGCCGGCCGACCTCGGCCCCGTGACCTCGTTCGCGCAGCTGCTGACGAAGACCGACGACGAGCGCGTGGCGCGCGCGTTCGCCGCGGTCGGCCCGGACACGATCGCCAAGGTGCTGTTCACTTCCGGCTCCACCGGCTCGCCCAAGGGCGTGATCAACACGCAGCGCATGCTGTGCTCGAACCAGCAGGCCAAGGCGCAGGTCTGGCCGTTCCTGGAGCGCACGCCGCCGGTGATCGTCGACTGGCTGCCGTGGAGCCACACGTTCGGCGCGAACCACAACTTCAATCTCGTGCTGCGCAACGGCGGCACCTTGTTCATCGACTCGGGCAAGGCCGCCCCCGGCCTGTTCGACCGCACGCTCGCGAACCTGCGCGAGGTCTCGCCGACGATCTACTTCAACGTGCCGCGCGGCTACGACATGCTGGTGCCGGCGCTGCGCGCCGAGCCGCAGCTGCGCGCCACGTTCTTCGCGAACCTGCAGGCGATCTTCTACGCGGCGGCCGCGTTGCCGCAGCACCTGTGGGACGCGCTGAACGAGCTCGCGATCGAGACGCTCGGCCGCCCGGTACCGCTGGTCTCGGCGTGGGGCTCGACCGAGACCGCGCCACTGGCCGCCGACTGCCACTTCCAGGCCGAGCGCGCCGGCGTCATCGGCGTGCCGGTGCCGGGCACCGAGCTCAAGCTCGTGCCCAGCGCGGACAAGCAGGAGATCCGCGTGCGCGGCCCGAACGTGATGCCCGGCTACTGGAACGCGCCCGGCGCGACCGCCGGCGCGTTCGACGACGAGGGCTTCTACCGGATCGGCGACGCGGTGAAGCTCGCCGACGCGGCGCACCCCGAGAAGGGGCTCGTCTTCGACGGCCGCATCGCCGAGGACTTCAAGCTGATGTCGGGCACCTGGGTGAACGTCGGCGCGGTGCGGGTGCGCGCGGTCGAGGCGCTCGCGCCGGTCGCGCAGGACGTCGTCGTGTGCGGGCACGACCGCAAGGAGATCGGCTTCCTGGTCGTGCCGAACCTCGCCGCGTGCCGCGCGCTCGCGGGGCTGCCCGACACCGCGGGGCTGGCCGACGTCGTCGCGGCGCCCGCGGTGCTCGCGAAGCTGCGCGAGGGACTGAAGCGCCTGCACGCGGCCACCGGCGGCGCGTCGTCGATGCACGCGACGCGCGCGCTGCTGCTGGACGCTGCGCTGTCGATCGACGCCGGCGAGATCACCGACAAGGGCTACGTGAACCAGCGCGCGGTGCTCGGGGCGCGCGCGGCGAAGGTGGAACGGCTGTACGCGACGACGGCGGACGCGGGCGTGGTCGAGCTCTAGACACGGCCGCGCTCGCGGGCCGCGTCGGCGCCGCGATCGCTCGCCGCGCGCGCCGGCGCGGCCGTTGCACGCCGCCGTTGCGCGCAGCGTCGCGAACGAGCCTCCGGTCGCGCCGGGCCGCGCACAGCCGCGCGCGTTCGGCGTACGATGGATGCGCCATGGCGACCTCGACCCCGAGCGATCGTCCGGCGTCCCCCTCCGCTCGCCCGCTGGAGTCCGGTGCGGAGTCCCTGCGCCGGGTCTTCATCCACAACCTGTTCGTCCGGCAGGCGAAGTTCCCCGCCGTCGCGACCCGCAACGATCTGTACCTCGCGCTCGCGTGGACGGTGCGCGACCGTCTGCTCGAGCGGTGGATCGCCAGCGCGTCGGCCTACTTCGCGCAGGCGACGCGCACGGTGTGCTACTTCTCCGCCGAGTACCTGCTGGGCCCGCAGCTGATGAACAACCTGCTCGCGCTCGGCCTCGTCGAGCACGCGCGCGCGGCGATGCACGCGCAGGGCCTGGACCTCGACGAACTCGTCGAGCACGAGGAGGAGCCGGGCCTGGGCAACGGGGGCCTCGGGCGGCTGGCGGCCTGCTTCATGGACTCGCTGGCGACGCTGCAGATCCCGGCCATCGGCTACGGGCTGCGCTACGAGTTCGGCATCTTCGACCAGTCGATCCGCGACGGCTGGCAGCAGGAACGCACGGACCGCTGGCTGCGCTACGGCTACCCGTGGGAGGTCGGCCGCCCCGAGATCGAGTTCGCGGTCGGGTTCGGCGGCGGCACCCGCGCCTGGACCGACGATCAGGGCCGCTACCGCGTGGAGTGGCTTCCGGCCGAGACCGTGATCGGCATCCCGTACGACACCCCGGTGCCGGGTGCCGGCGTGCGCAACTGCAACTTCCTGCGCCTGTGGAGCGCCCGCTCGAGCGAGGACTTCGACCTCGCCGCGTTCAACGCCGGCAACTACGTGCGCGCGGTGCAGGCGAAGATCGAGTCCGAGAACCTCACGAAGATCCTCTACCCGAACGACCAGGGCGAGGCGGGCAAGGCGCTGCGCCTTAAACAGCAGTACCTGCTGGTGTCGTGCTCGCTGCAGGACATGCTGCGCCTGTTCCTGCAGCGGGAGCAGGACGTCACCCGCTTCGCCGACAAGTTCGCGGTGCAACTCAACGACACCCACCCCGCGCTGGCCGTGCTCGAACTGCTGCGCCTCCTGGTCGACGTGCACCTCGTGCCGTGGGATCGGGCGTGGGCGCTGGTCACCGAGACCTGTTCGTACACGAACCACACGCTGCTGCCCGAGGCGCTCGAAACCTGGGGGCTGCCGCTGTTCGGCCGCCTGCTGCCGCGCCACCTCGAGCTGCTCTACGAGGTCAACGCGCGCTTCCTCGACGAGGTGCGCCGGCGCGCGCCCGGCGACGCCGCGCGGCTGGCGCGGATGTCGCTGATCGATGAGCGCGGCGAGCGGCGCGTGCGCATGGCGCACCTCGCCACCGTCGGCAGCCACGCGGTGAACGGCGTGGCGGCGCTGCACAGCGAGCTGCTGCGCACGACGCTGCTGGCCGACTTCGCCGAGCTCTGGCCGCAGCGCTTCACGAACGTCACGAACGGCGTCACGCCGCGGCGCTTCCTCGCGCAGGCGAACCCGGCGCTGGCCGCGCTCGTCACCGACGCGATCGGACCAGGCTGGCAGCGCGACCTCTCGCAGCTGCGCCGGCTCGAGCCATTCGCCGACGACGCCGCGTTCGCCGACGCCTTCCGGCGCGTGAAGCTCGACAACAAGCGCGCGCTCGCCGCGTGGGGCACGGACCACGGCGTGCACGCGTTCGACCCCGACGCGCTGCTCGACGTGCAGGCCAAGCGCATCCACGCGTACAAGCGCCAGCACCTCGCGGTGCTGCACGCGGTCGCGCGCTGGCGCCGGCTGGCGCGCGGCGACGACCTCCCGGCGCGCACCGTCGTCTTCGCCGGCAAGGCTGCGCCCGGCTACCACTTCGCCAAGCTCGTCATCCGGCTGATCCACGGCGTCGCCGACGTGGTCAACGCGGACCCGCGCACGCGCGAGCGCCTGCGGGTGGTCTTCGTCCCCGACTTCAACGTGAAGACCGGGCAGCGCATCTACCCGGCGGCCGAACTCTCCGAGCAGATCTCCACCGCGGGCAAGGAGGCGAGCGGCACCGGGAACATGAAGTTCGCGCTCAACGGCGCGCTCACGATCGGCACGCTCGACGGCGCCAACGTCGAGATTCGCGAGCAGGTGGGGCCGGAGAACTTCTTCCTCTTCGGGCTGAGCACGCCGGAGGTCGCCGAGCGGCGCGCGCAGGGCTACCGGCCGCGCGAGCTCTGCGAGAACGACGCCGAGCTGCGCGAGGTCGTCGACCTGGTCGCGCGAGGCACCTTCTCGGGCGGCGACCGGACGCTCTTCGAGCCGATCGTGCGCTCGCTGCTCGACGACGACGAGTACATGCTGCTCGCGGACTTCCGGTCCTACCTCGACTGCCAGGCACGGGTCGACGCGGCGTACGGCGACGTCGGCGCGTGGACGCGCGCCGCGATCCTCAACGTGGCGCGCTCGGGGTACTTCTCGTCCGACCGCGCGATCGGCGAGTACTGCGAGCGGATCTGGAAGGTGCGGCCGGTGCCGGTGGGGAGGTCGGCCCCGGGCGGGTGAGCGCCGTGTGCCGGGCACTCGTCTCGCATCGTCGCCGCACGAGCGCGAACGGACGTCGTCTTTTCTCGTGTCGGGCGTCGGCTTTCGAGCGTCGGTTTTCGGCGTGCCTCGATGACCGGAACCGGCACCTTGCGGACATCGGACGTGCTGACCGCGACTTCTGGAGTCGGCCACGAACGGTCATCTGCGTTCGTCCGCTTGCAGCCGGTCCGGTCGGGTCCCATACGCGTCGTCGCCGCGCCGGCTGGCTCTAGATCTGATCCAGCGGGCTGCGCACCGCGCGACGCGCACTACGTGCTGCTGTTGACGCGCATGCCCGTCAGGCTACGAGTCTTGCCTGTGTGGAGCTACCGCCGGCACCAGCAGTTGGTGGTAGCCGCCGATGTCCATTGTTTGCGCTGTGGCGATGCCGGCGCTGCTGGCGAATTTGGGCCAGTCGCGCACCGCTGCGCGCACCTGATCGATCACGCGCCGCGCGCTGCCGATGGCAAACCGCTCGGCCTCGGCCAGCAGGTCGCCTTCATTGAAGTCCTTGAACTTGCCGTTCACGCTCATCAGGTGCTGGTGGGTCCACTCGCCCTTGGGATTGTGGGCAAAGGTCACGTCGTACGCTGGCGCCAGTTCCCATCCCTGGCCCTCACGCAGGCGGAAGGAAAAGTTCTTCGAGTGATCGTCGCAGTTGCGCGTCATCACGTTGAACACCATGCGCCGGAAGGCCTCCTCGAGCGCCTCGTAGGGCAACTTCAACGTGTGGATCGCGCGAAACAACTGGGCGTAGGCGTTTGTGCCCTTCTTCTTGTAATCGACGTG
The DNA here is from genome assembly GCA_046348465.1 of Burkholderiaceae bacterium. Lineage (GTDB taxonomy): Bacteria > Pseudomonadota > Gammaproteobacteria > Burkholderiales > Burkholderiaceae_E > Quisquiliibacterium. Next base: position 60,223 of record JAXMEE010000001.1, read on the forward strand.
ATCCAGCGCACACAGCGTCTGCATGTGGTGCCGCCCGGAGCGCCCCTCGCGGTCGAAGCGACGCGTCATGAAGTGCGCACGGCCGTTCTCGTGCAGCAACCGGCAGGCCGTCATGTCAACGCCGGCGTCGTGGGCCATAAGGTGGTAGGCGTACTCGATGCGACCGTACCCCTGTGCCTGGCCGAGCTCGTTGTCCTTGCCCATGCCGTCGAACTTCAGCAACCAGTGCTCGAAACCATCAGGCGCATCCAGCTGGCCGCTGCGGATTTCCTCGGTCTGCGGGTTCCAGGCGATCACGGCCTTGGCGCGCGCGCCGCCGGCGGAAGTTCCAACTTCGATAATGCTGCGCAGCGCCGCCGACGCCGCGTCGTCACCGTCAAAGTGTCCTTCGACGGCGGCTCGCGCCTGGGTCACCAGCTTGGTCAGGTCCAGCGCCGTAGGCTTCTTGGTGGCCGGGCCGCGCGTAGGCTTGAAGGTGAGCGCGCCTATGCCGCGGCTGGCCATGTAGGCCAAGCGGTCGAGAGCGGACACAGAGGTCGCGGACATGCCACGCTCGGCCATGTAGCGGTCAATCAGCGCATTGCCGAAGTCGTCTGGCAGGGCGTCGCTGAGCAGCGCCGGCAGCCGCTTGTAGGTCGCCTCTGGCAGGTCGGTGAACAGGTAGGTTTCCTCGGTCTCGCTCAGCGGCATGCGCAGGGTGCCGGCCTCGACACCGCGGGCCACGAACTCGGGCGTGTACCGGAACGCGTAATAGCCGTACCGAGGGTCCAGCGCCGCGGCGCCGACCAGTTCGCCCCACAGGCGCACCTCGATGCGACCGACCTGGCGGTACGCACTGCGGGCGGCCTTATCGGCAGGGGTTGTGCTCATCGGGCTTTCTTCCTCGGCTTGCCCGCGGCGCGTTGCCGCTGCGACAGTGCATCAGGCATCGTCAGCGGGTTGATCGTGGCCACTGGCGCGATGCTGCGCAGCCAGTCCTGGCGGCCGAGCGCGCGCAGCACGCTGACCAGCGTGCGCAGGGTCGCGCCGTGGCCGCTCTCGAGGTTCTTCAGCGCGCGCACGCTGATGCCAGAGCGCTCGGCCAGCAGCTGCTGGGTGAGGTTGCGCTGCAGGCGCTGCGCGCGCAGATCTTCACCGAGGCCAACGATGAGCTCGTCGACGGTCGAGAGGGTGTCTGGCGGCTTGTTCATAACGAACCCTAAAGGGGCTACTATTCAGAAATAGTTGGTATGAGAGTATCAATAAGGGCCATTGTACGGATAGATTTCCTGTGCGCAAGTACTGTAAATAACAGTTCTAAATAGGTCCGTTATGCGATGTTTTGGCTACTAACAGGCTCATAAGGGGCTATTGAGATCGCAACCTCTGATCGAGAGCGCGCCACACTTTGCGAAACCAGTGTCCGCTTGCGGGATGTCTGATCGGCTGGACTGAAGGTCGGCTCGGGGTCGATCACGGAAGCGCGGTCCGGTTTCCCGACAGTCCGCAATGCGTCGGAAGCGGACGTCGGCAGACCGCTCCCCCGCCCGTGAACCCGGTTCTCACCGGCACCGTCGACAGCCCCGGCGCGCCACGGCGCCGCCCGCCGTCAGTCCTCCCGGTCCAGCATCCCCGGCCGCCGATACTGCGGGAACCCCTGGAACACCGGCGAGCGTTCGGCCGCCGGGCGCTTCCACTGCGGCCGCGCGTTCGGTACCCCGCCGTCGACGCGGATCACCGTACCGTTGACGAACGTCGAAGCCTCCGACAGCAGGAACACCACCGCGGCCGACAGTTCCGCCTCGGTGCCGAAGCGGCGCATCGGCACGTGCGCCTGCCAGCCGCGCATCTCGCGCTGGTAGTCCGGCGCGTAGCTGTCCATGCCGCTCGCCGCGATCCAGCCCGGGGCGACCGCGTTCACGCGCACGCCCGAGTGCGCCCACTCGCACGCGCAGGTCTCGGTCAGCGTCAGCACGCCGCCGCGCGCCGCGCCCGAGTGGCCCATGCCCGGCAGCCCGCCCCAGATGTCGGCGAGCATGTTGACGATCGAGCCGCCGTGGCCTTCCATCCACTGCGTGTAGACCTCGCGCGAGACGAGGAACGTGCCGTGCAGGTTCGTGCGCACGACCGCGTCCCAGCCCTTCGCGGTGATGTCGCGCAGCGCCGCCGGGTACTGCCCGCCGGCGCAGTTGAAGACGCCGTCGATGCCGCCGTGCCGCACCACGATCTCGGCCACCGTGCGCCGCACCGCGTCCTCCTCGCGGATGTCGCACGCGTGCAGGCTCACGCGGCCCGCCGACTCCGGGTAGATCGCGGCGAGCTCGGCCGCGACCGCGTCGAGCTTGGCCGGCTTGCGGCCGAGGATCGCGACGCGCGCGCCCAGGCTCGCGAGCTCGTGCACGACGCAGCGGCCCAGCCCGCTGCCTCCGCCGGTGACGACGACCGTGCGGCCCTGGAACAGGTCGGGCCGGTAGATGGAACGGTAGCGCTCGGCCGTCGTGATCGACGGCGGCAATCCGGAGTTCGCTTCGCTGCTCATGATGCTCCCGTCGGCCCGAGCGGCCGGCGTCAGATGCCCAGGTACGCGCGCCGCACCTCGTCGCTGCGCGCGAGCTCGGCGGCGCTGCCCGACATCACGATGCGGCCGCGCTCGAGGATGAACGCGCGGTCGGCGATCTCGAGCGCCATCTCGGCGTTCTGCTCGACCAGCAGCACGTCGACGCCGGCGGCAGCGATCGTGCGGATGATCTCGGCGATGGTGTCGACGATCGCGGGCGCCAGGCCGATCGTCGGCTCGTCGAGCAGCAGCAGCTTCGGTGCCGACATCAGCGCGCGCGCCACCGCCACCATCTGCTGCTGGCCGCCGCTGAGGCTGCCGGCGCGCGTGTCGAGCCGCTCGCGCAGCGCCGGGAAGTAGCCGAGCACGCGCTCGAAGTCCGCGGCCACCGCGGCCGCGTCGCGGCGCGTGTACGCGCCCGTGTTCAGGTTCTCGCGCACCGTCATCGACACGAACAGCCGCCGCCCCTCGGGCACGAGCGACATGCCCTGGCGGACGATCTCGTCGGGCGCTGCGCCCGCCATCTCGCGGCCGAGCACCGCGACGCTGCCCGCGGCCGGCTTCACCAGGCCCGAGAGCGCCTTCATGATCGTCGACTTGCCCGCGCCGTTGGCGCCGATGATCGTCGTGATCGTGCCGTGCGCGAGCTCGAAGCTCACGTCGTCGACCGCCGGCACCGGCCCGTAGCGCACGACCAGCCCGCGCACCGCGAGCGACGCGCCCACGCCCGCCGCCCCCCCCGTCGAGCGCGGCGCGCTCACTTGCGCCTGCCCAGGTACGCCGCGATCACGGCGTCGTTGCGGCTGATCTCGGCCGGCGTGCCCTGCGCGAGGAACTCGCCGCGGTCGAGGACGACGATGCGGTCGCAGATCTGCATCACGGCCTTCATGTTGTGCTCGACGAGCAGCACCGTCACGCCGAACTCGTCGCGGATGCGCCGGAAGAGATCGAGCGCGACGCCGACCTCGCTCGGGTTCAGGCCGGTGAGCGGCTCGTCCAGGCACAGCAGCCGCGAGCGGCGCGTGAACGCGATCGCGATGCTGACCATCCGCTGCAGCCCGTGCGGCAGGTTGCCCGCGGGCTCGTCGAGGACGGCGTCGAGCGCGAACATGCGCGCGGTCTCGAGCACGCGCCGCTCGCGCTCCGCGTGCCCGCGGAACAGGCTGATCGTCGCGACCAGGAGGTTGTCGCGCACGCTCATCTCGCGCAGCATGCTGCCGTGCTGGAACGTGCGCACGAGGCCGAGGCGGCTGATCTCGTGCGCGGGCCGGCCGGTGATGTCGGCGCCGTCGAAGACCATCCGGCCCGCGGTCGGCTTCAGGAACCCGCTGACGACGTTGAACGTGGTGCTCTTGCCGGCGCCGTTCGGGCCGATCAGCCCGAGGATCTCACCGGCGCGCACGTCGAAGTCCAGCCCCGACACCGCGGTGAGGCCGCCGAAGCGCCGGGTGAGCCCGCGAACCTCGAGCAGGACCTCGGCCACGTCAGGCCTCCGGAACGCGCGCGTGCGCGGCCCCGGCGCGCCGCGCCCGCCACGCGGCCCAGCGGCCGACGATGCCCTCGGGCATCAGCAGGACGACGAGCACGATCGCGCCGCCGTAGAAGACGTGCTCGAACGCGCCGAAACCGAGCGCGTACTGCGCGAGCAGCGTCAGCAGCGTCGCGCCGACGATCGATCCCGCGAAGTGGCCCTCGCCGCCCACCTTCAGGTACGCGAGCGTGAACACCGCGAGCAGGAAGCCGAAGTCGCCGGGGCTGATCACGTTGTTCGCGTGCGCCAGCAGCGCGCCGCCCAGCCCCGCGAACGCCGACGACACGGCCAGGCACAGGACCTTGGTCCGGTGCACGTCGATGCCGACGCTCTGCACGATCAGGTCGTTGTTGCGGATCGCGACCAGGATGCGGCCGAAGTCCGAACGCTCGAGGTGGTGCAGCACCCACAGCCCGGCCAGCACCAGCGCGAGCACGATCGCCGGGTAGTACCCGGTGAGCCACGCCGGCGGGAAGATCCCGACCAGGCCGGAGTTCCCGCCGATCGCGCTGGTCTGCGTGTAGACGAGCCGCAGAACCTCGGTGAACGCGAAGCTGATCAGCAGGAAGTACGGCCCCTTCGATCGCAGCGTGACCCACCCGAAGGCCAGGCTGGCGAGCCCCGCGGCCGCGGCGCCCGCGGCCAGCGACAGCACGAAGGGCGCGTCGAGCATGGTCGTCGCGCAGCCCGCCGCGTACGCACCCAGGCCGACGAAGCCCGCGATCGCGAAGTTGAGCTCGCCGATCAGCGTCACGAAGCGGAAGCTCGCGGTCAGCAGGACGTTGACCGCGACCCAGACGAACAGCATCGCGACGAAGTCGCTGCGCACGAACGCGCTGGCGACGACCAGCGCTGCGCCGGCGGCGAGCGCCGTCACGCGCCGGTCACGCATGGCCCATGATGCCCGTGGGGCGGATCAGCAGCACGACCATCACGATCACGAACATCGCGATCGTGGCGATCGACGGGTCGAAGTAGTAGCCGCCGACGCTCTCGATCAGCGCGATCAGCAGGCTGCCCACGATCGCGCCCGGGATGCTGCCCAGGCCGCCGACCACGACCGCGATGAATCCCTTGATCAGGTACGCGCTCCCGATCACCGGTGTGACGACGGTGACCGGCGCGAGCAGCGCCCCGGCCGCGCCGGCCAGCAGCGTGCCGATCAGGAACCCGACCATCGCGATGCGGCGATACGGCATGCCCTGCAGCATCGCCGCCTCGTGGTCTTCGGCGACCGCGCGCAGCGCGGTGCCCAGGCGCGTGGACGCGATCGTCCAGTACAGGCCGATCGCGACGACGATCGCGACCGCGCACAGCACCAGCCGCTGCCACGTGATGCCGGCGCCGAGCACGTGCAGGTTGCCCTCGATCAGCGTCGGCAGCCGCCGCGACGCGGGCGTGAACACCTCGATGAACACGCCCTGCAGCAGCAGCGCCAGCCCGATCGAGAGCACGAACGAGCCGGTCATGTCGCGCTGGAAGCGCCGGAAGCCGAACTCGTACATCGCCTTGCCCAGCAGCAGCACCACGGCGAGCGCGGCGACGCACGCGACGACGAACGCGAGTCCGAGCGGCGCGCCGAAGCCGACGAACCACGGCAGCGAGACCGCGATCACCAGCGCGGCGAGCGAGAAGAACTCGCCGTGCGCGAAGTTGACGATGCGCATGACGCCGAAGATCAGCGTCAGGCCGAGCGAGAACAGCACGTAGACCGCCCCGATCTGCAGGCTGTTGACCAGCAGCTGGACGTAGATCTCCATCGTGCCCGCGCCCGCCGTGCCGCCGCCGCGCGCCCGCCTACTTCCCGCCGACGCGCTGGTTCAGCTCCGCGGGCACCAGCCGGCGCACCTCGGCCAGCTTGCCCGCCCTGACCTGCGTGACGACCACCGGCACGAGCAGGTGCTGCGCCGAGCCGTAGGTGTCCTTGGCGCCGAACGCGGACTTGCCGTACGAGATGTCGAACGTGATCTTCGGCAGCACCGCGGCGATCGCCTTCGGGTCGAGGCTGTTGGCGGCCTCCATGCCGGCCTTCAGCGCCATCACGGCGTCGTAGCCGCCGATCTGGATCACGTTGATCGGCTCGCCGACCGCGGCGCGCAGCCCCTTGTTCATCCGCCGCTGGACCTCGGTCGCCTGCGGGCCGTCGAAGTCGGCCGACAGCCCCATGTAGACGCCCTCGACCGAGTCGCCGCCGACCTTGATCATCGCCTCCGCGCTGGTGCCGGCGGGCACGACCTTCACGCCGTTCCAGCCCAGCACCTTGAGCTCCTTGAACACGACGCCGCTGTCGCCCGGAGGCGCGGTGCCGAGGTCGATCGCGTCCGGCTTCAGGCCCACCATCTTCGCGGCGATCGGCTGGAACTCGGTGGTCCCGCGCTCGTACCAGTCGCTCGAGAGCACCTTCACGCCCAGCGACTCCCACACCTTGCGCGAGACGACCTCGGTCTCCTTGCCGGTCGCGTCGTTCGGGTTCAGCAGCACCACGGTCCTGACCGCCGGGTGCTCCTGCTTCACGTACCCGTACAGCGGCGGGATCACTTCCGCCGGCGTGTTGATCTGCGTGAACGTGAGCGGGAACTTCGGCCCCTTCATGCTCGCGCCCCACGCGGTCGTGAACATCAGCGCGCCCTTGCGCTCGGACAGCGACTGCAGCGCCATCGCGGGCGCGGTGCCGATGCTGCCGATGACGTACTTGACGTCGTCGCGGTTGAGCAGCGTCTGCGCGACCTTCGTGCCCTCGGCCGCGTTGTACTTGTTGTCGTACGCGACGACCTCGAAGCGGTACGCCTTGCCGCCGACCTTCACCCCGCCGGCATCGTTGACCTGCTTCGCGGCCTCCTTCGCGAGCCACTCCATTCCCAGGCCCCAGACCGCGGCCGCGCCCGACATCGGCGCGGAGATCCCGAGCTTGATCGTTTCCTGGGCCTGCGCCGGCCCGGCGACCAGCGCGAGCAGGCCGGCGCACATCGCCAGCGGCTTGCCGAACTTTCTCATTGACGTCTCCTCTCGCAGGATTGCGATGTTCAGGACCGGGGAAGGCGCGGCCGTCGGAGTGCCGCGTGTGGTGTCAGGCCGCGGGCGCGATCGTGCGGTCGGCGATCCGGGCGCGGATCTCGCGCTTGAGGATCTTGCCCGACGGCCCCTGCGGCATCTGCTCGATGAAGTACACGCGCCGCGGCGCCTTGTACGCGGCGACGTGCCGGCGGCAGTACTCGATCAGTTCGGCGCCGGCGGCCGCGCCGGGCTCGACGCCGGGCTTGGGCACGACGACCGCGACCGGGATCTCGCCCTTGACCGCGTCGGCCTCGCCGACCAGCGCGCACACCGCCACCGACGGGTGCTTGTACAGCAGGTTCTCGACCTCGAGCGGGTAGATGTTGTAGCCGCCGGAGATGATCAGGTCTTTCTTGCGGTCGACGATGAACAGGTAGCCGTCGTCGTCGACGTAGCCGATGTCGCCGCTCAGCCAGCCGCCCGCGGTGAACGCCTTCGCCGACGCGTCGGCGTCGTGCCAGTAGCCCTTGCCGACGCAGTCGCCGCCGATCAGCACCTCGCCGCGCTCGCCCGCGGGCAGCGCGCGCCCGTCGTCGTCGACGATCGTGATCGACGAACTCCCGATCGGCACGCCCGCCGACCCGAGCTTGCGCACGCCGATCAGCGGCTCGCCGGTGTTGTAGCCGGTGGTCTCGGTGGCGCCGTAGATCTGGACCAGGCGCACGCCGAACGACGCCTCGAACTGCGCCATCACCTCGACCGGCACCGGCGCGCCGCCGGTGACCGCGAGGCGCAGCGAGGAAAGGTCGTCGCGCGCGGGATCGAACTCGTTGCACAGGTAGACGAACATCGTCGGCGTGCCGGCGATGAACGTGACGCGGTGGGTGCGGATCGCGTGGAGCACGCGCTGCGTGTCCCAGCGCTCGTGCAGCACCATCGTGCCGCCCGAGTAGATGCACAGGTTCATCTTGCAGGTCGCGCCGAAGTTGTTGAACAGCGGCAGCGCGTCCATGAACACTTCGCTCGCCCAGCGGAAGCGGTTGTAGACGAACATGTCGCGCAGCGTCGAGTGCTGGCTGAGCTGCGACTGCATCGCGCCCTTGGGCTGGCCGGTGGTGCCGGACGTGAAGAACAGGCACGCGGTGTCGCCGGGCAGGCAGGGCACGTTCTCGACGTGGTCGGCCGCGGCGCGCATCGCGTCCTCGAGCGGCAGGGCGCCGTCGGGACGGGCGCCCGCGACCAGCACGTGCTCCAGGCTCGGCGTGCGCGCGCGCACCATCGCGGCGAACTCGAACGTGGCCGCGTTCGTGACGATCACGCGCATGCCGGTGCGCGCGACGATGCCGCCGATCTCGGTGTCGCGGAACATCACGCTCATCGGGGCCGGGATCGCGCCGAGCTTCTGGCACGCCCAGTAGCCGGCGGCCAGCAGCGCGCTGCTCGGCAGGTACAGCCCGACCGGGTCGCCCTTCTTCACGCCGAGCGACGCGAACACGTTCGCGAGCCGCGCGGCGCGGCGGTCGAATTCCGCGTAAGTGAGCGTCTCGTCGTCGGCGATGATGAACGGGCGGTCGCCGAGCAGGCGAACCGTGCGGCTCAGCATCTCGTTCAGGCATTCCATCGCTGTCTCCCGATCGCCAGGGCGTGCATTGCGCCGTGGTTGAATGTTGCGGTCGCCTGCGCGAACCGTAGCAAACGGTCCGGCACGTGTAAAGCGCGGCGCCGGGCGATCGCGAGCCCCGGCGCCCTCGCGCGTCAGCCGCGCGCCGACGGGAAGTCGGGCGCGCGCTTGTCGCGCACCGACGCCACGCCGTGCGGTGCGTCCTCGCCGAGGAAGCACAGCATCTCGAGCGCGAGCGAGTTGTCGAAGATCGGCCGCGCGACGTGCATCCAGTTGTTCAGCGCCTTCTTCGTGAAGCGGATCGCGTTCTGGCTGCCGGTCGCGAGCTTGTCGGCGATCTTCAGCGCCGTCGGCAGCAGCTCGGCGCGCGGCACGCAGCGGCTGACCAGCCCGATGCGCTCGGCCTCCTTGCCGTCGATGAAGTCCGCGGTCAGCAGGTAGTACTTGGCCTTGGCCATGCCGCACAGCAGCGGCCAGACGATCGCGGCGTGGTCGCCGGCGCCGACGCCGAGCTTGACGTGGCCGTCGGTGATGCGCGCTTCCTCCGCGATGATGCTGATGTCGGCGAGCATCGCGACCGCCAGCCCCGCGCCGACCGCGACGCCGTTGATCGCCGAGATGATGATCTTGTCGCAGGCCATCATGTTGTAGACGATGTCGGCCGCCTCCTTCATCACGCCGTTGATTCGGTTCGCGTTGCCGACCATCTGCTCGATCCACTCGAGGTCGCCGCCGGCGGAGAACGCCTTGTCGCCCGAGCCGGTGATCACCGCGACCCGCGTCGCGTCGTCGTCGTGGATCACGCCCCAGATCTTCGTCAGCTCCCAGTGCAGGCGCGCGTTGGTCGCGTTCATCACCTCGGGGCGGTCGATCGTGATCAGCAGCACGCCGTTCGGGCGGGGGTCGAATTTCAGGAACTGGAAGTCGGCGTAATTCATGGACGTCTCCTGCGCGTGAGGTTGGGCTGGCCGTCGATCGTACGGGATCGGAAGCGACGCGGCGCTCGCGCGATCCGGAATCCGGGCCGGCGGATCCGGGTTACGCTCGCGCACCGGGCCCGCAACCGACGCACGAGGAGCGACGACGATGCCGACGATCCCTCAGGAACACGCCGACGACGCGGCCCGGACGCCGACGCCCGCGGACGCGCATGGTCAGCGCCGGACACGCAGCCGCTGCCTGCCGCGCCGATGCTCGTGGACGTCGACTGGCTGCACGCGCGCCTGGGCGACCCCGCGCTGCGCGTGCTCGACTGCACCACGTACATGTCGCCGCAGCCGGTCGGCCCGTCGCGGATCACGAGCGGGCGGCCCGACTGGGAACGCGCGCATCCCCGGCGCGGACCACGTGTGCATGGTCGACGACCTGTCCGACCCCGCCGGCCGCTACCCGTACACACTGCCGCCGGACGCGCGGCTCGAGGCGCTGCTGTCGCGGCTGGGGATCGGCCACGAGCACCGCGTGGTGCTGTACGGCGCCGCGCACCCGATGGTGGTCACGCGCGCGTGGTGGGTGCTGTCGGCGCTCGGCCACGCGCGCGTCTCGATTCTCGACGGCGGCTGGGAGGGCTGGACGCGCGAGGGCCGTCCGGTGACGAACGAGCACGCGCGTCGATCTCCCGCGCGCTTCACCGCGGCACGGCGCGCCGACTGGATCGCCGATGCCGACGACGTCGCCCGCGCGATCGCCGGCGGCGCCGCGTGCGTGCTGAACGCGCTCTCGCGCGAGCAGTTCGACGGCCGCGGCGGCGCGCACTACGGGCGCCAGGGGCGGATCCCGTCGAGCGTGAGCGTGCCGGCGCGCGACCTCGTCGACTACGCGACGATGCGCTGGGCGCCGCCCGATCGGCTCGCGGCGCGCTTCGCGGCGGCCGGGATCACGGACCGCTCGCAACCGGTGATCACGTACTGCGGCGGCGGCATCGCGGCGAGCGTGCCGTTCTTCGCGCTGCGGATGCTCGGGTTCGAGCGCGTCGCGCTGTACGACAACTCGCTGCTCGAGTGGGCGGCGGACCCGGCGCGGCCGATGGAGCGCTGACGCCGTCAGCCCGCCGCGGCCGGCGCGCCGAGCGCCTCGAGCACGAGCGACGCCGCGGCGAGGTCCTCGGACGCCATTCCCACCGACTTGAAGACCGTGATCTCGTCTTCGGTCGTGCGCCCGGGGTGCGCGCCCGCGGCGAGCTCGGCGAGGTCGGCGCGCAGGTGCTCCGGGCCGATCGCGCCGGCGTCGATCGCGGCGACGATCTCGCCGGCCTCGTGCAGCGCGCCGTGGCGGGTGTCGACGAACACGCTCGCCCGCCGGATCGCGTCGACGTCGGCCTCGCGCATCGCGGGCTTGAACGCGCCGACGAGATCGAGGTGAACGCCGGGGGCGAGCCACGGCCCGAGCACCAGCGGCTCGGTGCTCATCGTCGCGCAGGTGATCACGTCGGCGTCGCCGGTCGCGGCCCGCAGGTCGTGCACCGGTGCGGCGTCGGCGCAGGTGCCGTCGGCGACGAGTTCGGCGGCGAACGCGTGCGCCCTGGCGGCGTCGCGCCCCCACACGCGGATGCGGCCGATCGGGCGCACGCTGCAGTGCGCGCGGGCGAGCTCGCGCGCGACGCGCCCGGTGCCGACCACCAGCAGCCGCGACGCGCCCGCGCGCGCGAGGTGGCGCGCCGCGAGCGCCGACGCGGCGGCGGTGCGCCGCGCGGTGAGCTCGGAGGCCGGCAGGCACGCGAGCATTCGCCCGTCGTTGCCGTCGAACACCAGATAGGCGGCATCGAGCGTCGGCACGCCGCGCGCCGCGTTGTCCGGGAACACGGTGACGACCTTCACGCCGATCAGCCGCCCGGGCGCCCACGCGGGCATCAGCAGCAGCGTGGCGGCGCGCGCGCCGGGCACCTCGACGTCGTGGTGCGCACGCGGGGCGACGACGCAGCCTTCGCGCAGCGTGCGCGCGATCGCGTCGATCAGCGCGGGCCAGGGCAGCAGGCGGCGGATGCGGGCGTCGTCGGCGGTGATCATCGCTGGCTTGTCGATAGTCGGCTCGCGGGGCAGCTCGGGTGCGAGGCGTGGGGGCGATACGAGGGCGGCAGCCCGCTCAAGCGCACGTCAGCGCGACGGCATGACCCGGGAAGGCCGCGAGCAACTTCGCGTCGTTCGTCACCAGCGAGACTCCGAGCTCCGCAGCCAGCGCGACGAATTCGCAGTCGTACGCTGTGCACCGGCTGTCGCGCGCGAGCTCGAGCACTCGATCCGAATCGACCTCGTGCTCGAGGCCCGCCATCTGTTCCTGCGCCTCCGCCTGGATCGCGCGTGCCTGCTCGAGCGTGAGCGTGCTCCGCTTCATCAGGGCCGCGAGGATGTTCCTGAACTCGCTTCGCCACAGGATCGGCGCGGCCCAGTCCGAGTCCTTTCGGACGAGCGCTTCGGCGAGGCGCGTGAACGGGCCGGGCAGGTACAGATATGCGAGGACGTTGGTGTCGACGACGATCACTTGCGGCCTTCCCGCTTGAGCGCATCGAGCAGCACGGGGTCGAACGTCGCGCCCTGAAGGGACTCGCGCAGGCGGCGGGCCCGAGCGAGCCGCTCGCCCGGATCCAGGCGCCTAGGCAGCAGCACGGATTCGAGGCAGACGATGGCCTCGCTGTTCAAGCTTCGACGGTGGGCGTCGGCGGACCGCTTCAGCCGCTCGTACACCTCGTCGGGGATGTTCTTCAGCGTGATCGTCGTCGGCATTGCCTTCCTCCGAATTGGAACCATTATGGTTCCACCTCGATGAAATGGTCAATCGGACGGACGGCCGACCGCGGCTTCCCGCAACCGCGCCTTGAGCACCTTCCCCGTCGGGTTGCGCGGCAGCGCGTCGACGACGCGCAGCTCGCGCGGGAGCTTGTAGCCGGCGAGCTGTCCGCGCGCGAACGCCTGCAGCGCGTCGAGCGTGAGCTCGGCCCCGGGGCGCAGCGCCGCGACCGCGACGACGCGCTCGCCCCACTTCGGGTCCGGCGCGCCGATCACCGCCACCTCGGCGACGGCCGGGTGCTGGTACAGCACCGACTCGACCTCGGCCGGGTACACGTTCTCGCCGCCGCTGATCACCATGTCCTTGAGGCGGTCGCAGATGTAGAGAAAGCCGTCCTCGTCCTGGTAGGCGACGTCGCCGGTGTGGAACCAGCCGTCGTCGTCGAACGCCTGCGCGGTGGCGTCCGGGCGGCCCCAGTAGCCGAGCATCACGTTGCTGCCGCGCACGCACAGCTCGCCGCGCACGTGCGGCTGCGCGATCGTGCGCCCGTCGCGGTCGGTGAGCCGCGTCTCGCACATCAGCGCCGCGGTGCCGCTCGAGCCCAGCTTCGCGTGCGCGCGGTCGGGACTGAGCAGGCTGACGGTGGACGTGGTCTCGGTCATGCCGAAGCCCTGGATCACCGCGACGCCGCGCGCTTCGTAGAGCTGCAGCAGCGACTCGGGCATCGGCGCGCCGCCGACCGTGATGCAGCGGATGCAGGACAGGTCGGCCGCGTCGAAGCCCGGGTGCTGGCTGAGGAAGAGCAGCTTCGACGGCACGCCGAAGCTCACCGTCACGCGGTGCGCGCGCACCGCGTCGAGCACGGCCTGCGGGTCCCACGCGCGCTGCAGCACGACGTGCGCGCCCATCTGCAGGCCCGGCAGGGTGAGCGCGCACAGCCCGCCCACGTGGAAGAGCGGCGCGAAGTTCAGGAGAACGTCGTCGGTGCGCAGCGCGAGCGAGTGGTGCGCGTTGAGGTTATTGCTCCAGAAATTGCCGTGCGTGAGCATCGCCCCCTTCGGGTGGCCGGTGGTGCCGGACGTGTACATGACCACGGCGACGTCGTCCGCGCCCGCCGCGACTTCGGCAGGCGCGCTCGCGTCGGCCGGGGCCGCGAGCGCCTGCGCGAGGCTCTCCCAGCCCGGCGCGCCCTGCGGCTCGATCGTGATCCAGCGCCGGCACGGCAGCTGTGCGCGCACCGCGTCGATCACGGGGCGGTGCGCGGCGTCGACGATCAGCGTGTGCGGCGTGCTGTCGTTCGCGATGAACGCGAGCTCGGGCCCGCTGAGGCGGAAGTTCAGCGGCACGAGGATCGCGCCCAGCCGCGCGCACGCGAACAGCGCGACCAGGAACTGCGGATCGTTGAACCCGAGGTAGGCGACGCGAACGCCGGGGCCGACCCCGCCTCGGACGAGCGCCGCGGCGAAGCGCTCGACGCGAAGCTGCAGTTCCCCGTACGCCCAGGTGTCGTCGTCGCAGGTCAGCGCGGGGCGATCGGGATAGCGGGCAGCGACGCGGCGCAGCCACGCCGCCAGGCCCAGGCTCGCGGCGGGCGTGCCCGGGCGGGCGCCGGACCAGTGTCGTTGCATCCCGCAGCCCCCCGCCTACTGCGGCTCGATCTTCGCGAGCGCCGCCTGCTCGCGGAACGCGACCCGCTCACGGGACACGAACGCCGCGAGCTCGGCGAGGCTCATCGGCTTCGGGTGGAAGCCGAAGCCGACGAGCGCGCTCTTCATCGGGTCGACGCTGATCGCCTCGTTGCACAGGTCGTTGAGCGTCTGCAGCATCGCCGGCGGCGCGCCGACCGGGACCGCGATGCCGAGCATGCCGGCGGACACCTCGTACGCGGGCCAGGTCTCGGTGATCAGCGGCACGTTCGGATACTTGGGCAGGCGCTTCTCGCCGGCCGCGCCGATCAGGCGCAGCTGGCCCGACTGCGCGAGCGCGTCGCCCGCGGCACTGTCGACGAAGACGACGTCGATGACGCCGGCCATCAGGTCCGTCATCGCGTTGCCGATCGCCTTGTACGCGATCGGCGTGAAGCGCACGCCGGCGGCGTGCGCGAACATCGCGCCCGCGATCTGCGACGACGCGTTGAAGTGGCCGTTGTTCAGCTTGCCCGGCGCCGCCTTCGCGGCGGCCGCGAGGTCGGCGAGGCTCTGGTACGGCGACTGCGGGCGCACCAGCACCATCGTCGAGCCGCCGCCGAAGTGGCCCACGAGCGTGAAGTCCTTCTCGGGGTCGTACGGCAGCGCCCTGAACAGGCTCGGGTTCGCCAGGTGCGTCGACGTCGTCGCGAGCATCAGCACCGATCCGTCGTTCGGCGCGCGCTTGGCCGCCTCGACGCCGACGACGCCGCTCGCGCCGGGCTTGTTCTCGACGACGACGTTCGCGCGCGTCTTCTTCACGAGGAACTCGCCGAACAGGCGCGCGGTGATGTCGCCCGAGCCGCCCGGGCCGAACGGCACGATGATTCGCACCGACTTGCCCGCGACCGGCTGCGCGCGCGCCGCCTTCCCGATCGACACCAGCGCGCCGGCTCCCAGCGCGGAAACGAAGGCTCTTCTGGTCACGTCGTCCCCTCCTTCCTCGTCGCGCCCGCGGCCGGCAGGCCGAAGCGCTCGTTGTCCTCGCCGATGCGCGGCGCCCGTCGCAGCACCGGCGGGCGCACGCCGTCGAACGACAGCGGCAGGCCGACGACGCGCAGGTTCCCGTCCGGCACGTCCTGCAGCATGCCGATCGCCTCGGTCTGCGGCTGCGCCATCGCCTGCGCCAGGTCGTGGATGGGCGCGCACGGCACGCCGATCCGCTCGAGCCGCTGCAGCCACTCGGCGCTCGGCCGCGAGCGCAGGATCGCTTCCAGGGCCGGGATCACGAGCTCGCGGTTCTCGACCCGCAGCGCGTTGGTCGCGAGCCGCGGGTCGGTCGCCCACTCGGCGTGCCCGACCTCGCGCGCGAGCTTGGCGAACAGGCGGTCGTTGGCGGCCGCGACGACGACCTCGCCGTCGGCGGTCTCGAACGACTGGAACACGACCACGCGCGCGTTGCCGCTGCGATGGCGCGGCGGCTGCTGCTTCGTCACGACGAAGCCGGTGAGGATCATGCCCAGCCACCCGAGCGCGGTCTCGAACAGCGACGCGTCGACGACGCCGCCGCGGCCGGTGACGTTGCGCCGGTAGAGCGCGGCGACGCAGCCGAGCGCCGCCCACAGGCCGGTGCCCATGTCGAGCACCTGCATGCCGACCCGCGCCGGCGGCCCGTCCTCGGTGCCGTTCACGCTGAACATGCCGGAGAACGCCTGGATCATCGGCTCGTAGCCCGGGTGCAGCTTCATCGGCCCGGTGTTGCCGAACGCCCAGAGCGAGCAGCAGACCAGGCGCGGGTTCGCGGCGAGCAGCGTGTCGGGGCCGAGGCCGAGTTCCTCGAGCACGCCGGGGCGCAGGTTCTGCACCAGAACGTCCGCGTCCGCGAGGTAGCTCTTCAGCCACGCGACGGCCGCGGGATCCTTCAGGTCGAGCGCAATGCCGTGCTTGTCGTGGTTGATCGACTGGAACGACACCGAGGTGCCGTTCAGGAACGGCGGGCCCCAGCCGCGCGCGTCGTCGCCCTCGGGACGCTCGACCTTGAGCACGTGCGCGCCCAGCGACGCCAGGATCCGGCTCGCGAACGGCCCGGCGATGTTGTTGCCGAGCTCGACGACGCGCACGCCGGCCAGCGGCAACGGCGGCGCGGCAGCGGCCTCGGGGGTCTGGCTCATGCGTCCTCCGGCAATTCGTGGCGCGCGCAGCGCGCGACGGGCACCGCGTCGCGCTGCACGAGTCATGTTAACCGCGGCGCCCCGGCGTCGCGACGCCCGGCGGGTGCCGCGCGGCGAAACTCGAAACGGCACCGCGCCGGCACCGGCGCGCATCGATCACATCCGTGATGGAATCGCCGCGGCGCATCCCCGAGACTCGCCCCACGAACCGCGCGCGCCGTGCCGCCGCGCGCCCTCAGGAGCCCGACGCATGAAGCCCCAGGCCCGCCCCCGCCGCTCGGCGATGTACGTTCCCGCGATCAACGCGCGCGCGATCGAGAAGTCGCGCACGCTCGACGTGGACTGCGTGATCTGCGACCTCGAGGACGCGGTCGCGCCCGAGATGAAGGGCGCCGCGCGGACGCAGCTGGTCGCGGCGTTCGCCGCGGGCGGATTCGGGCACCGCGAGACCGTGGTCCGCGTCAACGCGATCGACAGCGCCGACTTCGCGCCCGACCTCGACGCGGCGGCGCGCTGCCGGCCCGACGCGGTGCTGCTGCCAAAGGTGTCGTCGGTCGCCGACCTCGAGGCCTTCGCGGCCGCGGCGGCGCGCGCGGGCCTGCCCGACGGGACCGCGCTGTGGGCGATGGTCGAGACCACCGCCGCGCTGCTCGACCTGGACGCGATCGTCGCCGCCGGGCAGGCGCTGCTCCCGGGGCTGGCGTGCCTCGTCGTCGGCACCAACGACATCGCCAAGGAGACCGGCGTCGACCCCGGCGAGGAGCGCCGCTACCTGCTGCCGTGGCTGATGCACGTGGTGCTCGTCGCGAAGCGCCGCGGCGTGTGCGTGCTCGACGGCGTGTGGAACGACTTCGGCGACACCGCCGGCTTCGACGCGCAGGCGCGCCAGTCGGTGAAGATGGCCTTCGACGGCAAGACGCTGATCCACCCGTCGCAGGTCGCGCCGGCCAACCGGATCTTCTCTCCGGCGCCGGAAGCGGTCGACGCGGCGCGCCGCATCGTCGCGGCGTTCGAGCAGCCCGAGAACGCGGGCAAGGGAGTGATCAATCTCGCGGGCAAGATGGTCGAGCGGCTGCACCGCGACCAGGCCGCGCGGCTGCTCGCGGTGCACGCGTCGATCGCGGCGCGCGGATAGGCGGCGCGCGGATCGCGGCGGGACGGCGCGCGGTCGTGAAATCCGGCGAGGCGGAAATCGCCGATGCGCCGGCGCTTCACCTCGCGATGCGCGAGCGTGGTCAGCGCGGCTTCGCCACGGCCGGCTCGAGCCCGGTCGCGCGCACGATCTCGGCCACCGCGGGCGACGACAGGAAGCGCACCAGGTGCATCGCCGCCTCGGACTGCGTCGAGCCGACGACCCGCCCGGCCGAGAAGTAGAGCTTCTGCTGCACCTCGTCGGGCAGCGGACCGAGGTAGTCGAGTTCCTTGAAGTAGATGAGCTCGCTGACCTGCTGGAAGCCGAGCTCGGCGTCGCCGCGCGCGACGACGGCGCCGACCCGCTCGCTCATGACCTTCTTCGCGGTCACCTTCATGCGCTCTTCGACGCCGAGCTTCGGGAAGAGCTCGTTCGACAGGTAGGTTCCGCTCGCGCTCGCCGAGTAGGCGACCGACTTCGCGTTCAGCAGCGCCTGGCGCAGCGCCGCGACCGTGGAGATGTCGGGCTTCGGCGTTCCCTTGCGCACCGCCGCGCCGATCTGCGAAAGCGCGAGGTCCACGCGGCTGCCCGGCACGATCCGGCCGTCGCGCGCGAGCGCCTCGAGGCCGTTCTCGGACAGGATGACGAGGTCGAACACTTCGCCGCGGGCCAGCCGGCTCGGGATCGCGTCGGGCGCGGTGCCCATCGACGCGCCGAAGGCGCTCAGCACCTTGTGGCCGGACGCCTGCTCGTAGATCGGGATCAGCTTCTTGTACGCCTCGGTGAAGGCGCCGGACGTGACCACGCGGATCTCGGCGGCGAACACCGCCGGGGCCAGGAGCGCGAGGCCGACGAACGCCGTCAGCGCGCGGCGGGTGATGCGGGCAAGGGGCACCATCGAAGACAAGCCTCCGGAAGCAGGGCGGGCGGCACGTCGACGCGGGCTGCGATCGGCTCGTGCGCGTACGCTCGCCATGTTGCGCGATTCGGCCGAGCGACGGAATTGCGAATTGACCGCAGCTCTGATGCGTATGGCGCATCAATCGGCGCCAGGTTGGGTCGCCGCCGCGCGCAAGCCGCCGGCCCCGGGGGATGTTCGCCGCGTCCGTGACGGTAAACTCGTGCGCCCGAACGTCCGGCACCCGGTCGTCACCTTCCTGGCAGGAGATTCCACGATGCGCGATGCAGTGATCTGCGAACCGGTGCGCACGCCGGTCGGCCGCTACGGCGGCATGTTCAAGGACGTCCCGACCGCCGACCTGGCCGAGCGCGTCGTGAGCGAAGTGGTGAGCCGCACGAAGATCGACCCGGCGCTCGTCGACGACGTGATCTTCGGCCAGTGCTACCCCAACGGCGAGGCGCCCGCGATCGGCCGCATCGCGGCGCTCAACGCGAAGCTCGGCATCCGCGTGCCGGGCCTGCAGCTCGACCGGCGCTGCGGCTCCGGCCTGCAGGCGCTGATCGACGCCGCGATGCGCGTGCAGACCGGCGCCTGCGAGCTCGTGATCGCCGGCGGCGCCGAGAGCATGAGCCAGGCCGAGCACTACGTGCTGGGCGGGCGCTTCGGCCTGAAGGGCGACTCCAGCCCGTTCTGGGACCGGATCGCGCGCGGGCGCATCACGTCGGGCGGCAAATTCCACCCGGTGGCGGGCGGCATGCTCGAGACTGCCGAGAACCTGCGCCGCGAATTCAAGATCACGCGCCAGGCACAGGACGAGCTCGCGTTGCGCTCGCACCAGCGCGCGGTGGCCGCGCAGACGAGCGGCAAGTTCGCCGAGGAGATCGTCGCGGTGACGGTCAAGGGCCGCAAGGGGCCGGAGACGATCTCGGTCGACGAACACCCGCGTGCGGACGCGTCGATGGAGAGCATGGCCGCGCTCAAGCCGGTGCGCCTGCGCGAGGACGCCGAGTCCACGGTCACGGCCGGCAACGCCAGCGGCCAGAACGACGGCGCCGCCGCCTGCATCGTCACCACGCGCGAGATGGCCGAGAAGCTCGGCCTGCGGCCGTACGGGCGGCTGGTGAAGTGGGCGGTTGCCGGCGTCGAGCCCGAGCGCATGGGCTTCGGGCCGGTGCCGGCCTGCGCGAAGGTGCTCGAGCGCGCGGGGCTGGCGTGGAAGGACATCGACCTGATCGAGCTCAACGAGGCGTTCGCCGCGCAGGTGCTGGCGTGCACGACCGCGATGGGCTTCGGCGCCGGCGACTACGAGCGCCTGAACGTCAACGGCTCGGGCATCTCGCTCGGCCACCCGGTGGGGGCCACCGGCGTGCGGATCGCGGCGACGCTGCTGCGCGAGATGCGCCGGCGCGAGGCGCGCTACGGGCTGGAGACGATGTGCATCGGCGGCGGGCAGGGGCTCGCGGCGGTGTTCGAGCGGGTCTGACGGCGGGTTCCGGCCCCTGCGCCGCGGCAACGTTTCGCCGCTACGAGCGCACCGAGCCCATCGCGAGCAACGCGCTCGTGACATTGCGCTCGGTCGTGCTCAGGTGCTCGACGAGCAGGTCGCCGGCCCGCTTCCGGTCGCGCGACAGGACCGCCTGCATCAGCGACGCGTGTTCCGAGTGCTTGACCCGCGACGCCTTGCGATGCCGCGCGGAATAGCGCCGATAGCGCTCCGCGGAGTCGAACAGCTGGCCCACCATCTCGCGCAGAAGCGGCGAGCGGCAACCTTCGTAGATCGCCATGTGGAACTCGCGGTGCCGCGCCGACCAGTCGTCGTCGAGCAGCGGCATCACGTCGCGCAGGCGCTGTTCGACCAGGCCCAGCGCGTGGCCCGCCGCGACGAGCTGCGCCTCCCATCGGTCGTCGCCGTGGTGCATCGCGTCGCGCAGCGCCTCGCCCTCGAGCAGCAGCCGCACGCGGGTGAGGTCCGCCACGCCCTCGACGGTGAGGGGTGCGACCCGGAAGCCGCGCCGCTCGAGCGCGAGTACCAGGCCCTGCGCGACGAGACGGCTCAGGGCCTCGCGCACAGGGCTGCTGCTGACGCCGAGCCGCACCCCCAGTTCCTCGACGCCGAGCCGCTCGCCGGGCACGAACTGACAGCGCACGATGGACGACCGCAAGGCGGCGTACGCGCGCTCGGTCTGCGAGGCAGCGCCGGAGGTCGGGTCCGGGAGGGTCGGGTTCATGGCGAATCGCGGCTCAACGCTGCCCGTCGTTCACCGACACATTCTCCTTGGTCAGCCCGCCCAGCCGCGAGTGCACTCGGCCTCCGGTGCCCATCGCGAGCGCGAACAGGATCTCCTTCGGGCGCGGGGCGTCCTGGATGCCGATCTCGACCGTATTGAAGTGGCTGCGCACGTAGCACGCATGGATGTAGTGCAGCGGGACCATCAGCCGGTAGCCCGCGCTCGCGACGGCCTTGCCGGCCGGAACGATCGCCTTCGGCTCGCCGAGCACCGAGCGCATCGCCCAGCCGCCCGCCTCGTGCCACACGGCGCCGTGCTCGAGCTCGCCGTCGACGCCGACGATCGCCCCCTTGCTGTAGACCTCGACCTTGTCCTTGCCGAGCGTGTCGACGAGCTCCTCGGCCAGCGACCTGCCGAGCGTGCGCAGTTCCGCCATGAACGGCAGCAGGTCCGGCTCGTAGCGGCCGGCGTAGGGATTGCGGATCACCGCGCACGCGGTCGCGATGCGCAGCGGCACGTCGACCGGGGGCCCGCCCTCGTGGTACGTGGTCTCGATGGAGAGCGTGCGCTTGCGCACTTCGATCAGGCTCATGACGATCGCCTCATTCTCGCGGGATGTTGGCCTCGGCGACGAGGCGGGTCCATTTGTCGTTCTCGGCGACGAGCATCGCCTTCATCTCGTCGGGCGTGGTGCCGCGCGCCTCGCCGCCGATGTCGACGAGCTTCTGGCGCAGGGCCGGCTCCTGCAAGGCCTTGTGGTTCTCGGCATTGAGCCGGTCCACCACCGCACGCGGCGTGCCGGCCGGCACCAGCAGGCCGGCCCAGGAGCGCACATCGTAGCCCGCCACGCCCTGTTCGGCGACCGTGGGCACGTCCGGGAGGCCGGGCCAGCGTTGCGGTCCGGTGACCGCGAGCGCCCGCAGCTTGCCGGCCCGGATCTGTCCGATCACCGCCGTCGGGGGCGCGATGATCGTCGCGACGTCGCCCGACAGCAGGCCCGTGAGCGACGCGGAGTCGCCGCGATACGGCACGTGCAGCAGCGGCGCCTTCGCCGTGCGTGCCATCAGCTCACCGGCCAGGTGATGCGTGCTGCCGACCCCGGCGCTGCCGAAGCCGACCTTCCCGGGCGTGGCGCGCGCGGCGGCCAGCAGAGCGGACAGCGAGGCGAATTTCGAGTCCTGCGGCACCACGACCAGGAACGGGAAGAACGTGATCGTCGAGACCGCCTCGAAGTCGTCGGCCGGGCGATACGTCGGGCGGGCCATCATCGCCGCGGCCACGACGTGGCCGCCGGTGGCCAGCAGCAGCGTGTGGCCGTCGGGCTTCGCACGCGCGACGGCCGCGGACGCGATCGTGCCGCCCGCGCCCGTCATCGCCTCCACCACCACCGGCTGCCCCAGGCCCTTTTGCATCTCCGCGCCGACCAGGCGCGCGATGGTGTCGGCATTGCCGCCCGGCGCGAATCCCTGGACCAGCTTCAGCGGGCGGTCCGGGAAGCTCTGCGCACGTACCGGGAGCGCCCCCAGCGTCGCCAGTGCGGCACTCGCCGCGAGCATCGAACGTCGATCGGTCATCTGTGCTCCTCGGGTTCTTCGCCGTCGTTGCCGGCAAACGCCGCCCTCTTCACGGGCGGTTGGATTCAGGCCTGTTGCACGATCGGGTTGCGCAGCACGCCGATGCCTTCGATCTCGACCTCGCAGACGTCGCCGGGCTTCATGAAGCGCGGCGGCTTTCGGCTCCATCCCACTCCGGCCGGCGTGCCGGTGACGACGACGTCGCCCGGGACGAGCGTGAAGATCTCGGACGCGTAGGCGATCAGCTTCGGGATCGGGAAGATCATGTGGCCGGTGTGGCTCGACTGCAGCGTCTCGCCGTTCAGGCGCGTCTCGAGCTTGAGCTGGCGCCCGGGCGCGATCTCGTCGGCGGTGACCATCCACGGACCGAATCCGCCGGTGGACTCGAAGTTCTTGCCCGACGCGATCTGCTTGGCGTGGAACTGCCACTCGCGCACGCTGCCGTCGTTGTAGATCGAGTAGCCGGCGACGTGATCCCAGGCGCGTTCCTCGGGGATGCTGCGGCCTTCGCGGCCGATGATCACCGCGAGTTCGCCTTCCCAGTCCAGTGAATCGGACACGCGGGGCCGCACGATCGGCCCGTTGTGCGGGGTCTGCGAGCGCCAGACACGCAGGAAGATCGGCGGCTGCTCGGAGAGCTCGCGCTGCATGCCGGCGGCGAGCACCTCCTGGTGGTGGTCCATGTAGTTGCGGACCGCGCACACGATCTTTTCCGGGCGCGGGATCACCGGCAAGTAGTCGACGTCCGCGAGCGCCACGACGGGCACGGCCCCGGCCGCGAGCGCCTCGCGCTCCGCGTAGCGCGGGCTGGCGATGAAATCGGCGAGCGTGGCGATGCCGGTGGCCGCGCCGAGGTCGACGACGCGCTCACCGACGACCGCGCCCCAGGTGTCCTTGCCGGCCAGCTTGAAAGAGAGCAGTTTCATGGTCTTGGGCTCTGATGGGTTCGAAGTGGATTGAAGACTCGGGGGCGCTCGCCGGATTCCGGCGGGCGCGTCGAACGCTCAGGACGGGCTGCGGAACCGGGCCTTCCACTGCTCGACCGGCATGAAGGTCGGGTCCGCGCGGCAGACGCGCTCGGTGGCCGCCATGATCTCGTCGTCCGGAAGATCCAGGTCGAGCGGATCGCCGTGGGGCTGCGCGACGTACCAGGGCGTGTCGAGGTAGACCTCGACGAGATTGCCCTCCGGGTCTTCGAAATAGATGGACAGCGCATTGCCGTGGCTCAGCCCGCGCAGGTTCGCCGCGCCGTGGGCCAGCGCCCGCCGGCGAGCTTCGCGAAGCTCGTCGAGCGCCTGCACCTTGAACGACAGCTGCATCACGGTGCTCGGCGCGCCGGCGGCGCGGCCGGTGGCGAGCGCCAGCTGGTGGTGCTGCTCGGGGCACGAGCTCAGGAACACGATCGTCATCGGGAAGGTGATGCCCTTGCCGCGGTCGGTCTCGACCATGTCGAACACCTCCCGGTAGAACGCCGCCATCCGGTCGATGTCGTGGCAATAGACGCCGAAGTGCGAGAGATTCGGGCTGAACGCGGGCATCGGGGATCGTCCGTGAATGCGCTGCAGGGGGCCACGCGCCGGCGGGTGCGTGGCCGGGCATTTCATGCATGAACAGCGCTATTATGCACAAAACATCCGTGGAGTCCACATGAAGACCGTCCTCGTTTCCCGCCCCGGCGGCATCGACGCCCTCGAAGTCGTCGATCGCCCCGAGCCGCTCCCAGGGCCCGGCGAGGTGCAGATCCGCGCCGCGGCCTTCGGCGTCAGCACGCCCGACGTCCTGATCCGCAAGGGTGTGTACAAGTGGATGCCGCCGCTGCCCGCCAATCCGGGCAACGACCTCGCGGGCTTCGTGAGCGCGCTCGGGGCCGGAGTGTCGGGGGTCGGCGTCGGCGCCAGGGTGCTGCTGAGTGCCCGCGACCTGCCCCAGCGCGGAGGGTGTTATGCCGAAGTCGTCGTCGCTCCCGCCGACGCGGTCCACGTGCTCGAGCCGCACGTCGATCTGGAGTCGGCCGTGTGCCTGCCCAACTACCAGGTCGCCCAGGCGCTGCTGCAGGAGTGCCGCCACCCGCGCGCGCTGCCCAGCATTCTCGTCGTCGGTGCGGCCGGCGGGGTCGGTACCGCGCTGACGCAACTGGCCAGGCGAATGAACCTGCGCGTCATCGGCACGGTGAGCACCCGCGAGAAGGCCGGCTTCGCGCGTGCCAACGGCGTCGACGACGTGATCTTCTACCGCGACGAGCCGGTCGTGGACCGGGTGCTGCAACTCACGGACGGGCAAGGCGTCGGCGCGATCTTCGATCACGCCGGCGGGCCCGACTTCGTCGGCTACCTGGGCGCGCTCGGCAAGTGGGGCACGCTCGTGACCTACAACGCGTTCGCGCCCCTGCCGGAGCAGAACGTCGTCGCCGCGCTCCGCGAGCACATGGCGATGTGCCCGATGGTGCGGACGTTCTCGTTCCACATCTACGACCACGACCGGGACGGCCGCCGCGCGCTGATGCGCGAAGTGATCGGCGCGCTGGCGCGCGGCGAGATCCGGCCGCCGGTCGCGACGCGGATCCCGATCACCGAGGTCCGCCGCGCGCACGCGCTGCTCGAGTCGGGCACCGCGCTCGGCAAGATCCTGATGGTGCCCGGCGGCGCCTGACGCGCCGGCGGCCGCAGTGCCGCCCGCTATGGGGCGCCGGGCGTGAACACCAGGAAGTACTGGCGGGGCAGGAACGTGTGCTCCGCCACGACGGCGTAGCCCGCGGCGGCGAGTTCCGCCTTCACGTTCTCCGCGGAAATGCGCTCCGGCGGCGGCGGGCCGATCGGCGAGGACGCGTTGAAGTCGATGATCGCGACCCGGCCCTTCGGCGCGATCGACGCCTTGAGGTTCTCGAGGTAGCGGCGCCGCTCGGAGAGGTGGTGGAAGACGTCCACCATCAGCACGAGGTCGACCTTGCCCGGCAGCTTCGGGCTCTCGGGCGTGCCGAGGATCGGCGTCACGTTCGTCAGCCCCGCCTGCTTCGCGCGCTCGCCGAGGTGCTTCACCATGTCGGGCTCGAGATCGACGCCGTACACGCGCCCGCGCGGCACGTGGTGCGCCAGGCGCACCGCGAAGTAACCGGTTCCCGAGCCGATGTCCGCCACGCGTGCATCGGGCCGGGGCGCGAGCGCCGTCAGGACCTCGTGGGGCTTCTGCCACGCGTCGCGCTTCGGGTCGTCGAAGTGCGCGGACCACTGCTGCGCGCCCGCGAACGAGTGGTGGCGCGTGTGAGGGGCCTGCGCGCAGGTTCCCGCGGGCGCCAGGGCGAGCGCGATCGCGGTGGAGAGGATCGCCGGCGTGCGGAACAACGACTTCGCTGCGCTCATCCGAAGCATCTCCTTCGCTTTTCGTGCGGGCATGTCGAAGCGGTTCCAGGAAATTCACGGGCACCGCGGACTCGGCGGGAATAAAGCGTACCGCTCGCGTGTTCACCGACACCAACGCTCATCAAGGAGACGCGTCGTGATGCACCGGATCGGTTCTCTGATTTTCCTCGCTGCCGCGCTGCTGGCGGGTGGCTGCGCGAGCATGGGCGGCTCGCCTGCGCAGTCCGTCGGCGGTGCGCTGGTCGGCTCGGGCGGAATGTCGCTCTATTCCTTCGACCGCGACCCCGCGGGCGGGGGCAAGAGCGTGTGCAACGGGCCCTGCGCCACGAACTGGCCGCCGCTGATGGCCGGGGCCGGCGCGACCGCGAGCGGCGACTGGTCCATCGTCACGCGCGACGACGGCGGCCGGCAGTGGGCCTACAAGGGCAAGCCGCTGTACTACTGGGCGAAGGACCAGAAGGCCGGGGACCGCACCGGCGACGGCTTCAACAACGTGTGGCGGCTGGCGCGGCCCTGATCGGCGCCACGGCGCAGGCCGTGCGGGCGCAGTGACGCCTCGCGGCCTCGCCGGCGTCAGCGGTCGACCCGCCACCGGGCGGCCTCGTCCGACAGCGTGAACCCCAGCCCGGGCCGGTCGGGCAGCAGCATGCGTCCGTGCTCGATGCGAACGCGCTCGTTGAACGCCGGCTCGAGCCACTCGATGTGCTCGACCCACGCTTCGTGCGGATACGCGCACGCGAGATGGACGTGCAGTTCCATCACGAAGTGCGGCGCGAGCTTGAGCCGGGCGAGGTCCGCCTGGTTCATGATCTTCAGGAACGGCGTGATGCCGCCCACGCGAGGCGCGTCGGGCTGCAGGAACGTGGCCGAGCCGTGCCGGATCAGCTCTCCGCACTCGGCCACGCTGCTGAGCATCTCACCGGTGGCGATCGGGGTGTCGAGCCTTTCCTTCAGCTGTGCGTGGCCGGCGTAGTCGTACGCGCCGAGCGGTTCCTCCAGCCACACCAGGCCGAACCGGTCGAGCACCCGGCCCGCGCGCAGCGCGGTCGTGAAGTCCCACTGCTGGTTGGCGTCGACCATGACGGGGACGTCGTCGCCGACGTGCTCGCGCACCGCGGCCACACGCTCGAGGTCCTTCTTCAGCTCGGGCTGGCCGACCTTCAGCTTGATGCCGCCGAGCCCGCGTGCGAGCGACGCGTCGACGTTGGCCAGCACTTCCGCGGTGGATGCCGACAGGTAGCCGCCCGACGTGTTGTAGCAGGGCACGCTGTCGCGGTACGCGCCCAGGAGCTTGCCGATCGGGGCGCCGGCCGACCGGGCCTTGAGGTCCCAGAGCGCGACGTCGAACGCGGCGATGCTCTGCACGCTGACGCCGGTGCGCGACACCGACGCGCCGAGCCACGCGAGCTTCTCCCACAGGCGGCCGATGTCGCGCGGGTCTTCGCCGACGAGTTCGCCCGCGAGGTCCTTCGCGTGGGCGAGGAGCGCGGCGCCGCCCGCGCGCAGCGAGTAGCTGAAGCCGAAGCCGCGTGCGCCGTTCACGGTCTCGATCGTCGCGGTGAGCATGTCGACGTGCGAGAGCGCCTTCTGGCGGCCCGTCAGCACCTTGGCGTCGCTGACCGCCTTTGCGAGGGGCACCTGGTAGAGGGCGACTTCGGCGGTTCGGATCGGGTCCATGGGGGCGTCGGCGGCGGTCGGGCGGGCGCGGGAATTGTCGCCCTGCGCGCGCACGCAGGTCAATCGATCGTGCACGATCGAGGATCGGCGATGCTCCGACCGTGGAGCCGGCGCCCGCGCCGTGCGACAATCCCGGTTCCCCTCCGACCCCGCGATGCGGCATGGCGACGAACACGCGACCCGGGCTGCGACTGGTCAAGACGTCGCTGTCCGAGCAGGCCTACGACGAGATCAGGCGCCAGATCCTCGATCGCCGCCTGCACCCGGGGGCGCGGCTGAACGTGGACGCGCTGTCGCGCGAGTGCGGGATCAGCAGCTCGCCGCTGCGCGAGGCGCTGGTGCGACTCGGGGCCGAAGGGCTCGTGGTCTTCGAGGCCAACAGCGGCTTCTCGGTGGCGCCGGTGCCCGACGACGCGCAGATGGGGCACCTGCTGGGTTACCGGGAGGCGCTCGAATCGCACGCGGCGCGCGTCGGCGCCCCGAAGGGGGATGCCGGCGCGCTGGCCGCGATGAGGAAGGCCACCGACGCGATGGCCGCGATGCGGGCCAGGGGCGTCGGCTATCGCCAGTACCGTGCCTACTTCGAGCACGAGCAGGCGTTCCACCAGGCGATCGTCGACAGCGCGGCGAACCCCGTGGTGTCGGCGGCGTACCGCGAGCTGCGCCTCGTCCTGCTGGTGGCGAGGCTGTCGGTCGTGCCGGACAGCGGCCGCATCGGCTCGGACGAAGCGGTGCACGAGCACCGCAGGATCGTCGAGGCGTTCGAGGCGCGCGACGGCCGGCGCGCCGAGTCGGCGGTGCGCCGTCACATCGACTGCGCGCGCCGCCGGATGCGCCGACCGGCGCACGAGAAGCCCTCCGGCGCGGCGGGCGGCCGGCACTGATCGGCCGCGCGTTTACAACCCGGCGGCGCGCTCCGAGAATCCAGGCTCGTCGCACCGCCGCACTCCACCGTATTCGCCAGCGAGCGATCCGAATGCCCACAGTCACCGCCCTGCGCACGATCCGCATCGCCGAACGGCCCAATCTCGTCTGGGTCGAGGTGGAGACCGACGACGGCCTGACCGGCCTGGGCGAGTCCTTCCGCGGCGCGCAGGCCGTCGAGGCGGTGATCCACGAGGCCGTGGCGCCGTGGCTCGTCGGGCGCGACGCCCGCCAGATCGAGGCCGTCTCGCGCCACCTGCTGACGCCCTACGTGGGCTTCCACGGCAGCAGCGCGGAAGTCCGGGCCGCCAGCGCCGTGGACATCGCGCTCTGGGATCTCGCCGGACAGCGGCACGGCATTCCGGTGTACGAGGCGCTGGGCGGCGCCGTGCGCGATCGCGTGCGGGCCTACAACACCTGCGCCGGATACGCGTACAACTCGGGCGGCGGCCGCCGCACCGTGGGCGGGCAGGAGGCCGGCGCGGGCCCCTACGACGACCAGATCGCGTTCATGCGCGACGCGGGCGCGCTGGCCGAGAGCCTGGTGTCCGAGGGCTACGCGGCGATGAAGATCTGGCCGTTCGACGACTTCGCCGCGGCCGGCGGCGGCCACGCGATCTCGCTGGCCGACCTGAAGGCCGGGCTCGAGCCCTTTCGCAGGATCCGCCACGCCGTCGGCGACCGGATCGAGGTCATGTGCGAGCTCCACAGCCTGTGGGGCAACCACGCCGCCGCGCGCATCTGCCGCGCGCTCGAGGACGTCGGCGTGTTCTGGGCCGAGGACCCGATCGGCAAGATGGACGACGCGCGCTCGCTGGCGGACCTGCGCCGGCAGACGCGCACGCCGATCTGCGGCAGCGAGACGCTGGCGGGAGTCGTCGTCTTTCGCGACCTGCTCGCCGCAGACGCGCTCGACGTCGTGATGCTCGACCTCGCGTGGTGCGGAGGCCTCACCGAGGGGCGCAAGATCGCGGCGCTCGCCGAAGCCTACAACCGGCCCCTGGCGCCGCACGACTGCACGGGCCCGGTCACGCTGATGGCAGGGCTGCACCTGGCACTGCACGCGCCCACCGCGATCTTCCAGGAGGTCGTGCGCGCGACGCTGAGCACCTGGTACCGGGAACTGGTGACCGACCTGCCGGTGGTCGCGGGCGGCCTGGTGTCGGCGCCGGTCGGCGCGGGCCTGGGCACGCGCCTGCAGCCTCGGGTGCGGCGCCGCGAGGACGCGATCGTGCGCACGAGCGGCGTGCCGCGATGATCGGCGAGCGATTTCGACGAGCGGCGGCCGCCGGCGCGCTCGCCACGTGCGCTCGCCACGTGCGCTCGCCGCGTGCGCTCGCCGCGTGCGCTCGCCACGTGCGCGCGGGTCTGCGGCCGCGCGAGTCTTCGGGCGGACCTCCGCTCCGGGAGGGCTATTTGTCCGTCCAGGGCGCCGCCTGCCACAGCTGCCTGAGCTCGGCTTCGTCCTGCCTGAGTTCGTCGGCGTACGCGGCCGGCGCGAGGAACCGCAGCGGTGCGAAGTAGCCGGCGGCCTTCGCCTGGAACTCCGGGTCCGACACCGCCTTCTGCACGGCGTTCGCGAGTTGCTCGCGCACCGCGGGCGGCAGGTTCTTCGGCGCGGCCACGCCGCGCAACGACGCCATGATGACGTTGAAGCCCTGTTCCTTGAAGGTCGGCACGTGAGGCGCGAGCGCGGTGCGCTTCTCGCTCATGGTGCCGAGGTGACGCAGCGGCGTGCCGCCCTTCTGGTACTGCATCGCCTCGCCGATGTTGATCGCGGCCATCAGGATCTGCTTGCCGGCGATCGCGTTGTGCACCTCGGCCGCCCCCTTGAACGGCACGTGCGTCATCTGGATGCCGGTGGCGCGCTCGAACGCCATCGCTGCGAGGTGATCGTCCGATCCGATGCCGGTGGTCCCGTAGGTGACCTTGCCGGGATTGGCCTTCGCGTACGCGACGAGCTCGGCGAGGCTCCTGATCGGCGTGTCGGCGTGCACGGAGAAATTGCCCGGGTCGTCCACGATGTTGCCCAGCAGGTCGAAGTCCTGCCAGTGGAAGTTCGACTTGCGCTCGATCGGGATGCTGAGCACGTTCGGCGTGTTGATGAAGCCGATCGTGTAGCCGTCGGGCGCAGCCGTGCGCAGCTCGGTGAATCCGATCGCGCCGCCGGCGCCCGGGCGGTTGAGCACGACGATCGACGCCTTGCTCCCCAGTTGCTTCTGGACGTACTGGGCCAGCAGGCGCGCGACGATGTCGGTTCCGCCGCCGGCCGCGTAGGCGACGATCAGCCTGATCGGCTGCTCGGGGAAGGCGGCGTGAGCAGTGCCGGGGCCGATCGCCGAGGTGCACAGCGCGGCGGCGCAGGCGAGATTGCGCAGCAAGGTGGGCAGGCGTGACATCGCGAGGGTCTCCTCGAAGAAGCGTGTAGACGAAACTGGAAAGAGGGGCGGGGCGGCCGCTGCTCAGCCGGGGATGCGCGCGCGGCGCGCCTCGTAGGCGGGCCACACGTCCGGATTGACGAGACGGGGCGGGCGCTCGCCCGAGAGCAGTCCGGCGATCTGCCCGGCGCTGATCGACGCCACGTTGCGGCGGGCTTCGTGCGTCACGCCCGCCACGTGGTACGTGGCGAAGACGTTGTCGAGCGCGAGCAGCGGATGGTCCGGCGGCGGGGGCTCCCGGTCCCAGACGTCGATTCCCGCGCCCGCGAGGTGGCCGCTGCGCAAGGCGTCTGCGAGGGCGGCTTCGTCGTGGATGCCGCCGCGCGCGGTCGTGATGAAGATCGCCCCCCGCTTCATGCGGGCGAACGTGCCGGCGTTCATCAGCCTCAGGGTGCTCGCGTCGCGCGGGCAGTGCAGCGACACGAAGTCGGCGCTCTCGAGCACGGTGTCGAGGTGCACGGGCGCGGCGCCGCGTCGCACGATCTCCGCGGGGGACAGGAGGGGGTCGGTCGCGATCACCTCCATGCCGAACGCGCGGGCGAGCGCCGCGACGCGCGTGCCGATGTGGCCGATGCCGACCAGCCCGACGGTCTTGCCGCGCAGTTCGCGGCCCATCACGTCTTCGCGCGCATCCCCGTGTTCGCGGCGAAGCCGGCGATCGCCTTCCGCCATGCGGCGCGACACGCCCAGCATCAGCCCCAGCGTGTGCTCGGCGACCGACGCCGCATTGCCGCCGGCCTGGTTCACGACCAGGACGCCGGCGCGGGTGCAGGCGGCGACGTCGACCGTGTCGTATCCGGCGCCGCTCGAGGACACGCACAGCAGGCGCGGGCAGCGTGCCAGCAGATCCTCGCGCGCGAACCACGCCTGCGGCAGTTCGTCCTTGGCCGCGGAGATGTGGTAGACGTGTGCCTGCGACAGCGCGCGCCAGGCGTCGTCGGGCGCGCCGTCGACCCGGAAGACGTCGACGACGATGTCGGGATCGCGCGCCAGGCGCTCGTCGAACGCGGCGTCGATCCAGAGGTCCGTGCGGACCACTCGCCAGGTCGCGCCCATCACCGCGGCTCCAGGCCGGGGCCGATGCGGGGGCGGCTCGGCGCGGGCTCGCGGCGCGCGGCGGCGAGGTCTTCGGCCGGCCGCGCGGCGGGTGCTCCGGCACGGCGCGTTCGTTCGGGGGGCGTGAATTCGGCCACTGCGCGGGTTCGGGCGTCGAGGTGGGATGGGTTGCGGGAATGTACAATAAAAATACAAACAAGTCACGGGAATGAGGGTGATGCCGTGTCGTGTGATTGATTATTCCGAGATGTTCTGGTCCGCTTAATACAAAGTTCCGACAATCGTATGGCTGTTGCCGCTGAGAATGCCTATGAGATCCTCAAGCAGCGTGTCGTCGCGGGCGCGTATTCGCCCGGTGCGCAGCTGAAGGAGGAGCCCATCGCCCGCGAGCTCGGGATCAGCCGCACGCCCGTGCGCGCCGCGCTCAAGCGGCTCGTGGACGACGGGCTCGCCACGGCCGACCCGAACCGCGGGGTGCGGGTGGCCGAATGGACCGACCTCGACATCGAGGAGACGTACGAGCTGCGCGGCCTGCTCGAGTCGCGCGCGGCCGAGCTCGCGGCCCGGCGCGGGGGCGCCGTCCTGGCCGACCGCCTGGACGCATTGAACGACCAGATGGAGCGGGCGATCCGAAGCGGCGCGGGCGGGCTGGCCGAAAGGCTCCAGGAGATCAACGCCAGCTTCCACCGCGCCGTTCTCGACGCCAGCGGCTCGCCGCGCCTGCGCTCGATCCTGACCGCGCTGATCGACATGCCGATCGTGCTGCGCTCGCACTTCATCAGCACGCCGCAGGACAAGCTGCAGAGCCTTCACCATCACCGGGATCTCGCCGCGGCGATTCGCGCCGGCGACGCCGAGCTCGCGAGGCAGATCATGCAGATGCACCTTCGCGTCGCCGCGCATCGATTCAAGCGCCAGCGCGGAGAGTTCGGCGCCGCAAAGGCGCAGGGGCTGCGATCGTGATTCCGGCCCTTCGCATCGACGACCGCCCGGCGTCCCTCGCGATGGAGTACGTCGCCGAGCTGCGCGTGCGCGGCTTCGAGGGCGACGTCGCGCACTCGCACGGCGAGCGCACGGTCTTCGCCACCGACAACTCGATCTACCAGGTCGCGCCGCAGGCCGTCCTGTTCCCGCGTCACGACGTCGACGTCGTGCGCATCGCGAAGCTCGCCGGCGAGCCGCGCTTCCGGGCGCTGAAGCTCGCCCCGCGCGGCGGCGGCACCGGCACCAACGGCCAGTCGCTCACCGAGTCGGTGTCGGTGGACTTCTCCCGGCACATGAACGCGATCCTCGAGGTCAACGTCGAAGAGGGCTGGGCCCGCGTGCAGGCGGGCGTGGTCAAGGACCAGCTCAACGCCGCGATCGCGAAGCACCGCCTGTTCTTCGCGCCCGAGCTGTCGACGTCGAATCGCGCGACCATCGGCGGGATGATCGCGACCGACGCATCGGGGCAGGGCTCGGTGCTGTACGGCAAGACGCGCGACCACGTCGTGGAGCTGCGCGCGGTGCTGCTGGACGGCACCGACTGGCACTCGCGTCCGCTGACCCCGGAGGAGCTCGAGGCCGCCAAGGGCCGAAGCGATCGCGTCGGCCACGTGCTGCGGGTGCTCGACCGCATCCGCCGCGACGACGCCGAGCTGATCGCGGAGCGCTTCCCGAAGCTGAACCGCTGCGTGACGGGGTACGACCTCGTCCACCTGTGCGACTGCGCGGGCCGCTTCGACCTCAGCGCCGTGATCTGCGGCGCGGAGGGCACGCTCGCGCTCGTGACCGAGGCGAAGCTCAGGCTCACGCCGGTGCCGAAGTTCACCGCGCTGATCAGCATCCGCTACGAGAGCTTCGACGCCGCGCTGCGCGACGCGGGCACGCTGATGCGGCTGCAGGCGGCGTCCAGCGAGACGATCGACGCCACCGTGCTCGAGCTGGCGCGCCAGGACCTCGTGTGGCTGAAGGTCCGGGAGTGGTTCCCCGACGACCCCGAAGGCCCGGCGCAGGGCGTGAACATCGTCGAGTTCGTCGCCGACGTCGAGGCGGACCTGCACGCGCAGCTCGCACGGGTGCAGGCCGCGCTCGCCGCGGGCGGCGCCGGGCGGCGCGGCTACACGGTCGCGCACGGGCACGAGGCCGCGACCGCGATCTGGTCGATGCGCAAGAAGTCCGTCGGCCTGCTCGGCAACATGAAGGGCGACCGCCGGCCGATGCCGTTCGTGGAAGACACCGTCGTCCCGCCGGAGAACCTCGCGCCGTTCATCCGCGAGTTTCGCGCGGCGCTGGATCGCCGCGGCCTGGTCTACGGCATGTTCGGCCACGTGGACGCCGGCTGCCTGCACGTGCGCCCGGCGCTCGACATGAAGGATCCGGCGCAGGAAGCGATGGTGCGCGAGATCACCGACGAGGTGTTCGAACTCACGCGCAAGTACAAGGGCGTGCTGTGGGGTGAACACGGCAAGGGCTTCCGGTCCGAGTACGTGCCGGAGTTCTTCGGCCCGCTGTATCCGCGGATGCAGGAGATCAAGGCGGCGTTCGATCCGCACAATCAGCTCAATCCGGGAAAGATCGCGGCGCCCCCCGGCCACGCGCTCGCGCGCCTGGACGAGGTGCCCACCCGCGGCAGCTTCGACCGCCAGATCCCGGTCGCGGTGCGGCGCGCCAACGACGATTCCCTTCACTGCAACGGCAACGCGGCCTGCTTCAACTACGACCCGGACGACGTGATGTGCCCGTCGTGGAAGGCGACGCGCGATCGCCGTCACTCGCCCAAGGGGCGCGCGTCGCTGATGCGCGAGTGGCTTCGCCTGCTCGCGAAGGAGCGCGTCGATCCCGCCGGTTCGCCCGCGCCGCGCTGGCGCGACCTGCCGTCGCGCGCGCTCAACAGCTGGCGGCTCGCGCGCGGCGAGCCCGACTTCTCCGCCGAAGTGAAGGCGGCGATGGACGGCTGCCTCGCGTGCAAGTCGTGCGTCGGGCAGTGCCCGATCAAGGTCGACGTGCCGGCGTTCAGGGCGCGATTCCTCGACGCGTACCACGGCCGCTACCTGCGCCCCGCGCGGGACTTCTTCGTGGCGAGGCTCGAGCGGGCGCTGCCGTGGATCGCGCGCGCGCCGTCGCTCGCGAACGCGCTGATGCACGGGGGCCCGGGCCGGGGCGTCGCGCGGGCGCTCGGCTTCGTGTCGCTGCCACGGCTCGACACCGTGAACCTTCGCGACGAGCTCTCGCGGCGAGGCGTCGCGCCGGCCACCCCTTCGGCATTGAGCGCGCTGTCGCCGTCGCAGCGGCAGGCGAGCGTCGTGCTGGTGCAGGATGCGTTCACGACGCACTACGACGCGGCACTCGTGCTCGACGCGCTGGAGCTGTTCCGGGAGCTGGGCTTCACGGTGTGGCTCGCGCCGTTCCTGCCCAACGGCAAACCGGTGCACATCCTCGGGATGCTGGGGAGGTTCGAACGCGCGGCCAGGCGCAACGCGGCGTCGTTGAAGGCGCTCGCCGACACCGGCGTGCCCCTGGTCGGGCTCGAGCCCGCGATGACGCTGACGTATCGATCCGAGTACGTCGAGGCGCTGGGGCCGGGAGCGGTCCCGCGCGTGGCGCTACCCCAGGAGTGGCTCGCCGCGCAGCTGGACCGCATCCCGCGGCGCGAGCCCGCCGACGCCGTCGCCTGGTCGCTGCTCGCGCACTGCACCGAGCGCACGAACGCTCCGGCCGCGACCGCCGACTGGGTCCGGGTCGCGCGGCACCTGGGCGTCGAGCTGAAGGTCGTCCCGAGCGGGTGCTGCGGAATGGCGGGGCTGTACGGCCACCAGCGGGCCCATCGTCCGGCTTCCGAGCGGATCTACGGCCTGAGCTGGGGCCGGATCCTCGCGCAGCCGGCCATGGCGGGCAAGGTCGCGGCCACCGGCTATTCGTGCCGGTGCCAGGCCGGGCTGATCGACGGTGTGGAACTGCCGCACCCGCTGCAGCTGCTGCTGCGGGCGCTGAAGGGCGAGCGCGCGTCAGCGCGCATCAGCGGCCCGGCACCGCGCCCTGCGTGACGGGCGACGCGGGCGCGGCGCGCCCGTCCAGCCAGTCGAGGATGGCGCTCGCCGCGTTCGCGGCGCCGTCCACGCGCGCGTACTCGTCGCGCACCTTCGAGGCGCCCTCGGCGAAGCGCGGATCCGCGAGGACCTCGCGCACCGCCTGCGTGAGGTGCGCCGTGTTCACGTGGCGCGGCGAAATCGCCACGCCCGCGCCGCGACGGGCGGCCTGCCCGACGTTGAGCTCCTGCTCCAGGTGCAGCGGGATGCCCACGAGCGGCGTGCCGCAGGCCATCGCGGTCTGAACCGTGCCCTGGCCGCCCATCGTCACCGCCACGTCGACGCGCGGCATCACACGATGGTTGGGCAGCAGGCCGGCGACGACCACGCCGGGGTCGTCGTTCGGGCCGTAGTCGTGGATCGTCGCGCCCACGATCACGCGCGGGCCGGCGGCACGCACCCGTCGAACCGCGCGGCGCAGCAGCTCGGGCGTGACCGACGACAGCACGACCAGTGCCGTCGGCTCGGAGCGGTCCAGGAAGCGCTCGACCGCCTCGGGGATCGGCAGGTCCAGCCGCGCGTACAGCGGCCCGGTGGCCACCAGGCGCGTGCCGGCGCGGTACGCCCGCGGCCGGCGCGGCCGCCAGGCCGCCAGCTCGGCGGGCGGAATCCCCAGCACCTCGGCGGTCTCGGTGACCAGCGTCAGGTCGCCCAGCATGAGCGCGGCGAGCGTGGGCACCGGCTCGACGCCCAGCTCGGCGGCGACGTCGTTGAGGAAGCGCGTCGGGTCGGTCAGGCGGGTCGCGCTGGCGTTCGCGAAGCGCCGCTTCACCCAGGCGGGCAGCCAATGCGTGCCGGGAATCGGCATCGTCGTCGGGGTCGGCATCAGGCCGCGCTCGAACACCGGCGGTACGAACGAGCCTCCGTGCGACGCGACGAGCGGAATCCCGGCCACGCGCGACGACAGGTACGCCGTCAGCGTGAAGCCCGTGACGACGGCTCGCGCGCCGGCCGCGCGCAGGTACTGCGCCTCGGCCGCGACGCTTCGCCGCACCTCGTCGGGCGGCTGCATGCGTACGCCCGGACGGCCGATCTGCACCAGGTCGCGCACGTACGCCGCGCTGCGCGCGTCGTCGAAGCGGGGCTCGAGCAGCGTGAAAGGCTCGCCGGCGTCCGACAGCACGCGCGCGTAAGGGCCGCCGTGCGTGGCCACGCAGACGTCCTCGCCGCGCTCGCGCAGGGCCTGCGCGATGTGCAGCATGCGCGAGGTCTCGGACAGGAACCCGGTGTTCGGCAGCAGGGCGATCATGGGGAGAACCTCGCACGGCGGCGAAAAAGGTAATATATTGGATATGTCCGCCGGCAAGCAATGGCTGAACCTGTCGCTCGACGAGGTCGAGCGTGCGGCGGCCGATCGCGTCCGCGCCTTCCGGATGCTGATGATGGGCGGCACCCGCCTGCGCGGGCTGCTCGACCGCGCGCTGGCGCCCAGCGGCGTGACCACCCAGCAGGGCGTGCTGCTGTCGTGGATCGAGTCGCAGCCCGCGCCGCCGACGATCACCGCGGTGGCCGCCGGCGTGGGAATGACCCACCAGAACGTCAAGCAGATCGCGCTGGCGCTGCAGCGCAAGGGGTTCCTGGACATCGAGGTCGACGCGAACGACCGGCGCTCGCGGCGCCTGGTGCTCACGCCGCACCACTACCGGTTCTGGCGCACCCGCAACGTCGACGACTTCGCCGCCGTGCACGCGTGGACGGCGGCGTGGTCCGACGCCGAGGTGCGGCAGGTGCTGCGCCTGCTGCGGCGCCTGCACGACCACCTGGACGCCCTGCAGGCGCCGCGCGCTGGGGGCGAGGGGAACGACGACGAGGTCGGGGCCGACTGAAGGCCGAGCGCCTCGACCCCGCCGGTTGCGCACCGAGCGCGCCCATGAAGATCGTCCTCCTCGACCGCGACACCCTGTCGCCCGGGACCCAGGTCCGTCTCGGCGCCGAGGCGCTCGCGGGCGCGCTCGATCCGCGCGGCGTTCAGGACCTTCCGCGCACGGTGAACGACCCGAGCCGCGTCAGCCCGTCCGGAAGGAAGCTGAACCCCCAACCCGCGCCGTCGCGCGGATACGCGTACCCGTCCTCGATGCGCATCGTGTTGTCGATGAGCGGGTCGATCCAGTCGAACGACTCCGCGCCGTACGGGTCCGGGATCGTGCACAGCAGCGGCACGTCGTAGTCCTTGTAGTAGTGCGGCAGCACCGGCACGCGGTGCGCGCGCGCGAACATCGCCGACTCGCGCCACGGCTCGACGCCGCCGATCCGGATGAGGTCCGGCTGCCAGAGGTCGATCGCATTGCGCTCGACGAGCGCCTTCAGCGGCTGCAGGTCGTACTCGCGCTCGCCCATCGCGAGCGCGATGCCGGTCTTCCGGCGCAGCAGCTGATAGCCGGCGAAGTCGTCGTGGACGATCGGCTCCTCGAACCAGTGGATGCCGATCTCCGCGGCCGTCGTCGACAGCCGCAGCGCGTCCGGCAGCGACATCCCCTGGTTCGCGTCCATCATGATCCGCACGCCGGGGCCGACGGCCTCGCGCACCTTGCGCAGCCGCGCGAGGTCCTGCTCGATCGACGGCGACCCCACCTTGATCTTCACCGCGCGAAAGCCCCGCGCCTTGTAGCGCAGCACCTCGTCGAGCAGCTCGTCGTCGGAGTACGAAAGCCACCCGCCGCTGCCGTACACCGGCACGCGCGCCGCGGTCGTGCCGAGCACCTTCCAGATCGGCTGGCCGACGTGCTTCGTCCACGCGTCCCACATCGCCACGTTCAGCGTCGCCGCGGCCCACTTCTGCAGCCCGTTCGCGCCGAAGTACTCGTGCTCGCCGGCGACGTCGCCGAGGAAGCGGCCGGTCTCGTGCGCGTGGTAGCCGCGATCGAGCAGGAACGCGCACGCGTCCTGCATCGCCCCCTCGATCGCGCGCGGCGAGTAGTGGAACGACAGCAGGTAGCCCTGGCCGACGACACCGCACGCCAGCGCCACCTCCGCGATCAGGAAGCCGATCTCCGGAATGCGGTGCGTGGCGTCGGCGATCGGGACCGACAGCGGCGACACCGCCCGATACAGGTTCACTTCGACGATCTTCGTCACGCGATCTCCACTGTGATGGCCCCGCGGCGGCGAGGCCGGCCGTGCCGCCGGGGTCCCGGGCGAGATCGTACCGTCGTCGCGGCGGGTCGCGGCGACGCGCTGCCCGGCGGCGCCGACCGGCCGCGGGCGTATCGTCATCGCCCCCGCCGGCTTTGCGGCGATCGGCGATTCGGCCCTAGACTTCCCGGTTTCGTCTGCCGACACGCCGTCGCAACCGCCGGACCCGCTCCACCCGCCCGGCGCCGGCAACCTCGCGGCGCGGTGCCGACGCTCACGTCCCCGACGATCCGACCCCCGACGAAGGCCGACATGACCACCGAATACGATCTGTACATCGACGGGCAGTTCCGCCGCGAGCCCGGCCAGGAGCGCTTCCCCGCGGTGAACCCGTTCAGCCGCGAGGCCTGGGCGTCGATTCCGCAGGCGAGCGACGCCCAGGTGGCCGACGCGATCCGCGCCGCGCGCACCGCGTTCGACAAGACCTGGAGCCGCACCCCGGGCCTGGAGCGCGCGCGCCTGCTCAATCGGCTCGCCGACCTGCTCGAAGGCCAGGCGGACCGAATGGCGGCGCTGGAGAGTACCGACAACGGCAAGGTGATCCGCGAGACCAGCGGGCAGATGCGCTTTGCCGCGCGCCAGTACCGGTTCTACGCCGGCTACGCGGACAAGCTCTGGGGCAGGTACCTCCCGCTCGACCAGCGCGAGGTCTTCGACATCTCGCAGCGCGTCCCCGTGGGCGTCGCGGTGCTGATCACCGCGTGGAACTCGCCGATGGGGCTGCTCGCCAACAAGCTCGGCCCCGCGCTCGCCGCGGGCAACTGCGTCGTGGTCAAGCCCTCGGAGCACGCGTCCGGCACCACGCTGGAGTTCGCGAAGCTCGTGCACGAGGCCGGGTTCCCGCCCGGCGTCGTCAACGTCGTCACCGGCGACGCGAGGGTCGGGCGCGCGCTCCTCGCCGGCGGGCGCGTGGACCGCGTGAGCTTCACCGGCAGCCCCGGCGTCGGGCGCGAGATCGCCGCCGCCGCGGGGCGCCTGCTCGTGCCGGTGACGCTCGAACTGGGCGGCAAGTCGCCCAACATCATCTTCGCCGACGCCGACCTCGACAAGGCGGTAGTGGGTGCGCTCGCGGGCATCTTCGGTGCCACCGGCCAGACCTGCATCGCGGGCTCGCGTCTGCTGGTGCAGCGCGAGGTGTGCGAGCAGGTCACGCAGGCGCTCGTCGCGCGCGCGCGCGCGATCCGCATGGGCGATCCGCTCGACCCGGCCACCGAGATGGGGACCGCCGCCAACGAGCCGCAGTTCAACCGCATTCTCGCGTCCATCGGCAACGCGGTGAAGGAGGGCGCGACGCTCGCCACCGGCGGCAAGCCCGCCTCGGGCCCGGGCCTGGGCAAGGGCTTCTTCATCGAGCCGACGATCTTCACCGGCGTCAGCAACGGCATGTCGATCGCGCAGGAAGAGGTGTTCGGCCCGGTGCTGTCGATCATCGCCTTCGACACCGAGGAGGAGGCGATCGCGATCGCCAACGACACGCGCTACGGGCTCGCGTCGGGCGTGTGGACCACGAACGTCTCGCGCGCGCTGCGCGTCGCGCAGTCGATCCAGTCCGGGACCGTCTGGGTCAACACCTACCGCGCGGTCGCGGTGCAGGCGCCGTTCGGCGGCATGAAGGACAGCGGCTTCGGGCGCGAGCGCGGCGAGGTCGCGCTCGACGAGTTCACGACCACCCGCAACGTGATGATCGACTTCTCGGACCAGGCCCGGGACCCGTTCTCGATCAAGCTCTGACGATCGACTCCCGCACGATTCAAGCGAAGAGGACTGCCATGGAATCCGGAGCCCGCATCGGCGACCGATGGGTCGACGTCGTCGTCGACACCTTGAAGGCGAACAAGGTCGAGATCGTGACCTACGTCCCCGACAAGGTGCTCGCGCCGCTCATCGCGCGGATCCACGCCGACCCGTACTTCACTGCGTTCCAGCTCGCGCGCGAGGAGGAGGGCCTGGGCATCGCCACCGGCGCCTGGATGGGCGGCAAGCGCAGCCTCCTGCTGATGCAGACCAGCGGCTTCGCGACGCTGGCCAACGTGCTCGCATCGCTGGTCGTCGCGTGCCAGATCCCGGCGCTGATGATGATCTCGGAGCGCGGCGCGCTCGGCGACCACCAGCTCGGCCAGGCGATCGTGTGCCGCACGATGCGCCCCGTTCTCGAGTCGCTGGGCATCGATCACCACGTGATCACCCGGCTCGACGAGACCGGCTTCATCGTCGAGCAGGCGATCCAGCAGGCGTGCGCGACGCAGGCGCCGGTCGCGCTGATCCTGTCGCCGCTCCTCACCAAGAACCCCGCCAACCTGTGAGCGCCGCCATGTCCACGACTCCTGCAACGCCCGTGGGCCGCGACGCGGCCAAGGTGATGAGCCGCATCGACCTGACGCGCCGGCTCGTCGCGCGCCTGAAGAACGAAGAGGCGGTGATCGGCGGCATCGGCAACGCCAACTTCGACCTCTGGGCGAGCGGGCAGCGGCCGCAGAACTTCTACATGCTCGGGAGCATGGGGCTCGCCCCGTCGATCGCGCTGGGCGTCGCGCTCGCACAGCCGCATCGGCGCGTGTTCTGTCTCGAAGGCGACGGCTCCATCCTGATGCACCTGGGGTCGCTGGGCACGATCGCGACAGTGGCGCCGGCGAACCTGGCGATCGTGCTGCTCGACAACGGCACCTACCAGATCACCGGCGGGCAGAAGACCCACACCGGCCATCGCACCGACCTCGTCGCGATCGCCGCCGGCGCCGGCATCGCGAACGCCGCGTGGGCGCGCGACGAGGCCCACTTCGAAGCCTGGGTGGATCGCGCGCTGAACGAAGACGGCCCGTGGCTGCTCGGCGTGCGCATCGACGACGAGCCGCCCGCGGGCGTGACCGATCGCGACCCGGTGCGGATCCGGGAGCGGTTCATGCAGGGAATGGGGGTTCGGCGCTGACGCGCGAGGCCTGCGCGAGCATGCTCGTGCTCGGAGCCGGCGGCTTCGCATCGAACCAAGACTGGCTGCGCGTGGTCCGGGGAATGCCCGACGGAAAGTTCGCGCACAGCGTCCACCGCAGCGCGGCGCTGCCGAAGTGGACGATCGCGAAGCGCCAGCCGGGCAAGGTGACGATGTCGGCGGACTGATCGACTTGAATTGATCGAGCTATCTAGCTATATTTTCCGGCCGGACGATCAACCCTTCTCGTCCCCGGGCGGAGGCCGCGGAGTCATGACCGAAATCGCGCTTTTCGAAGCCAAGAACCGCCTGTCGGAACTGATCGAGCGTGTGCAGGCCGGCGAGGTCTTCGTCATCACTCGTCGCGGCAAGGTCGTGGCTCAACTCGGATTGCCGCCGGGCGTCGACGCGGCGAGGCCGGCCGAAGAGGCCATCGCCCGATTGCGCGCCGCGCGGCAGGGGGTGAGCCTGCGCGGGTTGAAGTCTCGTGACCTGATCGCCGCGGGTCGCCGGTGAGTGGGTTGGTCGTCGATGCGTCGGTGAGTGCCGCCTGGTTCCTCCCGGACGAAGCCACGGCCTACACCGAGGCGGCGCTCCAGGCCACCGCACAGACCGACGTCTGGGTGCCCGCCCTCTGGACCCTGGAGATGTGCAATCTGCTGCTGAAGGCGCAGCGCCGCCACCGGATCAACGCCACTCAACGAACCGAACTGGTGGCTGCGGCGAGCGCCTTGCGTCTGCACGTCGACCGCGAATTCGTGCCCATGGCCGAACTGGATGCTCTCGCGGCGCGCCATGGCCTGAGTGCCTACGACGCCGCGTACCTGGAACTCGCGCGCCGCCGCCGCCTTGCACTGGCCACGCAGGACGAATCACTGCGGCGCGCGCTGTACGATGCCGGCGTGCCGCACGCGGAATTCATGCGTTCCTAGAATCAGGAGTACCTGCGTTGAAAGCCGAACTCGAGGCCGCGTACGTCGGCTTGCAGTCGAAGGATCCCACGGCGCTGCGCCGATACCTCGCCGACGTCGTCGGCCTGATGCCCGGCGAGCCGGCGGGTGAGGGCGTCGACACCTGGCGCGTCGATGGCAAGGCGCAGCGCCTGTTCGTGCGGCAAGGCGCGTCGGACGACGCCGTGTGCATGGGCTTCGAAGTGCCCGACGACGCGCGCTTCGACGCGCTGCTCGAGCGTCTGCGCCGGCACGGCTGCCCGATCCGCGAAGGCGGCGCGGACCTGACGTCGGCGCGCCGGGTGCGCCGCCTCGCCAGCGTCCAGGCGCCCTGGGGCGTCGACGTCGAGGTCGTCGCCGGGCTGGCCGACGCGCCGATGCCGTTCGCGAGCGCGCTGATGCCCCGGGGATTCGTGACCGGCGCGCAGGGCTTCGGCCACGGCGTCTTCGCGGTCGGCAACGCCGCCGACTACGAAGCGGCGCGGCGCTTCGCGATCGACGGGCTCGGGCTCACGCTGTCCGACTGGCTGCGCATGCCGATGGGCGAGATCGAGCTGAACGTGTCGTTCTTCCACTGCAACCCGCGCCACCACTCGCTGGCGATCGCGTGCGTGCCGATGCCTCCGGGGGCGCAGCGCCTGCACCACATCAATTTCGAGGTCCCGAGCGTGCCCGACGTGGGCGCGGCGTTCGAGCGGGCGCTGCGCACCGGCACGCCGCTGGCCAACACGATCGGGCAGCACGCCAACGACCAGATGGTGAGCTTCTACAGCGTGAGCCCCGGCGGCTGGCGGGTCGAGATCGGCGCGTGCGGCCGGGTGGTGGGCGACGACTGGAACGACGTGCGCGAGTACGACCGCATCAGCGACTGGGGGCACCAGCCGCCGGAGGTGCTCGTCCAGATGTTCGGGGCCGCGCCGACGGCACGCTGAAGCACGTACCATTCCCGTTCGCTAAGAGGCCTCACGAGCAGCAATACCCGACCGCGCCCGCCGCCATGCCGACCAGG
This sequence comes from Burkholderiaceae bacterium, assembly GCA_046348465.1. Lineage (GTDB taxonomy): Bacteria > Pseudomonadota > Gammaproteobacteria > Burkholderiales > Burkholderiaceae_E > Quisquiliibacterium. Next base: position 103,794 of record JAXMEE010000001.1, read on the forward strand.
ATCGTCGAATTCCGCACCGACAAGAGCACGGTGCGGCGCGCACGCGAGTGGAAGACCGTCGCGACGATGGTGCACATGTATTGCCGGCACCACCACGGGGGCGACCCGGTCCCGTGCGGCGAGTGCGCGGCCCTGATGGACTATGCGCAGCGCCGCCTGGATCGCTGCCTGTTCGGCGATGCCAAGCCCACGTGCGCGAACTGCGTCGTTCACTGCTACCGCGACGCGGAGCGCGAGCGGATGCGCGTGATCATGCGCTGGGCCGGCCCGCGGATGCTCAGGCGCCATCCGGTGCTCGGCATCCTGCACCTGCTCGACGGACGGCGACCCGCGCCGAGGCTGCCGTCGAAGCCGGGGCGCGCGGGCGGCGTCGCGGGGCCCGCGAGTCACGAGGCCGCCGAGCCCGAGGCCGCGAAGCTCGAGGCCGCGAAGCCCGAGGCCGGCGTCGGCACGCCGCCGCACGGCGCAGACTGACGTGTCGCGCAAACTGGCCGAGCTGGTTCCGATCGCGCTCGACGGCGAGTGCCTGGCCCTGCGCGAGCGTGTGCGCCGATTCCTGGACGACGAGGTCGCGCGCGGGGGCTTCGAGCCCCAGTGCGACAGCTGGCTGCGCGGCGCGGACCGCGGCTTCAGCCGCAAGCTCGGCGAGCGCGGCTGGCTCGGCATGACCTGGCCGAAGCGTTACGGCGGGCACGAACGACCGCAGCGCGAGCGTTTCGTGGTGGTGGAGGAGCTGCTGGCGGCCGGTGCGCCGGTCGCGGGCCACTGGGTGGCCGAGCGCCAGATCGGCCCGAGCATCCTGCGCCATGGGCACGAGGCGATGAAGGCCCGGATCGTTCCCGCGATCGCGCGCGGCGAGTGCTTCTTCGGGGCGTGCTACAGCGAGCCGGACGTCGGTTCCGACCTCTCGGCAGTGCGCACGCGCGCGCGGCGTGTCGACGGCGGCTGGCGGATCTCCGGGACCAAGGTCTGGACCAGCCAGGCCCATCTCGCCGATCACCTCGTCGTGCTGTGCCGGACGTCGCCCCGGGACGAAGATCGCCACCGCGGCCTGTCGATGATGATCCTGCCGCTGCCGGCCGACGGCGTCACGATCCGCCCGATCCTGCTGCTGACCGGGGAGCACCACTTCAACGAGGTCGTGCTCGACGACGCCTTCGTGCCCGACGACGGCGTGCTGGGCGAGGTCGGCGAGGGATGGTCGGTGATCACCGGCGATCTCGCGTTCGAGCGCAGCGGCCCGGAGCGGTTCCTCAGCACGATGCCGCTGATGAAGGAGATGGTTCGCCGGGCACCCGACGACGCCGCCGGCGATCGCGCGTGCACCGCGATCGGCGAGCTCGCGGCCCGTCTGTGGGCGCTGCGCTCGATGTCGATCGGCGTGGCCGCGCTGATGGAGCAGGGCGGTGCGCCGAACGTCGAAGCCGCGCTGGTCAAGGATCTCGGCACGCGCTTCGAGGGCGACGTGGCCGAGGCCGCGCGCCGCCTCTACGCGCTCGAGCCGTCGCTGGAGAGCGCGGATGCGTTGTCGCGGTTCGCGGCGCAGGCGGTGCTGCACAGCCCGGCTTACACGCTGCGCGGCGGTGCCAACGAGATCCTGCGCGGCATCGTGGCCCGCGGGCTGGGGCTGCGATGACGGGCGCGGACGCCACGCACCGGATGCTCGCCGACAGCGTGCGGCGGGGCCTGGAGGACACCGCCACGCCGGCGGCCACCGTCGCCGCCGAGCGCGAGGGCCTGGACCGCGCATCGTGGGCGCGCCTGCGCGAGCTGGGCCTGGTCGGCCCGGACGCGGCCGCGCTCGCGCTGCGCGAGCATGCCGCGATCGCGACGGCGCTCGGCGAGACGGCGGCACTGGTGCCGTTCGTCGACAGCGAAGCGCTCGCGCGCTGGGTGGCCTCGGGCGCGGGGCTCCTCACGCGCGACGACGAGACGCTCGCGGTCGTGTCGCTGGCCGGCGAGCGCGGCGACGCCGCGGGGCTCGCGGCGCGGCTGCGGGCGCGGTCGGTCAAGTGGGGGCGGCACGCCGACCGGGTGGTGGTGGTCGTCGACGAAGGGGCGCGCGCGTTCGCCGGCCTGATCGACCGCGATTCGCTTCGCCTCGCGCCCGGCAGCAACCTGGCCGGCGAGCCGCTCGATCGCTGCGGCGCCGATTCGATCCCGGCGATCTCGTGGTCGCGATTGCCCGCCAGCCACGGCCCCGGTGCGCTCCAGCGCCGCGGAGCGCTGCTGCGGGTGGCGGCGATGCTGGGCGCGGCGACGAGGCTGCAGTCCCTGACGATCGAATACGCCGGTGATCGCCGCCAGTTCGGCAAGTCGCTGTCGCAGTTCCAGGTGATCCAGTCGCACCTCGCGGCGCAGGCCGGCGAGATCGCGGCGGTCGGCGCGATGCTGGAGACGGCGATCGCGGCGGCTGAAGCGGCGGCGTCGGCCGTCGCCGGTGCAGCGGCGGGCGATCGCGATGCACCGAAGGGCTTCGGCGTCGGGACCGACTGGGACGGGGCCGAGATCGCCGCGGCCAAGGTGCGCGCCGGCGTCGCGGTGCAGGCGCTCGCGGGCATCGCTCACCAGGTCCACGGTGCGATCGGATTCACCCGCGAGCACTCGCTGCACCTGTTCAGCCGGCGCCTGTGGGCGTGGCGCGAGGAATACGGCAACGACGCGCACTGGTCCGGCGTCCTGGGCGCGGCGCTGATCGCGCTGGGCCCCGAGGGATTCTGGCGCCGGATCGCGCGGTGATTCTCTCGTAGCGGAGGTGCGGAGCATGGGGCGAACGATCAGGGGATGGCTGTGGGCGGCGCTGTGGGTCGCGTCGTCGCCGGCGTGGTCGCAGGCGTGGCCCTCCAAGCCCGTGCGGCTGGTGGTGCCGACGTCCGCCGGCACCGCGACCGACCTCACCGCGCGCTTTCTCGCAGACCGCCTGGGAAGTGCGCTGGGCGCCTCGGTGATCGTCGAGAACAAGGCCGGTGCCAACGGCATCATCGCCACCGAGTCGGTCGCGAAGGCGCCTCCCGACGGCCACACGCTGCTGGTCGCCGCGTCGACCCACTACATCAACAAGGCCCTGTACGCGCGCCTGAACTTCGACCCGATCGCCGACTTCGTGCCGATCGCGCGGGTCAATGCCGCCTATCTCGTGCTGGTCGCGCCGCCGTCGCTGGGCGTGCGCGATCTCGCCGAGCTCACCCGGCGCATGAAGGCCCAGCCGCGGGCGCTGTCGTACGCGACCGCGGGCAGCGGCAGCACCACCCACCTCGCGGCGACGCTGCTGACCTCTTCGCTGGGCGTCGAGGCGCTCCACGTGCCGTACAAGGGCGGGGCGCAGGCGCTCACCGACACGATCGGCGCACAGGTGCAGTTCACGTTCACCGCGATCGCGCAGGCGGCGCCGCACGTGCGCGCCGGGACGCTGGTTCCGATCGCGACCACCGGCGCGCGCCGGCCCGCCAGCATGCCCGCGGTGCCGACGATCGCCGAGAGCGGGCTGCCGGGCTACGAGATCGCGTCGCGCCTGGGCCTGATGGCCCCGCGCGGCACGCCCGACGAGGTCGTGCGCAAGCTCGGCGAGGCCGTCGAACGGATCGTGCGCAGCGCCGAGTTCGCCGAGTTCTGCCAGGCGCAGGGGCTGGACGTCGACTATGCGAATGCGGCGGCCTACGCAGGCGCGGCCGCGCAGGAGCTCGCTTACTGGGCGTCGGTGGTCGGCCGCAGCGGCGCGAAGGCGGACTGACTCGTCCCCGGGCGCGCCGGTCGCCTTCGGGCCCCGACGGACGCCGCCGTGGGGCCCGCGCGCCTACCAGCCGCCCGGCCGCGGGGTGGCGAGCAGGACGCCGTTGTCGACGACGATGACGAGTTGCGTTCCCCGCGCTGCGATCCCCACCGGATTGCCCAGCGAGGCCGGGAGGTTGCCGAGCAGATTGCCGACGCTGCCCGCCTGGCCGACCGCCGTCGTCACGACGCCCGCTGCCGTGACCCGTCGGATCGTGCTGTTGCCGGAATCGGCGACGAAGAGGTTGCCGGTGGCGTCCATCGACAAGGCGACGGGGCGGTCGAATCGCGCTGCCGGGCCGGCGCCGTCGACGGCGCCGGGACTGCCCGCGGCACCGGCGACCGTCGTCACGAGTCCCGACGGGGTGATCCTGCGAATGGTCGCGTTGATCGTGTCGGCGACGTAGACATTGCCGGCGGCGTCGGTCGCGAGTCCCTGGGGCTGATGGAAGCGGGCGGCCGATCCGAGGCCGTCGACCGCGCCGGTCTGGCCGGCGGCGCCCGCGAGCGTCACGACGGCTCCGCCGGGGACGATCTTGCGCACGGTTCCGATCGAGTCCGACACGTACACGTTTCCAGATGCGTCGACCGCGATGCCCCACGGCGTGTCGAATCTCGCGGCGGTCGCGGCACCGTCGACGCTCCCGACCTGCCCGGCCGAGCCCGCCAGCGTGACGACCTGAGCGCCCGGCGCGATCCTGCGAATCGTCGAGTTGCCTGAGTCCGCGACGTACAGCGTGCCGGAGGCGTCGGCGGCGAGGGCCCACGGCCGGTTGAAGCGCGCGGACGGCCCCACGCCGTCGGCGCTGCCCGGCTGGCCCGGTGCCCCCGCGTAGGTGGTGACCACGCCGGTCGGCGAGATCCTGCGGATCGTGTGATTGACCGTGTCGGCCACGTACGCGTTGCCGGCCGCGTCCGTCGCGGCGCCGCGGGGGAGGTAGAACCGGGCGTCGCCGCCCGTCCCGTCGGTGCTGCCGGACAGGCCGGGCGATCCGGCCAGCGTGACGGTCGCACCCGCGGCCGACATCTTCCGGATCGCGAAGTTTTCGCTGTCGGCGATGTATCGCGTGCCGGACGGGTCGATCCCGATCCCGGCCGGGGCGTTGAATCGCGCTACCGTCCCAGCCCCGTCCGCGATGCCGGCGCTCCCGGGCGACCCGGCAATCGTCGATACCACGCCAGCCGAAGTGATCCGGCGAATCGTCTGATTGCTCGTGTCGACGACGTCGACGTTGCCCGCCGCGTCGACCGCGACGCCTTGCGGCCAGCGGAATCGCGCCGCAGCGCCGGTGCCGTCGCCGGACCCGGGCTGACCGGCCAGGCCGGCGAGCGTCGTGACGACACCGGACACCGTGATCCGCCGGATCGTGTGGTTGTAGGTGTCGGCGACGGTCAGGTTGCCCGCGGCGTCCGACGCGATTCCTTCGGGGCGATTGAAGCGCGCGGCCGTCCGTGTGTCGTCGGCGCTTCCGACCTGGCCGGGCAGGCCCGCCACCGTGGAGACGATCCCGGCGCTCGTCACCTTGCGGATCGTGTGATTGTTCGTGTCGGTCACGTAGAGGTTGCCGGCGGCATCGATCGCGATGCCCTGCGGCCAGTTGAACCGCGCCGCCGCGCCGGTGCCGTCGGCGGCGCCCGCGTTGCCGGCCGATCCGGCCAGTTCCGTGACGGTCCCCGCGGGGGTGATGCGCAGCACCGTCGCGCGCGCGGTGTTCGTCGCGTAGACGTTCCCGGCCGTGTCGACGGCCACGCCGTACGGTTTCGAGACGACGAGTGCGCTGCTAGACGACGCGAGCGTCGTGACGAGTCCGGCCGGCGTGATCTTGCGGATCGCGTCGTTCGCCGTGTCCGCGACGTATACGTTGCCGGCGCCGTCGATCGCGACGCCGTTCGGCTGATTGAACCGCGCCGCGGTTCCGGGGCCGTCGCAGTTGCCGGCGCCCCCCAGGCTTCCCGCCAGCAGCGTCAGTTCGCCGGGGGCCGCCGACACGGCCGCGCTCCCGGAGAGCGTCGAAGGCAGCGCCGCCGAGCCCCAGGTGGCGACCGACGTGCAGATCCCCGTGGTCAGCAGCGCCGCCTGGCTCGCCCCGTAGGCCGGATTGGCCGGCGACGTCGACGCATTGAGCACGCCGTCGTCGGTCACGTCCGCGACGAGATGCAGCCCGTAGCTGAGCGCCGGTGCCGGCAGCGCCGGATTGAATCGCGTGCCGGCGATGGGCATTCCGGCGAGGACCGCGGAGTACCGTCCCGCCCAGGTGTTCGGGATCGTCCCGGCCCCCGACGACTCGTCGAGCGGCGTGGCGAAATTCGTGACGTCGTTCGTACGGTACGTCGAGGGCAATTTCGCGTTGAACTGGGCGAGCACCGCGTCGTTCGCTTCCTGCATCGCGCCGGCCGTCAGCGCGGCCTCGGCGCCCACGCGCCGCAGGGCGAGGCGATACGCGGTCTCCGAGAGCGGGTTGACGCTCACGTGGTGCTTCAGCGACGGGACCATCGCGTGGAGCGTCTGTCCCTGCAGAGGCGTCCAGCTGCGCGTCGACTCGTCCCAGTACTGTCCCGCGCCCGTGTCGACGAGCTTGAGCAGGAAGGGTCCCTTGTAGGTGCCCGGATACAGCGAAACCAGCCCGGCCTGCAGCGTGGCGCTGCCGAGCACGGTGCCGTCGGGCTTGTACGCCGTGATCGAGGCGTTCCGAACCGTCGACTCGCCGACGCCGGCGCCCGCACTGCCGTCGCCCCCGTCGGCGCCGCCGACGCCGGTGCCGCCGGCGTTGTCCGCGCTGCAGCCGGAGGCGCCGCAGGCGGCGCCTCCCGACAGGACGTCGAATTCCTTCGCGACGATCGGTGGTGGCGTGGGGCCGGGATCCGGCGTTCCCGCGCCGCCGCCGCCACCGCAGGCGGCCAGGACGAGCGAGAGCGAGGCAACCGCGAGCGACGACGCCCTGGCACGAGATCCGCGGGCCAACGTCCGGCGGTGCGCGTTCATGCGAAATCTCCTGTTCGAAAACCGCCAGGGCCGGTCTTCAGCGGGCATCGAGGTCCGATTCAGCATAGCGTCCCGCGCGGCGCAGGGTCAACACGCCGGGGGCGCGAATGCTCGCACGGCCGATTCCGGATTCCGCGCGTCGGCGCGTCCGCTAGTATAAGTCGAAGTACTCCCGCTGCTCCCACTCCGTGACTTCGGCGTTGAAGCGCGCGAGCTCGAATTCCTTGATGCGCGCGTAGTAGTCGACGAACTCGCCGCCGAGCGCCTCGCGCATCGTCGCGCTCGCGCGCAGCGCCGCGAGGGCATTCTCCAGCGTGGTCGGCAGCTTGCGTGCCGCGCCGTCGTAGGGGGTCTGCGCGGCCGGCCCGGGATCGAGCCGGCGCGCCAGGCCGTCGAGGCCCGCATGGACCTGCGAAGCCATGTACAGGTACGGATTCGCCGCCGGCTCGCCGATCCGGTTCTCGATGCGCGTGGCCGGGTCGCCGGCTTCGCCGATCACGCGCAGCATCGTGCCGCGGTTGTCGGCGCCCCAGGTGACGTTGACCGGCGCGAGCGCCGCGACGCGGTGGTAGCGCCGGTAGCCGTTGATGGTGGGCGTCGCGAACACCGCGCACGCGTCCGCGTGCTCGACGAGGCCGCCGAGGAAGTGCACGCCGGTGGGCGAGAGCCAGTGCGCGGCGTCGGTGCGCTCTCCGCGCGGCGCCTCGACGACGAACGCGTTGCCGCCGTCCGCGCGCGAGACCAGCGACTGGTGCAGGTGCCAGCCCGAGGACATCACGTTCGGGATCGCAGGCCGGCACATGAAGGTGGCGTGCATCCCGTGGCGACGAAGGATCTGCTTGGCGGCGTTGCGGAACATCACCATGGTGTCGGCCGCGCGCATCCCGTTGGCCACGTGGAAGACGAACTCGAACTGGCTGGGCCCGAGCTCGATCTCGACCGATCTCAGCGGCATGCCCATCTCGAGCACCGCGCGGCGCAGCGGCTCGATCGCGGCCTCGGCCTGGTCGTAGCGCTGCTCGGACAGCAGCTGGTAGCCGCCGTGCAGCAGTTCCACCTGCGGCGGGCTGCCCGGCCAGCCGCTGTCGCCGAGCGAGAGACGGGGGTCGGTGACGCGGAACGCGTGGAACTCCACCTCGAGCCCGGCGGCGAAGTCGAACCCCGCGTGCCCGAGGCGCTCGAGCGCGCGGCGCAGCACGCCGCGGGTGTCGAAGGGCACCGGGCGGCCGTCGGGGAAATGCGCCTCGCACAGCACCCAGCCGGTCTTCGCGGCCCACGGCAGCGGCGTGAACGTGGTCGGGTCGGCCACCAGAACCACGTCGTTGGCGCCTTCCCAGTCCGGCGTGCCGAAGCCGCCGCCGCGCGTGAACACCGGCCACACCGTGCGGTTCGAGGTGTCCTTGAGCAGCAGCGTGCTGACCAGCCGCACGCCCGCGTGCATCGCGCGCATCGCGTCGGCGGCCACGATCGCCTTGCCGCGCAGCACCCCGTGCTGGTCGGCGAACGCGAATCGCACCTGCTCGATGCCGTGCTCGACGATCGCGCGCTCCATGTCGCGCGCGGCGGCGGCCTGCGCGTCGGTCCACAGGCCGTGGCGCTCGATGAAGCTCATGCGGCCTTCGGCGCGAGCCAGGGGGCGCCGTCGCGGCGGCGGCGCGCGACCGTACGCCAGTGGTCTTCCCAGCCGCTGCCGGGGGCGACGCTGTCGACGGTGTCGGGGCCGGCGAAGCCGCGCGCAGCGGCCGCGTCCAGGCACATCAGCGGCGTGCCGCCGGCCTCGGAGGTCTCGATCGCCTGCAGCAGCATGCGCCGGTACGCGATGATGCCGCGATCGGACTGGCCCAGGTGCTCGCGGGTGCGGTCCTGGATCGCACCCTGCGACTCGCACGCGAACTGGTCGTGGATGTTGATGTCGGTGCCCATGCCGGTGTAGGTGCTCGCGCGCTGCTCGTCGGCGTCGAAGCCCCAGTGGTTGTGGCGGCCGACGATGGGGCGGTAGTCCGGTGCGGGGTAGGTCTTGAGGCGCAGGTCGCGGAAGTGCTTCTTGTCGATCGGCTTGCCGTAGCTCGTGAACACGGTGTACCAGTAGGTGCTGACGTCGTCGACCGGCACGTGCCACTGCGAGATCGTGATCTCGTCGGACATCGGGATCAGGAACGCCTGCGGGAAGATCGTGTTGGTGACGCGCACGTGGGTGCGCGCGTCGTCGAGCGGGCGCAGCGTGATCAGGCGCTGCCCCCAGGGCGTGGGCTCCACGCGGATCTCGGGGCGGTTGAACTCGCGCAGCACGCGCGTCATCGGGATGTCGGTGCCCGAGGACGCGCTGCGGAACTGCCGTCCGTACGCCTGCGACGGGTCCTCGTCCTGGAAGTACACGTGCAGGTACGACGCGTGCGCCGGATCGATGCCGACCTCCAGCGCCTGCAGCCAGTTGCACTCCCACAGTCCCTTGAACGCGAAGGTGTGGGAGTCGGGTGCGACGAAGCAGTCGAAGTCCGGGAACGCGGGCGGCTCGCCGGCGCCCAGGTACGCCCAGACGACGCCGGCGCGCACCACCACCGGGTACGCGCGCTGGCGCACGCCTTCGCACAGGCGGCTGCCGACCGGCTCGGCCGGGGTCTCCAGGCACTTGCCGTCGGCGTCGAAGAGCCAGCCGTGGAACAGACAGCGCAGGCCCCCGTTCTCGAGCCGGCCGTAGGCGAGGTCCGCGCCCCGATGGGGGCAGTCGCGGTCGAGCAGGCCGAAGCGGCCGGTCTCGTCGCGGAACAGCACGAGTTCCTGGCCCAGCAGCCGCAGTGCCTTGACCGGCTTGGGCAGGTCCGCGAACTCGTCGACGAGCGCCGCCGGCTGCCAGTAGCGGCGCAGCAGCCGGCCGGCGGGGCGGTCGGCCCCGACGCGGGTGATCCTGTCGTTCTGTTCCTGCGACATCATGGCGTGACCCTCCCTGGTGGCGGCGGGCGCCGGCGCGCGACTTCCGGCACGCCCCCGCTGGACTAAAGCGCCCGTTTCGGCAAGAGTTTGGCACACGTCGTGCCAACGAAGCGCAGCCCAGGGAGGCCCCATGTTGAAGACCCGTTTCACCGAGATGTTCGGCATCCAGCACCCCATCGTCCAGGGCGGCATGCAGTGGGTGGGGCGCGCGGAGCTGGTCTCCGCCGTCGCCAACGCGGGGGCGCTCGGCTTCATCACCGCGCTCACGCAGCCCACGCCGGAAGACCTCGAGAAGGAGATCCGGCGCTGCCGCACGATGACCGACAAGCCGTTCGGCGTGAACCTCACGATCCTGCCCGCGCTCAAGCCGCCGCCGTACGCGGAGTACCGCCAGGCGATCGTCGAGTCGGGCGTGCGCATCGTCGAGACCGCGGGCAACAACCCGCAGGAGCACATCGCCGAGCTCAAGAAGCACGGCGTGAAGGTGATCCACAAGTGCACCGCGGTGCGCCACGCGCTGAAGGCCGAGAAGATCGGCGCCGACGCGATCTCGATCGACGGCTTCGAGTGCGCCGGCCACCCCGGCGAGGACGACATCCCCGGCCTGATCCTGATCCCGGCCGCGGCCGACAAGGTGAAGATCCCGATGATCGCGTCGGGCGGCTTCGGCGACGCCCGCGGGCTGGTCGCGGCGCTGTCGCTCGGCGCCGAAGGCATCAACATGGGCACGCGCTTCATGGCCACCGTCGAGAGCCCGATCCACCAGAAGATCAAGGAACAGATCGTCGCCAACGACGAGCGCGCCACCGAGCTCATCTTCCGCACCCTGCACAACACCTCGCGCGTGGCGAAGAACAGGGTCGCGCAGGAAGTCGTCGCGATCGAGCGCAAGGGCGGCGCCACGATCGACGACGTCCGTCACCTGGTGGCGGGCCAGCGAGGGCGGGTCGTCTACGAGGAGGGCGACCCCGAGTTCGGGATCTGGTCGGCCGGCATGGTGCAGGGCCTGATCCACGACATCCCGACCTGCTCGGAACTGGTCGCGCGCATCGTCTCCGAGGCCGAGGCGATCATCCGCGCGCGGCTCGAGCGCATGATCGCCTGAGCGCCGCCGCCGGCCCGCGCCCGCCGACCGGCGGTCGGGGCCGGGCGCCCGATCGGGCGAGCGCCGCGCTCAAGTATTCGCGCGCGCGGCCGTTGTCTCCACTGTGAAGGTGGAGATCCCGTCCCAGCCCCCGGAGTCCGCGTCCGGCGCGTCCCCGTCACCGCCCGGCGAGGCGGAGACCGGCGAGTTCGTCACGATCATCGAGGACGCCGGGCCGCAGCCGCCCGCGGCCGCGCAGGCGCCGCCGCCCTGGAAGGTCCTGGTCGTCGACGACGAGGTCGAGGTCCACCACGCGACCGTCTTCGCGCTCGCCGACCTGTGCGTCGACGGGCGCGCGGTCTGCTTCCTGCACGCCTACAGCGGGCGCGACGCGCGCGCGCAGCTGGCCGAGCACCCGGACGTGGCGGTCGTGCTGCTCGACGTCGTCATGGAGACCGAGGACGCCGGCCTGAGGCTCGTGCGCCACGTGCGCGAGACGCTGGGAATGCGCGCGACGCGGATCGTGCTGCGCACCGGGCAGCCGGGCTACGCGCCCGAGATGCAGGTGATCCAGGCCTACGACATCAACGACTACCGGACCAAGGCCGAGCTCACGCGCACCCGCCTCGCGACCACGATCACGACCGCGATCCGCTCGTTCGAGCAGGTCCACACGATCGAGGCCGCGCGCATGGGCATCGAGGAGCTGCTCGACGCCGGCGCGGAGCTCTTCGGCGTGCGCACGCTCGAGTCGTTCTGCGAGCTGGTGCTCGCGCGCGTCGCGACGCTGCTCGGCGGCGGCCCGGACGGCGTCGTGTTCGTGAGCCCGCCCGACAGCGCACCCGGCCTGGGCGAGCGCGGAATGGTCGCGATCGCCGCGGGCGCGGGCTGGGCGCCGCTGCTCGGCCGGGCGCTCGAGGACGTCGAAGACCGCGCGCTGGTCTCGATGGTGCGCCGCTGCGCGCTCGCCGGCGAGCGCATCGACGCCGACGGGCGCACGGCGCTGCGCCTGCGCGGTCACGCCGGGCACGACGCGGTGGTGGTCGTCGGCAACGCGGGCGCGCCGACGGCGGTGCAGGCGCGCATGGTCGCGCTCTTCTGCGCGAACGCGTCGGTCGGGCTGGAGAACGTGCTGCTGTTCCAGCGGCTGCACGCGTCGGCGTACTTCGACGCGCTCACCGGCCTGCCGAACCGCGCGCGTTTCATCGACCTGATCGACGAGCGGATCGCGCGCGGGCGGCCCGGGTGGGTCGTCGCGATCGTCGACGTCGACCACTTCGCGGAAGCCAACGACGGGCTCGGCCACGAGAACGGCGACCGGCTGCTGGACTCGATCGGCGCGCGCCTGCGCGGTGCGCTCGACCCGTCGGTGACGGTCGCGCGCGTCTCGGGCGACGCATTCGGCCTGTTCGGCACCGAGGACGCCCTCGACCCGGCACGGGTGCTGGCGCTGTTCGCGCGCCCGTTCCAGGTCGACGACTACGAGCTGCAGGTGTCGGCGTCGCTCGGGCTGGTGAGGCTGGGCGAGACGGTGGGCACCGGCCTGGACGCCCTGAAGAACGCCAACCTCGGGTTGCGGCACGCCAAGGGGCGCGACCGCGGGCGGTTCCACTGGTACACCCCGTCGATGGACGCCCGGACGCGCGAGCGCGTGCGCATCGCCCACGAGCTGCGCCACGCGATCGAGGCGCGCGAGCTCTCGCTGTACTACCAGCCGCAGATCCAGCTCGCCACGGGGCACGTCGTCGGCGCCGAGGCGCTGCTGCGCTGGACCACGCGCGACGGCCGCTCGATCCCGCCGGACAAGTTCATTCCGGTCGCCGAGTACTCGGGCCTGATCCGGCCGATCGGCGAGTGGGTGCTGCGCAGCGCGTGCCGCCAGCTGAGCGAGTGGAACGCGCGCGGGCTGGCCGGATTCCGGGTCGCGGTGAACGTCTCGATGGACCAGTTCCGTGCCGAAGGCTTTCCCGAGCTGGTGGAGTCGGTGGTGCGCGAGTTCGGCGTGCGCCCCGCGGACATCGAGCTCGAGATCACCGAGTCGATGGCGATGGACGAGGTCGCCTTCGTCGTCGAGACGCTGCGGCGACTGAAGCAGATCGGCGTCGCGGTCGCGATCGACGACTTCGGCACCGGCTTCTCGTCGCTCGGTCACCTGCAGCGCATGAGCGTCGACCGGCTCAAGATCGACCGCCGCTTCGTGGGCGAGCTCACCGGTCTCGGCGGCCGCTCCAGCATTCCGGAGATGATCGTCAAGCTCGGGCACAGCCTGGGGCTGACCGTCATCGCGGAGGGCGTCGAGACCGAGCAGCACGCGCAGGCGCTGCGCGCGCTCGGCTGCGACGAGTGCCAGGGGTACCTGTACGCCCGGCCCGCGGACGTCGGGTCGTTCGAGCACTGGCTCGCCGGGCGCGGCCGGCTCGCCTGACGCGCAGGCCCCCGCGCGGCGGCGGCGCCGTCCGGCTTCGCGCGACGCCCCGGCGGCGTGCACCGCAGGCAACGTCTGCGACGCACCGGCGGCGGCGTTCGCCGGATGCGGCTATGATCGGAGCGCGGGCGTGTGCCGCGGGGCGCACGCGCGGCCGCCGGCGCGGCTGAGGGCGGCACGGCCGCGGCGGTTCGGTTCGGGGGGCGAGGCGAGGTGTCGGACAGGGGCGACGCGGACGACGATTCGGCACGGCGCGGCGATGGGCGCGAGGAAGGTGACGAGAGCGCGTCCGACGACGACCTGATCGACTTCATCGAGGACGACGACTCCCCGATGCCCGCGCAGGCCGCCGCGAGCGGCCCGCCCTGGCGCGTGCTGGTCGTCGACGACGACGCCGAGGTCCACTACGCGACCGCGTTCGCGCTGCGCGACATGATCATCGACGGGCGCGGGCTCGAGCTGATGCACGCGTACACCGGAGCCGAGGCACGCGAGCTGCTGCGCCGGCACGCCGGGATCGCGGTCGTGCTGCTCGACGTCGTCATGGAGACCCCCGACGCCGGCCTGCGCCTCGTCGCCTACATCCGCGACGAGCTGCAGATGCGCGCGACGCGCATCGTGCTGCGCACCGGGCAGCCCGGCTACGCGCCCGAGATGGAGGTCATCAAGGCCTACGACATCAACGACTATCGCCTGAAGGCCGAGCTCACGCGCTCGAAGCTCGCGACGATGCTGATCTCGGCCGTGCGCTCCTACGTGCAGATCGGCACGATCGAGGCGTGGAGCCGGGGGGTCGCGCGCATCCTCGAGGCGGGCAACGACCTGCTGTCGCGGCGTACGCTGGGCGGGTTCTGCGAGTCGCTGCTCGCCAGCGCCTGCGAGCTGGTGGGGCGACACTGCGACGGCATGGTCTGGGCGCGCGACCCCGTCGAGGGGGCCGACACGCCGTCGTTCGCCGGCCGCCACCGGCTCGTCGGTGCGTCGGGCGCGTACGCGCCGCTGGTCGGCACCGAGCTCGACGCGCTCACCGACGCGCGCGTCCGGACCGTGGTCCGCGACGCCGCGGCCACGCGGGTGCACCTGCACCGTCCGGGCCTGGCCGCCTTCGTGATGCGCCACCCGACGGGCAACGACGCGGTGCTGGTGCTCGACATGCCGGAGGCGATCGGGCGCATCGAGTCGGGGCTGATGGACCTGCTGTGCGCGAGTGCCGCGGTCGGCCTGGACAACGTGCGGCTGTTCCAGCGCCTGCACGACCACGCCTATTTCGACCCGCTCACCGGGCTGGCGAACCGCATGCGCTTCGTCGACCTGGTCGACGACCGCATCGACGACGGCCGCGGCGACTGGGTGCTCGGCATCGTCGACATCGATCACTTCTCGGAGATCAACGACGGCCTCGGGCACGAGGTCGGCGACAACCTCCTGAAGGCGATCGCACGGCGCCTGACCGGCGCGCTGGGGCCCGCAGTCACCGTCGCGCGGGTCGCGGGCGACGCGTTCGGCGTGTTCGGGCCCGGCCCGGCGATGGACCCCGACCGCCTGCTCGCGCTGTTCGACGAGCCCTTCGACACCGGCAGCCACCCGCTGCACGCGAGCGCTTCGATGGGGCTGGTGCGGCTCTCGGACTCCGACGGCGACGGGCACGACGCCCTGAAGAGCGCCAACATCGGGATGAAGCACGCCAAGGGCCGGCTGCGCGGGCGCTACTACTACTACACCGCGGTGATGGAGGCCGAGACGCGCGACCGCGTCCGCCTCGCGCACGACCTGCGGCGCAGCATGGAGGACCACGAGCTGCTGCTGTTCTACCAGCCGCAGCTGCAGCTCTCCACCGGTCGCGTCGTCGGCGCGGAGGCGCTGCTGCGCTGGCGCCGCAAGGACGGCGGCTTCGTGCCCCCGGACCGGTTCATCCCGGTCGCCGAGTACTCGGGCCTGATCCGGCCGATCGGCGAGTGGGTGCTGCGGACCGCGTGCCGCCAGCTCGCGCTCTGGAACGAGCGCGGCCTCGTCGACTTCCGCGTCGGGGTGAACGTCTCCGTCGAGCAGTTCCGCGCGCCGGGCTTTCTCGACCTCGTCGATTCGGTCATCAAGGAGTTCGGCGTGCGCGCGCCCGACGTCGAGCTCGAGATCACCGAGTCGATGGCGATGGAGGAGATCGACACCGTGACCGAGACGCTGTCCGGGCTCAAGCGTCTGGGCGTCGGCGTCGCGATCGACGACTTCGGCACCGGCTTCTCGTCGCTGGGCTACCTGCAGCAGCTCGAGGTCGACCGGCTCAAGATCGACCGCACCTTCGTCAACGAGCTCGGCCGGGGCGACGGGCGCTCGAGCATCGCGCAGATGATCGTGCGGCTGGGCCACGAGATGGGGCTCGCCGTGATCGCCGAGGGCGTCGAGACGACCGACCACGAGATCGCACTGCTCGACATCGGCTGCGACGAGGCCCAGGGCTACCTGTACTGCAAGCCGATGGACGTCGACGGCGTCGAGGCGTGGCTCGCCCGCCGCGGGCGGCTGCCGACCCCGCAGACCCCGTAGACCGGCGGATTCCGGGCGCCGCCGTGCCGGGCGCGCAACGCTGGGAAACGTCAATGCCGGCGCGATTCGACGCGAGTAGACTGCCCGATTGATCTCGACCGGGCGCCCCCCGCGGGGGCGCGCCCGGCGCCGCGGTCGAATCCCCAGGAGCCCGAACAATGCACAACAACGTCGTTCCCCTGACGCCCGCCGAAGAGGCGCTGCGCGATGCCGCCCTCGAATACCACCGCGCGCCCACGCGCGGCAAGATCTCGGTGACGCCGACCAAGGCACTGTCGAACCAGCGCGATCTCTCCCTGGCGTACTCGCCGGGCGTCGCGTACGCGTGCCTGGCGATCGAGAAGGACCCGTCGCTGGCCGCCGAGTACACGTCGCGCGGCAACCTCGTGGGCGTGGTCACCAACGGCACCGCGATCCTCGGCCTGGGCGACATCGGCCCGCTCGCCGGCAAGCCGGTGATGGAGGGCAAGGGCTGCCTGTTCAAGAAGTTCGCCGGCATCGACGTCTTCGACATCGAGCTCGCCGAGCGCGACCCCGACAAGCTGGTCGAGATCATCGCGGCGCTCGAGCCCACGCTGGGCGGCATCAACCTCGAGGACATCAAGGCGCCCGAGTGCTTCTACGTCGAGCGCAAGCTGCGCGAGCGGCTGAGCATCCCGGTCTTCCACGACGACCAGCACGGCACCGCGATCATCTCGGCGGCGGCGCTGATCAACGGGCTGGAGCTCGTCGGCAAGAAGATCGGCGAGGTCAGGCTCGCCGTGTCGGGCGCGGGCGCCGCGGCGATCGCGTGCCTGGACCTGATGCTCGGGCTGGGCGTGCGCCGCGAGAACGTCTTCGTCGTCGATTCCAAGGGCGTCGTGCGCGAGGGCCGCGGCGACGCGCTCGACGAGTCCAAGCAGCGCTACGCGCAGCGCACCGACGCGCGCACGCTCGCCGACGTCGTCAAGGGCGCCGACGTGTTCCTGGGCTGCTCGGCGGCCGGGGTGCTGACGCAGGACATGGTCGCGACGATGGCCGATCGCCCGATCATCCTCGCGCTGGCCAATCCGGAGCCCGAGATCCGCCCCGAGCTCGCGCGCGCGGCGCGCCCCGACTGCATCATCGCGACCGGGCGCTCCGACTACCCGAACCAGGTCAACAACGTCCTGTGCTTCCCGTACATCTTCCGCGGCGCGCTCGACTGCGGCGCGAGCCGCATCACCGAGTCGATGAAGCTCGCGTGCGTGTACGAGATCGCCGCGCTCGCCAAGGCCGAGACCAGCGCCGAGGTCGCGGCCGCGTACGCCGGCCAGGAGCTCTCGTTCGGGCCCGAGTACATCATTCCGAAGCCCTTCGACTCGCGCCTGATCCTGCGCATCGCGCCGGCGGTCGCGAAGGCCGCGGCGGAGTCGGGCGTCGCCGCCCGCCCGATCGCCGACCTCGACGCGTACGCGCACTCGCTCGACCGCTTCGTGCTGCACACCGGGATGTTCATGCGCCCCGTGTTCGCGACCGCGAAGTCGTCTCCGCGGCGCATCGCGTACGCCGAGGGCGAGGACGAGCGCGCGCTGCGCGCGATCCAGGTCGTCGTCGACGAAGGGCTCGCGCACCCGATCGTGATCGGCCGCCCCGCGGTCGTGCAGAAGCGAATCGAGCGCGCCGGCCTGCGCCTGAAGCCCGGCCGCGACATCGAGCTCGTCGACCCCGAGAACGACGTGCGCTTCCGCGCGTACTGGGAGGAGTACCACCGGATGATGGGGCGCTCGGGCGTGACGCCCGAGATGGCCAAGGCCGCGCTGAGGCGCTCGACGACGACGATCGGCGCCATGATGATCCGCATGGGCGACGCCGAAGGCATGCTCTGCGGGCTGGTCGGCCAGTACGACGCGCACCTCGAGCACGTGCGCGACGTCATCGGGCTGAGGGCGGGCGTGCACGAGTACGCGGCGATGAACGCGCTGATGCTCGACAAGCACACGCTGTTCATCGCCGACACCTTCGTCAACGACGACCCCACCGCCGAGGAGCTCGCCGAGATCGCGCTGATGGCCGCCGAGGAAGTGAGCCGCTTCGGCCTGCCGCCGAAGGTCGCGTTCGTGTCGCACTCGATGTACGGCTCGAGCAGCCGGCCGTCCGCGCGCAAGATGCGCATCGCGCGCAACCTGTTCTCGAAGATGGCGCCCGACATCGAGGCCGACGGCGAGCTGCACGGCGACGCCGCGCTCAGCGAGGACGTGCGCCACAACTTCCTGCTCGACGCCACGCTCCACGGGTCGGCCAACGTGCTGATCCTGCCGAACCTCGACGCCGCGAACATCCTGTTCAACGTGCTCAAGGTCACCGGCGGGCAGGGCGTCACCGTCGGCCCGATCCTGCTCGGCGCCGCCGCGCCGGTGCACGTGCTGACGCCGTCCTCGACGGTGCGCCGCGTCGTCAACATGACGGCGCTCGCGGTCGCGGACGCGGTCTCGCGCGGCTGAGGAGCGCGCCCCGCGGGGCGCTCGCGGCCGGGCCGCGGGCGCCGCGCTCGCGGGGAGCCCGCCCGCGCCCGGCCGGGGTCCTCGCGGGCGGCTCCGTTCAGCGGATCGGCTGCAGTTCCAGCACGACCTCACCGGACGTCGGGTCGGTGACGCCGAGTCCCGGCCCGAGCTCTTCGAGCATGTCGCGCACGCCGTCGAGCAGGCCGATCATCGTCGGGCGGCAGGCGACGATGTCGTCGAAGCGGTCCCACTCGCCGATCAGGCTGTAGGCGCGATCCCCGGTCTTGATCATGGCAACCCGCCGCGACCCCGGCATCTTCGGCCTCAGGGTCCTGTGGTAGTCGATGAAGTCCGCCTCGCGTCCCGGCTTGACCCGGAATCGCACGACATTGAACGCGCTCATGGCCGGCCCCCTCGTCGCGGCCCGGCACGGCGCGAACACGGCGCGCCCGCGCGGACAGCGCGTCACTTATACGCCCGCGGGCCGGACCCGGTCCACCGAAGGGGTGTTCAGCGGGCCGCGGGCGCTCCGACCAGCGACAGCATCACGGGCAGGACCTTCGGCGTCGCGGCGACCACCTGGCCGCCGAAGACGTAGGCGGAGTCTCCGGCGAAGTCGGCGACCAGGCCGCCGGCCTCGGTCACCAGCAGGCTGCCGGCGGCGACGTCCCAGGGCGACAGGCCCTGCTCCCAGAACGCGTCGTAGCGCCCGCAGGCCACGTACGCGAGGTCGAGCGCCGCCGACCCGGGGCGGCGCACGCCGGCCGCGCGTTCGGTCACCGCGCGCAGCACGCGCAGGTACTCGTCGAGGTTCTCGACCTCCTTGAACGGGAAGCCGGTGCCGACCAGCGCCTCGTCGATGCGCGTCGCCTTCGACACGCGGATGCGCCGGTCGTTGAGGAACGCGCCCGCGCCCTTCGACGCGGTGTAGAGCTCGTCGCGGTTCGGGTCGTAGATCACCGCCTGCGTGACGACGCCGCGCTGCATCAGCGCGATCGAGACCGAGTACTGCGGCAGGCCGTGGATGAAGTTCGTGGTGCCGTCGAGCGGGTCGATGATCCAGACGTGGTCGGCTTCGTGCGCGGCCGCGCCCGAGCCGGCCGCGGGCTTGTGGCCGGACTCCTCTGCTAGAATCGCGTGCCCCGGGTACGCGGTGAGCAGCGTGTCGATGATCGCCTCTTCCGACGCCTGATCGACCTCCGTCACGAAGTCGTTTCGCTGCTTGCGGGCGACCTTGACCCGTTCGAGGTCCAGGGAGGCGCGGCTGATGATCCTGCCGGCGCGGCGCGCGGCGCGAACCGCGACGTTGAGCATCGGGTGCATGGTCGGGGGCCTTCCAAAACCCGCGATTCTAAGGGATACCTCTGAACCGACCTTCGTCAGCCGCGTTCGCCGGCCTCGAGCGTGTGCGCTTCGTGCTGGTCGAGCCCAGCCGCCCCGGCAACGTCGGAGCCACCGCGCGCGCGATGCGCACGATGGGCCTGGCGCGTCTCGTGCTCGTGGCGCCGCGCGTGCCCGGCGTGGCGGCGCATCCCGAGGCGCGCGCGTTCGCGAGCGGCGCCGACGACGTGCTCGCCGGTGCGCGCGAGGTCGCGACGCTCGAGCAGGCGCTCGCCGGCACGAGTCTCGCCGTCGCCGTGAGCGCGCAGCCGCGCGAGTTCGGCCCGGCGCCGTGCGGGCCGCGCGATGCCGCGTTCCTGGCCCTCGACGAACTCGCCGCGCACCCGGCCCACGAGGTGGCGTTCGTGTTCGGCTGCGAACGCACCGGGCTGTCGATCGGGCACGCGCTCGCGTGCCAGTCGCTGCTGACGATCCCGTCCGACCCCGAGTTCAGCTCGCTGAACCTGTCGCAGGCGGCGCAGATCGTCGCGTGGGAACTGCGTGGCGAGGCGCTGGCGCGGGATGCCGGCGCGCGAGTCGGCGCAGCGCCACGCGGTGACGGCAGTGCGCGAGATGGCGATGCGCACGCCGGCAGCACGCCCGCCGGCGAAGGGCGCGTCGTCGATTCGCGCATCGAGGCTCCCGGCCCCCCCGACGCCCCGCCCGATCCGGGCGCGCTCGCGCTGCGCCGGCGCCTGCGGCGCGCGGCCGCCGCCGGCCGTCACGCGAGCGCCGACGAGCTCGAAGCGCTCTACGAGCACCTCCAGCGCGCGCTGGTGGACGTTCGCTTCCTCGATCCCGCCCACCCCAAGAAGCTGATGCCCCGATTGCGGCGCCTGTTCTCGCGCACGCGGCTGGAGGCCGAGGAGGTGGAACTGCTGCGCGGCGTGTGCACGCAGATGGTGCTCGCGGCGCGGGCGGCACGCGGCGCGCGCTCCGAATCCGAACCCCGCGCGGCCGCGCCCGAGCGCACCGCCCGGCCTCTGTCGACAGGAACACCATGACCCAGCGTCGCATCCCGGCCGTGTACATGCGCGGCGGCACCAGCAAGGGCGTCTTCTTCCACGGCCGCGACCTGCCGTCCGACCCGCGCGAGCGCGACGCGCTGCTGCTGCGCGTGATCGGAAGCCCCGATCCCTACGGCAAGCACACCGACGGCATGGGCGGCGCGACGTCGAGCACCAGCAAGGTCGTCGTCGTCACGCCGTCGTGGCGCGACGGCTGCGACGTCGACTTCCTCTTCGGCGCGGTGGCCATCGACGCGCCGATGATCGACTGGTCGGGCAACTGCGGCAACCTGTCGGCCGCCGTCGGTCCGTTCGCGGTCTCCGAAGGCCTGGTGCCCGCCGTCGAGGGCGTCACGCGCGTTCGCATCTGGCAGGCGAACATCGGCCGGCGCATCGAGTCGTTCGTCCCGGTGCGCGGCGGCGAGGTGGTCGAGGACGGCGCGTTCATGGAGGACGGCGTCCCGTTCCCGTCGTCCGAGGTGCGCCTGGAATTCCTCGACCCGGCCGACGACGAGCCGGGCGCGACGGGCGCGCTGCTGCCCACCGGCGCGCCGCAGGACGAACTCGACGTGCCCGGCGTGGGCGTGATCGCCGCGACGATGATCACGGCGGGCAACCCGACGGTGTTCGTGCGCGCGTCCTCGCTCGGGCTCACCGGCAAGGAGACCGCGGCCGACGTCGATCGCGACCGCAAGCTGCTCGAGCGGCTCGAGGCGATCCGCGCGGCGGCGGCGGTGCGAATGGGGCTGGCCGGCACCGCGGAGGAGGCCACGCGCTCGCGGCCGGCGACGCCGAAGATCTCGTGGGTGGCCCGCCCGGCCGCGTACCGCACCAGCGCGGGCGTCGACGTCGCACCCGAGCGAATCGACCTGCTCGCGCGGATCATGTCGATGGGCCGGCTGCACCACGCGTTCACCGGCACCGGCTCGATCGCGCTCGCGGTCGCGGCGGCACTGCCCGGCACCGTGGTCGCCGAGGTCGCGCGCACGCTGCCGGGCGTTCCCACGCGAATCGGCCACCTCTCGGGAACGCTCGCGGTCGGCGCCGATGTCTCGCAGCGCGACGGCCGCTGGCAGGTCGACAAGGCGGTGCTGTCGCGCAGCGCCCGGCGCCTGATGACCGGCTGGGTTCACGTGCCTTCTGCAGGGCTTTGCCGCTCGGCATAGAATGGTCTTCGCCCTGCGGATCCCGCCGCAGGGCGGCGAGGAGATTCCCGTGCTTTTCGAGCGCTTGCGCGAGGACGTCGCGACGGTGATGCAGAAGGACCCCGCGGCCCGCTCGGCGCTGGAGGTCCTGCTGTGTTATCCGGGCGTGCACGCGTTGGCCATCCATCGCGTCGCTCACGCGCTGTGGCGGCTCGGCTTCACCGTGATGGCGCGCTGGTGCTCGCACCTCGCGCGCTGGCTCACCGGCATCGAGATCCACCCCGGCGCCAGCGTCGGGCGGCGCGTGTTCATCGACCACGGCATGGGCGTGGTCGTCGGCGAGACCGCCGAGATCGGCGACGACTGCACCATCTACCAGGGCGTGACGCTCGGCGGCACGTCGCTCAATCAGGGCAAGCGCCACCCGACGCTGCACCGCGGTGTCGTCGTCGGCGCAGGCGCCAAGGTGCTCGGGCCGTTCGCGGTGGGCGCGGGCGCACGCATCGGCTCGAACTCGGTCGTGATCCGCGAGGTGCCTGCGGGCGCGACCGCGGTCGGCATTCCCGCGCGCACGATCGTCGAGGAAGACGACAAGCGGCGCGAGGAACAGGCCGCGAAGATGGGTTTTTCCGCGTACGGCGTCACGCAGGGGGCCGACGATCCCCTGTCCACCGCGCTGCATCGCCTGATCGACCACGTCGCCGAGCAGGATCGCCAGATCGAGCTCCTCGAGGCGGCGCTCGCGCGCCTGGGCGCGAAGGTCGACGGGGTCGTCGAACCGCTCGACGCGCCGCGCCTGAACCGGATGGTCGAGTAGGGGCGGCGCGCCGCGGCCGGCCTCGCCGGCTTCGCGCCCGCGCTCAGAACGGCCAGTGGCCGACGAACTCGAGACCGTCGGCGCTCGCCCGCAGCATCCCGCCGCGCCGGCCGCTCGCACTCCAGTCGGGCAGCACCCAGCGCCGCGCCGGCACGCCGTCGAGCTCGAAGTCGTGGCACGCGGGCCGGTGCGTGTGGCCGTGGATCAGCACACGCACGGCGGCGGCGCGCATCACCGCCTGAACCGTCGCGCCGTTCACGTCCATCAGGGTGTCGAGCTTGCCTGCCTTCGACATCTCGCTGCGCGCGCGCATGTCGGCCGCGATCGCGAGGCGCTCGTCGAGCGGGCGCGAGAGGAAGTCGCGCTGCCAGCCGGGGCTGCGCGACAGCGCGCGAAAGCGCTGGTACTCGGCGTCGTCCGAGCACAGCGCGTCGCCGTGAGAGAGCAGCGCCGGGCGCCCGTGGAGCGAGACCACGCAGGGGTCCGGGAGCATCGTCGCCGCGCAGCGCGCCGCGAACGCGGCCGGCGCGCCGGGGCGGGCGACGTCGAGCAGGAAGTCGCGGTTGCCGCGCATCACGTGCACCCGGCACCCGTTCGACGCCAGGCGCGAGAACAGATCGATCAGGCGATCGCCCGCCGCGTCCGCGCCGTCGTCGCCGACCCAGGCCTCGAAGAGGTCGCCGAGCACGAAGACGTGCGCGGCCGACGCGGCCTCGGCGGCGAGCCGCTCGACGAAGAGTTCCGCGGTGTCGGGGTCGTGCGCGCCGGCGTGGACGTCGGAGGCGAACAGCGCGCACTCGCCGGGCGCGACGACGAGCGGCGAGCGCGGGGCGAACGCGTGCATCGGCGCCGGCGCCGCGGACTACTTCGCGCCCAGCAGGCTGACCGATTCGATCGTCACGGCGTCGACCGGGACGTCGGCGAACGGGCCCTGGCGCGTGGTCTTCACCGCGCGGATCGCGTTGACGACCTCCATGCCCTTGACGACCTTGCCGAACACCGCGTAGCCGTAGCCGTCGGGTTGCGGGTAGTTCAGGCTCGCGTTGTCGACGGTGTTGATGAAGAACTGCGCGGTCGCGGAGTTCGGGTTCGACGTGCGCGCCATCGCGATCCAGCCGGCGTCGTTGCGCAGCCCGTTCTGCGACTCGATCGGGATCGAGGCGCGCGTCGGCTTCTGGCCGAAGTTCGGGGTGCCCGACTTGTAGAAGTCGGCGGTGAAGCCGCCGCCCTGGATCATGAAGTTGCCGATCACGCGGTGGAAGATCGTGCCCTTGTAGAAGTCGTCGCGCACGTACTGCAGGAAGTTCTCGACCGTCTTGGGCGCCTTCTCCGGGTACAGCTCGACGACGATCTCGCCCAGGGAGGTCTTGATCGACACCTGCGGGTTCGCGCCGGCGGCCGCGCCGTCGTCGGCGGCGGAGAGCGCGACGACGAGCGCGCCGATCAGGGGGATCTTCTTGAACATGGAGGTCTCCGTTGAAAAAAAGGGGGCGCGCGAAAGTCTCAGCGCGCGGGGGCGGGGGGCGCGGCGCGCGCGCCCGGCGGACCCGGCGCGACCGACTTCGCGGGGGCGATGCGCGCGAGCAGTTCGCGCGCGAGGGCGAGCTTCTCGCGCGCCGGCACCGAGCGCGCATCGAGCTGCGCGGCACGAGCCCACGCGCGCTCGGCCATGCGCAGGTAGACGTCGCCGAGATTCTCGTGCGCCAGCGCGTAGCCCGGCAGCGCGCGCACCGCGTCTTCGAGCGCGGCGCGTGCGCGGTCGAGCTGGCCGAGGGCGGCGAGGGTCACCGCGAGGTTGTTGTGCGGCTCGGGCAGCTCGGGGTAGTCCTGCGTGAGCTGCTCGAAGACGTCGGCCGCGTCGCGGGTGCGTCCGCGCTCGACGAGGATCACGCCGTACGGAAAGCGCAGCTGAGGGTCCGCGGGAGCGTCCTTGAGCGCACGCTCGAGCATTGCGAGCGCTTCGTCGGACTTGCCCTCGTTCATCAGGCGCACGGCTTGCGCCGCGATCGTGCCCGCTCGGCGCGGATCGGACTGCAGCGGCGCCTGCGGGCCCGGCGGCAGCGCGAGCGTGGTGTCCGCCGGGGCCGGTTCCGCGCGCGGGCCGGGCGTGCCCGATGCGGCCGGTGCCGGGGCCGACGTGCTCGACTCGGCCGGCGCGGCGGCCGACGAAGACGCCGGCGCCGACTGCGCGAGCACGGCCGGCGCCGCGGCCAGCGATGCGAGCGCGACGCCCGCCCAGGCGGCGAAGCGCTGCAACCCGGGTGCTATACTCGATCGCATGGCGCCATTCTAGCAACGGGGCGCTCGCGCACCGTTCGCCGTCGCCGGCGCGCCGGGCGGGTCCTCCCGCCGGCGGAGTCCTCGCAGTCGCGCTGACGCCCTCCTCATCGACGCCCGCCCATGCTGCGACTCCACAACTCGCTGACCCGCCGGAAGGAAGACTTCGTCCCGCTCGAGCCGGGCAAGGTGCGCATGTACGTCTGCGGCATGACCGTGTACGACTACTGCCACGTCGGTCACGCGCGCGTGCTGGTCGTGTTCGACGCCGTGCAGCGCTGGCTGCGCGCGAGCGGCTACGACGTCACCTACGTGCGCAACATCACCGACATCGACGACAAGATCATCCGGCGCGCGGTCGAGAACGGCGAGACGCTGCGCGCGCTCACCGAGCGCTTCATCGGCTTCATGCACGAGGACGCGGACGCCCTCGGCGTGCAGCGCCCCGACCACGAGCCGCGCGCCACCGAATTCGTGCCGCAGATGCTCGGCATGATCGGCCGCCTCGAGGCCAACGGCTTCGCGTACCGAGCCGCCGACGGCGACGTCAACTTCGCGGTGCGCCGCTTCGACGGCTACGGCCGGCTCTCGGGCAAGTCGCTCGACGACCTGCGTGCCGGCGAGCGCGTCGCGGTCGGCGACGCCAAGCAGGACCCGCTCGACTTCGTGCTCTGGAAGGCGGCCAAGGACGGCGAGCCCGACGAGGCGAAGTGGACGTCGCCGTTCGGCGCCGGGCGCCCGGGCTGGCACATCGAGTGCTCGGCGATGGCCAACACGCTGCTGGGCGGCACCCTCGACATCCACGGCGGCGGCGCCGACCTCCAGTTCCCGCACCACGAGAACGAGATCGCCCAGAGCGAGGGCGCGCTCGGCTGCACCTTCGTGCGCTACTGGATGCACAACGGCTTCGTGCGCGTCGACGACGAGAAGATGTCGAAGTCGCTCGGCAACTTCTTCACGATCCGCGAGGTGCTGCGCAAGTTCGACGCCGAGGTCGTGCGCCTGTTCATCCTGCGCGCGCACTATCGCAGCCCGCTGAACTACTCGGACGCCCACCTCGAGGACGCGCGCGCGTCGCTGCTGCGCCTGTACACCGCGCTGTCCGACGCCCCGCCGGCGAGCGCCGCGACCATCGACTGGGCCGCCCCGGCGCCCGCGCGCTTTCGCGAGGCGATGGACGACGACTTCAACACGCCGGTCGCGCTGTCGGTGCTCTTCGACCTCGCCACCGAGGTCAACCGTTCGCACGACCCCGCGCTCGAGGGCCAGCTGCGCGCGCTCTCGGGCCTGCTCGGCCTGCTCGGCCGAGACCCCGCCGCCGCGCGCCGGAGCGGCCTGCGCGGCAGCGACGCGGCGTCCGGGCAGGCTGTGTCCGACGACGCCGTCGCCGAGCGCGTCGCCGCGCGCTCCGCGGCCAAGAAGGCGCGCGACTTCGCGCTCGCCGACCGGATCCGCGCCGAGCTGCTCGCGCAGGGCGTCGTGCTGGAAGACACGCCCGCGGGCACCGTCTGGCGGCGCGCCTGACGACCCGGCCCTCGCACGCCCGATGAAGCCTCACTACTGGGACGCCGCCTGCACGCAGCTCTCGCGCGGCGACCCCGTCATGCGCGGCATCATCCGCGCCTGCGGGCCGGCGCACCTCGTGTCGCGCGGCGATCCCTTCCAGACGCTGGCGCGCTCGATCGTCGGGCAGCAGATCTCGGTGAAGGCGGCGCAGTCGGTCTGGGAGCGTGTCTCGGCCGCGGCGCGCACCGTCTCGCCCGCGCGCGTGGCGCGCATGCGTGCCACGACGCTGCGCGGATGCGGGCTGTCCGCGCGCAAGGCCGAGTACCTGAAGGACCTCGCGCGCCGCTTCGACGCCGGCGACGTCGATCCCGCGCAATGGTCGTCGCTGGACGACGAAGCGGTGATCGCCGACCTCGTCAAGGTGCGTGGCATCGGCCGCTGGACAGCCGAGATGTTTTTGATCTTTAATCTGCAGCGCCCCGACGTCTACCCCCTGGACGACGTGGGCCTGCTGCGCGCGGTCCTGCTCAACTACGTCGACTCGCAGGATCCGGCCGCGATGCAGGCCGGGCTCGCGCAGAACAAGGCGGCGCGCGAGCACGCGGTCCGGGTCGGCGAGCGCTTCCGGCCGTGGCGCAGCGTCGCCACCTGGTACCTGTGGCGCAGCCTGGACCCGGTGCCGACGGAGTACTGAGCGGAGAACCGATGAAGACGACGTTCCTCGAATTCGAACAGCCGATCGCCGAGCTCGAGCAGAAGATCGACTCCCTGCGCTTCGTGCAGGACGACTCCGCGCTCGACATCGCCGACGAGATCGAGCGGCTGCAGAAGAAGAGCCTGTCGCTGGTCAAGGACACCTACGCGAAGCTCTCGCCGTGGCAGGTCGCGCAGGTGGCGCGCCACCCGCAGCGTCCGTACACGCTGGACTACATCGGCGCGATCTTCACCGACTTCCACGAGCTCCACGGCGACCGCACCTTCGCCGACGACCCCTCCATCGTCGGCGGCGTGGCCCGCTTCAACGGCCAGCCGGTGATGGTGATCGGCCACCAGAAGGGCCGCGACACGAAGGAGCGCAACTACCGCAACTTCGGCATGCCGCGCCCGGAGGGCTACCGCAAGGCGCTGCGCCTGATGAAGCTCGCCGAGAAGTTCGGCCTGCCGGTGTTCACGCTCGTCGACACCCCGGGGGCGTTTCCCGGCGTGGGCGCCGAGGAGCGCGGCCAGTCCGAGGCCATCGGGCGCAATCTCTACGAAATGGCGGCGCTGCGCGTGCCGATCATCTCCACGATCATCGGCGAGGGCGGGTCGGGCGGCGCGCTCGCGATCTCGGTCAGCGACGTCCTCCTGATGCTGCAGTACTCGGTGCTCTCGGTGATCACGCCCGAGGGGTGTGCGGCCATCCTTTGGCGCAGCGCCGACCGCGCCCCGGACGCCGCCGAGACGATGGGCATCACCGCGCACCGATTGAAGGCGCTCGGCCTCATCGACCGCATCGTCAACGAGCCCGTGGGCGGCGCGCACCGCGATCCGCAGCAGATGGCGCAACTGCTGAAACGCGCGCTCGGCGATGCGCTGCGCCAGTTCCAGGACGTGAAACCGGCGGACCTTGTCAAGCAGCGTCTGGAGCGCATCATGGCGTATGGCAAGTTCCAGGAGATCGGCGAGGAGCGCTGAGGCGCGCGGCGCGCCGTCGGACGACGACGCGCCGATCCTGTCCGCGCTGCGCGACGCGCTCGCGCGCCACGACGTCGCCGCGAGCGGCGCTTGCGTCCCGCCGGCACTGATCGTCGCGTTCAGCGGCGGTCTCGATTCCACCGTGCTGCTGCACGCGCTCGCGCGCACCCTGGACCCGGCCCGGCTGCTCGCGGTCCACGTCGACCACGGGCTGCAGCCGGCGGCCCGTGGGTGGCCGTCGCACTGCGAGGCGGTGGCGCACGCACTGGGGACGGGGTTCGAGTGCGTTCGCGTCGAAGGCTCGCCCCCCCGCGGCGCGAGCCTCGAAGCCTGGGCGCGCGACGCGCGCTACGCCGCGCTCGGGCGCGTCGCGGCGCGCGCGCGCGTGCCGCTCGCGTTCACCGCGCACCACGCGGACGACCAGGTCGAGACGGTGCTGATGCGCGCGGCGCGCGGCACCGGCCCCGGCGGGCTCGCCGGCATGGACCCGGTGGTCACGCACGCCGGCGTGCGCATCGGCCGGCCGCTGCTGGGCATCTCGCGCGCGATGCTGCGCGACTACGCACAGCGCCACGCGCTGCGCTGGGTCGACGATCCGACCAACGAAGACACCCGGCGGCTTCGCAACGCGGTGCGTCTGCGGCTGGTGCCGGCGCTCGAGCGCGCGATCCCCGGGTTTCGATCGGCGCTGCTCGGCGCGCTGCCGGCGCTGCGCGCGCAGCGCGACGTGGCCGACGCGCTCGCGCGCGACGACCTCGAGCGTTGCCGCGCCGACGCTGGCGCGCTGGATCGCCGCGCGCTGGCGTCGCTGCCGCCGGATCGGCTGGCCGCGGCGTTGAGGCGCTGGATCGCCGACCGCGGCATGCGCGCGCCGACGCGCGCCCGCCTCGCGCAGATGGGAGCGCAACTCGTCGACGGCCGCGGCGCCTACGGCTGCGTGCGGCACGAGGGCGCGGACTTCGTGCGCTACCGGGACCGCGTCGAGGTGCTCGTGCCCCGGGCGCCCGATCGCGACGACGGCGCCGAGTCGGGCGCCGCCCTGCTCGCCCGGCTGCGCTGGGCCGGCGAGCCGCGGCTCGAACTGCCCGGTGGCGCGGGCCGGCTCGTGTTCACGCGCGACGCCGCGCACCCCGGCCAGGCGCCGGGCGTGAGCACCGAGTGGCTGCGCGGCTGCACGCTCGAGGTGAGGCCGGGCGCGTCGTCGCCGCGCCTGCGCCTGCGCGCGGACGGCTGTTCGCAGTCGATGAAGAACCTGTACCAGGCGCGCGGCGTGCCCGCGTGGATGCGCCCGAGACTGCCGCTCGTCTATGCCGACTCGCGGCTGCTGTACGCGGCCGGCTTCGGCATGGACCGCGGCCCGCACTGGCCTCGCTCCGGCGAGACGGTATCCATCGGCTGGGAAGCCGTTCTCGACGACGACCCGCGGCGCGCATTTTGTGCGCCGCATCATCTATAATCCAGGGTTTTGCATACGCCTTCGGGCGCGGCGCGCGACGCGCGGCCCGCCGGGGCCAAGACCATGGCACTGATCGTTCACAAGTACGGCGGCACCTCGATGGGCTCGGTCGAGCGCATCAAGAACGTCGCGAAGCGCGTCGCCAAGTGGCACGCGGCCGGCCACAAGATGGTCGTGGTTCCGTCGGCGATGTCCGGCGAGACCAACCGCCTGATCGCGCTCGCCAGGGAGATCCAGCCGCAGCCCGACGAGCGCGAGCTCGACATGATCGCGTCCACCGGCGAGCAGGTGTCGGTGGGCCTGCTCGCGATGGCGCTGAAGTCGATCGGCGTCGACGCGGTCAGCTACGCCGGCTGGCAGGTGCCGATCCGCACCGACAGCGCCTACACGAAGGCGCGCATCGAGTCGATCGACGACGCGCGCGCGCGCGCCGACCTCGACGCCGGCCGGGTCGTGATCATCACCGGCTTCCAGGGCATCGACGACGCCGGCAACATCACCACGCTCGGGCGCGGCGGGTCCGACACCTCCGCGGTCGCGGTCGCGGCCGCGATGAAGGCCGACGAGTGCCTGATCTACACCGACGTCGACGGCGTCTACACGACCGACCCGCGCATCGTTCCCGAGGCGCGCCGGCTCGAGAAGGTCACCTTCGAGGAGATGCTCGAGATGGCCAGCCTGGGCTCCAAGGTCCTGCAGATCCGCTCGGTCGAGTTCGCCGGCAAGTACCGGGTCAAGACGCGCGTGCTCTCCAGCCTGACGCCGCCGGACATCCCGCTGGCCGAGGAAGCCGTGTCGGGCACCCTGATCACCTTCGAGGAAGACGAAAGCATGGAACAGGCGGTCATTTCCGGGATCGCGTTCAACCGCGACGAGGCCAAGATCACCGTGCTGGGCGTGCCCGACCGCCCCGGCATCGCGTTCCAGATCCTCGGCCCGATCGCCGACGCGAACATCGACGTCGACATGATCATCCAGAACGCGAGCGAGGCCGGGCTCACCGACTTCTCGTTCACGGTCAATCGCAACGAGTTCCAGAAGGCGATGAACGTGCTCGAGACCAAGGTCAAGGGCTCGATCAACGCCACCGGCATCGTCGGCGACGCCAAGATCGCGAAGGTCTCGGTCGTGGGCATCGGGATGAAGTCGCACGTGGGCATCGCGAGCCGGATGTTCCGCACGCTGTCGGAAGAGGGCGTCAACATCCAGATGATCTCCACCAGCGAGATCAAGATCTCGGTGATCATCGCCGACAAGCACATGGAGCTTGCAGTCCGCGCGCTGCACGCGGCGTTCGGGCTGGAGCAGCCGGCCTGAGAGGGCGCACTCCGCGCATCGGCCGGAAGGCCGATTGCCCTGGCGGCGGTATCCATCCTAGAATGACCACATCAAAGTGGTCATTTTGAAGTGAAGATCGCCGCCACCCAGTTCAAGGCCCACGCGCTGGGTCTGATAGACCGCGTCGCGCAGTCGCGCGAGGAAGTGGTCATCACGAAGCACGGCAAGCCGATGGCGAAGCTCGTTCCGATCGAGGACGACGCGGTGCCGCCCGTGTTCGGATACCTGGCCGGACTGGTCACCCGCGAGGCGGACATCGTTTCGCCGGTGGGCGAGCCTTGGAATGCCGAGCGCGAGTGAGTTCCTGCTCGACACCCACGCGTGGGTCTGGTTGCTCGACGGCGAGTCGCGCCGCATCGGCCCGCGCGCGCGGCGCCTGCTGAACGTTGCCGCGCGGTCAGGCGGATTGCGCGTGTCTCCGGTCTCCGCATGGGAGATCGGCATGCTCGTCCGCAAGCGCCGGCTCCAATTCGGCGTGGCGTGCGGCGAGTGGATTGCGCGCGCGTGCCGCGCGCCCGGAATCTCGGTGACGCCGCTGACGCCGGACGCCGCGGCCGAGTCTTCGTTTCTTCCCGGCGAATTCCACGGCGACCCCGCCGACCGCATGCTCGTCGCCTGTGCCCGGGGCTGCGACGCAGTCCTGGTGACGGCGGATGACGAGATACTCGAATATGCGAAGCTCGGCCACGTCCGCGCGATCGACTGCCGCCGGTGAGCACCGCAAGGCGGGAGTTCCGGTGAGGCCACGGCGCCGCCGGCCGAGTCTTCGAAGGATTGCGATGGAGATGCGTCCATGTCCGACCAATACGACCTGATCGTCCTGGGCGCCGGCTCCGGCGGCGTCGCCGCTTCGCGCCGTGCCGCGTCGCACGGCGCGCGCGTCGCGGTCGTCGAGCGCTCGCGCGTGGGCGGCACCTGCGTGATGCGCGGCTGCGTGCCCAAGAAACTGATGATGTACGCGGGCGACCTCGGCCGGCTGATGAAGAGTGCGGCCGCGTTCGGCTGGGACGTCGGCGCGCCGGTGTTCAGCATGGGCGCGTGGCAGGACGCGAAGTCGCGCGAGCTCGACCGGCTCGAGGGCATCTACCTCGGGATGCTCTCCGGAGCGGGCGTCGAGCTCGTCCGGGGCGACGCGCGCATCGAGCGCGCGCTCGACGACAGCGGCTTCGCCGTGCGGGTGGGCGATCGCCTGCTCGAGGCGGACCGGCTGCTGATCGCCACCGGCGGCCGGCCGCACGCGCTGCCGATCCCCGGCGGCGAACTCGCGGTCACGTCCGACGACGTGCTCGACCTGCGCGAGCTGCCGCCGCGCGTGCTCGTGCTCGGCGTCGGCTACATCGGCGTCGAGTTCGCGAGCATCCTGCGTTCGCTGGGCGCCGAGGTCGCGATCGCGCTGCGCGCGGATCTCCCGCTGCGCGGCTTCGACGAGGACTTGCGCACGCGGCTCGCCGCCGCGCTGCGCGGCAACGGGATCACGCTGCACGCGAAGGCCGCGCCGCTCGCGATCGAGCGTGCGGGCGGCGCGTTGCGCGTGCGGCTGTCCGACGGCACGGCGCTGGAGGCCGACCTCGTCGTCAACGCGACCGGGCGCGTGCCGAACAGCGCCGGACTCGGCCTCGATCGGATCGGGCTCGACGTGCGCACCGACGGTTCGATCCCGGTCGACGAATACAGCGCGAGCGCCGTGCCCGGCGTCTACGCGATCGGCGACGTCACGAACCGGCTGAACCTCACGCCGGTGGCGATCGCCGAGGGCCGCGCGTTCGCCGACACCGTGTTCGGCGACACGCGCCGGCCGTTCCGTCACGACAACGTCGCGACCGCGGTGTTCTCGACGCCGCCGATCGGCACCGTGGGCCTCACCGAGGCGCAGGCCGCGCAGCGCGGCCCGGTGCGCGTCTACGAGGCGGAGTTCCGGCCGATGCGCAACGCCTTCGCGGGGCTCGAGCAGCGCACGTACATGAAGCTCGTCGCCGACGACGCGAGCGACCGCGTGCTCGGCGTGCACATGATCGGCGACGACGCGCCGGAGATCGTCCAGAGCCTGGCGATCGCGGTGGTGGCGGGGGTGACGAAGGCCCAGTTCGACTCGACCGTGGCCGTGCACCCGACGACGGCGGAGGAGTTCGTGCTGATGCGCGAGGTCAAGCGGCGCGCCGGTTGAGCGTGGCCGGCGGGCGTGCGTGGAGACAGCGCCGCGGTGCGCGATGGAGCGCGCCGGCAATTCCGGGTCGGCGCCGAGGACCCCGCGCCGGGATTCCGGTAGAATCCGCGCCGAGCCGGCATCGAAGACGAACACGTCGTCGACGCCTGGAGACGTGGCCGAGTGGTCGAAGGCACTCCCCTGCTAAGGGAGCATCTGGTCAAAAGCTGGATCAAGGGTTCGAATCCCTTCGTCTCCGCCAAACAACTACGCCCGCGCCAGCGGGCGGTGTTGTTTGGCGGGGACGAGCAGGGCGCCTGTGCGCCCTGCGCAAGGGAGTTCGAGCGGGAATTGTCGGCGCCTGCGCCGACCCGCGAGAACGGGCCCTCACAGTGGCCGGGAGGGTGGTGGATGTCGGCCATCGGGTTCAGTCTATTCGGACGAGCGACCGCGTGCAGAGGCTGCAGGTGGCTCGGCTCGACCTGCGGCTGCCACAGGAACGGGCCAGGCTCGACCGCTTCGACCTGCTGATCCTCGACGACCTCAGCGACGTGCGTCGCGACCAGGCCGAGACCTCCGTGTTGTTCGAACTGATCGCCGAACGCTACGAGCGGCGCAGCCTCGCGATCACGGCCAACACCCCGTTCTCGGAGTGGGGAGCCGTGTTCCCCAAGCCGGCCAGGATAGTTGACGCCGGGCAGGGTCATGCCCGAAGGCTCGAGTACCAGTCGGCGTAGGCGAGAGTCTCTGGCGGACCTCGAACATGTCTTGCTGTATTTCAGGGGATACATTCGTGGCGTTGACTCCGCCCAGATACCCGGTCGGGCCTGCAACCCTTCGCCGTTAGTCCATTCGGATTCAGCCCGATCGACGGGCTTAGACCGTGCGGCCAATTGACCCCGGTCGCACTGACTACTACTGTCGGTCGACCGCGTGCGCATCGTCAGCGAAGCCGCGATTCGAGAAGAGCGAGACCCCCAATTTTGCGTCGCTGAGTTCGAGCCGCTGACCAGCGAGCAACATGAGGAGATCGAAATTGCGTCGATGTGGCCCGGTTGTGCTCGCCATCGCGATCTGCGCAGGTTGCGGGTCGGGATCGTCGACTCGACAGGATCAGGCGTTGGCCATCAGCCCAGCGGATCAGGCATCGAGCAGTTCCACCTCGGATCAGTCGCCGGCGGCTCCTTCGCCGATTGTCGACATGGGCTCGCCGAGCAAGCCGACGACGCCGACGCAACCGATCGTCCCCGAGGTTCCCGCACAGGCGCAATTGCTCGCCGCATCCGTGGTCGAGACGCCGGTTCTCTCGACGAGTGCCGTCGGCAACTTCACGTGGCTCCAGAACGGGTATGCAATCGACGGCGCGTCCGCGGCCACGTACACGCTGCCGAGCGTGCGCTGCGACGATGCGGCGACGGTCTTCAAAGTCATGGCGCGGGGCGCGGGCGGGACGACGCCGGGTCCGTCGATCGTCCTGGCGCCGACCGGATGCACGACGACCTTGATCGCCGGCACGACGACCCCGTCGTTCAGCCGTGACGGAGCGGGGCGCGACGCTCACTTCGTCAAGCCCTACGGCATCACGCCGAAGCCGGGCGGCGGCATGTATGTTGCGGCCGGTGCCCTGCGTCTCGTCGATGCCACCGGCAAGGTGACGACCGTGCCCGGTGAGACGTTCGGCTGGGTGTACGCATCGACCACCGACGCGGCCGGCAACGTCTACACGGTTGAGGGCATGGCGATCTGCAAGCTCACGCCGTCGGGGACGAAGACCATCGTCGCAGGATCTAGTGGCCCCGTTGACAGCCCCGGCTCCGACAGCCGCCCGCTCGATCAGTGGCAGATCGATGCGGTCGGCGCGGCGGCCCGCTTCCAGGCGCCGCGCGGAATCGCCGTGGATGCAGCGGGCACCCTGTTCGTCACCGACCAGACCACGGTGCGCAGGATCGCGCCGGACGGCACCGTCACCACGATCGCCGGGCGCGTGCTCGAACAAGGATCGGTCGACGGGCGCGGTGCCGACGCCCGATTCAGCGCATTGCGCGGCATCGCCGTAGACCGGGCCGGCGCGCTGTACGTCGCCGACGAAGTGGGGACGATCCGCCGGGTCGGCGCGGGCGGTGTCGTGACGACGCTTGCCGGTGTCGCTGGTCAGCGCGGGCTTGTCGATGGGCAGGGAGCCGCGGCGCGATTCAACATGCCCGAGGGCCTGGTCCTCGAGCCGAGTGGGTCGCTGCTGGTCGCGGACGGTGCCAACGATCGGGTCCGGCGGGTCTCACCCGCTGGCGTGGTCACGACGCTCCCGTTCATCGCTTCTGCGCCCGCGCAGCTCGACGGGCCGTTCATGTTCGACTGGCCTGTCTTCGTCTGGGGTATCGCGCTCGACGCCACGGGTTCGATCTGGCTCACGGCACCGAACGACGACGCGGTACTGAGGGTCGTCGACGGTGCTCGCACGGTCGTGCCGGTGGGCAGGACTCCCGAACCTGTCGGGCTGGCCGATGCGTACGGCGCGCAGGCTCGCCTGGGTGACGTCGCCCGAATAACGGTCGCGCCGGACGGCACGATCTGGCTCGCAGACTCGGGCACGATCCGCAGCGTGGATCGGTTCTCCAGGGTCCGCACAGTCGCCGGCTCACCGGCGGGCGTGGGCTCATTTGCCGACGGCGTCGGCGCCGCCGCGAGCTTCGCGCAGCTCTCGTCGGTCGTCACCGACGCCGCGGGCAACCTTTATGCGACCGACGGCGGCGCATTGCGGCGGATAGCGGCGGACGGTACGGTGACGACGGTCGTCGGCTACCCATCGAAGTTCGATCCGACCAACATGCAACGGCTCGACCCGGAGATCTGGTCCGGCGGCGTCGCCGTGCTCGATGCGGATGGCACGTGGTTCGTCGGCAAGGGGTGCGAGCTTTCCCGAGTCGACCCGGACGGGAGCGTTCGGCACCTGTCGGGTGGCTGGGACTTCTGCAACCAGATGAACGAACCCACGCCGATCAGACGGCTGGCGCTCGCGCCCGATGGCACACTGCTCGTGCTGACGGGAAACTTGCTCTCGCGATTCTCGAAGGCCGGAATCCCGCTGCAACGAACGAGCATTCAGGGATACGCGCTCGCCGTCGACTCACGCAACAACGCGTACGTGTCCGTCTCGGACGGCCGGGCGATCCGGAAAGTGGCGGCGGGCGGAGACGTGAGCACGCTCCCGTACCGGATCTACACGCCGGCGCCGAGTGACTTGACCGACGATCGGTGGCTCTGCTCGAACCGCGTGCGGGACATCGCGATCGCACCGGACGATTCCCTGGTCGTCGCGTGCGACCGCGCGCTGATCAGGGTCGCTCTGCCGGCGGACACGACGACGTCAGTCCCTTGAGTCGCTGGAATCTCCGTCCCCGCCCGCTGCAACGGGCAGGGACGGCCTCGCCTCGCTCTACCGAACCATCTCAAACGCATCCCCGACTGCGGCGGCGGACTCCTCATGTCCGTTCGCCCGCAGGAACCAGATGCAGTGGCTCAACGCCGTCCTCATGCTGATCGTGTGGTCGCTCTGGACGATGCCCAGCGCATGGGCCAAGGCTGCGCACGCGTCCTCGTCCGCGCACACCGCGACGTAAAGCACTTCCACGTCGGGGTGATCGAGCAGGCCTCTTGACGAATTGTCGCTTATAAGCGAATATGAATCTATCAGTCGACTTCTACGTCACCGCAAGTGGCAAGGTTCCGTACCAGGAGTGGATCTCCCGTCTGCGGGACAAGACGGCCAAAGCCGCAATCACCCGACGGATGATCCGCATCAGGCTTGGCGACCTTGGCGATCACCGCACCCTCGGTGACGGCGTGTCGGAGTTGCGGATCGACGTCGGTCCTGGCTATCGCGTGTACTTCGGCGTCTCCGGACGGACAGTCGTCCTCTTCTTGGCAGGCGGCGCGAAGGGGACGCAGACGCGGGACATCGCGCGGGCGAAGCTCTATTGGCATGACTTTCTGAATCGCCATGGCAACCATCACTAGATCAAAATCGAAGATCGCACCGTCCGTCTCCCACGAGGAAATGACGATCGAGATGTTCCGCGAGGATCCGGAGTTCGCCGCGGAGTATCTGAATCAGGTGCTCGCAGACGGCGATCAGCGGGAGCTTCTCCTGGCCATGCGCTACCTCGCCCAGGCCTTCGGAGGGGTGTCCGGCGTCGCGACGGCGACGAATCGCAACGCGCGCACGCTCTATCGGACGCTCTCCGCGGCAGGCAATCCGGAGCTCGACACGTTCACCGCGCTTCTTCGGGCGATGGGCATGCGCATCGCCGTCGCGCCGCTTGCGCCTCCGGGGAAGCCTCGTCGCCGCCGGTTGGCTTCCGCATAGGCGCGACTCTTGACGCCGAAGCTACGTCAGTCTCTCAGACCGCCCGGCGGTGTCGGAAAGCGCTACAGCTACTGCGCCACGCGAACATAGTGAATGGCGACGGACGCGCGTGGAACGATGGTAGGTCGTGATCAATCCCCCATCGTCGCCTGCGACGGCGACGACGTTGAGCTTGTCGGAAATCCACTCGATGACGGCCCGGTCCTTGTATGCGGCTTCCCACGAGAAGTGGCCGTTTCGTGTCGCAAAGCCGAGGTCGCGGAAGGTCGGCCGGCTTGTAAAGGTTGTTCGCCAGAAATTTGATCGCGGTATTCGCCGGCATCTCGAACAGACCCTGGGCGAAGCCGTCGACGCTGATCACCTTCGATGCGGCCTGTCTGAACGTGGCGCTGGTCCTGATCGTGTCGACCGCGGCGCCCGGCCGGCTCGCCGTCGCGTTGGGGCTGAAGTAGTTGAGCTCGTAGAGGAGCTTCAGGCCGTAGACGAGGTTGTCCTTGTACGGAATCGCCTGGCGCTTGTGCGCTCGCCGTTGCGCATGCGAAGAAGGCGATGATCACGCAAATCAGACGGGTCTTCATGAACGCGCGGCTCCATTTCTGGAAGGACCACGTGATCGACGCTTGCGGGATCCTCGGGACGGGAAGTGCTACCCATGTGTCCGGTACGCTCTGTCACCCATGTCGCGGGCCGCTCATATACTCGCGCAAGCGGGCGTCGTTGTTTGGCGGGGACGAGCAGCGCGCCCGCGCGCCCGTAGCGGTCGAAATGCCCGAGTGTCAATGTCGGCGGACCGGGTCCGGCAGGCTACCTGGGTTGTTCCATCCCAACCCGTGGTGGTTGAGACCGTAGGCCCGACACCCGCTCGAACTCCGGGATCAGTTC
This sequence comes from Burkholderiaceae bacterium, assembly GCA_046348465.1. Taxonomy (GTDB): domain Bacteria; phylum Pseudomonadota; class Gammaproteobacteria; order Burkholderiales; family Burkholderiaceae_E; genus Quisquiliibacterium. The sequence goes on from JAXMEE010000001.1 coordinate 141,979, forward strand.
CGTGCAGGCCGCGGATAATCCGCCCGAGATGATCACTCGCAGTCGCGCGCCAGCGGCAACGGGAGGTGCCGGCACCGATCGCACATCGTTCAGGGCGACGCCGCCAGCGCCAGCAACCTCGCGTGCGCGCCGTCCGCCTTCATCTCGCGCAGCGCCTGAGTGATCTTCGGCACCCGCGCCTCGTGGCGGCGGTGCAGGTACAGGAACAGGTGGACCTCCGGGAGCGCAAGGGGTAGCACACGAACCCGGGGCATCCGCATCGACTGCGCCATCGCCAGTCCGTCGGCCTGCGTGTAGAGGGCAACGTCGATGCGATCGGCCTCGAGCATCCGGAACAGCTGCTCGGGCCTGTCCACCTTGTTGACGACCCGCGCGACGGCGGCCTGCGCCTCGAACAGCTTCCAGCCGTTGATGTGCGCCACGCGCAGTGGCTTCAGGCTGGCGAACCCCTCGTCGAGCGCCAGTTTCGGGTCACGCGTGAAGCCGACGAAGCTCACCGCGATCACGCTCTCGGGCACGCGCACCAGGTCCGGGTAGGTGGTCTCCAGCCCGACGACGCGCAGGCCTTCGCCGTCGACATCGCCGGCATTGGCGGAAGACAGCGAGCGCTGCGACGGCATGTTGACGACCTTCAGCACCAATCCGGCGCGGCGCACCCGAGCACTTTACCGCCCGGCCATGGCGCGCGCTCGCACCGTGGCGGCAGGCACCACGCAGGCCGGTCTCGCTTTTGCGGATCGCGCGCTCAGAACACCGCGTGATCGCCCCGGTCGTCGGTGGCGGTCCCGGCCAGCAGCCGCTCGTGGTGCTGCCTCAGCGTGTCGCGCCCGTGCTCGGGCGTGGCGTCGGCGTCGTAGCGGCCGGTGGCGGGGTCGAGCACCAGCATCGACTCCGTGGCGTAGTAGCGGCCGATGCGTGCCAGCTCGGCCTTGGCCGCCAGCGCCGGCAGCACGCGGCCGGCGGCGCCCAGCACCGCGATGATCGCGTCCATCAGGCCCACCGGCACCTGCCTGAAGCGGGGCGGCCGGCCCAGCAGGCCGAACAGCTGCTCGCCCTGCTCGCGCGGCGTCATCGCCGGCCCCGGGCCGCCGATCGGCAGCACGCGATCGTGGCGCGAGGGGTCGTCGATGCAGCCCGCGAGGTAGTCCGCCAGGTCGTGGTCACCGATGGGCTTGCAGGCGGTGAGCGTGCCGTCGCCGAACAGCAGGAAGGGCTTGCCGCGCCGCACCCGTTCCACCTGCCCCGACAGCGACTTGAAGAACGCCGTCGGGCGCACGATCGAGTAGACCAGCCCGGAGTCGATCAGCGCCTGCTCGAAGGCGAGCTTGGCGCGCTGGAACGCCAGCAGCGGCTTCTGCACGCAAATGGCCGACAGCAGCACCACGTGGCTCACGCCGGCCTGCCGCGCCGCGCCCAGCGCGTGCACGTGCGCCTGGTGGTCGATGGCCCAGGCATCGGCCGGTGCGCCGGTGCGCGAGGCCAGGCACGACACCAGCACGTCGAAGCGCTCGCCTCGAAAGCCGTCGTTCGCGATCGACTCCGGCCGACGCACGTCGCCCACCCGCAGCGTGGTGCCGGGCACCTGGCGCGCCACGTCGCCGGGGGCCAGCGTGCCGCCCGGGCCCGAACGCTCGCGCACGAAGCAGACCACTTCGTGTCCGCGCTGCGCGAGCGCGAGGGCGGTGGCCCGCCCGATGGTGCCGGTGGCGCCGAGCAGGAACACCCGGCGCGGGCGGGGCGACGGCGGCGATGCGGGTCGAGCGTCGAGGGGCAGCATGGCTGACATGGGTCGAGCATAAAGGAGCGGCCCGATCCGGCCGTCGCGCGCGTCGCCCCTCCAGATCGGGGCCGGCCTGCAAGCCGGCCCCGGAGAAGCCCCTTCAGTGCGAACGCCCGCGGGACGCGTCTGCCTCCGGGTGCAGCCAGGCATGCGCGTCGGCGTGTCCGCCGAAGGGGAACGGCAGCGTCACGGCGCCACCGGCGGCGTCGTAGGCGAGCACGCCGCCCGCGCGAGGATCGTCGGCTTGCGTGTGCGAAGACGTCGCGCCGTGCGCGCCGTGTGCCGCGGCACGGGCCTCCCCGGCCGCACCCCCCGCGGTCATCAGGAACCGGGCCTTCTGGGCCCGCGCGCAGGTGTTGAGCACGCGCATCGCGCGGTCGACGACCGGCTGACCGCTGACGAAAGGGTTGGCGCCCGCCGCGGCGGCCGATCGGGCCTTGAGCTTGGCCACCGTGCCGTCGTAGCCCGGGTGGTTGCTCAGGGGCACGTCGATGCCCCATTGCGCCGACAGCTGGCGCATGCGCTCGGTCTGCGCGATGTAGCCGTCGAGGCGGTCCATGTCGCGGCCGAAGTTGAACGAGGTGCCGCCCCAGATCATCGCCGTGTGCACTTTGCCGCCGTCGCGCACGTCGAAGACCGGCGAGATCGTGCCCAGCGTGTGGCCGGGTGTGATCAGGAACCGGATCGTGACGTCGCCCACCTTCAGGGTGTCGCCGTCGCGCACGGCGACGTCGCGCTTCGGCGGGCGGTCCCACAGCTTGGAGTCGAACTCCAGTCCGGTTTCCATCATCTTCCAGTCGATCTCGCTGGCCACCACCCGCGCGCGGTAGCGCTCGGCGATCATCTGCGCGCCACCGTAGTGGTCGCCGTGGCCGTGCGTGACGAGCACGTAGCGGATCTGAGCCGGGTCCAGACCCAGGCGGCGCATGCCGCCCTCGATGAGGTCGGCCGCTTCCTTCCGGTTGTTCAGTGCGTCGATGAGGACCAGGCCCTCGGTGGTCTTCAGCACCCAGGCACTGACCCAGGCCGAGCCCACGTAGAACAGGTTGTCGAACGCCTGCCCGGGCTCGGGCGCCGGCTGCGCGATGAGCTTGGCCAGCCCCGCGTCCATCGCCGCGCTGGGGGCGGCGCGCACGGCCGGCTGCGGATTGCAGATCGGCATCAGGAATTTCAGGTCCTCGCCGGCGATTCGGCGGGCGTCGGACACGTACCGGTCCACCGTGGACTGCGTGGCTGCCGGCCCGGTGACGGTCGTGGTGCAGGCGGCGAGCGCGGCCAAAGCCACGCTGCCCAGGGAAAGCGTTCGGATCATGTCGTCTCCTCCTTGTCGTGCCCGCGCGAGCAGGGCGGCGGCGGCCGGAAGGGCCGCGTCAAACCACGTTGCGGTCGCGGCCTTCCCAGTACGGCTTGCGCAGTTCGCGCTTGAGCACCTTGCCGGTCGGGTTGCGCGGCAGTTCCGGGACGACGTCGACGGTCTTCGGCACCTTGTAGCCGGCGAGCCGCTCGCGGCACCACGCCACGAGGTCGTCGGGTTCGAGGCTCGCGCCGGCACGCGGCGCGACGACGGCCTTGGGCACCTCGCCCCAGCGCTCGTCCGGCACGCCGATGACGGCCACCTCGGCGATGGCGGGGTGCTCGGCCAGCACGCGCTCGATCTCGGCCGGATAGATGTTCTCGCCGCCGCTGATGATCATGTCCTTGATGCGGTCGGTCACGTACACGTAGCCGTCGGCGTCGATGTGGCCGCCGTCGCCCGAGCGATACCAGCCGTCGGGCGTGATCGCGGCCGCGGTGGCGTCGGGCTTGCCCCAGTAGCCGGACATCACCTGTTCGCTGCGCACCCAGATCTCGCCGGGCTGGCCGGTGGGCACGAGCTCGCCGGTGTTGGGGTCGCGGACCTCGATCTCGACGCCGTGGATCGCCTTGCCCGCCGAGACCAGGCGGTGCTCCACCGCGGGATTCTCGTGGTCCTCGGGGCCCAGGATCGTGACCACGCCGCTCTGCTCGGTCATGCCGTACACCTGCTGCATCGTGCCCCTGGGGAAGATCTTCAGGCAGGCGCGCATCACCGGCAGCGGCATCGGCGAGGCACCGTACGACAGCGCCCGCAGCGACGAGTAGTCGCGCTTCTCGACCCCCGGCACCTGGGTCATCGCGGCCATCAGCGCGGGCACGTAGAACGTGTGGGTGATCCGCTCCTGCTCGAGCATCGCCAGCGCCGCCGCCGGATCGGGCAGGCGCATCATGACGATCGGCGCGCCGGCACTCCAGGCCACCAGCGAGTAGCTGGTGCCGCCGACGTGGAACAGCGGCATCGCAACCTGCACGCGCGAGTCGCCGCCCATGTCCTGCGAGATCGCGACGTTGCGGGCGTGCGCGAGCATGCCGTGATGGGTGAGCATCGCGCCCTTGGGGAAGCCGGTGGTGCCGGAGGTGTAGAGCTGCACGAAGCAGTCGCCGCGCCCCGCGGGGTGCACGCGCGCATCGGGCGCGTTCGCGGCCAGCCAGGGTTCGTATTCGTCGTTCGCGCCGCCGATGGCGATCACGCGCTCCACGGTGGGAAGTTGCGGCCGCAGCTGGGCCACGGCGCCGGCGAACTCGGGCCCGACGAACAGCAGCCGGGCCTTCGCGTCGTTGATCACGTAGACGATCTCCGGCGGCGCCAGGCGGAAGTTCACCACCGCGTTGGCCGTGCCGACCTGCGCGCACGCCAGCGTGAGCTCCAGGCACGAGGGGTGGTTCAGGTCGAGCACGGCGATGCGGTCGCCGGGCTTCAGCCCGGCGGCGCGCAGCCCGGCCGCCACTCGATGCACGCGCTCGGCCAGTTGCGCCCAGGTGCGGCGTGTCTCGCCGAAGGTGACCGCGGGGGCGTCGGGCCGCTCGGCGGCCCAGTGGGCGATCATGTCGCTGAAGTCGGCGTGGTCGGGAATCTTCATGACGTCGTCTCCGTGGTGTCGTTCGAGGCGGGGCTGGCCGACGGGCATCGCGAGCCGCCGGCGTCCGCGCATTGAACGGATAGCATAGCCGCGCCGTGCGAACGACCGCTGCCAATCGACTGATCGAACGACAGGTCGTTCCCCCGCCACGCCTCGCCACTCCACGCCGCCGCCCGCGGCGCCGCGCGCCGAGGGCGGCGTGCGTTCACCGCGGCGGCTGGTACGTCGGCACCCGGTTGGGCACCGCCGGCAGCGAGCGCAGGTACGCGAAGATCGCCCGCAGGTCGGTGTCGCTCAACTGGCCGAAGGCCTGCCACGGCATCGGCGGCGCGAGCGGCCGGCCCGCGCCCAGGTGCTTGCCGGTCTTCATCGCGCGCACGAACTGCTCGCTGCTCCACGCGCCCGTCCCGGTGGCCGCGTCCGGCGTGAGGTTCGCGGCGTAGCTCACGCCCCAGGGGCCCCAGAACGCGGTGTTGGTGCCGGCCCCGCCCCAGATCCACGGTCCGTTCGCGGCCGGCGCCGGCGGCAGCACGGCGTCCTGCGGGTGGCCCGACAGGGCGCGTGACAGGTCGGGTTGCGGCCCCTTCGCGCCCGACTTCAGCGGCGTGTGGCAGTCGGCGCAGCCCATGCCGTTGACGAGATACGCGCCGCGCGCGGCGGCGTCCCTCGGGCTGCCCGCATGGGCGGTGACGGCGACGAGCGCCGTGGCCATGGCCGCGGCCCGCAGGGTCGTGACGATGCTCCTGGTCTTCATGAGGATTCTCCTTGGCTCGGTTCGGCCGCGCTCAGGTGCGCCACGGCAGGGCCAGCGCCTCGCCGTCGGGCAGGCGGGTGGGCACGGGGGTGCCGCCGAAGACCGCGAGGGTCTCGAGAGGCCGCGGGCCGACGTTGAAGATCTGGTGCACCCGGCCGCGGGGCAGCACCAGCGTGCAGTCGGACGTGAAGCGATGCCGCACGCCGTCGATCTCCACCTCGCCCCAGCCGTCCAGGCACATCACGACCTCGTCGCAGTCGTGGCTGTGCGGCGGCGTGGCGGCGCCGGGCGCCATGGTCTGGCGCCACACCGACAGTTGCCGCAGGCCCTCGGCCTCGCCGGCCCAGGTGGCGTGCGCGACGCCGGGGATGGCGCTGGGCGCGGGACGATCCTGTTCGATCACGTTCATGAAGTTCTCCTGGTTCGATTGCGATTCGGTGGGGTTGCGGGTGACCGTGGCCACGGTGAGCGCAGTGTCGCGTGTCGCAGGGGGTTCAAGAAGATGCGCCAATGGATTAACATTGAGGACAAAATTTCCTCAATCCGGGAGCCGGCGTGCACGGACTTCAGCAGCTGATGGCCTTCGCCCAGACCGCGCGCCGGGGCAGCTTCGCCGCGGCCGCGCGCGACCTGGGCGGCACGCCGTCCACGCTGGCCAAGAGCGTGGCGCGGCTCGAAGCGTCGCTCGGCGTGAAGCTGTTCCATCGCACCACGCGCCGCGTCAACCTCACCGCCGACGGCGAGCGCCTGTTCCGACGCTGCGAGCGCATCCTGGCCGAGGTCGAGGACCTGGAAGCGGAGGCCGCGGGCACGCGCGCCAGCATCGGCGGCACGCTGCGCCTGGACGCCCCGATCACCTACGGCAAGCGCGTGCTGATGCCGATCCTCGCGAAGCTGCTGCGCGCGCACCCCGCGCTGGAGCTGGACCTGCGCCTGCAGGACGGCTACGCCGACCTGGTGCGCGACGGCCTGGACGGCGCGATCCGCGTGGGCGAGCTGCGCGACTCGACGCTGGTCGCACGACGCATCGACCGTCAGGAACTGATCCTCGTGGCCAGCCCCGCGTACCTCGAGCAGCACGGCCGGCCGCGGGGCATCGAGGACCTCGCCGGCCACCGCGCCATCGTGTTCCGCATGCCCAGCACCGGTCGTCACCGCCCCTGGCAGTTGCGCAGCGGCCGCCGCACGGTCGCGCTGCACCCCGCCAGCCGCACGCAGGTCAGCGACGGAGAGGGCATCGTCGCGGCCGCCGCGCTCGGACTGGGCATCGCTCAGATTCCGGACAACATCGTGCAGGACGAGCTGGCGCGCGGCACGCTGGTCGAGTTGCTGCCCGCGCATCGCCCGCCGTCGATGCCGATCAGCGTGGTGATGCCCTCGGCGCGCCTGCAGCCGCCGCGCGTGCGTGCGCTGCTCGAAGCGCTGGAGCCGCTGAGGCAGCGCACGGGCTCGAGGTAGCGGCGGGCGCGAGGCGGAGTACTCGGCCGGAGGTACGATGGCTGCCGGGCACGATCGCGCGGAACGCGTCGACGGACGCGGCCGCCCGGCGTCGCACACCCGTCGATTCACGGAGGCTGGAGGTCATGGCGGTCAGTGCGCTCGACATCTTCAAGATCGGCATCGGCCCGTCGAGCTCGCACACGGTCGGCCCGATGCGAGCGGCACGCATGTTCGCGCTCGAGCTCGAGGCGCGAGGCCTGCTCGACCGGGTGCAGCGCGTGAAGGCCGAGCTCTACGGCTCTCTCGGGGCCACCGGCAAGGGCACGGCTCCGACAAGGCACTGATGCTCGGCCTCGAAGGCGAGACGCCCGACGAGGTCGACGTCGACGCGGTAAGCCCGCGCGTCTCGCGGCGATCCGCAGGCGTCGGCGTCTCTCGATCCTCGGGCGCCAGGAACTCGCCTTCGACGAGAAGGCCGACCTCGTCATGCATCGGCGCGAGAGCCTGCCGTTCCATCCGAACGGGATGCGCTTCGGCGCATTCGACGCCGCCGGCGCAGCGATCGGCGAGCGGGTCTTCTATTCGGTCGGCGGCGGTTTCGTCGTCGACGGATCGGCGTCGCAGGGCGGTCTCGTCGTCGAAGACCGCCGACAGCTCCCGCTACCCGTTCTCCACCGGCGACGAACTGCTCGCGCGCTGCCGCGAGACGGGGCGCCCGATCAGCGCGCTGATGAGCGAGAACGAGACTGCGTGGCGCCCGGCCGGCGAGACGCGGGCCGCGCTGCTGCGCGCGTGGAAGGTCATGGAGGCGGGCGTCGAACGCGGCTGCCGGACCGACGGCACGATGCCCGGCGGCCTGCGCGTGCAGCGAAGGGCCGCGACGCTGTACCGCAAGCTCGTGAGCCAGCCGGAGATGAGCCTGCGCGATCCGCTGACCGTGATCGACTGGGTGAACCTGTACGCGCTCGCGATCAACGAGGAGAACGCGAGCGGGGGGCGCGTCGTCACCGCGCCCACCAACGGCGCGGCCGGGATCGTGCCGGCCGTGCTGCACTACTACGTGCGCTTCGTCCCCGGCGCGAACGACGACGGTGTCGTCCGGTTCCTGCTGACGGCCGCCGCGATCGCGATCCTCTACAAGGAGAACGCGAGCATCTCCGGCGCCGAGGTCGGGTGCCAGGGCGAGGTCGGCGTCGCGTGCTCGATGGCCGCCGGCGCGCTGACCGAAGTGCTCGGCGGCACGCCGGCGCAGGTCGAGAACGCCGCCGAGATCGGCATGGAGCACAACCTCGGCCTGACCTGCGACCCCGTCGGCGGGCTCGTGCAGGTGCCGTGCATCGAGCGCAACGCGATGGGCGCGGTGAAGGCGATCAACGCCGCGCGCATCGCGCTGCGCGGCGACGGCCACCACTTCGTTTCGCTCGACCGCGTGATCAAGACGATGCGCGAGACCGGCGCGGACATGAAGACGAAATACAAGGAGACCGCGCGCGGCGGCCTGGCGGTCAATGTGATCGCGTGCTGACGACAGGAACTGCTGCGGCTGCAATCCCGCGAGCTCGCGACACCGTACAGGAACGTGTATCCGTCAGCGTCGGACTTGGCCACGTGCTCGTCCGCGATGATCGTGTTGGCGCCCGGCCCGCTTCCGGATCGCAGGCCGGCGACACGCGGCTTCAGGCAAGATGCGGGCTGCAAGAGCAGACCTGACACCGCTGCCACAGGCAGCCCCCGGGGAGAAAGCAGGCATGACGATCCACCTGTCGCGAACGGCGCCGGACGCGGCGCGCCGGACCCTTCCCGATGCCGCGGCGCGCCACGGCGCGCGCGCCCTGCCGGCGTGGCCCGCGGCCCTGGCCACGGCCGCCGCACGGCGCCTGCGCGCCGAGGCCGGCTACCCCGACGGCTTCGAGGTGACGCGGAACTGCCCGAACGACCGCTACGTGAACGATTCGGAAGTCTGCGTCGCGTCGACCGCCTTCCTCGGGCGCGCGGGCGGGCAGGGCTCGTGGAACATGCGCGCCGCGGTCAACATCGCGCAGCACGCCGACGACGACATGTTCTTCCGCTGGGATACGGTGCGCTGACGGACGCGCATTGCAATGCTCTCGTTACAGGACTGGCGGCTGACGGCGCTGCTGTCGGTCGCCGCGGTGCTCGTCGTCGAGGCGATCGTCGGCGCGATGAGCGTGATCCTCGAGGGCCGGGTCACGACGAACTACCTGCTGACCGGCTTCGTCGCGTCGGCGCTGGTCGCGCCGGCAGGCCTGGCGCTGCTGCGCCGCCAGTTGCGATCGATGGCGCGGCAGCAGGAGCGCGTGCTCGCCGAGCGCGTGAGCGCCGCCGAGGCCAGCTGCAGATCGCGCTGGGCGCGGCCGACGAAGGCATCCTGATGGTGGCCGACGACGGCAAGGTCCTGGCCGCGAGCCAGCGCTTCCACGAACTGTGGCGGGTCCCCTCCGAGCTCGCGTCCGACGGCGACGACGACGCGCTGCTGGCGCACGTGCTCGACCAGCTCGTCGACCCCGACGAGTTCCTTCGCGAAGTGCGGCGGCTGTATCGCGGCGACGAGGAGACGCGCGACACGATCCGGTTCAGGGACGGCGTCTTCTCGCGCTACACGCGCTGGCTCTCGGCGAGGCGCGGGCGCATCTGGTGCTTCAAGGACGTCACGAGCGAGGTCCGGACGCAGCGCGGGAGCTGGCCGAGCGCGAGGAGATCTTCCGCGCCATCGTCACGCAGGCGAACGACGCGATCGCGCTGATCGACGCCCGGACGATGATCTTCGTCGAGTTCAACGACGTCGCCTGCGAGCGACTGGGCTACCGCCGAGAGGAGTTCGCGGCTTCGCGTCACCGACATCCAGCAGGAGATCGACCTCGCACAGATGCGGCACGACTCGCCGCTCGCCGCCGGCCGTCGCCGCGAGAACGTCGAGACGCGACACCGGTGTCGCGACGGATCGTTTCGCGACGTGTCGCTCAGCCTGCGCGCGATCCTGCTGCGCGAACGCGAGTTCGTCGTCGCGACCTGGACCGACGTCACCGAGCGCAAGCGCGCCGAGGCGTCGGTGCGCCGCAGCGAGCAGGAGCTGCGCAGCATCATGGACAACGTCGACGCCAACATCTACCTGAAGGACACGGACGGCCGCTACCTGTTCGCGAACCGGGCGGTGCGCGAGCTCTGGAAGGCGGAGCTGAGCGACATCGTCGGTCGCGCGGACGAGGACTTCTTCGACGCGCCGACCGCGCGGGCGGTGCGCGAGGTCGATCGCCGCGTGCTCGTCGATGGCGAGACGGTGAGAACCGAGGAGACCACGACGGTTCCCGCGACCAGGCGGACGTCCACCTTCCTGTCGACGAAGCTTCCGCTTCGCAACGCCGACGGCAGCGTCTACGCGCTGTGCGGGATTTCCACCGACATCTCGACCGCAAGTCCGCCGAGCGTGACCTGGCCGAGCGCGAGGCGCTGCTGCGCACGCTGGTCGACGAGCGCACCGCGAGCCTGAGCGTCGCCCACGAGCGGCTCACGCAGGCCAAGGAGGCCGCCGAGGCCGCCAACGTGGCCAAGAGCGCGTTTCTCGCCAACATGTCGCACGAGATCCGCACGCCGCTGAACGCGATCACCGGCATGTCGTACCTGATCCGGCGCTCCGGCGTGACCGAGCGCCAGGCGGAGCAGCTCGAGACGATCGACCGCGCGGGCCGGCACCTGCTCGAAGTGATCAACGCGGTGCTCGACCTGTCGAAGATCGAGGCCGGGGAGTTCGTCCTCGAGGAGCGCGCGGTCGACGTTGCGGGCGTCGTCGCGGCCGTCGCGTCGATGATGTCGCTCGCCGCCCAGTCGAAGAGGCTCTCGCTCGTGATCGAGTCGCGCCCGATCGAACGCGACCTCGTCGGCGACCCGACGCGCTGCAGCAGGCGCTGCTCAACTACGTGTCGAACGCGATCCGCTTCACCGACGCGGGCACGGTCCGATTCGCGCCACCAGCGAGCAGAAGACGGCCGAGGACGTCGTGGTCCGGTTCGAGGTCGACGACACCGGCGTGGGGGTCGCACCCGAGAAACTGGGCAGGCTCTTCACCGCGTTCGAGCAGGCCGACAATTCGCCGACGCGACGCTACGGCGGCACCGGGTTGGGCCTTGCGATCACGCGGCGGCTCGCGCAGCTGATGGGCGGCGACGCCGGCGTCGCTGGCTCCAGGTGCCGGCGGGAGCACGTTCTGGTTCACCGCGCGCCCGAAGCGCGGGCACGCCGTCGGCGCGCCGTCCCTCGGGATCGGGGCCGCGGGCGCCGAGCCCGCCGACGCCGTCCTGGCGCGTGAGTACCGCGGGCGCAGGATCCTGCTGGTCGAGGACGAGCCGGTCAACCGCGCGGTCACGCTGGAACTCCTCGCGAGCTCGGGCAATTGCTCGACGTCGCCGAGGACGGAGCGCAGGCCGTCGAGCTCGCCGGCCGTCACCGCTACGACCTGGTCCTCATGGACGTGCAGATGCCCGGACTGGACGGGTTGGAGGCGACACGCCGGATACGCGGCCTTCCGAACGGCGCGGCCGTGCCGGTGATCGCGATGACCGCGAACGCGTTCTCCGACGACCAGGCGCGCTGCATCGCCGCCGGCATGAACGATTTCGTGGCCAAGCCGGTGGCTCCGGACCTGCTCTACGCAGCCGTGCTGGAGTGGCTCGCGAATCCCGACGGGGCCGCCGCACGCGCGGGCCCGCGAGACGAGGCCCGCGCGCCCTCCCAGGCCCGCTCCGACAAGGACGATCGACGATGATCCCGATTTCCTCCGACCCGGACTCGCCGCACTGCTCGCCGGCGTGGTGGGGCTCGCCCCCGCGCCCCGCGGCGCTGCCGGCGCCGCCGAGCCCGTCTATCGCGCGCTGAACCCGCGCGCCCACCTCGCCGAGGTGAAGCTCACGCCGCTCGCCCGCGCCCGGCGGGCCTGGACGGCAAGGTGCTGGTCGTCGTCCACTCGTGGCCGGCCAACGTGCACCCGGCTTCGAGAGCGTGGCCGACGCGCTGCGCGCGCACCTCGCGACGCGCCATCCGGGGCTGAAGGTCGTGGTCCGCTACAAGGAGTCCGCGTACTCCGAGGACGAGCCGGAGCTCTGGGCCGACGTCCAGAAGAACGCGCACGCGTTCGTCTACGTGCCGGCGAACTCCGCGGCGACGACGATGTGGGGCACGATCTTCGGCGCCGGGCTCGAGCGGCGCGGCGTGCCCGGGGCGGTGCTGCACTTCGAGTCGCTCGCGAACAACGCGCATGCGACGGCGCTGAAGACCGGCACGCCGGTGCGCCTGGTCCCGTGCCCGACCGCCCCGAGCAACTGTCGCGCGAGCGGCGCGATGCGATCGCGGCGGCGATCGTCGAGGCGATCGTCGCGCTGCGTCGGCCGCGGAACGCGAGACCGGCACGCGCAGGTTCGATCCGCCGCCGCGCGCCGCGCTCGAAGGGCGGCTGGACGAGATCGAGGAGCACTTCCACGCGCAGAAGTGGACCGACGGTCTTCCGGTCGTGCCGCCCACCGAGGAGGCGGTCGCGCGGATGCTGAAGGCACTCGCCACGCCCCGGCGAGATCGTCACCCGCGCGATGCTGCCCGAGGGCTGGACGGTCGGCGTCGAGAAGGTCGCCATCAACGGCGTGATGGCCGATGCCGCGCCGAGCACCTGCCGGTGCTGCTCGCGGCGGTCGAGGCGTTCTCCAGGGGCGGCTATTCGTCGAGCGTGCGCTCGACCATTCGTTCGCGTTCATGCAGGTGGTCAACGGGCCGATCGCGCGCGAGATCGGCATGAACGCAGGCACCTACGCGCTGGGCGCGGGCAACCGATCGAACGCGTGCATCGGCCGCGCCCTGCGCCTGGCCGTCTACAACCTCGGAGGCGGGCAGAACGAAGTCAACCTGATGGGCAACCAGGGCAACGTCGCGTCGTACGCGTTCGCGTTCGCGGAGAACGAGTCGGCGAGCCCGTGGGAGCCGCTGCACGCGTCGCTCGGCTTCCGGCGCGACGAGAGCGTGGTCACGATCTTCGCCGGCGGCTGGAGCCACACCGGCAACATGCTGAACCAGGACCTCGAGCGCCTGGCGCGCGACGTCGCGTACTTCCAGTGGCCGACCGGGCTGGTCGCACTGCTCGCCGCTCGCGGCGCGTGCGCGCGGACGAAGGACTGTCGAAGAAGGGCGTCGAGGAGCGACTGTGGCGTGGCGCGACGCTGACGATGCGCGAGTTCCGCAACGATCACTACTACCAGCGCTTCATCATCCCGATCCTCAAGGGCCGCGAGATGGGCGGCCGAAAGTATCGCTGGCCCGCGCACTACCTGGACCTGCCCGACGATGCACGGGTGCCGGTCTATCCCCGGGACGACGTGCGGGTGCTCGTCGTCGGCGGCGACGCGAACGCGATGATGCAGGGGTGGCAGATGGCGAGCCCTTCGAGCGCGTCGGTCGACAAGTGGCGATGAGCCGCGCGAGGCCCGCGTTCGCCCGGCGGCGCTCGGTGCTCGCGGCACTGGCGCGCTGGGCGGCGCCGCGGCGGCGGCCGGGCGCGCCGGTGCGTCTCCCGCGGAGCGGGCGGACGGCACGCCGCCATTGCGCGAACTGATCGTACCGATCTCGGCCGGCAGCGGCAGCGACGTGCTCGCCCGGCGTCTCGCGAACCTTCTCGAGGCGCGCACCGGCACGCGATTTCTCGTCGTCAACCTGCCCGGGGCCGGTGGCATCGTCGCCGCGGGCCAGTTGCTCAGGAGCCCTCCGGAGGAGGCCGCGCTGCTGCTGGGCAATTCTGGCCTGATCCTGCGCGCGCCGCTGATGGCGAAGCCGCCCCCGGCCTTCGACCGCTTCGCGACCTCGTGCCGGTCGCGCTCGTCATGTGCGCCCCCGCCGTGCTCGTCGCCTCGCGCGGCGTGCCGGTCCGGGACCTGCACGAGCTGCGGGCGCTCGCGCCGGGATGGCGGGACGATCCAGTACGCGTGCAGCGACGCCGGCAGTGCGCCCCACCTCGCGACCGAGACGCTCTTCGCCCGGCTGGGCATCAAGGGCGTGCACGTTGCGTACCGTCAGCTCGAACAGGGCGTGATCGACGTCGTCGAAGGGCGCGTGCCGGTCGGCTGCTTCAACTGGCAGTCGGTGTCGACCGCGGTGACGTCCGGCCGGCTCGGCGCGATCGCCGTGCTCGGGGACGAACGGCTCGCCGCCGCGCCGTCGATCGCGACGGTGCCGGAGCAAGTTCGGCGCGTTCGACGTGATGGGATGGTTCGGCGTCTTCGCGGCGCGCGGCGTCGCGGCGCGCGTGCGTTCCGCGGACGAGGCGAACTTCCGGGCCATCCTGGAAGACGAGGCCATGCGGCGTTTCGTGCGCGGCATCGGCTACGAGCCGGCTATCTTGGGGTCGGCGGCCGCGGCGCGCTTCATCGCGGAAGACTTCGCCCGGACCCGCGCCGTGCTCGAGCGGCTGCGGCTGATCTGACCCAGGTCAGGCGTCGGCGCGGCCGCCGAGGTATTCGCCGACGGCCGTCCGGACCGTGTGCGCGTGCGGGCCCAGTCCCAGACGCCGGACGCGCTGCGGACGAGATCGCGCGCGGGGTCGTACCCGGTGCCCGCGAGCAGCCGGTAACGGGCCGCGTAGATGCGCTGGTCCTTGTCCCCGTGCCACCAGGTGGCTCACCTCCACCGGAAGGCACGCGCGCGCGGGCTCGGTGACCAGCGGCCCGGGGCCGAGCGCGCGTGCCCACGCGCGGATGCTGTCGGCGTGCCCGGGCGCGAACGGCCGGACCGCGAAGAGCTCGTCGAGCTTGCCGAGGATCGCCGCGACGAACACCAGGTCTCCGCCGCCCACGACGTTCGCGTCGTAGAGCCCGATGCGCCGCAGCAGCTCGGTGCGCGCCATGTACGCCATGCCGACCTTGCCGCGGGGCTTGAAGTTCGGGTCCGACGCTCCCGACGCGAATCCCGCGGCGTCGAACAGCGGCGACGACTTCCGCTGCAGCGAGAACATCGACGGCCGCGTGGATTGCCGCGGCGTGGCCAGCACCTGGTCGAGACCGGCGAGCGTGCCCGACGTGGGCGCGAGGTCGTGCGAAGTCTGGTAGAGCTGCACCACCGCGTGCCGCTCGCACAGCCGGGCCGCCGGCGGCGCCCAGTCCGGGTCGTGGAACACGATGTCGCAGTCGAGCCACGCCACGCACGAGCACTCGGCGGGCAGGCGACCGAGCGCGACGTTGAGCAGCCGCTCCTTCTGCCACAGCAGCCCGCCGCCGGCGAGCTGCACGAGGATCTCGGCGTCGCGCGGCCCGAGCTCGAAGCGGCCCTCGGGCGACCACTCGACGGTGAGCAGCGGCATCCGCAGGTGCCTGCGGAAGACGTCGTAGTTGCGCCGCCGGTGCGCTCCCCGCAGCGGGTTGTAGTAGCTCGTGATGGCCCAGTTCGATTCCATGAGACTGAAGAGAGAGTCCGCCGGTTCAGTGAACGGCGCGCGTCTGTCCTTGCCAGTAGCGGGCGCGCAGAGCCTTCTTGTCGGGCTTGCCGAGCGCCGTGACGGGCAGCTGCGGCGCGAAGTCGACGCTCTTGGGCGCCATCACCGGACCCTTGTGCTCGCGCACGAGCGCGATCAGGTCGTCGGGCGCGACGTTCGCGCCGGGGCGCAGCACGACCACGGCCTTGACCGCCTCGCCCCACTTGTCGTCGGGCACGCCGATGACCGCGGCGGCGGACACCGACGGGTGCGTCGTCAGGACGTCCTCGACTTCGCGCGGATAGACGTTGAAGCCGCCGCTGACGATCATGTCCTTCTTGCGGTCGACGATGTAGAGCCGGCCCTCGTCGTCGGCACGCGCGACGTCGCCGGTGTGCAGCCATCCGCCCGCGAGCGCCTCGGCGGTGAGTTCGGGCTGGCGCCAGTAGCCCGACATCGCGTGCGCCGCGCGCACGCAGATCTCGCCGGGCTCGCCGGCCGGCACCTCCCGGCCTGCGTCGTCGAGCAGCCGCACCGCGCAGCCGAGCACGGGGAATCCGCACGCCGCCAGGAGCCCGGGCCGTGCGGTGTCGTGATCCGCCTTCGGCAACGCCGCGATCGGGTAGCACTCCGTCTGGCCGTAGAGCTGCGAGAAGACCGGGCCGACGTGCTCGAGCGCCTCGGCCAGGCGCGTGGGGGACATCGGCGACGCGCCGTACAGCACGAGTTCGAGCGAGGACAGGTCGTGCGACGCGAGGCGAGGGTGGTCGAGCAGCGCGTAGATCATCGTCGGCACCATCAGCGTGAAGTCGATGCGCTCGCGCTCGATCGTCTCGAGCACCCGGCCGGGGTCGAAGCCGCCGAGCAGGTGGACGGTGCCGCCCTGCAGCAGCGTCGGCAGGACATTGGAGCCCGCGACGTGGCTGATCGGGGCGACCGCGAGGTAGGACGGGCGGCGCGGGAACTCGAACGCGGCGCACACGGCGAGCGTCGAGTGAACGAGCGCGCTGCCCGGGCGCCACGCGCCCTTGGAGCGCCCGGTGGTGCCGCCGGTGTAGTTCAGCGACGCCAGGTCGTCGGGGCGCGAGAGGTCGCGGGCACGCTGCGCGCCGGCGTCGCGGGCGAGCGCCGCGAGGTCGTTCGCGTGCCCGGACGCGGCGCGGCCGAGGGTGAACACGACGAGCTCGGGGAAGCGCGCCGCGAGCTCGCCCGTGCGATCCCGGTAGACGTCGACGTCGGCGACCAGCGCCGTGACGCCCGCGTCGCGCAGCTGGAACTCGTGGCTCTCGAGCGAGCCGATCGGGTGCAGCGGGGTCACCGCGGCGCCGAGCGCCTGCGCGGCGATGCCCGCGCACCAGGTCCCAGCGGTTGGCGCTCAGCACCGCGACGACGCCGCCGCGGCCGACGCCGCGCGCCGCCATCACCGCCTGCATGCGCCCGATCCAGTCGAGCGCCTCGCGATAGCGCACGTCGGTCCCGTCGCGGCGAAACGCGACGCGCTCGCCGTGGCGCGACAGTGCGGCGAGCGCCACGGACGGGTAGGCCGGGCCGGAAAGCTGGCGACATCGGAGTCTCCTCGCGCGGGCGACCCGCACAGGGTGGGCATCGCTCGCGCGACGGCCGACGGTCCGCGCCGCGCCGGCCCCGTCGTGCCGCGGAAGTATCGTTCACGGACGCGAGTCGGCACAAATCGTGCGGCCCGGGCGTTCGCGCCGGGATGTCTCGCGTGCCGAGAACGCCGGGATCGAGGCGCGCTTCCACGCGCAGAACCGGGCCGACGGATTTGCTCGGTCCCGTCGAGCGACGCGCCGGTGCGGACGAGGCCGCGGGCCGCGTCGCGCGATCACCCGTCCATTCGACTGGCGAGGTAGCGAGCAACCTCGGTGGCGATCGCACCGTCCGGATCGCGCCAGTTCCAGAGGCCGGATCCCTCCCGGACCAGGTCCGTACGAGGATCGAAGCGGTTCTCCTCCAGGATTCGATAGCGCTCCGTATACCTGCGCATGCGCTTGTCCCCGTGCCAGAGGTGGCCGACGGTGGCCGGCACCCAACCGACACGCGGGACCCGGCCGCCGAGGGCGGAACGCAGCCCGCTCGCCCAGTGCTCGACGTGCGCCCGGTGCGGCGCGGAGAATCCTCGGCACGCGAACAGCTCGTCGAGCCTGCCGAGCAGCGCTGCGACCAGCACCAGGTCGCCGCCACCGACGACGTTCGCATCGTAGAAGCGAACTTCTTCGAGGAACTCGCGCCGTGCGAGGTAACCCATTCCGACCTTCCCGGAGGGCGCGGGGGCCGAACCCCGCGCATCGGCGGGCGTGAACATCCGGCCGACCGCCGCATAGGCTTTCAGGAGCGAGTCTCGCCCGCCGGGGGTCTCGGCCGCCGGGAAGTCGTCCAGGCCGCCGGAAGCGGCCGCGTCCGCGGGAAGGTCGCGGGCCGACTCGAACAGCTGGACGAGATCGCAGTGCTCGGCGAGGCGTTCGGCCGTTCGCGACCAGCCGGGCCGGTCGAAGACGACGTCGCAGTCGAGCCACGCGACGAAGCGGCAGTGCGCGGGCACTCTCGAGAGCGCGACGTTCAGCAGCGCTTCCTTCTGCCACAGGCACCCGCCGCCGGACACGCGAACAAGGATGTCGGCGTCGCCTTCGGCAATCTCGAAGTGCCCGTCGGCCGACCACTCGACGGTCAACAGGGGCGCTTCGAGACGACGCCTGAAGACGTCGTAGTTGCGGCGCCTGAGGACGCCTCGCGACGGGTTGTAGTACGCGGTGATCGCCCAGGTCGAACTCATTGGTCCGCGGCCCCATGACCATGACTGCCGATCGGCGACCGGGCCGTCGTGCCGCGGCAGTATCGTCCACGGAGGCGGTCGGCACAAATCGTTTGCGAAGGATGATCCCCGTGGGCCGGCAGACGCGTCGCGCGCGGCTTCACGCCGGCGGGCCGGCCCCGATCGGCGCGCGGCATCCCGCGGCCGGCTGTGCTAAGTTGCCTCGGGCACGCAGTCCGCCTGCGCGCGGGCCGCGCGCACCGGCCGCGCCACCGCCATGTCCGACGAAAGCCAGATCCGAGTTCCCGCGTCCTTCGTCGCGTTGCACGTGCGCCCCGGGCGCTCGCGGCCGGACGCCTCGCGTGCCGAGATCGCCGAGCGCCACGACTTCTGCGAGGACCTCGCGACCCTGCTCACCGGGCACGCGCGCGCGACGATGCTCGAACTCGGCGTCACCGAGGACGACGTCCTCGTGCGCTGTCACCGCGGGCTGCTCGCCGACGGCGCGGGCGTGTCCGCGGCCGAGGCGGGGTGGGTCGTGCGCCGGCTCGCCGAACTGCTCGAGTGGCCGATCCCGTGGAGGCTGCCGGGCGAGGGCGACTGACCCGCTTCAGCGGGTGGTCGCGAGCGGAAGCACCGGCGCGGCGACTTCGCGCCGCGCGCGCTCGGCGGCGAGGAATTCGGGCAGCGCGCCCACGGGCATCGGGCGGGCGGTGAGGAAGCCCTGGATGCCGTCGCAGCGCTGCTCGCGAAGCCACGCGAGCTGCGCCTCGTTCTCGACGCCCTTGGCGAGCACCTCGATGCCCATCGCGTGCGCCATCGCGACCGCCGCCACCACGACCTCGCGCGACGCGGCGTCGCCCTGCAGCCGCGAGACCAGCGCGCGGTCGAGCTGCAGCCGTCGGATCGGCAGCTCGCGCAGGCTCACGAGATTGAAATACCCCGAGCCGAAGTCGTCGATCGAGATGCGCAGCCCGAGCGAGGCCGCGTCGCGGATCACGTCGTGCGCGCGACGCGGGTCGGTGATGAACGAGCGCTCGGAGATCTCGAGCCCGAGCGCCGCGGCCGGCACGCCCCAGCGGCGCAGCACGGAGTCGACGTGACGCACGAAGCCGTCGTCGAGCAGCTGGCGCTCGTGCACGTTCACCGACAGGCACAAGTCGGGCGCGCCGTCGCGGCGCCAGCGCGAGAGCCTGCGCACCGCCTCCTCGAGCACGAAGTCGCCGAGCTCGATGATCAGGCTCGAGTCCGCGGCCACGCCGATGAAGTCCTCGGGCAGCAGCAGGCCGCGTTCGGGGTGCGGCCAGCGCACGAGCACTTCGCAGTCGGCCATGCCGCCGGTGTCGGCGCGGAACTTCGGCTGCACCCACAGATCGAGCTTGTGGCGCCGCACCGCGCGCCGCAACAGTGTCTCGGTCTGGACGCGCTCGCGCGCACCGAGCGCGATCGCGCGCGAGTACACGCGGTAGCGATTGCGCCCGCTCGTCTTCGCGAGGTACATCGCGAGGTCGGCCTTGCGCAGCAGGTCGGGGATCGAGTCGGCGCCGTCGGCGGTCGCGATGCCGATGCTGCCGCCGACCGAGACCTCGAAGCCCTGGATCACCAGCGGCTCCGACAGCGCCATCAGCAGGCGCGACGCGAGCGCCTCGAGCGCGTCGGGCGGGCGCGTCGTCGCGAACACGAACTCGTCTCCGGAGATGCGAGCGACGAAGTCGCGTTCGTCCGCGTTCTCGCGCAGGCGGCGCGACGCCTCGCGCAGCAGTTCGTCGCCCGCCTCGTGCCCGAACGAGTCGTTGACGCGCTTGAAGCGGTCGAGGTCGATGAACAGCGCCGAGACGCTCGCGTCGCGCCGGCCGAGCAGCGCGCGCAGGCACTCGTAGAGCGCGGGGCGGTTCGGCAGGCCGGTCAGCGCGTCGGTGAGGGCCGCGACGCGCGCCTGCGCCTCGGCCTCGCGGTGGTCGTGAACGTCGTGCAGCAGCACCGCGACGCCGTCCTCGTGGGGAAAAGCGATCGCGAGGTGCCAGCGGCCGCAGCACGACAACCGGACCTGCGCCGAGCCGGTCGTCCCGTGGCGCAGGGCCGCGACGATCGCGTCGGCGACGCCGTCGTCGGGGTCGCCTGCGATGACGTCCGCGAGCGGCCGGCCGGCGAGGTCGGGCCCGAGGAGCGCCGCGGCGGCGGCATTGACGCGCACCACGCCGGCACGCCGGTCGGCCAGCAGCCAGGCGTCGGAGGCGCTGCGAAAGATGGCGGCGGGAAGGCAATCGGGCGGGGAGGCTGACGACGGGGACGCGCCGGCCGCGACGGTGAACGTCGCCCTCGTGGCCACGGGGTCAGTCGCGAGAACTTCCTGGTGTCGCTCGACCACGTCGGACTCCAGTCGGCCGGAGGCGTTGAAGGCTGGACTCGATGCTCCCTCCCGGGGAAGTCTTGAGGATCTGCGGCTCTCGAAATGGCCGCGACGAATCGAATGGAATTATGAACCAGATCGGGAGTCTTCGGATCGATCCGCGTTCCCGAAACCCCCGGTTCGCGACACTCGACGCGACCGCTCGTCGGTCGTGACGTGCCGTTCGTCGTCGTGCCGCCCGAGCCACGCCAGCAGCGTCGAGTACAGCCGCGACGGCTCGACCGGCTTCGTGAGGAAATCGTCCATCCCGGCGCGCGCGCAGCGCTCGCGATTCTCGTCGAACGCGTCGGCCGTCATCGCGATGATCGGCACCCGCGGGCGCCCGCCGAGCGCGCGCAGCCGGCGCGTCACCTCGGCGCCGTCGAGACCCGGCATCAGGACGTCCATCAGGATCAGGTCGTGGTCGGCGTTCGTGGCCTTCTCGAGCGCCTCGAGCCCGTCGTTCGCGACGTCGACCGCGAGCCCCACCTCCTCGAGCTGTGCCCGCGCCACGGACAGGTTCACCGGGTCGTCCTCGGCGAGCAGCACGCGTGCGCCGCGGAAGCGCGCGGCGAGCTCGGCGTCGGCCGGTGAGGACGCGGTGCCGGGCGCGTCGGCGCGGACGTGGGCATCCCCGTGCGCCGCGGCGGCGAACCGTGCGGTGAACCAGAACGTGCTGCCGGCGCCGTGCACGCTGTCGACGCCGATGCGCCCGCCCATCATCCCGACCAGCCGCTTGCAGATCGCGAGCCCGAGGCCCGCGCCGCCGTGCCGGCGCGACAGCGAGGGATCGGCCTGCTCGAAGGCGACGAACAGGCGCCGGGCGTCGTCGGGTTCGATGCCGATCCCGGTGTCCGACACCTCGAAACGCAAGGGCACGCCGCCGCCGTCGCCGCCGATGGTGCGCACCCGGACCACCACCGATCCTTCGGCGGTGAACTTGATCGCGTTGCCCACCAGGTTCAGCAGGACCTGGCCGAGCCGCAGCGCGTCGCCGCGCAGCGGCCGCGCCGCCAGGCCGGGTGCGACGTCGTACGAGAGCGCGATGCCCTTGTCCGCGGCGCGCGCGCCGAGCAGCGCGTCGACGTGCTCGAGCACCGACTGCAGCGTGAAGTCCGAGACCTCGAGCGTGAGCCGCTCGGACTCGATGCGCGTGATGTCGAGGATGTCGTCGATGATCGCGAGCAGGTGCCGCGAGGCGGCGGCGACCTTGGCGAGCTGCTCGGCCTGGCGCGCGTCGCTCGCGCGACGCCGGGCGAGGTCGGTCATTCCCATGATCGCGTTCAGCGGCGTGCGCAGCTCGTGGCTCATGTTCGCGAGGAAGGTGCTCTTCGCGCGGCTCGCCGTCTCGGCGGCCTCCTTGGCCACCGACAGCGCCAGCGTGCGCTCGGCGACCAGCTCCTCGAGGTGCAGCCGGTGGCGCTCGAGTTCCTGCTCGGCCAGGCGCTTGCCGGTGACGTCGTGCCCGATGCACAGCACGCCGAGCGGCCGACCGTCCGGCCCGGCGATCACGCGGTTCGACCAGCGAACGTGCACGCGCCGGCCGTCGCGCGTCAGGTTCTCGTTCTCGTTCTCCTCGAACGAGAGCGGGTCGGCGAGGATCTGCGCGATCATGCCGGAGAGATCGCGCCCCGTCTCCGACTCGACGCCCGGCACGATCGTGCCGATCACGTGCCGGCCGACGATCTCGCCGCTCGCGTACCCGAAGAAGCGCTCGGCATACTCGTTGAAGTAGGTCACGGTGCCGTCGAGCGCCATGCGCAGGATGATCGCGTTGGCGTTCGTCACGAGCTCGCGGTACTTCGCCTCGCTCTCGCGCAGCGCGACGTAGGCCGCCTCCAGGCTCGCCTTCGAGACCGTGGTGTCCTGCAGGCCCTGCATCAGCCCGTTGAACGCGCTCGCGAGCGAGCCGAGCTCGTCGGCGCGCTCGATGCCGACGCGGCGCGTGAGATCGGTGGTGTCGGCGCGCACGTGCTCGACGGAGTCGATCAGCGAGCGCAGCGGGCGAGTGACGAAGCGCGAAAGCGTCGCGCCGAGCACCGCCACGCCGATCGCGAAGAAGGCCGCGCTCACGCCGGCGATCGCGAGCATCACTTTGTGCAGTTGCGCGTCGATCGCGTCGCGCGAGATGCCGACGACGACGCTCGCCACCGGCGCGCCGTCGGGCGCCGAGATCGCGACGACCGCGCCGTTCACCGCGGCCCGCCCGCCCGCCACCACCGTGCCGGGAAGCGCCGGGCCGGAGACCGCGGCGAGCAGCCCCGGCTCGGAGATCCGCTCGCCGTGCCGCGACGACTCGTTGTGGAAGAGGATGCGGCCGTCGCGGTCGGCGACGAGCGCGTACTCGATGCCGTCGTAGCCGTCGACCACGGCGCGGCACTGGCGCTCGAAACCGTCGAGCTCGTCGATGCGGATCCCGATCTGCAGGATGCGTTCCATCTGCTGCTTCAGGCCCAGCGCGATCGCGAGCGAGCGCGACTGGAGTGCGGACTCGTAGGCGCGCGCGAACAGCACGCTGCTGACGGCGAGCGTGGCGCCGACGCCGATCGCGGTGACCGTCGCGACGATCAGCAGGATCCGGCCGCGCAGCCTCACGGCAGGTCCCACTCGTAGCGCGGGACGATCTCGGTCGACAGCAGCAGGTCGGCGTCCAGGCGCAGGCCGAGCGCGCGCGCGCGGGCCAGGCTCGCCACCGGCGCGCCGCGCGTCGTCGGCACCATCGGGAATTCGGAAGGGCTGCGCCCGCGCGTCAGGATCGCGCGGGCGATGCGTCCGGCCGCGCGCCCCTGCTCGCGCTCCGAGACCGTGACCGCGCACAGCGTGCCGAAGTGAACTCGGTCGATCCAGAACGAGAAGTCGGGCAGGCGCGAATGCTCGGCGGTCCAGCGCTGCACCGCCTGGTACGGCACGTTGCGGCCGCTCTCGTCCTTCAGGGAGAAGATGCCGATCGTCCCGACGGCGTCCGCGATCCGCGGGTACTCCTGCATGCGGCGCTTGTAGTCCGCGAACGTGAGGATCGTGTCGTTCGCGACGATGCTCGCGCCGGGAACGCGCGCGAGCGCGGCCGCGATGCGGGCGCGCACCGGCGCCCACATCTTCGCGTCGTCGAAGACCAGCGCGATGCGGCCGGCGCCGGGCACGATCCGGCGCAGCAGCGCGATCGACTCGGCGAAGTGCTCCTGCTCGATCACGCCGGTCACGTTCGGGCTGCCCGCGAAGCCGTAGGTCGCCGGGTCGTTGTTGACGCCGCTGAACACGAACGGGATCGACGCGCCGACGTAGTGGCGCACGACGTGCTCCTGGGCGTCGTCGTCGGTCGTGTAGACCAGGTCGGGCGCGAACGACTCGATCAGCGCCCGTGCCTGCCGCGCCTTGCGCTCGATCTGCTCGAGGCCGCTCTGGCGCTTGGTGTCCATCTGGAACACCTCGTAGGAGACGTCGACGCCCGCCATCGACTCCTGGAAGCCCTCGAACTGGCGGTCCGTCCAGCGCCACGGCGAGTGGTAGCTCATGACGTGGAGGATCCGGTACCGGCGCGGCTCGGCGGCGCGGGCCGCCGCGGGCGCGAGCGCGGCCACGAGGCCGCACGCGAGGCGGCGCCGACCCGCGTCGGCCACGCGGGGGCGGTTCGAGCGGGGAGGGCGGCTCGGCATCCGGTGCTCGCGGGCGGATCGACCGTCTACGCGGCGGCGTCGGGCGTGGCGCCGGCGGACGACGGCGCGGGACGGGCCGCGTCGTCCATTTCCGCGAGCAGGAAGTGCGCGCGCGCGGCCGCGATCGGGTAGGCGGGGCTCTTCTGCCAGCAGCGCACCTGGACCAGCGCCGCGCGCGTGCCCACGCGCACGGTCTCGCAGCTCGAGAACGTCTCCTCGGGACGCCCCGAGCGCAGGTAGTCGATCGAGAAGTCGACGCTCTTCGGGAACTTCGAGCCGGGCAGGTTCGCGATCAGGTGAACGGTCGCGGCGGTCTCGGCGAAGCCGGCGATCACGCCGCCGTGCAGCGCGGGCAGCCACGGGTTGCCGACCAGCTTCTGCTGGAACGGCATCCGGTAGACGCTGTGCTCGCCTGCGGGCGCGTGACGGATGCCGAGGAAGTCGACGTAGGGCACGGCACGGCCGAGCGCGAGCGGATCGCTGCGTTCGGGGGCCGCCCAGGCGGGCTCGTCGTCGCGGGCGCCGGCCGGCGGGCGCGCGCGCGAGGCCGTCCCGAGCATGAACGTGCCCTGCGCGACCGCGATCGGGGCGCCGGGGTCGTCCTGCCAGACCTCCGCGCGCACGAACGCGACGCTGCGGGTCATCCGATAGCACTGCGCGGCGCAGCAGGTGTCCCGATCCGGGCCGGCCGGGCGCAGGTAGTCCATCCGCAGGTCCAGCGTCGCGTAGGGCACGCGCTTGTCGAGCATCGAGCCGACCGCGAGGCCGCACGCGGAGTCGGCCAGGACCGTGAGCGCGCCCGGGTGCATCAGGCCGCGCACGGGGTCGCCCATCCAGTCGGGGCGGGCCGGCAGGAGCATCGTCCCGCGGCCGCGCTCGAGCGCGGTGATCCGCATGCCGATCTCGCGCATGTGCGGCGTGCGCGCGATGTACTTCTCGTTCAGGAGGGCGAGTGCTTCGTCGTTCATCGGCATTACGGGGCGCGGCATCCGGGAGGCAGGCGGCCGGCGTCGCGCCGGCACGGTGAGAGTCTACTGCGTCGGCTCCGGACGGGGGGGCGGACCACGGCGGGGCGCCTCGCGCCGGCGCCCCTTGCTCAGCCAGTCGTGCAGCGCCGAGAACAGCCGCCGGTGGTCGACCGGCTTGGCGAGGAAGTCGTCCATGCCGGCGTCGAGGCAGCGCGCGCGGTCCTCGGGGAACGCGTTCGCGGTCATCGCGACGATCGGGACCGTCGCGTACCCGTCGAGCGATCGGATGCGGCGCGACGCCTCGAGGCCGTCGAGAACGGGCATCCGGACGTCCATCAGGATCAGCGCGTAGCGCCCGCGCGCGGCCAGCTCGGCCGCCCGCTCGCCGTCGGTCGCGACGTCGGCGGCGAGCCCCGCGCCCGCGAGCAGTTCGCGTGCGACCTCGGCGTTGATCGCGTCGTCCTCGGCGATCAGGATCCGCGCGCCGGCGAAGTCGCGCCGCAGCGCGTCCTCGGAAGCGTCGGGCGCGTCCGCATGCGGCCCGGCGCTCGCGACTCGCGGGGCGCGCGGCAGTGTCGCGGTGAACCAGAACGTGCTGCCCTCGCCGGGGGTGCTCAGTGCGCCGGCGTCGCCCCCCATCAGCCGCGCGAGCCGCCGCGCGGTCGCCAGCCCCACCCCGGATCCGCCGTGCCGGCGGGTGGAGGAGGCGTCCGCCTGCTCGAACGCCGAGAACAGTCGGGCGAGCGTGGGCGCGTCGATCCCGGCACCGGTGTCGCGGACCTCGAATCGGCAGTGCACGTCGACCGCGGTCTGGCGCTCGACGCGTGCGCGCAGCGTGACCGTTCCGTGTTCGGTGAACTTGATCGCATTGGCCGTGAAGCCGATCAGCACCTGGCGGATGCGCGTCGGGTCGCCGAGAACATCGGCCGGTGCGCCCGCCTTCTCGACGATCAGGGTCAGGCCGCGCGCCCGTGCGCGCTCCGCGAGCATCGCCCCGACCTCTTCGAGCAGGACCGCGGCGTCGAGCGTCACGCTCTCGAGCTCGATCCTGCCCGCTTCGATGCGCGAGAGCTCCAGCACGTCGTTGACGAGACCGAGCAGGTGCCGGCCTGCCGCCTCGATGTGGTCGAGCCGGCGGGCCTGCGCGGGCGTGGCGCCGTCGCGCCGGAGCAGGTAGGCCATGCCGGTGATCGCGTTCAGCGGCGTGCGGATCTCGTGGCTCATGTTCGCGAGGAAGGCGTTCTTCGCACGCGTGGCGGCCTCGGCCGCGTCCTTCGCCTCGGCGAGCTGGGCCGTGCGCTCGCTCACGACGGACTCGAGATGGTGGCGGTAGCGGTCGAGTTCGTCTTCGGCGCGCTTGCGCCCGGTGATGTCGCGTGCCAGCGAGAGATACAGCGGCTCGCCGTCGAGGTCGAGACGGCCGAAGCGCACCTCGACCGGGAAGGTCGAACCGTCGCGGCGGCGGTGCCGGCACTCGATCGTGTGCACGCTGCCGGGCTCGACGTAGTGCCACAGCGCCGTCGCCGCGTCCGCCGCGTGGCCCTGCTCGATGTCGAACACGTTCATCGACAGCAGCGCGTCGCGCGAGTAGCCGGTGCTGGCGCAGGCGGTCTGGTTGACCTCGACGAGCCGGCCGCGCCCGTCGTGCACGTACATCGCGTCGCCCGCCTGCTCGACCAGCGCGCGGTAGCGCGCGTCGCGCTGGGTCGCCTGCGCGAGCGCGAGCCGAAGCAGCGGCTCGCGGCGCTCGTCGTCGTCGTTCGCCGCGCGATCGCGCGCCACCGGCGCCGCGGCCCGCTCGAACGACGCCGCGAATCGACGGCCCGCGACGGCCCAGGCGCGCACGTCGAACCAGTCGGCGAAGGCGTCGACGAACAGCCGGTCGCGCCGTGCGCTGCCGTCGGCCGCCACGCCCGCGAGGCGCGCGAACAATGCGGCGTCGCCGGCGGACGGGCGCGGCAGCGCGTCGCCCAGGCGGCGCCCGGCGAGCGGGCCGATGCCGACGAGCGCCTCGAACGCGGGATTCGCGCAGACGAAGACGATGTCCGCGGCGTCGCCGTGGCCGTCGGGAACGTCCCCGACGAAAGCTCCGCCGGGCATCCGCTCCAGGAGCGCGGCCCACGCGCTGGCATCGAACGGCGTCGGGTCCGGGGGGGGCAGCTGCGAGGGGTCGGCCATCGTCCTCCAGACACGCCGAAAGCGCGCGCCCGCACGCGGGCACGCATACGCCTTCGATTCTCGGGCGAGTGCCGCGCGTGCCGCCATGCGCATTGTCAAGGCGTGCGCGCGCGCCGCCCGCACGGGCTCCCCCGGGGTGACCCGAGGAGGTGCTGCGGACAACCCCTCGAATCGCCGGCGATCCCGGCGCGGATCGGCCGTCGCGGCGCCGCCGGTTCAGGCTTCCTGCGCGACCGGGACCGCCCAGCGGCGCACCGCGGCCTCCAGGCGCGCGCGCGCGAACGGCTTGGGCAGGTGGTCGTTCATGCCGGCCCGAAGGCAGCGCTCGCGGTCGCCCGCCGTCGCATTGGCGCTGAGCGCGACGATCGGCACGACCCGGCCGTCGCGGGCGGTCAGCCCGTCGGCGCGGATCCTGCGTGCGGCCTCCAGCCCGTCGATCCCCGGCATCTGCAAGTCCATCAGGATCAGGTCGTAGCGCCGCTCGTGCGCGAGACGGTGCGCGTCCGAGCCGTTGTCCGCGGTGTCGACGGTGACGCCGAGCGAGGCGAGCATCGCGACCGCGACCTGGCGATTGACCGGATTGTCTTCGGCGAGCAGGACGTGCGCCTCGAGGCGCGCCGGCGCCGGTGATGGCGACGCCTCGCCGACGCTCGCCGCGGGTGAGGCGTCGGCGACGGGCGACGCCGGCGTGCCCGACGGCAGCGTGACCTCGAACTCCGAGCCCGCGCCCGGCGTGCTGCGCAGGTCGATCGTGCCCCGCATCAGCGTGACCAGATGATGCGTGATCGCCAGGCCGAGCCCGGTACCGCCGAAGCGCCGCGTGGCGGTCGTGTCGGCCTGCCAGAACGGGTGGAACAGGTGCTCGCGTGCGGCTTCGGGGATCCCGATTCCGGTGTCGCGAACGATGTAGCGCAGTCCGCGCGCGGGCACGTCCGCGAGTTCGAGCGAGACGCTGCCCCGCTCGGTGAACTTGATCGCGTTCGACATCAGGTTGGCGAGGACCTGGCGCAGGCGCGCCGGATCGCCGCGAACGCGGGCGGGCACGCCGCGCGCAACCGACCACCGGAGCTCGAGCCCCTTGCCCGAGGCCGCTTCGTGCAGCAGCGCGGCGATGTCCTCGACGACCTCGCGCGGGTCGAAGTCGACCTCCTGCAGGCGCAGCCGGCCCGCCTCGATCGACGACAGGTCCAGGATGTCGTTGATGATGTCGAGCAGCGCGGAACCGGAGCGGTGCGCGGTGGCCGCGAGCTCGCGCTGCTGCTCGGTGAGCGGCGTGTGCAGCAGCAGCTCCGTCATCCCGAGCACGCCGTTCATCGGCGTGCGGATCTCGTGGCTCATGTTCGCGAGGAACGCCGACTTGGCGCGATTCGCGCTCTCCGCGTCGAGCCGCGCGGCGTCCAGCTGCAGCATCGTCTGGCGGCGGCGCTTCACCAGCCGCAGGATCCACGCCGTGAGACCGAGCACGATCGCGTCGAACACCGCGACGCCGGTCCCGACCGCCGCCGCCGTCGAGCGCCACCGGGCCAGCACCAGCGTGTCGTTGGCGCTGACGCCGGCCGCGATCGGGTATGCGTCGGAGCGCCGGGCCGCGACGATGCGCATGCGCGTGTCGGTGCGATCGATGATGCGCGGCTCGCGGGAGACGCGCGCCTCCTCGCCGGACGCCAGCGCACGGAATGCGGTCGAGTCGGCGAACGAGCGCCCGAGGAATTCCTCGCGGCGGGGAATCCGGGCGAGCAGCACGCCGTCGCCGCGATACAGCGAGATCGTGGCCTGTGCCTCGTCGATGTTGATGCGACGATAGAAGCGCTCGAAGAAGCCGACGCTCACGCCGGCGATGAGCACGCCGATCGGCTGGCCGGAACGGCCGGCGATCTTTCGCGACAGGAAGAACGCCCAGCGGCCGTCGACACGGTTCCTGACCGGTGACGACAGGTGGACGGCGAGGGCGGGATCCGAAGCGTGCGCACGCACGTATTCGCGGTCGGCCAGGTCGATCGCCGGCGCGGGGTACGAGCGCGTGGTGTTCACCAGCCGCCCGTCGTTGCCGACGATCGCCGCGAATTCGACCTGCGCGACGCTGCCGATGCGCTCGCGCATCATCCGGTGGACTTCCGGTGTTCCCGCGAGGCGATACAGGTCGTCGACGCTGTCGGCGCCCGAGGCGGCGACGCGGTCCGCGATGCGCTCGAGCACGGCATCCGCGGCCGACAGCGTCTGTCCCGCGTGCTCGGCGATCGTCGACGACGAATGCGCCAGCGAGCGCTGCCAGTCGGAGATCGCGTCCGCGCGGGCACGCCACAAGGTCGTGAGCGCACCGCCCGAGGCGAGCACGACGACGAGCAGACCGAGCGCGACGACGAGCAGATCGCGACGGGGGAGCGTGATCGCCGCCCCCGGTGCGGCACTCGAGCGGGGGACGGACGGGGCTGGCATGGTCGGAATTACGGTAGCTGCACGACACGCTTGAGGCGTCTCGAACGTGCCGGCGTGACCGATTTCACGTCCCGGCCTCAAGGGTGCCCCCGGAATGCCGATACCTCGTAGAGAAGAAACCCTGATGACCATGCCAGTGCCAGTCCTCGAGTGTTCCGTCGTGCCGGGTCGATGGCGCGGCCTCGTTTCCGATCCGCTCGGCCAGGGGCGGGCATGACGTTTCTCGGACGTCTCGGGTTGCGCCGGGTCGCGGGGCGGGACGCCCCGGACGCGTCGCGCGAGCACGCCCCCGCCGACGAGGCCCCGCCCGAGGGTGCCGGCGCGCCGGCGTGCGTCGTCGTCGAGTCGCCTTCGACGTCGCCTTTGCAGGCACAGGTGGCTCCCCCCGGCGACGACGT
This sequence comes from Burkholderiaceae bacterium, assembly GCA_046348465.1. GTDB lineage: Bacteria > Pseudomonadota > Gammaproteobacteria > Burkholderiales > Burkholderiaceae_E > Quisquiliibacterium. Next base: position 172,139 of record JAXMEE010000001.1, read on the forward strand.
CGTCGACCGCGCCGCGATCGAGACCCTGCGTTCGATCGGGCGCGAGATCGGCGCCGACCTGGTCTCGTCGACGCTCACGATCTTCTTCGAGGATGCCGAGCGTCACCTGCTGACGATCGAGCGCGGCATCGCCGGCTCGGACTTCGAGGCGACTCGCCGCGCCGCCCACTCGCTGAAGTCCAGCAGTGCCCAGGTGGGTGCGAACGCGGTCTCGGCGCTCGCGGCGTCCATCGAGGCGGGGGCGCGCGACGGGCGCCTGGAGGGGCTGGACGACGCGAGCGGGCGGTTGCGCGCGCAGTACCGTCTCGCGGAGCAGGCATTGCGGGCGGAACTCGCCTAGCCCGAGCCGTCGTCCGCGCTCGATGGGCAGGCGGTGCCCGCCGCGGACGCGCCGTCCTCGCCCGCGACACCCGCGACACCCGCGACACCCGCGACACCCGCGACACCCGCGACACCCGCGACACCCGCGACACCCGCGACACCCGCGACACCCGCGACTGCGCCGGCCTTCGGCGGGGACGCGGTCCGGCTGCCGGTGGCCGCCCGCCCGGTGCCGCTGGTCCCGACGGCCGCCGACCAGTTTCGCGACGGCCTGGCGGGCGGATTCTCGATCGAACACGCCGCGGCCCAGAAGATCGCCGAAGACCGGGCGCAGCGCGTGCTGTTCGTCGACGACGACCGCGGCATCCAGGATCTCGCGCAGCGCTGGCTGACGGCCAGCGGGTTCACCGTGCACAGCGCGATGGACGGACCGAGCGCGCTCAGGGCCTTCGACGAGGTCAGGCCCGATCTCGTCGTGCTCGACGTGGTGATGCCGGGCATGAACGGCTTCGACACCTGCCGGGAGATGCGGCGCAGGCCCGGCGGGCTGACGGTCCCGATCGTGATGGCCACCGGGCTGGACGATCACGACTCGGTCGAGCGGGCCTTCATCGCCGGTGCGAGCGACTTCGTCGCCAAGCCGCTGAACTGGACCGCGCTGCGCCACCGCCTGCGCTACCTGCTGAGGAACAGCCTCACGACTGTCGCCCTGCGCCAGAGCGAGGCGCAACTCGCGCTCGCGCAGCGCATCGCGCGCATCGGCAGCTGGGAGATCGACTACCCGGCCGGCGTGGTCCGCCTGAGCGAGGAGGTCTACCGGATCTTCGGCGTGGACTCGACGCAGCCGGGCGTCTCGATGCAGACCATGCTCGCGTCGATCCATCCCCAGGATCGGGATGCCTTCCAGGAAGGGTTCGCGAGCGCAGTGGGCCGGCACGCATCGGTCGACCAGGTGCACCGGGTCGTGCTGCCGGGCGGGCACGAGCGCATCGTCCACCAGCGCGCCGAGACGCAGTATCGCCAGGACGGCGCGCCGTTGCGAACGCTGGGCACGGTGCAGGACGTCACCGAGCGCGCGCAGGCCGAGCGCGCGCTGCGCCTGACGCGCTACGCACTGGACAACGTGAGCGAGGCCGCGTTCCTCATCGACCAGCACGGCACGATCCGTTACGTCAACGGTAGCGCCTGCCGCGTCCTGGGCTACTCGCAGGAGGAGATGCTCGCCCTGCACGTCGACCAGATCAGCAAGTCGTCGAACAGCGAAGACTGGGCCGGCCGCTGGGCCGACCTGCGCGCGCGCGGCGCGGTGTCGTACGAGACCCAGCACCGCACGAAGACCGGCGACGAGATCCCGGTCGAGGTGCACGCGTCGTTCTTCGAGTTCGACGGCGAGGAGTACGTGCTGCGCTTCGCGCGCGACATCAGCGACCGCAAGCTGCAGGAAGGCAAGGTCCACTTCCTGGCGTACTACGACGTGCTCACCGGGCTGCCGAACCGCAAGCTCTTCGAGGACTGGCTGCACACGGCGCTGGCGCGCGCCAAGCGCGAGCACAAGACGGCCGCGCTGCTGTTCGTCGACCTCGACCACTTCAAGCGCATCAACGACTCGCTCGGCCACAAGGTGGGCGACGACCTGCTCAAGGGCGCCGCCGACCGCCTGCTGTCGAGCGTGCGCGGCGGCGACACCGTCGGGTTCATCGACGACGAGCCCGAGTACGTCGTGTCGCGCTGGGGCGGCGACGAGTTCACGGTGCTGCTGCCGGAGATCGGCGAGGCCTACGACGCCGGGCGCGTCGCGCAGCGCATCCTCGACGCCTTCGCCGAGCCCTTCGTCGTCGACGGGCGCGAGATGTCGGTGAGCTCGAGCATCGGGATCGCGATCTACCCGCTCAACGGCACCGACGCGGTCAGCCTGATGCGCAACGCGGACACCGCGATGTACAGCGCCAAGAGCCTGGGTCGCAGCGGCTTCCAGTTCTACTCGTCGTCGATGAACGAGGCCGCGGTTCGCCGGCTCGACATGGAGGCGGCGCTGCGCAAGGCGCTGGAGCGCGGCGAGCTGCTGCTGCACTACCAGCCGCAGATCGACCTCTCCACCGGTTCGCTGGTCTCGGTCGAGGCGCTGGTGCGCTGGGCGCATCCGCAGCTCGGCCTGGTCTCGCCGCTGGAGTTCATCCCGCTGGCCGAAGACACCGGCCTGATCGTGCCGATCGGGCTGTTCGTGCTCGAGACCGCGATCCGGCAGGTGCGCGAGTGGGAGTCCCAGGGCCTGGGCACGCTGCGCGTCGCCGTCAACGTTTCGGCGCGCCAGCTGCAGGGCACGCTCCTGTTCGAGCAGGTCAGCCGGTCGCTCGTGCGCTCGGGCCTCGATCCGGCGCGCCTGGAGCTCGAGATCACCGAGAGCCTGCTGATGGAGGACGCCCCGGCGGCGATCGACCTGCTCGACCGGCTCAAGCACCTCGGGCTGCGGCTGGCGATCGACGACTTCGGGACCGGTTACTCGTCGCTGAGCTACCTGCGCCGCTTCCCGGTCGACGCGCTGAAGATCGACCGCACGTTCGTTCGCGACGTGCACTCCAACCTGGAGTCCGCCGGCGTCGTGTCGACGATCATCGCGCTCGCGCGCAGTCTCGGGCTCGAGGTGGTCGCAGAAGGCGTCGAGAACGTGCGCCAGCGCGACTGGCTGCTCGGCGCCGGCGACATCGTCGGTCAGGGCTACCTGTACTCGCCGCCGCTGCCGGCGCAGGAGTTCGTGGCCTGGGCGCTCGACTACCGGGCGCGCAGCGCGTCCCAGTGGGCGTCGCTCCAGCCGAGCATGTCTTCGGCGCCCGACGTCCGGTAGTGCTCGCCGCCGTCGATCGCGATCATCTCCCCGTTGATGTAGCCGGCCTCGTCGCTGACGAGGAAGCACGCCAGGTCCGCGAGCTCCCCAGGCTTCCCGGTGCGCCCCAGCGGGTTGCGCGCGCCGGGCGGCGCCGACGGCCCGCGCCCGGGCGAGAACATCTGGCGCGTCACCCCGGGGGTGGGAAAGTGACCCGGCGCGATCGCGACCAGCCGCACGCCCTTCGGTCCCCACTCGACCGCGAGGCTGCGCGTCATCGCGAGCACGCCCGATTTGGCGATCGCGGACGGCACGGTGAACGCGCGCCCCGTGATCGTCGTCGGGGACAGGATGCTCAGGACCACGCCGCGCCGGCCCGAATCGATCCAGCGCCGGCCCGCCGCGAGGGTGCACCAGATCGTGCCGTTGAGCGTCGGCGCGATCACGGCGTCGAACGCGCGCGGCGACAGGCGCTCGGTGCGCGCGGTGAACGTCGCGGCGGCATTGTTGACGAGCACGTCGACGGCGGCGTCGCGCCACAGCGCGTCGATCGTGCGCTCGACCGAGTTCGGGTCGCGCACGTCGCAGGCCTCGCATTCCACGCGTGCGCCGGTCGCTTCGCGGATGCTTTGCGCCGTCGCGTCGAGCACCTCGGCGCGCCGTCCGACGATCGCGATCCCCGCGCCCAGGCGCGCGAACCGCAGCGCCATCTCCGCTCCCAGCCCGGTACCCCCGCCCGTGACCAGGATCCGCTTGCCGGCGAGCAGGTCCGCCCGGAAGGCGGGCCGATCGGGCGCTGAGGTCGTCTCGTCGGACATTCGACTTCTCCGCGGCGGGGGCGCAGGTCGTGCGTGCGCCGCGGGCGCGCCGGTATGATGGATTCGCGCCGATGTTAACCGAGGGAACGGCGCGGCGCGCCGTCGCCGCTCACGAGACGAGGAGACGTCATGTCGATCACCGCGGGCCGGCACGTTCAGGCGTTCGCCGGCCAGGACATCCGTACGCTGGTGCAGGCGCAGGCCGGCGTGCGCCGCGATCACCCGTTCATCGTCTGGTGCCCGTTCGACGGCCCGCAGCGGCAGTGGACCTACGGCGAGTTCGCGCAGCGACTCGCGCGATTCGCCGCCGGCCTGCACGCGCGCGGCGTGCGCGCCGGCGATCGCGTGCTCGTCCACCTCGACAATTGCCCGGAGAGCGTCGTCGCCTGGCTCGGTTGCGCGTGGATGGGGGCGATCGCCGTCACGACGAACGCGCGCTCGAGCGCGGAGGAACTCGCCTACTTCGCGTCGCACTCGCGCGCGGTCGCCGGGATCACGCAGCCGAAGTTCGCCGAGGTGCTCGCGCGCGCGTGCCCGGCGCTGCGCTGGATCGCGGTGACCGACACCGACAACGGCGACGACCCCGGGGCGGCGCGACCGCAGGCCGAGGCTCGCTTCGACCTCGTCGACGGCGATCCCGCCGGGCTGCCGCCGCGCGCGCACGATCCGACCGCGCCGTTCAGCGTGCAGTACACGTCGGGCACCACGTCGCGCCCGAAGGGCGTGCTGTGGACGCACGCGAACGCGCTGTGGGGCGCCCGCGTGAACGCGGCGCACGAGGACCTGCGCGCGAGCGACGTCCACATGGTGGTGCTGCCGCTGTTCCACACGAACGCGCAGGCGTACTCGGTGCTGGCCACGCTGTGGGCCGGCGGCACCGCGGTGCTTCAGCCGCGCTTCTCGGCGAGCCGCTTCTGGCCGCTGTCGCTGCAGCACGGCTGCACGTGGTTCTCCACGATCGCCTTCTGCATCCGCGCGCTCGCCGAGCGCGAGGTGCCGGCGCGGCACGCGTACCGGCTGTGGGGCACCGGAGTGTGCTCGCCTCCGAGCGACGCGCTCTTTCGCGTGAAGACGATCGGCTGGTGGGGAATGACCGAGACGATCACTCACGGGACGATCGGCCTGGCGCACCTGCCGAACACGCCGGGGTCGATGGGACGGCCGGCGCCGGAGTACGAGATCCGCGTGGCCGAGGGCGGGCGCGCGTGCGAGCCCGGACAGACCGGGGATCTCACGATCCGCGGGGTGCGCGGGCTGTCGCTGTTCGCCGAGTACCTGGACAACCCGGGCGCCACGGCCGAGGCCTTCGACGCCGACGGCTTCTTCTCGACCGGCGACCGCGTCACCGTCGGCGAGGACGGCTCGCTCTTCTTCGCCGACCGCGCCAAGGACATGCTCAAGGTCGGCGGCGAGAACGTCGCGGCCTCGGAGGTCGAGCGCGTGCTGCTCGCGGTGCCGGGCGTGCTCGAAGCGGCCGTGGTCGCGCGCAAGGACCGCATGCTCGACGAGGTGCCGGTCGCGTTCGTGCGTGCGGTCGCGGGGCCGCCCGACGCTCGGGCGGCGCTGCGGGCGGCGATCGACGACGCGTGCCGCGCGGGGCTCGCGCCGTTCAAGCGGCCGCGCGAGGTGCGGCTGGTGGACGAACTGCCGCGCGCGACCCTGGAGAAGGTCGCGAAGGCGCAACTGCGGAAGCTCCTGGCCGAGGAGGATCGAGACTGAAGAGCGCACGCCGGGCCCGCTGCACTCGGCGGGCCAGGCACGCTCGGCGGGCCCGGCGCCGGTGCCGGGCGCGGCAGGCCGCGGGCGGCGCCTTCTGCTGCGCCGGCGCTTCAGCGCCAGCCGCGGTGCCAGCCGTGGCCCGGGTGGCGCCAGCCCCAGCCGTAGCGCGGGTGATGCGCCCAGCCGTAGCCCACCGCGGGCATCGGGTACGTGGGGGCGACGTAGACGACGCCGGGCGGCACGTACACGCCGGGCGGCGGCGGTCCGGGCGGCGGGCCGACCGGCGCGACCACGCATCCGGCGAGGGCGAGTGACGTGAGGGCGAGGGCCGCGAGTCTCTTCATGGTCTGTCTCGTTCGCCGGGATCCGGCGTCGCTGCGGCCCCGGGAATCCGGGGCCCTGCCGTATTGAATGCGCGAACCCCGGCCCGCGTCGACACCGGAAGTATTTCCGGTGTAACAGGATCTTTCAGGCGTGCCGCGCGTCAGACGTCGGTGAAGTTCGGCGCCCGCTTCCCGAGGTTCGCGGCGATCGCCTCCTTCTGGTTCGGGCTGCCGATCAGCGCGAGCTGCTCGGCCGACTCCGCCAGCAGGATCGCGGCGTCGTCGCCGGCCTCCATCACCTTGACCAGGCGCTTTCCGGCGCGGATCGCGTGCGGGCTCTTGCCGGCGATCTCGCGCGCGAACGCCGTCGCCTGCGCGTAGGGGTCGTCGCACACGCGCGTGGCGAATCCCATCGCGAAGGCCTCGCTGCCGGTGAAGACCCGCCCGGAGTAGGTGAGCTCGGCGACGACGTCGGTGCGCGCCAGCCTCGGCATCAGCATCATGCCGCCCATGTCGGGCACCAGGCCCCACTTGATCTCCATCACCGACATCTTCGTGTCCGGTGCCACGAAGCGCAGGTCGGCGCCCAGCGCGAGCTGGAAGCCGCCGCCGAAGGCGACGCCGTGCACCGCCGCGATGACCGGCACCGGGATCTCGCGCCAGACCAGCACCGCGTACTGCGCGGCGTTGGCGATGCCGTGGCTGCGCGTGCCCAGTCTCAGTTCGTTGGCGGCGCGGCGGGTCGGGTCCGCGGGGCCGGACATCTGCGCGAAGCGGCCCATGTCGAGCCCGGCGCAGAACGCCCGGCCCTCGCCGGAGATCACCACCGCACGCAGGCCCGGCTCGCGGGCCAGGCGCGTGCCGGTCTCGACCAGCGCTTCGAACATCGCCTTGTCGAGCGCGTTCATCTTGTCGGCCCGGACCAGACGGACGTCGGCGACGCCTTCGCTGATCGAGACCCGGATCCTCTCTTCCATCGACTCCCTCCTCACGGTTTGGCGGCGGATGCAGCGCCACGGACATTACCGCATTCGGCGCTGCGTCACGGCGCGGGCTGCCGTATGATCGCCGCCGGGGAGGACGGCGTGAACGCGGACGACAAGGTCTTCGGAATCGAGCACTGCTTCGTCGAGCGACGCGCCGACGGGTCCGCCCTGGTGCGCTCGTCGCCCGCGCTCGCGGACTGGCCGCAGCGTTACTCCGATCGGCTCGTGCACTGGGCCCGCGAAGCGCCGGACCGGACCTTCGTCGCGCGCCGCGATCCCGCGGGCGCCTGGCGCCGGATCACTTACGCGCAGGCGCACGACACCGTTCGCCGCCTCGGACAGGCGCTGCTCGAGCGCGGGCTGTCGGCCGAGCGCCCGCTCGTGATCCTCTCGGAGAACGACCTCGAGCACGCGATGCTCGCGCAGGCGGCGCAGTACGTCGGGGTTCCGCACGCGCCGGTGTCGGTCGCGTACTCGCTGGTGTCGCGCGACTTCGAAAAGCTGCGCCGGATCGTCGCCCTGCTCACGCCGGGCCTCGTGTACGCATCCGACGGCCGCCGCTACGAGGCGGCGATCGAGGCGGCGGTGCCCGCGGGCGTCGAGGTCGCGGTCGGGACCGCGCCGCCCGCGCGCGGCGCGACGCCGTACTCGGCGCTCGCGTGCGCCGAAGCCGGCCCGCGCGTGGACGCCGCCCGGCTCGCGTGCGGTCCGGACACGCCGTTCAAGTTCCTGTTCACGTCGGGTTCGACGAGCCAGCCCAAGGCCGTGATCACGACGAACAGGATGATCTGCTCCAACCTGCAGATGATCCGCCAGGCGCTGCCGCCGCTCGCCCGGGCACCGGTGCTCGTCGACTGGCTCCCCTGGAGCCACACCTTCGGCGGCAGCCACAACGTCGGCATCGTGATGTTCGGCGGCGGCACGCTCTACATCGACGACGGCAAGCCGGTGCCGGGCCTGTTCGAGACGACGCTCGCGAACCTGCGCGAGATCGCGCCCACCGTCTACTTCAACGTCCCCAGGGGATTCGAGATCCTCGCGCAGGTGCTGCGCGACGATCCCGCGTTCCGGGATCACTTCTTCAGCCGGCTGTCGATGCTGTTCTACGCCGGCGCCGGCATGCCGCAGCCGGTCTGGGACGCGCTCTACGCGGCGTCGCAGGCCGCCACCGGCCGGCGCGTGCCGATCGTCACCGGCCTGGGCATGACGGAGACCGCGCCGTCGGCGCTGTTCACGAATCGCGCCGACGTGCGCTCCGGAATGATCGGCCTGCCGTGTCCGGGCGTCGTCGCCAAGCTCGCGCCGATGGGCGACAAGACCGAGATCCGCTACCGCGGCCCGTCGGTGACGCCTGGCTACTGGCGCAATTCGCAGGCCAGCGCGCAGGCGTTCGACGACGAGGGATACTTCCGCAGCGGCGATGCGGTCGTGTTCGTCGACGCATCGGACCCGGACCTCGGCTTTCGCTTCGACGGCCGGATCGCCGAGGACTTCAAGCTCGCGACCGGCACCTGGGTGAGCGTCGGCCCGCTGCGCGCGGCGTTCGTCGCGCTCGGCGACCCGTTCGTGCAGGACGCGGTCGTCGCCGGGCTCGATCGCGACGAGGTCGGGCTGCTCGTGTTTCCGAACATCGAAGCACTGCGAGCGCGCGTGCCCGCGCCGCTGCGAGAGGTGCCCGCGGACGAACTCGTCGCGTGCGCGCCGGTGCGCTCAATCTTCTCGGACCTGCTCGCGCGACTGGCCTCGCGGGCGACCGGCAGCGCGAATCGTCCCGCGCGGGCGCTGCTGCTGGTCGAGCCCGCGTCGATCGACCTCGGCGAGATCACCGACAAGGGCTCGGTCAACCAGCGCGCGGTGCTCGCGCACCGCGCCGCCGCGGTCGACGCGCTCTACGACGACTCGAACCCCGCCGTGATCCGGCCCGGCGGCGCGGCGTAGCAGTCCTTCAGCGACAGCCCGAACGCCCCGACGGGCAGGCCGCGGTGGATTCTGAGCCGCGCGCCGTCGAAGCGCGCGTCCGGTTCGGCCGCGGGGCCGCCGTGCCCGCGCTGCGGGCGCAGCGGACCCTTGTCCGCGTCCGCGATCACGACGACGCGCGACTGCAGCGGAATCTCGGGGTGCCGGTCGACGACCATCGCGACCTCGCCGCCGCTGAGCTCGACCAGGCTCCCGACGGGGAACAGTCCGGTCGCGACGATGAAGTGCTCGACCAGCCCGCTCGGGAAGAGCCGCCCGGACCAGTCGTGAAGCGCCGCGAGCGTGTCCTCGACCGACAGCGCGTTCGCATAGGGACGGGGCGTGGTGAGCGCGGTGAAGCAGTCGGCGATGCCGGTCATCGCGCCGGCCAGCGACACGCTGCCCGCGCGCAGGCCCATCGGATAGCCTGAGCCGTCGATCCGCTCGTGATGCTCGGAGACGGCGCGCAGCACGCCCGGGGGCAGCGCGTCGCAGCCGCGCAGCAGCTCCACGCCGAGCGCGACGTGGGCCTTGACCGCCTCGAACGCGACCGGGTCGAGCATGCCGGGCCGATCCAGCAGCGTGCGCGACAGCCGCAGCTTGCCGATGTCGGCGATCATTCCCGTCAGCGCGAGGTCGGCGAGCAGGGGCCGCGGGACGCCGAGGTGGCGCCCGAACTTGAGCAGCACGAGGGCGAGCTGCAGGGAGGGCGCGCTGGACGCGTGGCGCTGCGCATACACGCGCTCGCACCACAGCAGAGCGTCCGGGTTGTCGGCCGCGCACCGCGCGAGCTCGACCGCCGACGCCGACAACGGGCGCAGATCGAGCGCGCGCCCGGCGCGCGCCTGGCGGTTCAGTTGCGCGAGCGCCGCGTGCGCGCGGGCGTGGACGGGGCGCGCGGCCGCCACGGCGAGCGCCATCGGGACGCGGTCCGGGTACAACTCGCTGTCCGGCAGCGAGAGGTCGGACGCCTCGATCGCGTCGATCGGCGCGGGGCCGCCGCCGCCGCGGCGCAGCGGTCCCGCCCGCAGCAGGCGGCGCAGTCGCGCGGCGACGCCCGACCCCGCGGGCGCCGCCGCGGCGGGCGCCGCCGGCGCGGCATCGGGCGCGGCGCGCTCGCCCGCGGTCTTCACGAGGAGCTCGCGGACCTTCGCGCGACTCCTGCGGGGATCCTCACGTCGGCGCGCGGTGCGAGCGGCGCGGCGCGCCCGTCGACGTCCGGCCGGGCCGCGCCGGGCATCCTCGCGCGGCCGGTCTCGGGCGAGCCGGCGAACTCGAAGCCCGCGGGCATCGGGACCGTGTCGGGAGAGTCGTCGTGCTCGTCGAAGAGCGCGGCACCGGCGCGGATCGCACCCAGGAGGAACGCGTCGGAGAGGTCCGCGTTCACGCCGATGCTCCGGCAATGGCGCCGCAGCGCCGCGATCTGGGCGTCGTGCTCGATGAGGAATCCGCCGCTCGGGAACGGCGTGTCCTGCCATGGGCGGTCGATGCGCTCGACGTACATCCCCTTGAACGCCTTCTCCGGGCGCATCCGGTAGATGCCGTCCGCACCGCCCGGTGCGACGGTGTATTCGATGTCTTCGAGGTCGGCGACGAACGATGCAGCGTTCATGCGGAGTCCGTGACGAGGGGCGGGCTGACAGGAGAACGAGCCCTGCACCGGATTCTGCGGGCGGCGGGCCTTCGAGCGCGCACCGCGTGCGAGGGCAAGCGACGAGCGGCGGGCCGCGCGTCGACGGACGGAAACGGTCCGTTGCGCCCGCGAATCGAGGCCCGCGGCGCGGGCGTCAGCCGCCGGCGATCTGCGGCAGCAGGTCCGGGTGGCGGCGCACGTACGCACGCACGTACGAGCACAGCGGCTCGACCTTCACGCCCTGCGCCCGAGCCCAGTCGAATGCCGCGCGCACCAGCCGCGCGGCGATCCCCCGCCCCTCGAGTCGCGGGTCGACCTCGGTGTGGTGGATGCACATGACGCCGTCCCGCATCCGGTACAGGAGCTCGCACGGCAGTCCGTCCGGCGATGCTTCGAAGCGACCCGCGGCCGGGTCGTGGCGGATCTCGAGCGCGGGGTCGGGGGACATGGTCGTCGGCGTGGCGCGTTGGATGCACGCGATTATCTCGAACCCCGGCGTGTGCCGTGCGATACGCGTGCGGTTAGTGTGACTTCTCTAGCGGGGCCGCCCTAAGATCCCTTCCGGCAAGGCTTTCCACGGCTGGTGACAGGAGTTCGAGATGGCGAACAAGCGTGCCCGCGGGCGTGTCCGCGAGGTGTCGGAGTTCAGGCTCAAGGCGAGGGCGCTCGCGCGCGACGTCTGGTTCGCGGGGCTGGGCGTGGTGTCGCGGACCCAGGTCGAGCCGGCGCAGCGGATCCTCGCGCTGATCGACAAGGGCAGCGCGCTGCGCGCACGCGGCCTGAAGGTGCTCGAGCGCGGCGTGCGCCGGGCGCTGGCGCGCCCCGAGCTCAAGGCTTTCGCGCGGCGCGCGCGCGCGTGGCGTCGCGAGGCGGGTGGCCGCGTCGACCGTTTCGAGACGGTGCTGCAGGCGCCGATGCAGCGCGTGCTCGCGGGCCTGGGCCTGCCGACGCGCAGGGAGATCGAAACGCTCGCGCGCCACGTCGACGCGCTCGCCAGGAGCGTGGACGCGATGCGCGGGGCCCCCGCGCGGCCGCGTCGGGGGCGCGCCGCCGCCTGACGGCGGGACCGGGCCGGCGCCGGAGCGCGCGCCGCGGCCCGGGAGTCACGCCGCGCCAGGCGCGGCGTCCGAGCGGCGGTGCACCGACGCGTCGATGACGCGCTGGCGCGAATTCTCGATGTGCTCGTCGAGCGCGCGGATCGCGCCGTCGAGGTCGCGCTTGCGCAGGGCGTCGATGAACTTCAGGTGCTCGAGCATCGCCGGGCGCACGCGTCGGCTCACCACCTGGCTGGAGTCGAGCGTGATCATCCGCACGTGCATGCTGTTGACGCGGAAGATCTCGGTGAGGATCTCGTTGCCCATCGAGTCGATCATCCGGTAGTGCGTGCCCCAGTCGACGTCGCGCGCGTCGGCGTCGAGCGTGGGGTCGGGCGTGCCGCTCTCGGCGCGCGCGAGCAGCGCCCGGTGCCGGCGCTCGAGTTCGTCGAGCTCGGTGTCGGTCGCGACGTGAACGTAGTGCGAGATCGCCTCGCGCTCGATCATCGCGCGCACCTGGAACGCGTTGCGGATCAGCTCGAGCCCCACCGTCGCGACCTGCAGCCCGCGCTTGGGCACCGTGACGATCAGTCGGGCCGCCTCGAGGCGGGGAATCATCTCGCGCACCGCGCCCAGCGGCATCTCGAGCAACTCGACGAGCTCGCGTTGCGACACGAACTGCCCGGGCGCGAGGTGTCCTTCGAGGACCTGGCGGCAGAACCGCTCGTAGGCCTCGATCCGGGCGGCCTGCGGTCGGCGAGGAGGGCGTCGGGGTGTCATGTCAGGCGCGCCGGGTGCCCGGGCGCAGCGTCTTTCCGGGGTTCATGATACCGCGCGGGTTCAGCGCGGCCCTGATCGCGCGCATCAGCGCCACCGCCTCGCCGCGCTCGGCCTCGAGCTGGTGGATTCGGTGAAGGCCGATCCGGTGCTCGCCGGTGCAGGTGCCGCCGTGGCGGATCGCGCGCATCGCGACCCGCTCGGCGAGCCCCTCGGCGCGCGCGCTCGGCCGCGTCGTTCGGGTCGAACACGAACGACCGCGTCGGGCGGGCTCGCGTCGGGCACGCCTTCGCCGTGGCCGTGGTGCTCGCGCACCGGCAGCGCGGTGACGACGCGTTCGCCGAGCGCCTCGCGCAGCCTCGGCAGGATCGATTCGACAGCGCGGGCGACGGCTCCGCGCGGCATCGGTGAGGTCAATTCAGGCTCCAAGGCAGGTTGGCCGGACCTTGTCGTCACGGGTCGGCCCCGCGCCGGGAATCGACGTCCGCCCGAGGGACGCCGCGATCACAGCGCCTGGGCCATCCGCAGCGCCGCGACCATGCCGGGGTCCTCCAGGCCGACGCTGCGCTCGCCGAACATGCGCGCGCGGCCGATGCGGTTCGGCCGCGCGCGCAGGGTGTCCACCGCCCGCGCCGCGGCGTCGACGGCGACGTCGCGCAGCTGCCCGGCGCTCGCGTCCGGCGTCGCGTGACGCAGCGCGTCCGCGACCGCCGCGAGGCTGTCGAGCACCGTCTTGTCGCCGAGCGCCGCGCCGCCGCGCGCGGACATCGTCTCGCGCGCGGCGTCGAGCATCGAGACCATCGCCTCGCGCTCGAGCCGCTCACGCTCGCCGGCGGCCTTCGCAGCGGCCAGGAACGCGACCGCGAGCAGCGTGCCGAAGCTCGAGCCGGACGCCTTCGCGCACGCCTGGGCGCAGGCCTTGAGCATCGCACCGGGGGCGACGGCCGGCGTGCCGGCGAGCGACGCGCGCACGTTCGCCGCGCACCGGGCGAGCGTCGCGCCGAGGTCGCCGTCGCCCAGTCGTGCGTCCAGCTCGTTGAGTTCCGGGCCGGCCGCTTCCATGGCGTCGCACCAGCGCGCGAGCGCCGCGAGCAGCGCGTCCGCGTCGATCGACGCCGGCGCGGCGCTGCCGCTCACCCGACCCTCCAGAACGGGCAGTCGGCGCGGGCGGTCAGCAGCCGCTCGAGCTCGGCGTCCAGCGGCATCAGCGTGACCGACGCGCCCGCCATCTCCATCGACGTCGCGTAGCGACCCACCAGCGGCATCACCGGCGTCGCGCCGCGCTCGCCGAGGACCTTCGCGACGTGACGGTAGAGGATGTAGAGCTCCTCGTGCGGCGTCGCGCCCAGCGAGTTGACGAGGACCGCGACCCGGCTGCCGCGCCCGACGTCGAGTTCGGGCAGCAGGCGATCGAGCATCTCCTGCGCGAGCGCGTCGGCCGGCTTCATCGCGCCGCGCCAGATGCCCGGCTCGCCGTGGATGCCCATGCCGAACTCGATCTCGTCGTCGTCGATCGAGAAGCTCGGCTTGCCGGACTCGGGCACGACGCAGGGCGTGAGCGCGATGCCGATCGAGCGGCACGCCTGCGCGGCCTTCGTCGCGGCGGCCGTGACCTCGGCGAGCGAACCGCCCTCCGCGGCGCGGGCGCCGGCGATCTTGAACGCGTAGACCATGCCGGCGACGCCGCGGCGCTTGTCGCGCTCGGGGGGTGGCGCGCTGGCGACGTCGTCGGCCACGCGCACCGAGCTCACCTCGAGCCCGTCGAGCTCGAGGAACTCCTGCGCCATGTCGAAGTTCATCTTGTCGCCGCCGTAGTTGCCGTACAGCTGCAGCACGCCGGCACCGCCGTCGGCGGCGCGCGCCGCGGCCTGGCAGTCGGAGACCCGCGGCCCGGCGAAGACGTTGCCGACCGCGCACGCGTCCAGGAGCCCGTCGCCGACGTAGCCGAGGAAGACCGGCAGGTGGCCGGAGCCGCCGCCGGTGACGATGCCGACCTTGCCCTTCACTGCGCCGCTCGCCCGGGCGATCACGCGACCGTCGTCGCCCTCGAGCCGGTAGGACCGCGGGTGCGCGGCGCACAGCCCGGCCAGCATCTCGTCGACGTAGGCGTCGGGCTGGTTGAGGATCTTCTTCATCACTACTCTCCCTGTACGTGCGAGCGGACCTTCACCGTGCCGCGCACGGTGGCGGCCCTGTCGCGGATCTCGACGATGCGGGGCGGGAGGTGCGCGAGCGCGGATCAGCGATCGTACTTCAGCACGTTGGCGAGCTCGCGGCGGATCGCCTCGGCCTGCGCGGGCGAAGTCGGCGGCATCGGCATGCGCGGCGAGCCGGTCTCGCAGCCCTGCAGCGACAGCGCGTACTTGATGTTCGCCGGGAGGTTGTCGGCGCTGATCGTGTTCCAGAAGCGCAGCAGCGCCTCGTGGATCTCGCGTGCCTTTCCGTGCTCGCCCGACTTCACGGCGTTCCACAGCGCGATGCAAGGGCCGGGCACGGCCGCCGGGTTCGCGGCGATCGTGCCGTGCACGCCGAGCGCGAAGCCGCAGTAGAGCAGGGCGTCGACCGCGGTGAAGACCTTCTTGCCGGGGGGCAGGCTGATCATCAGGTCGCCGGTGAGCTTGAGATCGCCCGCGCTCTGCTTGACGCCGAGCACGCCCGGCATGTCCTTCATGATCCGAACCAGCAGGGCCGGGCTCAGGTAGTTCCACGGCACGACGTTGTAGATGATGACCGGGAACTTCGTGGCCGCGGTGAGTGCCTGGAAGTGCTTGTAGGTGGATTCGTCGTCGGGCTTGAAGACGTAGTGCGCCGGCGTCACCTGCAGGCCCGCGACCGGCAGGTGCTCGATCGCGCGCGCGCGCTCGATTGCCAGGCGGGTGCTGTTGACGATGATGCCGCCGAGCAGCGGGATCGCGCCCTTGAGTTCGTCGGCCGCGACCTCCATCAGGAACCTGAACTCGTCGGTGTCGAAGGTGTGCCCTTCTCCGCTGCTGCCGCCGACGCAGATCCCGTGAACCTTCTTGTTCACCATGAAGCGGATGACGCCGCGGAAGGCGCGCTCGTCGATCTCGCCCGTCGCGGTGAACGGGGTGACGACGGGGGGGATGATGCCGGACAGTTCGGGGGCCATGCGGAGCGCTCCTGGTGAAAGCTGCGAGGCGACGCGGGGCGGCGGACGGGGGGCGCGCCCGGTCGGTGACGACGTCTGAATGCCTTCAAACATGTTAGCACGTACACAGGAGCGGGCCGTCCTCAGCCGCCCTTCACGCCACCGGCGGTCAGCCCGCCGACGATCTCCTTCTGCACCATGACCGTCAGCACGAGCACCGGCAGCGTGACCAGCAGCGCCGCCGCGGCCAGCGGCCCCCACGACACCTGTTCGAACGTGAGCACGTTGTACACGGCGACCGGCAGCGTCCGCGTCGTGCGCCCGGCGAGCACCGCGCCGAAGATGAAGTTGTTCCACGAGAAGATGAACGCCAGGATCGCCGCGACGGTGATGCCGGGGCGCGCCAGCGGCACCGCGATCAGCGTGAACCGCTGCCACTGCGTGCAGCCGTCGACGAGCGCCGCCTCCTCGAGCTCCTCGGGCAGCGTTTCGAAGTAGCCCGACACGACGTAGACGACGATCGGCACCGTGATCACGAGGTGGGTGATCACCACCGGCGTGAGCGTGCCGGTGATGCCGAGCGCCTGGAACAGGGTGAACAGCGGGATCAGGAAGCTGATCGCCGGCGTCATCCGGGCGACCAGGACGACCAGCAGCAGGCCGCGCGCGCGCAGCCGCGCGATCGCGTAGCCCGCGGGCACGCCGACCAGCACCGCGGCGAGCGTGGACACGCCGCTCACGACGACGCTGTTCCAGAAGTACAGCAGGAAGTTGTTCTCGCGGAAGACCGCTGCGAAGTTCGCGAGCGTGGGCGGGGAGGGCACGAACACCGGCGGGTACGCGAGGTTGTCGACCTCGTTCTTGAACGCGAGCGACAGCATCCACAGGAACACCGAGATCGCCGGCGAGACGAACAGCACGACGCCGAGCGCGAGCAGCGCGCGGTCGAGCCAGCGCTGCGTACGGGTGCGCGGGCGCTCGATCACGCGTAGTCCGCGCGCCGGCGCAGCCAGAACAGCAGCAGCGACAGCCCGATCACCAGCGCGAAGAACACGACGACGACCGCCGAGGACTTGCCGACCTGGTAGAACGAGAACGCCTGAAGGTACAGGTACAGGTTGATCGTCTCCGACGCGGTGCCGGGGCCGCCCTGCGTGATCACGTAGATCGTGTCGAAGGTCTTCAGCGCGTCGATCATGCGAATCATCGCGGCGACGAGGACGAACGGGAAGAGCATCGGCAGCGTCACGTGGCGCAGCGTCTGCCAGCGGGTCGCGCCGTCCAGGTACGCGGCCTCGAAGGGGTCGATCGGCAGCGACGCGAGGCCGCCCAGCACGATCAGCATCACCAGCGGCGTCCACTGCCAGACGTCGACCATCACCAGGCAGGGAATCGCGAGCGCCGGCGAGTACACCCATTCGCTCGGGCCGATGCCCGCCAGCGACAGCAGGTAGTTCAGCACTCCCTGCTGCGGGTGGAACATCATCGTCCACACGAGCGCGATCGCGACCGGCGTGGCCATCATCGGCAGCGTGAACAGCGACCTGAGCAGACCGCGCAGCGGGAATCGCTGGTGGAACACGAGTGCCGCGGCCGTGCCCAGCACCAGTGGCACGACCACCGCCAATGCGGTGAAGAGCAGCGTGCGCACGACGGACCACAGGAAGCGCGCGTCGTGCGCGAGGGCGACGTAGTTCTCCAGCCCGACGAAGATCGACGCGGAGCCGATCTTCCAGTCGAAAAGGCTCATCCACAGCGTGAACGCCCACGGGAAGACCGCGACCGCGAGCACCACGAGCAGCGCGGGGGCGATGAACGCGACCAGGCGCCGGCGGTCGCTCGAGGTCATCGGCGCGCGGCGCGACGGGCGCGCCGGTGCGCGGAAAGCAGGCGCGCCGCGCGGCCGGCACGCCGGTGCACGAGTCGGTGCACGCTCAGGCGCGCCCCTCGCTGCGGTCGAGCACCGGCTGGAACTCGGCCGTCGCGCGCTTGAGTTCCGCCGCCGGATCCGCGCCGTTGAGCATGTTCACCAGCGCGATGCCGAAGGTGTCGCGGAACTCGGTCACCGGCTCGATGATCGGCAGTCCCGGCACCGCGATGCGCAGCGACTCCGCGAGCGCCGCCAGGTACTCGGGATTGATCTTCGCGAGCTCGGTCTTGTTCGCCGAGCCCGACGCGCGGATCGGCGCGCCGCCGCCGCCCGAGAGCAGCCGCGCCTGCATGTTCTTCGACGTGGCCCACAGCACGAAATACCACGCCGGGCCCTTCTTCGGGGAGAAGGACGACACGCCGATGCCGTCGCTGAACGTGACGGTCAGCCGCTTCTTCGCTCCGGCGGGCATCGCCGAGTAGCCAACGTTGCCGACCACGCGCGACTTGGTGGGGTCTTCGAGCGGCGCCGAGAACCCGGAGCTGTCGATCCACATCGCGGCGCGCCCCTGCAGGAACAGGCTCTGCGCCTCGTTCCAGTTGAAGCCCGAGATGCCGGCCGGGCCGTAGGCCTTGAGCAGGTCGCGGTAGAACGTGGCGCTCGAGACCGCCTCGGCGGTGTCGGTGGCGAGCTTGCCGCCATTCAGGTACTGGCCGCCCGCTCCGAGGAAGAAGATTGCCCACAGCGGCACGTTCGCGTTCTTCAGACCGCGCCCGACGAGGCCCACGACGCCGGCGGACGGGTCGTGCAGCTTCCTGGCGGCCTCGCGCAGCTCGACCATCGTCTTCGGCACCGCGACGCCCTTGGCCGCGAACAGCTTCTTGTTCATGTACAGCATGAACGGGTCGAGGTTCAGCGGCATGCCGTCCCAGCGTCCGTCGACGTCGACCGCGGTCGCGAGCGCCGACGGCAGGAGGTCGGCGCGGTCGAACTCGGACGCCGCCTCGGCCATGTACGGGCGCAGGTCCTCGAGCCACTTGCCGCGCGAGAACAGGCGCTTCTGGACGTGATAGCCGAACTGCACGACGTCGAAGCTCGGCTTCTTCGAGTTGAACTCGATCGTGACCTTCTGCCGCGACTGCTGCTCCGGCACGAGGTCGATGCCGACCTTGATGCCGGTGAGCGCCTCGAACTCGCCGGCATTGCGCTGGAGCAGCTCGCCGCGCGGGCTCTTGATCAGGTGCGCCTCGATCGACTGGCCGGAGTAGCGGCGCCAGCTGAACGGCTGGGTCTGGGCGAGCGCGGGCAGCGCGGTGAGCGCACCGGCCCCGGCGGCGGCCTGCAGGACGCGGCGGCGGGCATTCTCTGCGGACATCGGAATCTCCTGTCGGCGGTGAACTGACGTTGACATGTCAGTGGGTTGCCGCGAATTCTACTCTCCCCGCGCGTCGCCGGCGAGCGCCTCGGCACCGTCGGAACCCCGCCCGTGAAAGTGTCGCGCGGCCGCGGGCGCCGCCTCGCTCAGGGCTCGATCAGCACCTTGCCGATCACGCGCCGCTCGCCCAGGAAGCGCAATGCGTCCATCGCCTGCGACAGCGGAAAGCGCGCCCCGATGTACGGGTCGAACACCCCCTCGGACGCGAGGCGGTCGATCTCGCGCAGGTTCTCCTCGCCCTTGTCGGGGAAGCGCCGGCCCCACTCGCCGGCGCGCACGCCCAGGATCGAGAAGCCCTTGATCAGCGGAATGTTCGCCGAGACGACCGGGATGCGACCGCTCGCGAACCCGATCACGAGCAGGCGGCCGTCCCAGGCGATGCAGCGCAGGCTCTCGTCGAACACGTCGCCGCCGACGGGATCGAAGATCACGTCGGCGCCGCGCCCGCCGGTCAGGGCCTTGACCCGCTCGCGAAAGCCGCCGCGCAGGTCGATCACCTCGTGCGCGCCTTGCGCCTTCACGATCGCGAGCTTCTCGGCGGACGTGCCCGTGGCGATCACGTGCGCGCCGAGGTGCCGCCCGAGCGCCACCGCGGCCATGCCGACGCCGCCGCTCGCGCCGTGCACGAGCAGCGTCTCGCCGCGCTGCAGTCGCGCGCGCCGCACCAGCGACACGTACGCGGTCACGGATCCGGCGCGCAGCGCCGCCGCCTTGGCGAAGTCGAGCCCGTCCGGGATGCGGCGCACGCGCGTTTCCTCGAGCACCGCCATCTCGGCGAACCCGCCGGTCTTGCCCTGCAGGTACACGCGCTCGCCGACGGACGTGGTGGTGACGCCGGGGCCGGTCTCGACGACCTCGCCCGCGGCCTCGAGCCCGAGCACGAACGGCAGCGGCGGCTCGAACTGGTACTTGCCCTGCGTCATGAGCAGGTCGGGGAAGTTCAGCGCCGCCGCGCGGATGCGCACGCGCACCTCGCCCGGCCCCGGCGCACGCAGCGCAAGGCGCTGCAGCGCGACGCCGGAGAGGTCGTCGGACAGTCGCGAGCAGACGAGCGCGAGGTAGGTGTCGGACTCGGCGTGCGCGGGGCGCGGGTCCGGTGCTGCGTTCATCGGGAGTCACCTTCGAGCGTGGGGTTCATCGTGACCTCTGTGCGATCCTGTGTGGCTCGTCGCGCGCCGCGCGCCGGGCCTGCGCCGGGCGGCGTCTCTCGCCACGCCGGCCGTTCCATCGGGCCGGGCGAGCCCGCATCATAGCGGTGGCCGTACGGTAACCTTGCGCACATGACGACGAACCGGATCGGCGGCGCGATCACCGACGTGGCGGGGATCGAGGTCGGCCACTACGAAGTGCCCGGGCGCCCGACGGGGTGCACGGTGATCCTCGCGCGCGACGGCGCGGTCGCGGGCGTCGACGTCCGCGGCGCGGCGCCCGGCACGCGCGAGACCGAACTGCTCGCGCCGGTCAACCTGGTCGAGCAGGTGCACGCGGTGCTGCTCGCGGGCGGCAGCGCGTTCGGCCTGGACGCCGCCGGCGGCGTCGTGCGCTGGCTCGAGGAGCGCGGCATCGGGCACCCGACCGGGCCGGCGCGCGTGCCGATCGTCCCGGCCGCGATCCTCTTCGACCTGCACCTCGGGGACGCGTCGATCCGTCCCGACGCGACCGCGGGCTATCGCGCGTGCGAGGCGGCGTCGGCGCGCCCGCCGGCGCAGGGCAACGCGGGCGCCGGCGCCGGCGCCACCGTCGGCAAGTTCTTCGGCTTCGAGCGTGCGATGAAGGGCGGCATCGGCACGGCGTCGGTGCGCGTGGCCGGCGTGACCGTGGGCGCGATCGTCGCGGTCAACGCGGTCGGCGACGTCGTCGACCCGAGCGGCGGGCGCGTGCTCGCCGGTGCGCGCGGCGAAGGCGGCGGTGCGCCGACCGGGACCACGCGCGCGTGGCTGCGCGGCGAGCTGCCGGCGCGGATGCAGGCGGGGCTCGCCACCACGATCGGCGTCGTGGCGACCGACGCCACGCTCACCAAGGCGCAGGCGCAGAAGGTCGCGCAGATGGCGCACGACGGGCTCGCGCGCTCGATCGACCCGGTGCACACGATGTACGACGGCGACACGGTGTTCGCGCTCGCCACCGGGCACGCGAACCGGGCCGGCGACGCGACCCTGATCGGCACGCTGGCGGCGGTGGTCACCGCCGCCGCGGTGCTCGCGGGCGTCAGCGCGGCGCGCGCGGTCACGTTGCCGGGGGGGGCACGAATACCCTGCGCGAACGACTTCCGCGCCTGAGCGCCGATTCCACCGCACGCGGCGGCAGCGGGCACGCCCGGTCGCGCCCGCCGGGCGGGGGTCTGCGGTCAGCGTCGATGCGCCGCTGCGTCGTTCAGAACAGGTGCACCGCGGTCGGCGCGAAGAATCCGATCAGGCTGAACGCGATGCCGAGCAGCCCCAGGCCCCCGGCGACCCACGCGAGCGCGTTCATCCCGGTGATGATCGTCGCGGACGCGAGCACGATCGCGATCTGCACCGCGCCCGAGGCGAGCTCGTACTGGTGGTACGCCGCCATGGAGCGGTCGCGCCGGGCCTCGGCGGCCTTCGCGCGCGCGGCGAGCTCCTTGCGGCCCTCGCCGGTGGACGGCTCGGAGTCGTAGCGCTCGGCCGTCTCCTTCCACTTCGTGATCTGCGCCTTGTGCGCTTCGCCGGCCTGCGGGCCGAGCTCCGAGGCGAGCGACTCGCCGGCGGTGCGCAGCACCGTCATGCGGATCGTCTTGGCCTGGAAGAAGTTCCAGAGGTTCGACGCCTCGATGTTCTGCGCGAGCGCCTCGGTCTGCGCCGCCTTGCCGAGCGTCTCGGAGAACGCGAGCACCAG
This sequence comes from Burkholderiaceae bacterium, assembly GCA_046348465.1. Taxonomy (GTDB): domain Bacteria; phylum Pseudomonadota; class Gammaproteobacteria; order Burkholderiales; family Burkholderiaceae_E; genus Quisquiliibacterium. Next base: position 193,800 of record JAXMEE010000001.1, read on the forward strand.
CGCGAGCAGCGAGATCAGCAGCGCGATCTTCTTGTTGGACGGGTCGACGTGTCCGTGACCGGACATGGGGCGCTCCTTCGAGGGACGGGACGCCGCGTACTGTAACCCAGGACGGCGACGCGTCGCGCGCCGCCGCCTCGCACCCGCCGGTGCCGCGCTCGAGCGTCAGGCGTGCTCGGGCAGCGGGATGCTGCAGATTCGCCTGACCATCCAGTCGAGCACGCGCTCGCTGCAGGCCTCGTCGAACTCGATTTCCTCGGCGTCGGGCGAGGCGGGTTCGTCGTGCCAACCGTGGGCGTTGCATTCGGCTTCGAGCAGTTCGATCGGTTCCGCAAACGCATTCATGACCGTGACCTCCACGTGAGGATCATCGTCGCGCCGGCGAGCGCGGCCGCCACGGGGGGGCAGGTGAATGGTGGGCACATCCGACGAGCGGCATCGCCGTGTCCCTATCGCGCCGCATTTTCTGCGACGATGGCGGCCGTCCGCGGTGCAGCGTACGCGCCGTGGTGCCGACGGAGGATTGCTTGTCGAACCGGAAAGGCCTGCTCGCCGCCGCGGCGGCGCTCGTGCTGCTGCTCGGGTACCTGGCGTTCGCGCCGGTGCCGACGCGTGCGCTCGCGTGGAACGCGCCCAAGGCGCCCGGCTACGTCGGGCCGCACGCGGTCAACACCCGCCTGGCGGGCTTGCGCACGATCGCGTTGGGTGACGAGGCCGGGCCGGAACACGTCGCGATCGGTCCCGACGGCAAGCTGTACGCGGCGGTCGCATCCGGCACGATCCTTCGCATGGAGCCCGACGGCACCGGTGTCGAGGCCTGGGCGCGCACCGGCGGCCGGGTGCTCGGGTTCGACTTCGACGCCCGCGGGCGCCTGATCGCCGCCGATGCGATCCGCGGGCTGCTCGCGATCGACACCGACCGGCGCGTCGAGGTCCTGGTCGACAAGGTCCGCGTCGGCGACGCCGACGACCCGGTGCGCTACGCGAACTCGGTGGTCGTCGCGCGCAGCGGACTCATCTACTTCAGCGACGCGACGCGGCGCTTCGCCGCGCGCGACTGGGGCGGGACGTTCGAGGCGAGCGTGCTCGACATCCTCGAGCACTCGTCGACCGGCCGCGTGATCGAGTACGACCCGGCGTCCGGGCGCACGCACGTCGTCATCGAGCGCCTGTGCTTCGCCAACGGCGTCGCGCTGTCGGCCGACGAGCGCTCGCTGTTCGTGGCCGAGACCGGCGAGTACCGCGTGTGGAAGGTCGACGCCGACGCGAGCGGGGTCGACGCCAAGAGCGCGGCCGGCGGGCACACGAAGGCGCGGCTGGTCCTGCAGAACCTGCCGGGCTTCCCGGACAACCTCACGCGCGGCAAGTCCGGGCGCCTCTGGCTGGGCTTCGCCAAGCCGCGCGCCGCCACCGTGGACGCGATGTCCGGCCTGCCCTGGCTGCGCCAGGTCACGCTTCGGCTGCCGCGCGCGCTGTGGCCGGTGCCGCCGGCGTACGGGCACGTGATCGCGTTCGACGAGAACGGCAAGGTGCTCGCGGACCTCCAGGACCCCGCCGGCGCCTACCCGGAGACCACGGGCGTGCTCGAGACCGCCGAGCGCCTCTACGTGCAGAGCCTGCACGCCGGCGTGCTCGGCTGGCGGCCCCGGGCGGGGCTGGGGCTCGAGTAGGGCGCGGCGCAGGGGCCGCGGCGGGACGCTAGGTGCGGCTGGGAGAGATCGGCTGGGCCGTCGGGGCGCTGCGCGGCGCGGTGCCGAATCCGCCCCGTTGCAGGCGGTTCGCGACCGCGGACTGGCGGCCGAACTCGACGCTCTCGACGCCCAGGTCGCATTCGCTGCACGCGAACAGCGCCGGATGCGCCCAGACCTGCCTTGCGTAGGCTTCGGCCTCGGCGAGGCGCGACTCGCTGCGCGCGATCGCGTGGCGGCCGGCGCCGCGGCGACGGCGCAGCAGCATCGCGCCGCACGCGAAGCCGGCGATCGCGCCGGCCGCCTGCCCGGCGAGGTCGAACAGCAGGCCGCCGGCGCCGACGCACGCGAGCGGCACGAGCGCGGCGAGCAGCACCGGAACGCGCTGCTCGCGGGACTGGGCCTGCGCGAGTTCGGCGCGCGCGCGGCACAGGGCGCGGCTCGCTTCGAAGCGGTCGACGCGCTCGAGTTCCGCCGCGGTGCGGATCAGCGCCGCGCGCAGCGCCGCGTCGTGCACGCCGAAATACGCGCGCCGGATGCGCTGGCGAAGGAGGTCGTAGCCGAACAGCCCGAAGTCCGGGCGCTCGCGAACTTCGTCGACGTCGTGGCGGATGCCCGCGCGATCCTCGAGCGCGAGCTGGTGGCGGGCGAGTTCCGCGCGCGAGCATCCATCGGAGGCCGCGGAGACCTCGTGCGCGGAGCGGCGAAGCGGAAGGGCGAGCGATCGGTAGGCGATCTTCATCATTCGGTGGCCGGATCCGCGCGTCCGATGTCGATGTTCTCGGAACGGATCGATGGAACGCGGATCCGACTCCGGCGCGGCCCACAGCGCGACGCAAGATTCGTGCCTCCGGACGAAATTCTTTGGGATCAATGGCTTGGCGATTTGGCCGGATCGCGCCTGTCAAGATCGTCGACAGGCCGCCGAGGCGCGCGGGCGGCCCGGCGTGTCGCCGCGGGCGGGCGCCGGAGTGCCCGGCCCGCCGGCGCCGCGGCACTAGAATCGGGACGATGGTTCGACCCGACGCGATTCGACTCGGCCCGACGATGCAAGCCTTCTCGACCCGGCGCCGTGCAGCGTGACGACCGCCCGCGCGCGGCCGCGCCACCGGCGGCGCTGCTGCGCAGCCCGATCGGCTTCCTGCTGATTCCGCAGTTCGCGGTGATCGCGCTCGCCTCGGCGATCGAGCCGCTGCGCATCGCGAACCGCTACCTGCGCGAGCCGTACGCGTGGCGGCTGCTCTCGCTCGACGGCGCGCCGGTCGTCGACGACAACGGGCTGGCGATCCAGGCGCACGCGCCGCTCGCGCAGTCCGGCCCGCTCGGCACGCTGATCGTCTGCGCGGACATCCAGCCCGATCGCTTCTACACGCGCGAATTGCGCAGCGCGCTGCACGCGCACGACCGTGCCGGCGCCACCCTGGGGGCGCTCGACACCGGCTGCCTGCTGCTCGCGCGCGCCGGCCTGCTCGAGGGATGCCGCGTGACGATGCACTGGGAGGTGCTCGACGCTTTCCGCGACCGGTTCCCGGGCATCGCGACGACGCAGACGCTCTACGAGGTCGGCGAACGCCGCCTGACCTGCGCGGGCGGCACCGCGGCGATCGACATGATGCTCAACGCGATCGCGATCGACCACGGGACCGCGCTCGCCAACCGCGTCGCCGAGCACTGCATGCACGAGCGCATCCGCAGCGGCAGTGCCGGCCAGCGCATGGCGGTGCCGATGAGGAGCGGGATCCACCACCCCGGGCTGGCGCGCGCGGTGCAGGCCCTCGAGGGCGCGCTCGAGCGGCCGCTCTCGGTCGAAGACCTCGCGCGCGAGGTCGGGCTCTCGACGCGCCAGCTGCTGCGGCTGTTCCGCCAATACCTCGGCGAAGGGCCGGCGCACTTCCATCGGCGCCTGCGCCTCGAGCACGCGCGAACGCTGCTGCGCAACAGCGCGATCAGCGTCACCGAGGCCGCGATCGCGTCCGGCTTCGAATCGGTCGCGCACTTCTGCCGCGCGTACCGGCAGCAGTACGGACGCACGCCGGGCGTGGACCGGCGCGCCGACGTCGGCGCGCGCGTGCTGCCGGTGCGGGACCGCGCGGGCTGACGCAGGGCGCGCGGCGCGGCGAGAGCTGTCTGCGGCCGGCGCAGGCGCGCGTCGGACGGCGCGACGTGCGTGCCGTCGGCGCTTTTGGTCAACGCCGTGGCGCTATCCGGCAACGTGCCGGAGGGCTGCGGCGCTAGGGTGCCGTATCCCCGGAGGAGGAATCGATGCAGGCATCCGGACATCCGTCGCCGCCCGAGCGGGCGCCGCTGCGCATCTTCGTCGCGCGGCGCATCCACACGATGGACGAGACGCTGCCGACGGCGAGCGCGGTCGGCGTCGTCGGCGATCGCATCGTCGCGGTCGGCGACCTCGACGCGATGGCGCCGTGGCGCGAGGGACGCGAGGTCGTCGTCGACGAGCGCTTCCGCGACAAGGTGCTGATGCCGGGGCTCGTCGACAACCACATCCACCCGTTCCTCGGCGCGTTCCTGATGCCCATGGAGCTGATCGCGCCCGAGCCGTGGCGGCGCGAGGACGGCAGCGTCGCGCCCGCGGCGCGCACGCCGCAGGAGTACCGCCGGCTGCTCGAGGCACGCCTGGCCGCGCGCGCCGACAAGGACCCGTTCTTCATCAGCTTCGGCTACCAGCCGGCGCTCCACGGGCGCTGGGGGCGCGCCGAGCTCGACGCGCTCGCGCCCGACCGCCCGGTGGTCCTGTGGCAGCGTTCGTTCCACGAGACGTACCTGAACACGCGCGCGCTCGAGAAGCTCGGGCTGACGCGCGAGGCGGCCGGCGCGCACCCTCAGGTCGACTGGGACGACGGGCACTTCTTCGAGACCGGCAACAAGCTCGTCGTCGCGAAGCTGCGCGGCGTGCTGCTGCGTCCCGAGTGGTACCACGCGGGCCTGCGCATGACGGCCGCGCTGATGCACCAGGGCGGCATCACGACCGCGGGCGACATGCTGTTCGGCAGCATCGACCCCGGCTACGAACTCGCCGCGCTGGACGCGGTGCTCGAACGCGGCGCGATGCCGATGCGCGTGGTCAACGTCTGCGACGCGCGCAGCTTCGGCAACCGCGCGGCCGGCCGCCCCTTCGGCCCGCCCGACGCGCCGATCGACTTCGCGGGCGCGATGGCCGCGATCGAAGCGATCCGCGCCGACGCGCGCCCGCGCGTGTGGTACGCGAAGGCGGTGAAGTTCTTCGCCGACGGGGCGATGTTCTCGCAGCTGATGCAGATGCGTGCGCCCGGCTACACCGACGGGCATCACGGCGAGTGGCTGATGAGCCCGGACGTGCTCGCCGACGGCGTGCGCACGTTCTGGGACGCGGGCTACGCGATCCACGTTCACGTGAACGGCGACGGCGGCATGGACGCGGTGCTCGCCGCGCTCGAGGGCGCGCAGGCCGCTCACCCGCGCTTCGACCACCGCTTCCACGTCCATCACGTCGGCTTCCACTCGGCGGCGCAGACGATGCGCCTGGCCGCGCTCGGCGCGCACGCGAGCGTGAACCCGTACTACATCCACGCGCTCTCCGACGACTACTCGCTGCTCGGCCTGGGCCCCGAGCGCGGCGCGCAGCTCGTGCGCTGCGGCTCGATGGCGCGCGCCGGCATGCGCGTGTCGTTCCACTCCGACTTCATGATGGCGCCGCCCGAGCCGCTGCTGCTCGCGTGGTGCGCGGCCAACCGCGTCACGCACTCGGGCCGCGTCGTCTCGCCCACCGAGTGCCTGACGCTGGAGCAGGCGCTGCGCGGCGTCACGATCGACGCCGCGTGGGCGCTCGGGCTCGAGCACGAGATCGGCTCGATCGTCGCGGGCAAGAAGGCGGACTTCGTCGTGCTCGAGGACGACCCGTTCGAGCTCGGCGTCGAGCGGCTCAAGGACGTGCGCGTCGCCGGCACGGTCTTCGAGGGCACGCCGCACATGCTCGCGCGCCCGGTGGCGAGCCTGCACGCCGCGGCGGTGCCCGCGCCGGCGGACCCGCCCGTGCAGGTCGGGCCATTCGCGCCCGACGAAGCGCCGGCGGGCACTGCGCGCGCTCGCCCGGCGCGGGGCCGGCCCCGAGGCGCGGCGCTGCCCCGCTATCGCGCGGTGCGCGCGGCCTGTTGCGCGCCGAGCGGCGACCGCTGCGACCTCGTCCGCGCGTGGGCCGCCTGGATGCGCGAGGGCCTCGCCGGTGCGGACGCCGCGCGCCCGGAGGGCTGACGCGCGGGCGTCCGGGCGGGCGTCGGCTCGCGCCCGGCGCGGGCCGCCTCCCGGGACGAACCGCCACAGACGAACCCCCTGACACGAACCGAGGAGTTCACGCATGCAGTTTCCGTCGCTCCGCCCCGCACGCCGCGCCGCCGCGGCCGCGCTCGCCCTCGCCGCCGCGGCGGCTTCGCCGCTCGCGCTCGCGCAGGGCGGCGCCGGCACGCTCGTCGTCGCGATGGGCGCCGTGCCGCGTCACCTGAACTCGGCGGTGCAGTCCGGCATCGCCACCGGCATCCCGGCCGCGCAGGTCTTCGCGAGCCCGCTGCGATTCGACAGGGACTGGACGCCGCAGCCCTACCTCGCCGAGAGCTGGAGCTTCCAGGACGACGGCCGCTCGCTGCTGCTCAGGCTCGTGCCGGGCGCGACCTTCCACGACGGCAAGCCGATCACTTCCGAGGACGTGGCGTTCTCGATCATGACGATCAAGGCGCACCACCCGTTCCAGTCGATGTTCGCGCCGGTCGAGCGCGTCGACACGCCGGCGCCGAACATCGCGATCGTGCGCCTGTCCGCGCCGCACCCGGCGATCCTGCTCGCGATGTCGCCGCCGTTCTGCCCGATCATCCCGAAGCACGTCTACGGCGACGGCCAGCCGCTGGCCACGCACCCGCGCAACGCGAACCCGGTGGGCTCCGGCCCGTACCGGCTGGTCGAATTCAAGCCGCGCGAGGCCATCGTGATGGAGCGCTATCCCGGCTACTTCATCAAGGACCGCCCGAAGTTCGACCGCCTGATCTTCCGGATCATCGCCGACACCTCGGCGCAGGCGATCGCGCTCGAGCGCGGCGAGGTCGACCTGCTGCCGGGGTCGATGACGCTGTCGCAGATCGCGCAGCTGTCGAAGTCGCCCGACGTCGTCGTCGCGCGCAAGGGCGGCGAGGCGATCGGCCCGCTCGGCTGGGTCGCGTTCAACCTGAAGAAGAAGCCGTTCGACGACGTGCGCGTGCGCCAGGCGATCGCCTATGCGATCGACCGCGAGTTCATCGTGAAGCAGCTGCACAAGGGCGTCACGCGGGTCGCGACCGGCCCGATCGCGCCGGGCTCGCCGTTCTACACCGACAAGGTCGAGCGCTACCGCCTGGATCTCGGCAAGGCGAACGCGCTGCTCGACGCCGCGGGCCTGAAGCGCGACGCGCAGGGCAAGCGCTTCGCGATGACGCTCGACTACCTGCCGAACACGCCCGACAACTCCCAGACGATCGCCGAGTACCTCAAGCCGCAGCTGGCGAAGGCCGGCATCGACGTGACCGTGCGCAATTCGCCCGACTTCCCGACCTGGGCGCGGCGCGTGTCGACGTGGGAGTTCGACGCGACCGTCGACGGCGCGTTCAACTACGGCGACCCCGTCATCGGCGTTCACCGAACCTACCTGTCGTCGAACATCAAGTCCGGCGTGATCTGGTCGAACACGCAGAGCTACTCGAATCCGAAGGTCGACGAGCTGCTCGCGCAGGCGACGCTCGAGCGCGACGTCGAGAAGAGGAAGCGCCTGTACGCGGAGTTCCAGCGCATCGTCGTCGCCGACGCGCCGGTCACGTTCACGCACGTGTGGGCGCAGGGCTACGCGGCGCGCAAGGACCTCGTCGACGTTCCGGTGTCGATCTGGGCGCCGATGTCGCCGTACGATACGATCTCGCGCCAGAAGAAGTAGCTGCGCGCGGCGCGGTGCGCGCCGTGCGCGCCGCACCGTGCCCCGACACCACCACAGCGTCTACGTCGTCGAGCTGCACCGCGACGTCCTCTACGAGCGGCGCTTTCGCGACGCCAACCCCCGCTTCGACGGCGTGTCGCCGTGCGTGTACGTGGGCATGACCGGGCTCGCGCCCGAGCAGCGGTTCCGCAACCACAAGCGCGGGCTGAAGTCGAACCGGTACGTCGAGCGCTTCGGGCTGCGCCTGCTGCCGCAGGTCTATGCGTGCTTCAACCCGATGCCGTTCCGCGGCGCGGCCGAGATGGAGGTCGAGCTCGCCGAAGACCTGCGCGAGCGCGGCTGGGCGGTCTGGCAGGGGTGAGCGGCACGGCCATCCGCTACGATAGCGCGCTGGCCGCGGCGCCGCGATGTCCGCGGCCGAACGGTCGCGACGCCGAGGGAGAGCGATCGATGTCCAACACGACTGCACGGCGGGCCTGGCTGTGCGCTGCGCTGACAGGGCTGGCCGCGGCGCGCTCGCCGGCGCGGGCGCAATCCGCGTGGCCGTCCAGGCCCGTGAAGATCATCGCCCCGGTCCAGCCCGGCGGCGGCGTCGACCTGGTCGCGCGCACCGTCGCCGAGCGCCTCGCGCGCGCGATGTCGGCGTCTTTCGTCGTCGAGAACCTGGCGGGCGGCGGAGGCGTCATCGCGAGTCAGGCGGTCGCGCGCGCCGTGCCCGACGGCCACACGCTGATGGTCGGCTACGTCGGCACCCACGGCACGAACCCCGCCACGCGCAAGATCCCGTACGACGCGCTGCGCGACTTCACCCCGGTGGCGATGGTCGGCGGCACGCCCAACGTGCTGGTCGCGAGCGCGACGACGGGGATCGACGCGCTCGAGCGCTTCATCGCGTTCGCGCGCGCCAACCCCGGCAAGCTGTCGTACGGTTCGTCGGGCCCGGGCTCGCTCACGCACCTCGCGATGGAGCAGTTCAAGCAGGCGGCGAATATCTTCGCGGTGCACGTGCCTTATCGCGGCATCGGGCCTGCGATCGTCGACGCCATCTCCGGCCAGGTGCAGTGCATGTTCCCGGGTCTGGCGGCGGCGCTGCCGCACATCCGCGCCGGGCGGCTCGTGCCGCTCGCCGTCACCGGTACGCGCCGGCACCCGCTGGTGCCCGCGGTGCCCACGCTCGAGGAACGCGGATTCAAGGGCTTCGACGGCGTGCAGTGGTACGGCATCGTCGGCCCCGCGCGCATGCCCGAGGCGGTGGTGCGGCGCCTGAACGAGGAGATCAACGCGCAGCTCGCGACGCCCGAGCTGCGCGAACGGCTCGCGGGCGAGGCGCTGGAGCCGATGCCGATGTCGCCGGCGCAGTTCGGCGAGTACATGGCCGCCGACATCGCGAAGTGGACTGCGCTGGTGCGCGAACGAAAACTCGAACTGGAATGACACGATGGCCCTGAACACGAAAGTCGACGCGGACCGCAACGCGCCGCCGGTGACCGCCACGCTCGCGCGCTTCGTCGCGACGCACCCGTCGCGCGGCTGGAGCGACGCGGTCGAGCACGAGGCGCGGCGCACGTTCGCGAACTGGCTCGGCTGCGCGGTGGGCGCGTCGGGCCACGCGGCGGTCGAGGCCGCGCTGGCCGCGGTGCGCGTGCTCGAGCCCGCGGCGCAGGCGCAGGTGCTCGGGCGCCCCGAGCGCGTCGACGTCGCGAGCGCTGCGCTCGTCAACGGCATCTCGTCGCACACCTTCGACTTCGACGACACGCACCTGAAGACCGTGATCCACCCCGCGGGCCCGGTCGCGTCGGCGCTGCTCGCGCTCGCCGAGAAGACCGGCGCGAGCGGGCGCACGCTCGTGGACGCGCTCGTGCTCGGCATCGACGTGTCCTGCCGGGTGGGCAACGCGATCTACCCCGAGCACTACGACCGCGGCTGGCACATCACGGGCTCGACCGGCACGCTGGGCGCGGCCGCCGGCTGCGCGCGGCTGCTCGGCCTGTCCGAGGCGCAGACCGCGATGGCGCTGGGCATTGCTGCGTCGCAGCCGGTGGGGCTGCGCGAGCAGTTCGGCACGATGACCAAGCCGCTGCACCCGGGCGCCGCGGCGCGCGCGGGGCTGATGTCGGCGCTGCTCGCGGCGAACGGCTTCGACGCTTCGCCGCGCGCGATCGAGGCGCCGCGCGGCTTCGCGCAGGTGGTCTCGACGAAGGTCGACTGGACCCAGATCACCGACGCGCTCGGCGAGCGGTTCGAGATTTCGTACAACACCTACAAGCCGTTCGCGTGCGGCATCGTGATCCACCCGACGATCGACGCCGCGGTGCAGCTGCGCGACGCGCACGGCGTGAAGCCCGGCGACGTCGAGCGCATCGAGCTGCGCGTGCACTCGCTGGTGCTCGAGCTCACCGGCAAGAAGACGCCGCGCACCGGGCTCGAGGGCAAGTTCAGCGTCTACCACGGCTGCGCCGCGGGGCTGATCTTCGGGCGTGCGGGCGAGTCGGAGTACGCGGACGGCATCGTCAATCGGCCCGACGTGGTCGCCTTGCGCGACAAGGTGGTGGCCACGGTCGACGACACCATCCGCGAGGAACAGGCCGACGTCGTCGCGGTGCTGCGCGACGGCCGGCGCGTGCACGTGTTCGTCGAGCACGCGATCGGCAGCCTGGAGCGGCCGATGACGGACGCGATGCTGCGCGCGAAGTTCGCGGCGCAGTCGGAGCCGGTGCTCGGCGCCGCGCGCACCGCGCAGCTCTGGGACGCGTCGATGGGGATCGGGGCCGCGCCGTCGGCGTCGGCGCTGGCAGCGCTCGCACGGCCCTGAAGGGGCGGGCCGGACGGCCCGCCCGGGTTCTGCTACTGGAACTCGATCACGTTGCGCGCGATGCCGCCCTTGGCCATCTGCGCGAAGCCCTCGTTGATCTGCGAGAGCTTCAGGCGACCCGAGATCATCTCGTCGAGCTTGAGCCGGCCGGCCATGTAGAAGTCGACGATCCGCGGCATGTCGACGCGGAAGTGGTTCGACCCCATCATGCAGCCCTGGATCTTGCGCTCGGCGAGGAAGTCCACGCCGTGCAGCTCGATCTTGGTGCCCACGGGGATCATGCCGATCACGGTGGCGACGCCGCCCGGGCGCAGCATCGAGAACGCCTGCTCGGTGGTCTGCTTCAGGCCGATGGCCTCGAACGAGTAGTGCACGCCGCCGCCGGTGAGGTCGCGCACCTGCTTGACGACCGTCGCGGCGTCGGTCGCGTCGACGACGTCGGTGGCGCCGAACTTCTTCGCGAGCTCGAGCTTGCCCGCGTCCTTGTCGATCGCGAGGATGCGCCCGGCGCCGGCGATCTGCGCGGTGTTGATCGCCGCCAGCCCGATGCCGCCGCAACCGATCACCGCGACCGTCGAGCCGGCCTCGACCTTCGCGGTGTGTACGATCGCGCCGTAGCCGGTCATGATGCCGCAGCCGATCAGCGCGGCCTGCGCGAGCGGCATGTCGGGGCGCACCTTCACGAGCGCGTGCTCGTGCACGAGCATCTGCTCGGCGAACGACGACAGCTGCAGGTACTGGTTCATGTGCTGGCCCTTCCAGTGCAGGCGCTTGGCCTTGCCGGGAGGGATCTTGACGTCGGTGGTCTGGCACAGCGACAGCCGCCCGGTGGTGCAGTACTCGCAGTGCCCGCAGAAGACCGACAGGCAGGTGATGACGTGGTCGCCGGGCTTGACGTAGGTGACGTCCTCGCCCACGGCCTCGACGACGCCGGCGGACTCGTGGCCGAGCACCGCGGGCAGCGGCGTCGGGTACTTGCCCTCGATGAAGTGCAGGTCGCTGTGGCACAGGCCCGCGGCCGAGGTGCGGATCAGCACCTCGCGGCGGCCGGGCTTGTCGATGTCGACGTCCTCGATGGTCATCGGCTGGTTCGGGGCGTGAAGGACGGCGGCTTTCATCCGGGTCTCCGAGTCTCGTGACGGTTCAGTCCCGACCGCGTGCGGCGGCGGGTGCCAGAAACGTGATTGTGCATGAGTCAGGGCAGCGCGACGCGCTCGGCGGCCCGGGTCGCGTCGATCGCGTCCTCCGGCGGCATGAAGCGTTCCGAAACCAGCGCCTGTGCCGCCGTGCGCACGCGCGCGACGTAGTCGTCGCGGCCGCCGTAGCGCTCGTCGAGCGGCACGCGCGCGTCGCCGGGCGCGCGCTCGGCGCGCGTGCGTGCGAACGCGAGGTAGGCGGCGTCGAGGTTGCACGAACGGTCCGCCAGGGGCAGGTTCTGCGCACCGTGCGTTCCCAGCGGCACGGCGACGTCGGGCAGGCGCACGCCGCCCAGCGCGTTGCCGTCGGCGTCGGTGCGCGGCACCTGCACGATCGCGCCCGGCAGGTGCGCGGGGGCCTGCAGCAGCGTGGGCTCGCCGGGGCGCGGCTCCAGCGGCATCAGGCGGCTCGCGGGCGGTGCGCGCCCGCGCACCCACTCGTCGAGGATCACGAGCGACGCGCGCATCACGGGGGTGAAGTCGAGCACGCCGGGCGGATACGTGCAATTGCGTTTCGCGCTGCGTCCGTGCGAGGCGCCTGCGATGTCGTAGACGCGCACGCCGTCCGGAAGCGGCAGGTCGCTCGTGCCGCCGGCCCCGGTGCGCGCGAGCGACGCGCGGATGCTCCAGTAGTCGGTGGTCGCGTTCGTGACGACCAGCCGCGGCAGCGGCGCGCCGCGCGCCGACGCGCGCGCGACGATGTCGCGCCACGCCAGCGGCTCCTCGGTCACGCCGCGGAACTCCGGGTGCGAGAAGCGCGGCGTGAAGAACGTGCTCGACTCCCTGCCGCTCGCGTTCGCCATCACGTTGGCCACACCGGACGCGGCCGCGTGCACGTGCATTCCGTCGAAGGCCGCGCGGCCGTCGTCGGTGCGATTGAATCCTTCGATCAGGAAGGTCTTGAGCAAGCGCGCGGTCTGCGAGTACCCGACCGCGAGCGTGCGCTGCAGGCGCCCGGCGAGCGGATTGCCCTCGGTGGCCGGTGCGAAGCGCAGGTACGCGGCGAAGTCGCGGATCGCCGCCGGGCCGGCGCCTTCGACGGCGCGCGTCACGCCGGCGTCGTCGACGAACTCCGGCAGCGCGGTGCCCTGGCCGAGCTCCCACTGAAGCATCGCGACCGTGTACCCGCGCCGCTGCAGGAAGCCGTTGCCGGGTTCCAGCGCGAGAGGCAGAAGCGGCTCGCGCGGCCCGTTGTACAGGAAGTGCGAGATCGGGCGGCCGCGGTTGGGGACGTCGACGAGCAGCGTGCCGTTGCCTGCGTCGGCGGAGGCCGGCATCACGATCGAGAACGGCAGCCGGTACTCGACGCGGCCGCGCGCGTTGCGGGGCGCACGAGCCAGTCCGGGAATCGGCTCGTCGGGCGAGAGCTCGCCGATGACCCGGCCGTCGATACGGCGGAAGGGCGCGCCGGCGAAAGTGCCGAAGACCGTGTCGGTGACGAGTTCGAGTCGCGTCACGCGGGCGCCTGCGCCGGGGGCGGCGAGTGTGGCGGCCAGGGCGAGGAACGCGGCGGCGAAGCGGGCGATTCGGATCATGTCGGGCATCCGGCAGGGGTTGGAGGGGGGGCGCTCGCATCGCCGCTCGCGGGCGCGTGCGGCCGATCACCACGCAGGGGCGTTGCGCCGCGAGCGGAGCCGCGGCCTCACTTTATCTTGGCGCCCCTCGGACTTATAGTGCCCCGATGGCGCCGGCGGGCGCCGGCAGGAGGGTGGGATGGCAACCGTCTACACGGGCGAAGATCCGGTCGCGGGCCGCGTCGAGTATCGCGACCGCAAGCGCTGGTGGTGGCTGCTGTCGGTGGTCTATCCGCTGCTGCAGTTCAGCGGCATCGGCGTGCACGCGGCCACCGGCCACGAGATCGCGCTCGTGATCCCGCTCGTGATCTCGTACGGCCTGTTCCCGCTGCTCGACTTCTTCGTCGGCGAGGACGAGAACAACCCGCCGGAGGCGGTCGTTCCGCTGCTCGAGGCCGACCGGTACTACCGCGTGCTCACGTACCTGACCGTGCCGCTGCACTTCGTCGCGCTCGTCGGCAGCGCGTGGTGGGCCGGAACGCAAGACCTCTCCTGGTGGGCGTTCCTCGTGCTCGCCTACACCGCCGGCACCGACGCCGGGCTGGGCATCAACACCGGGCACGAGCTCGGCCACAAGCACACGGCGCTCGAGCAGTGGCTCGCGAAGATCGTGCTCGCGGTGCCGGTGTACGGCCACTTCTGCATCGAGCACAACCGCGGCCACCACCGAGACGTCGCCACGCCCGATGATCCGGCGAGTTCGCGCATGGGCGAGAGCATCTACCGCTTCGCGCTGCGCGAGATCCCCGGCGGCATCCGGCGCGCGTGGCGCTCCGAGGCCGAGCGGCTCGCGCGCGCGGGCCGCAGCGCGTGGAGCGTGCACAACGGCATGCTGCACTCGTACGCGATCAGCGCGGTGCTGCAGGCGGGGCTGGTGGCCGCGTTCGGCTGGACGATGATTCCGTTCCTCGCGATCCACAACCTCGTCGCGTGGTGGCAGCTCACGAGCGCGAACTACGTCGAGCACTACGGGCTGCTCAGGCGCCGCCTGCCCAACGGCAAGTACGAGCGCCCGCAGCCGCACCACTCGTGGAACGCGAACCACACGGTGACGAACCTGCTGCTGTTCCAGCTCGAGCGCCACTCCGACCACCACGCGTACCCGTCGCGGCGCTACCAGTCGCTGCGCCACTTCGAGAACCTGCCGCGGCTGCCCAACGGCTACCTCGGCATGTTCCCGCTCGCGTACGTGCCGCCGCTGTGGTTCCGTGTGATGGATCCGCGGCTGATGGGATTGCCGCAGGTGGCCGGGCGCCTCGAGAACGTGAACGTGGACCCGCGCGCGCGGGCTCGTCTCGAGGCGAAGTGGGGGGCGCCGGGCCGCCTGGCGAGTGACTGAGGCCGCCGGCGTCGGACGCGCGCGGATCGCGTCGCGCACCCGAGTACGCGCGCGGCGTGCCGGCCGCGCGTGTACGCCGGGGTCAGATCAGCCAGGGCAGGGCGTCTCGCGGATCGGCGTCGAGCACGTGGAGAAATCCGTGCGCACTGCTCGCGTCGCGCTCGCGCACGGCGCGCAGGCGCGCCGCCAGCGAATCGGGTGCGCTGCCCGACGCCGACGCGGCGCTGTCGAGGTCCTCGATCAGGCGTTCGAGTATCGCGAGGTCCATGGCGGGCGGAAGGTTCGTGATGGGTCTCGTGGTGGGTGCGTGCCGAGGGCTCGACTCGTCGTGCCCGGGGGGCGCTCGGGCGGCCCCGGAGGAGGCCCTCGCGCCAGGAGGTTCCGCGGGCGAAGTTACCGCCAATGCCCGCGACTGTCATGCCCCACGCGGGGTAGCCGGCAGGCGCGGGCATCGACGACGCCCGGAACGCCCAGGCCGCGGCCCCGGCGCCGGAAGCGACAAGGCCGCCCGGGGGCGGCCTTGCTTGCCGGAATGCCTCGCCCCGCCTACTGGAACGCCTCCGCCCGCTTCATCAGCTCGTCCAGCCCCGCTTCCTTGGGATCCCAGGGCTTGCCGGGGTGGATGATCGCGACCTGGCAGCTCTCGGCGGCTTCGACCAGCTGCTTGAAGCTGCCCGCCTTCAGGTCGGCGATGAACGCCTGCTTGTTGTCGTTGTAGCCGAACATCTTGTCGTTGATGTTGCGGCACTCGCCGCAGCTCGGGCAGCGGCCGGTGTCGATCCACGCCTCGTCCGGATTGCGCTCGGGCTCGGCGGCGGCCGCGGGGGCCGACGGCGCGGAGGCTTCGGGTGCGGCAGACGCCGCGGGCGCCGCGGCACCCGCCGGGGCGGCGGCAGCGGCCGCGACGGCGGCGCCCTTGAGCGCCTCGATCTCGCGCTTCTTCTGCTCTTCCCACGCGGCCTTTTCGCGCTCGAGCAGCTGGCGCGCGTACGAGTTGTTCACGCCGCACAGCTCCTGGCGCCGGTGCCAGCCTTCCAGGCAGCGGCGCGCGCCCTGCATCACGCGCGCGTCGACGATCACGCGCTGCAGCGCGTCCTCGCCGTCCACCGCGAGGATGTACGGCACCTTGTCGGCGGCCTCCTGCGGGTTCAGGGCCAGCCAGACGTCGGCGGGCACCATCTGCGCGCTCCAGTGCGCACGCGGCACGCGCGCGAAGTGGCGCGCGTAGCGCAGGTCGCACGAGACGAAGTCGGCGAACGTGAAGGTCTGCAGCTCGGTGACGCGCTGGAGCTTGTCGTCGGAGTACTCGAAGGCCTCGACCGGCCAGTCGCCCTCGGGCTGCGGATTGCCCTCCAGCGAGTAGCGCGACGCGAGGTCGCGGCCGGCGTCGGGCCGGTAGACGAACGACGGGAACGCGCGCGACTGCATCGCGGCGGCCGCGGTCAGGTACGACGCCAGCCCGCTCGCCGGGGCGGCGGCGCCCGAGTACACGGAGAAGAGCGCCGGGCCGCGGTACGCGAGGCCGTCGAGCAGCGCCTGGCGCTCCTCGTACAGGTTCGAGCTCACGGTCTGGAGCACGAAGGCGTCGTTGAGCGCCACGACGGTGCCCGCGAGCTGCGTGCTGCGCACGCCGAACGCGAAGTGCCCGCCGGCGAGCGACGCCTCCTCGAACAGCTCCTCGGTCTGCACCAGCACCTTGATCGGCACGTGCGACGAGAGCAGCTCCATCAGCGTCGCGTTCTCGGTCCCGCTGGCGCGGTGGCTGTCCAGGCACACGAGGTAGTCGGGCAGCGCGGCGAAGTCCTCGGGGCTGACGGAGTCGACGCCGTACTCGGCGAAGAAGGTGTCGTCCTGGCCTTCCTTGTAGCGGCCGTCGATCTCGAGCTCGGCGATCGCCATCGCCTTGAAGAGCTCGACCGCGGCCGGCATGCGGCTGCGGAACGCGTCCTCGGCGCTCGCGCAGTCGCGGAACGCGAACTCGTAGGGCAGCGTGCCGGGATCGGCCGCGACCGGCTCGGCGTCCGCGGAGGGCACTTCGAGCGCGTAGAAGCGCTGCGACTTCAGCACGCCCAGCGACCACTCGATGCGCTGGCGGCGCGCCGGCGGCAGTTCGTCGGCGGGGGCGCCCTTGCCGAGGACTCGCGAGAGCGCGTCGAAGTTGAACTGGTTGCGGTGCGGTCCGCCCACCGCCGCCTTCAGGCTCGCCGGACGGCGCCCGGCCTCGGAGTGCGAGAACGCGGCGCGAAGAATGTCGGTGAGCTTGATGACCAGGTGGCCGACGTCGGCGCGGAAGCGGCGCGCCTTGCCTTCCTGGTGCGCGGCCCACGCGTGCGTGACGAAGCGCTCGGGCAGCGCGTGGTCGCAGTCGGCGACCGGGCCGTCGAAGTCGATCGACTCGCCGGTGCGCATCAGCACCTGCTCGAGCGTCTCGCCCTCGTGCGCGGACACGCGCTTGGCGGCCGCCTCCCAGAGCTCGGAGAGCCGCCCGCTCGCGCCTTCGCGCAGCAGCACGCGGATCTCGCGCTCGACCTGCAGTCCGTGGCGGCGCAGGCGCTCGCCTTCGACGCCGCGCGGCGCGACCTCGCGCAGCACGTCGTCGACGACGCCCGACAGCGAGCGCGCGCAGTCCGCGCCGTCGCTGCCCTCGACGAGCACGACGGGGAAGTCGTAGCGCAGGCGCGTGAGGTCGCGAAAGCCCGCCATCAGCGCGGGCCGCAGCCCCAGGCCGTCGATCGGGTCGAGTTCGTCGCCGTGACGCTTGCCGGTCAGGTGAAAGGCGAGCTGGTCCGGGTGCTTGGTTGCCATGTCCATGGTTGACTCTTCAGGCCGCGCGCTCGGCCATTTCCTCGTCGGGCCACACGGTGAACTTGTCGAGCTCCTTCTCGAGCCCCGCGCGGATGTATTCGGGCGTGCGTGCCTGGCCGATCTTGCGCAGGTCGTCGTAGCACGGCACTTCCGGGTTGCGATAGAGGATGCCGCAGGGGATCGGGTCCTCGGACGACGCGATCTCGCGCGCGCGGTCGATGTTCGACGGGTCGTGCTCGAGCACGTTCTTGTACGTCTTCTGCAGCGACGGCGCCATCTGCACGCCGTCCTTGTGCGTGAGGATCAGCGTCTTCTGCGGGTCGTGCATGTACGGGTCGAACGACTTCGGCATGAACTCGGGGCAGCGCTGCAGGATGCGGATGAACGAGAAGCCTCGGTGCCGGTACGCGGCCGAGATGATGTCGTAGAGCAGCTCCGGCACCCAGTCGACGCACTGCGCGACGAACGAGACGTTCTGCACGCCCAGCGTGACCGTGAGCGGGCTCATCGCCTCGAGGTACGAGCCGCGCGGCGTGGTGTTGCTCTTCAGGCCGCGCGGGGAGGTGGGCGACGCCTGCTTCTTGGTCAGGCCGTACACGTGGTTGTCGTGCAGCATGACCGTCATGTTCATGTTGTAGCGGATCGCGTGGATCCAGTGCGCGGCGCCGATCGAGCAGCAGTCGCCGTCGCCGGTGTTCACGAACACGGCGAGGTCGGGGCGCGACATCTTGATGCCCTCGGCGATCGGGAACGCGCGGCCGTGGATGCCGTGGAAGCCGTACGTCTTCATGTAGTGCGGCAGGCGGCTCGAGCAGCCGATGCCCGAGACGAACATCGTCTTCTCGGGGCGCAGGTCCTCGTCGCGGCACAGCCGCTGCACCGCGGCCAGGATGGCGTTGTCGCCGCAGCCGCTGCACCAGCGCGGCACGCCGCCCTGGTAGTCCTCGAGGTTGTGCTGCTCGTCGTGCAGCCGGATCACGCAGTGGCTGGTTCCGTGCTCGATCATCACTTGGCTCCCTGCTGCAGTTTGTCCTTGATCGCCCTGCAAACGTCGGACGGCTTGATCGGCTGGCCGCGCGCCTCGCTCCAGCAGTCGACGTCGACCAGGTAGCGCGCGCGCAGCAGCGTCGCGAGCGGCGCGTAGCGGCGGTTCTCCTCGTCGACCAGTTCGTCGGAGGTGCGGTCGGCCCACGTGCCCTCGACCGTCATCACCTGCCTGAACCCCTTCATGATCTGCTTGATGCCCGGCGGCATCGGCTGGATGAAGCGCAGGTGCATCGACGACACCTTCAGGCCTTCGCCCTGCAGGCGCTCGACCGCCTCCTCGATGATCCCCTGGGTGCTGCCCCAGCCGACCACGAGCATGTCGCCCTGGGGCTCGCCGAAGACGTCGGGCGGCGTCAGCGTCTTCTGCAGCGCGGCGATCTTCAGGCTGCGGTGGTGCAGGCCTTCCTCGTTGATCGCCGGGTCGTACGCGACCTTGCTCGCGCGGTCGTGCGCCAGGCCCGTGAGCGTGTGCATGCCGCCCGGCTGGCCGGGGATGAAGCGGCGCGCGATGCCGGTGACCGGGTCCCAGTCGTAGGGCTTGGCGCCCGCGGGCACCGGCGTCTGGTCGATCGGCGGCGCGAGCCAGCCTTCGTCGAACATCGGGCGCGGGAACGGCTGCTGGGCGGTCGCGAGGCTCGCGTCCGAGAGCACGACCACCACGCAGTTGAAGGTCTCGGCGATCTTGCGCGCCGTGATGACCGAGTAGAAGCAGTCTTCGATGCTGCTGGCCGCGATGACGACCTTGGGCGCGTCGCCGTGGCCGCCGTAGATCGCCTGCATCAGGTCGCCCTGCTCGACCTTGGTCGGCTGCCCGGTGCTGGGCCCGCCGCGCTGCACGTTGACCACCACCAGCGGGATCTCGGCCATGACCGCCAGCCCGATCGCCTCCTGCTTGAGCGAGTAGCCGGGGCCGGACGTGATCGTCACCGCGCACTTGCCCGCGTACGAGGCGCCGATCGCGAACGCGCACGCGGCGATCTCGTCCTCGGCCTGGTGGACGAGGCCGCCCACGCGCTCGAAGACGTCGGACAGGTAGTGCGACGCCGAAGTGGCCGGCGTGATCGGGTACATCGCGCAGATCTCCATGCCCGAGGCGAGCACGCCCAGGCCGATCGCGGTGTTCCCGTTGACGACCACCTGCGGCTCCCTGGAGCGCGTGGCCGGGATCTTGTACTTGATGTCGAGATTCTCCTCGGCCCACTGCCAGCCGGACATCAGCAGCTCGACGTTGGTGTCGATGACGCGCTGGTCCTTCTTGCCGAAGATCAGCGCGATCTGCGCGCGCGCGAGCTTCAGGTCGAGGCTGTAGATGTTGCACAGCATCCCGAGCACGAACATGTTCTTGCCCTTGCGCGGGTCGGGAACGATCTTCTTGCACTCGGTCTCGAAGGGCAGCTCGTAGACGTGGAAGCCGGCCTCGCGCAGCGTGTCGACGGTGCGCTTGTACGACATCTTGATGTTGATGTCGCGGTGATCGGCCCACAGGTTCTCGATCATGATCGTGCAGCCGGGCTTGAGCTCCTTGGCTTGCACTCGCCCGAGCAGCACCTGCTCGTTGAACGCGACGACGAGGTCGGTCTCGTCGCCGCCGTTCGTCACGCGCTTGGAGCCCATCCGGATGCGGATGCCGCTCGCGCCCGCGACGCTGCGCGCCGGGGGCTGGATCTCGGCCGGGATGATCTCGGTCGTCCAGATGCCGTTGCCCATGCGCGCGGCGATCGCGGCCAGCGACTGCCCGCAGCGCTGCGCGCCTTCGCCGGAGTCGGAGATCACCTCGACGATGTGCTCGTTGATGATCTTGGCCGCGCGGCCGGCGCCGGACGGGCCCGCCGCGGACTTCGCGGCCGGTTTCAGGGTGGCGGTGTCGTTCATGTCGGTCCGGTCGTAAGGGAGTGGGGCGGACTCAGTGGAGTGGAATCAGGCGGCCGAAGTGTGCACGCGCGCGTAGTTGCGCTCGCCGCGCTCCAGCCCGAACAGCCGCTGCGTGGCGGGCGCGGCCTCGTCGCGATACACGACGTTCGTGTCGCGCAGGCCGAGGAACGCCTTCATCGAGCGCGCCGCGCGCCGGCCCGCGCCCATCGCCTTGATGACGGTGGCCGCGCCGGTGACGATGTCGCCGCCCGCGTAGACGCCGGTGATCGAGGTCGCGAGGTCTTCGTCGCAGGCGATG
This sequence comes from Burkholderiaceae bacterium, assembly GCA_046348465.1. Classification (GTDB taxonomy): domain Bacteria; phylum Pseudomonadota; class Gammaproteobacteria; order Burkholderiales; family Burkholderiaceae_E; genus Quisquiliibacterium. The sequence goes on from JAXMEE010000001.1 coordinate 214,378, forward strand.
TAGCCGCGCTTGTCGAGCGCCAGGCCCGAAGTCTGGCCGATGATCGGGTTGGCGTTCGTGCCGATCGCGAACACGACCATGTCGGTGGCGATCTCGAACTCGCTGCCGGGCACCGGCACGGGCTTGCGCCGGCCGGAGGCGTCGGGCTCGCCGAGCTCGTACTTGATGCAGCGCATCGCGCGCACGTTGTTGTTCGCGTCGCCGATCAGCTCGACGGGCGCGGTCAGCCAGTGGAAGTCGACGCCTTCCTCGCCGGCGTGGTGGATCTCCTCGACGCGCGCCGGCGCTTCCTTGGCGGTGCGGCGGTAGATGCACGAGACCTTCTCGGCGCCCAGGCGCAGCGACACGCGCAGCGCGTCCATCGCGGTGTTGCCCGCGCCGATCACGGCGACGTTCTTTCCGGGCTGCAGCGGCGTGTCGTGGTTGGGGAAGTCGCGCGCCTTCATCAGGTTGCAGCGCGTGAGCAGCTCGTTGGCCGAGAGCACGCCGTTCAGCGACTCGCCCGGGATGCCCATGAAGCTCGGGTAGCCCGCGCCGGTGCCGATGAACACCGCGTGGAAGCCCATCTCGGTGATCATCTGCTCGATCGAGAACAGGCGCCCCACCAGCGTGTTGCACTCGAACCTGATGCCGAGCTGGCGCAGCTTGTCGATCTCGACGTCGACGACGGTGTTCGGCAGGCGGAAGTCGGGGATGCCGTACTTGAGCACGCCGCCCGGCTCGTGGAACGCCTCGTAGACGGTGACGTCGCAGCCGGCCTTGGCCATGTCGGCGGCGCACGCCATGCCCGCGGGCCCGGAGCCGACGATGCCGACCTTGTACGGCACGGACTCGATGTACGGGATGTTCGCCCAGCCCTCGCGGATCGCGGTGTCGCCGACGAAGCGCTCCAGGCGCCCGATGGCCACCGGCTCGAGCGTGTCGCCGACGGTGCACACGCCTTCGCACTGGTTCTCCTGCGGGCACACGCGCCCGCACACCGACGGCAGCAGGTTCGTGTCGGTGATGACGTCGTACGCGCCTCGGTAGTTCTTCTGCGTGAGCTTCATGATGAAGCCCGGGATGTCGATGCCCACGGGGCAGCCGCGAACGCAGGGCTGGTCGGGGCAGTCGAGGCAGCGCTCGGCCTCGACGAGCGCCTCGTCGAGCTTGTAGACGTGCGTGACCTCTTCGAAATTGCGCACCCGCTGCTGCGGGGGCTGCTCCTCCGCCGGCGTGCGCGCCTGCGGGATCGAGCGGATCGTCTTCTTCTTCGCCATCCTGGATCTCCCGATTCGGCGGGCACCCCGGATGGCGCCCACCGACACAGATTGTTCCCCGGTCAGTGGCCCGCCGCGGGGGCCGGTCGTGCAGTGTCGGCGTCGCCCCGGATGCGGCACGCCTCCTGCCAGCCCTCGAGCGCGAGCTTCTCGGTCGGCTTGTAGCGTGCGAGCCGCGACATGAGGTCGTCGAAGTCGACGGCGTGGCCGTCGAAGTCGGGCCCGTCGACGCAGGCGAACTTGACCTGGTCGCCGATCTTGACTCGGCAACCGCCGCACATGCCGGTGCCGTCGACCATCACCGGGTTCAGGCTCACCACGGTCCTGATGCCGTACGGACGGGTGGCGTCGGCGCAGCCCTTCATCATGATCGGCGGGCCGATCGCGACGACCTCGTCGATGTCGGAGTGCTTGGCCACCGCCAGCCGGATGCCTTCGGTCACCATGCCCTTGACGCCCGCGGAGCCGTCGTCGGTGCAGACGATGAGCTCGTCGCAGAACGCGCGGAACTTGTCTTCCCAGAACATCAGGCCGCGGTTGCGAAAGCCGAGCACGCCGATCACGTAGGCGCCGCTCTCCTTGTACGCACGCGCCTGCGGGAAGATCGGCGCGACGCCCAGGCCGCCGCCCACGCAGACGACCTTCTTCGCGGCACCGATGTGGCTGGGGATCCCCATCGGGCCGACCACGGCGAACAGGCTCGTGCCGACCTTGCAGTTCTGCTGCATCTCCCTGGTGGTCTTGCCGACCGCCTGGATGACCAGCGTGATCGTGCCGCGGTCGCGGTCGAAATCGGCGATGGTGAGCGGGATCCGCTCGCCGTGCTCGTGCTCCATGACGATGACGAACTGGCCGGCTTTCGCGGCCTTCGCCATCATCGGGTGGCGGATCTCCAACATGTAGGTGACGTCGGAGTAGTCCTCGCGGGTCACGATCTCGAATTCGGCCATCTGCAATCCCTGGATTGGGGCGATTCCCCACGGTGGGGCGGTCAGGCCGGAATGGTCCGCTGCCGCGACTCACTTGGCATTGAGACTTGTCAATCAGAGGGTCCACGTCGCGCGGCTCGGCGCGACCGTGCATCGGATGCGGGGTTCGGGAGGCACGCCGAGGTGCGCGGATCGGACGAATACCACGCGTCGTGTGCGGTCTTCCGAGGCGTGGCCGCGGATGCGAATGCGCGGCGGCGACTCGGGTGCCGGGCCGGTGGCGCGGCGGTTCAGGGGCGCGACGACGGGGCGGTGCCGGGGCCGGGTACCGGCCTGCAGTCGCGCAGCACGATCGAGGTCGGCTCGTAATACGCGCCGGCCGGGGGCGCCGGCCCGAGCTCGAGCGTCACCTCTTCCCACTTCGGGTGACCGAGCGTGCGCAGCCGATCGAGGCTCGCGCACAGCGCGCGCGCGAAGTCGGTGAGGAAGCCGATCGTCGTCGGCAGATCGTAGTCGTACGTGAGCAGCAGCGTCTGGACGGCAAGTGCCGGCAGGTCCTGCGTGAGCAGGTTCGGCAGGTTCGCCGCGCGCACGGTCGCGGGCAGGTACGCGCGCAGCGCGGCCTGGCTCGCGGGGTGGGACGGATCGAGCGGGAGCAGCCTGAGCAGCCTGCGCGCCGCGGGCCTCATGTCCGCGAGCAGCGCCGCCGGCTGGCCCGAAACGAGGACGACGACGTCGACGGACTTGTCGTCGACGAGTTTCAGCAGGGCCTCCTCGTCGCTCATGTACTTCACCTGGCGCGGCGACGGCGACTCGCCGAACATCAGCCGATAGAGCGCCGTCGTGGTGAAGGCGCCACCGCCGCCGAGCGGACCCGCCGCGATTCGTGCGTCGCGGATCTCGTGCACCGCGCCGATCGGCGAGTCCGCGCGAACGACGAAATAGATCTCCTCGCGGTGCAGCGGGGCGAGCACGCGCAGCGGCCGCACGATGTTGGCCACCTCGCGGCCTCCCGCGTCGGCCTGCTCGACGAAGGCCTGCCAGACGTCGGACTGCACCAGCGCGAACTTCACGTTCGGCTCGAAGCGCAGCCGGCGGACGTTGTCGGCCGAACCCGCGGTGACGACGGTCTCGAGCGACATGTCGGCGCTCGGGGCGACGAGCCGGGCCAGGTCTCGGCCCATGCGGACCGCGGTGCTCTTCTCGGAGGCGGTGACGATCTTGTAGTCGGCACCCGCGGCGGCCACGTGGCCGGCGAGCGAAAGGGCGAGGGCGAACGCGAGGCTGGCGCGCAGCGCGCGGGCGCGCGCGAGGGCCGCGACCGCGCGAGCGATCGGGGATCCGCGAGCCGCTCCCACGTCAGCCGCCGTCCTTGCGGGTCGGTGACGCGCACAGGCCGAGCACGAACATCGTCTCGGTGCAAGCGGCCGGTCGGGGGGCGGGCTTCGCGGGGGCGGGGACGGCCGGCCGGGCCGAGGCCGCGGGCGAGGCGGATTTCGCGGGCCCCGCGGCGGGCGCCTGGGCCGGCCTGGTGCCCGGGCTCTCGGGGCCGGATCCCGGCGCGGCCGTCTCTCTCGGGCCGGCTCTGGCGGGCGCCGGCTCGGCCGCGGCCTGTCCCGTGCGCGGAGCGTTCGGGGGCGACGATTTCGCCGCCGCCGGGTCGGCCGCGGGCGGGGCGGCCTTCGGCGCGAGCGCATCGGGCGCCGGCGTTCGCGGCGTTGCGTCGGGCGGCGCGGCCATCGCCTTCGCATCGGGCGTTCCGGTCGTCGAACTCGGGTCGGGCGTTGCTTTCGTGTCGGGCGTCGCGGTCGTCGCTTTCGTGTCGGGCGACGAGGCTGCCGGTTTCGCGACGGGAATGGATTCCGCCGGTTTCACGTCCGCCGGCGCGCCTTCGGGCGCGTTCGGTGCTGCGTCGGTGCGGCGGGGCGCGTCGGCGCCCGGCGACGCGAGCGGCGCGGAGCCCGCCTCGGAGCCCGTGCTCGAAGACGCGCCCGTGTCCGGCGCCGTCGGTGCGTCGCCGGACGTTTGCGCCGCGTCGCCGGTCGTTTCGGTCGCTGCAGGCGCGGATCGGGGTGAACGCCCGCCGTCGAGGCGGCCGTCGGCGAACAGCCACGCGACCGCGACCACCGCGACGCCGGCGATCAGAAGGCCCGGCCAGAGGTTGCGCCGAGGTGCCGTCGTGCGCGCGAGTCCGGAGACAGGCGCGGGAGCGGGTTCGTCGGTGAAGGGCGGGCTGGCCGACTCGGACGCGACCGGAGCCGGAGCGGGAGCGGCGGCGGTCGGCGCGGTCGTCGGCGCGGTCGTCGGCGCGGGCATCGGCGCGGGCATCGGCGCGGGCATCGGCGCGGGCCTCGGCGCGGGCATCGGCGCGGGCATCGGCGCGGGCATCGGCGCGGGCATCGGCGCGGACGTCGCCGCGCCTGGAGGGACGGGCCTGGGTACCGGCGCGCGGGCCGGCGCGGGCACCGGCGCAGAAGCCGGAACGCCCGCGGAAGCGGGCACCTGCACTGACGCCGGCACCGACCGGGCGAGTGCCGGCGAGGGGGCGGGGGCTGGCGCGGCAGGCGTCGTGGGCGTGGTCGACGAGGGCGCGGCGGCTGGCGCAGCAACCGGCGCGGGCGACGGGGCCGGCGCGGGCTCCACCCGCTGCGTCGCGGCCACCGCCGAGCTGGATGGCTGCTCGTGCTTGCTGGCCGGCGCAGGGGCAGGCCGGGCGATCGCCGGGACGGCCGATCCGTCCGCGGGCGCCTGGGTCGGCGCGGGCCTCGGAATCATCGTCGCCGGTTGCACCGAAGCCGGAGGGGGCGCCGGGCCCTGCGAAGGTGCTTCGAGGGCGGGCGACTTACTCTCGCTCGCACCCGCGACCGTCGCTGCCGCGCCCGCGGACGGCCGCTTCAGCCGCATCTCGGGTGGAGGCATCAGCAGCGCGTCCGGCCCTTCGGTCGTGTGCTTGTGCTCGCTCAGGCGCTCGATGAGCGTCTCGCGGGTCGAACGGCGCGCCGGCGCGGGCACCGACCCCGCGGCCGGCGTCGCGCCCGCGGCAGGCGTCGCGCCCGCGGCAGGCGTCGCGCCCGCGCCCGAGACGGCCTGCGCGGACCCGACGGGCGGACGCACGGACGCCGTGGGCCGATCGTCCTCGAAATGATCCGTCGCCGGCGGCGGCTCGACGTTGATCGTCGGTGCGTCGTGGAACGCGGCGCCGCATCCCGGGCAGGCTTCGGCGGCCGCGGGCGAAATGGCGCCGCACTCGCGGCACGGCTTCAGGTGCAGGGGCGAGCCGCAGTCGTTGCAGAACTTCGCCCCGACGACGTTCGGGCTCTCGCAATAGGGGCACGCGCGTAACAGCATCGGGCAAGTGAATCAGAAACGCGTCGCCCGAACAAGGCCGCTCCCGCGCGGCATCGTGAACAATTCCGCTCTGTCTAGCGCTGGCCGCCGACCGCCGCCAGCCCCTGCGCCCGCCAGCGCAGCATGCCGCCCGCGAGATTCGCCACGCGCTCGAATCCGGCCTTCTGCAGCAGCACGCACGCCTGCGCCGAGCGCGCGCCCGAACGGCAGACGACGACGACCGGCGCCGAGCGGTCGATCTCGTCCAGGCGCGCCTGCAATTCGCCCAGCGGCACCGGCCGTGCCGAGGCGATCCGCCCCAGGGGACCTTCGAACTCGCCGGGCTCGCGAACGTCGATCAGCTGCACGTGCGCCATCTGCTCCTCGAGCACGTCCGGTGGCATCTCGTGGATCCCGGCGAACGTGTAGGTGACGCCCGGCCAGTCGGCCCAGCCGGCGAGCGTGCCCGGCGTCGCCGCGTCCTGCGGGCGCCCGCAGCGCAGGTTCGCCGGCACCGCGACCTCCATCTGCTTCGGGTGCGGCAGCCCCAGGTGGGCCATGTAGCCGACGAAGTCGTCCACGCCGATCGCGCCGCCGAGGCGGGGGTTGAAGCGGCGCTCCTCGCCGACGCTGGTGACCGTCAGTCCCCGGTAGTCGTGGCCGGGGTAGACCAGGCAGTCGTCGGGCAGGGTGAAGAGCTCGCGGTGCACCGAGTCGTAGAGCGCGCGCGCGTCGCCCTGCTGGAAATCGGTGCGGCCGCAGCCGCGCACCAGCAGGCAGTCGCCGGTGAACACCATGCCGCGGTCGTCGAGCACGAAGCTCAGGCAGCCGTTCGTGTGGCCGGGCGTCGCGCGCACTTCCAGCCAGCGCGCGCCGAATCCGATCCGCTGCCCGTGGACGAGGGGGAGGTCGGCGCCGTCGGTCCCGGCCGCGGCGGCGACGCAGATCCGGCAGCCGAAGCGGGACTTCAGCAGCCAGGCGCCCGTGACGTGGTCCGCGTGCACGTGGGTCTCGAGCGTCGCGGTCAGCGTGAGCCCGAGCTCGTCGATCAGCGCGGCGTCGCGCCGCGCCTGTTCGAACACCGGGTCGATCAGCACCGCGTGCCGGGCCTCGGCGTCCGCGAGCAGGTACGTGTACGTGGACGACTGCGGATCGATCATCTGGCGAAAGAGCAGCATCGAAGAGCCTCTTCTCGAGCCCGGCGCACCGTGCGCCCGGGAACGTCCGGGCCCGCGATCGCGGATGACCCGGATGAATGAGCGGAGATTACCCGTCAATTCTGGGGATGGCGCGAATTCGTGGTGCGGGAGACTACGTGGATGAACATGCGGCACGTGTTCTTCGCTCACGATCGAACACCGCGGCCCCGGGCCGTGGCGAACGCGCTCGCCCGCTCGAGCTCGCGGGGCCTGCCGGCGTGACGCCGCACGACGCGCCGGGCAGGACGGCCGCCGGCTTCGCGCTCCCGCTCGGAGCGGCCCTGCCGGCGGGCGCGCTGATGCTGGTCGCGGGCTGGCTGGTCGGCGTCGCCGCCGACGATTCGGTGGCCGACGCCCCGGGCTGGCTCGCTGCGCTCGCGGCCGTGGCGTTCGTCGCGCTGGCCGGCTGGGTCCACCGTCGCTGGAGTCCCGACGCGCGCGAGACGCGCGACTTGCGGCGCCTCGCACTGGTCGCGCTCAACACCGACCACCCGGTCGTGATCTGCGACACGGCCCGCCGCATCGTCTGGGCGAACCCGGCGTTCGAGACGCTCACCGGATACTCGGTCGACGAGGCGATCGGCCACAGCCCCGGCGCGCTGATGCAGTGCGAGGACACCGACCCGGCGACGGTGGCGCGGATCCGCGCGGCGCTCGAAGCGGGCCAGGGCGTGCGGGTCGAGATCCTGAATCGCACGAAGCACGGCACCCGAGTCTGGGTCGAGCTCGACATCCAGCCCATCCGCGACGCGCGCGGCACGCTCGAGGGCTTCATCGCAGTGAAGACCGACCTGACGCAGCGTCGCCGCGTCGAGGACGCGCTCGGGGCAGAGCGGGAGCGCCTGCAGGCGATCATCGACGGCACGCGCGCCGGCACCTGGGAGTGGGACGCCGACGGCGGAACCGTGGTCTGCGACGAGCTCTGGGCGCGCATCGCGGGCGTGTCGCCCGACGAGCAGCGGAACCTCGCGTGGTCCGACTGGGTCGCGCGCCTGCACCCGCAGGACGGCGAGCGGGTCGAGCAGCGGATGCGAGCCCACCTCGCGGGCGAGAGCGATCACTTCGACTGCGAGGTCCGGATCGCGCGCGACGACGGGCGCTGGACGTGGGCGCGCGCACGCGGGCGCCTCGCCAGCCGCCGCGACGACGGCGGTTCGCGCCGCGTCTACGGCACGCTGATCGACATCAGCGAGCGCAAGCGTGCCGACGAATCGCTCGAGCGCGCGCACGCCAAGCTCCGGAGCCTGTTCGAGCACGCGCCCGTGGGCATCTCGCTCAACGAGATGTCCAGCGGCCGCTTCGTCGAGTGCAACGACGCGATGCTCGCAATCGTCGGCTACACGCGCGCCGAGCTCGAGCAGGCGACGTACTGGCAAGTCACGCCGCGAGACTACGAGGCCCAGGAAGCGCAGCAGCTGGCGAGCCTGCGCGAGTCGGGCCGCTACGGGCCCTACGAGAAGGAGTACCTGCGCCGCGACGGCTCGCGCGTGCCGGTGCTGCTCAACGGCGTGCGCGTGACCCAGCCCGACGGCGCCGAGTACATCTGGTCGATCGTGCAGGACATCTCGGCGCGCAAGCAGATCGAGCGCCAGCTGCACGCGGCCGCGCGCCTGGACAAGCTCACCGGCCTGGCGAACCGCGAGCTGCTGGTCGAGCGCCTGGACCTCGCGGTCGAGCGTGCGCTCGCGGACCCGGCGCAGGGCTTCTCGGTGCTGTTCCTGGACTTCGACCGATTCAAGCAGGTCAACGACGCGCTCGGGCACGACGCGGGCGACGACCTGCTTCGCCAGATCGCCGACCGCATGCGCGCCACGCTGCGCGCGAGCGACCTGTCGAACAACTCGCCCGACGGCAACGTCGTCGCGCGCTTCGGCGGCGACGAATTCGTCGTGCTGCTCAACGGCGGCCACGACATCGCCGTCGCGCGCCGCGTCGCCGAGCGCCTGCTGTCGGCGCTCACGCCCCCGTATCGCGTGGCCGGCCACGAGATCCAGTCGTCGGCGAGCATCGGCATCGTCACCAGCGAGCAGTGCCGCGGCGCGTCCGACCTGGTGCTGCGCAATGCCGACACCGCGATGTACGAGGCCAAGCGGGCCGGGCGCGGGCGCGCGATGGTCTACGACGACGAGATGCACACGCGCGTGTCGCGGCAGATGGCCGTCGAGCAGGCGCTGCGCCAGGCGCTGGACAGCGAACAGCTCTCGCTCGTCTACCAGCCGACCGTCGACCTCGCGAGCGGCCGGCGGTGGTCGGTCGAGGCGCTGCTGCGCTGGGAACACCCTGCACTGGGCGCGGTCTCGCCCGCCGAGTTCGTTCCGATCGCCGAAGAGACCGGGCTGATCGTCCCGATCAGCGAGTGGGTGATCCGCGAGTCGTGCCGGCAGCTCGCCGACTGGCGCCGCGCGTCGCCCGGGCAGGCGCCGGCGCGCGTGAGCGTGAACGTCGCGCGCATGCAGCTGATGCAGCCCGATCGGCTGCTGGAATCGGTGCAGCGGTCCCTGCGGGACGCCGGCGTCGAGCCCGCGGCGCTGATGGTCGAGATCGGCGAGCGCGACGTGGTTCGCAACGCCGCGGCGTCGCACGCGCTGCTGAAGTCGTTGCGCGCGCTCGGCGTCGGTCTCGCGATGGACGACTACGGCAGCGGCGCGAGCGCGTTCGGCGGCCTGCGCGACTTCGCGTTCGACGTGATCAAGCTCGACCGGCAGTTCGTCCACGACTTCTGTGCGAGCCCCGACGGCATGGCGGTGCTGCACTCGACGGTGACGCTGATCGAGAACCTGGGCATGGCGAGCGTCGCCAAGGGCGTGGAGACGCCCGCGCAGCGCGGATTCCTGCAGGCGATCGGCTGCCGCTACGGGCAGGGCTTCCTGCTCGGGCGGCCGGTGCCGGCCGCCGAGGTCGCGCCCTGCGGCACGCAGGCCGCGCAGCCCGCGAATTGAGGTAGCCTCTCCCGATCGCGATCGCGATCGCGCCGTCGGCGGGCGCGAGGCGTCGCGGGGAGGCGTTGATGAGCATCCGGATCGTCAGGCTGGGCAGCGGGCGCGCGCCAGGCGAGGGCCTGCGCGTCGGTACGGTGCGGCGCCCGCCGCGCGGCGTGCCGAAGGCCGAGTTCTCGAGCGGCAACTGGTACGACGTCTGGTACCCGAATCTCGCGCCGAGCGCCGAGACCGTGAAGGCGGGCCAGCAGGCGACGAGCGAGCGCGACTGGCTCGCGTTCGCGCGCCGCTACCGCGCGGAGATGAGCGAGCCCGACGCGGCACGAAGCCTGGACCTGCTCGCGGCACTGTCGCACACTGCGGACTTCTCGGTCGGGTGCTACTGCGAGAACGAGGCGCAATGCCACCGCTCGGTGCTGCGCGAGCTGCTGGCCGAACGCGGGGCGAAGATCGCCTGAGGCCCGCGGTCCGAGGCGCGGCGTCGCGCCGACGCGGCGCGGATCGACGCGCCTTCAGCGGCTGCGCTTCTTCAGTCCCCGCAGGTCGTGCATGCCGGGCAGGGTTCGCGGATCGGTTCCCGCGGGGAAGATCTGGTGCTTCTGGATCTTCTGCGTGCCGGTGGTCGGCAGCTTGTCCGTGAACCAGACCCAGCCGGGGGCCTTGTAGTAGGCCAGGCGCTCGTTGCACCAGTCGAAGAGCGTGCGCGCGAGCGCGGCGTCTCCGGTGCTGCCCTCGGCGGGCACCACGCACGCGAGCACCTCTTCCTCGCGGATCTCGTCGGGTGCGGCGAGCACCGCGACCTGCGCGACCGCGTCGTGCGCCTGCAGCAGCGCCTCGACCTCGGCGGCGGCGATGTTCTCGCCCGAGCGCCGGATGATGTTCTTCTTGCGGTCGACGAAGTGGAACATGCCGTCGGGAGCGCGCACGACGGTGTCGCCGGTGTGGAACCAGCCGCCGCGCCACGCGGCCTCGGTGGCGGCGTCGTCGTCGAGGTAGCCCGAGAACGCGCCGTGGCGGGGGCGCTCGGCGTCGTGCCGCACGACGAGCTCGCCGGGCGTCCCGTCGGGCAGCTCGGTGTCGTGTTCGTCGACCACCCGCGCGTCCAGCCCCGGCACCGCGCGCCCGAACGCGCGCGTGCCGACCTGCCGCTGCGGCCCGTTGTCGATCAGCACGCGCACCATCTCGGTCATGCCCCACAGCTCCACCAGCGGGAAGCCGAAGCGCGCCTCGAAGACCGCGTGCAGCTGAGGCTCCACGCCCGCGCCTGCGCCGAAGCGCACGCCGTGCGCGCGATCCTGGGCCGCCGGCGGCTGGTTCAGCAGCATCGGCGCGATCACGCCGAGGTAGTGGACGATCGACGCGCGCGAGCCGATCACCTCCGGCCACCAGCGCGTCGGCTGGAAGCGGTCGGCCTGGATCTGGCAGCCGCCGCGCACCATCATCGCCAGGAACGACGTGACCGACGCGTTCACGTGATAGAGCGGCAGCGGGTTGTAGAGCCGGTCCTCGCCGTCGCGCATCGCGGCGAGCCCGCCGCGCGTCGCGTACCAGTGTCCCGAACAGATCTCGTAGTGGTGCGACAGGATGCAGCCCTTGGGGCGGCCCGTGGTGCCCGACGTGTAGAGGATGCTCGCCGGCGTGGCGGCCGCCGGTGCCTGCGCGCGGCGCGGCTCGCGGGCTCGCGCGAGCCCGCGCCCGAGTTCCTCGAAGATCTCCACCGGCGGCTTGCGCGCCGCCTGCGCGAGACCCGAATCGAGCTGCGCGCGGCGCGCGCCCAGCGCGACGACGAGGTCGGCCTTCGAGTGGTCGACGAGGTATGCGATCTCGCCCGCGCGATAGTCGGGGTTGACGGGCACGATGCACGCGCCGATCGCGCCGAGCGCGAGCTTGTGCAGGAAGTGCTCGGGACGGCTGTCGAGCATCAGTGCGACGCGGTGGCCGGCGCCGTAGCCGGCCTGCGTGTACAGCGCGCGCAGCCGGGCGACTTCCGCGGCGGCCTGCGCGTACGTGAACTCGACCCCGCCGGGGTGGTAGTCGCGCGCGGGGTTCGCCGGGGCCGCGACGAACGGGCGACCGGGCCAGCGTGCCGCGGCCGCCTCGAACGCGGACCAGATCGTCGAGGTGTCGTCGATGTCGATCACGGCTCGCCTCCCGCGCTCACATCCTGAACACGCCGTAGCCGGGCCGCTCGATCGGCGCGCCCAGGGAGGCCGACAGCGCGATCGCCAGCGCGTTGCGCGTGTCGACCGGATCGAGGATGCCGTCGTCCCAGAGCTCGGACGTCGAGTAGTACGCGCTCGACTGCCGCCGGTAGCTCTCCAGCACCGGCTCGCGGATCGCGGCGATCTCGGCCGCCGACAGCGAGCGGCCGTCGCGCTCGAGCTGGCGGATCTTGACCTCGGAGAGCACGTTGGCCGCCTGCTCGGCGCCCATCACGGAGATCTGGCTCTGCGGCCACATGAAGAGGAACCGGGGGTCGAACGCGCGCCCGCACATGCCGTAGTTGCCGGCGCCGTACGAGCCGTTGCAGATCACGGTGAACTTGGGCACCTCGGAGCCCGAGACCGCCATGATCATCTTGGCGCCGTCCTTGGTGATGCCCATGCGCTCGTACTCGCGCCCGACCATGTAGCCGGTGATGTTCTGCAGGAACAGCATCGGCGTGCGGTTCGTGTTGCACAGCTGCATGAAGTGCGCGCCCTTGAGCGTGCTGTCGTTGAAGAGCACGCCGTTGTTCGCGAGGATGCCCACGCGGTAACCCCACAGGTGCGCGAACCCGCACACCAGCGTCTGGCCGTACGCGGGCTGGTACTCGTGGAAGCGGCTGCCGTCGACCATGCGCGCGATCACCTCGCGCATGTCGAACTGCACCTTGATGTCGCGCGGGATGACCCCGTGCAGCTCGGCGGGATCGTAGTACGGCGGCTCCGGCGCCTGCCAGTCGATGCGCGTCTTCTCGGGGCGGTGCAGCTGCGCGACGATGTCGCGCGCGATCGCGATCGCCTCGTCCTCGGTCGAGGCGGGGTAGTCGGCGGTGCCCGAGACGCGCGTGTGCATGTCCGCCCCGCCGAGCTCGTCGACGGTCACGTCCTCGCCGGTGGCCGCCTTCACGAGCGGCGGGCCGCCGAGGAAGATCGCACCGGTGCCGCGCACGATCACGCTGTAGTCGGACAGCGCCGGGATGTACGCGCCGCCCGCGGTGCAGTGCCCGAGCACGATCGAGACCTGGGGCACGCCCATCTTGGAGAGGATCGACTGGTTGCGGAACATCCGCCCCGCGAAATAGCGGTCGGCGAAGAAGTCCGCCTGCGCGGGCAGGAACCCGCCGGCGCTGTCGCACAGGTGCACCACCGGCAGGTGGTTCTCGATCGCGATGTCGAGCGTGCGGACGATCTTCTTGACCGACTCCGGGTACCACGCGCCGCCCTTCACGCTCGCGTCGTCGGCGTGCAGGATCACTTCGCGACCGGCGACGATGCCGATGCCGCTGACGATGCCCGCGCCGGGCACCTCGCCGCCCCAGTTCTCGCACGCCGCGAGCGTGGAGAGCTCGAGGAACGGCGTGCCGGGGTCGAGCAGGCGCTCGATGCGCTCGCGCACGAAGAGCTTGCCCTGGCGCGCGAGCCGCTGCATGTCGCGCTCGGGGCGCACCTCGCGCACCACGCGCTGGCGCTCCTTCAGCGCGGCGGCGAGCTTGCGGTTGTGCTCGAGGTTCGCGCGGAAGTCCGCCGAGCGGGTGTCGATGCGGGATTCGATGCGCTTCACTTCAGTCCTCCTGCGCGACCAGGCTCACGAGCACGGCGTCGCGCTCGAAGGTCTGGCCGGCCGCCACGTGGATCGCCTCGACCGTGCCGTCGCGCCACGCCGAGATCGTCGTCTCCAGCTTCATGCTCTCCATGACGAGCAGCGGGTCGCCGCGCGCCACCGCCTGGCCGGCGGTGGCGTTCACCGAGACCACGGTGCCGGGCATCGGCGCGCGCACCTCGTCGTCGGCGTGGCTGTGCGCGGCGGCCGCGGCGCGCACCAGCGGGTGGCGATGGCGCAGCATCACGGTCTCGCCGTCCACGTGAACGAAGAGATCGTCGCCCTGGCGCGCGACGAGCACCGGCACCGCGTCGTCGCCCACGCGCAGCAGCGCGCCGCCGTCGGGCCCGGTCTCGAGCGCGACCGGCGCGTCGCCCGCGCTCCAGTGCAGCCGGTAGCGCGCGGCGTCGGGCGCGGTCTCGCGCGAGAGCCAGGCTTCGTGCTCTTCGCCGTCGATTGCGAATGCGTCGCGCATCAGTTCCTCCAGTGCCCGAGGCTTGCGTGCAGGGCGGGGACCGCGTCGGCCGCGTCGGTGAGGCGGCGCGTGGACAGCGCGGCGACCGCGAGCAGCCGCCCGAGGCGCTCGGGCGAGTGCGGCGGCGGCGCGGCGATCTCGGGGTTCGCGTCCAGGAAGCCGGTGTGCACCTCGCCGGCGACGAACGCCGGGTGGCGAGTCAGGCGGCGCAGGAACGCCGCGTTGGTCTGGCAGCCGAGCAGCGCGAAGTCGCCGAGCGCGCGCTCGGCGCGCGCGAGCGCCTGGGCGCGGTCGGGCGCCGACACGACGAGCTTGGCGAGCATCGGATCGAACGCGGCGCTCACCTGCTGGCCCTGCGCGATGCCGCCGTCGACGCGGATACCTTCGCCCTGCGGCAGCCGCAGCGCGAGCACCGGCCCGGTGGTGGGGGTGAATCCGCGCGCGGGGTCCTCGGCGTAGAGGCGGAACTCGATCGCGTGCCCGCGCACCTCGACGGCGGACTGCGCATAGCCGAGCGGCTCGCCGGCGGCGACGCGCAGCTGCTCGCGCACGAGGTCCACGCCGGTGACCGCTTCGGTCACCGGGTGCTCGACCTGCAGGCGCGTGTTCATCTCGAGGAAGTAGAACTCGCCGGCGCCGTAGATGAACTCCACCGTGCCGGCGTTGCGATAGCCGGCACGCCGCGCGATGCCGGCCGCGGTCTCGCAGATGCGCGCGCGCGTGGCCGCGTCGAGCGCCGGGGAGGGCGTCTCCTCGACGATTTTCTGGAAGCGCCGCTGCACCGAGCACTCGCGCTCGAAGTAGTGGACGACCGCGCCGTGCGCGTCGCCGAGCACCTGCACCTCGATGTGGCGCGGGTTCTCGACGTAGCGCTCCACGTACAGGCGCCCGTCGCCGAAGTAGCGTCGCGCCTCGCTGCGCGCGCGCTCGATCTCGGGGGCGAGCTGCGCCGCGTCGCGCACGATGCGCATTCCCTTGCCGCCGCCGCCGGCCGACGGCTTGATCAGCAGCGGGAAGCCGACCGCGGCGGCACGCTGCTCGAAGCTCGCGGGATCGTCGTCCTCGATCGCCGAGGGTGCGACCGGAAAGCCCGCCTGTTCGACGAAGGCGCGCGCGCGCACCTTGTCGCCCATGAGGTCGATCTGCTCGGGCGTGGGGCCGACGAACACGATGCCGGCGGCCGCGACGCGGCGCGCGAAGTCCGCGTTCTCGGACAGGAAGCCGTAGCCGGGGTGGATCGCGCCCGCGCCGGCGCGCTTCGCGCATTCGACGATCTGCTCCGCGTCCAGGTACGCGGCGACCGGCGTGGCGCCCTCGATCTCGATCGCGCGATCGGCCAGGCGCACCGCGGGGGAGTCGCGGTCCTGGGCGTGGTACACGACCAGGCCCTCGAGCCCCAGCGCGCGCACGGTGCGCAGCACGCGCACCGCGATCTCGCCGCGATTGGCGACGAGCACCGAACGGAACGGCCAGGCGCTCGTCGCGTCGCCCGTCGGCGGGGGCGTGGACTGCGTCGTCGATGTCATGGTGTCCTCCGTGCGCCGGTCAAAACCGGCGAGATGTTGTGAATGAAAGAGTCATACGTTGAAGGCTTAGCCAGCTACGGCGGCCCCGAGTCATGCGTGCACGTTCGCGAGGGCGTGGGCGAAGCGTTGACAGGGGTACGCGCGGGCCGGGTATTGAGCCGCGTAATCCATGACCTGGGACTTCGGTCCCGGGGTGATCGGGGTGCCGAGGCCGTGGAGACATGCCGAAGGCCACGCCGGTGCAGCCGCATTGGCGAGGCTGCAGCGGACCCCGCGCGGTCACAGACCCGCGCACGCGCGGAAACATCTCGCACGGGAACCGGGAGATCCCGCGACCTGCTGCGGCGGCTCGGGAGAGCCTTGCCGCAGCGCGCATCGTGAAGCCTTCGGGCGTACGACGATGAGGCCAGCGGCGCGGGAAGTCGGATCGCGGCGTAGTACCGAAGAAGCTGCCGAACAAGGCCACGGGAAGTTCCTGCGGCGGCGGAGGCGGTGGAGGAAGGCTGCGAGCCAAGGGAAATGCCTTCGTGGCGCGCATGTCCCGGAGAACCAGCCGGGTCTACGACGTGCAAACGGCGCTCGATGGCATACGACAGACGGCACGAGGCCGTCGCGATGCGAGGTTCGACAACCTGTTGTTCCACATCTACGCCATTGAGCGGCTGCGCGCTGCGTACTACGCCACCCGGCGTGACGCGGCCGCCGGCGTCGATGGTCAAACCTGGCAGGGTTACGGCATGAATCTGGAAGCGAACCTTCTGGACCTGTCGGACCGGCTGGCCCGAGGGGGCTACCGCCCCGAGCCTGTGAAGCGGGCGTACATCGACAAGGCCGACGGGAAAGCGCCCCTGGGCGTGCCCGCGCTGGAGGACAAGATCGTCCAGCGCGCATCGGCTGAAGTCCTTGGTGCGATCTACGAGCAGGACTTCATCGGGTTCAGCTACGGGTTCAGGCCGGGCCGAAGCGCGCACGACGCACTGGACGCCGTGGCCGTGGGTGTGACGGCGAGGAAGGTGAACTGGATACTCGATGCGGACATCAGCAAGTTCTTCGACACCATCGAACACGACTGGTTGATCAAGTTCATCGAGCATCGCGTGGCCGATGCCCGCGTGATCCGGCTGCTCAAGAAGTGGCTGCACGCGGGTGTGCTGGAAGACAGGCAGGTCACGCGCAGTGAGCTGGGGACGGTGCAGGGCGGGAGCATCAGCCCGCTGCTGGCCAACATCTACCTGCACTACGCGTTTGACCTGTGGGTTGAGCAGTGGCGGCGGCGCCACGCCAAGGGCCAGATGATCATCGTGCGCTATGCCGATGACTGGGTGGCCGGGTTCGAGCACCGCTGGGACGCCGAGCGCTTCAAGCGCGACGTGGCCCAGCGGCTGAAGAACTCGGGCTGGCGCTGCACGAGAGCAAGACGCGGCTGATCGAGTTCGGGCGCTTCGCGGCGAGAACCGGCGCAGCCGACGCGGACAAGGCAAACCCGAGACCTTCGACTTCCTGGGCTTCACGCACTGCTGCGGCAAGACCAGCAAGGGCAAGTTCATGGTCTTGAGGCTGACCAGTGCCAACGGCTGCGCGCCAAGCTGCACGCGGTCAAGGACGAATTGCGAAGGCGCATGCACCGACCGATCGCCGAGCAGGGCCAGTACCTGCGTGCGGTCGTCAGCGGGCATAGCCGCTACTTCGCCGTGCCCTGCAACGGGGCGCGGGTGCAGGTCTTCCGCTTCCAGGTCGCCCGGCTGTGGCATCGCACGTTGTGCCGTCGCAGCCAGGCCAAGCACCGAGTTGGAAGCGCATGCACCTCATCGTCGAACATTGGCTGCCACGTCCCCGCATCTGCCACCCCTACCCGGGCCAACGTCTGATCGTCACGACCCAAGGCAAGAGCCGTGTGCGGTAGCGCCGCACGCACGGATCTGTGAAGGGGGTGATGGGTGACTGTCATTCCTACTTCGACTCGAATGGGTTCGCCTCGGCGTGGCTCGGGCCTCCAGGCGCTCGACGCGCTCGGCCAGCCCGGCGACCTTGCGCCGGAGCTCGGCGTCGGTGGCGGTGCGCGTCGCGTCCGCGGCGTCGGGTGCGGCGATGCCGCCCCAGAGCATCGCGAGCACCTGCTCGGTGCTCGCGTCGACGTCGAGCCCGCCGCGCCCGCTCAGGTAGCGCCACGCCAGGTGCTCGATGCCGCCGTAGAGCAGGTCGCGGATCGCGCGCACGGGGGTGTCGGCACGCAGGTCGCCGAGCGCCACGCCGTCCTCGAGCACGCGCGTGAGCATCGACGTGTAGCGCCGGTTCAGCGCGTGCAGCTCGGAGCCGACGTAGCCGGGCTGCGAGCGCACCTCGACGAACATCAGCGCCGAGAGCGCGGGGTTGTCGCGGATCGTGCGCAGGTGGCGCCCGATCAGGTAGCGAAGCTTCGGGCGCGTGCCTTCGAGCGCGCGCAGCTCGCGGGTGGTGTCGCCGAACATCTCGTCGTACCAGTCGGCCAGCACCTTGAGCAGCAGCTCGCGCTTGCTGTCGAAGTACTTGTAGACGGTGCCCTGCGCCACGCCGCAGCGAGCGGCGATGTCGGAGACGGCCGCGGCGTCGTAGCCCTGGTGCGTGAACACGTGCCGGGCGGCGTCGAGGATGTCGCGCACGCGGGTCTCGCGCCCGGGGCGCCGTGGGGCGCGCGGCGCGGCGGGCGCGGGCGTGCGCGCGGCCCTCGTCGATGACTCCAAGTCACTACACCTCGAAATGTGGAATCGGAACCCGCGGCGGGTGGCGAGATTGCCCTATGAAACGCTGTCCGATAGCATCGGTGAACCGGAGTCATTTAACGTGGCCCTCCAGGGCCTGTCAAGCATGCGGGAGGCGTCATGGGCGGCGAGAGCGGGTCGATCGGAACGGCGGGCGCGCGCGGCGTCGCGCAAGTGTTCGCGGGGCTGTCGGCGGACGAGGCCCAGGTGCTCGGCGAGGCCGATCGCTTCGCGCGCGCCGAGCTGTACCCGCTCGCCGCTGCGATGGACGAGGACGAGTCCTGGCCGGCTCACGCGTTCCCGCTGATCGGGCGCAACGGCTACTTCGGCGTGACGGCGCCCGCGAGCCTGGGCGGCGCGGGAATGGACCTCTTCGCGAGCGGGCTGGTCGCGCAGGCCTTCAGCCGCTGGAACCACGCGCTCGGGCTGTCGTGGGTCGCGCACGAGAACCTGTGCCTGAACAACATCCTGCGCAACGCGAGCGACGCGCAGCGCGAGTGCTACCTGCCGGGGCTGTGCGCGGGCACCGCGGTGGGCGCGCTCGGGCTGACCGAGCCCGGCGCCGGCTCCGACGCCCTCGGCTCCATGCGCACCACCGCGCGCCGCGACGGCGATCACTACGTGCTCAACGGCACCAAGCTCTACATCACGAACGGGCCGGTCGCCGACGTGCTGCTCGTCTACGCGAAGACAGACCCCGAGCGCGGCGCGCAGGGCATCTCCGCGTTCATCGTCGAGCGCGGCTTCCCCGGGTTTCGGGTGGCGCAGAAGCTGCGCAAGATGGGGTTTCGCGGCAGCCCGACCGCGGAGCTCGTGTTCGACGAGTGCCGCGTGCCGGCGCGCAATCTCGTCGGCGAGGAAGGGCGCGGCGTGAAGGTCCTCATGAGCGGGCTGGACCTCGAGCGCGCGATGGTCTCGCCGGTGTGCCTGGGCATCGCCGAGCGCGCACTGGAGATCACGCTCGACTACGCCCGCACGCGCAAGCAGTTCGGCCAGCCGATCGCGAGCTTCCAGATGGTTCAGTCGCGCCTCGCCGACATGTACGTCGCGGTCGAGGCGATGCGATTGTTCACATACCAGGCGCTGCGCGCGGCCAACGAGCTCGAGACCGGCGGCGGCGGGCGCGGCGAGATCCACAAGATCACCGCGGCGTCGGTCATGTTCGCGGCGGACACGCTCAATCGCGTGCTCGACCACGCGCTGCAGGTGCACGGCGGCGCCGGCTACATCTGGGAGTCGGAGATCAACCGGCTGTACCGCGCGATCAAGCTGCTCGAGATCGGCGCCGGCACGACCGAGGTGCGCAAGATGATCATCGCGGGCGAGATGCTGCGCGGGTGACGACGCCCACGCGCCCACGCGCCCGCCGCCCTCGCGCCCTCGCGCCCTCGCGACCGCGCGACCGCGCGACCGCGCGACCGCCGCCCTCGGGACCGCGTGCGCGCATCGGCCGCGCGCGCGGCGCGCGCCGCTTCGGTTAGCATGCGCGCTCGATGACCACGTGCTCACCGGAGGCCGCCATGACCGTGTCCGCGATGAATCACTTCACCGTGCTCACCGACGACCTCGACGCGACGCTCGAGTTCTACGAGCACTTCCTCGGGCTGGTGCCCGGCGATCGGCCCGCGTTCGCGTTTCCCGGCGCGTGGCTGTATCCGCGCGGCGGGCGCGACGCGATCCTGCACGTGATCGCGGGCCAGCCCCGTTCGGCGCTCGTGCGCGGCGCGATCGACCACATGGCGTTCAGCGCCACCGGCCTGGCCGACGCGATCGAGCGCCTGCGTGCCCGCGGCGTCGCCTACGACCTGCTGCGCCTGCCGGGGCGCGGCACCTGGCAGCTGTTCTTCAATGATCCCAACGGCGCGAAGGTCGAGCTCGACTTCGTTCCCACCGAAACGCCTCCCGCCTGATCCCATGACCGAACCCGCTTCCCCCGCGCCTCGCCCGCTCGAAGGCCTGCTCGTCGTCGCGCTCGAGCAGGCGGTGGCCGCGCCGTTCTGCAGCTCGCGGCTCGCCGACGCCGGCGCGCGCGTGATCAAGGTCGAGCGCCCCGAGGGTGACTTCGCGCGCGGCTACGACCGCACGGTGCACGGCGAGTCGTCGTATTTCGTGTGGATCAATCGTGGCAAGGAGTCCGTCGCGCTCGACGTCAAGGACCCCGCGGACGCCGCGCTGCTGCACGCGATGATCGCGCGTGCCGACGTCTTCCTGCAGAACCTCGCGCCCGGTGCCGCCGAGCGGCTGGGATTCGGGTCCGGCGCGCTGCGCGCCCTCCATCCGCGGCTCGTCACCTGCGACATCTCCGGCTACGGCGACCGCGGCCCGAAGGTGTCGATGAAGGCGTACGACCTCCTGGTGCAGGCCGAGAGCGGGCTGGTGGCGGTCAGCGGCGCGCCCGGCGAGTGGGGGCGCATCGGCGTGTCGCTGTGCGATATCACCGCGGGCATGAACGCGCTGATCGGCATCCAGCAGGCGCTCTTTCAGCGCGAGCGCACCGGGCGCGGCAGCGGCGTGAAGGTGTCGCTGTTCGACTCCGCGGTGGAACTGATGGGGGTGCCGTTCCTGCAGACGCGCTACGGCGGCAAGGCGCCCGAGCGCGTGGGGCTGAAGCACCCGACGATCGCGCCGTACGGCGGGTTCCGCTGCGCGGACGGGCGCGAGATCGTGATCTCGATCCAGAACGAGCGCGAGTGGGCCGACTTCTGCCGCCACGTGCTCGACGACGAAGCGTTCGCGCGCGACCCGCGGGCCTGCGACAACGCCGCGCGCGTCGCCAACCGGCCTGTCGTCGACGCGCGCGTCGCGCGCGCGTTCGGAGCGCTCGACAGCGCGAGCGTCGTCGCGCGGCTCGACGCGGCGCAGACCGCCTACGGCTCGATCAACACCGTCCCGGACCTGCTCGCGCACCCGCAGTTGCGCACGCGACCGATGCCGGTGGCGGGGGCGAGCGCCGACGTTCCGGCGCTTCCGTACGTCACCGACTGGGACCCGCCAGGCTATCCGCCGGCCCCGGCGATCGACGAGCACGGAGCGCGAATCCGCGCGGAGTTCGCACCGGCGCCCGCCTAGCGAACGCGCCGGGCCCGCGAATCGATCGAGCGCCGCGAGCGCGCCCTGAACTCGCCTGCGTGCGCGCCGAGGGCGAATCCGCGGCGCGGACGGGCTCATTCCTCGATCACGTCGAAAGTCACGCCGGCGTGCTCGCGCAGGCGTTCGACGAGCGTGTCGCCGAACGCGCTGGCCGGGGTCCAGAACCCGCCCGCCGGCGTGCCGCGCGGCAACCCCGCGGCCAGCAGCGCTGCCGCCTCGCCGAGCATCTTTGCGGTGGAGCCGTAGCCGGGATCGCGGTCGCCGGTGACCTTCACGCGCAGCGTGCGTCCGCTCGAGGTTCGGCCGTGGAAGCGCAGGTCGAACATGCCGTTCGCCTGCGTGCGCTTGCTCGGCCCCTCGCCGGGCGCCGGCAGCACGAAGCGCTGCAGCGCCCAGCGTGACGGCGGCAGCGCGCCCGCCAGCGCGAACCCCCCCATGCCCGCGGTCAGCGCGCCCGCCGCCAGCCCGCCGGTGACGCCGCGGCCGGTGATCATCGCCTCGTCGTAGCGGAAGTCGGCGCCGTACGCGGCGCCGGCCAGCGCATTGGAGCGGTGGACGATGCGCGTGTTGATCGCGCCCATCAGGAACGGCGCGATCCAGGCGCGGAAGTCGGCGTCGTACTGCGCGACGCGGACCTCCGGCTGGCGCGGGCGCTTCAAGCCGTCGCGCGGGCACAGCGAATACGGGTTCGCGAGTTCCGCGAGCATCGAAGGGTGCTTCGTCGCCTCCGCGACGAGGTTCAGCATGCTCGCCGCGGTGCCGCCGGAGATGCCGCCGCGCACCGACTTCACGCGCATCTTCACGCGCTCGCAGGGCTCGCCGAAGCGCCGCTGCGCCTCGCGCTGCAGGAAGTGCACGCCCAGGTCCGACGGGATCGAGTCGAACCCGCAGCAGTGCACGATGCGCGCGCCCGACGCACGGGCCGCGGCCTCGTGGCGCTCGATCATCCGGCGGATCCACTGGACCTCGCCGGTGAGGTCGGCGTAGTCGGTGCCGGTCGCGGCGCAGGCTTCGACGAGCGGCTCGCCGTGCAGCGCGTAGGGGCCGACCGTCGAAACGACAGCGCGGGTGCGCTCGCACATCGCGCGCAGCGTCGCGGCCTCGCTCGCGTCGGCGAGCAGGATCGGCAGCGCCGCCGCACCCGTGCCGAGTTCCTCGCGCAGGGCCGCGAGCCGCGACTGCGAGCGGCCGGCGAGCGCCCAGCGCAGCCCGCCGGCGGCGCCCTGGCGCTCGAGCAGGTGACGGCACAGGATGCGGCCGACGAAGCTCGTGGCGCCGAAGACGATGAGGTCGAACGCGGGGCGGGGGCTCATGTTCGGTCGTGCCTCGGGGGGAGGTGGATGGCGATGGAATCTTACGCGCGCGGCAGGGCTTCGCGTGCGCGGTCACCGGGGCTTCGCCTGCGGCGGGGCCTCTCGAGTGCTCGAGGGTGTTTCCAAATGATTTCCTGCGCCAGTCTCGTTGCGAGGATACGCGCCTCGGTCAGCCAGACCCAGGCCAGGGTGCCCAGGCCGGAGCGGTCGTGGAGCGATCAGTCGACGAGCGCGTTCGTTCCAGGCGGAGCGCGCTCGACCACCCAGCGCTTGGCTTCAACGACGGCCCTTGGAACGACCTCGGCCACGCGGCTGCTGCTCTTGCCAGGTGCCCGTGGTTCGGTTGCTGGGATGGCGCACGATGCACCGCAATGCCAGCGCCTCGATGGCCTCGGCGCAACGCCCGCCGTACGCCGCGTCGGCGAACAGGCCTTGAGGCCCGAACCTGGCATACGCCTTGGCGACCACAGGCTCGCCGCATCGCGGTCCTGCACGCTGGCCGCCGTGACCGTCACGCCAGCAGCAAGCCCAGCGTCGACGACCAGATGGCGCTTGCGGCCCTTGACCTTCTTGCCGGCATCGAAGCCGGTGTTGCCGCCCTGGGCGGTGCTGCGCGTGTTCTGTATCG
Organism: Burkholderiaceae bacterium; assembly: GCA_046348465.1. GTDB lineage: Bacteria > Pseudomonadota > Gammaproteobacteria > Burkholderiales > Burkholderiaceae_E > Quisquiliibacterium. Next base: position 237,602 of record JAXMEE010000001.1, read on the forward strand.
ACATGCCGTAGATCAGCGCAACCGTACCGCGCCACTGCTGGCGAAGGCGGTCGTGCATCCGCTTGAGGCGCCGGCCTGCGCCACCGCGAAACGCCTTGTACACCGCACGCCAGGCGGAACGACTTGGGCAGAGGCGCCGGCGCAGCCTTGTGCACCACATAGCAGCAGGCATACGAGCAAGCGTCGCTGTGTCGGTGGCGCGCCGCGCCCGCCATGATGCTCGAACAGGTCGGCCACCAGCGCCCACTCTGCATCGCTCAGGTCGGGTTCATGCCGCTGGGTCGTCCTCGCGTCGATGCCGGGTGTAGCCCACGCGGAGGCGGCGCTGCCTTGAACGGCAGCCCGCTCGGCGGGCTTGCGCGTGGCCGCATGCGCTTGACGCCCGCTTGCTTGAGCGCTTTGCGACCGTCGCCGAGCACATCAAGCCGCAGCGGCGGTTGAATTCCCGCGTCAGTTCGTCCAGCGACGAGCGCGGCAACTCGTGCGCGATGGCCGTCAGCACTGCGCCGTGATCGGCCGTCAGCAACGCCTTGCGTCCTGGGCGCCGTTTTCTCTGTTCTTCCGAATGCCTCATCGTCCTCGCGAGTTGGCCGATTCTGCACGATCAACGCACGAGTAATTGATTTGGGAAACACCCTCTCAGGGGCCAACCCCCGCGCGCGGGAAGGGCGGCGGCATTCGCCACCGAATCGTGACGCACGGCGTCGCTCAATCCGTGCGGACGTCAATAGGCCATTTGGGTAATTGCATTGCGTCAAGACTCGAGTGCACCCTCGGTCGATCAGGCAGCATCGTCCGCAGGTCGTCGTCCGCAGGCCCTCGCACGGCCGCCTGAAGAAATCGCGCGTCGACCATCGACCGGCCGAGGTGCCGGTCCTGCAGCGTCGCGGCTCGGGGCTCGGATGGAGCGTGAGGCATCGAGTGCGGTGGCATCGGTGGCCGGAGCGCCTCTCGGCGCGTTCGGCGACGAGGCGGCGCTGGCGCGCCTGCTGTTCCATCTGCCGGTCGGCCTCGTGCGCCTGCACGCCGACGGGGGCATCGCCTGGCTCAACGAGTGCGCGGCGGTGCTGCTCGGCGGGTCGGCGGCGCTCCCGCTCAATCTCCTCGATGCGCTTGCGCCCGCCGCGCCAGCATTGCGTGAGATGCTCGCCGCGGGCGAGTCGCCGTCGGAACCGATCGCCGTCGCCCGGCCGGTTGCTGCGGCCGCCGCCGCTGCCGATGCGGCCCCTGCCGCGCCCGCCGACACGTCATCCCGCCCGCTGCTGCTCGCGCTCGCGGCGCTCGGCGCCGGGCAGTGGATCGCGGCGATCTGGGAGCCGATCGCGGATCGGTTCGCGGCCGTGCGCGCCGAAGACTCGGACGAGACCCGCGTCGCCCGGCTCGCCGGGGAACTCGAGACGATCGTCGGTCCCTTCGGCATGGCGGTGTCGCGCCAGGATCTCTCCACCGGGCTGATCGTCCTCGGGCCGCGGGCGTCCGAGTGGGTCGGGCTGTCCGGTGAGGCGCGCGGCGTCACGCTCGACGAGATGCTCGCGTTCATCCACCCCGACGATCGCGCGCGCTTCGCCGAGGACCGCGAGCAGGCGCTCGCCGGCACGCGGATGGAGTACCGCGAGTTCCGGGTCCGGCACTCCGACGGCAGCTGGCACACGATGCGCGGGCGGCGCGTCGTGGAGAGCGACGCCGACGGCCGGCCGCGCGTGCTGACGACGCTGGGCCTCGACGTCACCGATGCCGAGGCGGCGCAAGCGAACCGGCAGGCCGGGCACGACCTGCTCTCGCGCGTCGGGCACGAGCTTCGAACGCCGCTGAACGCGATCCTCGGGTTCGCGAACCTTCTCCTGATCGCCGGCGACCCGGGGCTGACCCCGGCGCAGCAGTCGCACGTCGCTCACATCGTCAAGGCAGGGCGGCACCTTCTGCGCCTGATCGGCGACCTCGACGACGTGACCGGCGTGGCATCCGGCAGGATGCGGATCAGGCTCGCTGCGGTCGATGCCGGCGCGCTCGCCCGCGAACTGATGCACGCGTGCGCGGCCGAGGCTTCCGCCCACGAGGTCGAGCTGAGACTGGAGCCGGCGGCACCCGCGGCCTGGCGGGTGCTCGCCGACGCGACGCGGCTGCGCCAGGTGCTGTCCAACCTGCTGTCGAACGCGATCAAGTACAACCGGCGGGGCGGCCGCGTCACGGTGCACCTGCGCCGCCGGCGCGAGCGGGTGCTGATCGGGGTGATCGACACCGGCATCGGGATGACCGACGCGCAGCGCTGCGCGCTGTTCCAGCCGTTCAATCGGCTCGGCCGCGACGCGGGCGACATCCCGGGCACCGGGCTGGGGCTCGTGATCGTGCGCCAGCTGGTCGAGGCGATGGGCGGGCACGTCGACGTCACCAGCGCGCTCGGGCGCGGCAGCATCTTCCGCGTTGACCTGCCGGCGGCGCCGCCCGGCGAGGCGGACGGCGTCCCCGCGGGAGAGTCCGGCGGCGACGGTGCTCAGTCGGTTCCGGGGGCGGCCCTCCAGCGCTCGTAGTACGCGGCGAGCAGTTCGGAGATGCCGCGGCCGATGTTCGAATACGCGTCGTCGGGCAGATTGGCGAGCGACACCCGCACCGACATGCGCGGCGCGTCGAAGCCGCCGCCGTCGAGCAGCACGATGCCGCGTTCCTCCGCGAGCCGCACCACGAAGTCGATCGGCTCGAAGCTCGCCACCAGCCAGCGCGCGAACGACTCGCCGTAGCGCGAGCGCGCGAGCGCCGGGACGTCGATCGACGCGTAGTAGCGGCTGAGCAGCGCGTCGTCCGGCGGCTCGAGGCCGACGCCGCGGTACAGGCGCTCGAAGCGCGAGCGCACGATCGCGCGGGCCCGGCGCTTTCGCGCGCCGCCCGCGTCGAGCAGGCCGGCGAGCGCGAACAGGCTCATCTGGACCTGCTGCGCGCCCGACAGCCCCGCCGTGTGGTTCAGCCCGACCGCGCGGCTGTCGGCGACCATGCGGTCGATCAGCCTGAGCCGCTCGGGCGCCGTCGCGATGCCGTGATAGCGCGCCCGTGCCGCCGCGCGCGTGGCCTCGTCGGCGCCGAGCAGGCGATCGTCGAGCGCGTTCGACGCGTGCAGCCCCACCACGCCCAGCCGCAGCCCGGTCGCGCCCCAGAACTTCGAGAACGAGTAGACCAGGATCGTGTTGCGGGGCGCGGCGGCGGCGAGCGACGCGAAGCCGTCGACGAACGACGCGTAGACGTCGTCGGTGATGACGATCAGCTCGGGGCGCTCGCGCGCGATGCGCGCCACGTGCTCGACGGTCTCGCGGTCCATCGCGACCGCGGTCGGGTTCGACGGATTGACCGCGAGGAACGCGCGCACGCCCGGGTCGCGCAGCTTGTCGATCTCGTGCGCGGGATAGCGCCGTCCCTCGGCCGCGTCCTGGGCCACCTCGACGAGCTCGAACCGGTACTCGGGCAGGCGCGGCACCTCGAGGTACGGCGTGAAGATCGGCACGCCGAGCGCGATCCGGTCGCCCGGCGCGAGCAGCCCCGAGCGCACCAGCGACTGGAACACGTACGTGATGCCGGCGCTCGCGCCTTCCACCGCGAAGAGCTCGAAGCGGCCGCGCTCGGCGTCGCCGCCGAACAGCTCTTCGACCAGGTGCTCGCGCACGATCGCCTGCGCGTGCTCGAGCATGCGCACCGGCAGCGGGTAGTGGTCGCCGAGCACGCCGTCGACCCACTCCGCGACGAGCCGGTCCGCGTCGAATCCGTGCGCGCGGCACGCGTGCTCGAGGCCCTGGAGCAGCAGCGCGTCCCCGTCGCCGGCGGGTCGCGACGCGAGGAACTCGCGCAGTCGCGCGGCGATCCCGCGCTTGGCCGGCAGGCCGCCGAAGTCCGGACCGAAGCCCCGGGCTGCGGCCTCGCCGAGCGCGAACTCGCCGAGGCGGAAATACGCGGCGCGCGGCGCGAGCACGATCCAGTTCGGGTTGCCGCGTCCGGCGTTGAGCATCGTGCGCTCGCCGCGGTGCTTCGCGAGCTCGACCAGCGTGTTCTTCAGCTCGAAGGGACTGAGGCCTTCGAAGCGGCGCTCTTCGGATCGGTCCATGACGCTCCCCGGTGCCTGCGAACGCGGGCGCCGCCTCCCGCGTCGAGGGCCCGCGGCGCGTGAACGCATCGGATCGACGATGACCCCGTGGGGTGCGAGCCGGCAATGCGCGCGGTCATTGACAGCGGCGACGCGCCGTCCGCGAGTGCGTCTAAGATGACGCAGACCGCGCGCGCCCGTCGCGCGGCGAAGAACGACACCCGACAGGAGACATCGAATGAACCTCGGCAAGCTCGTGCTCGCCCTGACCCTCGGCCTGAGCGCGACGTGCGCGCTCGCCCAGGCGTGGCCGGCGCGTCCCATCCGCCTGATCATCGGATTCCCGCCCGGCGGCGGCGCCGACGGCGTCGCGCGCCCGATCGCCGAGGCGCTGTCGCGCCAGCTCGGCCAGCCGGTGGTCGTCGACAACCGGCCCGGCGCGGGCACCACGATCGCCACCGCCGCGGCCGCGACCGCCGCGCCCGACGGCTACACGCTGTTCATGCACAACTCGAGCTTCTACGGCAGCCTGCAGGCGGTCTTCAAGGAGTTCAAGTACGGCCCGAAGGACTTCGTGCCGATCTCGCGCTGGACGAACGCGCCGCTGCTGGTCGCGGTCTCGAACGACGTCGGCGTCTCGAGCGTCGCCGAACTCGTCGCGCGCGCGAAGGCGCAGCCGGGCAAGCTCAACTATTCGTCGTCGGGGATGGGCGGCGGCACTCATCTCGCGGGGCTGCTCTTCACGCGCAAGGCGGGCATCGACATGGTCCACGTGCCGTACAAGGGCGGCGCCCCGGCGCTTCAGGGCCTGGTCACCGGCGAGGCGCAGGTCAGCTTCGCGACGCCTCCGTCGGCACTGCCGCTGGCACGCGGCGGGCGGCTGAAGACGATCGCGGTGACGTCGGCGCAGCGCTCGCCGCTGTTCCCGGACCTTCCGAGCGTCGCCGAGGGTGGCGTCGCCGGCTTCGACTACACGTTCTGGTTCGGCCTGTTCGGTCCCGCCGGGCTGCCGGACGCGATCGTCGCGAAGCTGTTCGACGCGAGCGTGAAGGTGCTCAACGACCCGGCGCTGCGCGAGAAGCTCGTCGCGTCCGGCAACGAGCCTTCGCCGTCGGCGTCGCCGGCGGAATTCCGCGAGTTCGCGGCGAAGTCGGGGGCGAGCGAGGCGGAGCTGACGATCGCGTCGGGGGCGGCGGCGAATTGAGCGTGGGCGGAGGCGAGCCGCCGGGGAGGCGCGTGTCCGAATCCGGCGAGTCTGCGGATCGGACGCAGACTCGGACGGCGTTCGAATCCGGCGAGTCGATGGGCGCGGCGCACTCGCAGGCACCGGCGCCGCGCGAGCGCTTCGTGCGTGCCGCCGCCTGGATCGGCCTTGCGCTCGCGCTCGCGTGCACGGTCGCGTCGGCGTGGGTCAGGCTCGCGCAGCTCGACACCTGGCGCGAGCATCCGGAGGTCTACTTCCCCGGCGGCGTGCCGACGATGACGACGCTCGACGCGTACTACGGGCTGCGCTGGGCGCAGGCCTGGCGCGACGGCACGTTCCGGCCCGGCGAGGACGACCCGCTGCGCCTGCACCAGACGCTGCAGCGCCCGCGCGAGGCGTCCGAGTACTGGCCCGGCCTCGGCGACCTCGAGTGGCGCGCGCGGCGCGAGCCGCTGCGCCTGCCGGGCACGAGCTGGGTGCTGGCGACGTTCGCCCCGCTCGCGGGGGGCCTCGAGCGCGCGGGGATCCTGGTGTTCCCGGTGCTGGGCTGCCTGTTCGTCGTGCCGATGTTCCTCTACGGCCGGCGCATCGGGCACCCGGCGGCCGCGCTGATGGGCGCGCTGGTCGCGAACTTCTCGCTCGTGTACTACGAACGCACGTCGCCGGGGTGGGTCGACACCGACGCGCTGAACCTGTTCTTCCCGTGGGTCGCGTCGCTGCTGGTGCTGGGCGTGCAACGCGAGCAGCGGCGCGCGACGACGCTCGCGCTGTGCGTGGCGCTCGGGGTCACGCTGCACCTGTACTTCCGCTGGTACGAACAGCCCGCGCTCGCGTGGCTGTACTGGGGCACGCTCGCCGTGCACCTCGTCCTTCAGCGCGTTCGCATCGGGTTCGCCGCGGCGTGCGTCCTGGCCTGCGTGATCGCCAGCCACCCGCTGCAGGCGGCGCTGGGCGTGCGCAGCGTGGCGACACTGGTCGAGCGCTACGTGCTCGAGTCGAACCCGACCGCACGGCACTCGCTCGCGGCTCAGTGGTTCCCGGATGTGATGCGCACCGTGGGCGAACTGCGGCACACCGATCCGCTCGGCGCGTTCGCCGCGATCCTGTCGTCGCCCTGGGCTGCCGCGATCGGCACGCTGGCGTTCGTGGTCGTCCTCGTCACGCGCTGGCGCGTGTTCGTGCCCCTGCTGCCGATGCTGGCGCTGGCCGTGCTCGCGCTCGCGCGCGGGCCGCGCTTCGCGATGTACCTCGCGCCGTTCGCCGGCTTCGGCCTGGGGCTGCTGGTCGAGTGGGCGGTCTCGGGATTCTTCGGGAGCGCGCGGCTCGACTCGCGCGCGGGCGGGCGGCTGCTCCCTGGGCTCGACGCGCGCGGCGGGCTGATCGCCTGTGCGGCGGTGGTCGTCGTGTTCGTCGCGGGGCTGCGGCCGTTGAGCGGCATCGCGTTCGTCGGCCAGCCGGCGGTCCGGGCGCCGGTCGTGACCGCCTTGGGCGAACTCTCCCGTACGCTGCCGCCCGACGCCGCGCTGTGGTCCTGGTGGGACGACGGCTACGCGATCGAATACCTCGCCAAGCGCGGCGCGTATCACGACGGCGGCGGGCAGTACACGCCGCAGACCGCGCTCGTCGCGTACAGCCTCGTTTCCGAAGACCCGGCCGCGCTGCGCGGGACGATCGATTTCGTCGATCGCCACGGCAACGCCGGCATCGATCGCGTGGCCCGCGAAGCGGGATCGCGCGTGGCGCTGCTGGCCCGCGTTGCGCAGGCTCCGCGCGACGACGCGGGCGCCTCGTCGCGGCGGCCGGTGGTCCTCTTCTTCACCGCCGGGATGACGTCGTACTTCGGCGCGTTGCGATACGCGGCCGGACTGCCGACGACCGACGCGCGCGGCGAGCCGCTCGGCTACCAGCCGCTCGCGTGCACCGGCGCGCTCGGCGCGACGCTCTCGTGCAAAGGCTTCGACGTCGACCTGAGCACGGGCCGCTTCACGGACGGGCGCAGCGTCGATGCGCTGGTCGTGATCGAGGACGGCCGGGTCGCGCGGAAGACGACTTTCGCGCCCGCGTCCGGGGCCGTGCTGCAAGTGATCGTGGGGGCCGGCGGGCGCAGCGAGGTGCTGCGCGTGCCGGCGGAGGTCTACCGCTCGAACTTCAACCGGATGTTTCTGCTCGGGGAGTTCGACGCGAAACTTTACGAGGAGACGTACCGCCCGGGGCCGGCGGTGCGCGTGTTCAAGTTATTGCGCTGACGCGCGCGGGGCGTCAGCGCTTCGTGCTCGGCTCAGTGCTTCGCGCGCCGCTTCGACAGGCCCAGGCCCGCGAGCCCGGCGCCGAGCAGCGCGAGCGACCACGGCTCCGGCACGTTCGACGGCGGCTCGACCGCGGTGAAGCGGGCGGCGTTGGTCGCGATCTCGCGCGAATCCAATCCATCCGAGCCGATCGTGCCGTTGTCCCAGAACAGCCTGGCACGAGCACCGAAGACGCCACCGTTGTAGACGTCGCCCGGTCCGACGAAGGTGATGTCGCCGGAGTAACTGCAGGTGAACGAGTTGGCCGGCCCGGTGCAGGCGGGCGAGCTGTGGCTGAACTGGAAGGTTGTCGTGAACGGAGTGCCGAGCGTAATCGCGGTAGGCGGCATCGGGAGGTCCGGCGTAATGCCGTTGACCGTCAGGCTGAAGAGCTCTACCTGGGACGGATCGGTGATCGAAAGGGTCAAGCCGAGGTGCCCGACGACCGTCGTGCTGACGCCGTCAAAGAGGAAGCTGGACTGCGTAAAGGTGATGGGATTGATCTGTCCGGTGGGGGCCCCGAACCCGGCCAGGGCCGGCTGAATTCCCGCCAGGGCCAGTGACCCTGCGGCGACGACCGATCGAATCCTCATTCCGAACTCCTGGCTCAGGTTGTTTCGAACCGCGACGGGGGCGGTGCGTGCCGCCGACCTCTTCGCGTCATTGCTGAACGTCAATCCAAGCAAGATGCGCGCCTGCGACTTCTTTCCTAATTGATTCAACGGCTTGGGAGCCACAGGGAGAAATCTCAGCGAACGATGTGTAAAGGCTGCCGACACGCCGCCTTCGCGTTCGACCCGGATCATGGATCCCGCTCTTCGATCTCCACGAGGGCCGCGCCGTAGGCGTCGCAGGTCGCGCCGGCGGGCTGGCAACCGGTCGGCCGGCCCGCAAAGACGCCCGCACCGCGCTCGCGCCACGCCGCGAGCGCGCGAGCGGCGTCCCAAAGGCCGCCGTCGCCCGGCAGGCCCGCCTCGCTGAAGTCGCGCGGAGAGGGAGTGACGAGCGCGACGATCCAGGACCGTCCCGCGGGCCCGCGCGCCGCGAGCGCCCAGCCGGCCCGGGGAAGTTCGAGTCGGGTGCCCGGTGCGACGCGATTTCGCCCGTCGATCTCGTTCGGAAAGATCCGGGTCAGCCGCTCGGCGCCCGACTCGAGCAGCAGCACGTGCAGGTAGCCCGAGCGTGCGGAGTTCACCCGGAACTCGAGGCGGTCACGCCCGATCGTCAGCACGGTCTTCTCGACCTCCAGGCTCACGCGCCAGCCGGGCGTGGCGGCGGCGGCGACGTCGTTCAGCGCGGAGCGAACGATGGCGATGCGATCGGCGCGCGACGGGGCCGCGATCGAAGCCGACGTCGCTGCCGCGGGCGGGGACGAGGGCGGGGACGAAGGCGGCGTCGCAGGCACGGGCGGGGACGAGGACGGGGTCGCGATCGATGCCGAACTGGCCTTTTCTGCGGCTTGCTGCGGGGGCGCATCGGCCGTCGCACGTGGATCGGAGCGTATCGCCGTCCACCAGACCAATGCAGCGACGAGTACCGTGACGACCCCGCCTGCGATCGCGGCGACGGCCATGCCACCCCGCGCGCGCACCTTGACCGCGGGCGCGGCGACGACACCCGCGCGCTCCGGCTCCGGCATGGGGGCTGCGGTCGCCTGCGGATTCGCCGCGAGCAGCGCACGGAATTCCGCGACGTCGCGCGGCCGGCTCTCCACACGAACCGCCATCGCCGTGTCGATCGCGCGGGCGAACTCGGCCGACACCGGCGTGGCCGCGACCGCGGCCAGCGGCGGCATGTCGTCGGACATCGCGCGGCCGGGCGCGGGCGGCGGCGACTTGCCGCTCAGGCAGTAGCGCACGACCGCGGCGAGCGCGTAGAGGTCGGTCCATGGCCCTTGCAGGGGGCCGTCGCCCCCGGTGTACTGCTCGAGCGGCGCGTACCCGGGCTTGAGGATCACCGTGATGTTCTGCGTGATGTCCGCGATGACCTTGCGCGCGGCGCCGAAGTCCAGCAGCACGGGGCGGCGATCGTCGAGCATCATCACGTTGTCGGGAGCGATGTCGCGATGGCAGATGCCCTGACGGTGCAGCAGTTCGAGCGCTTCGAGCATCGGCACGAGCCACGCGCGCAGCCACGCTTCGTCGCGAAGCCCGTGTCGCTCGATGTACTGTCTCAGCGTCGGCACGCCGAAGTACGGCATCGCCATGTACGCCGTGCCATTGGCCTCCCAGAACCTCAGCACGCGCACGAGCGCGGGGTGATCGAGCTGCGCCAGCAGCCGAGCTTCGTTGATGAAGCTGCGCCGCCCGGCCTCGAAGGGCTCGGCATACTGAGGCGCCGACACCGACACCGACCGGGTCGCGTCGCGGTGCGCGTACGTGGCGGGCATGTACTCCTTGATCGCGACTTCGCGCTCGAGGCGTGTGTCGCGTGCACGGTAGACGATGCCGAAGCCTCCGTGACCGACGACCTCGAGCAGTTCGAATTCTTCGAGCATGAAACCCGCGGGCAGCGCGCGCGAGCCGTCGGACCCGGAGACGGGGCGATCGCTCATCGGGCGCGCGTGAACCGCTTGAGCTCGTACAGATAGGCTTCGATGCGCTCGCCCTTCGCGTCGGACGTCTCGTATTCGAAGCGTACCCAGAAGGCCGCGTCCTCCGAGTACCAGACCTTGCGCCGGCCGGTTTCGCGCACGCCGTGGCTGTCCTCGTAGGTCCACTCGTGCTCGACGACCACGGCCTCGAACGTGCCCGCGGGCACCGTGACCACCTCGGCGCGATCGGCCCGCGCGCCCGCGCGCACGCGTCCCGCGAACTTCGACGCGGGGTCCGGGTCGCGCATCTCGTAGTCGTCGCGCCACGCCTTCCCGACGATCAGCGGAAAGCGAATCGACAATCCGTGCGGACGGAACTCTCTCACCGTCTTGCCACTGGAGACACGGTTGCGAAAGGCCAGGGGGGATGCGACGAGCCGCGCGCCGGAACTCAGCGTGAATTCGCGCGGGCCGCCGGACGCGATGGTCTCCGTGAACGTCGTCCCCACGGACGCGGCACGACGCGTGTTGCGCGAGTAGACGAATTCCCAGCTGTCGCCGACGGCGAGCTTCGGAGCGGCCATCGCGGCCCGCGCGGCTCTCGACGGCTCGGGCGCCGGTGCGGTCTTGGGATCGACAGGCGGCGACGGCGTGGCATCGCCGCGTGCGGGCATGGGCTTGCGCTCGACGGGCGCCGGCCGAACGGGCTCGCGGACGAGTTCAATGCCGGCCGCGCGACGCGCGAGCAGCGCGAGCAACGCCGCCGCGACCGCCTGCCTTCGAGGACCGAATCCCGGCGAATCGAACCGCACACCGTGCATGCGTCGGACCTCGCACCTTCCGGTCGCAAGGACCGCGGCGATCATTGCGTCGAAGCTTCCGGGTAGGTTAACCGAGAAGCCCGCGGTGCTCCAGCGCGCGCGAATGGCGATCGCCCAAGTCCGTGCGGCGATGCTGCGGGGAGCCCCTCACCGTCGCTCCGAATCAGCGGTCAGCGTCCGGAGCACCACGATCGCCATGGCCGCGTTCCGGGCGAGCGCGCCGACGGTCACGGCCAGCGCGGCACCGAGAATGCCGTGCCCGGGAATCAGCATCCACGCGAACGCCACGGCCCCCACGCTCGTGGCGGCCTCGATCGCGGTCGCGAGACGCTGCCGGCCGGTCATCGTGAGGAAGACCCCCACCGGGCCGCACACGGCGGCGGCCAGTTCGCCGGCGAGCAGCATCCACAAGGTCGTGCGCGCGGTGTCGAACCCGGGGCCGAACAGGGCGAGCAGCGTGCCGCCCCAGGCGAGCAGGACCAGCGCGGCGGGGAGCGCGGTCGCGATCCCGGCGATGGCCGAGCGCATCGCGACGCGCCGCAGGCCTTCCACGTCGCCCATCGCGTGGCAACGTGCGATCAGCGGTGCCGCGTAGCCCGACAATCCCAGCAGTCCCGTCGACGCGACCGCGGCGAGACGCTGCGCGGCGCCGTAGAAGGCGATCTGCTGCGACTCGACGTAGGCGCCGGCGATGACGACGATCGCGGGCGCGCGGGCCGCCTGGAACAGTGCGATCAGGAAGTTCGTGGTCGCGACTTCCCCCCACTCACGACCCGATTCCTCGGGGTGTGCCGCTCGCGCGTCCGCCGGCGTCGCCGCGCGCAGCGAGACGCCGGCCGTCGCCAGGGACGCGATCGCGCCGGCGAGAACGCCGCCGCGGCCGCGGTGGCGTCGGCGGCCGGACCCGCCCATGCCACGATCGCTGCCAGGACGGGTGCGACGACGACGTGGTGAACGATCGACGCCGGGAGCTGGGACCTCAGTACGCCGCCCAGCCCGCGCACCGTGGAACTCCAGACGTCTGAGAGCGCCGCGAACGGCATGGCGGCGGCGACGAGCGCGAGCGTCAGGGCGAGTTCACCCGGCGAGGGCCGGAGCACCCCGAGTGCGACGAGCGTGGCGGCCAGCGTCGCCGTGGACGCGACCAGCGTCCAGCGGGTGGTTCAGCGCACGAGGCCGCGAAGTCGCGGCCAGTCCCGGCGTGCGACGTAGGTGGCGGCGAAGCGCACGACGGTGTGCCGAAGGCCGGCGTGGCACCCCAGCAGCAGCAGCGCCATCCAGCTCGTCGCGTAAACGAAGAAACCGAAACTGCGCGCTCCGAGCGTGCGTGCCGCGAACAGGCTCACGCCGAAGCTGATCGCGGAACCGACGAGGTAGACGGAGAGGAGGGCCGCGCTGCCGCCGACGAGGTCGCGGGTGGAGCCCGCCTGCGACGCGGGGCGCGACACCCTACAGCGTCCCGCGCCGCATCCGCTCCACCAGATGCTCGGCGCTGCGCAGCGCCAGCGCCTCGATCGTCAGCGAAGGCGACTCTCCGCCGCCCGAGCTCGGGAACACGCTCGCGTCGCAGACGAAGAGATTTCGCCAGCGGTGGCTGGCACCGAACGGATCGACGACCGAGGCCCGCGGGTCGGTCCCCATCCGGCAGGTGCCGAACACGTGCGTGGCGCTGAACGTGTCCCAGGTTCCGTACTCCTCGACCAGCTCGCCCGCGCCGGCGGCCTTCAGGATCTCGCGCGCCGTGCGCGCCATGAAGTCGAGCCGTCGCAGCTCGGTCTCGGGCAGCAGGCTGTGGATGCGTGCGAGCGGCGCGCCGTCGTCGTCGCGCAGCGTCGGGTCCAGGTCGACGAAGCTGCCGGGATTGGGAAGGCTTTCGCCGATCGCGCCGATCGCGAGCGCGTGGCCGAAGCGCTCGCGCAGCGCGCGCTTGTGCGCGCGGCCCCAGCCTCCGATCACGCGCGACGCGTAGTGGATCGGCCCGGCCAGGCCCGCCTCGAGCGTCGCCGGCGAGAAGCGGCAGCCGCCGACGACGCCGGGGATCGCATCGGGAGCATTGAAGTCCCAGCAGATGCTGTCCGACGGCAGGCCGCGATGGCTGCCGATCGGGGCGGGGTGCATGCCGACGCTGGTCCACGCGAGCGTTTCCATGAAATGGCGCCCGACCAGGCCCGACTCGTTGGCGAGCCCCTCGCGCGCGCCGCCGGCGCCCGACAGCAGCAGCAGCCTCGGCGTCTCGACGGCGCCGCACGCGACGATCACCGCGCGGGCCGGCGCGCGGCGAGTCGCGCCGGACGCGTCGCGCCAGACGACGCCCGTGACGCGGTCGCCGGGCCCGGTCTCGACACGGGTCACGCGGCACAGCGCCCGCACCTCGCAGCGCCCGGTCGCGCGCGCCTGGCGAAGGAACGTGACGTCGACGCTGCCCTTGTCCGCGCGAGGGCAGCCGCGCTGGCACTGGCCGCACCAGTTGCACGCGAGCCGGCCGTCCTGCGGGCGCGACAGCACCGCGAGCGAGTTCGGCGTCCACGTGAGGCCCTTCGCGCGCACGCCTTCGCCGAGCGTGCGGCTCGCGAAGCTCGACGGGTGCGCGGGCAGCGGGTGCGGTGCGCTGCGCGGACGGTGCGCGTCGGCGCCGGCCCCCGCGACGCCGACGATCCGCTCGGCCTGCAGCCACCAGGGCTCGAGCGCGTCGTAGCCGAAGGGCCAATCGGCGGCCACGCCGAAGTCGCTGCGCATGCGCATCGCGCGCGGGTGCAGCCGGTGCGCTTCGCCGGTGAAGTGAAGCGTCGAGCCGCCGACGCCGCGCACGTGATGGTAGGCGCCGAATATCCTGCGTGAACCGGTCACCGCCGGTCCGGTCTGGCGGTTCCAGGTTCTCAGGTGCGCCCAGCGCGCGTCGAGCGGCTGGCCCTCGGCCCAGCCGTGGCGCCCGCGCGAGCCGGGCTTCTCCGGAAAGCCGTGCTGCTCCCAGTCGCTCGCGTCGAGGCGATAGTCCGTCGCGGCGTCGAACGCCGGCCCGGCCTCGAGGACGAGCACGCGCAGGCCGTGCCGCGACAGCGCCCACGCGGCCGCGCCGCCGCCGGCGCCGGAACCGACGACGATCACGTCGGCCGAGGCGTCCGCGGCCATCAGCGCTTCGCCCGCGCCGGGGCCGCGAAGTCCGGGAAGCCGCGCGGCTGGGGCGGCCCGGCGTATGCGCCCAGGTCGCGCCAGCTCGCCGGCTGCCCGTAGTAATGGTGGAATGCGTCCGCCCGCGTGCGCACGAAGAACACGCGCGGCAACGAGCCCGCGTCGGCCGCGGCGGCGCGGCCGACGATCGCGTCGCGCGCGGCTTCGCCGAGCAGGTGGAAGCGCTGCCCGTGAGCCGCGAGCGCGGCGCGGTCGATCCACGCGAGCCCGAGTTCGAGCAGGCGCGCGTAGTCGCGGCGCACCCCCTTCGCGAGCAGCGCGCGATCCACGCCCAGGGCGCTGCCCGGGGGGGTCTCGTCGGCAGGGATCAGGGTGTCGACGTATGCGCGCAGCGTCGGCGCCAGCGTCGACGTCGCGTCGGCGCGGTCGGGCGCATTCACGCCGGTCGCGGCGGTTCCAGCACGACCGGAGGCGTCAGCGGGACCGGCCGCTTCGCCTGCCGCGGCGGCACGCGCCGGCAACGCCCGCGCGATCAATCCCCCGAGCGACCCGGCGACGGCGACCCGCCGGCGGGAGCGCGACTTCACGCCCCGTCAGGACGCCGCCGCCGCCATCCCGACGCCGAGGCGGTCCAGCGCCGCCGCCAGGTGCGACACCGTGCGATCGACGTGGTTCCACTTCTCCAGCCCGAACAGGCCGATGCGGAACGTGGAGAAGTCCGGCCCTTCGTCGCACTGCAGCGGCACGCCGGCCGCGGTCTGCAGGCCCTGCGCGATGAACTTGCGCCCCGACTGGATCTCGGGGTCGGTCGTGTAGCTGACGACGACGCCGGGCGCCTTGAAGCCGTCGGCCGCCACGCTCGGCAGCCCGCGCGACTCGAACAGCGCGCGCACCTTGCGGCCGAGCTCTTCCTGCGCGGCGCGCACCTTCGCGAAGCCGCACGCGCGCGTCTCGACCATGGTGTCGCGCAGGCGCGTGAGCGCGTCGGTGGGCATCGTCGCGTGGTACGCGTGCGCGCCGCCCTCGTACGCCTCCATGATCTGCAGCCACTTCTTCAGGTCGCACGCGAAGCTCGAGCTCGAGGTGGCGTCGATGGCGGCGCGGGCGCGCTCGCTCATCACGACCATCGCGCAGCACGGCGACGAGCTCCAGCCCTTCTGCGGCGCGGAGATGAGCACGTCGACGCCGGTGGCCTGCATGTCGACCCACATCGCGCCGGACGCGATGCAGTCGAGCACGAACAGGCCCCCCACCTCGTGCACCGCGTCGCCGACCGCGCGCAGGTAGTCGTCGGGCAGGATCATGCCGCTCGCGGTCTCGACGTGCGGCGCGAACACCACCGCGGGGCGCTCGAGGATCGCGGCGCGCACCTCGGCGACGGGCGCGGGCACACGGCGCCTGCGCGCCAGTGCCGACGCGCCGCGCCTTGAGCACCGTCGTGCTCGCGGGGATGCGGCCCATGTCGAGGATCTGCGTCCAGCGATAGCTGAACCAGCCGTTGCGGATCACCAGCACGTCCCTGTCGCCGGCGAACTGGCGTGCGACCGCCTCCATGCCGAAGGTGCCGCTGCCCGGCACGAGCACCGCGCTGTGCGCGTGATAGACCTCCTTCAGGATGCCGGAGATGTCGCGCATGACCCCCTGGAAGCTGCGCGACATGTGGTTCAGCGCGCGGTCGGTGTAGACGACCGAGAATTCGAGCAGGCCGTCGGGGTCGACGTCGGGCAGCAGTCCGGGCATGGCGTTCTCACTCCGGGAAGCAGAGGCGGGGCGGGCAGCTTAGCACGGCCCCATTCGACGCCTGCGCGCGCGCGTAGCCTCAGTGCGGGTGCTTTGCAGGGCCGGCGTCGCGCGTCAGCCGTTTCAGGAGCGTCGCGTACATCGCCTCGGGATCGACCGGCTTGGCGATGAAATCGTTCATGCCGGCGGCGAGGCGGCGGGCCTTGTCCTCGACGAAGGCATTGGCGGTGAGTGCCAGCACGGGCACTTCGCGCCCGTTGGGATGCTGGCGCAGGCGCCGGGTGGCCTCCAGTCCGTCCATGCGCGGCATCTGCATGTCCATCAGGATCAGGTCGTACCGGCGGGCCGCGACCTTCCCGATCGCCTCGACGCCGTCGACCGCCGAGTCGATCTCGGGCCACACCTCGCCCAGGATCGAAGTCGTCACCTCCAGATTGATCGGTTCGTCCTCGACGACCAGCACGCGGCAGCCGGCGAATCGCGCGCGCAGCATCGCCTCGGGCGCGAGCGACGCCGACGCGAACTCGCCGGGCGGCGCCGCGTGGCGCTTGCGAAGCCGCGCGGTGAACCAGAACGTGCTGCGCCCGCACGGGCGGCTGCGCACGCCCGCGTCGCCGCCCATCAGCTGTGCGAACCGGCGCGTGATCACGAGCCCCAGGCCGGTGCCCCCGTACGGGCGCGTGGCGCTGTTGTCGGCCTGCTCGAACGGCTGGAAGAGCCTGGGGATCGCGGCCGGCGCGATGCCGATGCCGGTGTCCTCGACCTCGAAGCGGACCGTGACGCCGTCGAGGGTCTCTTCGTCGAGCAGGGTGCGCAGCGTGATCGACCCCCGCTCGGTGAACTTCACCGCGTTGCCCGCGTAGTTGAGCAGCGCCTGCCGCAGGCGCGTCGGGTCGCCCTGCAGGCGCGCGGGGAGCGCGGCGCACTCGAGCCGGATGCGAAGCTGGCGGGCGTCCGCCGCGGGCCCGAGGATCGACGCGACGTCGGCGACCAGTTCGCCCGGATCCACCTCCGATTCCTCGAGCGTGAACTTGCCGGCATCGATCTTGGAGAGGTCGAGGATCGCGTTGATGGTCTCGAGCAGGTGCCGGCCCGAGGCGTCGATCTTCTCGAGGTAATCGCGCTGCTGCGAAGACAGCGCCGTGCGGCCCATCAGGTACGCCATCCCGGTGATCGCGTTCAGCGGCGTGCGGATCTCGTGGCTCATGTTCGCGAGGAACGCGCTCTTGGCGACGTTCGCCGCCTCGGCGGCCTCCTTGGCCGCGGCCAGCTCCGCGGTGCGCTCCTCGACGAGCGCTTCGAGGTGGAGCCGGTGCCGGGCGAGTTCGCGCTCCTCGTGCTTGCGCGCGGAGATGTCGCGTACCACCGCGTGCAGCGCGGGGCGCCCGTCGAGGTCGATCGCCGAGAGCGTGACCTCGGCGTCGAACAGGCTGCCGTCCGCGCGCGTGTGCACCCACTCGAAGCGGTGGATGCCGCGCGCCTCGGCGATCGACATCATGCGCTCGGCCTTCACGAGCGACGATTCGCCGTCGGGCTGGAACTCGGGCGAGATCTCGGACGGGTGAACCTGCTCGAACGCGAAATCCTGCGGAAGGCCGAAGATGCGCAGTGCGGCGCGATTGCTCCTGACGAAGCGGTGCTCCTCCATGATCCACACGGCGTCCGGCGAAGAATCGAACAGCCGGCGAAAGCGGGACTCGCTCTCGCGCAGGGCCTCGTCGGCGACGCGCTGCTCGGTGACGTCGTCGTACAGGCCCAGCACGCCGATCACGCTGCCGTCCGCGTGGCGCAGCGGCACCTTGGACGTCCGCAGCCAGATCGTGCGGCCGTCCGGCGTGGTCTGGGGCTCGACGAAGAGCAGCTTGGGTGCGTTCGACTCCATCACCGCGCGGTCGTCGGCACGATACGCGTCCGCCTGGTCGCGCCAGGCCATTTCGAAGTCGGTCCGGCCCACGAGATCCTCGGGCCGCGAGAGCCCGGCGTCGCGCGCGAACAGGCCGTTGCAGCCCAGGTAGCGCGACTGCCTGTCCTTCCAGAAGACGCGCACCGGCGCGTGCTCGATGATCGAGCCGAGCAGGTCCTTCTGCCGGGTCATCACCGCTTCCGCCTGCTTGCGCTCGGTGACGTCGCGGGCGAGGAAGACGAAGATCGAGTCGCCCTCGTCGACGGCGGGGACGAACGACACCGAGAGCTCGTACCAGTGGTCCGGAACGGGCGCGTCCATCCGGTATTGCATGCCGAGCGAGCGCCCGCGCGCCCTGGCCTCGGCCATCGCGGCGCGGCAGACGCGGGCGACGTCGGGCGGGAGGACCTCGTCGAAGCGCCGCCCGAGGAATTGCGCCGGAGGCAGCGCCAGCACCTCCTGCGACGACGTGTGGAAGTCCCGGATGCGTTCGTCGACGTCGACCTCGAACAGCATGTCCGGAAGCGCGTCGAGCGTGGCGCGCAGCCTGTTCTCGAGGACGGCGGACTCGCGCTCGACGCGCTTGCGCCGCTCGACGTCCATCCGCACGCCGGACAGCCTCACCGGCTGGCCCCGGGCGTCGCGCTCGCTGACCGCGCCGGAGAAGCGGAACCACCGCCAGCGGCCGCCGTCGTCGAGGCGGCGGTACTCGACCGCTTCCGGCCCGCCGCTCGCGATCACCGATCGCAGCGCGGCCTCGATCGCGGGGCGGTCCTCGGGGTGGACGACGTCGTTCCAGCCATCCATCGCGAACCGCCGGGTGCACGAGGCTCCGTCCTCGGCGTGGTCGTCGCCCTGCTCGAGAGTGACCTCGCGGGTTCGCAGGTCGATCTCGGCCCACGCCAGGTCGGCGGTTCTCATCGCCTGCCGCAGGCGTTCGCCGCGCGCGTGCATCTCCGCGACGAGCCGGGCGTTCTCGGCGGCGGCTCGCGAGGACTCCGTCAGCGCCTCGCCGATGCGGCGGACCGCGGCCGAGGCGTCGTCGCGGGTGTTCTCGTCCAGGGGGCGGGCCGCGTGCGCCGCGATCGCGACGACGACGACGCTTCGCGCGTGCGGGCCGCCGGCTGATTCGTCCGCGTGCGTCGTGCAGACGACCGGCGCCGCGCCGGTGACCGCGCGAACGCCGTGCAGCACCTCGTCGACGTCGTGCGGGCCCGACGCGCAGACCGTGACCAGCGAGAGCCCGGCGTCCCGGATGCCCCGCAGCGCCGCCCGGGCGGCCAGTTCACCCGCGGCGTACGAAGATTCCTCGCTGCTCTGGCCCGCACCCGATTCGAGGCGGGCGACGTTCGCATCTTCCAAGGCGTGATCCGCTGCGCGTTCCAGGCGCACCCGCAGTATCTCACGCTGCCGCGACCCTCCGAGGGGCCGGGCGCGGCGCGTCCGCCACAGCCGGACGTGTGCGGTCCGAATCGAATCAGTCGAGCGTGATCTTCGCGCTGCGGATGATCTCGCCCAGGCGCTTCTCCTCGCTCGCGCGGTAGGCGCTCGTCTCCTGCGGGGACTTCCAGATCGCGGTGGCCCCGCGGTCGAGGAACTCCTGCTTCAGCGACGCGCCCTCGAGGGCCTCGCGCGTGAACATCGAGATGCGCTCGACCACCGCCGGCGGGATTCCGGCCGGCCCGGTCACGGTGGTCCAGGAGCTCACGTCGTAGCCGGGCAGGAACTCCGACAGCGACGGGATGTCGGGGACCACCGGGCTGCGCGCGGCGCTGGTGACCGCGAAGGCCTTGACCTTGCCCGCCTTGAACTGCGCGAGCGCGCCGGGGATGTTGTCGAAGATCATCTGGACCTGCCCGCCGATCACGTCGGTCATCGCGGGCGCGGCGCCGCGGTACGGGACGTGCGTCATGTCGACGCCCGCGAGCAGCTTGAAGAGCTCGCCCGACAGGTGCAGCGTGGTGCCCAGCCCGGCCGAGCCGTAGTTGTACTTGCCGGGGTTGCGCTTGAGCAGCGCGATCAGCTCCGGGACGGTGCCGGCCTGCAGGCCGAGGTTGCCGACGAGGAAGTTCGGCAGCGACCACAGCGTGGAGACGAACGTGAAGTCGCGGCCGGCGTCGAAGGGCAGCTTGCCGGCTTTCAGCGTCGGCGAGATGCCGTGCGAGGCGACCCCGCCCAGGCCGAGCGTGTAGCCGTCGGGCTGCGCGCGCGCGTACGCCGCCACGCCGAGGTCCCCGCCGCCGCCCCCGATGTTCTCGACCACCCACTGCTGGCCGGTGAGCTCGCTCATCTTCGCGCAGTAGAGCCGCGACAAGGTGTCGGTGGCCCCGCCCGCGGGAAAGGGGTTGATGTAGCGGACCGGGCGCACCGGCCAGTTCGACTGCGCGCGGGCGCGCGCGCCGAGGACGAACGGGGCGGCGAGGGTGGCGAGCGCGCCGAGCGCGGCGCGGCGCGCGGGTGGCCGGGGAGGCCGCACGCGCGGGGCGGAGTCGCGTTGAGTGTCGTCGAACGCGTGCCGATCGGAATCGCCCATTCGCGGTCTCCCCTCAGGAGCCGCAAGCATATGACGCGAACGGCACCGTGCGCCAGTGCCTTTCGCGCAGCCTCTCGCGCAGCCCTGCGGGCGTCGACGCCGGCCGCGCGCGTTCCGCTCGCGTCGCGCGCCCGGCGCACGCGGCTCACATCACACGCTTGGCCCGCGTCAGTGCCGCCGTGACGTCGTTCGACGTGTGGGCGAACGGCGAGCCCGAGCCGATCAGCTCCTCGGCGTCGCCGAAGCCGCCGGAATTGATCTTGCGCGCGGCGTCGCCGGCCGCCGCGTGGAACTCGGCGTGCTTCGAGCGCAGGTCGGTGAAGATCGGGTGCGAGCCCCAGCGGGCGCCGCCCGGCCCGTGGATCCACTTGCCGAGCGGGCAGCGGTCGTCGCGGCAGATCGTCTCCGCGTCCAGCCGCGTGTGATTCGCGATCGCCTGGCGCAGCTTGACCTTCCAGTGCCGGTGCGCGTTGATCGCGGCGTCGAAGTCGAAGTGCTCGGCGTCCTCGTCGGCGTCGTCTGCGGCGCCCGCGCCGGCGGCCGGAAGCCTGAATCTCGCGACCTCGACCGACAGGCTCGACGCCCGGTCGCGCATCGCGGACGACGCCGCCGCCGTCTGCTCGACGAGCGCGGCGTTCTGCTGCGTCATGCCGTCGAGGTCGTTGACCGCCTGGCCGATCCGCGCCATGCCGATCGACTGCTCGCGAACGCCGCTGGAGACGTCGGCGAGCAGCGACTTCACGCGTTCCGAAGACGCGACGATCTCGGTGATGGTGGTGCCCGCCTTGCGGACCACCTCGGTGCCCTGTTCGACCTTGCCGACGCTGTTGCCGATCAGGGCCTTGATCTCGCGCGCGGCCTCGGCGCTGCGTTGCGCGAGGATGCGGACCTCGCCCGCGACCACGGCGAATCCGCGGCCCTGCTCGCCCGCGCGGGCGGCCTCGACCGCGGCGTTGAGCGCCAGGATGTTGGTCTGGAACGCGATCCCGTCGATCGTCGCGATGATCTCGGCGATCTTCGTCGACGAGGCCCGGATCGCCTCCATCGTGCTCTGCACTTCCTGCATGACCGCGCCGCCGGCGGTCGCGACCTCGGCGCTGTGCTGCGCGAGCCGCGCCACCTCGCCGAGATTCTCCGACGAGCTCTTCACGCTCGACGAGATCTCCTCCATCGAGCTCGCGGTGGCCTCGAGATTGCTCGCCGCCTGCTCGGAGCGCGTCGACAAGTCCATCGCGCCGCTGGCGATCTCGCTGCTGGAGTGCACGATCTCGTCGCTCGAGGCGCGCACGCGCGTCACCATGCCGCGCAGCGAGTCCTGCATCGCGCGCAGGTCGAGCATCAGGCTCGCGGCCTCGTCGCGCCCCCAGGGATTGGGCGAGGTCGTCAGGTCGCCCCTCGTCATCGCGAGCAGGTGGCGCTGCGTCTCCTTCAGCCCGCCGTGGATCACGAGGTAGAACGAGTGGAACAGGTAGCCTGCGACCATCGCGGACGCGAGCACGAGCGCGGCGTTCCACAGCGCGCGCGAGGCGGCCGCCTCGTTCAGGTCGTCGACGTAGACGCCGGTACCGACGACCCAGCCCCAGGGTTCGAAGCCCTGGACGTAGGAGACCTTGTCCACCGGCTTGCCGCCGCCGGGGCGCGGCCACTGGTAGCGGACGAAGCCCTTGCCGGACGTGCGCACCGTCTCGACGAACGCACTGAAGAGTGCGACGCCGTTCGGATCCCTGATCGCGCCGGCGTCCCGGCCCTCGAGTTCGGGCTGTCCCGGGTGCGCGATCACGCGCGGCTGCATGTCGTTGATCCAGTAGTATTCGCCGCCCTCGTAGCGCAGTGCGGCGATCGCGCTCTTCGCGGCCTGCTGCGCCTGGGCGCGCGTGAGCGCGCCGCTCTTCTCCTGCGCCTGGGCCCACGCGAGGATCCCGTGCGCGACCTCGACGTGCTGGCGCACCGACGCCATGCGGTCGCGCATCGCCTGCTCGTCCTGGGACCGGATCATCCAGGCGAGCTGCGCGAGCGTGGGGATGCCGAACGCCAGCATGATCAGGATCGCCTTCACCGGGAACGAGAGCCGCCGGAACAGGCGCACGCCCGGCGCCCACACGCCGTGATACGCGAAGAAGCCGCCGCCCGCGGCGGTGGCGTCGCTCGCGCGGCTCATGCTGCTTTCGGTCGACATCGACGGGCCTCCCTCGGGTCGCGGCGACCCGGCACGCGTCGCCGGCCGGGTGCATTGCACGAAATGCACAGGAGGATGCACGTTCCGAGCGCGTTCCGATCCGCCGATCAGGGCCGTGCCGCGCGTCCGATTCCGGCGCTCGTCAGGGACAACCCTGGACCCCGCCGGGAAAGTCCCGACGCGATCTTCGTTCGACGGAGGCGCCCCCGATCAGCGCAGCCTGCGCCGGCAGTCGGAACCGTCCTCGCGGGTGCAGCAGTAGTAGTTCCAGCCGGACGAGGGGGGCAGCTTCAGGGTGCGCGCGTGCTCGCGCGCGGCGGCCTCGCACGCCTGCACGCCGACCGCGTCGCCGATGCGCGAGGCCGGCGCGTCCTGGCCCTGGGACGCGTGCTCGGGCATCACGAACCAGACGCTCACCGCGACGGCGCGGTCGCGTTCCGCGGGCGCCTGCTGCGAACGCCCCATGCAGTTGAACAGCACGACGACGACGATGGCGAGGAGGGCGAGCGCGGGCATCGAAGCTCCGTGAAGACAGGCGAGATTGTGCCGGTTCGGCGTGCGGCGACCCTGGGCGAGCCTTGCGGGCGCGCGCCGTTTCGACACGCGCGGCCGACGGAGGGCTCAGCGCACGCCGAGCCAGCCGAGCAGCACCGAGAACAGGCGACTGGGGTCGACCGGCTTCGCGATGAAGTCGTTCATGCCCGCGCGCAGGCAGCGTTCCCGGTCTTCGGCGAACGCATTGCCGGTCATTGCGATGACCGGGGTGCCGCGATGCTCGGGCAGCCCGCGAATCCGACGCGTCGCGTCGAGGCCGTCCATGCGCGGCATCTGGACGTCCATCAGGATGGCGCCGTACCGATGCTCGCACGCGAGCTCGAGCGCGCGCTCGCCGTCGTCCGCGACGTCGACCTCGAGTCCTGCGAGTTCGAGCATCGTGCGGGCGACTTCCTGGTTCACGGGCTCGTCCTCGACGAGCAGGATGCGCGCTCCCCGATGGCGCCGGCGGATCTGCTCCTCCGGGTCCGTGCCGGCCGCCGGCGTCGCGGCCGTGTGCGGCAGCACCTTGTCCAGCCGGGCGGTGAACCAGAACGTGCTGCCCGCGCCGGGCACGCTCGTGGCGCCGACGTGCCCGCCCATCAGCCCGGCCAGCTTCTTCGTGATCGCCAGGCCCAGGCCCGTGCCGCCGTACTTGCGCGTCGTGGTGTTGTCGGCCTGCTCGAACGCCGAGAAGATCCGGGTCATCGCCTCGGCGTCGATGCCGATCCCGGTGTCGCGGACCTGGAAGCGCAGCCAGGCGGACGAGGGCGAGTCCTCGAGCAGCTCGACGCTGATCGCGATGCCGCCGGTCTCGGTGAAGCGCACCGCGTTGCTCGCGTAGTTGAGCAGCGCCTGCTGGAGCCGGGTCGGATCCCCGATCAGTCCCTCCGGCAGGGGGCCGATTTCGGTGCGCAGCGCGAGCGCCTTCGCTTCGATCCGATCGCGCAGCAGCGCCGTGACGTTGCCGACGACGGCGTGAACGTCGAGCGCGATCCGTTCCATCTCCAGCTTCTCGGACTCGATCTTCGAGAGCTCGAGCACCGCGTTGACGATCGCGAGCAGGTGCCGGCTCGCGGCGTCGATCTTGCTCAGCTGTTCGGCCTGCGCGTCGCTCAGCCCGCTGCGCCGGATCAGGTAGGCCATGCCGGAGATCGCGTTGAGCGGCGTGCGAATCTCGTGGCTCATGTTCGCGAGGAAGGCGCTCTTGGCGACGCTGGCGGCCTCGGCGGCCTCCTTGGCCGCGACCAGTTCGCCCGTGCGCCGCTCGACCATCTCCTCGAGGCGCCGACGGTACAGGTTCAGCTCCTCGCGCGCGCGCTTGTCCTCGGTGACGTCGGTGTACACGCCGAGCACGCCGGCCACGTCGCCGCGAGGATTGCGCAGCGGAACCTTCGACGTTCGCAGCCAGATTCGACGGCCGTCCGGGGTCGTCTGCGGCTCCTCGTAGTCGATCCGCGCGACGCCGGTCTCCATCACGTGGCGATCGTCGGCGCGATAGAGGTCCGCCTGGTCGGCCCAGCCGAGCGACGCGTCATCGGCACCGACGATCTCGTGCGGATGGGTTCGCCCCGCGTCGCGCGCGAAGGCCGGGTTGCAGCCGAGGTAGCGCGAGTCGCGGTCCTTCCAGAAGACCCGCATCGGGACCGTGTCGATGACGTTGCGCAGCAGCAGGCGAGACTCGTCGAGCTCGTCGGTCTTCTGCTTGAGCGATGCGACGGTCGACTGCAGGCGCGCGTGCGCCGTGGCGCCGCGGATCGCGTTGGCGAGCTTGCCCGCGACCGGCCGCAGCTGCCCCATCATCCGAGGCGTGAGCACGTCGCGTCCGGACGTGTACATCAGCAGCACCCCGTCGGATCCCAGCGGATAGAGGGCGCACGCGCTCGTGGCTCGCGACGTCTGGACGTCGATCGGTGCGAATCGCGGGTCTGCCGCGTCCATCACGATCGGGCGGCCTTCGCGCGTCAGCGTCCAGAGCGGGTGCGCGAGCGTCAGCGACGACGTCGTCGTGTGCGCCCGGGGCAGGGCGTCGATCAGTTCGAGCGTTCCCGTGTCCTCGTCCTTCCACCAGATCGCGGCGCCGATCAGGTGACGCCGCGCGACGAGGATCCGGAGGAAGTCGCGCCCGGTCTGGCGCGCGTCGAGGCTCTGTCCGATCGCGAGCGAGATCTCGTACAGCCAGAGCAGATCCTCGACGATCGGCGAATTCTCGACCATCGGCATCACTCGTGTCCGATCGCGACGACGATCGTCTTGTTGAAGAACTCGAGATTGCGCCCGCCGTTGGTGGCGATCTCGCCGAGCGCGAGAACGCCTTCCGCGTGCAGCGGGGTGAAGCGCGCGAGCGCCTCGCTCACCGCCGCGAGCTCGAGCGGGAAGCGTTCGCCGAGCATCAGTGCGCGCGAGTAGCAGTCGGACACGAAGCAGTAGACGGCCGGCCGCACGACGTGGCACTCCTGCACCGCCTGGCGGGCCGATTCGATCAGCGAGTCCGGGTCGCCGTGCGCGAGGAACATCACCGAGTTCTCCGGGACGTCCGACAGCACGACCAGCTCGTCGGCGTCGTTGATGTACATCGGATCGCGCATCACGTCCTCGCCGCCTTCCTTGCCGATGCACAGCGGATACCAGGAGGCGAGGTCCGGGAAGACCGGACGGCCGGTCATCTGCGGCGCGAGCGACTCGACCTGTGCGCGATAGAAGCTTCCCGCGGGCTCCCAGTTGAGCTCCTGGATGACGTTGCCGCGCGTGCGGGTCGCGACGAACGGGCCGCGCACGCGCCGCCATCCGTGCCGGACGGTGACCGTCGACGCCATGGGCACGTGCACCACGAGGCCGCCGCGCTCGAGCAGGCCGTCTTCGGTGAAGATGCTCGGCAACGGTTGCAGGTCGTGGCGCCCGGCGCCGCCGCCGACGTGATGGACGCGATCGGCGAAGCGGTCGTACAGGTCCTCGAGCAACCCGGCGATGCCGGGAGCCTGGGAGTCCACGAGGACCGTCAGGCTCGCGGGGCCCCCCGGCGGCAGCTCGGGGGGCGGATCCACCCAGCGCCCGTCGCGCGCGCCCAGGTCGACGCGGCACACCTGGCTGGCGCGCGGCAGCCCGATCGCGACGATGCCTTCGTCGTGCCGCGTGGCGCCGTGGATCAGGCCGGGGAACAGGCCGCCGCAGGCGCGCAGCCCCTTCGCGCGCAATGCGTCGAGCAGCGCGGGCAATTCCTGCGCGTGGCGGTCGGCCACGCACAGCAGCCAGCGTGCGCCCTGGTAATCCGCGCACGCGTTGGCCAGTGCGCCGACGATCGATTCGGGCGCTGTGAACGGGAGGTACATGGGAGATTTCGGCGAATGACGAAGGAAACGAATAAAGGTCTGACGGCGGCCACCCGCTTGCAATGACATCGATCAACCCGCGCGACGTCGGGGTGGCGGGTGCGCGGGCGCGGCGCCGCCGGCGAATTCCCTGGCCGCGGTGCAGGCACCCGTGCGTTCGCGCGGGCACGCTGGTAACGTGAACCGTACGTCCCGGGGCGTCGAGCGGCGACGTCTCCCGGGGCCGCGGCGTTCGGTGCGGCGCTCCCGCGATTCACGCGGGGGCGATCGCTGAACCGAGCCCGACTGCATCGCGTGCCGCGCGCGCGAGCAGGCCCGTGCCTCGTGCGGCCGGGCGATCGGGCGCACCTCCCGGGCCGGCGAGTCCGCCGGGCGGGAGCCACGACCGATGCCCGCATTGCCGGCATCGGGCACACCGAACTCCGGACGTGCGCATCGAGAGGCGGTGCGCTCGAGGAAGTCGCATCCCGCGACTCTCGCGCGGACTCGCCGGCATGGCGCCGGCGAACGCGCTCGATCGAAGGAGATGGCATGGACACCTCCCCCCCGATGAACCGAAGCTGTGACGTACGAGGGGCCGACGAACACTGCTGATGCATGGGCAGTGCGGTGGCGAGATGGGTGGGGCCTCGCGTCGCACGGCATCGAGTGCCAAAGTGAAGTTCCTGTGTGTGAACTTCGCCGACGGAGGCCCCGAATGAATCGTACGACGTACGGACTGGACATTGCAAAGAACGTGATGCAGTTGCACTGGGTCGACGCAGAGACGGGCGAGATCGGTCGCAAGAAGCTGGTGCGAGCCCGGCTGGCGGCGTACTTCGCGCAGTTGCGGCCGGTGCGCATCGTGATGGAGGCGTGCGGCAGCGCGCACCATTGGGCGCGGGTGTTCACGGGCCTGGGCCATGAGGTGGAGCTGTTGCCGGCTGCGCAGGTGCGCCCGTTCGTGCGCAGCCACAAGGACGACGCGGCCGACGCGCGGGCGATCTGGGTGGCGGCGCAGCACAGCGACATCCGACGAGTGCCCAAGAAGAGCGTGGAGCAGCAGGCGGTGCTGGCGCTGCACCGCACGAGATCGCACTGGGTGAGCGTGCGCACGGCGACGGTGAACTCGCTGCGCGGGCTGCTCTACGAGTTCGGCGTGGTGCTGCGTGGCGGACGCGAGGCCGGGCTGAAGGCGCTGGGCGAGCAGCGAGCGGTGATCGACGAGCAGTTGCCGGCGGCGATGCGCGTGCTGGTGGACGGGCAACTGAAGACGCTCGAGCAAGTCGGCCGGCGCATCGACGAACTCGAGGGTCAGATCGCGGCGCTGCAAAAGCAGCTTCAAGGTGCGCGCGCGCTCGACCAGGTGCCCGGCATCGGTGTGCTGGGCAGCACGGCGCTGGCGGCCACGCTCGGGGATGCGAAGGCGTGGCACTCGGGGCGGGAGTTCTCGGCCAGCCTGGGGTTGGTACCGGCGCACGCGGGCACCGGAGGCAAGGTGCGCGTGGGGCACCTGAGCAAGCGTGGCGACCCGTACCTGCGCACGCTGCTCATCCACGGGGCGCGCTCGGTGATCGAGCACGCCAAGGACAAGCCGAAGTGGCTCGAAGAGTTGCTGGCGCGCCGGCCCAAGAACGTGGCGGTGGTGGCGCTGGCCAACAAGATGGCACGCACGGCCTGGGCGATCGTCGCCCACGGCCGGGCGTATCAGCGGGATTGGAAGAGCACCAAACCCGGGAGCGGTTGCGCCAAGGCGGCAGCCGCGTAGATCAACCCACCGAAAAGGAGTGGACGCCGCAAAGAGTGCGTGAGTCGAGTCGATGAAGTGATGGCGAAGCGGTCGGACCGCGGGCCGGACAAAGCTGAATCGCTGGCAGGGGCATCGCCGATGCAAACCCCGCCGCAGGAGATAAGCACCGGCCTCGCGAATGACCATCAAGGCCAGCGGCCGGCATGTCCGGACTGCACCACAAGGCCGGATGTAAGACCGCAGTCGTTTCCGCCGAGCCAGGACTTCGAAGACTCGCTTGCCACACGGGAGGTGTCCATGTAAGGCCTGCGATGAAAGCGAATCGAATCCGAACCTCGGCGGCGATCGTCGCCGCCACGCTCATCGGACTCGGCGGCTGCGCCGGGATGTCCACGCGCGACCAGAACACGATCATCGGCGCCGGCGTCGGCGCCGTCGGCGGCGCGGTGCTCACCAGCGGCAGCGCGCTCGGTACCGTGGGCGGCGCGGCGGTGGGCGGGGTGATCGGCAATCAGGTGGGCAAGCGGCGCTGACGAGGGCCCGTCGCTTCTGCCGTCGGCCTGCAGCCGGGCCTGGCCGCGGTCCGCGCGCACAGGGTGGCGCCATGGTCCGGGCTGCCCGACGCCGCTGCTCCGGCATCACCATCCTGAGGTTCGGGAGCGGGCGATGCGTGGAGCGCTGGAATTCGCAGACGGGACAGTTCGTCCGCGACTGAGCGTGACGCCCTCCCGACGCTGACCCCGGCGCACGCGTTCGATTCCGGGGCCGGGCGAACGGAGACCGTCGTGCGCCGAGCTCGGTGATCCGCGAATCGATCGTCGTCTTCGGCGACGCGCCCCTGCATCGGGTACCGGCGCTGCGCATTGCGATGCACGATGCGGCGTGTGTGCGCCTCGCGCTAAGATCGGCGCGCTCGCGCGATCCTCGCGCCTGAGGAGCCGCGGTGGTGAATCTCGAATCGATCGAACTGCGCATGCTCGCGGCGAGCGCGGCGCTGGGCATCGTGCACCTGCTGCTGGCGGTGCAGTTCAGCGTGGCCACGCGCGGCCTGCGCTGGGGCGTGGGCCCGCGCGACGAACCCGCTCCGCCCCTGGGGATCGTCGCGGCGCGCTTCGAGCGGGCCTACAAGAACTTCCTGGAGACGTTCCCTTTCTTCGTCGCGGCCGTCGTGGTCTGCGTGGCGCTCGAGCGGCACACCGCGACGACCGCGCTCGGCGCGCAGCTGTACTTCTGGGGGCGCGTCGCTTACCTGCCGCTCTATGCGGCGGGGCTGCCGTGGGTGAGGACGATCGCGTGGACCGGGGCGCTGGTCGGGATCGCGATGGTGCTGGCCGGTGGGGCGCTCGGGGGGTAACGGCGCGCCGCGCGGAACGGCTGGGCGCCTCGAAATGAAGACGCTCGAAGCCATTCGCCCCGAACTGCTGGCCGACGACGAGGCCCGTGCCGCGTATGACGCGCTCGCCGACGAATTCGTCGTTGCGCACGAAATGATCGCCGCGCGGCTGCGTGCCGGGCTTTCTCAAAGCCAGGTGGCCGAGCGCATGGGGACGACCCAGAGTGTGGTTGCGCGCCTCGAGAGCGGCCGTCGGCCACCGTCGATGCGCACGGTCCAGCGATTCGCACACGCGGTCGGCGGGCGCGTCGTGCTCCGGATCGAGGGCGGTGCGCCGAAGCCCGCCGGGACGCGAAAAGAAAAAGGGCCCGGGTCGCGAGACCCAAGCCCCTGAAATTACAGCGTATTTTGGCGCGCCCGGCAGGATTCGAACCCACGACCCCCTGGTTCGTAGCCAGGTACTCTATCCAACTGAGCTACGGGCGCACAGCCTTGGACTATAGCATAGTTTCTTCGCGCTTCTGAACCTCGAGCGCGGCCCGGCGCGGCATCCCGCACCCCTCGCCGCCGTTCACCCCCCGGAGCTCGCCCGCAGCGCCGTCTTCATCAGGTCGGCCATCGTGCGCGCGCCGAGCTTGTCCATGATGTTCGCGCGGTGCGCCTCGACGGTCTTGATGCTGATGCCGAGGTCGTCGGCGATCTGCTTGTTCAGGCGCCCGGCGACGATGAGGTCGAGCACCTGGCGCTCGCGCAGCGTCAGTCGCTCGATGCGCTCGGTCGCCTGGCGGCCGAGGTCGTCGGACGCCAGCTGCTGGCCCGCGCGGCGCAGGCACTGCGTGACGAGCGTTCGCAGCTGCTCGTCGCCGAACGGCTTCTCGAGGAAGTCGACCGCGCCCTTCTTCATGCTCGCGACCGCCATCGGCACGTCGCCGTGGCCGGTGATGAAGATCAGCGGCACGGCGAGCCGGCGGCGCAGCAGCTCGTCCTGCAGTTCCAGGCCGCTCATGCCGGGCATGCGCACGTCGGCGATCAGGCAGCACACCTGGGCCGGGCCGCCTTGCGCGTCGAGCGTGGCGAGGAAGGCCTCGGCGCTCGCGTAGGCCGCGACGCGAAAGCCGTGCGCGTCGAGCAGCCAGCGCAGGGAGTCGCGCACGGCCTCGTCGTCGTCGACGACGTAGACGATGGCATCGGGAGGAAGGGTGTCGTTCATGGGAGCGAGTGGAAACGGGGAGGGCGAGGCTACGCCGCCTTGGCGATCGTGTCCTCGCCGGCCAGCGGGATCGTGAACCGGAACGTGCAGCCCTGCGTGTCGTTGGGCTCGACCCACAGCCGGCCCTGGTGCGACTCGACGATCGAGCGGCAGATGTTCAGGCCCATGCCCATGCCTTCGGACTTGGTCGTGAAGAAGGGCTCGAAGAGCTTGTCGCGCGCGGCGGGGTCCAGGCCGGCGCCGGCGTCGGTGACCGAGAATTCGACGACGTCGGTGCGCACGACGACGGCGACTTCGAGGTGGCGGCTCGGCGCGTCGCGCATCGCGTCGATGCCGTTCTTGATGAGGTTGAGCAGCACCTGCTCGACCAGGATCGGGTCGGCGTGCAGCGTCGGCAGGCTCGCGGGCAGGGTCACGTCGATGCGCACGCCCTGGCGCTGCGCGTCGATCTCGGCCAGGCCGACCGCGTCGGCGACGATCGTGCGAACGTCGCACACGATCCGCTCGGGCTCGCTGCGCTTGACGAATTCGCGGATGCGGCGAATGACCATGCCCGCACGCTCGGCCTGCGCGGCGGTCTTGCCGAGCATCACGAGCATCTCGTCGGCGTCCACCGGCTGGCCCTGGGCGACGCGCGAGCGAATGCGCGTGGCCAGGCCCATGCAGTAGTTGGAGATGGCGGTCAGCGGCTGGTTCAGCTCGTGCGCGAGCGACGACGCCATCTCGCCCATCGTGACCAGGCGCGCGGTGCGCTGCAGCTTCTGGTCCTGCTGGCGCTGCTGCTCCTCGGCCTCGTGGCGGCGCGTGACGTCGGTGGCGACGAGCATGCGCACCGGGCTGCCGTCCACCCAGCGGATCTGGCGGGCACGCACCTCGAACCAGCGCCCCAGCCGCGGCTGCAGCATCTCGCGCGGCACCCAGCCCACCGACGAGCCGTCGAGCCAGTTGACCGGCAGCTCGCCGCCGACGCTGCCGAAGAGCTGGCGGAAGGTGCGGTTCGTGAACAGCGGCGCGGTGCCGGGCGCTGCCGTGCCCGCGCCCGGCAGCGCCGCCACCCACACGGCGGCGTCGAGCTCGTCGAGCACGGTCGTGAAGCGCTCGTGCGCGGCGGCGAGCTCTTCGCGCACGCGCTTGGGCTCGGTGATGTCGGTCGTCGACGTCATCCAGCCGGTCTGGCAGCCTTCGCGGTCGACGAGCGGGGACACGTACATTCGCGAGTACAGCGTCGTGCCGTCCTTGCGAACGACGCGCGCCTCGAAGCCGCTGGCGGGCGCGCGCCCTCCCAGGATCATCTCGAGGTTCTCGTAGTGCTTCGACTCGTCGCCCTGCGGCCAGTACGGGTACGGCGGCATCGCGCCGATGAGTTCGTCGCGCGTGAAGCCGAGCATCTCGCAGAAGGCCCGGTTGACGTAGGTGATCCGGCCCTCCATGTCGAACGCGCGCATTCCGGTGAGGATCGACTCCTCCATCGCCTGGCGAAAGCGGGTTTCGGCGGCGAGCGCGGTCTCGGCGTTCTTGCGCTCGGTGATGTCGTGGGCGATCGCGTAGAGCGTGCGGCGGGTGCGCTCGGGGTCTCCGCGCAACGACCACGCGAGCCAGCGCCAGGCCTGGCCGTGACGGAAGCGCGCCTCGAACGTGGCGGCGCCGCTCTGCGCGGACATCACGCGCACGAGCGCGTCGTCGACCGCGCGCCGGTCCTCGGGGTGAACGAGCGCGAGCAGCGAGCGGCGGTCGCGGACGTCGCCGAGCAGCGACTCGAACGCCGGGTTCACGCGCAGCAGCGCGCCCGAGGTCTCGAACACGCACATGAGGTCGTCGGACAGGCTGAAGAGCCGATCGCGCTCGAACTCGGCCTCGATGCGTCGGCGCGCGTGGCGCGTGAGCATCGCGAGGCTCGCCAGGCTCGCGATGCCCAGGCCGACGACCGCCGCGATCAGCGCGCGCTCGACGAAGCGCGGCTGCGTCTCGAACGCATTGGCGCGCAGGCGGATGCCGTGCCCAGGCGGGTCGAGCGGGAGCTCGTAGCCGAGGTTCGCCTCGTGGATCGTGCGCGGCGAGGAGCTCACGAGCACGTTGCCGCCCTGGTCGGTGATGCTGATCTGGTAGCGCTCGCGCACCTGGGCCGAAAGCCCGAACGAGAGGATCCGCCCGAGCGAGTAACCGACCGCGATCGTCCCCGTGAAGTGCCCCGCGCGCATCACCGGCGTGTGCAGCTCCACCAGCAGTTGCGCGTCGTCGCCGAGGAACGGCGGCGAGAACGCGGCGTGCGGGTCGTCGCGCACCTGGTTGAAGACGACGTAGCCGGCGGAGTCGTCGACGGTCTCGCCGGGGGCGCGGTGCATGATCGACGTGGCGGCGGCCGCCGGCAGCACCCAAACGATGCGCCGGTCGGCGTCCAGGCGCGCGACGTATCCGGCGGCCGGATTGCGCACGAGGAAATCGCGAACGCGCAGGCGGGTGGCCGCGACCGCCTCGTCGGAGAGGTCCCACTCGCCGATCGACGCAGCGATCTCTTCCTGGTTCTCGCGCAGCTTCAGCCGCAGCGACTGCTGCGCCCACTCGATGTCGCGGTACAGCGCCTGGCGCTGAGTCTCGACTTCGACGTGGTGCAGGTACCAGAAGAAGCCCGCCATCAGCGCGGCGAACAGCATCAGGCCCAGCGCGTGGGTCAGCGTGAACCACCGGATCGCGCGCAGCTCGGCGCGCGGTGATGAACTCAGTGCCTTCGGGGTCATGTGATGTCGGGCCCAGCCGCAGTGTAGAGGTTAGCGGGGCGCGCACGCGAGCGCAGACGCCCGGGCGTTCCGGCGGGGCGCCTATCGAATGCCGTATTACGAAATGCAATTGCGGCAGGTGGAAATTTTTCTTGTCTTTCAGAGGGCGCCTCTCTAGAATCGCCCGACGCTCGCCCGGCGCACGACACGAAGGAGACAGCCCATGTCCGCGGTGCCCCAATCGAATTCCGCCGCCCCCGACGACCGCGACCTCGACCCCGTCGAGACCCGGGAGTGGCTCGACGCGCTCGACGCCGTCATCGACCGCGAGGGCCCCGAGCGCGCGCACTTCCTGCTCGAGACGATGATCGAGCGCTCGCGCCGCTCCGGCGCGTACATCCCGTACTCGGCGAACACCGCGTACGTGAACACGATCCCCGCGCAGCTCGAGGAGCGCACGCCGGGCAACATCGAGTACGAGGAGCGCATCCGCTCGTACATCCGCTGGAACGCGATGGCGATGGTGGTGCGCGCCAACCGCCTGAACCCCGCCGACGGCGGCGACCTCGGCGGCCACATCGCGTCGTTCGCGTCGGTGGCCACGATGATCGGCACCGGAATGAACCACTTCTGGCACGCGCCGAGCGCGAACCACGGCGGCGACCTCGTCTACTTCCAGGGGCACTCGGCGCCGGGCATGTACGGGCGCGCGTTCCTCGAGGGGCGCCTCACCGAGGAGCAGCTCGACCACTTCCGCCAGGAAGTCGACGGCAAGGGCCTGCCGTCGTATCCGCACCCGAAGCTGATGCCGGAGTTCTGGCAGTTCCCGACGGTGTCGATGGGACTGGGCCCGCTGATGGCGATCTACCAGGCGCGCTTCCTGAAGTACCTGAACGCGCGCAAGCTCGCCGACACCGCAAAGCGCAAGGTCTGGGTCTTCTGCGGCGACGGCGAGATGGACGAGCCCGAGTCGCTCGGCGCGATCAGCCTCGCGGCGCGCGAGCGGCTCGACAACCTGATCTTCGTCGTGAACTGCAACCTGCAGCGCCTCGACGGCCCGGTGCGCGGCAACGGCAAGATCATCCAGGAGCTCGAAGGCGAGTTCCGCGGCTCGGGCTGGAACGTGATCAAGCTGATCTGGGGCTCGTACTGGGATCCGCTGCTCGCGCGCGACAAGGAGGGCATCCTGCAGCGCGTGATGGAGGAGACGGTCGACGGCGAGTACCAGGCGTACAAGGCCAACGACGGCGCCTTCGTGCGCAAGCACTTCTTCGGCAAGCACCCGAAGCTGCTCGAGATGGTCTCGAAGATGACCGACGACGACATCTGGCGGCTGAACCGCGGCGGCCACGACCCCTACAAGGTGTACGCGGCGTTCGCCGCGGCCGCGAAGCACGCGGGGCAGCCGACGGTGATCCTCGTGAAGACCGTCAAGGGCTACGGACTGGGCCGGGCGGGCGAGGCGAGGAACCCGACGCACCAGCTGAAGAAGCTCGACGACGACGCGATCCGCCAGTTCCGCGACCGTTTCGCGATCCCGATCCCCGACGACCGCCTCGCCGAGGTGCCGTTCTACCGGCCGCCCGAGGACACGCCGGAGATGAAGTACATGCTCGACTGCCGGCGCGCGCTCGGCGGCGGCCTGCCGCAGCGCCGGCGCGCGGCCGACGAGAAGCTCGACGTGCCCGGGCTCGCGGCGTTCCAGGCGCTGCTCGAGCCGACCGCCGAGGGGCGGGAGATCTCGACCACGCAGGCGTTCGTGCGCATGCTCACCGCGCTGATCCGCGACAAGTCGCTCGGGCCGCGCGTGGTGCCGATCGTCCCGGACGAGGCGCGCACCTTCGGCATGGAAGGGATGTTCCGCCAGCTCGGCATCTACGCACCCGAGGGCCAGAAGTACGTGCCGGTCGACAAGGACCAGGTCATGTACTACCGCGAGGACGCCGCCGGCCAGATCCTCGAGGAGGGCATCAACGAGGCGGGAGCGTTCAGTTCGTGGATCGCCGCGGCGACGTCGTACTCGACGAACAACCGCATCATGATCCCGTTCTACATCTACTACTCGATGTTCGGGTTCCAGCGCGTGGGCGACCTCGCGTGGGCCGCCGGCGACATGCAGGCGCGCGGCTTCCTGCTCGGCGGCACCGCCGGGCGCACGACGCTCAATGGCGAGGGCCTGCAGCACGAGGACGGGCACAGCCACGTGCTGTCGGCGACGATCCCGAACTGCGTGTCGTACGACCCCACGTACGCGCACGAGCTCGCGGTCATCGTCCACGACGGGCTGCAGCGCATGGTCGGGCGCCAGGAGAACGTCTTCTACTACCTGACCGTGATGAACGAGAACTACCCGCACCCGGGCCTGAAGCCGGGCGACGAGGAGGGCATCGTGCGCGGGATCTACCGGCTGCAGGCCGGCGAGCCGCACACGACGCGCGTGCAGCTGCTCGGCTCGGGAACGATCCTGCGCGAGGTGCTGGCGGCGGCAGAGCTGCTGGAGAAGGACTGGAACGTGGGCGCCGACGTCTGGAGCGTGACCAGCTTCACCGAGCTGCGCCGCGACGGCATGGAGTGCGAGCGCTGGAACCTGCTGCACCCGACCGAGGCGCCGCGCGTGCCGTACGTCGCGGCGCAGCTCGCGCCGCACGCGGGGCCGGTGATCGCGTCCACCGACTACATGAAGATCTACGCGGACCAGATCCGCTCTTACCTGCCGAAGGGGCGCGACTACCGCGTGCTCGGCACCGACGGCTTCGGGCGCTCGGACTTCCGCTCGAAGCTGCGCGAGCACTTCGAGGTCAACCGGCACTTCGTCGTGCTCGCCGCGCTCAAGGCATTGGCCGACGAGGGCGCGGTGCCGACGAAGACGGTGGCCAAGGCCCTCAAGAAGTACGGGATCCGTCCCGACAAGGCCAACCCGCATCACGCCTGAGGCATGCCCATGAGCCAGCTGGTCGAAGTGAAGGTGCCCGACATCGGCGATTTCGACACCGTCGAGGTGATCGAGGTGCTCGTCAAGCCGGGCGACACGATCCGCGCCGAGCAGTCGCTGATCACGGTGGAGTCCGACAAGGCGTCGATGGAGATCCCGAGCTCGGCGGCGGGCGTCGTCAGCGAGATGCGGGTCAAGCTCGGCGACAAGGTCTCGGAAGGAACGCTGGTGCTGCTGCTCGCGCCGCTGGCGCAGGCGCAGGACGCGGCGCCGGGCGCGAGTGCCGGCGCGCCGGCCGCCGTGGACGCTGCGCCGCCGCAGCCCGCGGACGCGCCGATGCCCGCCGCGGCGGCGCCCGGCCGCCGCCCGTGCCCGCGGCGCCGGCCGCGTCGGCGTCCGTCGCGACGTCTGCCGCCGGGGCGGCCACCGCGGCGCGCCACGTGCCGCCGGTACCCGCGCTCGCGTCCGACGAGGTCAACGTCGTCAAGCCGCACGCGTCGCCGTCGGTGCGCAAGTTCGCGCGCGAGCTCGGCGTCGATCTCGTGCGCGTGCGCGGCACCGGCCCGAAGCTGCGCATCACGCAGGACGACGTGCGCGGGTACGTGAAGAGCGCGGTCGCGCAGGCGATCGCCGCGCCCGCGGGCGGACCGCCCGCCACCGGCGGGGCCGACGCCGGTGCGGCGCTGGGCCTGATCCCCTGGCCGAAGGTCGACTTCGCGAAATTCGGGCCGATCGAGTCCAAGCCGCTGTCGCGCATCAGGAAGCTCTCGGGCGCGAACCTGCACCGCAACTGGGTGATGATCCCGCACGTCACGAACCACGACGACGCGGACATCACCGAGCTCGAGGCGCTGCGGGTGCAGCTGAACCGCGAGATCGAGAAGAGCGGCGTGAAGCTCACGATGCTCGCGTTCCTCATCAAGGCCTGCGTCGCGGCGCTGCAGAAGTTCCCCGAGTTCAACGCGTCGCTGGAAGGCGACGCGCTCGTCTACAAGCGCTACTGGCACATCGGCTTCGCGGCCGACACGCCCAACGGGCTGGTGGTGCCCGTGATCCGCGACGCAGACCGCAAGGGCGTGGTGCAGCTCGCGCGCGAGACCGCGGAGCTCGCGGCCAAGGCGCGCGACGGCAAGCTCTCGCCTTCGGACATCCAGGGCGGAACTTTCTCGATCTCGAGCCTGGGCGGCATCGGCGGCACCGGCTTCTCGCCGATCATCAACGCGCCCGAGGTCGCGATCCTCGGCGTGAGCCGCTCGACGACGAAGCCGGTGTGGGACGGCAAGCAGTTCCAGCCGCGCCTGATGCTGCCGATGTCGCTGTCGTACGACCACCGGGTCATCGACGGCGCGGCCGCGGCGCGCTTCAACGCGTTCGTCGCGCAGCTGCTCGCCGACTTCCGGCGCGCGATCCTGTAGGCGCGCGATGACCACGATCGTCGTCGTCAGGAAGGCCGGGCACATCGCGATCGCGTCGGACTCGCTGGTCACGTTCGGCGACACGCGGCTGCCCGGCTCGTACGAGGCCAACGAGAAGATCATCCGCGTGGGCGAGTCTTACATCGGGCTGGCCGGCAGCACCGCGCACTTCGCGGTGGTGCGCAAGCTGCTCACGTCGATGGAGGACGTGAAGCTGAACTCGCGCGAGGAGGTCTTCGAGACCTTCCTGAAGGCGCACGCGCAGCTCAAGGAGAAGTTCTTCCTGAACCCGAAGGAAGAGGACGGCGACCCTTACGAGTCGTCGCAGATCACGGCGCTGATCGCCAATCCGAGCGGCATCTACGGGGTGTACTCGTACCGCGAGGTGTTCGTGTTCGAGCGCTTCTGGGGCATCGGGTCGGGACGCAACTTCGCACTCGGCGCGATGTACGCGTCGTACGACCGGCTGCGCTCGGCCGAGGCGATCGCCGAGGTCGGCGTGAAGGCGGGAATCGAGTTCGACAAGAGTTCGAGCGGCCCGTACCGGGTCTTCGGATTCGCGGAAGGGGCGCAGGCATGAGCGACACGATCGAAGTGAGGGTGCCCGACATCGGCGACTTCAAGGACGTCGAGATCATCGAGGTGCTGGTCAGGCCGGGCGAGCGCATCGCGGCCGAGCAGTCGCTGATCACGGTGGAGTCCGACAAGGCGTCGATGGAGATCCCGAGCTCGGCCGCCGGCGTGGTCGAGTCGATGCGCGTGAACATCGGCGACAAGGTGTCCGAGGGCAGCGTGGTGCTGACGTTGCGCGTCGACGCGGCCGTGACGGCGTCGGGCGTCGCGGCCTCCGCGCCCGCGGCGTACGCCGCCCCCGCCCCCGCGGCGTACGCCGCCCCCGCCCCCGCGGCGTACGCCGCCCCCGCGGGCCCGGCGCCCGCGCCCGCCTACGCCGGCCCGGTCGACGAGCGCTGCGCGATGCTCGTGCTCGGCGGCGGGCCCGGCGGCTATTCCGCGGCGTTCCGCGCGGCCGACCTCGGCATGGACACGGTGATCGTCGAGCGCTACGCGACGCTGGGCGGCGTGTGCCTGAACGTCGGGTGCATACCGTCGAAGGCGCTGCTGCACGCGGCGGCCGTCGTCGACGAGGCGCGCGCGTTCGCCGCGCACGGCATCTCGTTCGGCGAGCCCGCGATCGACCTCGGCAAGCTGCGCGACTGGAAGTCGAAGGTCGTCGGCAAGCTCACCGGCGGGCTGGCGGCGATGGCGAAGGCGCGCAAGGTTCGCATCGTGCGCGGCGTCGGCACCTTCCTCGACGCGCACCACGTCGAGGTCGAGCTCACCGAGGGCGACGGCCAGGCGCGCACCGGCGGCAGGAAGGTCGTGCGCTTCGAGCAGGCGATCGTCGCCGCCGGCAGCCAGGCGGTGCGGCTGCCGTTCCTGCCCGACGACCCGCGCGTCGTCGACTCCACCGGCGCGCTCGCGCTCGCGTCGATCCCGAATCGCATGCTCGTGATCGGCGGCGGCATCATCGGGCTCGAGATGGGCACCGTCTACTCGACGCTGGGCGCGCGCCTTGACGTCGTCGAGATGCTCGACGGCCTGATGCCGGGCGCGGACCGCGACCTCGTGCGCGTCTGGCAGAAGTTCAACGCGAAGCGCTTCGACCGCGTGATGACGAAGACGAAGACCGTCAGGGCGCAGGCGACGCCCGACGGCATCGACGTCTGGTTCGAGGGCGAGAACGCGCCCGAGGGCCCGCAGCGCTACGACCTCGTGCTGTCGGCGGTCGGGCGCAGCCCGAACGGCGGCAAGCTCGGCGCCGAGCGCGCCGGCGTCGCGGTGACCGAGCGCGGCTTCATCCCGGTCGACTCGCAGATGCGAACGAGCGCGCCGCACGTGTTCGCGATCGGCGACCTCGTCGGCCAGCCGATGCTCGCCCACAAGGCGGTGCACGAAGGCCACGTCGCGGCCGAGGCCGCGGCCGGGCACAAGAGCCACTTCGACGCGCGCGTGATCCCGTCGGTCGCGTACACCGACCCCGAGATCGCGTGGGTCGGCGTCACCGAGGACGACGCGAAGGCCCAGGGCGTCAAGGTCACGAAGGCGGTGTTCAACTGGAACGCGTCGGGCCGCGCGATCGCCAACGGCCGCGACGAGGGCTTCACCAAGCTGCTGTTCGACGACGAGACGCACCGCGTCGTCGGCGGCGCGATCGTCGGCACCCACGCGGGCGACATGATCGGGGAGGTGGCGCTCGCGATCGAGATGGGCGCCGACGCGGTCGACATCGGCCGCACGATCCACCCTCATCCGACACTGGGCGAGTCGATCGGGATGACGGCGGAGGTCTACGAAGGCGTGTGCACCGACGTGGCCCCGCCGCGCAGGCGATAGCGTCGGCGGGCAGGCCCGGAGGACCGCGCACGCCTTTTCCCGATAAAATCGCCCGTTTACGACATCGACGTCGCGCCGCGCGCCCGGCGTGCGCGCCCTTCGGATGAAACCGCTGCTCGCCCTGGCCCGGGGCATCGACAGGCTCAACGAGACGATCGGCTGGCTCTCGGTCTGGGCCGTTTTCGTCTCTTGCCTGGTGTCGGCCGGCAATGCCGCCATCCGCTACGCGCTCGACACGAGTTCGAATGCGTGGCTCGAACTGCAGTGGTACCTGTTCGCCGTGACCGTGATGCTGGGCGCGTCCTACGTGCTGAAGGTCAACGAGCACGTGCGCATCGACATCGTCTACGGGCGGCTGTCGGGCACGCGCAAGGCGCTGATCGACCTGCTCGGGCTGATCTTCTTCATGATGCCGGCGACGCTGCTCGTCACGTGGATGTCGTGGCCCTGGTTCCTCGACGCGTTCGTCCGCGGCGAGATGTCGAGCAATGCCGGCGGGCTGATTCGCTGGCCGGTCAAGCTGACGGTGCCGCTGGGCTTCGCGCTGCTCTCGCTGCAGGGTGTCTCGGAGATCATCAAGCGCGTGGGTTTCCTGGCGGGCGTCCACGAGATGGACACCCACTACGAGCGCCCGCTCCAGTAGCGCGCCGCGCCGGACACCTCGGGAACACGCCACGATGATCACGATGCAGAACATGGCCCCGCTCATGTTCGGGAGCCTGGTGGTGGTGATGCTGATCGGGTTCCCGGTGGCGTTCTCGCTCGCCGCCCTCGGCCTGGTCGCCGGCCTCGTTTCGATCGAGCTCGGCTTCTTCCCGCCGCAGTACTTGGCGAACCTGCCGCTGCGCATCTTCGGCATCCTGTCCAACGAGCTGCTGCTCGCGATCCCGTTCTTCACGTTCATGGGCGCGATCCTCGAGCGCTGCGGCCTCGCCGAGGACCTGCTCGAGGGCACCGGCCAGCTCTTCGGCTCGGTGCCCGGCGGGCTCGCGTACGCGGTGATCGTCGTCGGCGCGATCCTGGGCGCGATCACCGGGACGGTCGCCGCGTCGGTGATCGCGATGGGCGTGATCTCGCTGCCGATCATGATGCGCTACGGCTACAACATGCGCCTGGCCACCGGCGTGATCGCCGCGTCCGGCACGATCACGCAGGTCATCCCGCCTTCGCTCGTGCTGGTCGTGCTGGCCGACCAGCTCGGCAAGTCGGTCGGCGACATGTACGTGGGCGCGATCGGCCCGTCGATCGCGCAGACGCTGATCTTCATCCTGTACATCGCGGTGCTGTCCTTCCTGCGGCCGCAGCACATGCCGCCGCTGCCGCCCGAGGCGCGCACGCTGTCGGGCTGGGCGCTGTGGCGCAAGGTGCTGTGGGGGATGGTGCCGTCGGTCGTGCTGATCTTCGTCGTGCTCGGCACGATCTTCCTGGGCCTGGCCACGCCGACCGAGGCGGGCGCGATGGGCGCCGTCGGTGCGATGGGCCTGGCGGCGATGCACAGGCGGCTCACGTGGCCGCTGGTGCGCCAGGGCATGGAGTCCACGGCGCGCATCACCGCGATGGTGATCTTCATCCTGATCGGCTCGACCGTGTTCTCGCTGGTCTTCCAGGGCGTCGACGGGTCGGTCTGGATCGAGCGCATGCTGATGTCGATGACCGGCGGCACGCAGGTGGGCTTCCTGGTCGTCGTGAACCTGTTCGTGTTCTTCCTCGCGTTCTTCCTCGACTTCTTCGAGATCGCGTTCATCATCATCCCTCTGCTCGTGCCGGTGGCGAACAAGCTGGGCATCGACCTGGTCTGGTTCGGCGTGCTGCTGTGCGTGAACATGCAGACCTCGTTCATGCACCCGCCGTTCGGCTTCGCGCTGTTCTACCTGCGCGGCATCGCGCCCAAGGAGGTCAGGAGCTCCGACATCTATCTCGGCTCGATCCCGTGGGTGCTGCTGCAGCTGATGCTGGTGGCGGTGCTGATCTTCTGGCCGGGCATGGTGACGATGTGGCTGGACAAGGAGCAGGCCGTCGACCTCGACAAGGTGAAGATCGAGGTGCAGACGATCGACGAGAAGCCTTCGGCCGAGCCCCCGGCCGCGGCCGGCGAGGGCAAGGGCGCGGCGCCCGATGCGGGCAAGGCGGCCGAGGACGACGACGACCCGGCCAAGATGCTCGAGCGCCAGATGCGCGAAGAGGCGACGAAGAAGTAGCACGCGGGCGGGGACGCCCCCGGCGCGACGCGACCGAGTGCCCGGCACGCGGGCCGGCGCGAGCGCGGGGCGGTCCCGACCCCGCACCACCAGGAGACGAGACGACATGAAGACACCCCTCGAAGGGATCACCGTGCTGGACCTGAGCCACGCGCTCGCCGGCCCGTTCTGCTCGACGATGCTCGGCGACTTCGGCGCGCGCGTCATCAAGATCGAGCCGCCCACCGGCGACATCGCGCGCGCCTGGGGCGTTCCGCTGACCGAGGACGACACGTCGTACTTCGTCAGCCTGCACCGCAACAAGCAGGGCGTCGGGATCGACCTGTCCACGGCGGCCGGCCGCGAGCTCTTCTTCGAGATGGTCAAGAAGGCCGACGTCGTGCTCGAGAACTACCGCGTCGGCACGCTCGCCAAGCTGGGCATCGACTACGACGCCGCGCGCCGCCACAACCCCGGGATCATCTACTGCTCGGTGTCCGGATTCGGCCAGGACGGGCCGTACCGCGACCGCCCCGCGCTCGACCTGATCCTGCAGGCCGAGAGCGGAATGATCAGCGTCACCGGCGAGCCCGGCGGCTCGGGGGTGCGCTGCGGCGTTTCGATCGCCGACCTCACCGCGGGCATGAACGCGACGATGGGCATCCTGCTCGCGCTGCGCGTGAAGGAGAAGACCGGCGAAGGCCAGTCGATCGACGTCTCCATGATGGAAGGGCAGATGTCGCTGCTCGGCGTGATGATCGGCAACTACCTCGCCGACGGCGTGCTGCCGCGGCCGATGGGCACCGCGTACGCGGCGCTGCTGCCCTACCAGACGTTCCGCACGAAGTCCAAGGACATCGCGCTCGCGGTGGGCAGTGAGAAGCTGTGGAAGATCTTCTGTCCGGCGGTGGGGCACCCCGAGCTCGCCGACGACCCGCGCTTCAAGACGAACCGCGACCGCATCCGCCACGCGCCGTCGCTGGTCGAGGCGGTGCAGAACATCATGCTCACGCGCACCTACGAGCAGTGGGAGACGCTGCTGCTGGACGCGGGCATCCCGATGGGCGCGATCAACGACATCGGCCAGCTCGTCGAGCACCCGCAGGTGAAGGCGCGCGGCTCGCTGGTGCGCATGGAGCACCCGCGCGCGGGCGAGGTCACGATCGTCGGCGTGCCGATCCGGCTGTCGCGCACGCCGGGTTCGGTGCGCACGCCGGCGCCCAAGCTCGGCGAGCACACGGTGCAGGTGATGCGCGAGTTCATGGGAATGACCGACGAGCGCATCGCCGAGCTGCGCGACGCGCGGGTGCTGGTCGGCTGACGTCGCCCCGGTCTGGCGCGTCCGCGGCCGGGCTGTCCTCCAACGAAAAGGCCCCGCGAGCGCGGGGCCTTTCCTCGTGCGCCGGCGAGCGACGCCTGCCGCCGCTTCAGCGGCGGATCGTCGCCATGAAGTCGTCGAACGTGTTCTCGTTGACGCGGAACCAGGGCACGAGCTCGCGCTGGTACGCGAAGTAGTGGTCGGACAGCTTCTTGAAGTCGGCGCTCTTGGCCGACGTCTCCGCGTAGACCTCCTGCGCCGCCTTGTAGGCCGCCTCCATCACCGGGCGCGGGAACGCCTTGAGCACGGCACCGGCGCCGATCATCTTCTTCAGCGCGGGCGGGTTGAGGAAGTCGTACTTCGCCATCATCAGCGCGTTGCCTTCCTCGCACGCGACCTCGAGCGCCGCGCGGTACTCGGGCGGCAGCGTCGCGAGCGCCTTCTGGCTCCCGATCACGTGAAGCGCGGGGCCGCCTTCCCAGAACCCGGGGTAGTAGTAGTACTTCGCGACCTTGTGCAGGCCGAGCTTCTCGTCGTCGTACGGGACCGTCCACTCGGCCGCATCGATCGCACCCTTCTCCAGCGACGAGTAGATGTCGCCGGCCGGGAGCTGCTGGGGCACGACGCCGAGCTTGGCGAGCATCTGCCCGGCCATGCCGGCGATGCGGAACTTCAGGCCCTTCAGGTCCTCGACGGTGTTGATCTCCTTGCGGAAGAAGCCGCCCATCTGCGCGCCGGTGTTGCCGCACAGGAACGCCTGGACGCCCGCCGCCTTGTTGGCGAACTCGTTGAACAGCTTGCCCCCGCCGCCGTAGT
This sequence comes from Burkholderiaceae bacterium, assembly GCA_046348465.1. GTDB lineage: Bacteria > Pseudomonadota > Gammaproteobacteria > Burkholderiales > Burkholderiaceae_E > Quisquiliibacterium. Next base: position 281,890 of record JAXMEE010000001.1, read on the forward strand.
GCCACCAGGAGTTGTACTGCCGGCAGTTCAGGCCGAACGGGATCGCGCACGCGAGCGACCAGCTCGGCTCCTTGCCGAAGAAGTAGTAGAGCGCCGTATGGGCGAGCTCGATCGTGCCCGCCTGCGCGGCGTCGAGCACCTGCAGCGGCGGCACGATCTCGCCCGCGGCGTGGACGCTGATCTGGAACTTGCCGCCCGTGATCTGGCCGACACGCTGCACCACGTGCTCGACGGTGCCGAACAGCGTGTCCAGGCTCTTCGGGAAGCTCGACGCCAGGCGCCAGCGGATCGCGGGCTGCGCCCGAACGATGGCCGGCGCGCCGACGATCGCACCGGCGGTGGCGCCCACCGTCGCCTTGTTGAGGAATGAGCGGCGTTCCATGGAATCTCCTGGAAAGGGATGGAAAGCGGGGAGTGACGCACCGGGCGCACCCGCCGTGCTGCGCCGCATTGTAATGAACGCGGCGTGCCGGCGCATCGGGGTTTCGCCGGATGACGCGGGGAATGCGATCCCGCGGTCCGCAATGGCGGGCACCGGGCGCGCGGGGAACGCCGGGCGGGCCGCCCCCGCCGGGCCCGCCGCGCGGGGCTCGCCGGCCGATCGTCAGGCCAGGCGTTCGCGGGCCCGGGCGATCGCGGCGCGCACCTGCGCCGGGGCGGTGCCGCCGACGTGGTCGCGCGCGGCGACCGAGCCTTCGAGCGTCAGGCAGGCGAGGACGTCGTCGCCCACCAGCGGCGAGAACTTGCGCAGCTCCTCGACGCCGAGGTCGGAGAGGTCGACGCCGCGCTCGGCGGCCACGCGCACCGCGTGCGCGACCGCCTCGTGCGCGTCCCGGAACGGCAGCCCCTTGCGAACGAGGTAGTCGGCGAGGTCGGTCGCGGTGGAGAACCCTTCGGCCGCCGCCTGGCGCATGCGCGCCGCGTTCACGCGGATGCCGCTCGCCATGTCGGCGAAGATCCGCAGCGTCTCGATCAGGGTGTCCGCGGTGTCGAAGAGCGGCTCCTTGTCTTCCTGGTTGTCCTTGTTGTAGGCGAGCGGCTGGCCCTTCATCAGCGTGAGCAGGGCCACCAGGTGGCCGGTGACGCGGCCGGTCTTGCCGCGCGCGAGCTCGGGGACGTCGGGGTTCTTCTTCTGCGGCATGATCGACGAGCCGGTGCAGTAGCGGTCGGCGAGCTCGACGAAGCCCACCCGTGGCGACGACCAGAGAACGAGCTCCTCCGACAGGCGCGAGACGTGCGTCATGACGAGGCTCGCGGCGGCACAGAACTCGATCGCGAAGTCGCGGTCGGAGACGGCGTCGAGCGAGTTCTCGCAGACGCCGTCGAAGCCGAGCGTGCGCGCGACGCGCTCCCGGTCGATGGGGAAGCTCGTTCCGGCGAGCGCCGCGGCGCCCAGCGGCAGGCGGTTCACGCGCCGGCGGCAGTCGGCCATGCGCTCGGCGTCGCGCGCGAACATCTCCACGTAGGCCATCAGGTGGTGGCCGAAGACCACCGGCTGCGCGACCTGCAGGTGCGTGAACCCCGGCATGATCGTGTCCGCGTGCCGGTCGGCGAGGTCGACCAGCGCCCGCTGCAGCGAGGCGAGCAGCCCCACGACGGTGTCGATCGTGGCGCGCAGCCACAGGCGGACGTCGGTGGCGACCTGGTCGTTGCGCGAGCGCGCGGTGTGCAGCCGCTTGCCGGCGTCGCCGGCGAGGTCGGTCAGGCGCTTCTCGATGTTGAGGTGGACGTCCTCGAGGTCGAGCGACCAGCGAAAGCGCCCGTCGTCGATCTCGGCGCGGATGCGCGCCATGCCGTTGCCGATCGCGTGGAGGTCCGCCTCGGAGAGGATCCCGCAGGCGTGGAGCATGTCGGCGTGCGCGAGCGAGCCCTCGATGTCGAACAGCGCCAGACGCTGGTCGAACGACACGGACGCGGTGTAGCGCTTGACGAGTTCCGAGACAGGCTCGGCGAAGCGTGCCGACCACGCCTCGGACTTCTTCGAGAATTGATCTGTCATAATTACCTGAATTATAAGGACAAGCGCCGGCCCCGCCGGGCCCGCAGACGGAAGCCGATCGCTTCCGCCGGGCGCGTGCGCCCCCGGCACAGCCGATGAGCGATTCCCAGCCGACATCCGCGAGCGACGCTCCGGGCACCGCGCCCGGCGCCTCGTCCGGCAGTGCCGCCGCCGCGGCCGCCGCGCAGGCCAAGGCCCGGCGCGTCAGCGACGGCGCCAAGGCCCCGATCCTCCCGGACTGCTGCAACCTCGGCATCGCGCTGCGGATCGTCGTCGCGTTCAACGTCGCCGGTCTGCTGCTCGCGCTCGGGCTGGGCGCCGCCGACGGCGAGCCGCTCGCCCGTCTGCTCGAGGTCGCGGCGCTGCTCGAGCCGGCCCTGCTGCTGTCGATGGCGCTGGTGTGCGCGGTGCGCCGGCGCGTGAACGGGTTGAAGATCCAGCAGCAGTGGGCGATCGGCCTGGCGCTGCCCGTGGTCGTCTCGGTCTTTGCCTGCGGGGTGGTCGGGCACTCGATCCTGCCGGCCGCGCCCGCGGGATCGTTCGCGCTCTGGCTCCTCGTTCGCGCCGCGGCGGCACTCGCCCTCGCGTGGCTGACGATCGAATTCTTCCGGCTGCGGGCGCTGTCGTTCTCGCCGTCGCTGTCGGAGGCGAGGCTGCAGGCGCTGCAGGCCAGGATCCGCCCCCACTTCCTGTTCAACAGCCTGAACACCGTGCTCGGACTGATGCGCGGCAATCCGCGCCTGGCCGAGCACACGCTGGAGAACCTGTCGGATCTGTTCCGCGTCTTCATGAAGGACACGCGCGAGCTGGTGCCGCTCGACGACGAGATCATCGTCTGCCAGCAGTACCTCGCCATCGAGCAGCTGCGCCTGGGCGAGCGCCTGACCACCCGCCTGGAGCTCGACGAGATGCCCGGCGACGCGCTGCTGCCGTCGCTGCTGCTGCAGCCGCTGGTGGAGAACGCGGTTCACCACGGCATCGAGCCGCGCACCGAGCCGGGCGAGATCATGATCCGGATCACCCGGCCCGCCGATCGCGTGCGGGTGGAGATCGTGAATCCGACTTCCGAACAACAGCCGACGCGTCCGGGCAACCAGATGGCGCTCTCGAACGTGAGGGAGCGGCTGATGCTGCTGTACGATATGGAAGCAGAGTTGAAGACGACCGAAGAGGGCGGCCAGTACACGCTGGTGCTCGAGATCCCCTATCGAAAGGAAAGGCGACGCCGCGATGTCCGACGCCATTTCAATCCTTATCGTTGACGACGAGCCGGTCGCACGCTCGCGTCTTCGCGAGCTCCTCGCGGACCTGGCGCCCGAGTTCCCGCACCGTATCGTCGGCGAGGCGGCCAATGCGCCGGAAGCGCTGTCGCAGATCGAGGCCAGCCAGCCCCAGATCGTGCTGCTCGACGTCCAGATGCCCGGCATGACCGGCATCGAGCTCGCCCGGCACATGTCCGCGCGCGCCGCCTCGAGCGAGACGCCCCGTCCGATGCCGCTGGTCATCTTCGTGACCGCCTTCGAGGAGTTCGCGGTCGAGGCGTTCGAGGTCCGGGCGATCGACTACCTGCTCAAGCCGGTGCGCGCGCAGCGGCTGCTCGAGGCACTGCGGCGGGCGGTCACACGCCTGCCGTCGGACCAGATCCAGGCGATCGAGCAGCTGGCCAAGGCCACGAACACCCGCCGGCGCCACCTTTCGGTGCACGAGCGCGGGCGCGTGATCCTGGTGCCGCTCGAGCAGGTCATCTACCTGAAGGCCGAGCTCAAGTACATCACCGTGCGCACCCGGGAGCGCGAGTACCTGATCGAGGAGTCCCTGACCTCGCTGGAAGACGAGTTCTCCGACCGCTTCGTGCGCATCCACCGCAACGCGCTGGTCGCGCGGCCGTCCATCGGCGGCTTCGAGCGCGTCACGCCCACCGGCGAGGACGACGCCGGCGATCCCTACTGGCAGGTCGTGCTGCGCGACGTCCCCGAGCGGCTTCCGGTCAGCCGGCGGCAATGGTCGACCGTGAAGAATCTCGTTTCGTGAGCGCCGCCGCCGAAGCCCCCCGCCGCCTGGTCATCGCGTCGCGCGAGAGCCGCCTCGCCATGTGGCAGGCGCGGCACGTGCAGGCGCGCCTGCGCGAACTCTATCCCGCGTGCGAGGTCGAGATCCTCGGCATGACCACCGAGGGCGACCGCGTCCTGGACCGCGCGCTCAACGAGATCGGCGGCAAGGGCCTGTTCACCAAGGAGCTCGAGGTCGCGATCCTCGACGGGCGGGCCGACCTCGCCGTGCACTCGCTGAAAGACGTCCCGATGCAGCTGCCGGAGGCGTTCACGCTCGCCGCGGTGATGCGCCGCGAGGACCCGCGCGACGCCTTCGTCTCCAACCGCTACGGCTCGCTCGACGAACTGCCGGCCGGCGCGGTGCTCGGCACCTCGAGCCTGCGGCGCGCGGCGCAGCTCAAGCGCCGCTATCCGGGCATCGAGGTGCGGCCGCTGCGCGGCAACCTCGACACCCGGCTGGCCAAGCTCGACCGCGGCGAATACGACGCGATCGTGCTCGCGGCCGCCGGCCTGAAGCGGCTCGAACTGCCACAGCGCATCCGCGCGCTGCTGCCCGCCACGGTCAGCCTGCCGGCGGCGGGGCAGGGCGCGCTCGGCATCGAGGTGCGCGCCGGCCGCCCGGAAATGCTGCGCTGGCTCGAGCCGCTCGCGCACCGCGACACCTGGCTGCAGGTGAGCGCGGAACGCGCGGTGTCGCGCATCCTGGGTGGAAGCTGCCGGGTGCCATTGGCCGCGTACTGCGTGGCGGGCGAGCCCTCGGGGCTGGAGCTGCGCGCGTGCGTCGCGAGCCTCGACGGCGCGAACCTGCTCGAGGCCCGCGCCGCGAGCCCGACCGCGAGCTTCGACGACGCCGAGCGCCTGGGGGTTCAGGTGGCGCAGGCGCTGCTCGACCAGGGCGCACAGGTCTATCTGCAGACGCAGTGACGCGGGTCGCGCTCACGCAGCCCGCCCCGCGCGTCGAGCGCATCGCCGAGCGGCTCGCCGCGCGCGGGCACGACGCGCTCGTGCTGTCGGCCCGCCGCCTGGTCGCGCTCGGCTGCCCCGGCGAGACCGCGCCGCTCGCCGGTCTCGAAGCCTTCGACTGGGTCGTCTTCGTCAGCCCGGGCGCCGTCGAAGCCGCGCTCGGCGAGCGCGACGCGCCCTGGCCGGCGGCGGTCGGCATCGCCGTGATCGGTCCGGGCAGCGTGCAGGCCCTCTCGGAACACGGCCTGAGTCCGCCGGCGGTGCGTGTCGCGAGCCCGGCCGCGCCTCCGTACGACGCCGCCGCGCTGATGCGCGAGCCCGCGTTCGCGCGCCCCGCGGGGCTGCGAATCCTGGTGGCGCGCGGCGAGAAGGGGCGTGACGACTGGATCGAGGGATTGCGCGCGGCCGGCGCCCGGGTGGAGGTGCGCACGATCTATCGCGCCGAGCCCCGCGACCCGTCGCCGGAAGCCCTCGCGGCGCTCGAGGCCTGGTCGCGCGAGGCCGCGCCGGTGGTGTTCGTGTTCAGCAGCGGCGACGGCATCGCGGCGGCCGACGACCTGCTCGCCGCACGCGGGCTGGGGGCGTGGGCGCGCGGGCAACCGGCGCTGGCCGTGCACCCGCGCCAGGCCGATGCACTCGCGGCGCGCGGCTGGCGGCGCGCGCGGGTGATCGAGCCGGGCGAGCGGCCACTGGTCGACGCGATAGAATCGGCGTGACGCCACGATCGAGCCGCGCGTGTCAGAAGTCGTTCCCGCCCCGCTGAAGGAATCCGACGCCCCGGGGGGCGCGCCGGCGCCTTCGCGCGACGACGGCGCCCGGGCCGCGCCGCCGCCCGGGCCGGCGGCCGCGCGCGCCGGCAATCCCCTCGCGGTCGCGGGCCTCGCGCTGGCCGTCGTCGCGATCGCGATCGCTCGGTGGTTATTGCAGCGTGCCGAGGGCACGGGCCGCGAGGCGGCGCGGCGGCTGCAGGCGAGCGACCTGCGCGTCGCGCAGCTCGAAGCGGCCGTGAAGCAGTCCCAGGACGTCGTGCGCGAGTTGCAGGCGCGCTCGGCGGTGCTCGAGAGCAAGCTGACCGAAGCGCTCGGCCAGCAGGCGCAGCTCGAGAAGATGTACCGCGACATCGCGCAGGACAGCATCGGTTCGGTGCTCGCCGACGTCGAGAACGCGGTCGCGATCGCGTCGCAGCAGCTGCTCGTCAGCGGCAACGTCCAGGGCGCGCTGGTCGCGCTGCAGGACGCCGACGGGCGCCTGAAGCGGATCAACCAGCCCGAGGCGCTCGGACTGCGGCGCCTGATCGCGCGCGACATCGACCGCCTCAAGGCGGTGCCCAACGTCGACGTCGTCGGCCTGGCGCTGAGGCTCGACTCGGTCGCGGCGGGGCTCGACCAGCTCCCGCTGGCCGCGAGCCTGTCGGCGCAGCCTGCGGCGCGCGTCGAGCCGCCGGCACCCGAACAGAAGTCCGGCCCGTTCTCGCTGCAGGGGCTGGCGTCCACCGGCCGCAAGGGCTGGGACGCCCTGCTCGGCGAGATCGGCCAGCTCTTCCGCGTGAACCGGGTCGATGCGTCCGACGCGCTGCTGCTCGCACCCGACCAGCAGTACTTCGTGCGCGAGAACCTGCGCCTGGCGCTGCTGTCGGCGCGGCTGTCGCTGCTGGCGCGCTCCGAGCCGATGTTCCGCGCCGACGTCGAGCGCTCGCTGCAGTGGCTCGGCACCTACTACGACCGCCAGAGCAAGGCGGTCGCGAACGCGTCGGCGTCGCTCCGGCAGCTGCAGGGCAGCCGCATCGCCGCCGAACTGCCGTCGCTGGGCGACACGCTCGCGGCGGTCCGTACCGCGCGCTCCGCGCGCGACGCCAAGCCCTGAGGCCGGAGGCGCCGTGCGCTGGATGGTCTGGACCCTGCTGATCGTCTCGGCCGCGGTCGGGCTCGCGCTGCTGATGCGATTCAATCACGGCAACGTCGCGGTGCTCTGGCCGCCGTATCGCGTCGACGTGTCGGTGAACCTCGCGGTGCTGGTGCTGGGGGCCGCGTTCCTGGTGCTGCACCTGCTGCTGCTGGGCCTGGGCAAGGCGCTCGACCTCCCGGCTCGCGTTCGCGAATACCAGCAGCGGCGCACGCGCGAGGATGCCCGCGTGGCGCTGCGCGACAGCGTGCTCGCGCTCTTCGAAGGGCGCTTCGGGCGCGCCGAGCGGCTCGCGCAGACCGCGCGCGGCGACGAGCAGCTCGCCGGTCCGGCGGCGCTGATCGCGGCCCGCGCGGCGCATCGCATGCGCGAGTTCGAGCGCCGCGACCGCTGGCTCTCGCTGGCGCAGGCCGATCGCGGCAGCGCGCAGGCCGAGCTGATGACCAGCGCCGAGCTCGCCCTCGAGGAGCAGTCCACCGCGAAGGCGCTGGCCGCGATCGACCGCCTGCACGGGCGCGGGCTGCGCCACATCCACTCGCTGCGGGTCGCCCTGCGCGCCTACGAGCAGTCCGAGGACTGGTCGCGGGCGCTTCAGGTGCTGCGCCAGCTCGAGAAGCGCGATGCGCTGCCCGCCACCGCGATCCGCGGCCTGAAGGTGCGGGCGTGCCGCGGCCTGTTCGCGCGCCAGGTCGGCGACGCCGCCGCGCTGCGCCGCCTCTGGGGCGAGCTGAAGGCCGGCGAGCGCGAGCTTCCCGAGGTGGTCGAGGCGGCGGCCGGCGCGCTGGCGGAGTCGGGCGCGCAGGAGCTGGCGCGCAAACTGCTCGAGACGTCGCTCGAGACCGAGCTCTCGCCCCGGCTGCTGCGCCTGTACGCGGGGCTCGACAAGGTGTCGAACCGGGAGCGGCTGCAGCAGGCCGAGCGCTGGCGCATGCGCCACGGCGACGACCCCGACCTCTCTCTCGCGCTGGGCCGCCTGTGCATGTCCGAGGAGCTCTGGGGCAAGGCCGAGGAGTTCTTCGAACGCAGCCTCGCCGGCGGCGAGAGCGTCGAGGCGCACGTCGCGCTGGCCGAGCTCTCGGAGGCGGTCGGCAAGCCCGAGCGCGCGGCGACGCACTACCGCGCCGCGGCGCGCCTGCGCGCGGCCTCCGCGGCCTGAGCTTCCGGCCGCGGCGAGCGTTGCGTGCCCGCCGGGCGTTCCGCGCCCGCCGGGCGTTGCGTGCCCGCCGGGCGTTGCGTGCCCGCCGAGCGGCGGCCTCCCAGACCTCAGTCGTGCTTGATCGCGATCGTCTTCAGCGCGGTGAAGCCGTACAGCGCCTCGAAGCCCTTCTCGCGCCCGTACCCGCTGTGCTTGAAGCCGCCGAAGGGGAGCTCGACGCCGCCTCCCGCGCCGTAGTTGTTGATGAAGACCTGCCCTGAGCGGATGCCGCGCGCCAGGCGCATCTGGCGGCCGCCGTCGCGCGTCCAGACGCCGGCGACGAGGCCGAACGGCGTGCCGTTGGCGAGCGCGAGCGCGTGCGCCTCGTCGTCGAACGCGGTGGCGACCAGCACCGGCCCGAAGATCTCCTCCTGGAACAGACGGTGCGCTTCCGGCACGCGCGCCAGCAGCACCGGGGGCTGGTAGTACCCGCCCGCGGGCGCCGCGGGAACGACCGCGCCCTGGGCGGCCATCTGCAGCCCGCCCGACTGCGCCTGCGACAGGTACTCGCGCACCCGCGCGTGCTGCTTGCCCGACACCAGCGGGCCGAGGTCGAGGTCGTCCATCGCGGGCCCCGCGCGCAGCGCGGAGAAGCGCTCGGCCAGCAGCCCGAGCACGCGCTCGAACGCGCCGCGCTCGATCAGCACGCGGCTGCCCGCGGAGCACGTCTGGCCGCAGTTCTGGATGATCGCGTTCACGAGCACCGGCAGCGCGGCGTCGAGGTCGGCGTCGGCGAACACGATCTGGGGCGACTTGCCGCCGAGCTCGAGCGTGACCGGGCAGTGGTGCTGCGCGGCCGCCTGCGCGACGCGCCGGCCGGTCTCGGGCGAGCCGGTGAACGAGATGTGGTCAATGCCGGGGTGCTCGGCGAGCGCCTGCCCGGCCTCGGGACCGAAGCCGGTGACGATGTTCAGCGCGCCCGCGGGGAAGCCCGCCTGTTCGGCGAGCTCGGCGACCTTCAGCAGCGACAGGCACGCGTCCTCGGCGGGCTTGACCACGCAGGCGTTGCCCACCGCGATCGCGGCGCCGATCGAGCGCCCGAAGATCTGCATCGGGTAGTTCCACGGGATGATGTGGCCGGTGACGCCGTGAGGCTCGCGCACGGTCAGCACCGTGTAGCCGTTCTGGTAAGGAATGGTCTGCCCGTGCAGCTTGTCGGCGGCGCCGCCGTAGTACTCGAAGTAGCGCGCGAGCGCGGTCGCGTCGGCGCGCGCCTGCTTCAGCGGCTTGCCTGTGTCGCGCGCTTCGAGCAGCGCGAGCTCCTCGCGATGCGCGTCGACGAGGTCGGCCCAGCGGCGCATCAGCCGGCCGCGCTCGACGGCGGTCGAGCGTCCCCAGGCGCCGTCGAAAGCCCGCCGTGCCGCCTTCACCGCGCGCTCGACGTCGGCCGCGCCGCCACGCGCGATCTGCGCGAAGGTCTCGCCGTTCGACGGATCGATCACCGGGATCGAATCGCCGCCATCGCAGGCCTGCTGGGCGTTGTCGATGAACAGCTGGTGGCGGGGGGAGACGGTCGGCATGGCGTCGGTTCCGGATGAGGGGCGGTGACAGGGGCCGCACGGGGCGGCGACAATGGCCGAAATTCTAGACGAGCCGTCGTCGCGCGCCGTCGGCAGACGTCATTGCTGCACTGCACAATCAGGGTTAGAATCCGCCACCACCCCGCACCGACCAGGCCCCGCCATGAACCTCGATCGAGTCGACTCCGGCCGCGACGTCCCGAACGACGTCAACGTGATCATCGAGATCCCGATGAACGCCGATCCGATCAAGTACGAGGTCGACAAGGCCACCGGCGCGCTCTTCGTCGACCGCTTCATCGGCACCGCGATGCACTACCCCTGCAACTACGGGTACGTGCCGCACACGATCTCCGACGACGGCGATCCGGTCGACGTGCTCGTGATCACGCCCTTTCCGCTGCAGCCGGGCGTGGTCGTGCGCTGCCGACCGCTCGGCGTGCTGAAGATGGAGGACGAGGCGGGTGGAGACGCCAAGCTCCTCGCGGTCCCGATCGACAAGATCCTTCCCTGGTACAAGCACTGGCGCAAGCCCGAGGACATCGCCCCCGAGCGCCTCGAGCAGATCCGCCACTTCTTCGAGCACTACAAGGATCTCGAAGCCGGCAAGTGGGTCAAGGTGGTCGGCTGGGCCGGCCCGGAGGAGGCCGCGCGCGAGATCGTCGACGGCATCGCACGCTTCAAGGCGGCGAAGGACAAGCCCCACTTCTGAACGGCGAGCGCTCGCCGAGCTCGTCGAGGTACGCGCCGATCATCCGCTGCTCGCGCTCGAGGAAGCGGTCGACCGCGTCCGCGAACTCGGGCTGCGCGAGCCAGTGCGCCGAGCAGGTGGGCACCGGCAGGAAGCCGCGCGCCATCTTGTGCTCGCCCTGCGCGCCGCCCTCGACGATCGCGATCCCCTGCTCGATCGCCTCCTCGATCGCCTGGTAGTACGCGACCTCGAAGTGCAGGCAGGGCACGGATTCGAGCGCGCCCCAGTAGCGGCCGTACAGGCGGTCTTCGTCGCGCACCAGCAGGCTCGCCGCGATCGGCCGGCCCGCGCGCTCGGCGAGCACCATCACCAGGTGTTCCGGCATCGCCTCGCCGATGCGAAGGAAGAACGCCTCGTTCAGGTACGGCGTCGACATGTGCGCCGCGTAGGTGGCTTCGTAGCAGCGCGTGAAGAAGCGCCAGTGCGCCTCGCCGATCTCGCGCCCGCGCAGGCGCCGCACCGCGACGCCCTCCTGCGCGACCTTGCGGCGCTCGGCTCGGATCTTCTTGCGCTTGGGCTGCGCCAGCCCGGCGAGGAACTGCTCGAAGTCCGCGTAGCCGTCGTTGCGCCAGTGGAACTGCACGCCGCGCCGGATCATCGTGCCGGCGTCGGCGAGCGCGCGCGCGTCGGGCTCGCACGGGTACAGGACGTGCAGCGACGACACCTTGCGCTCGCCGGCGTGGGCGACCAGTGCCCGCGCGAGCGCACGGCGCGCGTCGTCGTCGCGCGCGAGCAGCCGCGGGCCGGCGACCGGCGTGAACGGCACCGCGGCGAGCAGCTTCGGGTAGTAGCGCAGCCCGTGGCGCTGGTAGGCGTCGGCCCACGCCCAGTCGAACACGTACTCGCCGTACGAGTGCGACTTCAGGTACAGCGGCACCGCGCCCGCGAGCGACCGACCGTCCCACAGGCATAGGGTGTGCGGCTGCCAGCCGGTGCCGGGGCCGACGCATCCGGTGCGCGCGAGCGCGCCGAGGAAGTCGTGGCGCAGGAAGGCGGGCAGGGCCCCGCCCGTCGACCGGCGAACGAGGCCGTCCCAGGTGTCGCGCCCGATCGTGTCGAGATCGGTGGCGACACGCGTGCGATAATCGGCCGAATCTTTTCCCACCATCGTCGCGGTGCAGCCTGTCGTCGGAGCGCCGTCGCGCGCAGGACCGAGACTGTACCGCGTGGCGCCGGGTGGCGCTGCGCGGAGTCCCGGAGCGCGGGGCGCCCCTTTCGAGAGGCCCGCGCGGCGCAGTTCCCCTGCATGCAGGTGCCCACAGGAGACTTCATGAAGCGCATCACCGCCATCATCAAACCCTTCAAGCTGGACGAGGTCCGGGAAAGCCTCGCCGAAGTGGGGGTGACGGGGCTGACCGTCACCGAGTGCAAGGGCTTCGGCAGGCAGAAGGGGCACACCGAGCTGTACCGGGGCGCCGAGTACGTCGTCGACTTCCTGCCCAAGGTGAAGATCGAGGTCATCGTCGGCGACAAGGGCGTCGAGTCCGCGATCGACGCGATCTGCAAGGCGGCGCGCACGGGGCGCATCGGAGACGGCAAGATCTTCGTCTCCAACGTCGAGGAAGTGATCCGCATCCGCACCGGCGAGACCGGCGAGTCGGCGATCTGACCCGCGGCACGGTTCCGCCCGCGATGCCCGGCGTGGTCCCCGGCAAGCCGCCCTTCGTCCTCGTGCACGGCGCGTGGCACGGCGGCTGGTGCTGGGCGGGCGTCGCCGAGCGCCTGGGCGGCGCGGGCCACCGGGTGTTCGCGCCCTCGCTCACCGGGCTCGCCGACCGCGCCCACCTCTTCTCGGCGCAGGTCTCGCTCGCCACCCACGTCGACGACATCGTGAGGCTGATCGAGTGGGAGGCGCTCGACGGCTGCGTGCTCGTCGGCCACAGCTACGGCGGCAACGTGCTTTCCGGCGTCGCCGACCGCCTGCGCGGGCGCGTCGCCCACTACGTGTTCCTGGACGCGGTCGTCCCGCCCGACGACCGCCAGCGCTGGCGCTGGGCCGACCACAACACCGAGGCCGACCGCGCCGCGCGCCTGGCCGCGATCGACGGGGCCGGGGCGGGCGTCGCGCTGCTGCCGCCTGCGCCGGAGTTCTTCGGCATCACCGATCCGCGGCAGCTCGATTGGGTTCGCCAGCGCATGAGCCCGATGCCCGCGGGCACGTACGTCGGCGAGATCCGCTTCGAGAACGGCGCGAGCCGCGGGCTTCGCCGCAGCTACGTCGAGGTGACCGACCCCCCGTTCCCGTCGATGGCGCCGGTGTACCAGCGCCTTCGCGGCGACCCCACCTGGCACTACACGACGATCGCGAGCGGCCACGACGCGATGGTCGTCTCGCCGGACGCGCTGGCCGAGCTGCTGCTGCGCCTGGCCGCCTGAGGGGCGGCGCCCCCCGATCGTGCCCGACGCCCGCCCGCGCGCCGGCCTCTCCCGCCCGGACTGGCCGCCCGTCGGCGAGCGCGTGCTGCCGCGCCCGGACGTCCCGTTTCCCGTGACCGACGAATTCGTCGTCCGCGCCGACTTGCGCCGGCCGGCCCCGGGTCCCGACGCCGACCTGCTGCGCCTCGACGACGCGTGGCCCCGTTACGCGGCGGCCAAGCTCGCCGCGCTCGACGCGGATCCCGACGGCTTCGCACTGGTCGCGCGCGGCGTCGACCCGGCGGGCACCGCCCCCCGGGGCCGGGCCGAAGTGCCGACCGACGCGTCGAGCACCTGTCCCGCCGCGACCGGCGCGCTCGATCCGGGCGCACCCGGCGCGCTCGCCGGCGTGTTCGACGCGATGCTCGCGCGCCTCGCGCACGCGCACCCCGGCGTCGTCGCGGCGAACGAGCGCGCGGGGGCCGCCACGTACGCGTTCCCCCACGCCGGCCTCGAGGTCGTGCCGCGCGCGGGCGAGGTGCGTGCGCTCGTGCCGGCGTCGCGCCCGCTCGCGGAGCGTCTGTGCGCGCTCGAGCCCGCGCGCCGCGTGCTCGCCGCGATCGCGGTGTCGCTCCAGGAAGATCTGGCGCTGATGACCGAGCGCGACGGCGAGCTCGTCGCGCACGCGCTCGCGGTCGCGCTGCCGTCGGGGTGGCGGCCGCGCGAGAAGCTCGGCCGCCCCTTGCACGCGATCCACGCGCCGGTGGCCGGCGGCGACGCGCTGCGCGCGGCGAGCGCGGCGCTCGCGCGCGCGATGGTCGAGAAGGGACCCTTCGTGCGCCACGTCTGGACGCTCGCCGATGACGACCGCCTCGCGCGGCCGCCGCTCGAGGGCGCGCCCGGGCGCACCGCGCCGCGCGACGTGAGCGAGCTCTGGTTCCGCTGCGAGCGGCAGGTGACGCTGCCGCTGACCGAGTGGCGATCGAGCCTGTTCCTGATCCGCGTGCTCGTCGCGCCGCTCGCCGAAGTCGCCGCGAGCGCGGCGAGGCGCGAGCGGCTCGTGCGCTCGCTGCGCTCGATGTCCGACGAGGTGGTCCGCTACAAGGGGCTGGCCGCGGCGCGCGACGTCGTCCTGCGCGCGTGGGGCGAGGGCGTGCGGTGAGCGTGCTCGACGCGGTCGTGATCGGCGCCGGCGCCGCCGGCATGTTCTGCGCCGGGGTCGCGGGCCGGCGCGGCGCGCGCGTGCTCGTCGTCGACCACGCCGCGACGCCGGGCGAGAAGATCCGCATCTCCGGCGGCGGGCGCTGCAACTTCACGAACCTCGACGGCGACCGGGTCGAGCGCTACGCGTGCGCGGTGCCGCGCTTCGTCCGTCACGCGCTGCGCGCGTACCCGCCGAGGCGCTTCGTCGAGCTCGTGCGCGGCCGCGGCATCGCTTTCCACGAGAAGCACCGCGGACAGCTCTTCTGCGACGACTCCAGCGAGCGCATCGTCGAGCTGCTGCGCGAGGAGGCGCTCGCGGGCGGCGTGCGCTGGCAGTTCCCGTCGCAGGTGCGCGCGGTGCGCGCCGAAGGCATCGACGGCGGGCCCGGCTTCGCGATCGACACCGACCAGGGGACGGTGCGCGCGCGCGCGCTGGTGGTTGCCACCGGCGGCCTTTCGGTGCCGAAGATCGGCGCGAGCGACCTGGGCTATCGCATCGCGCGCCAGTTCGGGCACGCGATCGTCGAGCCGCGCCCGGCGCTGGTGCCGCTCACCTTCGACGCGGCCGGATGGCAGCCGTTCGCGGGTCTCGCCGGGGTGTCGCTGCCGGTGGGCGCGCGCACCCCGGCCGACCCCGCCGCGCCGGCCTTCGCCGAAGACCTGCTGTTCACGCACCGCGGGCTGTCCGGGCCGGCGATCCTCCAGGTGTCCACGTTCTGGCGTCCGGGCGACCCGATCGAGATCGACCTCGTCGCCGGCCGGCCGCTGCAGCGCGAGTGGGTCGAGGCCAAGCGCGAGGTGCGCGCGACGCTGCAGGCACTGCTTCAGCAGGCGCTGCCGCGGCGGCTCGCGCAGCTCTGGCTCGAGCGCTTCCTCGCCGGGCACCCGGGCGTGCCGGCGCACGCGCGCCCGGGCGAGATCGGCAACCGCGAGCTCGAGGCGCTGGTCGCGTCGCTGCGTCGCTGGCGCGTCGTGCCGTCGGGCACCGAGGGCTGGCGCAAGGCGGAGGTCACCGCCGGCGGCGTATCGTGTGCGGAGCTCGATGCGCGCACGCTGCAGTCGCTGCGCGTGCCCGGTCTGCATTTCATCGGGGAGGTGGTCGACGTGACCGGCTGGCTCGGCGGGTACAACTTCCAGTGGGCGTGGTCGTCCGCGTACGCGGCCGCGCACGCGCTCGCGCCGTGAGCCTGCGGTTCGGCGCCGTGCTGCTCGCCGCGGGCGAGGCGCGCCGAATGCGCGGCATCGACAAGCTGCGGCTCTCGATCGACGGCCGCCCGCTGCTGCGCCGGGCGCTCGACGCCTTGCGGGCCGCGGGCGCGGGGCCGATCGTCGTCGTCACCGGGCACCGCCCTGAGCGCATCCGCGCGCTGCTCGAGGGCTGCGGCGCCACGCTCGTGCACAACGCGCGCTGGGAGGACGGCCAGCAGTCGTCGGTGCTCGCCGGGCTGGCCGCGATCGACGACACCGTCGATGCCGTGATGATCGCGCTCGGCGACTTGCCGCTGGTCGAGCCCGCCGACCTGCGCGCGCTCGCCGACGCGTTCGTCCGGCGCTCGCCGGGGCGCGCGATCGTCGTCCCCTTCCATCGGGGCGATCGTGGCAATCCGGTGGTCTTCGATGCATCATTGCGGGCGCCGATCCTGGCGCGGGGGCCCGACGAGGGGGCGCGCGGCTTCGTCGCCGGCCACCCCGAGCTGGTCGAACGGTACGAGGCCGGCAACGACCACTTCTGCGTCGACCTCGACACCCCCGAGGACATCGAGCGCCTCGAGGCGCGCCTGGGCACGCGGCTCGGGCGCGCGGACTGACGGAAGGAAGGCGGCGGATGGACAGCGTCGATCGTGAAGTGCTCGAGCGCGCGCTCGAGTGGACCCGGGCCGGGCACCGCGTCGGGCTCGTGACCGTGCTCGAGACCTGGGGCTCCGCGCCGCGGCCGCCCGGCGCACTGCTCGCGCTGCGCGACGACGGGCTGGTCGTCGGGTCGGTCTCCGGGGGCTGCGTCGAGGACGACATGATCGAGCGCGTGCGCAAGTCCGGCCACCCCGACAAGCCCGCGCTCGTGACGTACGGCGTCACGCGCGAGGAGGCCGCGCGCTTCGGCCTGCCGTGCGGCGGCACGCTGCGGCTCGTGCAGGAGCCGGTGCTCTCGAACGACTGGATCGAGGCGCTGCTGGCGCGCACCGCGTCGCAGGAGCTCGTCGCGCGCACGCTCGACCTCGAAACCGGCGCGGTCACGCTCGAGCCCGCCACGCGCGGCGAGGCGCTCGAGTTCGACGGTCGCCGGCTGGTGACGGTGTTCGGCCCGCGCTGGCGGCTGCTCGTGATCGGCGCGGGCCAGCTCTCGCGCGTGCTCGCGCAGATGGCGCAGGCGCTGGACTTCCGCGTCTTCGTCTGCGACCCGCGCGAGGAGTACTTCACGACGCTCGCGTTGCCCGACGTCACCTACCTGCCCGGAATGCCCGACGACGTCGCGCTCGAGTTCAGGCCCGACGCCCACACCGCCGTGGTCGCGCTCACGCACGACCCGAAGCTCGACGACATGGCGCTGCTCGAAGCACTGAAGTCGCCGGCGTTCTACGTGGGCGCGCTCGGCTCGCGCAGCAACACCGCGCGGCGCAAGGAGCGGCTCGCGATGTTCGACCTGTCCCCCGAGGAGATCGGGCGGCTGCACGGCCCGATCGGGCTGCACATCGGCAGCCGCACGCCGGCCGAGATCGCGGTGTCGATCCTCGCGGAGATCGTGTCGGTGAGGAACGGCGTGGCGCCGATGCAGAAGAAGCCCGAGACCGAGGGCGAGCTCGCGGCGGGGGTCTGCGCGACCTGATCGCGCCGCGTGCGCGCGTCGCGGCGCGACGTGCGCTCGTCAGGCCCCGCGCAGCAGCACCAGCAGCGCCCCCGATCCGCCGTCGGTGGGCGGTGCCTGGCAGAACGCGAGCACCTCGTCGCGCTGCACCAGCCACTTCAGCACCTTGCCCTTGAGCACCGGTTCGCGGCCCGCCGAGCCCAGGCCCTTGCCGTGGATCACGCGCAGGCAGCGCTGCTGGCGCTTCATCGCCTGCGCGAAGAACGCGAACAGCGCCTCGCGCGCCTCTTCCACGCGCAGCCCGTGCAGGTCGATCTGCCCCTGCACGACCCAGTGCCCGCGGCGCAGCCGCGCGACCACGTCGGCGCCGACGGTCTCGCGCCGGAACGACAGCGCCTCGTCGGTGTCGAGCAGGCGTTCGACGTCGATGTCGTCGGACAGCGACGCGGCGAGCGCCGCGCGCTCGTCGAGCTCGCGCTGGCGCGGGTGCGGCGGCGTGGCCGGCGCGCGCGCGGGTGCGCGACCGGTCGGCTTGAGCGGCGTCGCGTCGCCGACGGCTTCGCGGAACACCGCCGCCTCGCGCTGCTCACGCTCCTTCCGGACGCGCTCGCGCTCGCGCTGCGCCGCGAGCGCCTCGGCCTGCGCCTTGAGCGCGTCGCGCAGCGACGACAGTTCGTCGAAGCTCTTCATCGGCGAGGCTCAGTGGCCGTGTTCCGCCTCGAGATAGCGCTGCGCGTCGAGCGCCGCCATGCAGCCGGTCGCCGCGCTCGTGATCGCCTGCCGGTAGACGTGGTCCTGGACGTCGCCGGCCGCGAACACGCCGGGCACGCTGGTGGCAGTGGCCATGCCCGCCTGGCCGGTGCGCGTCACGATGTAGCCGCCCGCCATCTCGAGCTGACCCTCGAAGATCCCGGTGTTCGGCGTGTGCCCGATCGCGACGAACACGCCGGTGAGCGCGAGGTCGGTCTTCTCGCCGGTGCGGCTGTCGCGCGCCCGCACGCCGGTGACCCCGCTCGCGTCGCCGAGCACCTCGTCGAGCTCGTTGAACCAGCGCACCTCGATGTTGCCGCCGCGCGTCTTCTCCATCAGCTTGTCGATCATGATCGGCTCGGCGCGGAAGCGGTCGCGCCGGTGCAGCACCGTGACCTTGCGCGCGATGTTCGACAGGTACAGCGCCTCCTCGACCGCGGTGTTGCCCCCGCCGATCACCGCGACGTCCTGGTTGCGGTAGAAGAATCCGTCGCAGGTCGCGCACGCGGACACGCCCTTGCCCATGAACGCGGTCTCCGAGGGCAGGCCGAGGTAGCGCGCGGAGGCGCCGGTCGCGATGATCAGCGCGTCGGCGGTGTACTCCCCGGCGTCGCCGATCAGGCGCACCGGCTTCTCGCCGAGCTTCGCGGTGTGGATGTGGTCGAAGACGATCTCGGTGCCGAAGCGCTCGGCGTGCTTCAGGAAGCGCTCCATCAGCTCGGGCCCCTGGACGCCGTCGGCGTCCGCCGGCCAGTTGTCGACCTCGGTGGTCGTCATCAGCTGGCCGCCCTGCGCCAGGCCGGTGATCAGGACCGGATTCAGGTTCGCGCGTGCGGCGTAGACGGCGGCGGTGTAGCCTGCTGGACCGGAGCCCAGGATGAGCAGGCGACAGTGTCTCGGATTCGGCATCGACAGGTCCAGTACGTTGTAGAAAGCTCAAAAAATCATGAAGTTAGCGCTCGAACTTCACGCACTTTTTGATTTGGGGCGGGGTTCGTGCAAAATTATAGGCAATAGACTCGGTCGAGGTGTGTATGGCGCATGAGGAAAACAAGGCGTTTCTGCGCAGGGTGCCGCTGTTCTCGGGCCTCAGCGAACAGCAGCTCGAGCAGCTCGCCGCGGGCAGCGCGCGGCGCAGCTTTCCCAAGGGGCGCACCATCGTCTCCGAAGGCGAGCCCTCCCAGTCGATGTACATCCTGCTCGCCGGGCGCGCGAAGGTCCAGCGCTCCGACAGCGAGGGCAAGGAGGTCATCCTCGCGGTCCTCGGCTCGGGCGAGTTCTTCGGCGAGATGAGCCTGATCGACGACTCCCCGCGCTCGGCCAGCGTGATCACGCTCGAGCCCTGCGAGTTCATGGCGGTGAGCAAGGACGCGTTCAAGTCGATGCTGATGCAGAGTCCCGACGTGGCGATGAACGTCATGCGCGGCCTGGTGCGCCGGCTGCGCGAGGCCGACCAGAAGATCGAGACGCTCGCGCTGCTCGACGTCTACGGTCGCGTCGCGCGCGTGCTGCTCGACTTCTCCGAGACGGTCGGCGGCGAGCGGGTCGTGAAGAACAAGCTGCCGCGCCAGGAGATCGCCAAGATGATCGGCGCGTCGCGCGAGATGGTTTCGCGCGTCATGAAGGGGCTGGAGCTCGACGGCTACATCGTGCCCCTGCCCGAAGGCAAGCTCGTGCTGCGGGAGAAGCTCAGCTCGTACACGAGCTGACGCGCTCGCCCGCGCCGGCAGGAAGGTTTCGCAGTGTCACGTGCCGCCGCCGCCGCGGCTTCGCCGCCCGGCCGCCGGTTCGCTTCCGGCGGATTCGGCCTGCCCGATCGCGCGCTGGAGCTGCTGCGCGAGGCGCGCTGGATCGCGCTCACGGCGCTCAGCCTGTTCCTGCTGCTGATCCTCGTCACGTACCACAAGGCCGATCCCGGCTGGTCGCACGCGGTGCTGGTGAAGACGATCCACAACGCCGGCGGCCGCGTCGGCGCCTGGTTCGCCGACCTCGCGCTGTACCTGTTCGGCGTGTCGGCGTACCTGTGGGTCGCGCTCAGCCTGTCGGCGGTCGTGCGCGGCCTGCGCACGCTGCGCACCCCGATCGCCGAGCGCCAGGACGACGAGGACGCCGGGCGCTTCGCGTGGGAGCGCTGGCTCGGGTTCGGCGTCTTCCTGCTCGGGTGCACGGGGCTGGAGTCGTCGCGGCTGCACTCGCTGTCGGTGTCGCTGCCGCTCGCGCCCGGCGGCATCGTCGGGCGGCTGGTCAGCGAGCCGCTGTTCACGTCGCTGGGGGCCATCGGCGGGACGCTCGCGATGTTCGCGATGATCGCGGCCGGCTTCAGCCTCTGGACGGGGATGTCCTGGCTCGCGATCTTCGAGCGCATCGGCCTCGCGATCGAACTGGCGGCGCAGCGCGCGGTGCAGTTCGTCGCCGCGCGCCGCGACCGCGCGATCGGCGAGGTCGCCGCCACCGAGCGCGAGGAGCAGGTCGAGGAACTGCGCAAGATCCTCGACGTCGAGCCGGCGCCGGTGCGCATCGAGCCCGCGGTCACGCACGTCGAGCGCTCCGACCGCGCCGAGGCGGAGCGCCAGGCCACGCTGTTCTCCGATCTCCCCGCCGACACCCAGCTGCCTCCGCTGTCGCTGCTCGACGCGCCGCCCGCCGCGCAGGAGTCGGTGTCGCAGGAGACGCTCGAATACACGTCGCGCCTGATCGAGAAGAAGCTCGCGGACTTCAACGTCGCGGCCAACGTCGTCGCCGCGTACCCGGGCCCGGTGATCACGCGCTACGAGATCGAGCCGGCCACCGGCGTGAAGGGCAGCCAGATCGTCAACCTGTCCAAGGACCTCGCGCGCGCGCTGTCGCTGGTGTCGATCCGCGTCGTCGAGACGATTCCCGGCAAGAACCTGATGGGGCTGGAGCTGCCCAACCCGCGCCGGCAGGCGGTGCGGCTGTCCGAGATCCTCGGCTCGCAGGTGTACGCCGACAGCGCCTCGTCGGTGACGCTCGCGCTCGGCAAGGACATCGCCGGCAATCCGGTGGTCGCGGACCTCGCGCGCATGCCGCACCTGCTCGTGGCGGGCACCACCGGCTCGGGCAAGTCGGTGGGCATCAACGCGATGCTGCTGTCGCTGCTGTACAAGTCCGATCCGGCCGCGGTGCGGCTGATCATGATCGACCCGAAGATGCTCGAGATGTCGATGTACGAGGGCATCCCGCACCTGCTCGCGCCGGTCGTCACCGACATGAAGCAGGCCGGCAACGCGCTCAACTGGTGCGTCGCCGAGATGGAGCGTCGCTACCGGCTGATGAGCCGGCTCGGCGTGCGCAACCTGTCGGGCTACAACACCAAGATCGCCGACGCGCAGCGGCGCGAGCAGCTGATCCCGAACCCGTTCTCGCTCACGCCCGACGCGCCCGAGCCGCTGGGCAAGCTGCCGCTGGTGGTCGTCGTCATCGACGAGCTCGCCGACCTGATGATGGTCGTCGGCAAGAAGGTCGAGGAGCTGATCGCGCGGCTCGCGCAGAAGGCGCGCGCTGCCGGCATCCACCTGATCCTCGCCACGCAGCGCCCGTCGGTCGATGTCATCACGGGCCTGATCAAGGCGAACATCCCCACGCGCATCGCGTTCCAGGTCTCTTCGAAGGTCGATTCGCGCACGATCCTCGACCAGATGGGCGCGGAGTCGCTGCTCGGCCAGGGCGACATGCTCTACATGCCGCCGGGTCACGGCATCCCGGTGCGCGTGCACGGCGCGTTCGTCGCCGACCACGAAGTGCAGAAGGTCGTCGACCACTGGAAGGCGCTCGCCGAGCCGCAGTACGTCGAGGGCATCCTCGAGGGCGGCGTGCCCGACGAGGTCGACGCGGGCAGCGCGGTCGGCTTCGGCGGATTGCAGCAGACGCTCGCCGAGGCCGGCGTCGACGGCGAGTCCGACCCCATGTACGACCAGGCGGTCGCGGTCGTGCTCAAGCACAAGCGCGCGTCGATCTCGCTGGTGCAGCGCCACCTTCGCATCGGCTACAACCGCGCCGCGCGGCTGCTCGAACAGATGGAGAAGTCGGGGCTGGTGTCGTCGATGGCCACCAACGGCAACCGCGACATCCTGGTGCCGACGCCGCACGAAGAGTAGCCGGCGCGCGAGCGGGCAGCGTCTCGCGCAACCGCGCCGTCCGGGATCGGCCCGCGCGCGGCGCGGTTCCACTGTCTTGCCGGGACGGTGCGCGGCTCTGCGCGCAGCCCTAGAATGACTTCCGAACGCCCGGCGGCCGACCGCGGCGCATTCCGAAGGAGACCCCCATGGATCAGGACGTCCGCACGGGCGCCGCGCCCGAGGTGCGCACGCTGCGCAAGTCCACGCTGACGGTCGACGGGCCGGTCGCGTGCCTGGAGATGACCGACGTCGCGAGCCGCAACGCGATCTCGCAGGAGATGAAGGACGACCTGCAGGAGGTCGTGCGGCTCGCGAGCGCGGGCGACGCCTGGCGCGCGCTCGTGATCACCGGCTCGCCCGGCGTGTTCTGCGCCGGGGGCGACCTCAAGGACCTGACCTCGCGCCGTCACGCCGACGGCACGCCGGTGCGCGACGTCGAGGGCATCCGCCGGCGCATGAGCCGCAGCCACGCGTGGTTCGAGCGGCTGTACAACCTCGAGATCCCGGTGATCGCCGCGGTCGACGGGCCGGCGTTCGGCGCCGGGTTCTCGCTCGCGCTCGCGTGCGACTTCATCGTCGCGTCGAGCCGCGCGCGCTTCTGCATGGCGTTCAACCGCATCGGCGCGCTGCCGGACCTGGCCGCGCTGTACACGCTGCCGCGCATGATCGGGCTGCGGCGCGCCAAGGACATCATGATGACCGCGCGCGTGGTCTCGGTCGAGGAGGCGAAGGAACTGGGCATCGTCCACTCGATCCACGCGCCGCAGGCGGTGCGCGAGGAGGCGATGGCGATGGCCCGCACGTTCGCGCTCGGGTCGGCGCAGTCGCTCGCGATGACGAAGGTCTTCTCCAACCAGTCGCTCGAGTCCGATTACGCGACGATGGCGCGCCTCGAGGGCGTGGGGCAGGCCACGTGCCTGAACAGCGACTACTTCTTCGAGGCGGTCGCACGCTTCATGGACCGCCAGCCGCCGCGCTTCGACTGGAAGCACTGAGCGGCGCGGATCCCGGAGAAGAATCGACGACCGCGGACGAGACGAGTGCGCAGGCGCAGTCCCGGCGCGCCACGCCGCGCCGGCGAGGCAGCGTCGAGCCACGGCCGGCGGGCTCGCGCGAGCTCGCGGCTGTGCCGGCGCGGCGCCGCACGTGTCGGCGCGGCGAGGGCCTGGCGCGTTATCGGCGATACTGGCGGCGCTTCGCGACGCCCGCGCTCGAAAGGTCCGGATGAACACACGTGCTTCGATAGCCGCCGCGCTGCTGGCCGCGGCCTCGCTGCTGGCGGTCGCGCCGCCCGCCCGCGCCGCGGGCGCGATCGAACAGCTGCAGGAGTTCGTGCGCTCCACGCCGTCGGCGCGCGGCGAGTTCACGCAGAAGACCGTGAAGGCCGGCGGGCAGGGCGCCGAGACCACCAGCGGCAGCTTCGTGTTCGCGCGCCCGGGGCGCTTCCGCTGGGAGGTTCGCAAGCCCTTCGAGCAGCTGATGGTCGCCGACGGCGAGCAGCTGTACTTCCTCGACAAGGACCTCAACCAGGTCACGGTGCGCAAGCTCTCGGGCTCGCTCGGCGCGAGCCCGGCGGCGATCCTCTTCGGCTCCAACGAGCTCGAGCGCAACTTCACGCTCAAGGACGCCGGTGCGAAAGACGGGCTCGACTGGCTCGACGCGGCCCCGCGCACCAAGGACGCGGGCTTCGAGCGCATCGCGATCGGCTTTCGCGCGGGGCTGCCCGAGGCCATGGAGGTGCGCGACGCGTTCGGGCGCACCACGCAGTTCTCGTTCAAGGGCGTCGAGCGCAACCCGCGCGTCGATCCCGAGGCGTTCAGGTTCGTCGCGCCCAAGGGGGCCGACGTGATCCGGCAATGAGCCGCGTCGCGCCCGATTCGCCGCCCGCCGGGCGCGCCGTGCCGCGAAGGCCCGCGCGATGACCGTCACCGCGCCCGCGCGCCCCGGCGATCCGATCGACGCGGTCGACACGCCCGCGCTGCTGCTCGACCTCGACGCGTTCGAGCGCAACCTCGCCGGCGTGCACGCGTACGCGCGCGCGCGCGGCGTCGCGGTGCGCTCGCACGGCAAGGCGCACAAGTGCTCGGAGATCGCGCGCCGTCAGGTCGCGGCCGGGGCGGTGGGCGTGTGCTGCCAGAAGGTGGGCGAGGCCGAGGTGTTCGTCGAAGGCGGCGTGCGCGACGTGCTGGTGAGCAACGTCGTCGTCGGCGCTTCGAAGGCCCGGCGGCTCGCGGCGCTCGCCGCGCGCGCCCGGGTCGCGGTGTGCGTCGACTCCGCGGTCCAGGTCGAGCAGCTCGCCGCGGCGGCACGCGCGGCTGGCGCGCGCCTCGACGTCCTGATCGAGGTCGACGTCGGCGCGCGCCGCTGCGGCGTGACGTCGCCCGAGGAGGCGCTCGCGCTCGCCGCGCGCGTGGCGGCCGAGGCGCCGTGGCTGTCGCTGCGCGGCCTGCAGGCCTACCACGGCGGCGCGCAGCACAAGCGCACGCCAGAGGAACGGGCGCACGCGATCGCGCGCGCGGCGTCGCTCGCGTCGCAGGTGCGCACCGCGCTCGTCGCCGCCGGCCACCCGTGCGCGGTCGTCACCGGGGCGGGCACCGGCAGCTATCGGCACGAGATCGCATCGGGCGTCTGGAACGAGCTGCAACCGGGCTCGTACGTGCTGATGGACGCCGACTACGCGCTGAACACCCCGGACCCCGACGTGCCGGCGCTCGCGCACGCGCTGACGGTGCTGTGCACCCTGATCACCGTGCGGCCGGACCACGCGGTGCTCGACGGCGGGCTGAAGACCTTCGCGGTCGACAGCGGCAAGCCGCGCATGCTCCTGTCCGGATGGCGCACCGGATCGATCTCCGACGAGCACACGGTCGTCGAGCCCGAAGACGGCGCGGTTCCGCTCGCGGTCGGGCAGAAGGTCGCGCTCGTTCCCGGGCACTGCGACCCGACCGTGAACCTGCACGACTGGATCGTCGCGACGCGCGCCGGGCGGGTCGAGGCCGTGTGGGCGGTGGACGCGCGCGGAGCGCTGTTCTGAGCGAGGCGGCGGGTGGCCGGCCGACGGCGCCCGGCCGCGGTTCCCCTGATGGCGTCAGTGCGACGCCGTGCGTTCGTGCGCGTCCGCGGTAGTGTGGCGCGATGCCTCACGACCCCGACCACCTTCATCCGCCCGCCGATCCGGCGTGGAAGCACGACGGTGTGCGCGTCGTTCCCGGTGACCGCCTCGATCCGAACACCGCACAGACACCCGGCATGGACCGCAAGGCCGCGATCGACTTCGCCCGAGTCGGGGCGAAGAAGCTCTGGGCGGGCACGGTGACGATCCACGCGAACGCCAAGACCGGTGCGCACCACCACGGTCCGCTCGAGAGCGTGATCTACGTCGTGCGCGGCCGGGCCCGCATGCGCTGGGGCGAGCGCCTGGAGTTCACCGCGGAGGCGGGCCCCGGCGACTTCATCTACGTCCCGCCGTACGTGCCGCACCAGGAGATCAACGCGAGCCGCGACGAAGTGCTCGAGTGCGTGCTGTGCCGCAGCGACGGCCAGGCGATCGCCGTGAACCTCGACATCGAGCCGGTCGAGAAGCCCGAGCAGGTGCTCTGGGTGGACCCGACGCACCCCTCGGGCGGCGTGTAGCGGCGCGCGCGTTTCCCGTGCGCTATCCTGTCGGGCTTCCCTCGGGGAACGCCATGCAGGATCGCTCACCCAGCCCGCCCGCCGACGACCCGCGACGCGACGCCCGCCTCATCGGCGTGATCGGCGTCGCGCACGGCACCTCGCACTTCTTCCACCTGATCCTCGCGCCGCTGTTCCCGTGGCTGAAGGACGCGTTCGGGCTGTCGTTCGCCGAGCTCGGGCTGCTGATGACCGTCTTCTTCGTCGTCTCCGGCGTGGGGCAGGCGGCGGCGGGCTTCCTCGTCGACCGCGTCGGCGCGCTGCCGGTGCTGCTCGGCAGCCTCGCGCTCTTCGTCGCGGGGGCCACGGGCCTGGCGCTGTCGGGTTCGTACGCGGCGCTGCTGGTGTTCTCCGCGGTGGTCGGGCTGGGCAACGCGCCGTTCCACCCGGTCGACTACTCGATCATGAACGCGCGCATCGCGCCGGCGCGGCTGGGCAAGGCGTACGCGGTCCACGGCGTCACCGGGAGCCTCGGGTGGGCCGCGGCGCCGGTGTTCCTGGCGGGGCTCGCGCAGCTCGTGCACTGGCGCGCGGCGCTGGCCGGCGCCGCGCTGATGGCCGCGGGCGTGCTGGCGCTGGTGTGGGGCCACCGGCGCCTGCTGGGCGACGTGCACGCGCCGGCCGCGCACGGCGCGCCCGCGGGCGCGGCCGCCGCGTCCGCGCCGACGGGCGCCGGGCAGTTCGCGTTCCTGCGCCTGCCCGCCGTGTGGCTGAGCTTCGGCTTCTTCTTCGCGTGGGCGGTCGCGCTCGGCGGCGTTCAGAGCTTCGGTTCCGAGGCGGCGCGACTGCTCCACGAAGTGCCGGTGCAGCAGGCCGCACTGTGCGTGACCGCGTACATGCTCGCGAGCGCGGGCGGCATGCTGTTCGGCGGCTTCATCACGACCGACCCCGCGCGCTCGGAGCGCATGATCGCGCTCGGGCTGGGCGGCGCCACGCTCGTGTCGCTGCTGATCGGGCTGTCGCCCTGGCCTGCCTGGACCGTGCCGGTGCTTTTCGCGGCGATGGGCTTCGGCGCCGGCATCGCGGGCCCGTCGCGCGACCTGCTCGTGCGCCGCGCCGCGCCGCCGGGGGCGACCGGGCGCGTGTACGGCATGGTCTACTCCGGGCTCGACACCGGCATGGCGCTCGCACCGCTCGGATTCGGCGTGATGATGGACGCGCACCAGCCGGCCGGCGTGTGGATCGGCATCGCGGTCTTCCAGGGGCTGCTGATCGCCAGCGCACTGAACATCGGCCGCCTGACGTCGCGGCGTCTGGCGGCGGGCGCCGCGTGACGCGCGGCCGTGCGATGAGACGGGGTTGACGGTGAGGCGAGATTGACGGGTTCCGGCAAGGCACGCGGGGATCGGGCGTCCGACGTGCAGCCCGACCTGCTGTCCGGCGAGGCCCCGTCCGGCGCGCCCGCGGGAGAGCCGTTCGTCGAGGCGGGCACGCCCGCGGCTTCCGCGAGACCGCCCGCACGCGGGGCAGCGGCGCCGTCGGCCGCGCCCGCGACGCCCGGCGCCGGCACGCGCGTCGCGCATCCGAGCCACGTCGGTACCCAGGTGCCGCTCGCCGAACGCCTTCGCCCGCGCACCATCGACGACGTCGTCGGCCAGAGCCACCTCGTCGGGCCGGGCAAGCCGCTGCGCGTCGCGTTCGAGACCGGGCGCCCGCACTCGATGATCTTCTGGGGGCCGCCGGGCGTGGGCAAGACCACGCTCGCGCGCCTGATGGCCGACGCGTTCGACGCGCAGTTCATCGTCATCTCGGCCGTGCTCGGCGGCGTCAAGGACATTCGCGACGCGGTCGTCGCGGCGCGCGAGGCGCGCGAGAAGGGCCGGGCGACGATCCTCTTCGTCGACGAGGTGCACCGCTTCAACAAGGCGCAGCAGGATGCGTTCCTGCCGCACGTCGAGAGCGGGCTGTTCACGTTCATCGGCGCGACCACCGAGAACCCGTCGTTCGAGGTCAACGGCGCGCTGCTGTCGCGGGCGCGCGTCTACGTGCTGCAGCCGCTGTCCGAAGATGAGATGCAGCAGCTGTTCGATCGCGCGCTCGCCGGTTTCGAGGCCTTCGACGACGACGGCCGTCGCGCGCCGCCGCCCGCGTTCGACGCCGGTGCGCGCGAGCGCCTGATCGGCTGGGCCGACGGCGACGCCCGCCGGCTCATCAACGCGATCGAGGTCGTGATCGAGTCGGCGCTCGCGCAGCGGTGCGAAGCGGTCGACGCCGAGTACCTCGAGCAGGCGCTGAGCCAGAACCTGCGCCGCTTCGACAAGGGCGGCGACGCGTTCTACGACCAGATCTCGGCGTTGCACAAGAGCGTGCGCGGCTCGCACCCGGACGCGTCGCTGTACTGGCTTTGCCGCATGCTCGACGGCGGCGCCGACCCGCGCTACCTCGCGCGGCGCATCATCCGCATGGCGAGCGAGGACGTGGGCCTGGCCGACCCGCGCGCGCTCACGATCGCGCTCGACGCCGCCGACGTCTACGAGCGGCTCGGCACGCCCGAAGGCGAGCTCGCGCTCGCGAGCGCGGTCGTCTACCTGGCGTGCGCGGCCAAGTCGAACGCGGTCTACGGCGCGTACAACGCAATGCGCGACTTCGTCCGCGCGCACGGGTCCGATCCCGTGCCGGTGCACCTGCGCAACGCGCCGACGCGCCTGATGAAGGAACTCGGCTACGGGCGCGCCTACCGCTACGCACACGACGAGCCGCACGGGTACGCGGCCGGCGAGACGTACATGCCCGACGGCGTCGAGGAGCCGCGCCTGTACCGGCCCGTGGAGCGCGGGCTGGAGGCGAAGATCCGCGAGAAGCTCGCGTGGCTGCGCGAGCTCGACGGCGAGCCGCCGGGGTAGTCAGCGCACCCCGAGCAGCGGCGCGAGCGCGGTCAGCACGATCAGCGCCGGCGCGAGCCAGCGCAGCGCGAACGCGAGCCACTTCGCGCCGCGCGCCCGCACCCCGAGCGCGTCGCCCAGCAATTGCCTGGTCATCACGTGCCCCGCGAACACCGCGATTGCGAGCCCGCCCAGCGGCAGCATCGCGTTCGACGTCAGCTCGTCGATCAGGTCGAAGAAGGTCGCTTTCGCGAAGGTCGGCACGAACGCGAGCGGGTGCCAGTCGGCCCACAGGTTGAACGACAGCACGGTCGGCACGCCGAGCGCGAAGCAGGCCAGCGCTGCCGCGAGAGTCGTGCGCGGCCGCGGCCAGCCCAGCACCCGCACGAGCAGCGCGACGACCAGCTCCAGCATCGAGATCGCCGACGCCAGCGCCGCGACGCCGAGCAGCAGGAAGAAGCCGGCCGCCGCCGCCGTGCCCAGCGGAAGGCGCGCGAACGCGATCGGCATCGTCACGAAAACGAGCCCAGGTCCGCTGGCGGGATCGAGCCCGTGCGCGAAGACGATCGGGAACACCATGAAGCCCGCCATCAGCGAGATCGCGGTGTCGGCGAGCACCGAGACCAGCGCGACCTGCACCAGCCCCACGCGCGACGTCGAATACGCGGCGAACGTGATCATCAGCCCCAGCCCGACGCCGATCGAGAAGAAGCCCAGGCCCAGCGCCTCGAGCGCGGTGCGCGGGCCGATGCGATCGAGCCGCGGCTCGAACAGGAACGCGACGGTCGCGCGCAGGTCGCCGGCGACGGCCGCGTACGTGACCAGCACGGCCATCAATGCGAACAGCACCGGCATCAGCACCTTCGAGGCCGCCTCGATCCCGCCGGCGACGCCGCGCGCGACCACCCACGCGGTCGCGGCCATGAAGAGCGCGTGCCAGCCGAGCATCGCCCAGGGCTCGGCGAGGAACGCGTCGAAGCGCGCCTGCGCGGCGCCCGCCGTCGCCGCGGGCAGTCCCTGTACCGCGGTGCGCGCCGCGTACGCGAGCGTCCAGCCGCCGATCACCGCGTAGTAGCTGAGGATGAGGAATCCGGCGAGCACGCCGAAGGCGCCGGCCCAGCGCCAGCGCGGCGACGCGCCGGCCTCGCGCGCGACCGCCTCCAGGCTCGCGGCGGCGTCGGCGCGGCCGCGCTGCCCGATCGCGAACTCGGCGAACATCAGCGGCACCACGACCGCGACCAGCCCGAGCACGTAGAAGAGCAGGAAGCCGCTGCCGCCGTTGGCGCCGAGCTCGTACGGGAACTTCCAGATGCTGCCGATGCCGACCGCCGAGCCGATCGTGGCGAGGATGAAGCCGGCGCGTCCGGACCAGGAGTCTCGAGTCATCTGCCTGGGGTCTCGCGAGGACCGTGCCCACGCGACGCCGCGTCGCGCGTGCCCCGGGCCTCGTTTCGCAGTGTAGGCCCGGTACGCGCCGAGCGGGCGTGATCGCGCTATCGTTGCGCGCGTGCCGACGGCGCGCTTGACGATCGAATCGTCCGCGTGCGCCACTCGCGCCCACGCCTTCGCGCATGCGCCCCGGATCGAGAGATGAAAACGACGACGACCCCGACTCCCTTCCCCGACGACGTCGACCCGCCGCCCGACTGGCCCGCGCGCCTCCACGCGGCGCTGCGCCGCTGGGACGTGCGCCAGGTCGCCTACGTGCCCGACGCCGGCCACGCGAAGCTGATCGAGCGCTGCCACGCGGACGCCTCGATCGCGACCGTGGTGCTGACCACCGAGGAGGAGGGCGTGGCGATGCTCGCCGGCGCGTGGCTCGGCGGCCAGCGCGGTGTGCTGCTGATGCAGAGCAGCGGCGTGGGCAATTGCGTGAACATGCTGACGATGAACGCGTCGTGCCGGATCCCGCTCGTGGCCGTCGTCACGATGCGCGGCGAGTGGAACGAGTTCAATCCCTGGCAGGTGCCCATGGGCGGCACCACCGAGCGCTGCCTCGAGCTCGCCGGCGTCGCGACCTTTCGCGTGAACGACGAGCCCTCGCTCGACGAGACGCTCGAAGCGGCGCTGTCGGCTGCGTGGGACACCCAGCGCGCGGTGGCGGTGATCCTGTCGCAGAAGATGCTCGGTAGGAAGAAGTGGACGAACTGAGCGCGAGCGGCGCGGGCACGAGGCTGGACCGGCGCGCCTCGGTCGCGCGCCTGCTCGAGCGCCGCGGCGAGCTGCTGCTGGTCTCGGGGCTGGGCGCGCCCACGTACGACTGCACCGCCGCCGGCGACGACGCGCGCAATTTCCCGCTGTGGGGGGCGATGGGTGGCGCCGCGATGGTCGGGCTCGGTCTCGCGATCGCTCAGCCGGCGCGCCCGGTGCTGGTCGTCACCGGCGACGGCGAGCAGCTGATGGGCCTGGGCGCGCTCGCGACGATCGGCGTTCGCCGCCCCGCGAATCTCGCAGTGGTCGTGATCGACAACGAGCGCTACGCGGAGACCGGCGGCCAGCGCACGCACACCGCGCACGGCGTGGACCTCGCGGCGATCGCGCGCGACTGCGGCTGGGCGAATGCGAGCACCGTGCACACGATGGACGGCGTCGGCGCGCTGCGCGACGCGGTGCACGCGTGCGGCGGGCCGCTGTTCGCGGCGATCAAGGTCGAGCCGGCGGACCTTCCGCGCGTGCTGCCGGCGCGCGACGGCGTGTTCCTCGCGCGGCGCTTTCGGCAGGTGGTCGCGGGCG
Organism: Burkholderiaceae bacterium; assembly: GCA_046348465.1. Lineage (GTDB taxonomy): Bacteria > Pseudomonadota > Gammaproteobacteria > Burkholderiales > Burkholderiaceae_E > Quisquiliibacterium. The sequence goes on from JAXMEE010000001.1 coordinate 312,745, forward strand.
AGCCGTTCTGAGGCGGCGCGGGGACAGGGCCGGGGAGGCTGCCGGCGGGCGGGGCGACACGGCCGCACGCGGGCGGGCTGAAGAGGTCGAGCGGAAGGCGGCTGATAAAATCGCGCCTTTCCTCGTGAGCCTCCCGCCATGCTCGACCCGCAACTGCTGCGCAAGGACCTCGACGCCGTCGCCGCCCGGCTGGCCGACCGCGCCTTCGTGCTCGACACCGAAGCCTTCCGCGCGCTCGAGTCCGAGCGCAAGACGCTGCAGTCGCGCTCCGAAGAGCTTCAGGCGCGCCGCAATGCGCTGTCGAAGCAGATCGGTGCGCTGAAGTCCAAGGGCGAGGATACGAGCGCGGTGATGGCCGAGGTCGCCGGGCTGGGCGACCAGCTCAAGGCCGCGACCGAGCAGACCGAGGCCGTGCAGGCGCGCCTCGCCGAGTGGCTGCAGACGCTGCCGAACCTGCCGCATCCGTCGGTGCCGGCGGGCAAGTCGGAGCACGACAACGTCGAGGTGCGCCGCTGGGGCGAGCCGCGGCGCTTCGACGGCAAGCCGAAAGACCACGTCGACGTCGGCGCCGCGCTCGGGCTGGATTTCGAGAGCGGCGCCAAGCTCGCCGGCGCGCGCTTCGCCGTGATGAAGGGGCCGGTCGCGAGACTGCACCGTGCGCTCGCGCAGTTCATGCTCGACGTCCAGACGCTCGAGCACGGCTACACCGAGTGCTACACGCCGTACATCGTCAACGCCGACACCTTGCGCGGCACCGGGCAGCTGCCCAAGTTCGAGCAGGACCTCTTCGCCGCGAAGAAGGGCGGCCAGGAAGGCGAGGGCGAACTCCTCTACCTGATCCCGACGTCCGAGGTGCCGCTGACCAACCTCGTGCGCGGCGAGATCGTGGCCGGCGACGCGCTGCCGATCAGGCTCACCGCGCACACGCCGTGCTTCCGCTCCGAGGCCGGCTCCTACGGGCGCGACACGCGCGGGATGATCCGCCAGCACCAGTTCGACAAGGTCGAGATGGTGCGCGTCGAGCACCCTGAGAAGTCGTACGACGCACTCGAGGAGATGGTCGGCCACGCCGAGAACATCCTGAAGAAGCTCGGCCTGCCGTACCGGGTGGTGCTGCTGTGCACCGGCGACATGGGTTTCGGCGCCGCCAAGACCTACGACCTCGAAGTGTGGCTGCCCGCGCAGGACACCTACCGCGAGATCTCGTCGTGCTCGAACTGCGAGTCGTTCCAGGCGCGGCGCATGCAGGCGCGCTTTCGCAACGCGCAGGGCAAGCCCGAGCTCGTTCACACGCTCAACGGCTCGGGGCTCGCGGTGGGGCGCACGCTGGTGGCGGTGCTCGAGAACTACCAGCAGGCCGACGGCTCGGTGACGATTCCCGAGGCGCTGCGGCCGTACATGGGCGGATTGGAGCGGATCGTGCCGGCGGCGTAGCGCCGCGGCATTCGCGGCCCCGCGCCACTCTTGGCGTACCCATGAAGAAGGCCGGCCCGGGGGCCGGCCTTTCACGACGCGAAGGCGCTCAGGCCTTGAGGTCGAGGTCCGTCGTTTTCGCGCGCTCGACGCCGGCCTTCGTCATGTCCTTCCACGCGGCGGCGAGCGAGCCGTTCGCGTCGATGCCGCGGCACGCGTCCTCGAGCACCACGGCCTTGAAGCCGGCCTTGCGCGCGTCGATCGCGGTCCACGCGACGCAGAAGTCGGTGGCCAGGCCCACCACGAACACGCGGTCGATGCCGCGCGTCTTCAGGTAGCCCGACAGGCCCGTCTGGGTCTTCTTGTCGGCCTCGAGGAACGCCGAGTAGCTGTCGACGTCGTTGTGGTAGCCCTTGCGGATGATCAGCTGCGCGGTCGGCAGCGACAGGTCCTTGTGCAGCGCCGCGCCGTCCGTGCCCTGCACGCAGTGGTCCGGCCACAGCACCTGCGTGCCGTACTTCAGCTTCACCGTCTCGAACGGCTTCTTGCCCTGGTGCTGCGACGCGAACGACACGTGCGTGGGCGTGTGCCAGTCCTGCGTGACCAGCACGTTCTCGAAGCCCTTCGCGATCTGGTTGATCAGCGGCACGATCGCGTCACCGTCCTTCACCTCGAGGCTGCCGCCCTTGGTGAAGCAGTTCTGGACGTCGACGACGACCAGCACGTCCTTCGCACCGGGCTTGTACTTGCCCGCGGCAAGCAATCCGCGCGGCGCCAGCGCCGCGACCCCGATCGAAACCCCGCCCAGCATCAGCCTGCGCTTGCCCGAATCCATGCGACCTCCCGGTTGAAGAAAGCGACAACGCTACGCGATGGCCGGCGCGCGGCGCAAGCGCGTGTTGTGTCCGAGGACTCTGATATAATCGAAGGCTTCGATCCGCACCGGGAGAGGTGGCAGAGTGGTCGAATGCGCCGGATTCGAAATCCGGTGTACGGTTCATCCGTACCGTGGGTTCGAATCCCACCCTCTCCGCCAAAAGAATCGCCCGCGCAAGCGGGCGTTTTTTTTGGCGGAGAGGAGCAGGGCGCCTGCGCGCCCTGCGAGTGGGATTCGAAGCGCCGGGCCTGCAGGCCCGGCGCCGGGAGAATCCCACCGTCGTCGTGCGATCCGAAGACAACGGTGACGGTCCGTCCCTGAGACATCGGTGACAACCTCGCACCGAACGGGTTGTCCACAGGTTGCAGGGTTTGCTGCTCCAGGTCGATGTAGCCGAGATCGTAGTGCATGAAGCTGACGATCCAGATGCCCTCATCGACCTCCTTGATCCCGACGCGTTGCCCGCCGCTTGCAGTTGGTGCAATGGCATGCGCCGAGCATCAGTGGGCGCGCATTCACCGTGATGGATGCGTTGCCGCAGCCGCAGGTGGCCGTCATGGAAGCCCCTTCCGTCAGACGGCGGTCGCGGTCAACTTCACCCCAAGCGCCCTGCAAACTCTCTGGATTGTGTCGAAGCGCGGATGCGCCTCGGGTCGAAGCGCCTTGTAAAGCGCTTCCCGGGTCAGCCCAGCCGCCTGTGCCACTTGCGTCATCCCTCGCGCACGCGCCACGTCCCCCAGCGCCGCAGCAAGCAGGCCAGGATCGCCGTCTTCGATGGCCAGCCGGATGTAATCGGCGATCGCCTCGTCGTCGTCCAGGTACTTGGACGGATCGAACTCGGCCAATTCGGACACCTTGATCTTCCTGGTCATGTCACTACTCCTCGATCGTCTCGGCCAGTGCAATGGCTTTCGCGATGTCCCGCGCCTGTGTTGCCTTGGTTCCCCCACCCAGCATCAGAATGAGGATGTCACCGCGGCGCGCCTAATACATCCGCCAACCGGGGCCGAAGAACTCGCGCATCTCGTAGACCCCGGGGGCAATCGGCTTCACGTCGCCAAGGTGCCCGAGGCTGGCTTTGCGGAGCCGCAGCACCAGGCGGCGACGGGTCGATGGATCACGCAAGCCGTCGAGCCACTTCTCGAACGCCTCGGTGAGAACAACCTTGAGCATGCGAAGAATGTAATCGATTGTTCACGTAGTGACAACCCAGACCAGGAGTCCTGACGGAGGTTCGAATCCCCGACGACACCCAAAGAGAGGTGCCGCCGCGACTGAGCAAGTTAGTGCTGCTGACCCTGCTTCCCCGCAAAGACACCCGCTTCGAACCTGCTCAACGCGGGTCGGGGCAGCCTGAAGGCCCGCGTCATGCGGGCCTTCGCGCATGGACCTCCTGACCGTGGCGGTCGGCGGAAGGCCCGGAAGGGCGTCTCAAACGCCCGTCGTCTCAGAGCCTCCTGACTTTTCAGGGGTCGGTACGGCGCGGCGTTCGCCGTGAGCGTCCGCTGATAGGCCGCCGTACCAACTAGCGAATGGCCCGCGGCCTGCGCAGGTTAGTTCTTCTTGCGCGTCGGTTGTGCCACGCTCAGCGCCTGCGAGTCGGGGGCAGGTCGTTGCACGCCCCCTCGAACACCTCGGTGGCCATCCCGATCGACCCTCCCAACGTCGGGTGCCGGTGCACGGTGCGGCCGATTCACCTCGGTGCTCTCGCTCGGGGGGCTCAGCGATTGGAACCGCGCATAGCACAAGGTGATCGAGAAGGCCAGGCCGAGTTCGCTCGGCCAAGTGCCCTGCCCCCGCCAGAACATACGCTTCCAACTCGCTCAGCGCGTGTCGGGCAGCGCGCGGGCCTAATCGTAGTGATACCGGCAGGCAATGATTGCGAGGTCTGTGCCCTCGACAGTGTAGACCAGCCTGTTCACATCGTCGATGCGGCGCGACCAGAAGCCCGACAGGTTCTCACGCAATGGTTCGGGCTTGCCGATGCCCTCGAACGGATGGCGCAAGGTGTCCTGAATGAGCACATTGATTCGTCTCAGTGTCTTGCGGTCCTGTCCTTGCCAGTAGACGTAGTCTGCCCAGGCCGCGGCTGTCCAGAGTAGTCGGTCAGGCATCGATCAGCGCGCGCGCGCGCGACTTGCCTGCACGCAACTGTCTGATCGACTTCGCCAGGTGGCTGACGTTTGCCGGGGTCTTCAGCAGGTGGACGGTCTCCATCCAACTGTTGAACGTGTCCAGGGACATCACGACGGCGTCCGGCGCGTCCCGTCGGGAGATGACGGCGACGTCTGCGTCTTCGACCACGCGATCGATGACCTCCTTGAGCTTGTTTCGCGCTTCGGAGAAAGTGATGACTTGCATGAGAAGTTGTCCTATAAGTTGTACAAGTCTACCTCGAGCCGGTTCACGGGACAAGAACGACTGCAGACTCTCGATCCCGGCCGGTGCGTCGTCCCCGACTCGGCCCCTGGTGTCGCCTGGTTCGAATCCCGCGCGCGACCAGAATCGGCCACCCGTCGACAAGAGCAGGATCGCTCGGTCATGCCTGCCGAACCGCCAATGAACGGCGCCCGCCCTGCAGGCCGGCCGCCGGGAGAATCCCACCGCGGTCTCACGCACTATTCGCACTGGAATTGCCCGCCAAGCCGAGTGCCGGAAAGTGTCGGCGTGCCCGCGCAGCGCATCGGCGAGATTCTGGCTGGCAGGCGCGGTATCACCGCGGACACCGACTTGCGGCTATGCCGGTTCGTTGGGCTCTCCGACGGGGAGTGGCTTCGCCTGCAGGCGGACCCGGCGCGGACCAGGCTGGCTGAACGCTTCGACGTCCATCCGAACCCGGTCACGCAGTGGTCGGCCGAGACGACGCGCCGTCGCCGGGCGCGCCGGACGGCGGACCGGATTCACCGCCCTGCGTTAACGGAGTAGTCTGCTCGTCATTGCCGCTGCGGAGGCGACGTGTCGACCGACGCGCATCCCTGCGCGCTGCCGGAGATCGGCGAGCGCATCACCGACACTCGGCACCCTCGGACGGCGACGGTGTCGTCCGCGCGGATCGACGTTCTGACCGAGATCAATCTCGACGACCTCTTCGAGGCCGCGGGATTGGCGTCGCTGCGACACACGCCCCTTCGGAGAATCCTGCTGCCGTTCGCGCGGCGCTTTGCGCTCGTGGCCCACGAATTCGACTGCCTCGTGGGCGAGCACGGTCTGGCGCACGGCAGCGCATGGCTCGTGAACCGGATGGCGGCGGGCGCGCGGGTGTCGGGGGCCGAGCACGTCCCGGCCTGCGGGCCGGTGGTCGTTCTCGCCAACCACCCGGGCATGACGGACAGCGTCGCGCTGATCGCGAGCCTGGCGGTGCGTCCGGACCTGCGCGTGATCGCCCTGGATCGCCCGTTCCTGCGCGCCCTGCCGAACGTCGCCCGGCACCTGATCGTGGTGTCCGAGCACGAAGTCCGTCGTACCGGCGTGCTGCGCGCCGGCGTGAAGCACCTGAAGGAGGGCGGTGCTCTGCTGACGTTTCCGGCCGGCGAGATCGAGCCCGACCCCGCGACGTTCGGACCGCGCGCGGCGCTCGAATCGGTGCTTCGGTGGTCGGCCAGCTTCGTCCTGTTCGCGCGGCGGGTGCCGCAGACCCGATTCATTCCGGCGGTCGTCAGCGACGTCGTCTCGCCGCAGGCGCAGCGACACGTGCTGACACGTCTGCGCCGATCGGCGCGCGACAGGCAGCGGCTCGCAGCGGCATTGCAGGTGGCGATGCGGCGATACCAGCAGCGGGTCGCACACGTCGCGTTCGGGCCGGCGCTCGACGCAGGGGCGTCGGAGGAGGAGGTGCTGCGGGCGGCGATCGCCGGCGGGATCCGAGACCTGATCGAGGCGTCGGCCGGCCGTGACGGGGCCGGCGGTGTCCGCCAGGACGCGAATCGCGGTGAACTCGGGCCCCTCGCTGCGCCTCCAGGCCGCTCGGACGTGCGACCCCGACGAAGGTCATGAGATGCACGCGCTCGTTCTCGGCCTTCTCCGTCAGCGCGAATCCGATCAGCGCACGCCGGTCATGCAGGCGAGATTGGCGGGATCGTCGAAGACCACGACCGGGATGCCCGTGCCCTCCCAGCGGCAGGTCGCCAGGCGATTGCCGTCGCGGCCCGCGACGAACCGGATCACCCCGGTGCCGGCCACCGAGACAGTGCGCTTCTCGCCCGGGTTCAGGCGGTTCTGCGGACCGAAGTTGTCCTGGCCGTCGACGAAGATGTGCGCCGGCTGCCTCGAGCGGTTGGTGAACTCGGCCTTCAGGCTCGTCGCGACCGCGGGCGCTGCCGAGGTGTTCGCGGCCGGCGGCGTCGGCGTCGACGTCGGCTTGCGCTGACGATCGGGCTGTACGTCCATGGAATCGATGAACCACCAGACGACCCAGACGCGGTCTTCGGCCACCGTCCGGATCCGGTTGACCATGGGCGGGTAGCCCGTCTTCGGCAACCGGACGCCCACGCTGATCGACGTGTCCGGTGCAGCCACGACTTCCACGCTGCGCACGCGCGTGGCCTCGGCCGACTGGAGGATGTCGAAATTGCCGATCACCCGTCCGTCGATCGTGAGTTCGCCCGTCTGGTAGATCGGGTTCTTGTCCTTCTGCCAGTCGCCGACCTGCCCGCGGCGGGACTCGGGAATGCGGAATTCGATGACGTTGCGATACTGGCCACTGGCGGCCGCCGCGGCGGGCGGATCGCGCGGAGGCGACACGGGCGACGAAGGGGTCGCCGACACAGGCGACGACACAGGCGACGACACAGGCGACGACACAGGCGACGACACAGGCGACGACGAGGGCGACGACGAGGGCGCCGGGCCGGCACTGCCGCCCGCCGGATAGCCTTCGATCTGGGTGAACCCGGCCCCGCCCGATTCGGCGTTGTGCGACCACGACGCCGGGTCCGAGTCGACGACCGTATAGGTTCCCGCGGGCACGATCGCATTCGGCCTCGCAGTCCAGTTCGCGTTCGGCACGCCGCCCTGTCCGGGCGTTCCGGACGCCGCCCACGGACCGTGGACGCGGCCGCTCGCGTCGCGCAGCGCGATCGATCCGGGCTGCGCGCCGCGCCCGCTGTTCCAGTGATAGTCCTGGATCGACGTGATCACGTACGCCTGCGGCAGGCTGATGGTCGTCGGGCGCGTCGGCCCGTTGCTCGTCCCGCCGATATTGCCGTTGCGAAAGATCGTGCCGCCCTTCGTCGCGGCGGGGCTCGTCGGCATGGGCGCGGCGCCTGCCGCACCGGACACGCGCGTCCAGTGGCTCGACGCGGTCCGCCGCGGCCCCGTGATCTCGCGGACTTCTCCGTCGGCACTGTTGCCGTCCGCCGTGAACCTGACGTCGTAGTAACCGTCGACCGTCCCGTCCCGGGTCCTGTAGTCGATGCGGAACGTACCCGACGCCGTCCAGTGCGCGGGTCCGCGCGCGTTGCCCAGCCCGGTTTCCTCCGCGTAATAGCCGCCGTTGCTCGTTCGCGTGACCGTCCAGGTGGCTTCGGGGTGGTGGCGCCAGGTGCCGGTGGGGTCCGGACGCGCGGCGACGGCCGCCTGCGCTGCGGCCTGCTGGGCGGCTCTCGCCGCCGCTGTCAGCTGTGCCGCCGCCTGCTGTGCCGCCGCCTGCTGTGCCGCCGCCTGCTGCGCCGCTGCCTGCTGCGCCGCCGCCTGCTGCGCCGCTGCCTGCTGTGCCGCTGCCTGCTGTGCCGCTGCCTGCTGTGCCGCCGCCTGCTGCGCCGCCGCCTGCTGCGCCGCTGCCTGCTGTGCCGCCGCCTGCTGTGCCGCCGCCTGCTGCGCGGCCGCCTGCTGCGCCGCCGCCTGCTGCGCCAGCGCCGACTCCAGTCGCTGCACGTACTGCGCGTTGGCGGCATCGGGCCAGATCCTGACACTCTCCCTGAACTTCGCGAGCGCCTCCTGCACGCGTCCGGCGTCGTACAGCGACTTGCCGTCGTTCCACGAGGCTGCCGCCTGCGCCTTTCTCTGCGTCAGCTGCTCCTCGAGCTGCCCGACGTATCTCCGATTCTCGGCCTGCGGCCACGCACCGACGCTCTCCTTGAACCTGGCCAGAGCCTCGACGGCGCGTCCGCCATCGAGGAGCGCCTGGCCCTCGGTCCACGACCTGGCGGCCTGCGCCTGCGCCTGCCTGAGGCGGTCGAGCCTCGCTTCCAGCGCGCCGTCGCGCTGGATGGCGACGCTCTGCGCGTAGCGCTCGAGCGCGGACGCCATCGATCCGGCCTCCTCGAGGGCCTGCCCCTGCTGCTTCAGTTCCTGCGCCCTGGCCACGAGGCCGCGGTCGTACGCGATCTGCCTCGTGAGGCCGTTGACCGTATCCGGCGGGTGTTCCCACTCCTTCTGCGCCTGCTCCAGCACCTCTGCGGCAGCGCGCGGGTCGTTCGCCTTCTGCAGTTCCGTCGACCGCTTCCACGCATCGGCCACGGTCTGCGCGTACAGCTTGCGCTGCTCTTCCACCCGCGCCTTGAGCCGCAGGAAGTCGGGATCCCTGAACGCGGGCGGGAGCTTGCTGGAGTAGGGATCCTTCAGCTGGGCTTCGATGCCGCCGATCTCGCCGATCGCGCGCTGGATCTGCCGCTTGCCCAGCAGCGCGTCCACCTCGGGAAGGCGCTTGGCCTTGAACTCGCGCCAGACCGGGTCCCACGCCTGGTACTGCGCCTTCCACTGCCGGGCGTTGGCCTCGTTCTGGGCGCCCCGCACGCCGACCTTGCCGAGCGCCTTGTCCATGTCGTCCACGGCACGGGGAAGATCGCCGGCCTCGGCCTGGCGCCTGGCGTGATTGACGAGGTGGGGGCCGAGCATGGCCTGGCCCCAGTCGACGTCGGCCGGCCGGAGCAGGGGCTGGATGGCGGCGAACTGATCCGCGAGCCGCCTGACCAGTTCTTCGTCGTTCTCGAGATTGCCGCCGACGATCGCCTGCCGGATCTGCGCGAAGTCCTGCTCGACCGCCTGCGCGTTCTCGTTCAGCGCCTGCTGGTGCCACTTGTCGAAGATGTCCCGCGCTTCGTCGTAGCGCATCTTCGTGATTTCGTTGAAGCACGCGTACTGGCGATCCTTGTCTCCGGTCGGCAGCGGCGTCTTCCACATGGTCAGCGGGCCGGAGCACACGCACGGGCCGCGGCCGTACTCGCCCTTCGCGGCCGGGTTGTAGTAGCCGCCGAACATGCCCCCGCACGCCCGGCACAGGCAGTTCAGGAAGGGCTTGACGTCCTCGTCGTGCAGCCCGAGCTTGCGCATCCGGGTCATCATCTGGTCGAAGGCTTGCCGATCCAGCACCATCTGCCGCATCGCCGACGCCAGCTCGTTCTGCATCGCCGCGTAGGCCTCCATCTCCTTCTGCTGCGTGAACAGCTCCCAGATGGTGTCGGGCAGGTAGAGCAGGCCGATCAGGACGTCCCGGCCCATGTAGACGCCGGTCTTGAGGAGGGTGAAGGTCACGTGCTTGGCCATCGACGGGTTGTTCCCGTTCTCGAACTCCTTCCGGTAGCGCTCCAGCTCCTCGCGTTGTGCCTGTTCGAACGCCGGGCCGATCCCGGTGCCTTCCCACGCGGCGTGGACGTAGCTCTCGCGAATGAAGTCCCAGACCGTGTCGGTGGCCTTGACGTTGTCGAGCGCGATCGTGACGCCCTGGTAGCCGATGAGCAGTGCGCCGCCGGCGGTCATGACCACGGAGACCTTGGTCGTCGCGTTCCACCCGGACAGATCCTTCGCCGCTTCCTTGAACGCCGCCCACTTGGCGGCGGACGCGATCTGCTTGACGGCTTCCTCGAGCCGGGTGGCCGCCCTGGCCGCCCCCGCGGCGGACAGGCTCTTCGCTTCCGCACTGATGATCTGCCGAATCTGGGGCAGGCTCGCCGGATTCTTCCGGGCGATCTCGAGCATGGTGCCGATCATGTTGTCGGCCGAGTTCTGCAGCGCCTGGGTGTGCAGGCTGCGCACCATCCTGGCCTCGGCGGCACTGTAGGGATTGCGGCCGATCTTCGCGATGGCTTCCGCGACGTCGTCCATCGCGCCCTTCTTCGGCCCCAGGCCGTACTGGCTGCGCATCTGGTTGTTGATGTCGGTCATGCGCGAGTGGTACTTGGCCGCCTGGTACTCGTACTGCGACGCCTGGGCCTCCAGGCGCGCCGCCTCGCCCGGGTTGCTCGACCGCAGCCTCGCCGCGTCCGCGCGCAGGGCATCGGCCTGCCCGAGCTTGGCGTTCGCCAGTCGCTTCATCTCCGCGCTGAACGATCCCGCCTCCTCGACGGTGATCTTCGCCGCCTTGTCGCCGAGCTTCGATTGCGCCGTCGCGGCCCTGGGGTCCTTGTACGCGGTGCCGTGATTGACGTCGTTGATGTGACTGGCGATTTTTTCGAATTCCGCCGGATCCGTGTTCGACGGGTGCGGCATGAAGTCGGTGTTCGTATCGATGCGCCCCGGGGGCGCGTCCTTGAAGCGGGCCCGCACCGCCGCCTGGTAGTTGTTCTCGATCGACTCGATGTCCTCGAGCGTCACCTTCCTGCCGCTCGGGCTTCGCACGTTCACGTCGGTGTCGGTGCCGGGATTCAGCTTCACGTCGCTGGTGTCGGGCGAGAACCCGGTGTTCTTGAACGCCTGATCGACGAACTGCTTGTTCAGGCGGTTGAACTCGTCCTGGCAGACCGCGTAGGCGCGGTCGCGTATGAGGCCCTCCTGGGCCATCAGGTTGAGTTCCTTGTTGTGCACGAAGACCATCATTTCCTGAGCCGGCGTCGCCCGGTTCAGGGCCATGGCTTCGGCGGCCGCCTGCAGGCCCTCGGTCCAGGCGCGCGCCAGGCCGGGCAGCGCCAGGAACAGCAGCAGCGCCAGACTGCAGCGAACGCGGCGGCGACTTCTCGGGGCGGGCATTCGAACCTCCCGGGGCTGGATGGCGAACCGGATCGGCGGCGGGCCGGTATTCGACCCGTGCCCCGGTCCCGGTGCACCGATCGGCACGAAGGATCACGGACGTGCAGGTCGTGATTTCAGATCGTGGCCCGCGGTTCTCGAATCGACCATGACATTCCTCAGCCCGCCCGACCCCGACCGATCCCCGCGCCTCTCCGGGCCGGCACGGCGCAAGACGAGCGCGCGGCTTATCATTCCCGGGTCCACACGCTACGCTGTCCCATGGCCACTCTTCGCGCCTCCGACGCCGCCTATCGCGAGATCAAGCACTGGATCCAGACCGGGCGCGTCGCTCCGGGTCACCTGATCGACGAAGCCGAGGCGATGCGCGCGCTGGGCACCAGCCGCACGCCGGTACGCGAAGCGCTGCTGCGACTGCAGGCCGAGGGTTACATCGAGGTTCGCCGCCACAAGGGCATACGCGTGCTGCCGCTGTCGGCGGGCGACATGCGCGAGCTCTACCAGGTCATTTCCGCGCTCGAAGGCACAGCGGTGGAACTGATCGCGGCCAGGCGCCCGTCGGCGGACGAGTTTCGCGTCATCGTCGACGCCGTGGCGTCCATGAAGGAGCACCGGGCGACCGGGAACGTGGAGAAGTGGGGCGAAGCCGACGAGACCTTCCACCGGGAACTGCTGCGACTGTCGGACAACGGCAAGCTGTACGGCGTCGGCTGCCAGATGCGGGACTTCGTGCGGCGCGCCCACTTCGCGGCGATGCGGATGCAGTCCGATGCGTACCGCTCGCACTCCACGCGCAGCCACGAGGCGCTGCTCAAGGCCCTCAGAGGCGCCGATCCGGAGAAGGCCGTCGAGATGCACCGAGCCCAGCGGCGCCGCGGTGAAGGCGCCCTGGTCGGCGTAGTGGAGCGCTTCCAGCTCACGTCGTTGTAGCCCCGCGCGTGGGCTCGGCGCGGGGCTATTGCGCCAGGTCGCCGCCGTCCAGCGGCAGCGTGTGCCCCGTCGACATGGCCGCAGCGGGCGAGGCCAGGAACACGATCGCCGCGGCGACGTCTTCCTCGCGCGTGACGTCGAGCACGCGAGTCGACCGTCGCGCGGCGTCGGCCGCGGAGGATACCGCTCGTGCCGATGCGGGACTCGCGGTGGACGGCGTCGCTGACGCCAGCGCCGCTTCGTCGCGATCCAGCAGCACCACGGTCGCGCCCAGGTCCCGGCACAGGCGTGCGGCTGCCAGGCCGATGGCCTGCGCGCCGCCGGTCACGGTGACCGCCTTGCCGCGGAGCTGGAAAGGTGTCGCGGTCTCGGCCATGGAACTCTCTCCGATTGCATTCCGCGCCCGCGCGCAGGGTGCCACGCAGCGGCGTGCTACCATTCAGTATTCTCATAGATATATCAATCGGCGCCACGCCGCGGGACAAGGACGTTCCATGAACACGTACGACATCGCAGTCGTCCACGGCGACGGCATCGGCCCCGAAGTCTGCTCGAGCGCGGTGCGGGTGCTGAGCGCGCTGCCCGTCGTGGGCGGGCTGCTGCGCTTCAGCGAATACCCGGGGGGCGCCGTCGAGTACCAGCGCAGCGGCTCGGCGCTGCCCGACCGGACGCTCGAGGCGTGCCGCGCGTCGCACGCCGTGCTGCACGGCGCCACCGGCATCCCGGGCATCACGTATCCCGACGGCACGGAGGTCGGCATCGAGTTCGGCCTGAAGCTGCGGTTCACGCTCGACCTGTACGCCAACATCCGCCCGATCCGCCTGCGCGAGGGCGTGCGTTCGCCGCTGGCGCGGCAGGCGCCCGGCAGCATCGACTACGTGATCGTCCGCGAGAACACGGAGGGCCTGTACGCCGCACGCGGCGCGGGCGTCGTGCTGCGCGACGAGACCGCCGTGGACTCGCTGGTCATCACGCGCAAGGGCACGGAGCGCGTGTGCCGCGTCGCGTTCGAGCTGGCGCGCAGCCGCAACGGCGCGCCCGCCGACGGCCGCAAGCGCGTCACCTGCTGCGACAAGGCCAACGTGCTGCGCTCGTACGCTTTCTTCCGGCGCGTCTTCGACGACGTCGCGCGCGACTATCCGGACATCGAGGTCGACTACGCGTACGCCGACGCGATCACCTGCCACCTGGTCGAGCGCCCCGGGCACTTCGACGTGATCGTCACCGAGAACATGTTCGGCGACATCATCTCCGACCTGGCGGCGGCCTCGGTGGGCAGCATGGGCATGTCGCCTTCGGCCGAAGTGGGCACCGAGCGCGGCTTCTTTCAGGCCGCGCACGGCTCGGCGCCGACGATCGCCGGCCAGAACGTCGCCAACCCCTACGGCACGATTCTCTCGGCCGCCGCGATGCTGGAGTGGCTCGGCAAGCGCCACGCGGACGAACGTCTGACGGCCGGTGCTCAGGCCGTCGAGGCCAGCGTCGGGCGCGCGCTGCGCCACCCGTCCGGGCTCACCCGCGACCTCGGCGGCCAGGCCTCGACCACCGACATCACGCAGCGCGTCGTCGACGGCCTGCGCTGACGGCGGGCCGGGCGCCCGGGCGCGCGCGCTTGGCGCCGCTAGAAGTGCCAGTGCGGCGGCGCCGCGCCCGCGATTTCCGAGCGGAACGTCGCGAGCCGCGTTCCGCCCAGGCACCCGACGTAGACGGTGCGCAGGTCGGGCCCGCCGAACGCGAGGCTCGACGTGTTGCCGAGGGCGCGGCGCGCGCCCGCGTCGACGTCGGCGCGTCCCATGACGCCCTGCGCGTAACGCGCCTCGACCTGCGCGATCACGGCGGGATCCGGGTCTTCGAGTTCGATGCTGACCGCGCCGTCCGGACCGATGCGCACGAGACGGTTCGACACCACGCACGCGACCCAGACGCCGCCGGCCGCATCGAACGCCAGGCCGTCGGGGAAGTCGCCGTCGCCGAAGCGGTAAACGATCTCCTTCGCGCCGAGGTCGCCGCGCGCGTTCAACGGATAGCGCGACACGCGACGCGCGAACGTCTCGTTCACGTATAGCCAGCGGCCGCTCGGGTCGACCCGGCACTCGTTCGTGAAGCCGATCCCGTCGGCCGCGATCCGCGCGCCGCGCGCGTCGACCACCGCGACGAAGCCGCTCGCGGTGTGGCCGTTGAACGCGGCCTCGCGCGGCACCGAGCGCGTGCTCATCGAGACCCAGGTGCGGCCCGCGTCGTCGATGCAGACGAAATTCGCGGTCGCGAGCGGCTCGCCGTCGACCTCCATCAGCCACGGATGCAGCCGCCACTGCGCGTCGATGCGCCAGACACCTCCCCCGCTCGCGTGATCGAGGTTCGCGATCAGGAACTCGCGATTGGGAAGCAGGCAGAAGCCATTGGGCAGGAATCCGCCGGGCGCGCCGGCCAGCGCACGCCGCGGCGAGCCGACCTGCCGCACGCCGGCGACGTGGTCCGAGACGAAGATCTCGCCACGGGCGGTCGCGAGCACGCTCTCGGGGCGGTCGAGCCCTTCGCCGACGAACGAGACGCGGGGGCCTGCGAGCGGCATCGACGTCACCGATCCGCCCATCAAGCCGTCACGACATTCCTCGGCTCGCCCCGCTGGAACGCGTCGATGTTGTCGACCAGCTGGTCGGCGAGGCCCTGGATGGCTTCGTCGCTCGCCCACGCGACGTGCGGCGTCAGGATGAAGTTCGGCCGGTCCAGCAGGCGCATGAAAGGGTGATCCGGGGGCGGAGGCTCGGTCGTCACGACGTCGAACGCGGCGCCGCCGATTCTCCCGGCGTCCAGCGCCTCTTCGACGGCGGCTTCATCGACGAGGCCGCCGCGTGCGGTGTTGACCAGAAGCGGCCGGCGCGTCATGGCCGCGAATTCCTCGCGCCCGATCATGTTGCGCGTGGACGGCAGCAGCGGACAGTGAAGGGTCAGGACGTCGCATTCGGCAAGCACCTGCTCGAACGGCGTGTACAGGACACCCTGGAACGAATGCCCCTTGAAGCCGGCCATCTGAACGCGCATGCCCAGCGCGCGACCCATCGCGGCGACGGCCTGCCCGAGCACGCCGTCGCCGATCACGCCGAGCGTCGATCCGGCCAGGTCGCGGATCGGATGGTCGAAAAAACAGAACTGGGCGGCCGCCTGCCAGCGTCCGGCCCTGACCGCGTCGCGGTACGCGCAGATGCTCCTGCGCAGCGCGAAGATCAGCGCGAACGTGTGCTCGGGCACCGTGTGGATCGCGTAGTTGCGGATGTTGCTGACCACGATCCCGCGTTCGCGGCACGCCGCGAGGTCGACGATGTCGGTCCCGGTCGCCGCGACCGCGATGAGGCGCAGCTTCGGCGCACCTGCCAGCGCGGCCGCCGACAGCCTCGCCTTGTTCGTGATGACGATGTCCGCGTCTTCGATGCGCCGTGCCACGTCGTCCGTCGCCGTGCGTTCGTGCACGATCAGTTCGTGCGCGAAGGCGAAGGGGCGCAGCGTGGTTTGCGGGGAGATCGTGGCGCGGTCGAGGAAGACGATTTTCATGTCACTGGGCTCGGTGCGGTCGTGTCGCCGCATAGTACCCTCGCGGCGCATTCGGCGAGGGACGCGCTGCCGGCCGGCGAAGTGCCGGAGTCGATCGGCGCCGGCGTGGTACGGATCGCGACGCCGCAGCAGGCCACCGGATCGGTGGCCGGCAGCGGATCGATGTCGCCGAAGGGCGCGACCCTTCGGATGCCCGCGAGTCGCTTCGGTGGATTCAATTGATTCAATCGCTTCGATCCGCGCCCCGCGGCGCTCGAAGCGAATCATCATGTGTGCGCAGTCGACAGGATCGCGCCGGGCCGGGGCCCTTCGCAGGGAAGGCCTGTCGCGGACTCACTGGAGGCATTCATGCATCGTCGGATCATCGGGCGGAAGGCTCGCATCCTCGCCGCCGCCGCACTGGCGCTCGGGCTCGTCACGCCCGCGCCGGCGGCGCCGGTCAACTTCGAATTCGGCGGCTTCGTCACCGACGTCGCGGACGGCCTCGGCATCCTCAACGGGTTGGCGCCCAACGGGAAGAGCACGCGCTTCGTCGGCGGCGTGACCTGGGACACGGCCACTCCGGACAGCGCTCCCGCCGCCGGCTTCGGCCAGTACAACGGGACCGTGACCCAATTCTGGGTCAGGTTCGACAATGGCCTGCTGTTCACGCAAGGCGGGCCCCAGACCTACAACAACGTGTCGATCGGAAACGACCGTACCGACTTCAAGTCGCCCGTCTTCGACGGGTTCTACGCGTACGCGAACTGGGATTCCACACCGTACGGTGGCGGCACGACCGACTTGAGCATCGGGCTGCAGTCGACGGATCCCAGCGCCCTGAGCGACGACAAGCTGCCGTCGTCGCTGGATGCGACGAAGTTCCTCGACCCGGACGGCCTGCTCGGCATGCAGATCGATCCCGACTTCTTCTTCGGCTTCGTCGACAAGCAGGTCGCCTATCTCGAGTTCCACCTGTACCAGGACGGCGGCTCGACGGACCTCTACGGGTTGCTCGACAAAGGCGGGACGGTTCCCGAGCCGACGCCTCTGGCACTGGCGCTGGTCGGGTTCGCGGCGCTGGGCCTTCGCCGCGCGCCGGCGCGCCGTCAGGTCGGTGCGGACCTTGGCGGTCCGCCGGCGGGACAGTAGACGTAGCCGACGTTGCGCACGGTCTTGAGCACCTCGGGCTTGTCGGGGTTGCGCTCGATCTTGCGGCGCAGGCGCATCACGCGCAGGTCGATGCTGCGGTCGAACACGTCCCAGCCGCGATTGTGCGCCTGCTCCATGATCTGCTGGCGGTGCAACGGCCGGTTCGGGTGGCTCGCGAACAACTCGAGCAAGTCGAATTCCGCGGCAGTGACGTCGATCTCCCGGCCCTCGGGGCCGAACAGCTTGCGCCGGACCGTGTCGAGCGCGCAATGGCCGAACGGGACGCGGCACGCCGCCGCCGTCGAAGGGGCGAATGCCGACGGGGCCGGCGCCGGCGCGGCCAGCGCCGGGGCGGCCACCGCCACGCGCCGCTGGACCGCGCGCACCCGGGCGAGCAGCTCGCGCACGTCGAACGGCTTGGCGACATAGTCGTCGGCGCCCAGTTCCAGCCCGACGACGCGGTCGACGAGTTCGCTCGCGGTCGTCAGCATCACGACGCCCATCCTGGGATGAGTGTCGCGCAGCCAGCGTGCCAGCGACAGGCCGTTCTCGCCCGGCATGTTGACGTCGACGATGGCGACGTCGGGGGGCTGCTCGGCCACCCGCAATCGCGCGCTCGCCGCGTCCGGCGCCCCGCGCACGGCGAATCCGTGGCGACTGAAATACCCGGAGAGAACCTCCAGCAGTTCGGGCTCGTCGTCCACCACGAGGACATTGCGGGCGTCGGGTGTGTTCATCGCGAGACAGGCGGTGCGCGGGAGGGCTCGAACCCGGATGATGGGGGCCGCGGCGGCGCGGCGACAAGGACCTTGTGCCGCCTGGCCGGCGTTTGGGAACAATTGAAACAATTCGGCGTGTCGCCGAAGCCCCGGCGCGATTCCGGGTCGACGAAGATGACGGGCTTCGCGAACGCGCCTGCCGCACGGCGCAGCGGGGCGAGACCGAGATCCCGAATCCATGTACCTGTTGCTGCTGACCGTCGGCGGATTCGCCTCCGCGCTGTTCGCGACCAGCGCCTGGCGGCATCGTCATCACCCGGGCTTCCTCCACTTCGCGCTGATGGAGGGGGCCGTCACGTTCTGGGTCTTCTGCTACCTGGGCGAGCAACTCGATCCGGACCATTCGGCGACCTGGTTCGCACTCAAGTTCCCGGCGATTGCGCTGATCGCACCGAACTGGCTGCTGTTCGCGCGGCACCAGGTGAGCGACCGGTTCCACTGGCGGTGGACGTGGCTGCTGTTCGTCTGGCCGGCTCTCGTCGGGCCGATCGCGCTCACCAACGACCGCCACCACCTGTTCTTCCGCGAGATCGTGCGGCGCGAGGAGCTGGTGGGACTGAACGGCCCGCTCTTCAATCTGCACGTGGCGATCAACTATTCGCTGTTCCTGGTCGCCGCCGGAATCCTGCTCGTGCACTGGTTGCGCACGCGCCGCCCGCAGAGCGCGTTCCTGTTCCTCGGCGGGCTGATGCCGTTCCTGGGAAACGTGTTCAACGAGGCGTCCAAGCACGTGCCGGAGCTCGTCGAGTTGAAGACGCGCAATCCGACGCTGCCGACGTTCGCGCTGAGCGCGGTCTTCATCGGGTGGACCGTGTTCCGCTACCGTCTGCTCGATCCGCGCCCGGTCGCACGCGAGGCCTTGTTCGACGGACTCCCGGACCCGGTCATCGTCGTGGACGGCGCGGACCGGATCGTCGATGCGAACCGTTCGGCGAACACCGCGTTCGCGACGCCTCAGCGCCCGCTGAACGGCCGGCGCTGGAGCGAGACGTTCCCGGCGACCGAGGGGCTTCGCACGACCGGCGGACACGAGGGCGAACGTGACGAGTTCTCTTCGCGGACAGGCGAAGCGCAGCGCTGGTACGAGTTCGACGCGCGTGCGCTGAACGATGCGGTGGATCGCCCGGTCGGGCGGCTGGTGGTGCTGCGCGACGTGACTCAGCGCCGGCGCCACGAGGTGCAGCGGCTCGAAGCGGCGCGCGCGACGAAGGAGGCGATCTTCGACCACGCGCTCGAAGCGTTCGTCACGATCGACCTCGAAGGGCGGCTGGTCGAGTTCAATCCGGCGGCGGAGTCGCTGTTCGGGCTTTCGCGCGCTCAGGCCATCGGCCTCACCCACGAGGCACTGGTACCCGAGCGGCACCGGGCGCGGCACCGGGCGGTGCTCTCGGCGTTGCGCACCCGCGAGACGCCGTGGAAGTGGCTGGGTCGGCGCTGGACGCTGGAGGCGCTGCGTTCGGACGGTGCCGAGTTCACGGTCGAGGCGGTCATCTGGCGGGCGTCGGTCGACGGGCGCCGTCTCGTCACCGCGAGCCTGCGCGACATCACCGAGCAATTGCGCAGCGCGGAGCTGATCGAGCGACAGCGCAACGAGCTTCGCCAGAGCGAGAAGCTCACGACGATGGGCAACCTGCTCGCTGGGGTGGCGCACGAACTGAACAACCCGCTGTCGATCGTCATGGCGCGCGCGTCGCTGATCGAGGAGATCGGGGCGGGCACTGCGGTCGAGGACGAGGTGCGGCGGCTGCGCGAAGCGGCCGATCGGTGCGGTCGCATCGTACGCGCGTTCCTGAACCTGGCGCGCCAGCGCACGCCGGTGGTCGGCGACGTTCAGCTCAACGACGTGGTGAAGGGCGCCGCGGAGATGCTCGGCTACGTGCTGCGCACGCACGGGATCCGGGTCGAACTGCGTCTCGCGCCGAACTTGCCGAACCTGCGGGCGGTCGGCGACCAGCTCGGCCAGGTCGTGCTGAACCTGATGATCAACGCCCAGCAGGCGATGGACGAAGTGCCGACAGCGCGCGTGATGCGACTGGAGACCGGCGTCGACGCGGCGACGTCGCAGCGCCCCGCGCGGGTGTGGCTGCGCGTCGCGGACTCGGGGCCGGGCGTGCCGTCCGCGATCGCCGACCGCATCTTCATCCCGTTCTTCACGACGAAGTCCGAAGGCGTCGGCACGGGACTCGGCCTGTCGATGTCGCGCGCGATCGCGCGCGAGCACGGCGGCGACCTGACGCTCGAGCCGGCGGCGCACGGCGCGGTGTTCCTGTGCTGGATTCCGCGGGTCGATCCGACGCTCGGCGCCGGGGTGGCCGATTCGGAGGACGCGCCCGCCGCCGCCCCTTCGCAAGGGCGCGTGCTGATCGTCGACGACGACCCCGAACTCGCGCAGGCGATGCGTTCGATCCTCGAGTTCGCAGGCTTTCGCGCGGCGACCGCCGAGTCGGGCGAGGCGGGGCTCGGGCTGCTCGATCGCGAGCCCTTCGATGCGATCGTCTGCGATCTGCGCATGCCGGGCATGGACGGATCGGCGCTGTGGCAGGCACTGAAGCAAGGACACGGCGCGCTCGCGTCGCGCGTGCTGTTCGTGACCGGAGACGTCCTGAGCCCGGACCTGGGCGCGTTCCTGGCGCAGTCCGGGTGCCGTTCGCTCGACAAGCCGTTCGAGGCGTCGGATCTGGTCGGCGAGGTCGAACGGCTGCTCGCGCGGCCGCTTCGCCGCGCGTGATTCCGGGGAGGACGAGAGGCGCTGATGACTGGCGCACGCCGCGCTTCGACGGCTCGCGAGACCCCGCTCACTGCTGCTCGACCTTCGCGACGGCGGCGATCCGCCTCCAGCGGTCGATCTCGTCGAGCTGGAAGCGGCGCAGATCGGCCGGTCCCATCGTCAGGACCTCGCCGTTCATCGCGGCGAACGCTTCGCGGATCTCGGGCATGACCGCAATTCGCTGCAGCAGTCCACCGAGCTTCTCGACGATCGGTCTGGGCGTGCCGGTGAGCACGACGGCGGCGGCCCACGCGTGGATGACGAACCCCGGAACGCCGGCTTCCGAGACGGTCGGCACGTCCGGGAGGACCGGCGAGCGATCGGTGGTCGCGATGCCGAGCGCTCGCAGCCGGCCGGAGCGGACCAGGGCGGCGGCGGAAGTCGTCTCGACGATGGCCGAGTCGATCTGGGCGCCCGCGACCGCCTGCACGGCGTCGCCGGCGCCTTTGAACGGCACCAGGTTCAGCCGCACGCCCGCGCGCTCCGAGAACAACTCGCCCATGAGTTGATACCCGGCCGAGCCCGCGGCGCAGGCGATGCGACCGGGCTCGCGCCTCGCCGCCGCGATGTAGTCCGCGAGCGTGCGGTGAGGGGACGCGGGCGGGACGACGATCAGCGCGGGCGCGCGCAGCAGGCCCGCCACGGGCTCGAACTCGGCGACCGGGTCGTAGGGAAGCCGCCGGAAGAGCGCGACGTTGGTGGCGAGCGTTGAATTCGTGCCGATGAAGACGGTGTAGCCGTCCGGCGGCGACGACTTGAGCGCCTGGATGCCGATGAATCCGTTGCCCCCGGGGCGATTCTCGACGACTACCGGCTGCCCGGTGATCTCGGCGAGCTTGCGACCGTACTGTCGCGCCGACGTGTCGGTACCGCTGCCCGGCGGGAAGGGGACGATGAAGCGGACCGGCCGGTGCGGATAGTCGGCCTCGACCTGAGCCCGGCTCGACAGCGGGCACAGCCCCGCGCCCGTCGCGCAGAGTGCCGCGGCGAGACGCCGGCGTTGCGGGTCGACGATCGACGACGTGGTGCTGTCGCGCATGGGAATCTCCTCGTCCTCTCGGGCCGGCGACGCCGCACCGGCCGGGGGCGGCGGGTCACGTCGCCGCACTTGACAACGGAATCGTGCTTGTCTCAGGATTCGGGCATAACACGCAAAAGTAAAGTAAACATACCACAGCGTTTCCACGCGCACCACGTGGTGGACGCCCGACGACGAGGAGACATCGATCATGAGAATTCGCGGCAGTGCATTGCTCGCCTCCGTGCTGGCCTTCGTCGGCGCAGGTGCACACGCCCAGTTCAGCGACGGCGCCGTGCGCATCGGCATCCTGAACGACCAGTCCGGCCTCTACGAGGCGCTGACCGGGCGAGGCTCGGTCATCGCCGCCCGGATGGCCATCGAGGACGCCGGCGGGACAGTCGGCGGGAGGCCCGTGGAAGTGGTGATCGGCGATCACCAGAACAAGGCGGACATCGGCGCCTCCCTCGCGCGCCGATGGATCGACGAGGAGCGCGTCGACGCGATCTTCGACGTGCCGAACTCGGCAGTGGCGATCGCCGTGCTCGAGGTGGCTCGCCAGAAGAACCGGGTCGTCGGCTTCTCCGGCCCGGTCTCGCCCGCGCTGACCGGCGCCCAGTGCGCGCCGACGGCGTTCTCGTGGACGTGGGACACGTTCTCGCTCGCGAACACGACCGCGCGTGCGCTGGTGGTCGCCGGCATGAAGAACTGGTACTTCGTCACGCTCGATTCGGCCGCCGGGGCGGCGATGGAGGGCGACGCGCGTCGCGTCGTCGAGTCGGGCGGCGGCAAGGTGCTCGGCGGCGTCAAGCATCCGCTGAACATTTCGGACTTCTCGTCGTTCCTGCTGCAGGCCCAGGCGTCGAAGGCCCAGGTCGTCGCGCTGGCCAATGCCGGCGCCGACACGGTGAACGCGATCAAGCAGGCGGCCGAGTACCGTCTGACGGAGCGCGGCCAGAAGGTCGCGAGCCTGCTGCTGACCATCAACGATGTGCATGGGCTGGGGCTCCCGGCGGCCAAGGGGGTCGTCACGGCGGAATCGTTCTACTGGGATCTCGACGACGAGACCCGGGCGTGGACGAAGCGCTTCCAGGCGCAGTACGGCGGGCCGGCGAACATGGTCCACGCGGGGGTGTACAGCGTGGTGCTCCACTACCTGAAGGCGGCGAAGGCGGCCAACACGGACGACTCGGCCACGGTGGCCGCGAAGATGAAGGAACTGCCGGTCAACGACTTCTATACGAAGAACGTCAAGGTTCAGCCCAACGGCAGGCTTCCTCGCGACATGTATCTGTTCGAGGTGAAGTCGCCCACCGAGTCGAAGGGGGCGTGGGACTACTACCGGCTCGTCGGCAAGGTCCCGGGTCAGCAGGCCTACCGGCCGGCCGAGGAGTCGGGCTGTCCGCTGGTGAAGAAGTGAGGCGCCGCGCCCGGTGCGCGTCGGCCGAGGAGCAGGGTACATGGACCTGTTGTTGAAGGGGCGCGTCGCGCTGGTCACCGGCGCCGGTCAGGGCGTCGGTCGCCGGATCTGTCTTGAACTCGCCGGGGAAGGCGTGGCCGTCGCCGTGAACGACCTGCTGGCAGAGCGCGCGACCCGGGTGGCCGAGGAGATTCGAGATCAGGGCGGATCGGCCGTGGGCGTGGCGGCCGACATCCGCGACTCGGCGGCGGTGGAGGCGATGTTCGCCGCGGCGCAGGCCGCGCTGGGCCCGATCGACATCCTGGTCAACAACGCGGGCGTTCCGCCGATGCGGCGCGACGCCACCGCAGCGGCGCCGTTCTTCCTCGAAACGTCGATCGAAGAGCAGCGGCAGATGCTCGACATCAACATGACCGGAACGATCAACTGCTGTCGGGCCGCGCTGCCGGGGATGGTCGAGCGGCACCGCGGCCGCATCGTCAGCATCGTGTCCGAGGCGGGCCGGGTCGGAGAGGCGAGACTCGCCGTCTACTCCGGCGCCAAGGCCGGCGTCATCGGCCTGACGAAGGCGCTGGCGCGCGAGTACGGCCGCTTCGGGATCGGCGTGAACGCGGTCGCGCTCGGCGCGGTGGCGCACGAGGGCATCCGGAGCGGAGCCACGAGCGTCGAGGCGACGCCGCAGAACGACCCGCGCCTCGCGCAGATGCTGAAGCTCTATCCGATGGGCCAGGGCCTCGGGCGGCTCGGCCGCCCGGAGGACGCCTCCGCGGCCGTCGCGTTCCTGGCCTCCGAGCGCGCGGCGTTCGTCACCGGGCAGACCCTGGGCGTGAGCGGCGGCTACGCGATGGTTTGAGCCGGCATCGTGCGCAAGGTCATCGTCCAGGGAGTCGGCCAGACGCGGTTCGCGCGCCACCCCGACCGGAACCTCAAGTCGCTCGCCGGCGAGGCGCTGCAGGCCGCGCTGCGCGACGCGGGCATCGACGTCGGCGACGTCGAGATGGTCTTCTTCGCGAACGCACTCGCCGGCCTCGTCACCGGCCAGGAGACGATCCGGGGCCAGGCGACGCTGCGCGACACGGGCCTGGCGGGCCGGCCGATCGTGAACGTCGACAACGCGTGCGCTTCGGGATCCACCGCCGTCCACCTCGCCTGGGTCGCGGTCGCGTCGGGGCAGGTCGAATGCGCGATCGCGATCGGCGCCGAGAAGCTCTCCCATCCGGACAAGGCGGTGACGTTCGCCGCCTTCGCTTCCGGGGTCGACGTCGAGGAGACGCGGACGGTCGACGTCCGGGGCGCCGCGGCGTCCGGCCGCTCCCCGTTCATGGACATCTACGCCGAGAAGACCCGCGCGTACATGGCTCGCAGCGGCGCGACCGTCGACGACTTCGCACGGGTCACCGTGAAGAGCCGCCTGGGCGGCTCCATGAACCCGCTCGCCCAGTTCAACGAGCCCACGACCGTCGAGGCCGTGCTGGCGAGCAGGACGATCGCCGCGCCGCTCACGCTCCCGATGTGCTCCGCGGTCGGCGACGGCGCCGCCGCGGTGGTGCTCTGCTCCGAGGCGTTCGCGCGTCGGGTCGTCGACGGCGGGCCGCGCGTCCACGTGCGGGCATCGGTGCTCGCCTCGAACAACCGCGACGGCGCCGCGCCGGTGTGCGCGCGCCGGGCCGCCGACCGCGCTTACGAGCACGCCGGCCTGGGCCCCGGGGACATCGACGTCGTCGAACTCCACGACGCGACCGCGCCCGCGGAACTGTTCCTCTACGAGCACCTGCGCTTTTGCGCCCCCGACGGCGCGCCGGACTTGCTCCGCTCGGGAGTCACCTCGCCGGGCGGCAGGATGCCGGTCAATCCCGGCGGCGGGCTGCTGAGCCGCGGCCACCCGGTCGGAGCCACCGGCTGCGCACAGATCGTCGAGCTGGCGAACCAGCTGCGCGGCCGATGCGGGCCCCGGCAGCGGGACGGCGCGCGCGTTGCGCTGGCCGAGTGCTCCGGCGGTCAGATCGGTGACGATTCGGCCGTCGCCGCGGTCACCGTCCTGTCGGTCTGAGCGCGGCGTCGGGCGGTCTCGCAGGGGACTCGGGTAAGATGGGCCGACTCCGGAGTCAGGCTCGCCGAGCCTCGCGTTGCGACGGGTACGGCGCGCCGGTCCGGGATCTCGTGGAGAGCGAGGCGTCGATGGCGCAATGGAAGTCGGCCGTCCCGAGCCGGGAAGAGCAGCGGGATCTCAAGCGATCGGTGATCATGAGGGAGGCGGCCGCCGCCTTCCGGAGATTCGGCTTCCACAACGTGTCGCTGGACGAAGTGGCGAAGTCGTTGCAGATCAGCAAGCCGACGCTCTACACGTACTTTCCGACGAAGCAGCAGCTGCTGTTCGCGTGCCACTCGCTCGCGCTCGACCTGGGAGATGCGTCGATCGACTATGCCAGTCGAGAGGGCCGCACGGGGCTCGACCGCGTCGTGAAGATGCTCGACCACTACGTGCGCCAGCTGACCGGCGACATGGGCGAGATGACGGTCCTCACCGACCTTCACGCGCTGACGCCCGAGGACCGCGAGACGATCCGCAAGCGCCGCGACGGATTCGACCGGGTGCTTCGCGCCTGGGTGCGCGAGGGCATGGCCGACGGGTCCATTCACAAGGGCGATCCCACGCTCACGGTCATGGTCTTCATGGGGGCGGTGAACTGGCTGCACGCGTGGTTCTCGCACGGGGGGCCGCGCGGCGGCGACGAGATCGCCGAGCACTTCTCGCGGATCTTCGGGCGCGGCATCGCCGCCGATCGCTCCGGCCGCAGCCCGCGGGGCGCGCCGGCAGGCAAGCCGCGGCGCTCGACCCGGGCCGCGGCAGGCGCTGCGGCTGCGGGCGCGAAGACCGCGCGCCTGAAGCGCGTGAAGTGATTCCGGGTCGTCGCGCGCGTCGCGGTGCCGGCGCGCGGGTTTCCCGCGTGGGTTTCGCCTGCGGGTAGTCTGTGCCGGCAGTATGTGCGGGTAGTGCGTGTTGACTCGGGCGTAAAGTATATTTACTCTTGAGTCATTCTCCCTACGCGGGCCGGCACGAGGACACCATGCGGCTGATCGACTACTTCGACAAGGGCGCGCGCGCGTTCCCGCAGCGTGTCGCGGTCACGTACGAGGGCCGGGACTGGAGTTACGAGGCGTTTCGCGGCCTGACCTGCCGGGCGGCCCGGGCGCTCGACGCCGTCGGGCTGCGGCCGCACTCGCACGTCTCGATCTGCGCGCCGAATCATCCTTTCGGGCTCGCCGCGCAGTACGGGGCGATCCGCGCCGGCCACGTGTGGATGCCGGTCAACGCGCGGAACTCGGCGATCGAGAACATCGCGGTGCTGCGCGACCTCGGCGCGGACTGGCTCTTCTTCCACAGTCAGTTCGAAGACGAGGTATCCCGGATCCGGGCGGCCGTGCCGACGATCCGCGGATTCGTCTGCCTGGACCGGGCGTTGCCCGGCGCGCCTTCGTTCGACGAATGGTGCGGCGGGCACGCCGACGATCACCTCGACCTCGCCGGCTCGATGGACGACGTCCCGGTGATGCTCACCACGAGCGGCACGACCGGCCGGCCGAAGGGCGTTCGCCTGTCGAACCGGTCGTGGGAGATGGTGATCGCCAGCTACCAGACCGCCATGCCCCACGACGAGCCCCCGCGGCAACTCGTCGTCACGCCGCTGACGCACCAGACGGGGACGTTCACGACCACGATGTGGTCGATCGGGAGCACCCAGGTGATCCTGCCGCGGACCGATCCCCTGTCGATCATGGAGGCGATCGAGAAGTTCCGCATCACGACCGTGTTCCTCCCGCCCACCCTGATCTACACGATGCTCAGCCACCCGGAGGTGAGGCGGTTCGACTACTCGTCGCTTCGATACATGATGTACGGTGCCGCGCCGATGAGCGTGGCCAAGCTCAACGAGGCGCTCGACGTCTTCGGGCCCGTGCTGGTGCAGGGCTTCGGACAGTCGGAGTGCCCGATCATGAGTTTCCTGTCCGTCCAGGACCACGTCCGGGCGCTGGCCGAGCCGACCCTGCGACGACGGCTGCAGAGCGCCGGGCGTGCCGGTCCGTACACGTGCCTGGCCATCATGGACGACGAAGGGCGGCTGCTGCCCGCGGAGCAGCGCGGCGAGATCGTCGTGCGCAGCACGCTCGTGATGCAGGGCTATCACCAGGACGCGGCGGCGACAGCCGCCGTGTCGGGCCACGGGTGGCACCACACCGGCGACGTCGGCTGCCTCGACGCGGATGGTTACCTGTACATCGTCGACCGCAAGCGGGATCTGATCATCTCGGGCGGGTTCAACATCTTTCCCACCGAGGTCGAGCAGGTCGTGATGGCCCACGCCGCCGTGAACGAGTGCGCGGTCGTCGGCGTGCCGCACGACAAGTGGGGCGAGGCCGTGCTGGCGGTCGTCGAGCTTCGCAAGGGCGCGGCGGTCACCGCGGAGGAACTGCTCGACTGGTGCCGGGAGCGACTGGGCGGCGTCAAGGCGCCGAAGTCGCTCGAGTTCACCGACTCGCTCCCTCGCACCGCCACCGGCAAGGTGCTCCGGCGCGAGATCCGCGCCCGTCACTGGGCCGGGCGCGAGCGCGCCATCTGATGCGAACGTCCGCGACGGCGGGAGGTCCGCGGGTCCCGGTCGCGCACCCGTGCGAGTCGGCGAACCTGCGCGCCGCGCGGCCCCGGGGCCGCTGAGGAGCGCGCCATGCGAGAGGTCCTCGAGACCGTCGTGTACGAGTCGTCGGACGGCGTCGCGACGGTCACCTTGAACCGGCCCGAGCGCATGAATGCGCTCAGCAGCGCGATGATGGGCGATCTCGAGCGGGTCTTCTTCGACATCGCGCGCCGCGACCCGCTGCAGTGCCTGATCCTGACCGGCGCGGGCGGCCGGGCGTTCTGTGCGGGCGCCGACATCCGGGAGCGGGCCGGCGCATCGCCGCGCGGCGTCGCCACCTACGTCGAGCTCGACCGGACGCGACGCCTGTTTCGCGTCATCGAGCAGTTCGAACGGCCGACCATCGCGGCGATCGACGGCGTCGCGCTCGGAGGCGGGCTCGAGCTGGCGCTCTGCTGCGACTTGCGCATCGGGTCCCCGGCCGCGCGGGTCGGCCTCACCGAGCTTCGCCTGGGGGCGATTCCCGCGGCGGGCGGAACCCAGCGGCTGCCGCGGCTGATCGGGCAGGGCCGGGCGAAGGAGATGCTGCTCCTGGCGGACATCGTGTCCGCGGAGGAGGCGCTGCGCCTGGGGGTGCTCAATCGCGTCGTTGCGTCAGACCGGTTGCTGGCCGAGGCCCGCGAGCTCGCGTCGCGCATCGCGTCCCTGGCGCCGCTGGCGACGATGTTCGCCAAGCGCGCCGTCAACGAGGGGATGGAGGTCGGCCTGGACGCCGGGCTCGAGATCGAGCGATGCGCGGCGGCGCTGCTGATGGAGACCGACGACCGCAAGGAAGGCATGCGTGCCTTCGTCGAGAAGCGCGCTCCGCGATTCGCCGGCCGTTGAGCGTGTCCTCCCCACGAGTGCCCGGGAGGTCCAGGCGGCGAACCCGCATCCCCCTGACGTTTCAGGGCAAGCAGGGATGGGTCGTGCTGGATCAGATTCGGACGCTCGATCGGGCGCCGCTGGTCAGTCGATTGGGCGCGCTGCGCCCTCGGACGCTGACGGCAACGCTGAGAACGCTTCAGGACATGTTCGCGCCCTGATCATCGTTCCTCACCCGCGGGCTGTGGTGTCCCTTCCCCCCGCATCAGCTCGATCAGTTCCGCGGCGTCAGGTGCGGCGCTCGCGTCGATGCCGTCGAGGATTCCATCGGCGAGCGCGCGCTTGTGTTGATGCAGCCGCGCGATGCGCTCCTCGATCGTGCCCTGCGCGACCAGCCGGTAGACGGTCACCGGGCGCGTCTGGCCGATCCGGTGCGCGCGCCCGCTGGCCTGGTCCTCGGCGGCCGGGTTCCACCACGGGTCGACGATGATCACGTAGTCCGCCGCGGTCAGGTTCAGGCCGAAGCCGCCGGCCTTCAGGCTGATCAGGAAGAGGTCGCCGTCTCCACCCTGGAACGCCGCGATGCGCCGTGCGCGTTCGGCCGCGGGGGTGGACCCGTCGAGGTATTGGTAGCGAAGCCCCGCCGCTTCGGCGGATTCGCGCAGCAGCGCGAGGAAGTCGGTGAACTGGCTGAACACCAGTGCCTTGTGGCCGTTGGCGACGATCTCGGCGGCCAGGTCGGCGAAGGCCTCGAGCTTCGCGCCGGCCAGCCCGAGCTCCGGGTTCACGAGCCGCGGATCGCAGGCGGCGCGCCGCAGCCTCGTGAGTTGCGCGAGGACGTGGATATGGCCTTGTGTCGGGCCGGCCTGCGCGGTGGCGGCCACGGCGGCGGCGAGCGCCTCTCGGCGCAGCGCCTCGTAGTGCGCGGCCTCGCGCGGCGAGGGTTCGATCGCGAGCGTGATCTCGGTGCGCGGCGGCAGGTCGTCGAGCACCTGCGCCTTGGTGCGCCGGAGCACGAACGGTGCGATCAGCCGGCGCAGCGCGCGCTGCGCGCGAAGGTCGCGGTCGCGCTCGATCGGGCGAACGAAGCGCGCCGCGAATCTTTCCGCGCTGCCGAGGAGCCCCGGGTTCGCGAAGCCCATGATCGACCACAGCTCGCCGAGCCGGTTCTCGATCGGCGTGCCCGACAGCGCGACCCGGAAGTCGGCGGCGAGCCCCAGCACCGCCTGCGTGCGCTTGGCCGACGCGTTCTTGATCGACTGCGCCTCGTCGGCCACCAGCGTCGCCCATCGGCGGGCGGAGAAGCGATCGGCCGCCTGCTGCAGCATCGTGTAGGACACGACGACCAGGTCGTACGCGCCGGCCTCCGAGAGGTCGACGCCCGCGCCGCAGGCGCGCACGCGCAGCGCCGGCGCGAATCGCTGTGCCTCGGCCGACCAGTTCGCGCACACCGAGGTCGGCGCGACGACCAGCGCCGGGCCCAGCTCGGCGCGCTCGAGCAGCACCGCGAGCGCCTGCAGCGTCTTGCCCAGGCCCATGTCGTCGGCCAGGCAGGCGCCGAAGCCGGCGCGGGCACGCTGCATCAGCCACGCGTAGCCGTCTTCCTGGTACGGACGCAAGTTCGCCTGCAGGGTCGCCGGTACCGATGCGGGGGCATCGATCGCCGCCTGCAGGACGGACAGCCGCCGGGCGAGTGCGCCGTCGCTCGCGACCGAAGCGTCTTCCAGTGCCGCGTCGAGCCAGGCGGCGGCCGGTGCGGGCGCGCGCAGCGTCGCGCCTCGCGTGCGTTCGGCGACCGCGGCGAGGTCCTCGACCTGCTGGCGCAGCCGCTCGGAGAGCGCCAGCCAGCGTCCCTCGCCGATCGGCACGTAGCGGCTGCGGTGCCGTGTCACGGCTTCGATCAGCTCGCCGAGCTCGAGGACTTGCGTCTCGTCGAGGTGCAGCCGGCCGTCGATCGCGAACCACTGGCGGTCCTCGCGCACCGACACGTGCAGCATGTCGCTGCCGGCGGCGATGACCTGCACGGTGCGCCCGCTCGGCCAGTCGACGGACTCGACCTGCGCGATCGACGGCAGCCGCTCGACCAGCACGAGCGCCTCGCGCGGGTCGGACACGGTCCACTCGGGGAGGTCGCCGGCATCCTCGGCGCCGGCGGGAGGGTCGAGGAAGTCGAACTGCCCGAGCACGGCCGCGAGCGCGTCGCGCTCGGCCGCGAGGTCGCGCGTGCAGGCGTGCAGGCGCCCGCCGATCGGCGCGAAGACGTCCTCGCGCCCGGCGCCGGGAGGCAAGCGCGGTCCGGCCACGCCCAGCGGGGCCGCGACCAGCCGCAGCCGCACGCCCGCGCCCGCCGGGGCCAGCTCGGCGCGCAGCCGCGCGCTCGCGCTCACCTGCTCGGCGCCCTGCGTCGACTCGGCCTTCAGCCGGAAGTGCGCCGCCAGCACCGGCAGCACCGCCTGCAGCTCGGCGAGGGCCGCGCGGGGCACGCGCAACCCGGCTTCGGCGAGCTCGACCACGCGACGGTGCGCCGCGGTGACGCGGATCAGCCGCGCCGTGGCCTCGCCGGTGCGCTCGACGAAGACCGGCGCACGCGGCGGCGCATCGCGCCGGAAGTGCCGCTCGATCAGGCGTTCGTTCTCGTCCGAATCTTCGTCGTCGTCGGGAACCCTCAGTGCCGCCGCGATGTCGGGCACGAACTGCAGCCGCCACGCGTCGCCGTCCGCCGCCAGGCGCACCTCGGGCGACCCCTCGACGAGCGTGACGCGCTGCTCGAGGGCGGACGCGAACACCACGCGCGGATGGCCGGTCAGCGCGGCCGCCGAGTCGTTGAGGTCCAGCGTCAGGACTTTGGGACCGTACCGGCCGGCCTCGCGAATCGTGTGCGCGACGCGTGCGTCCCAGGGGTCGAGCGACGCCGCTTTCGCCAGGCGCGACAGCGGCACCGGCTTCGGCCTGCTCCAGCCGCGCGCGCCGCGCTTGCGCTCGACCGGCTCGATGCGGCGCAACCGGCCGACGCGGTCGACCTCGAGCGTCCACAGCAATTCGGTCTGCTCGGCTTTGCCGGCGTCCGCCTGGGCCGCGGCCTCGCCGTGCCCGAGCGCGGCGATCGCCGCGAGCGCGTCGCGCCACGCGTCCTGGCCGGCCGACGCGAAGAAGGGCACCCGCGGCGCGCGGCCGGCCAGCACGTCGTCGGCGGCCTCCACCTGCGCGGCGAGCCAGTGCAGCTCGCACGCGCGAAGCCGCTCCAGCAGGCCGGTGCAGTCGCCGGCGTCGCCCACGGCGCCGTGCCCCGCGGCGCTCCAGGCCTGCAGCATCCGGCGCTGCACGGTCTCCAGCGTCGGGCGCACGCCGGCACGCTCGTGGGGCCGCAGGAAGCCGGGCTCGCGCGGGCGGTCGCCCAGGCGCATGTCGGCGGCGTGGACCCAGGGCCCCCACGGCTGGTAGAGCTGCGGGTCGCGCGTGCCGGACTCGGTCGCGCAGAAGCGTCTCGCCCGTGCGATGCGCTGCGCGTCGCGGCTCGCGAACAGGCACATCGGGTACAGCCAGCCGAGCTGAGACGGCAGCAGGTCCTTGCGCGCGCCGGTGCGCTTGCGCAGTTCCGCCAGCGCCGTCTCGAATCCCGCGGCGGCCTCGTCCCAGCGCCCGCGCGTGGCGAGCACCGCGGCGCGCAGCCCGGCGGGGCCGGGGCCGGCGAGCTCGGCCAACAGCGCGTCGGCGGCATCGGGTTCGCCGCGGAACAGCAGCGTCTCGGCGACGCTGCACCGGAGCGCCGCCGCGTGCGAACCCCGGTCCGAGGCCGCGCGCGTCCGCGCGAAGCGGAACGCACCCGACGCGGCCGGTTCCAGCGCGCGCAGGCCCCTCGACAACGCGGTGGACAGCAGCCGGGCCGCCAGCGCCGGGTCGGCGTCCTCGAACAGCACCGGGTCGAAGCCGGAGAGCAGCAATCCGTCGAACACGTTGTGCCAGTCGAGCACGCCGTCACGCGTCTCCTCGAACGCGGTCCAGCGATCGAGGCTCTCGCCGCCGTACACCAGCAGCCGCGCCACGGTCGCCGACTGCGCGGGCGTCGACACGTAGAACCGGTTGCCGATCCGCTGGACCCGGTCGGCCTCGAGGAGCGCGTCGCGCCACGCTTCGCGGTTCGGTCCCCGCAGCGCCTCGCGATAGAGGCGCACGCGGTGCTCGTCGACGCATCGCCAGCCGTCGTCGCCGCGCGTGACGACCCCCTCGACGGCGAGCCCGCGCAGGCAGGCGTCCACTTCGTCCTGCGTGAAGGTCGTGCCGCGCACGGTGCGCGCACCGACGTTGCGCAGCGCTGCAATCAGCCAGCTGCGGTGTCGCGGCGTCCAGGCGAGCGCGAGCATGCGCAGCACCGTGGCGCGGTCGGCTGCGGCGGAGGCGGGAAGGGCGTGCGGTGCCGGGCGGCCGGCCGCGGGGTGCGGGGCCGAAGGATCGCCGAAGAGGTCGTGGTCGGGCATGGCGCGAAGGCGTGAGGATGCCACGAACCCACCTGACTCACTCCGGTGTCGATGCCCGCAGGACGAGGTCGCGCCGGGCCGCGAATGCCGGATTGTCGTGCTCCCTGCGCTACACGACGTGAAGCTCCGCGCGGACGCCGGGGTCGAGCCTGATCCGCCGGCGCCGGGCGATGGACCACGGAAATCACGTGCCCGGCCGGCGCCGGCCCGATCACGACGCGCCGGGACACACGCGGCGAAGGCACTATTCGATCTTGATGTGCGCCCTGTCGATCAGCTCCCTGAAGAACGTGCTGTCGTTCCTGACGCGCGCGGCGAATGCCGGCGCCGCCTCGAAGCTCGGGAAGTGACTGAATTTCAGGAGCGTCGCCGCCACTTCCGGTGCCTTGAGCACCTGCTCGAGCGCCGAGGACACCTTCGCGACGACGTCGGCCGGCGTGCCCTTGGGCGCGAACACGCCGAACCAGCTGCGGCTCTCGAAGCCCACGCCGAGCTCGGCGAGCGTCGGGACGTCGGGCAATTCCGGGTGGCGCTGCGGAGTCATCACCGCGAGCGCGCGCAGGTTGCCCGCCTTGATCTGCGGCAGTGCGACCGAGTCGAAGATCATGTCGATGCGTCCGCCGACCAGGTCGTTCATCGACTCGACCGACCCCTTGTACGGTACGTGCAGCAGCTTGACGCCGGTGTGAAGCTGAAACATCTCCCCGCCGAGGTGGGTGAGCGTCGCGAGGCCGGCCGAACCGAAAGTGAATTTCCCGGGCTGCGCCTTCGCCGCCGAGATCATCTCGGTCGCGGTCTTCGCAGGCAGGTCCTTGCGGACCGTCACGATGCCGTAGCTTCCCGAGACCATCGCCACCGGCACGAACGACGCCGGGTCGTACGGGACCGCGCGCAGGTGAGGCGTGACCGCCATGACGGCCGTCGGGGCCATCAGGAGCGTGTAGCCGTCGCCGTTCGATTGTGCCGCCGCCTGTGTGCCGATCGTCGCGCCGGCGCCTCCGCGGTTCTCGATGACGACCGGCTGCCCGAGCACGCCCGAGAGCCGGTCGGAGATCGCACGCGAGATGTTGTCGGCGCCACCGCCCGGCGGGTACGGCACGATGAGCCGGATCGGCCGGGACGGCCACGCCGACTGTGCGTGAAGGTCGCCGAACGGCGCGAGGGCCGCGCCGGCGAGCACCAGGGCCAGGAAACCGCGTTTCGTGTTCATCCCGATTCTCCCAGTGTGCCGGCCGCTCACCGGCCGGTGAAGCGCGGCTTGCGCTTCTCCTTGAACGCGACGATCCCCTCGCGGCCGTCCTCGCTGTCGCGCACCAGCCCGAGCTCGCGCGTGGCCCGCGCCATCTTCTCCGACGGGCCCTGCGGCAGCACGCCCTGCACGACGAAGCGCTTCAGCGTCTTGAGCACCATCGGCGAGAACGCGGTCATCTCGCGCGCCATCGCGAGCGCGACCGCCACCTGCTGGCCGGTCGCGACGACCTCGTTGGCCAGCCCGACCTCGTAGGCGCGGCGCGCGTCGATCGTCCGGCACAGCAGCATCATCTCCATCGCGACCTTGTGCGGGATGCGCGCGGCCAGCCCCGCGATCAGCCCGCCGGTGAAGCCCAGCTTCGCTTCGGGGTACGAGAACTTGGCGTTGTCGGCCGCCACCAGCAGGTCGCACATCATCGCCGCGACCAGCGCGCCGCCGATGCACCAGCCGCCCACCGCGGCGATCACCGGCTTCTCGGTCGTGATGCCCACCGTCGGGATGCAGCGCCACAGCTCGGGCAGGTCGGTGACGTCGGCGCCGCCCGAGAAGGATTCGTCGCCGGTGCCGGTGAGCACCGCAACGCGCTGCGCGTCGTCGCGGTCGAAGGCCTCGAACGCGGCCTGCAGCTCCAGCGCCGTGGTGCGGCAGATCGCGTTGCGCCGCTCGGGGCGGTTGATCGCGATCAGCGTCGTGCCGTCGTCGTGGTGGTCCACCTTGATTCGCTCATAGGTCATCGTTCTGTCTCCTGGGTCAGCGGGCATCCTGCGCGCGCAGGCGGGCGTCGACGGCGCAGCAGCCGTGCTCGTCGACGATCAGGGGGTTCACGTCGAGCTCGAAATCGGCATCGCGCAGGTCGTGCGCCAGCCAGCTCACGCGCACGATCGCATCGACGACTGCTTCGAGCGCGAGCGCGCGGCCGCGGAAGCCGGCGAGCACCGGCCAAACGGGAAGCTCGCGCAGCAGGCGGCGCGCGTCGTCCGCCGCGAGCGGCGCGGTCGCGATCGCACGCGCCGGCAGCAACTCGACCAGCACGCCGCCGGCGCCGAACACGACGATCGGGCCGAACTGGGGGTCGCGGCGGGCGCCGACGATCAGCTCGAGCGGGCCACGCGCGGTCGCCTGCACCGACACGCCGTCGATGCGCGCGGCCGGAACGGCTGTGCGGGCGGCCGCGACGATGCGATCGTAGGCGGCTCGGACCGACGTCGCGTCGCCGAGCCCGGTGACGACGCCGCCGGCGTCGGACTTGTGCACGATGTCGGGCGACACGATCTTGAGCACGACCGGGTAACCGATCGCTTCGGCCGCGGCCACCGCGGCGTCGGCGCTCGCCACCGTGCTCGACGCATTCACGGGCACTCCGCAGGAAGCGATCAGCGCCTTCGACGCCGCCTCGTCGAACGTGCCGCGGGGCGCGGCGGCCGGGGGCGCGAGCCCCGCGGGGCGGGTCGCGACCGAACGCGGCTCGAAGCGCCCGCGCGAGGCCCACGCGGCGAGCGCGTCGACCGCCTCGCCGACGTGGTTCGTGAACGGGAACCCGCGCGCGCGAAGCGCGTCGCGCGCGCCGTCGGCGGCACCGCCCGGCTGCATCACGAAGAAGGAGGCCTTCGTCTCGTGTCCGTTCTCGTCGAGCAGGCCGCCCGCGATGTCGTCGGCGAGCAGGCCCAGCATCGGCGCTGTCGTGAGCACGAAGAGCAGCGCGTCGGTGTCCGGGTCGGCCGCGACGATCCGCGCGCTCACGGAGCCGACGTTGATCGCCTCCTCGAACTTGCGTCCGCCGAAGTCGATCGGATTCCCGCCCTGTCCCGGCGAGTAGACCTGCGCGAGCTTGCCGGCCGTCTCGGGTGCGAACCGGGCCATTTCGAGCCCGCGCGCTTCGAGCGCGTCGGCGGCGAGCGCGCCGCCGCCGCCCGACGTCGTGAGCACCGCGACGCGCCGCGCGCGCCCGCCCGGGTGGCGCGCGATCGCCGCGGCCAGCGTGATCATCGCACCGGTGTCGTCGAGCAGCGTCACGTTCTCGTCGCGGCACACCGAGGCGAGCACCGCGTGGCTTCCCGCGATGCTGGCGGTGTGCGAGTACGCGGCCCGGCTGCCCGCCTCGGTGCGTCCGGCCTTGACCGCGAGCCAGGGCTTGCCGGCCTCACGCGCGCGGTGCGCGAGCGCGGCGAAGCGCCGGGGGGCCTTCAAGCCCTCGATGTAGGTGCAGATCACGTTCGTGCGCTCGTCGTCAATCAGATACTCGACGAAGTCGCACAACTCGAGGTCGGCCTGGTTGCCCACCGACACGCAATGCGAGAAGCCCACGTTCACGTCGAGCGCGCGGTCGAAGATCGTGGCCATCAGCGCGCCGCTCTGGCTGACGAGGCCGATCGAGCCCACCGGCAGCGTGTCGACGTCGAGCGCGGGCGACGAGCAGAGCACGACGTGGTTCGCGGGGCTGATCACGCCGAGGCAGTTCGGGCCGATCAGGCGCATCGCGTGCGCGCGCGCGGCGAGCACGATCTCGCGCTCGAGCGCCGCGCCCTCGGCGCCCGCGTCGGAGAACTTCGCGGTGACGATGATCCCGCCGCGCGCGCCGCGCGCGGCGGCCGCTTCGATCTCGGCCTTCACCTTCGGCTGCGGCAATGCCATCACGACCATGTCGGGCGCTTCGGGCGTCGCCGCGATCGACGGGTACGCGCGCAGGCCGAACAAGGTCTCGCGCCCGGGGTTGATCGGGTAGATCGTTCCACCGTAGCCGTGCCTGATCAGCATCCTGAGCAAGCGCCCGCCGAACTTCGTCTGGTCCTCCGAGGCGCCGATCACGGCAACCGAGCGCGGATTCATGAGTTCGGCGACGGTCGCGACGGGCCTGGTCGCGACGCGCTCGGGTTCCTGCGGTCTCATCGTGTGTTCCATACCGGTGTTCGACCCCGTGCCTCGCGGGTCGCTGTATCGACGACGCGGCAATTCTTGGCGCAGCGCAAGCTGCGCACCAGACTATAATTTCGACCAATGAAATCCTTGCCGAAGCACGCCGCTCGCCTGCCGCCGCACGAGCCGTCGACGAGGCACCTCACGCACGCGACGGGCCGGTTCATTCGAAGCACGGCCGGCAGCCGTTCGCTCGAGCGTGGCCTGGCGCTGCTGCGGGCGTTCCGGCCGGGGACCTCGGTGCTCACGAACGAGGAACTCGCGCGTCGCACCGAACTGCCGCGTCCGACCGTGAGTCGGTTGACGCGTTCGCTCGTGGACGCCGGGTTCCTCGCGTACGACCTGTCGAACCGCGGCTATCGCCTCGGCGCGGCGGTGCTGAGCCTCGCGAATACCTTTCGTTACGCGGCGCGCGACATCGACGCGGCGCTGCCGCTGATGCGCGGGGTCGCCGAGGCCGAGCGGGTCAATGTCGGCCTCGCGGTCGCCGACGGCACGGAGATGATCTACCTCGATTCGGTGCGGCGCGAGCGATCGCGAACCCACCTCCCGGCGCCGCCGGGGTCGCGGCTTCCCATGGAGCTCACCGCCGTCGGGCGGGCGTACCTGGCCGCGAATTCGGAGGAGGAGCGCGCCGAGCACTACGAGCGTCTGGCCGTTCGATACGGCGCCCGGTG
The DNA here is from genome assembly GCA_046348465.1 of Burkholderiaceae bacterium. Classification (GTDB taxonomy): domain Bacteria; phylum Pseudomonadota; class Gammaproteobacteria; order Burkholderiales; family Burkholderiaceae_E; genus Quisquiliibacterium. Next base: position 350,345 of record JAXMEE010000001.1, read on the forward strand.
GCCGCGCCTTCGGGCGTCGATCGAGCGAGCCCGCGTCGCGCACGAGCGGCGCGGCTGGTGCGTCGCGGAGTGGCTCCCCGGCCGGCCGGTCGTCGCGACCGCCCTGCGCGGACCGGACGGCTCGATTCGTGTGCTCAACGTCGGCTTCGCCGCGACGCGGGCCGAACGCTCCGAACGTGTACGGCGACTTGCGCCGATCCTCCTGACGCTCGCGGCGGACATCCGGACCGCATGGACGTCGCTCGCGGCGCTGGCGCACGGCGCGGGAGCGCGCTCGGCTACACTCACGCCGAGTGCGGCGCGCGGCCCCGGCACGCGAACGTGAGCCGATCGAAGACGCCGCGACCCGATCCGATTCTCACGGAGGTTCGATGTCCCTGGTTCCGACGACCCGCCGCGATGCGCTCGCGGGCATCGCCGCCGGCCTCGCGGCGGCCCTGGCCGGCCCGGCGTTCGCACAGGCCGACAAGCCCGTCCGGTTCATCCTCCCGAATGCGACCGGCTCCGGCGTCGACGCGATCACGCGCGCGGCGCAGCCCGCGCTCGCCCGCGCGCTCGGCCACCCGGTGGTCGTCGAGAACCAGCCCGGCGCGGGCGGCATCGTCGGCCTGCAGTCGCTCGCGCGCTCGCCCGCGGACGGCAGCACGCTGAGCGTCGTGTCGAACAACGTCGTGATCTTCCCGAGCGTGCTGAAGTCGATGCCGTTCGAGATGCCCGGCGACTTCACGCCGATCGCGGCGGTGGGCTACACGCCGGTCGTCGTGGTCGTGAACCCGAAGGTGCCGGCCGCGAACGCGAAGGAATTCGTCGCGCTGCTGAAGGCGCGCAATGGCGACCTGACCTACGCGTCCGGCGGCAACGGCACCATTCTCCACCTCGCCGCGGAGATGTTCCTCGACGAGACGAAGACGCGCTCGCGCCACATCCCGTACAAGGGGGTCGGGCCGATGGTCACCGACCTGATCGGCGGCCACGTCGAGTGGGCGACCGCCGCGCTGCCGAGCGTGCAGGCACATTTGAAGGCCGGCACGCTGCGCGCGATCGGCATGGGCACCGCTCAGCGCGTGCCCGCGGCGGCCGACATCCCCACGTTCGCCGAGCAGGGCATCCCGGGCTACGTGGTCGAGGCGTGGTTCGCGGTGATCGGCCCCAAGGGCATGTCGGCCGCGGACGTGAAGCGCGTGCACGCCGCGGTGGTCGCGGCGTTCGCCGATCCGGAGGTCAGGGAAACGATGGCGCGCCAGGGCAACGTGATCAACGTCGGCGCGGCCGAGGCCGCGATGCCGTTCTTCCGCAGCGAACTCGCCAAGTACGCCGCGCTCGTGAAGAAGGCGGGAGTCGAAGCGCAGTAGGCTCGCCGGCGCCGCGGGCGAGCCGCTGCACTGCCCTGCCTCGAGCCAGGTGACCGGATCCGACGCCAGTTGGCCGCGTCACTCGCGGCGTCGGGCACGGTCCGAGCGCGTCACGGCACCACCTTGCGCTTGATCGCCCGGGCCACCGGCCGGGGCAGGTGCTCCATCGACGCCAGCAGGCGCGGCAGCAGCCGCAGCTTCAGTCCCGAGAAAGCGCTCGGCACCACCGCCTCGATCAGGTGCGGGCCCGGCGTGCGCAACGCACGTTCGAGCGCGGCCGAGAATTCCTCGGCGGTGGTCGCGCGCACCGCGGGCACGCCGAGGCCTTCGCTCAGTCGCACGAAGTCGATGTCGGGCGCGCGCAGGTCGAGCTGGGCGCGCGCCTTCTCGCCGTCGCCGCGGGCGCCCACGCGCTGCAGCTCCACGTTCAGGATCGCGTACGAGCGGTTGTTGAACACGACCGTCGTCACGTTCAGGCGCTCGCGCGCGATCGTCCACAGGGCCTGGAACGTGTACATCGCCGAGCCGTCGCCGCACAGCGCGAGCACCGGCCGGTCCGGGCACGCGAGCGCGGCGCCGGTGGCCGTGGGAAGGCCCTGGCCGATCGCGCCGCCGGTCAGGGTCAGCACGTCGTGGCGCGGCGCGCCCCGCGTGAAGCTCGCGAGCAGCACGCCCGAGGTCTGAGACTCGTCGACGACGATGGCGCGCTCGGGCAGCAGCGCGCCGATCGCCTTGCAGACCTTCTCGGACGTGAGCCTTCCGCGCGGCAGGCCGGGCCGTCGCGGTGCCTGCAACTCGGGCACGGCGTCGTCCGCGCCGAGCCGCCGCGCGAGCCGCTCGAGGCTGTCGACGGCGTCCTGGTCGATCCCCGCGAGCGTGTGCACCTCGCATCCCGGCGGGACGAGATCGCTCTTCTTGCCCGGATACGCGAAGAACGACACCGGCGACTTCGCGTCCACGAGGATCAGGTGGCGCAACCCGTCGAGCTGCACCGACGCGAACTCCGCCAGGTAGGCGATGCGCTCGACGTGCGGCAGGCCGGCGCCGCGCTCGATGCGGGTGGGGAAGACTTCGGCCAGCAGCTTCACCGCGCAGCGCGCAGCGATGCGTGCCGCGGCCAGCAGCGGGCGCTCGCGCAGCGCCCGCCCGCCGAGCAGCATCGCGACCGGCTCGCCGCCGCGCACCGCGCGCGCGACGGTGTCCAGCACCGCGTCGTCGGCTGGAGGCGGCGCCGGCAGCGGCAGCGGCGCGGCCGGCGTGCCGCCCTCCGACCACGACACGTCGGCCGGCAGGATCAGCGTGGCGACCTGCCCCGGCGGGCCCATCGACGCGGCGATCGCCTCCACCGCATCCGCGCACAGCGCCTGCGTCGACGCGGACGTGCGGATCCAGCCCGAGACGTTGCGCGCCACCGTTTCGATGTCGGACTGGAGTTGCGCGTCGAAGGGCACGTGGTGCGTCGCGTGGTCGCCGACGATGTTGACCAGCGGCACGCGCGCCTTGCGCGCGTTGTGCAGGTTCGCCAGCCCGTTGCCCAGGCCGCATCCCAGGTGCAGCAGCGTGGCCGCGGGGGTGCCCGTCATGCGCGCGTGGCCGTCGGCCGCGCCGGTGGCCACGCCCTCGAACAGGGTCAGCACGGCGCGGATGCGCGGCTCGCCGTCGAGCGCGGCCACGAAGTGCATCTCGGACGTGCCGGGGTTGGTGAAGCACACGCGAACGCCCGCGTCCGCCAGCGTCCTGATCAGGGCCTGCGCGCCGTTCATCGACGATGTCTCCATGCTCATGCGCCGACCCGCCCGCCCGCGACGATCGAGCGCGCCGCGGCGCGCGCGGTCAGGATGCAGCCGGGCAGGAAGGTGCCTTCGAGCGAGCGCTTGCCGCTCGTGCCGCCGCCGCCGAAGCCCGCGGCTTCGCCGACGCAGTACAGGCCCGGTATCGGCTGGTCCGCGGCGTCGAGCACGCGGCTGTGCAGGTCGGTGCGCAGGCCGCCCAGGCTCTTGCGCGTGACCAGCTGCAGCTGGATCGCGATGAACGGCCCCGCGCCGCGCTGCTGCAGCGGCGCGGGCCTGCAGGTGCGCAGGCGGTCCGGGCCCCACTGGCGGGCGTGCAGGATGCGGCGGATCTGGTCGTCGTTGTTCAGCTTCGACCCGTGGGCGAAATTGGCGTCGAAGGCGTCGGCGGTGGCCTGCAGCACCGCGGGGTCGACGTCCTGCGTGCCGGTGAGCGCGTTCATTCGCGACGCCAGCGCGGCCAGCGTGTCCTCGACGATGAACTGGGGGCACTCGCGCTGCATGCGCCGCACCAGCGCGTGATTGCCGCGCAGCATGTCGAGCACGAAGCGCACCGGCTGATGGTCCCGGATGTGCGGGTTGTGCTCGGCCCCCGAGATCGCGAGCTCGCGCGCCGCGATGCGCCAGTTCAGAAGCTGCCACGTGTACGGCTTCTCGAGCGCGGCCACGCGCTGGCAGAGATCGTGCGTATCGAACCCCGTGATCAGGGGCTCCGGCCCGATGCGACGGCCGCGGTGGTCCAGCCACAGCGCCGACTTGCACGGAATCGCCGACAGCCCGTGGCCTTCGAAGCTCGGTTGCGGGTGGGGGATGCCGGCCGCGTAGTTCCACATCTCGCCCGCGTGCGTGACGATCCCGCCCCATTCGTCCGCCACGCGTGCGTGCAGGCGGCCGTCGGAGAACGGGTGCGCGCCGTTCAGCATCGTCGCGGGGCGCGGCCGGTTCGACGGCCAGTTCGCGATCACCTGCTGTGTCGAGCCGTTGATGCCGCCCATCGCCAGCGCGACCACCGGCGCATCGATCCGCACAGGGTCTCCTCCCTCCACGGGCTGCGCCACGACGCCCGCGAGCACGCCCGCGGCGCGCTCGAGGGCGACCACGCGATGGCTGCTGAGCACGCGCAACCGGCCGTCGGCGCCGGCCTCGCGCATCAGCGCGATCATGCGCAGCGCGAGCGCCCGCCCGGTGCCCCAGAGCACGTGATAGCGCGGCAGCTGGTTGCCGTCGCCGTAGAGCCCGCGCTCGACCCAGTTCACGGCCGGCATGAAGCTCAGGCCGTGCTGCACGAGCCAGTCGTACACCTGCGGGCGCGACTCGGACACGTAGTACTCGGCCCAGCGCCGCGGCCAGACGTCGTCGTCGGCCAGCTCCGCGAAGCGAAGCCAGTCCGCCAGCGCGCGCTGCGGCGTGTCGGGGATCTTCATTCGCGCCTGCGTCGGCGTGCCGACCAGCGCCATGCCGCCGAACGCCCACAGGGCGAGCCCGCCGAGGCGCTCGGGCGTGTCGCAGTCGACCACAGTGACGCGACGGCCGGCCTGCAGGCACTCGAGTGCCGTGACGATGCCCGCGAGCCCGCCGCCCGCGATCACCACCTCCGTCGAATGCGACGAACTCATCTTGGATCTCCGTTCGAACCGCGCGGCGAGCCGCGGTCCCGTGGCACGGGACCGCGGCCGACCGTGCAGAGGAATGTAGTCGACTTCGGCGGCTTGCGTCTGCGCGACGATTGCGGGAGCACGCGGCGCACGCCAGAATGTGTACGTTCTGACAATTTCATACACATCATGCGGACGAACATCGTCATCGACGACCGCCTCATGGAGGAGGCCTTGCGGCTGACCGGCCTGAAGACGAAGAAGGAGGCGGTCGAACTCGGCCTTCGCACCCTCTTGCGGCTCGGCAGGCAGGAACAGATCCGGCGCCTGCGTGGCAAGCTCGACTGGCGGGGCAACCTGGAGGCAATGAGGGGCGACGATTGATCCTGGTCGATTCCAGCGTCTGGATCGACTACTTCCGGGGTGTGTCCACGCCGGAAAGCGAAAGGCTCGATGTCCTGCTGGGCAGCGAGCCGGTCGCGATCGGTGACCTGATACTCGCCGAAGTGCTGCCGGGATTTGCCGTCGAGCGCGAGTTCAACCAGGCCAGGAGGCTCCTGACCGGATTGCACGTCCGGACGCTCGGCGGCCGGGAGATCGCGATTCAGGCGGCCAGGAACTTTCGCGCACTGCGGGCCCGCGGTGTCACGGTTCGCAAGACGATCGACACCGTGATCGCCACCCACTGCATCGAGCACGACGTGGCGCTGCTCTACAGCGATCGCGACTTCGACCCGTTCGTCGAGCATCTCGGGCTTCGTTCGGGCATGCGTCAGCGCTGAGCGACGTCGCCCCGCTTCAGGCAGGGGCGCAGAGGCGGTCAGCCGACGGCCCCGCCGGCGGCCAGGAACTCGGCGTACGCGGCGATGAACCGCTCCCGCGCCTCGAAGTACGGCATCGCACCGGTCTCGAACACCGTGAAGCGCCAGTTCGGCCGGCGCTCCAGCAACGCCTTGCCGCGATAATCGGTGAAGTCGCCGCGCACGCCGTGCGACATCCAGACGGGCATCTCGAGGCGCTCGTAGACGTCGTGGATGTCGGCGCTGAACAGGCCGCCCGCGAGGAAGCGCAGCGGCGCGTGTTCGGCACCGGGCTGGCGCGCGGTGAGCACGGCGTAGCGCCAGAGTTCCTCGTCGATCTTCTTCGCGCCGAAGGTGCGCTCGAGGAAGTAGCGGACCACGCCCGGGCGGGTGAGCGCGCGGAAAAGCCCGCCGCCCCAGCCGGGCCCGCGCAGGAGCGCGAGCATCCACGGCATCGCGAGCGTCTCGCCGGGCGCCCTGCGCAGCGCGCGAGCGCCGCGCAGGCCGGTGGGGCTGACGAGCGCGAGGCTGCGAAAGCGCCCGGGCGATTCGGTCGCGGCGCGTGCGAGGAACTCGCACGAAAGCGACAGCGCCATCGCGTCGAGCGGCGCTCCCCGGTGGCGCTGCGCGATCGCGTCCGACATCGCGTGCAGCGCGTCGGTCATGAGCCGCGGGGTGTAGTCGACGTCCGGCCGATCCGAGAACCCGTAACCGGGAAGGTCGATCGCGTAGACCGTGCGCGACGTGCGGAAGTGCTCGAAGAGCGGCCGCACCTCGGCCGCGGACGCCGCCGCGTTCACGCTGTGCACCAGCAGCAGGGCAGGCCCCTGGCCGGCCGAGTAGGCACTGAGCCGCCCGGCGGCGGTCGGCAGCTCGAATCGTTCGCCCGCGACCGCGGCGGGCAGGGAAGTGATGGAGTTCAAGGCAGGCATTCCCCGCGACGTCGCGGGGCCCGTTGGAGGTGTCGTCGGAGGAGCATCCGCGAACTGTACCGGGGTATTCGCGCGGCGTCGCACGCGATCGCCCGGGCGATGCTATGGTCGCGCGTCCAGGGGGAGAGATCGAATGAAGAAAGTGCCGTGGGGTGTCCTGCTGTGGGCGGTGTCGATCGTCCCGCCGTCGCTCGCGGCCGACGAAGCGCTGCTCGCTCGGCTGGCCACCTGCGAGGATTCGTGGCTCGAGTGGCGCAACGATCCGGTCCGCATGAAGCGACTGGCGGACGAGGTGACGGGCTCGTTCGATCAGCAGAGCCGGTCTCCGGGCTTCGCGCCGAAGGCGCCGACGTCGGTGCTGGGGCTGACGGTGTCGGAGCTGTTTCCGGAGTCGGTCGGCATGGGCGTGGGGTTCTCGATCTCGCTGAAGGCCACGTTCGAGCAGGCGCGACGCGCGGTGGAACAGCGGATCGGAAAACCGATGAAGTGCGAACGCGGCGACGGCATGAACTCCTGCGAGGTGAAGCTCGGCGACAAGCGCAACGCCGTCGTCGTCGCGCCCGACGCTCGCGGGGCCAGCGAGTCTCTCATCGGCTGCTTCTACCTCTACGCGAAGTGACGCGACCGGCCCCTGGGCCGGCGCCTTGCCCCGCTGACCGGCGAGCGCGCGGGGCGGGCGTAGGATCGTACCGCGATCCCGTTCGAAAGGAGACAACGATGACCGCTTTTTCCGCCGCCCGGCGCGCCCTGCTCGGAGCGCTCCTGCTGCTGCCGCTGCAAGCGCACCCGCAGGGCTACCCGGCAAGGCCGATCACCTTCGTCGTCCCGTTCGCCGCGGGCAGTGCCACCGACCTGCTCGCACGCGCGCTGGGCCAGTCGGTCACCGAGCAGACCCGGCAGGCGGTCGTCGTCGAGGACAAGGCGGGCGCGAGCGGCGCGCTGGCGGCGCAGCAGGTGGCGCGCGCGGCGGCCGACGGCTACACGGTGCTGATCACGACGAACACGACGCACGCCGCCAACGAGCACCTCTACAGGAAGCTGCCGTACGACCCGGTCAGGGACTTCACGCCGGTGACCGGCCTGGGCAAGGGCGGGCAGGTCATGGTCGTGCGCACCGAGTCGCCGTTCAGGACGGTGTCGGATCTCGTGAACCGCGCCCGGCAGCAGCCCGGCAAGCTCAGCTTCGGCAGCGGCAGCTCGAGCAGCCGCGTCGCCGGCGAGATGCTCAAGCAGCTCTCGGGCACCGACATCCTGCACGTGCCCTACAAGAGCAACCCGCAGGCGGTGGCCGACCTGCTCGGCGGCCAGATCGACTTCATGATCACCGACACCGCGACCGGCGTGCCGCAAGTCCGTGCCGGCAAGCTGCGCGCGCTGGGATTCTCGACGCAGAAGCGCAGTCCGCTGCTGCCCGACGTCCCGACCCTCGACGAGGCCGGCGTCAAGGGTTACGACATGGGGTTCTGGTTCGCCGCGTACCTGCCCGCAGGCGTGCCGCAGGCGGTGGCGGCGCGGCTCAACGAGCTGCTGCACAACGCGGTCAGGAGCGCGGCGGCGAAGAGCTTCTTCGAGTCGTCGGGCGTGGAGGCGTGGACCACGTCCGCCGACGAGCTCGCGCGCTTCCAGACCGCCGAGACGACCAAGTGGGGGCGGGTCATCAGGGCGGCCGGGATCGAGCCCGAGTAGCGGGCTGAACCTCGACAGGCCCGACGCCGGCGCGCGGGGCCGATCCCCGCCCCGCCGAGGGCCTCGACGCTCAGTCCGCCGTGATCTTCGCGGTGCGGATGACGCGGCCCCAGTAGTCCAGCTCGCGGCGCGTGAACTCGCCGAGCTGCGCGGGGCTCATCTGCTCGACGGTGGTCCCCGAGTCCTCGGCCTTGCGCCGCGTGTCCGGCGCCGCCAGGATCTTCGCGATCTCCGCGTTGAGCGTCTGCACCACTTCGGACGGCGTGCCCGCGGGCGCGTACAGCGCGAACCACGAGTCGATCGTGAAGTCCTTGAGCCCGGCCTCCGCGGCGGTCGGCACCTGGGGCAGCGCGGGCAGCCGGGCCGCGCTGGTCACCGCAAGCGCCTTGAGCCGGCCGGACTTGACCTGCGCGACGACCGACGCCGGCGTCGTGATGAACAGGTCCACCTGCCCGCCCATCAGGTCCTGGACGGCCGGCCCCGCGCCGCGATAGGGGATGTGCGTGATGAAGGTGCCCGTGAGCTGCTTGAACAGCTCGCCGGCGATGTGCTGGATCGAGCCGTTGCCGGACGACGCGTAGTTCAGCCTGCCGGGGTTCGCCCTGGCGTACGCGACGAGCTCGGCCAGCGTGCTCGCCGGCAGGTCGGCCCGCGTGGCGAGCACCTGCGGCGCGCGCGTGAGCATCGCCACCGGCGCGAAGTCCCTGATCGGATCCCATCCCGCCTTGGCGAAGAGGTGCGGGTTGCCGACCTGGTAGCCGCTGTACGCCACGAGCAGCGTGTAGCCGTCGGGCTTCGCGCGCGCGACGAGCTGGTTGCCGATGTTGCCCGCGGCGCCGGGCTTGTTGTCGACGACCACCGGCTGGCCGAGCGCGCGCGAGAGCGCGTCGGAGACCAGGCGTGCGCTGAAGTCGGTGGTCCCGCCGGGGGCGCTGGGCACCACCAGCGTCACGGCACGCCGCGGGTACTTCTCCTCGGTGCCGAGCGCGGGCCGGGTCGCCAGTGCGGCGAGCCCTGCGCAGGCGAGCACATGCCGTCGAAGCATCGCAATCTCCTCGTGGTGTCGGGCGAACGGTCGGTTCGCCGGGCGATCGAATCGCGGCGGCCGCCGGACGGGCGGCGCGCGGCCGGGCCCGCTCAGGCGAGCTCGGAGATCTCGATCAGGTTGAAGTCCGGGTCGCGCACGTAGACGGACCGGATCCTGCCCGTCGCGCCGGTGCGCATCACCGGGCCTTCGACGATCGGCCAGTCGTTCGACTCCAGCCGCTGCACGACGTCGGCGAGCGGGATCGACGCGATGAAGCACAGGTCCAGCGCGCCGGGCACCGGCAGGTGCGCCTTGGGCTCGAACTCCGCGCCCTGCACGTGCAGGTTGATCTTCTGGTTCCCGAACCTGAACGCGTGCCGCTCCACCGGCGACGTGCCGCCGACGAAGCTCTCGAGCTGCATGCCGAGCACGCGCGTGTAGAAGTCGACGCAGGCGTCGCGGCGCGCGGTGGTGAGAACGAGGTGGTCGAGGTGGTCGATCATGGCGGTGACTCAGCGAAGTTCCGGGACGTGGGAGGGCGCCTCGTGGAGATCGGTGACCAGGCCTGCCTTGGCGAGCTGCCCCGGCACGTCGTGGCCGACGATCTTCGGCAGCGCCCGGGCGGCGGCCAGCAGCCGGCGCAGGTCGATGCCGGTGTCGAAGCCCATCGCGTGGAGCATGTGGATCGCGTCCTCGCTGCAGACGTTGCCGGTCGCCCCGGGCGCGTAGGGGCAGCCGCCCAGCCCGCCGAGCGAGCCGTCGAAGCGGTCGACGCCTTCCTGCACCGCGGCCAGCACGTTGGCCAGCCCCATGCCGCGCGTGTTGTGGAAGTGCAGCGTGAGCTGCAGCCCGCCGAAGCGCTCGCGCAGCGCGCGCGCCACGACGGCGACCTGCCCGGGGTGCGCCATCCCGGTGGTGTCGCAGATCGTCAGCCCGCGCACGCCCTGTTCGGCGAACCGGCCGGCCCAGCGCAGCACCTCGTCGCGCGGCACGTCGCCCTCCATCGGGCAGCCGAAGCAGGTCGACAGCGACACGTTCACGGCGGCGCGGCCGCGCGCCATCGCGATCACGTCGCGCAGCGCCGCGAAGCTCTTCTCGCGCGGCATGCGCAGGTTCGCGAGGTTGTGGGTCTCGGAGGTGGACATCACGAGGTTGAGCTCGTCGGCGCGCGCCGCGAGCGCGCGCTCGGCGCCGCGCAGGTTGGGCACGAGCACGGTGTACTCGACGCCGGGAACGCGCCGGATGCGCGCCATCAGTTCGTCGGCGTCGCGCAGCATCGGGATCGCGCGCGCCGAAGTGAACGACGTGACCTCGATCTTCGCGTAGCCGCAGGCGCTCAGCTCGTCGATCAGTGCCTGCTTCGCCTCGGTGGGCACGAAGGCGGGCTCGTTCTGGAAGCCGTCGCGCGTCACGACCTCGTTGAAGAAGATGCGTCGCATGGCTTTCCTCACTCGATGATGCCGCGCGCCCGCAGCCCCGCGACCTGCGCGTCGCTCAGCCCGAGCTCGCGCAGCACCTGCTCGGAGTCCTGGCCGAGCGCCGGTGCGTTGCGCCGGTGACGGCCGGGAGTTGCCGACAGCTTCGGGACGATGCCGGGGACGGTGAGCCTGGAGCCGTCGTCCATCGTGATCTCGTCCAGCATCCCGCGGGCGCGGTAGTGCGCGTCGGCCGCGATGTCGGCCGCGGTGTAGATGCGCCCGGCGGGCACCGACGCGCCCTCGAGCCGGCGCAGCACCTCTTCGACGGTTCGCGTCGCGGTCCACGCGCCGATCGCCTCGTCGAGCTCCGCAGCGCGGGCAGCGCGGCCGGCGTTGTCCGCCAGCGAAGGGTCCGCGCCGAGATCGTCGCGCCCGATCAGAGTCATCAGCCGCCGGAAGATGCTGTCGCCATTGCCGGCGACGAGCGCGTAGCCGCCGTCCGCGCAGCGGTACGCGTTGGTGGGCGCGATCCCGGGCAGCGCGCTCCCGGCGGGCTCCCTCACCGCGCCGAAGGCGCTGTACTCGGGCAGCAGGCTTTCGGTGCAGTTGAACACCGCCTCGTAGAGCGCGACGTCGACGACCTGCCCGCGCCCGCTCGCGTGCCGGTGCTCCAGCGCGAGCAGTATGCCGATGACGCCGTGCAGTGCCGCGAGCGTGTCGCCGATGCTCACGCCCACGCGCACCGGGACACGGCCCGGCTCGCCGGTGAGGTGACGCAGCCCGCCCATCGCCTCGGCGACCACCCCGAAGCCGGGGCGGTCGCGATACGGGCCGGTCTGGCCGTAGCCGCTCACGCGCAGCACGATGAGGCGCGGATTCGCGGCGACGAGATCGTCGGGCGCGAGTCCCCAGGCCTCCATTGCGCCGGGGCGAAAGTTCTCGATGAGGACGTCGGCCTCGGCCGCGAGCCGGCGCACGATCGACTGGCCGTCCGGAGTGCGCAGGTCGAGTGCGAGCGAGCGCTTGTTGCGCGACTGCACCTGCCACCACACCGAGGTGCCGTCCTTGAGCATGCGCCAGCGGCGCAGCGGGTCGCCGCTGCCGGGCGGCTCGACCTTGAGCACGTCGGCGCCGAAATCGGCGAGGGTCTTCGCCGCGAACGGGCCGGCGATCAGTTGCCCGAGCTCGAGGACCTTCAGGCCCGCGAGCGCGCGGGGGCTCGGTGAATCGGAGTCGGCGGTCGGCATGTCCGCCAGTGTCCGGCCGCGGGTGCCGGCCGTCTATTCGATTCCGGCGCGGGCAGCCTTCGCATTTCGCGAAGTCGGAAGCAGGAAGTCCCGCAGCGCCACCACCGTGTCGTCGGCGTCGGGCCTGAGCGCGAGCTGCAGCTGGCGCCGGGCCCACGCGTCCGAGAGCGGGCGCGAGCGCAGGTTCATCGCTCGCACGATCGGCCGCGCCGACCCCTTCGGCAGCGCCGCGATCCCCAGGCCGGCCGCGACCATGTGCCCGACCGCGTCGAAGCTGCGCACCTGCATGCGCAGCCTCAAGCTTCGACCCGCGGCCGCCGCGGCCTGCTGCTGGGCCTGCAGCAGCGCCGCGCCCGCGTTCAGGCTGATCCAGTGCTCGTCGAGCGTCTCGGCGAAGGCCAGCGGCGAGCGTCCGACGAGCCGGTGACCGGCCGGCAGGATCAGCACCAGCTCGTCCTCGCGAAAGTCGCGAACTTCCAGGCCGCGGGTGTCGGGGCCCGAGACGAACACGCCGATGTCGGCGCGCCCCTCGCGGACGCTCGCGACGACCCGCTGCGACACCTGTTCCTCGAGCTCGACCTGCACCTCGGGCCGGTGCCGGGCGTACTCGGCCAGCAGGGGCGGCAGGAACTGGGTGATGGCGGCCGTTCCCGCACACACGCGCACGTGCCGCACGACGCCCTTGCGTGCGTCGGCGACGTCCGCGAGCAGGGCGTCGAACTCGTGCAGCACCGCGATGCCGCGCTTGACGAACGCGAGCCCCGGCGCGGTGGGGGTCATCCCGCGCGAGTGGCGCTCGAAGAGCGCGGTGCCGAGTGCGCGCTCGAGATCGCGCAGGCGGCGGCTGGCCGCGGGCAGCACCAGGTGACACTCACGCGCTGCCTCGGTGAGATTGCCGCGGCGCGCGCACGCGACGACGAGTCGAATCGACACGAAGTCGAAGCGGGCGGGGTTGTGGTTCGGCGCTTTCACGAGTGTGTCGTCTTCGACGATCCGTCAATTTACCGCCGTTGACATCGACGCGGAGTTCGCGTCGAATCGTTGCGTCGAAACTTCTCTTCGTGGAGTGCATCGAAGGGGCGGGACGATGCAGTTCCAGGGACTGGCCGGCCGGCACGATCGCCTGCGGCCGCAGTCATCCACAACAACGAATGATCGACCAGGACGAAACGCGTGTTGACCCGATCCGCTTTGATTCGAACCTCATTGGTCGCGCTCGGCGCCGCCTTGGTCGCGCCGTCGATGGCCGCGGACGCGCCGGCGAAGGCCGGTGCCGGCATGTACTCCAAGAAAGACATCGAGCGCGGGCGATACCTCGTGATGATCTCGGGGTGCAACGATTGCCACACGGAGAACTTCCTGGTAAGCGGCGGCAAGACTCCCGAGAAAGACCGCCTGACCGGCACGCGCCTGGGCTGGCGCGGCCCCTGGGGCACGACGTATCCGCCCAACCTGCGGCTCTACTTCAACGGGATCTCGGAAGAACAGTGGCTGCAGGTCGCGCGCGAGATCGAGCGCAAGCCCCCGATGCCGTTCTTCTCGCTGAACGCGATGACGTCCGCGGACGCGCGCTCGATCTATCGCTACATCCGGTCGCTCGGCCCGGCCGGCGAGCGGGCGCCGAAGTTCCTTCCGCCCGACCAGGAACCGCCGCAGCCTTACGTGCAGTTTCCCACCGGGAAGTAGCCTGAGCGGAGCCCGCGCGCGTCGCCGTTCCGCGGCGGCGCGTCCTTGCTCGGCAGGGTGAGCGTACGCGTCCAGTCTCGAGTTCGCGCGTGAACGAAGCGTCCCGGGTCGCGCTCCTGATGAGCGTGTGCTACGCCGTCGCGCTGTTCCACCGCACGGCGTTCCAGGGCATCGAGGCCGACGTCCGCGGCGAGTTCGGCCTGTCCGCTTCGCGCAGTGCCGACCTCTCCGCGATGTTCTTCTGGGCGTACTTCGCCGTCATGATTCCGGTCGGGCTGCTCACCGACGCGATCGGTGCGCGCCGTGCCGCGATCCTCGGAAGCCTCGTCACGGCCGCCGGTGCGTGGCTGTTCGGGCAGGCGCACTCGGCCGGCGAGCTGGCGCTGGCGCGCGTGTGCATCGCGATCGGCTCCGCGGCCGCGTTCGTCGGCCTCATGCGCTACGTGGCACTCGCGTTCCCGGATCGCAAGGCGACGTATTCGGGCCGCGGCATCCTGATGGGCAACGTCGGCGCGATCGCGTCGGGCGTGCCGCTCGCGTGGATCCTGTCGCAGGTCTCGTGGCGCAGCGTCTGGCTCGCGCTCGCGCTGACGTCGGTCGCGCTGGCGGCCGGGCTCCGGTTCGCGGCACCGTGGGGCGAGCGGGGGGCCGCCACGTCGCACGGGCGCGCTCCGCTCGCCGAGCTGCGCGCGCTCGCGACCTCTCCGTACGTCTACCTGGGCATTGCGATCCAGGCCGGTCTCGCGGGTGCCTACTACGCGTTCGGGAATCTGATCGGGCCGCGCTGGCTCGCGGAACAGGGCTTCGATCGCATCGCGGTGGGCTGGGCGGTCACGCTGCTCGTCGCGGGCTATGGCGTGGGCGCCGCGTTCTGGGGCTGGTTCGGCGACCACGAGCACCGGCGAACCCTCGCGCTGTCGATCGCCACCTGCGGGGCACTGGCCGGATGGTGCGTGGTGGCGCTCGTGCCGGCGGCCGGTGCCGTGCCGGCGTCCGCGGTCGTCCTCGCGTGCGGCTTCTGCTGCGGTGCCTTCGCGCTCGTGTATCCGCTGATCGCCGAACGGCACGACAAGTCGCACGCGGGCGGCGTCGTCGCCTTCGTGAACTGCGGCATTCCGCTCGGGGCTGCACTGCTGCAGTCGGCGGCCGGCCGCCTGCCGCAGGGCGTCGCGCCGGGGCTGCTGCTCGCGGCGGCGGGGAGCGTCGCCGCGGCCGGCGTGCTGCTGCTGCTGTTCGATCGCCGCGTCCGCCTGCGCCTCACACGCGACCCGACCTGATCCGGTAGATTGCGTCTTTTTCCGGAGACGCGATGTCCGGCAACCCGATGAACGTACCGCCGGTCTCGATCGCCGCCGCCAGGGCCGCGCTGATCGAGCAGTACGCCGACGCCGTGCTGCGTCGCCGGGCGACGATGCTCTGGGGAACGCGCGGCGTGGGCAAGTCTTCGGTGGTCGCGCAGGTCGCGCAGCACTTCGGCGTGCCGCTGGTGGACCTGCGCCTGACCACGATCGAGCCGGTCGACCTGCGCGGCGCGATCTACGCCGACGACGTGCGCGGCAAGACGGTCTGGTTCCCGCCCGAGTTCCTTCCCGGCGCGGACGAGCCCGACGGCATCCTGTTCCTCGACGAGCTCACCGCGGCCGACCAGCGACTGCAGATCTCGGCCTACTCGCTGATCCTCGATCGTCGTGTCGGCCACTATCGGCTGCCCGACGGCTGGATGGTCGTGGCCGCGGGCAACGCGAGCTACCACGGCGCGGTCTCGCACGACATGGGCACCGCGCTGGCCGACCGCATGTTCCACTTCAACGTGCAATCGGTGATCGATGCGTTCCTCGCGCACGCGCTCGCGAACGACTTCGCTCCCGAGGTCCTCGCGTTCCTCAAGGTCCGGCCCGACCGGCTCGACGACACCCAGTTGCAGCTCGCCAACGACCACCTGCTCGGCGCGAGCCCCCGGGGCTGGGAGGACGTCTCCAACGTGCTGAAGTCGAAGCTGCCCGAGGCGGCACGGCGCTTGTTCGTCCAGGGGCGCATCGGCGCGGCCAACGCAGCCGAATTCTTCGGCGTGCTGCGCGAGATCCAGGCCGGCGTCGACGTGGTCGCGCTGCTCGCGGCGCGCCCGGGCGCCGAGACGGTCGCGCTGCTGCCGCGTTCGCTCGACGGGCTCTACGGGATGATCTACGGGCTGCTCGCGGCCGCCACCGGCGACGTGGCGATGACGCGCGCGCTGGAGATCGTCGAGCAGCTGCCCGACGCGCGAGGCGGCACGCCGCTGCCGATCCTGGAGGCCCAGACCCTCGCGATGGAGCTGCTGATGCAGCGCGCGCTCGAGCGTGGCCTCGAGGCCGCGGTCCTGGAGAGCCCCTCGTACCGCCGCTATTCCGAGCAGCGCCGCAAGGACGCCGCGCGTGGCTGAGACGCTCGCGCTGCACGTGCATCGCGGCACCCGCGCGGTGCAGCGCATGGTGGAGTTCGCGCCGTCCACCGGCGGCCTGGCGCTGTGGGTCCACCATCGCGACCTGCCGGCCGACTCGAGCGCGCCGGCCGCGTCCACCGACGGGCACACGGTGTTCTACGGCAGCGCTTTCGAGAAGATGCCGGTTGCGCAGCAGGCCGGGCTCGTGGCGCACGAGGTGTTGCACATCGCGCTTCGCCACGCGCAGCGCGGCGTCGAACTGAACCGGCGCGTCGGCGATCTCGACTGGCGGCTGTACAACGCGTGCGCCGACGCGATCGTGAACAGCGCCCTTGGCCATCTGGCGTGGCTGCAGCTGCCGGCGTCCGCGATACGACTGGAGACGCTGCTGAGCGCGGTGTTGGGCCTGGCGTGCAGCGCGGAAACGGCGCTGCTCGAGTGGGACGTCGAGCGGCTTTACCGCGAGATCGACGATCGCCGACCGGCGCGCGGCGGCGCCGAGCGCGCGGGCGACCGACCGTCGGGGCGCAGCGGCGCGCAGGGGCAGGCCGGGCAGGGCGGGGAAACCGGGCAGACCGGACAGGCCGAAGGGCGGCGCACGGCGTCGGAAACCGGCTCCGCGCGCGAAGACGGACCTAGGTCGGCACGCACGCGTGCGCTGACGGCCGGAATGCGGGCCGACCTGATTCCGGACGCGGGCGTGCTCGACGCCCCCGAGGATCAGGCCGAGCAGGCCCGCGAATGGAGCGAGCGGCTGACGCGCGCGCACGCGGGCGACGGCGCGCTGTCGATGCTGCGTGCGCTGCTGGCCGACCTGCCGCGGCCGCGCACGCCGTGGGAGCAGGCGCTGCGCACGCACCTCGCGCACAGCCTCGCGCGCCGTCCTTCGCTGTCGTGGTCGCGGCCGTCACGCTCCTATCTCGCCAACCAGGGACGCGCCGGCCCTCACCGGCGCATGCCCTGGGAACCCGGCACTGGCGGCACGAGCCCGGTCGCGCGGCTGGCGCTCGTCGTGGACGTGTCGGGATCGATCGACGACGCGATGCTCGAGCGCTTCGCGGTCGAGATCGAGGCGATCTCGCGCCGGCTCGAGGCGCCCCTCACGCTGATCGTCGGCGACGACCGGGTCCGGCGCGTCTCGCACTTCGAGCCCGGCCGCAGCGACCTGCGCGAGATCGCGTTCGCGGGCGGGGGCGGCACCGACTTCACGCCGCTGCTCGAGGAGGCGCAGCGTCATCGCCCCGACATCGTCGTCGTGCTCACCGACCTCCTGGGCCCGGCGCGTATGCGCCCGCGCTGTCCGGTCGTGTGGGCGGTGCCGGAAGCCTGGCCGATGCCGCTGGCGCCCTTCGGCCGCCTGCTGGTGCTGCACTGACGCCGAACACGACCCCTGCCGCGCCATCATGCCTGTCGCGCCACTGACCCACCACGAGATCCTGAGCCTGGTCGAGCCGTTCGCGGGGCGCGCGCGCCACGTCGACCTCGCGGCGAGCGATCGCGCGGCGCGCAAGCTCGTGTTCAAGCCGTTCGAGTGTCCGGGCGAATCGCCCGACGGCACAACCCTGGTCGAGACGCTCGAGATGGAGTGCCGCCGCGACGATCACTTCGTGCTCGTGCGCCGGCTCGCGCATCCGGCCGGGCTGCAGGCGACGCTGCGCGCGAGCGGCACGACGCCGGCGGCCCTGCTCGACCTGTTCGACGCCGTGCCGCGCGCACGTCACTTCGTCTCCGGCCCCGGGTTCCTGATCGCGCGCAGCTACGAGACCGACGCCGCGTCGGACGGCTCCGGCCGGGCTCGCGCGGCGCCGACGCTCGCGCGTGGCGTCGTGCAGGTCGACGCGCCGCGGACGCTGACGCTGACGCTGAACGTGCTGGCGGTGAACGGCGTGCCCGGAGACCTCGAGCTCGAGCCGGCGCGCGGCAGCGACCTGGACCTGCCCGAGGACTTTCTCGCGGTGCAGGGCTGGGGCTGGGCGCGACTCGTGCCGGAGCCGAACGGGTGGACCAGCAAGGTGCGCCTGCCCTCGCGCGAGCCGCGCCGCACGCTCGGCGCCGAGGAAGTGCTCGAGCGCGTCGCGCGCCACCTGGCGCAGGCGCTCGTCGAGGCCCCCGAGCGCTTCCACCGGCGGTTCCTGTGGGCGCGCTGGGGCGTGGTGTTCCGGCGCTCGATCCCGACGCTGACCGCGGTTTCGCTGATCGTGGGATCGCTGCTGCTGCCGCGCTTCACCGCGGAGGAGCACGCGGGCCTGTTCATGGCGCTGCACTACGTGCCGATCGCCGTGCTGGCGATCGCGTTCAAGCTGCAGGAGCTGGCGCGCTTCGAGATCCCGAGACCCCCGAGGCGGCCGAGGTCGGCGAGCTGGCTGCGGGGGGCTTCGTCGCCGGAGCGTTCCTGAGCGCCAGGTCGCCGCGGGCGATTCGCGAGGCGCGTCCAGGGCGGGTGCCAGGCGCCGCGCGCCAGCGTCAGCGACCCGCGGCTCGCGTGCTCCGCCGGCCCGCGCGTCTCAGAACTCCAGCCGGATGTTCCTGTCCCGGATCACCCGTGCCCAGCGCGCCTGCTCCTGGTCGGCGAACTGCTGCACCTCGTCCGGCGCGCTCGGGATCAGCTCCAGTGCGAGGCTGTCGAAGCGCGTCTTCATGTCGGGTTGACGCAGGATCTTCGTCGTCTCGGCGTTGAGGCGCTGCACGATTGCGGCCGGCGTGGCCTTGGGCACGACCAGCGCGAACCAGATGCCGGCCTCGTAGCCGGGGTAGCCCGACTCCGCGACCGTCGGCACGCCGGGCAGGATCGGCAGGCGCTTCGTGCCCGTGACGGCCAGCGCCCGGAGCTTGCCCGCCCGGATGTGCGGCTCGGAGGTCAGCACGACGTCGTACATGAGCTGCACGTGCCCGCCGAGCAGCGCGGTGAGCGCGGGCGCGCTGCCGTTGAACGGCACGTGGATCGTGTCGATGCCGGCGACGGTGTTGAACAGCTCGCCGGCGAGGTGCAGCGGGTTGCCGTTGCCGACCGACGCGAAGCTGTAGCCGCCGGGCTTCGCCTTCGCCAGCTCGACGAACTCCTTCACGGTCTTCGCCGGCACCGCGGCGTTGACCTCCATGACCAGCGGCGACTGCGCCACCAGCGTCACGCCGGCGAAGTCGCGCCTCGGATCGTAGGGCAGCTTCTCGTACAGCAGCCGATTCACGGCCAGGCTCGCCGAGCTGCCCATGAACAGTGTGTAGCCGTCGGGCGCCGACTTGGCCGCTGCGTCGGCGCCGATGATGGTGTTCGCCCCCGGCTTGTTCTCGACGACGACCGGCTGCCCCAGCGCCTGGGCGAGGCGCTCGGCCACGGCGCGCGCGAGCTGGTCGGTCGAGCCGCCGGGCGCGTAGGGCACGATCAGCTTGAGCGCGCGGCTGGGGTAGGGCTGCGGCTGCGCGGTCGCGGCGGGCGCGAAGAGCGCCGCCAGCGAAGCGGCGAAGAGGAGCGTGAAGATTCGCGACGTGCTGATCATCGGGTGGCCTTCCGGAGCGATTCGTTCGGAATATCGTCGATTCGCACGCCGCTGTCATCCGCGGGGGATCGCGGCGCGGCGTCGCCGCGATCGCGCACGTGCACCGACGAGATCGAATACGCGAGAATCGAAGCTTCACCGACCCGGGCGCCACGATCCGAGGAGACACCATGAGCGACACCCCCAAGCCCCATGCCACGCCGCGGCCCGCGGCCACCGCCGTCATCCTGCGCGACGGCGCGCAGGGCATGGAAGTGTTCATGGTGGTGCGCCACCACGAGATCGACTTCGCCTCCGGCGCGCTCGTGTTCCCCGGCGGCAAGGTCGACGCGTCCGACAGCGACCCGCGCTGGGACGCGCTCGCGGACATCCGGGTCGACGTGCCTGCGCGCGCGTTCTGGATCGCCGCGGCGCGCGAGACCTTCGAGGAGGCCGGCCTGCTGCTCGCGCGCGATCCCGGCAACGCGCGCGGGATGGTGGCGCCCGAGCGCACGCACGACATCGTCGGGCGCTACCAGAAGCCGCTGAACGCGGGCGAGGTCTCGTTCGCCGACGTGATCGAGCGCGAGGGCCTGGTGCTCGCAACGGACCTGATGGTCCACTTCGCGCACTGGATCACGCCGGTTCACATGGCCAAGCGCTTCGACACGCAGTTCCTGCTCGTCGCCGCGCCGATGGAGCAGGCCGGCGCGCACGACGGGTCCGAGTCGGTCGAGGGCATCTGGGTCCGGCCGCAGCAGGCGCTCGACGACGCGGAAGCCGGGCGGCGCACGCTGGTGAACGCCACGCGGATGAACCTGCAGAAGCTCGCGCGCTCGGGCAGCGTCGCCGAGGCGGTGAAGGCGGCGCAATCGTCGCGCGTGGTGACCGTGCTGCCGCAGGTGCAGACGCTGCCCGACGGCAGCCGCCACATCCGCATCCCGGAAGAGGCGGGCTACGGCGGCAGCGAGGTGCACGTGCCCGCGCACATCAAGCCGTCGATGCCCGGCTGACGGTCCGGGTCAGAGCCCGAAGATCCTGATCGCGTTGCCGCTGCGGATTGCGTCGCGCTGCGCGGCGGGCAGCGCGTCCAGCCTCGACACCGCGACGTCGGCCTCGTGCACGCGGTGCGGCCAGTCGGTGCCCAGCATCACCTGGCTCGCGCCTGCGACGTCGATCAGGTAGCGCAGCGGCGCGAGATCGTACGTGATGCTGTCGTAGTAGATGTGGCGCAGGTAGTCGGTGGGCTTGCGCCGGATCTCGCGCAGGTGGTCGAACTCGACCTTGTCGCCCATCTCGAAGCGGCCCACGAGATACGGCAGCGTGCCGCCGCCGTGCGACGCGATCACCTTCAGGTTCGGATAACGGTCGAAGAAGCCGCTGAAGATCATCTTGGCCAGCGCGAGCGTCGTGTCGTACGTGAAGCCGACCGACCAGAACAGGTTGTGCGGCGCGATCCCCATCGCCTCGGCGCCGAGCGGGTCGGTCGGGTGCACGAGCACCGGCAGCGCGCGCGCGTCGATCGCCTCCCAGACCGGCGCGAAGAGCGGGTCCGTGAGGCTCTTGCCCGCGATGTTGCCCAGGACCATCACACCGACCGCGCCGTTCGCGCAGGTGCGCTCGAGCTCGCGGATCGCCGCCTGCGGATACTCCCACGGCAGCGACGTGAACCAGCGGATGCGCTCCGGCCAGCGCGCCTGCGCGGCCTGCATCGAGTCGTTGGACACCTGCGCGGCGAGCGTGCTCGTGGACTCGTCGCCCCAGTACACGTTCGGGCAGGTCAGCGACACGATGGAGACGTCGATGCCGAAGCGGTCCATCTCGCGGACGCGAAGCTCGTAGTCGAAGTGGCCCACCTGCGGGATCACGACCGGCGTCCTGCCGCGGAAGATCTCCTGCTTGCCGTCCGGACGGATCTGCAGGTTGAACTCGCCGCCGCGGGTCTTGAGCAGCTCGAGCCACTGCTGCGTGAACATGTGCGTGTGCACGTCGATGACGGTCATCTCGAATGCTCCGATGGGGCGCGCGCGTTCGCGGCGCGCCGCGTGGGGTTCAGTTGGCCTGGATGCGCGCGCGCTTGATCACCGCGGCGAAGTTGCCCGACTCGGCGCGCAGGAACTCGCCGAGCTGCTGCGGGCTGGTGGGCATCGCCTCGACGCCGATCTGCCTGAAGCGCTCCTTCATCTCGTCGGAGCGCAGCAGCGCGGTGATCTCGGCGTTGAGCCGCTGGACGATCGCGGCGTCGACCTTCACGGGGGCGAACAGGCCGAACCAGCCGCTGACGTCGAACCCCGGCACGCCGGACTCGGACAGCGTGGGCAGCGAAGGCGCGAGCGACGAGCGCTCCTTGCCGAGCAGTGCGAGCGTCTTGAATCGGCTCGTGTCGGTGCGGCCGATCACGCTGGTCAGGTCGACGATGCCGAGCTCGACCTCGCCGGACATCACCGCCGAGACCGCCGGCGCGCTGCCGCGGTACGGGATGTGGACGATGTAGGTGCCGGTGACGGACTTGAAGCTCTCGCCGCCGAGGTGCATCGCGGAACCGTTGCCGGTGGTCGCGTAGCTGAAGCGCCCGGGCTGGCGGCGCAGCAGCTCGATCAGCTGGGCGGGCGTGCCCGCCGGCACCCCCGCGTTCGCGATCAGCACCAGCGGGATCCGCGCGAAGCCGGTGACCGGCGCGAGGTCCTTCAGCGGCTCGTAGTTCAGGCCCTCGACCAGGTGCGGGCTGATCGTGAGCGCGCCGGCGGCCGCGAGCAGCAGCGTGTAGCCGTCGGGCGCGGCCGCCTTCGCGACCTGGCCGACCGCGAGCGTGCCGCCGGCGCCCGGGCGGTTCTCGACGATCACCTGCTGGCCCAGGCGTTCCGCGAGCTTCGGCGCGAGAAAGCGCGCGGCGGCGTCGGCGCTGCCGCCCGGGGCGAACGGGACGACGATGCGGATCGGGCGGGCGGGCCAGCGCTCCTGCGCGTGGGCGGCGGGCCCGGCGGCGAGTCCGGCCAGCGCGGTGGCGACGACGAGCGCGAGGCCCGGCAGGCGGTGAAGAAGGCGATTGATCACGGAGGTGCTCGTCCGGATTGTGGAACGGCCCGGGACCCCGGGGCTGCGGGTGAGCGGCGACGCGCTCGAACGCGGGTGCGCCGCGCGGACGTGAGTATTGCATCTCCCGCACCGGTCGGGGCGCGGCACCGTTTCGCGAGCGGGCAGGCGTGCCGCGACGGCTCCGGGCCCGGGCTCGGGAGGGCGCGCATAGTAAACTCGCGCGTCGTGCGGGCCGCGGCGCCGTCGGGCCGCTTCGCATTCGCCCGCACCGCCAGCCAGAACGACGATTCCCCACGCCCTCGCTCACCGGAGCCCCAGATGACCACCGGATTCCCCGTTCGCCGCTTCGCACGGATCGGCGCCGCGCTCGCAATGTGCGCCGCGATCCTCGGCGCGAGCAGCGCCTTCGCCCAGACCCGCGGCGGCACGCTGAACCTGATCGTGCAGCCCGAGCCGCCGCTGCTGATGCTCGGCCTGAACCAGCAGGCGCCCACGCAGTACGTGGCGGGCAAGATCTACCAGAGCCTGCTCGTGTACGACGCCAGGCTCGACCCGCAGCCCTCGCTCGCGAAGTCCTGGAAGGTCTCGCCCGACGGCCTGACGTACACGTTCGAGCTGCAGACCGGCGTCAAGTGGCACGACGGCAAGCCGTTCGGCGCCGCCGACGTGGTCTTCAGCATCGACAAGTTCCTTCGCGAAGTCCACCCGCGGGCGCGCGTGATCATCAACAAGTACGTCGACACCGTGAAGGCGCCGAACGAGCGCACGGTCGAGATCCGGCTGCGCGAGCCGTTCTCGCCATTCCTCGGGATGTTCGTCGTCGACAACATGCCGATCGTGCCCAAGCACGTCTACGACGGCACCGACTACCGCAACAACCCGGCGAACCAGACGCCGATCGGCACCGGGCCGTTCAAGTTCAAGGAGTGGAAGAAGGGCTCGCACATCGTGCTGGTCCGCAATCCCGACTACTGGAAGAAGGGCCAGCCGTACCTCGACGAGATCGTGTTCCGGGTGATCCCGGACGCCGCGTCGCGCGCGGTCGCCTTCGAGAAGGGCGACGTGCAGGTGCTGCGCGGCGGCGACGTCGACAACGTCGACGTCAGGCGGCTGAAGGCGCTGCCCAACGTCGAGATGACGACGAAGGGCTGGGAGATGTACGGCCCGCTCGCGTTCATGACGATGAACCTGCGCAAGCCGCCGTTCAACAACCTGAAGGTCCGCCAGGCGGTGATGCACGCGGTGAACCGCAAGTTCGTCGTCGACAACATCTTCTTCGGGATGGGCAGGATCGCGACCGGCCCGGTCGCGTCGACCACGAAGTTCTACGAGAAGAACGTGCCGCAGTACCCGTTCGACCTGAAGAAGGCGCGCGCGCTGATCCAGGAATCGGGCGTCAACGTGGGCGCGAGCACCGTCAAGCTGCTCTCGTTCCCGTACGGCGCGGCCTGGGATCGGCTGGCCGAGTACACCAAGCAGAGCCTCGAGCAGATCGGGTTCAAGGTCGAGATCGAGGCCACCGACGCCGGCGGCTGGGCCAAGCGCACCGGCGACTTCGACTTCGACCTCACGTTCAACTACACGTACCAGTACGGCGACCCGGCGCTGGGCGTCGCGCGCCACTACCTGTCGAACAACGCGATCAAGGGCTCGCCGTTCGTCAACAACGAGGGCTACGCGAACACGAAGGTCGACGAGCTGTTCGCCAACGCGGCGGCCGCGCAGAAGCCCGAGCTGCGCCAGCGGCTGTACTCGCAGGCGCAGGAGATCCTGGTCGGCGAGGTCGCGCTCGGCTACCTCTTCGAGGTCGAGTTCGCGACGCTCTACCGCAAGAACGTGAAGAACCTCGTGAAGACCGGGATCGGCCTGAACGAGACCTTCGACGACGTCTCGGTCGAGAAGTAGCGTATCCTGCGCGCGGTCTGCGGCCGGGCCCCGTGCCCGGCCCGCCGCGCCACCGGCACGCGACGCGCGATGAGCTTCCTCACGTTCCTGCTCGGCCGGCTCGGCAAGGCGGTCGGCGTGACGCTCGGCGTCGTCGTGCTGAATTTCCTGCTCATCCGGCTCGCGCCGGGCGATCCCGCCGAGATCATGGCGGGCGAAGCCGCGTCGTCGGACCCGACCTACGTCGCGCAGCTGCGCCGGCAATTCGGGCTCGACGAGCCGCTGCCCTGGCAGCTGTGGCTGTACCTGAAGGGCGTCGTCCAGTTCGACTTCGGCTACTCGTACCGCAACCGGCTGCCGGTGCTCGACCTGATCGCGGAGCGGCTGCCGGCGACGCTGCTGCTGATGGGGCTCGCGTTCGTGTTCTCGCTCGCGGTGGGCGCGCTGCTGGGCGCGCTGGCCGCGCGCAGCCGCTACACGAACCGGCACCGCTGGATCGACAGCGCGCTGATGTCGGTGTCGCTGCTGATGTACGCGACGCCGCTGTTCTGGCTTTCGCTGCTGATGATCCTGCTGTTCTCGGTGTCGCTCGACTGGCTGCCGGCGTTCGGCATGGAGTCGGTCGGCGCGCACCTCGCCGGGTGGGACCGCGTGCGCGACGTCGCCGCGCACCTCGTGCTGCCGGTGACTTCGCTGGGCTGCTTCTTCATGGCCGTGTACGCGCGGCTCACGCGCGCTTCGATGCTCGAGGTGATCGGCATGGACTTCGTGCGCACCGCGCGCGCCAAGGGCGTGCCCGCGGGGCAGGTGATCCGCCGCCACGTGATGCGCAACGCGATGCTGCCGGTGGTCACGATGGCCGGCATCCAGCTCGGGCAGATGGCCGGCGGCGCGGTGCTGATCGAGACCGTGTTCGGCTGGCCGGGGATCGGCCGGCTGATGTTCGACGCGCTGCTGCAGCGCGACTACCAGCTGCTGCTCGGGGTGTTCCTCGTGACCTCGGCGATGGTCGTGCTCTTCAACCTGCTCACCGACCTGATGCTGCGCGTCGTCGACCCGCGCATCGAGCCGAGGCGCTGACGTGGGCGGCTTCGCGCGCAGGTTCGCGGCGCACCGCGGGGCGCTGGCGGGCGTCGCGATCCTCGCGCTCGTGGTGCTGATGGCGGCGACCTGTTCGCTGCTGTTCGAGGAGTCGCCGTGGGCGATGGTCGCCGAGCCCCTGCAGCCGCCGTTCGCCAGTCGCGACTACCCGCTGGGCACCGACATGCTCGGGCGCGACGTCGCCGCCGGCATCGCGTACGGCGCGCGGGTGTCGCTGCTGGTCGGCGTGGTCTCGACCGCGGTCGCGGTGCTGCTCGGGGTGATCGTGGGCGCCGCGGCCGGCTACCACGGCGGTCGCGTCGACGACCTGCTGATGCGCCTGACCGAGTTCTTCCAGACCATTCCGCAGCTCGCGATGGCGGTGGTCCTGGTCGCGATCTTCAAGCCGTCGGTGGTCTCGATCGTCGGGGCGATCTCGATCGTCTCCTGGCCGCCGGTCGCGCGGCTCGTTCGCAGCGAGTTCCTGACCTTGAAGGAGCGCGAGTTCGTGCACGCGGCGGTCGTGATCGGGCAGGCGCCGATGCGCATCATCTTCACGCAGATCCTCCCGAACGCGATGGCGCCGATCATCGTCAGCGCTTCCCTGATGATCGCCACGGCGATCCTCACCGAGTCGTCGCTGTCGTTCCTCGGGCTGGGCGACCGCAACCTGATGAGCTGGGGCTTCATGATCGGCGCGGCGCGCACGATGCTGCGCGAGGCGCCGATGATGAGCGTGATGCCCGGCGTCGCGATCCTGCTCACGGTGCTCGCGATCAACCTCGTCGGCGAGGGCTTGAACGACGCGATGAATCCGCAGCTTCGAAAGCGCGAGGACTGAGCCGTGCCCGCGTCCGGCGCGCCGTTGCTCGCGGTCGAGTCGCTGACCGTGGCGCTGCCGCGCGGGGGCGACCGCGCGCACGCGGTCGAGAACCTGTCGTTCGAGCTGCGCGCCGGCGAGATCCTGTGCATCGTCGGCGAGTCGGGCTCGGGCAAGTCGGTGAGCGCGAACGCGATCATGGGGCTGCTGCCGGCGGCGCTGCGGGCGACCTCGGGGCGGATCGTCTTCAGGGGCCGCGACCTGCTCGGGCTGACCGAGCCCGAGCTGCTCGCGCTGCGCGGGCGCGACATCGGCATGGTCTTCCAGGAGCCGATGTCGGCGCTCAATCCGCTGATGAACGTCGGCGACCAGATCGCGGAAGTGATGCAGGTTCACCGCGCGCACCCGGGCGCCGCGCGCGAGGCGCGCGTGCTCGAGCTCCTCGCGCGCGTGGGCCTGCCCGACCCCGCCCAGCTGCGCCACGCGTACCCGTTCCGGCTCTCGGGCGGGCAGCGCCAGCGCGTGATGATCGCGATGGCGCTCGCGCTCGAGCCCGCGATGCTGATCGCCGACGAGCCCACCACCGCGCTCGACGTGACCACGCAGGCGCAGATCCTCGCGCTGATCCGCCAGCTGCAGGCGTCGATGGGCATGGGGGTGATGTTCATCACCCACGACTTCGGCGTCGTCGCCGACATCGCCGACCGGGTCGCCGTCATGGAGAAGGGGGTGCTGGTCGAGCAGGGGCCGCGCGCGCAGGTGCTCGACGCGCCGCGGCATCCCTATACGCAGCGGCTGATCGCGGCGGTGCCGCGGCGGCGAGATCGCGGGGAGCCCGTGCCCTCCGGGGAGCCCGTGCCCTCACGGGAGCCGGTGCCTTCCGGCGTGTCCACGCCGTCCGGCGCGTCCTCGCCCTCCAGGGCGTCCGTGCCGTCCCCGTCGTCCGCGATTCCCCCGTCCACCGCGCCGCTGCTGGAAGTGCGCGGGCTGACGAAAACCTTCACGACCGCGCGCGGGCTGTTCACGCCCCGTCGCGTCGTGCACGCCGTGCGCGACGTCAGCTTCGACGTCGACCACGGCGAGACGCTCGGCGTCGTCGGCGAATCGGGATCGGGAAAGTCGACGCTGGGCCGCTGCCTGCTGCGGCTCGCGTCGATCGACGCCGGCCGGGTGCTGTTCCGCGGGCACGACCTCGTCGGCCTCGCGGGCGCGCGGCTGCGTGCCGAGCGCAAGCACCTGCAGATGATCTTCCAGGATCCGTTCGCGTCGCTGAACCCGCGCCACACGGTCGGGCGCATCGTCACCGACGGGCCGATCGCGCACGGCGCGAGCCGGGCGCAGGCCGACGCGAAGGCGCGCGAGCTGCTGCGGCTCGTCGAGCTCGACCCCTCGGCGTTCGACCGCTACCCGAACGAATTCTCCGGCGGCCAGCGCCAGCGCATCGGCATCGCGCGGGCGCTCGCGCTCGAGCCCAGGCTGCTCGTCGCCGACGAGTCGGTGTCCGCACTCGACGTCTCGGTGCAGGCGCAGGTGCTCGAGCTGCTGGTCGGGCTGCAGCGCCGGCTCGACCTCGGGATGATCTTCATCACGCACGACCTGCGCGTGGCCGCGCAGATCTGCCACCGGATCCTGGTGATGCACCAGGGACAGGTGGTCGAGGAAGGCGCCCCGGTGCAGATCTTCGAGCGTCCGCGCGCCGAGTACACGCGCCGGCTGATCGACGCGATTCCGGGGCAGGCCTGGCTGCCGCTCGGCGAGCGTCCCTCACCTTGACATCCACGTTTCCACGCCGCGAGGTCCCCATGAGCACCGCACGTCCCGCCGCCCAGCCCACCGTCCAGATCCGCAGCGAGCGCGTGATCGTCACCGAGTGGCGCTTCGCGCCCGGCGCCGAGACCGGCTGGCACCGGCACGGCCACGACTACGTCGTCGTCCCGATGACCGACGGCAAGCTCGAGCTCGAGACGCCGACGGGGCGCGTGATCGCCGAGCTCAAGACCGGACAGTCGTACACCCGCGGCGCCGGCGTCGAGCACAACGTGATCAACGCGAACCCGTACGAGTTCGTGTTCGTCGAGATCGAGATCCCGGCGGCCGTGCAGGCGGCCTGACGCCGATGAAGACCTTCTTCCACCCCGACCAGCGGCTGCACGAGCCGAAGAGCTTCCTGTTCCGCGGCCGCATGCGCGCGCCGCAGGAAGTGGCGGCACGCATCCGGCCGCTGCTCGACGCGGTCGCGCGACTGGGCTTCGAGCTGTGCGAGCCGCCCGATCGCGGCATGGCGCCGCTGCAGGCCGTCCACTCGGACGCGTACCTGGAGTTCCTGCGCACCGCGCACGCGCAGTGGACCGCCCAGGGCGCCGACTGGGGCGAGGAGGTGATCTCCAACGTCTACGTTCGCGAGCCGAACGCGCTGCGCGGCATCCTCGCGCTGGCCGGTGCGTACCAGGCCGACGGCGCGTGCCCGATCGGCGAGCACACGTGGCGCGCGGCGTACGCGTCGGCGCAGAGCGCGATCGCCGCGGCGCACGAGGTGCTCGACGGCGGCGCGAGCGCCTACGCGCTGTGCCGCCCGCCCGGCCACCACGCGCGGCCGGCGGCGGCCGGCGGGTTCTGCTACCTGAACAACGCGGCGATCGCGGCGCAGCTGCTGCGCACGCGGCACGAGCGCGTCGCGATCCTCGACACCGACATGCACCACGGGCAGGGCGTGCAGGAGATCTTCTGGGAGCGGCCCGACGTGCTGTACGTGTCGGTGCACGGCGACACCACGAACTTCTACCCGGCGGTGACGGGCTTCGACGAAGAGCGCGGCGCCGGGAAGGGCGCGGGCTTCAACCGCAACTTCCCGATGCCCCACGGTTCCGACGAGGCGACGTTCTTCGCTCACGTGGACCGCGCGATCGGCGCGGTGCGCGAATTCCGTCCCACCGCCCTCGTGTTCGCGCTCGGCTTCGACGTCTACGAGCGCGACCCGCAGGCGCGCGTCGCGGTCTCGAACGCGGGCTTCCGGACGCTCGGCGCGCGGGTGCGCTCGCTCGAGCTGCCGACGGTGATCGTGCAGGAGGGCGGGTACTTCATCGACGCGCTCGAGCGCAACTGCACCGAGTTCTTCGAAGGCTTCCTCGGGCGCTGAGCGCGGGCGGCGTTCAGCCCGCGGCCCGCGCGCCGCGCGCCCTGCGCAGGCGCGCCGTCAGCCAGAACGTGCTGCCGCGCCCCGCCTGGCTCGACACGCCCGCGTCGCCGCCCATCAGGCGGGCGATCCGGCGCGTGATCGCGAGCCCGAGCCCCGCGCCGCCGTACTTGCGGGTGCTCGACATGTCGGCCTGGACGAACGGTTCGAACAGGTTCGCCTGCTGCTCGGGCGGGATTCCGTTCCCGGTGTCGGCGACCTCGAATCTCAGCAGGCAGTCGGCGTCGGTGGACTCGTCGATCCGGCACGACAGCACGATGCTCCCGGCCTGCGTGAACTTCACGGCGTTCGCCACGTAATTGACGAGCGCCTGTGCGAGTCGCGTTCGGTCGCCGTGAAGTGCGTGCGGGAGACCGGGCACGTCCGCCGCCAGGGCCAGGCCCTTGATCCGGGCCTGCGGCTCGAACGTGGCGATCAGGTCGCGCACGAGATCCGCCAGCGCGAAGTCCTCCTCGACCAGTGTCAGCGTGCCGGACTCCAGCTTTGAGATGTCGAGCACGTTGCCGACGATCGCGAGCAGGTGCCTGCCCGAGGTCTCGATCATGTCGAGGTAGTGGCCCTGCTGCCCGGTCAGCGTCGTGTGCCGCAGCAGGCTCGCCATCCCGAGCACGCCGTTGAGCGGCGTTCGCAGCTCGTGGCTCATGTTCGCGAGCAGCGCGTTCTTCGCTCGGCTCGACGCCTGCGCCGCATCCCGCGCCTCGACGAGCTCGTTCTCGAAGCGCTTGCGCTCGGTGGTGTCGCTGAACAGCGCGATCATTCCGCTCGCGTCGGCGCCTTCCACGAGATACACCCAGACGTCGGCGGGATACGTGCTGCCGTCCTTGCGGTGGTGCACGCCCTCGAAGCGCATCGACCCGCCCGCGTGCGCGAGGTCGAGCGCCCTCTGGCGCCACTCGGTCGACGGAAGCGCGCGATTGATGTCCTCGACCTTCAGCCGCAGCAGCTCTTCGCGCGCGTAGCCCAGCTGCCGGCAGGATTCGTCGTTGGCGTACAGGATGCGCGCGCTGTCGACGTCGCTCCAGACGACGCCGATGCCGACCTTGTCGAGCGCGAACTCGATGTGGCGCAGACGGTCGTGGGTGCGCGCGAGCTCGGCCGTGCCCTCGGCGACCCGCCGCTCGACGCGCTGCGACTCGGCCGACAGGATCGACATGACGAGCCCGAGCAGCCCGAGCAGGGTCAGGCCTCCGGTCAGCAGCCCCCAGCTCTGCCAGCCTCGGTGCGTCGCGAGGTAGCCGGTCGTGGGCCGCGAATCGAGCCGGTACTGGCGCCCCGCGAATTCGAACGGGTGGATCGCGAGCGGGCCGGGGTCGCCGGCCGCGAAGCCGTCGAAGAGCACGCGTTCGGGCCCCGCCGGCGTCACGTCGCTCAGCCGGACCGCGACGTCGCTCGCGTTCGCCGCGAGAACGCTGCCGACGAAATCGCCGGTCCGGAGCACGGCCAGCACGACGCCGGGCCCGCCGGCGCCGCCCTCGACCGAGCGGACCAGCAGCAGTCCCTGCTGGCGTGCGCGCTCCTGGACGAGGCGAAGCGGCGGCGTCGCCGCGGGCCGGGCGCTGCGTGCCGACGCATCGATCGTCTCGCGGCGGCCGGGATCGGAGAGCAGGTCGTAGCCCAGCGCCTGCTCGTTGCCGTGCAGGGGCTCGACGAACGTGACCGGCAGGTACGCCTCGCGGCCTCGGGCCTCGACCGGCCGCCCGGACGAGTCTCGCCCGTGGATCGCGAACGCCGGCCACGCCGCGCGTTGCGACGCTTCGAAGGCGGACCGGCCGGATTCGGCGACCCGCGGCGCCCACTCGATCGCCTGCATCGTGGTGCCGAAGCGCTCGAGCGCGTGGCGGGCGAGGCGCGAGAACTCCTCGCGCCCGATCGGATGAGGCCCGGACATCACCGTGGCGAGCTGCTCGACGAACGCGGCCTGTTCGGACAGGCTCGTCTGGAGGCGGTCGGCGACGTGCTGCGCCTCGATGCGGAACTCGGCGAGCACCTTCTCGCGCTCCCAGGCGGCGACGAACTGCACGAGGACCGCGAGCGCGCCGAATCCGCACAGCATCAGCGTCCACAGGCGGCGCCGGCCCGCCTGCCAGACCGTGCTGGGCTCGCCGATCAGGCTGAGCACGAGCGGGGCGATCAGCACCACGCCGAGGGCATCGCCGACCCACCACGTCAGCCAGACGAACGCGGCGTCGGACGCGGCGACTGCGCCCGCCGTGAGCAGCACCGCGGTGCCCAGCGTCGGTGCCACGAGGCACGCGACGAACGCCAGGCCGAAGAACCGGACGGCGACGCGTCCGCCGTCGAGCGTGAACTGCCGGCCGAGCACGCGGGCGAGCAGCGCGGCCCCGGCCCCGGCCTGCAGCGTCGACGCGGCGGCGATGCCGGCGGCGATCGCGAGGCCGACCGGGGTCGGATCAAAGGTTGCCAGCCCGGGCGACGCGTTCAGCAGGAAGGAGCCGGCGAAGACCCAGGGGAGCGCGTGATGGCCGTGGACCAGCGCGTAGGCGACGGCGAGCCCGGCGGGCGGGAACAGGGCGCTCGCGTAGCCGTCGCCGGGGGCATACAGCAGGCCCAGCTTGCCCGTCGCGTAGTACGCGAGGACGAGCATCAGGGTGCGAAGGCTGCCGCTCGAAGCGAGCATCGTCGAATTGCGCCCGGCCGCACGGGGCCCGACCGCGGCGCTCCTTTCCCGATCAGACTACGCCCGCCGTCGATCCGAAACGATGACTTCGGTCACTGGGGTACCCCGAGTTCGTGTCTGGGGGCACACGCACCGAGGCTCCGAGCGGCGCCTGCGCGCCCGCGTTCGCCGCCGCGAGCTGCCCCGTTCGGGCGATCCGTTTCCGATCCGCCGGCGCGCCCGGCGCGCGGAGCGGCTGTGTACCATCCGCTTCGCGCAGGATTGCGCCACTTTCCGCCCCGGAGCCCCCGATGGATTTCGAATCGCTGGTCCAGTCCCGTCGCAGCGTGCGCGGCTACAAGAAGGATCCGGTGCCGCGCGCGCTGATCGAGGAGATCCTCGACGTCGCGTGCCGCGCGCCGTCGTCGATGAACACGCAGCCGTGGCACGTCCACGTGCTGACCGGCGCGCCGCTCGACGAGGTGCGCCGGCGCAACACCGAGGAGATGAGCGCGGGACTGCCGGTGCAGCGCGAGATCGTCACCCACGGCGAGTACGAGGGCGTGCACCGCCACCGGCAGGTCGAGATCGCCAAGCTGCTGTTCGCCGCGATGGGCATCGCGCGCGACGACAAGGCGCGGCGCCAGGACTGGGTGATGCGCGGGTTCCGCCAGTTCGACGCGCCGGTGTCGATCGTGCTCACGTACGACCGCAAGCTCGACCCGGGCGCGATCGTGCACTTCGACCTCGGCGCGCTGTGCTACGGGATCTGCCTCGCGGCGTGGGACCGGGGGCTGGGCACGGTGGTCAACGGGCAGGGCATCATGCGCTCGCACATCGTGCGCGAGGTGGCGCGGATTCCCGAGGACGAAGTCATCGTCACGTGCATCGCGATGGGGTATCCGGACGACGGCTTCTCCGCCAACGGGGTGCGCTCGCACCGGGAGCCGGTCACGCAGTTCGCGCGCTTCGTCGGGTTCGACGGCTGACGCGCGAGGGCGCGGCAACCCCGGCCGACTAGCGTCGGCGCCTCAGCCACCTCGCGAGCGTCGGGAACATCGCCTCCGGGTCGATCGGCTTGGCGATGAAGTCGTCCATGCCCGCGTCCCGGCACTGCGCCCGGTCCTCCGCGAAGGCGTTCGCCGTCAGCGCCAGGATCGGCACGTCGCGCCCGTGCTCCAGGCGGCGGATCGCCCGCGCCGCGTCGAGGCCGCCGAGCACGGGCATCTGCATGTCCATCAGCACCAGGTCGAACGTGCCGGCCTCGAACCGCCTGATCGCCTCGGCGCCGTCCTGCGCGCACGTCACCGCCAGGCCGCGCTCCTCGAGGACCGCCTGCGCGACCTCGCGGCTCACCGGCTCGTCCTCGGCGAGCAGGACGCGCGCATCCCGAAAATCGCGGCTCAGGGCGTCGCCCGCGGACTCGGCCGGCACGACGGGCGTTGCCGGCGGCGCTTCGACGCCCAGGCGCAAGCGGACCGTGAGCCAGAAGGTGCTGCCGTGGCCGGGAACACTCTCCACGCCGGTGTCGCCGCCCATCATTCGTGCGATCCGCCGCGTCAGCGCGAGCCCGAGCCCGGTGCCGCCGTACTGGCGCGTGGACGACATGTCCGCCTGGACGAACGGCTCGAACAGGCGCGCCTGCTGCTCGGGCGCGATGCCGATGCCGGTGTCGGCGACTTCCAGCCTCAGCAGGCAGTCCGCCGCGGTGCGCTCGACGAGCGAGCACGTCAGCCGAATGCTGCCGGCGTCGGTGAACTTGACGGCGTTGCCGAGGTAGTTCACGAGCGCCTGCGCCAGGCGCGTTCGATCGCCCCGCAGCGCGTGCGGCACGTGCGAGAGGTCCACGAACAGTCGCAAGCCCTTGGCGCGCAGACGCGTCTCGAAGATCGCGATCGCGTCG
This sequence comes from Burkholderiaceae bacterium, assembly GCA_046348465.1. GTDB lineage: Bacteria > Pseudomonadota > Gammaproteobacteria > Burkholderiales > Burkholderiaceae_E > Quisquiliibacterium. The sequence goes on from JAXMEE010000001.1 coordinate 384,303, forward strand.
CGAACGACGTCGGGGAGCCTGAAGTCCTCGTCGACGAGCTCCATCGCCCCGGCCTCGATCTTGGACAGGTCGAGGATGTTGCTGATGATCGAGATCAGGTGCCTTCCCGACGAGTCGATCTTGTCGAGGTAGCCGGACTGCTGGTCGGTGAGCGCGGTGTGGCGCAGCAGGCTCGCCATGCCGAGCACCCCGTTCATCGGCGTGCGGATCTCGTGGCTCATGTTCGCGAGGAACGCGCTCTTGGCGCGGTTCGCGGATTCCGCGGCGACGCGCGCGTCGACGAGCTCGCCCTCGAAACGCTTCTGTTCGGCGATGTCGCGGAAGAACCCGATCATCCAGTGCTGCGAGCCGCTCTGGTCGAGGAACAGCGACACCGCCGCGGGATAGGTGCTGCCGTCCTTGCGGCGGTGCACGGTCTCGAAGCGGATCGATCCGCCGGACTGCTCGATCGTTCGTCGCAGGCCCACGCGCCGTTCCTCGGTCAATCCGGGATTGAAGTCCTCGATGCCCAGGACGGCGAGTTCCTCGCGGCGGTATCCGAGTTGGCGGCAGGCCTCGTCGTTGGCATAGCGGATCCGCCCGCTTTCAGGATCGCTCCACACGTTGCCGATGCCGACACGGTCCAGCGCGAATTCCGTGTGCATCAGTCGTTCGTGGGTGCGTGCGAGGTCCGCCGTGCGCTCCGCGACGAGGCCCTCGATCCGGTGGGCGTCGGCCGACAGCAGCGTCATCACCAGCCCGAGGACGCCCAGGAGCACCAGGCCTCCGGTGAGCAGTCCCCAGCTCTGCCATCCGCGGTGCGTGGCCGCGTAGATCGCCGAGGGACGGGCTTCGAGCGCGAACCTGCGGCCCGCGAATTCGATCGACTGGGTGGCGAGGGCCTCGTCGACGCCTGCCGGAAAGTCGTCGAAAAGCACGCGACGGGTGCCGTTCGCATCCAGGTCCACCAGGCGAACCGCCAGTTCGGACTGGCGTCCGTCGATCGCGCGGGTGACGAAGTCGCCCATGCGAAGCACGACCAGCGCGACGCCGGCGCCGCCGGCCCCGCCGGCGACCCATCGAACCAGCAGCAGGCCCTGCTGGCGCCCGCGCTCCTGCACGAGCGTCAGCGGCGGCGTGGCGGCCGGGCGCGCGTCGCGCCTGGAGGCCTCGATCGTCGCTCGCCGCACCGGGTCCGAGAGCAGGTCGAAGCCGAGCGCGTCCTCGTTGCCCTGCTGCGGTTGCGCGTAGGCGATCGGTGCATAGGCTTCGCGCGGGGCGGCTTCCACGCGCGCGCCGGACGCGTCGCGTTCGACGATCAGGTAGCCGGGAAGGTCGGCCCGCATGCGCCGCTCGAAGCCGGCGCGATCCGCCGCCGGCACGTACGGAGCCCATTCGACGGCCTGCATCGACGCACGGAAGCGCTCGTGCGCCCGTTGCGCGATGCGCGAGAACTCCCTCCGGTCGACGGGGTTCGGCCCCTCGAGCATCGTGGCGACGTGGTCGATGAACGCCTCCTGCTCGGCCAGGCGCGTGCGCAGCTGCTCCGCGACGCCGTGCGACGCGAGGCGGAACTCCGAGAGCAGCTGCTCGCCCTCCCACGCGCCGACGAGCCGCACCAGGATCGCGAGCGCGACCAGGCCCGACAGCATCAGCAGCCACAGCCTGCGCCGTCCGGCCTGCCAGACCTGGCGGGGTTCCCCGATCAGCGTGAGCGCCAGCGGCGCGACCAGCACGACGCCGAGCGAGTCGCCCACCCACCACGTCGACCAGACGAAGGCGGCGTTCGCGCGCGCGATCGCGCCGGCCGCGAGCAGCAGCGCGGTGGCGAGCGTCGGAGCGACGACGCACGCGCCGAAGGCGACCGCGAAGAACGTCGCCGCGCGCCGGCCGGTCTCGAGCGCGAACGGCGCCCCCAGGGCCCGGCGCATGAGTGCTCCCCCGAAGACCGCCTGAAGCGCCGAGGCGATCGCGATGCCCGCAGCGATCGCGAGGCCGCCGGGGGTCGGGCGCAGCGCCGCTAGCTCGGGCGACGCGTTGAGCAGGAACGAACCCAGGAGCACCCACGGGAACGCCTGTCGGCCGCGGACGATCGCGTACGCGACGGCGAGGCCGGCCGGCGGGAACAGCGCGCTCGCGTAGCCTTCGCCCGGCGCGTACAGCAGGCCGAGCTTGCCGGTGACGACGTACGCGACGACCAGGAGCAGCGGGTGGACGACGGCCGGGGGGACTGTCAAGCGTCGTCTCTCGCGTCGCGGTGCGGGCTCAAGCGGCGGCTCGACGCGTGCGGTCGTGCGGACTTGGGCGGGGGATCGTGCGCACTATCGTCGCTCACGCAGGATTGCGAGCGCGCGGTCGAACGCGTAGGCCTCGACCGCGCGCGCCACGTCGTCGAAGGCCGGTCCCAGCGCTTCGCGCAGGGCGAGCGCCGACCGCCTGAAGTGGTCGAGCGTGTCGTAGTCCTGCGCCTCGAGCAGCGCTTCGAGTCGAACGAGTGCCGCCGCCGCGACGCGCGAGGTCGTCGGGTCCGTGGCGGGGTTGGAGGCGTTCGGCGCCGCGGGGGCCGAGGCGCCGGCGGGCGCCGCGTGAGCGGGCGTGTCGGGGGCGGGCGTGTCGGGGGCGAGCTTGGCCCCGGCGGTCGCGTCGCCGACGGGCGCCGGCGGAAGGCCCCGAACGGCCGCGATGGCCTCGTCCATCCGGGCCGCGAGCTCGGCGAGCCATCGGCCGAAGTCGTCGATGCGATCGCCCGGCCCTGCGTCGGCGCGCAGGATCGTTTCGAGGTGCGCGGCCAGGTCGGCGATGGTGTCGAGCCCCATCACCGCGGCCGCCCCCTTGAGCGTATGGGCGATCGCGCGAGCCTCGTCCCATTGCCGCGCCCCCGTCGATCGCCCGATCCGTGCCGCGGCGTCGCCGTGGATCGCGCAAAAGCGCTGCAGCAGCGCCACGTACCGGTCGGCGCGCCCACCGGTCATCTTCAGGGCGCGCGCGACGTCGACGCCGGTGTGCCGGGCGAACAGATCGAGCGGATGTGCGTCGGCGTCGCCGGGCGGGGGCGCCGCCGTCGGCGCGGCAGGCGCGTTCTCGGCGGGCGCGAGCCAGTGCAGCAGCGCGCCGAACAGGGCACCCGGCTCGACCGGCTTGGTCAGGATGTCGTTCATGCCGGCGTCGAGGCACGCGGCACGGTCTTCCGCGAACGCGTTGGCCGTCAGCGCGAGGATCGGGGTGCGCGCGTGGCGGGCGAGCCTGCGGATGCGGCGGGTCGCTTCGAGCCCGTCCATCACCGGCATCTGCATGTCCATCAGCATCAGGTCGAAGTCCGCCCGGCGTGCGAGCTCGAGCGCCTGAAGCCCGTCCGGCGCGGCCGTCACGTCGAGTCCGACCGAGTGCATCAGCTGCTGAACGACCTCGACGTTGACGTCGTTGTCGTCGACGAGCAGCACGCGCCTGCCGCGCCGCGACGCCCTCAACTGCGCCTCGGCCTGGCCCGCTGCGTCTTCTGCGCGCTGCGCGGGGACCGGACCGTGGCCGTGGACCAGGGGAACGACGAACCAGAAGACGCTGCCGACGCCGGGCTGGCTGTCGACGCCGACCTCGCCGCCCATCGCCTCGACGAGCCGGCGCGTCAGGGCGAGGCCGAGGCCCGTTCCGCCGTACTTGCGCGCCGTGGCGCCGTCGGCCTGCTCGAAGGGGCGGAACAGCCGCGTGCACTGCTCGGGGCTCAGCCCGATGCCGGTGTCCGCCACCTCGAATCGCACCCGGAGCGTGTCGTCGTCGGAGGCCTGCAGCGAGGCCCGCAGGCCGACGCTGCCGCGCTCGGTGAACTTCACCGCGTTGCCCGCGAAATTGAGCAGCGCCTGTCGCAGCCGCACTGCGTCTCCACGCAGCCACAGCGGAACGCCGTCGGGATCGACGCGGAGCGTCAGCCCCTTGCTCTCGGCCGCTTCGCGGATCATCGACGCGACGTTGTCCAGCACCGCCGACAGGTGGAAGTTCTCGCTGTCGAGTCGCAGGCCGCCGGCTTCGATCTTCGAGAGGTCGAGGATGTCGTTGATGATCGACAGCAGGTGACGGCCGGCGATGTCGATCTTCTTCAGACGCTCGCGCTGCGTGGGCACGAGCTCGTCGCCCCCCATCAGGTGACCGAGCCCGAGGATCGCGTTCAGCGGCGTGCGGATCTCGTGGCTCATGTTGGCCAGGAATTCGCTCTTGGCGCGGGCCAGCTGCTCGGCCGCCTCGCGCGCCTGTTCGCGCGCCTGTTCGGCGGCCTTGATCTCGGTGACGTCGGCGATCGCGCCGCTCCACACCGGCAGGCCGCCGCTGTGCGCCTGCGGCTCGCCGCGACGCGAAACGATGCGGACCCAGCGCTGCGTGCCGGTGAGCGCGGTTCGGATCCGGCACGTGTGGTCGAAGCGGTCGCCCTCCCGGCCTGCCCTCCGACCGTGCTCGAGCAGTCCGGGGACGTCCTCGGGCTCGACCACGCTCCAGAACCGCGTCGCGTCGGCCACCAGCGCGACCGGCTCGAGCTCGAGCATCTCGCGGCTGCGGGCGCTGACGTACATGAATTGCAGCCCCTCGCCCGGTCGCTGAACGTAGTCGCAGAGCACCACCGGCGTATTGGAGGTGACGCGTTCGAGCGTGCGCTTCACGTCGATGAGCTGCTGCATCGCCGCGCGCCGCTCGCGGATGTCGGCCATGAACGCGATGAAGCGCGGGGGGGTCGTCTCGTCCCCCGCGTGATAGTAGATCGTCATCTCCGCCGGGACGAGTTCGCCGTCCTTGCGGCGCTGAGTGGTCTCGAACTGCACGAAGTTGCGCGCGCGGATCAGCTCGACGGTCTGGGCGAAGCGGTCCGCGGGGAAGTTCGGGTCGATGTCCGGCACGGACAGCTGCAGCATCTCGTCGACGGTGTAGCCGAGGAAGTGCGCGTGCGACGGGTTGACATACGTGAAGCGGCCGGTCGCGACGTCGGCCCACGTGATCCCGATGCCGACGCGCTCCATCGCGAACTGGGTGTCGAGCAGCTGCCGGTGAGCGGCTTGCAGCTCGGTGGTTCGCTGGGCCACGCGGCGCTCGAGCTCCGCGTTCGAGTCTTCGAGTCGGCGCTGCGCCTGCTTCAACTCCGTGACGTCCTGGACCGTGCCGACCGCGCGCGCAGGCCGGCCGTCGGCGTCGCGCTCGAAGACGGCGCGCTGCCGGACCCAGCGTTCGCCGTCCGCGGTCACGATGCGGTGCTCGAGCTCGAACGTGCCTTCGGCGATCGCGCGTGTCCACGCGGCTTCGACGGCGGGTCGGTCGTCGGGGTGCGTCGCCTGATAGAAGCGGCGGCGGTCGGGAGCCCCGTCGTCCTCGAACGCGTAGAGGCGCAGCATCTCGGCGGAGCACTCGATCGCGTCGGTCGCAGGGTCGAAGGTCCAGCTGCCGATGTGCGCGACCGACTGCGCGCGCGCGAGCGTCTCCCGGCTCTCGCGCAGCGCCTGCTCCTGGTCACGCTGCTGCGTGATCTCGTGGGCGATGCCGAGTACTCCGATCAGGCTGCCGTCCGCGGCGCGCAGCGGCAACTTCGTCGTGCTGAGCAGCGCGCGGCGGCCGTCGTCCGCGTAGGTGATCCACTCCTCGTTGACCGTCGGCCCCCCGGCGGCGACGGCGGCGCGGTCGTGTCCGCGGAAGAAGTCGGCGAGATCGCGCGACATGAACGCGTAGTCGTCGCGGCCGACGATCTCGTGCTCGGGCTTGCCGAAGAAGCGCTCGAACTGTCGGTTGCACGCCAGATAGACGCCGTCGGGGTCCTTGATCCAGATCAGGTCCGGGATCGCCGAGAACAGCGCCTTCAGGAAGGCGCGCTCGCGCGCGAGGGCGTCATTGGCGGCGCGCAGCTCGGCCTCGGCGCGGTTGCGCGCGGTGATATCGAAGAACGCGCCGACGATGCCGGCGACCTCGCCTTGCTCGTCGCGGAATACGCTCTTGTGGTAGGTGACGTCGAGGGTGCTGCCGTGCCGGTCGACGAGCTTGAAGTCGTAGTGCTGCGGGGACGGACGCGCCATCAGCTCGAGGTCCCGCCGGTGATAGGTGGCCGCGAACTCGCCCGGCCAAAGTTCCATCGCCGTCTTGCCGCGGATCTCGTCGTTCGTCACCCCCATCACGTCGGTGAACGTCTCGTTGCACCCGAGGTAGCGACCGTCGCGGTCCTTGTAGAAGACCGCGACCGGGACCGCCTGGAAGAGCGCGGCCTGGACGGCCTCGGCACGCAGTTGTGTCGTGCGCTCCCGCTCGCGCACGCCGGCGATTCCGCGCGCGAAGAACGCGAACGCCGCGGTGCCGGCGACCGCCGCGACGAGGACGGTGACCAGCGCCCAAGGGGAGGCGGCAGGAGCGTCTCCGAAAGCGAGTCGCTCGACGGACTCGAGCACCCCGAAGACGAGCGCGAAGGTGACGAAGACGACGGCGAGGGGATTCATGATCGGCGTGTTCGCCGCGGAGCGGATGCCCGCGGGCGCAACAGGGACATGTTAGTCCACGCCCGAGTGGCTGCGCAGGCGATTGTGCACAATGTGTGCACTGTGCGCGGCCGCTTCGAAAGGTCCCCGAAAGTGCACGATCGCGCGACTCTCGCGCACGACCGCACGGCGCGAAGGCCGCGGCGCGGGTCAGCTGCCGGGCCGGAGCGGCCCCCCCGGGAAGAACGCGCGTACCTGTTCGGCCGTCATCCGTTCCTCCCCGCGCGCCAGCCCGCGCGCGATCGCCTCGTAGAACACCGCGTTGCGCCGGTTCGCCTCGCCGTTGTCGCGGGTGGCGATCAGCTTCGCGGGCACGCCCGCGATCACGGAGTTCTCAGGGAAGACCTGATTCTGCATCACGATCGCGTGGCCGGCGACGATCGAGTTCGCGCCGATGCGCGCGCCGTCCATGATCGTCGCGCCGATGCCGATCAGGCAGCGGTCGCCGATCTCGCAGCCGTGCAGCGTCACGCGGTGCGTGATCGAGCAGTCTTCGCCGACGATCGTCGGCGTCGAGTTGCCGACGTGGATCATCACGAAGTCCTGCAGGTTGGTGCGTGCGCCGATGCGGATCTCGTGCATCTCGCTGCGCATCACGACGTACGGCCAGATCGACGCGCCCGGGCCGACGGTGACCTTCCCGTGCAGCTGGGCGGTGGGGTGCAGCAGGGCGAGGCCGTCGAGGACGACCTCCGCGCCGACGTGCGGCATCTCGAGGGGGAACGAGGTGGCGGGGTGCATCGTTTCGGGGTGCGCGCTGTGAACTCGCCGGCGGCGCCGGCGATGGGTTCGTCGCGTCGACTATACCCGCGCGGTCGCGCCGCGCCGACGCCCGCCGCGCCGGCCGGGGCGCGACGTCGTTCCGTTCCCGGCGCCGGCGCGCACGCGCGCCGCGATCGCGCCCCCGAGTCCGGTACGATCCGACACCGGACTCCCCGACGGCCGTGAACGGGCGTGCCGCGCGCGCGGCCGGCGCGGGCGTCGCCCCATCGTCAGGACGGCCCGACGCGCATGAATCTCGCCCAATCCCTGTTCCGCCCGCGCACGATCGCGCTGATCGGCGCCTCGGCCGACCCGAAGAAGAACACCGCGCGCCCGCAACGCTTCCTGCGCAAGCACGGATTTGCCGGCCGCATCCTGCCGATCAATCCCGGGCGGACCGAGGTGCTCGGCGAGACCGCGTACCCGAGCCTGGCGCAAGCGCCCGGCGACATCGACCACGCGTTCATCATGGTGCCGGCGGCGCACGTCGAGGCCGCGATCGAACAGTGCGCGGCGCGCGGCGTCCCGGTGGCCACCGTGTACAGCGACGGGTTCGCCGAGGCCGGCGGCGCGGGCGTCGAACTCGAGCACCGGCTCGTCGAGCGCGCCCGCGCGCTCGGCGTGCGCCTGCTCGGGCCCAACTGCATCGGCATGGTCAACGTGACCGACGCGACCGCGCTGACGGTCAACGCGGTGCTCGAGATGGACGCGCTGCCGCGCGGCCACGCGAGCGTGGTGTCGCAGAGCGGGACGATCATCGGCACGATCCTGTCGCGCGGCGCCGCGCGCGGGCTCGGCTTCGCGAAGCTGGTGTCGGTGGGCAACGAGTCCGACGTGGGCGTGGGCGAACTGTGCGAGATGCTGGTCGACGACCCCGACACGCACGTGATCCTGCTCTTCCTCGAGACGATCCGCGACGCCGGGCGCCTCGCCCGGGCGGCTGCGCGCGCGCACGCGGCGGGCAAGGCGATCGTCGCCTACAAGCTCGGCCGCTCGGAGCTCGGGGCGTCGCTCGCGCGCTCGCACACCGGCGCGCTCGCCGGCAGCGACGCCGCGATCGACGCGTTCTTCCGCCGCCACGGCATCGTGCGCGTCGACATGCTCGAGACGCTGATCGAGATCGCGCCGCTGCTCGCCGGTCGCGTGCCCGCGCCCCGGCGCGCCGGCGCGCCGCGGGTCGCCGTGGTCACCACGACCGGGGGCGGCGCGGCGAGCGTCGTCGACCGCCTCGGAACGCTCGGCATCGGGACGCTGATGCCCGACGCGCCGCTGATCGCGGCGCTCGCCGCCCAGGGTGTCCCGGTGAGGGCCGCGCCGATCATCGACCTGACGCTGGCCGCGACGCCCGAGAAGTACCGCGCGGTGCTCGAGGCGCTGCTCGCGCACCCGGCCTGCGACGCGGTGCTCGCGGTGGTCGGCTCGTCGGCGCAGTTCCACCCGGCGCTGGCGGTCAGGCCGATCCTCGCCGTCGAGCGCGGGCCGAAGCCGCTCGCGGCGTTCCTCGCGCCGCACGCCGAGGACTCGCTGCGGATGCTCGCCGAGGCCGGCGTGCCCGCGTTCCGCACGCCCGAGGCGTGCGCGGACGCGCTCGGCGCGTACTTCGCGTGGGGCGCGCCCGAGGCCCCGGTCCCGGGCGCGCCGCCCGGCGCTCTCGCCACGCCGCCCGCCGGGGGCTCGCTCGACGAGGATCGGGCGCTCGGCCTGTTCGACGCGCTCGGCGTGCCGACGGTGCGCCGGGCGGTCGCGCGCGCGCCGGGCTTCGAGCACGACGTCCCGTACCCGGTTGCCGCCAAGGTGCTGTCGGCCGACGTGCTCCACAAGACCGAGGCCGGCGGCGTGGCGCTCGGCATCGCGGACGCGGCGCAGTTCGCCGAGCGCGTGCCGCGCATGCTCGACGCCGTGCGCGCGGCCGCGCCCGGCGCTCGCATCGACGGCGTGCTCGTGCAGCGAATGGCGGCGGGGCTCGCCGAGGTCATCGTCGGCTATCGGCACGACGAACTGGTCGGGCCGGTGGTGGTGGTCGGGATGGGCGGCCGCCTCGCCGAGATCTACCGCGACACGTCCGTGCGCTGCGCGCCGGTCGACGAGGCGCAGGCGAGCCGGATGATCGACGAGGTGAGGGGGCTGGCGATCGTGCGCGGCTACCGCTCGATGCCGAAGGGCGACGTCGCCGCGCTCGCGCGGGCCGTCGCCGCGGTGTCGCGGCTGGCGCTGCTGCCCGGGCAGCCGGTCGCGGAGGCCGAGATCAACCCGCTGATCGTCGGCGCCGACGGCGTGGTCGCGGTCGACGGGCTGGTGGTCGGCCGGTGAAGTCAACCGCCCGCTCGCAGCGAGCGGGCCCGAGGAGTCCGAGATGAACTTTCAACTGACGCCCGAGCAGGAAGAATTCCGCGGCGCCGTGCGCCGCTTCGCCGAGCGGCACCTGAAGGCCGGCGCGCGCGAGCGCGCCCGTGCGGTCGAGTATCCGTGGGACGTCGCGAAGCTGATGGCCGCGCAGGGCCTGCTCGGCATCACGATTCCCGAGGCCGACGGCGGCCAGGGCGGCTCGCTGATGGACGCGGTCATCGCGATCGAGACCGTGGCGTCGGTGTGCCCGAGGAGTGCCGACGTCGTCCAGATGGGCAACTTCGGCCCGGTGCGCGTGTTCGCCGAGTACGGCACGCCGTGGCAGAAGGAGCGCTACCTGAAGCGCATCCTCGCGGGCGAGAGCGTGATCTCGGTCGGGATGACCGAGCCCGAGGCCGGTTCGGCCGCGACCGACCTCGCCACGACCGCGACGCCCGACGGCGACGGCTATCGGGTGAACGGCGCCAAGGTGTTCACGTCGCACGCGCCGTACGCCGACGTGATCCTCGCCTACGTGCGCTTCGGCCCGGGCGTGGGCGGCATCGGTTCGGTGCTGATCGACACGAAGTGGCCGGGCGTGCGCTTCGGCAAGCACTCGGCGTTCATGTCCGGCGAGGAGTGGGCGCAGATCTACTTCGAGGACGTGCACGTTCCGCCGGAGATGGTCGTGCTCGAGCAGGGCGGCTTCAAGAAGCAGATCGCCGGGTTCAACGTCGAGCGCATCGGCAACACCTCGCGCTCGCTCGCGCTCGGGCGCTACGCGTACGAGGAGGCGCGCGAGTGGGCGCTGCAGCGCCGGCAGTTCGGGCGCCTGCTGTGCGAGTTCCAGGGTCTTCAGTGGAAGTTCGCGGAGATGAAGATCCGGCTCGACGCCGGGCAGCTGCTGCTGTACCGCGCCGCCGCCAACGCCGACCGGGGCTTTCCGTCCGCCGAGGAGACCGCGATCGCCAAGGCCTTCTGCAACCAGGCCGGATTCGAGATCGCCAGCGAGGCGCTGCAGGTGATGGGGGGTCTCGGCTACAGTCAGGAGTCGCTGGTCGAGTACTGCATGCGGCGCTGCCGCGGCTGGATGATCGCGGGCGGCTCGATCGAGATCCTGAAGAACCGCATCGCCGAAGGCGTGTTCGGGCGGACGTTCTCGCAGCGTCCGGGCTGATCGCGCGCGGCGCGCGCGTGGGTGCGGGGTGCGGCGCGCGCGCGACGCCGATCCCCGCGAGTCACGACGGGGGCGCGAGCTGCGCAAGCAGCCGCGCCCGCAGCGCGAGCAGCGGGCCGCTCAGCCTCCGGGCGGCGTGCTCGGCGTCGAGCTCGCCGCTCGTGCTCATGTTGAGCACGACGACGGGCCGGTCGGGCAGCGCGATCGGCGTGGCGAGCGCGACCACCTGAGGCTGCCACGACGCCCAGCACCAGCCGTCGCGCCGCACCGCGTCGATCGCGTGCGCGATCTCGTGCGCGAGCGCGCCCCAGCGCCCTCGGCGCTTCACGCGCAGGCGTGCCAGCACGGCGGCGCGCTCGCCGTCGGGCACCGCGGCGAGCCACGCGCGCCCGAGCGAAGTGAGCTCCATCGGCACGCGCTGGCCCGCGACCACGTTGCGCCACTCGACGCGCCGCCCGAAGCGGAACGATTCCAGGTAAACCATCTCGTCGCGGTCCGCCGCGGCGAGGCCGACGTTGACCTTCAGGCGCTGCGCTTCGGCGCGCATCGGCGGCGCGGCCGCCGCGAGCAGCGGCGATCCGGTGCGCATCGTGTGCGCGAGGCTCAGCACCGGTGCGGCCAGCCGGTAGGCGCGCCGGCGGCGGTCGCGCTCGAGCAGCCCGCCGTCGGCGAGCGTCTGGGCGAGCCGGCTCACGGTGGGGCGCGCGAGCCCGGTGCGCTCGGCGAGCTCGCCGTTGCCGAGGAGGTCGTCGCCGGGGCGGAACGCGCGCAGGAGCTCGATGCCGCGCGCGAGCGAGCGGTTGCGCTCGGCCGCGCACGTGGGGACGGCAATTTCCATCTGTCGGAAATCAAGGGATGCGGGCGGCGATTATGCGCTCTATGCTCGCGCAGCGCTGTGCCGGTCCGATGACGCGTGCCGGCAGCGCGCCGGGCGCATCGCGCCACGGCCGTCGTCGCAGGAGATCGAACATGTCGTGGAGCTTCATCGAGTCCGTTCGCGCCCGGGGGCACGCTGCGCTCGCGATCGCGCTCGCGATCGCCGCAGCCCCGGCGCTGGCCTGGCCGGACAAGCCGGTGCGCATCGTCGTGCCCTTCGCGCCCGGCGGCGGCACCGACCTGATCGCGCGCACGCTGTCGATCGGGATGACGAAGGAACTCGGCCAGCCGGTGATCGTCGACAACAAGCCCGGCGCGGGCACGATCATCGGCACCGACGCGGTCGCCAAGAGCGCCCCCGACGGCTACTCGGTGCTGATCGCCACCTTCGCGCACGTCGTCAACCCGAGCCTGCACGCGAAGCTGCCGTTCCAGACCGACAAGGCGTTCGCGCCGGTGGTGCTGATCGGGCGCGGGCCGAACGTGCTCGTCGTGCGGGCGGAGAGCCCGTACCGGTCGGTCGGCGACGTGATCGGCGCGGCGCGGGCGCGCCCGGGCAAGCTCACGTACGCGTCGCAGGGCAACGGCACCTCCGCCCATCTCGCCGGCGAGATGTTCACGAACCTCGCGAAGGTCGAGATGCTGCACGTGCCGTATCGCGGCGCCGGCCCGGCGATCACCGACCTGATCGGCGGGCAGGTCGACATGATCTTCGGCACCGCCGCGGCGGTGTCGGCGATGGTCGACGGCGGCAAGCTGCGCGCGCTCGGCGTCACGACGCCGGAGCGCTCGCCGGCATTCAGGGACGTGCCGGCGATCGCCGAGACCGTGCCGGGCTACCAGGTCGAGAGCTGGTACGGCCTGTTCGTGCCGGCGGGCACGCCCGCCGACGTGATCGCGAAGCTGAACGCCGCGGCCCGCAAGGCGTCGCAGACCGACGAGTTCCGCAGCAAGGTCCAGAACGAGGGCCTGGTCGTGACCGCGGGCACGCCGGCCGAGCTCGACGCCTACGTGCGTGCGGAGGAGGCGCGCTGGCGGCGCGTCGTCAGGGAAAACAACGTCAAGGCCGATTGAGGAGACCGACATGAGCATCGAAGACCTGATCCTGCTCGACGTCCACGAAGGCGTCGCCACGCTCACGCTGAACCGCCCGGACAAGCGCAACGCGATGAGCGACGACATGCGCACCGCGTTCATCGACGCGCTCGAGCGCGTGCACGCGGACAAGTCGATCCGCGCGCTCGTGCTCACCGGCGCGGGCAAGGGCTTCTGCGCCGGCGGCGACATCGCGGGCATGGAGCGGCGGCTGAAGGCGCCCGCGGGCGAGGTCGCGTTCAACGGCTGGCACCGCCAGCAGCGCACGCACCACACGCAGTCGCTGCTGCACACCTGCCCGAAGCCCGTGATCGCGGCGGTCAACGGCGCGGCGTCGGGCCTGGGCGCGGACACCGCGCTCGCGTGCGACTTCGTCGTCGCGAGCGAGCACGCGAGCTTCACGTGGTCGTACATCCACCGCGGGATCGTTCCCGACGGCGGCGCGATGTACTTCCTGCCGCGCCGAGTGGGGCTCGCGAAGGCCAAGGAGCTGATCTTCTCGGGCCGCAAGGTCGACGCCGACGAGGCGCTCGCACTCGGCATCGCCGACCGCAAGGCGAGCGCCGCGACGCTCGTCGCGGACGCTCAGGCGTGGGCGGCCGAGCTCTCGAAGGGCTCGTCCACCGCGCTCGCGCTCGGCAAGACGATCCTGAACCAGACCTTCGAGCTCACCTCGCACCAGGTCTTCGCGCAGGGCAGCCAGGCGCAGGGCATCTGCTACTCGAGCGCGGAGCACCGCGAGGCGGTGATGGCGTTCCTCGCGAAGTCGGCGCCGAAGGCGTGAGCGCGATGGACGCGATCGCCCGCCTGCTCGCGCCGCGCAGCGTCGCGGTGATCGGCGCCTCCGCCGACGCGTCCAAGACGTCCGGCCGCCCGGTCGCGTTCCTGCGCAAGCACGGCTTCTCCGGCGAGGTCTGGCCGGTGAACCCGAAGGCCGACGCGATCGGCGGACTGCGCTGCTTTGCCGACGTGGCCTCGCTGCCGGCGGCGCCCGACGTCGGCATCGTGCTGGTCGGCGCCGAGCGCTCGATCGGCGCGGTGCGCGAACTCGCCGCGCGTGGAACGGCCGCCGCGATCGTGCTCGCGAGCGGGTTCGCCGAGACCGGCGACGAAGGCGCGCAGCGCCAGCGCCGGCTGCGCGAGGCCGCGGGCACGATGCGCGTGCTCGGGCCGAACACGATCGGGCTGGTGAACCTCACCGAGCGCATCGTGCTGTCCGCCAGCGGCGCGCTGGAGATGGACGCTTTCCCGGCGGGGCCGATCGGCGTCGTCTCCCAGAGCGGCGGCATGCTGGGGGCGCTGCTCTCGCGCGCGGCCGGGCGCGGCATCGGCCTGTCGAAGCTGGTGTCGACGAGCAACGAGGCCGACCTGGAGCTGTCGGATTTCGTCGAGCACCTCGCGGGCGACGACGCCACGCGCGTGATCGCGCTGTACGTCGAGTCGATCCGCCATCCCGGGCGCTTCCGCGACGCGGTCCGGAAGGCGCGGCGCGCGGGCAAGCCGGTGGTCGCGTTCAAGGTCGGGCGCTCGGAGGCGGGCGCGCAGGCGGCGGCGTCGCACACCGGCGCGCTCGCCGGCGCCGACCGCATGGTCGACGCCTTGTTCCGGCAGGTCGGCGTGATCCGCGCGCGCGCGTTCTCCGACCTGCTCGACGTGCCGGCCGCGCTCGCCGCCGGGCGCACGCTGCGCGGGCGGCGCGTCGCGATCCTCACGTCGACGGGCGGCGCGGGCACGCTGGTGTCCGACGACCTCGGAGTCGCCGGGTTCGAGACCCCCGCGCCCGACGAGGCCACCGCCGAGGCGCTGCGCGCGCTGCAGACCGGCGACGAGGCGGTGCTCGACCGCAACCCGATCGACGTGACGCTCGCGGGACTCAAGCCCGACCTGCTGCGCGGCGCGATCCGGGTGCTGCTCGCGAGCCCGAGCTACGACGCGCTGGTGGCGATCGTCGGTTCCTCGGGAGTCTCGAAGCCGGAGCTGATGGCCGACGCGATCCGCGACTGCCTGCCGCTGTCGGACAAGCCGGTGATCGGTTTCGTGAGCCCGCACGCGCCGCGCGCCGGCGAGCTGATGATGCAGCGCGGCGTCCCGACGTACGCCGCGCCGGAGAGCTGCACCGCGGCGCTCCAGGGCCTGTGGCACGTGGCGCGCTGGCACGCGCCCGTCGACGGCGACGAGGCCGGCGCCGGCGCGCTCGCCCCCGCCCCGGCGACGCTCGACGATCTTCCGCGCGGTTCTCTCGACGAAGCGCAGGCCAAGCGCCTGTTCGCGCGCTTCGGCGTGCCCTGCGCGCGCGAGTTCGTCGCCTCCACGAGCGAGGAAGCGGCGCGCGCCGCGAAGGCGCTCGGCGGGCGCGCCGTGCTCAAGATCCTGTCGTCGGCGATCACGCACAAGAGCGACGTCGGCGGCGTCGCGGTGAACCTCGCACCCGGGGAGATCGCCGCGCGGCTCGACGCGATGGCCGACGCGGTGGCGGCGAAGACCGGCCAGCGCCCGGAGCGCTTCCTGGTCCAGGAGATGGTCGGCGGCGGCACGGAGGTGATCCTCGGCCTGCGGCGCGACGCGCTCGGCACCGCGATCCTGCTGGGGGCGGGCGGCGTGGCCGCCGAGCTCTTCGACGACACCGCGCTGAGGCTGCTGCCGCCGGGTGGCGCGCTCACGCACGCGGAGGCGCTCGAGATGGCGCGCGAGCTGAAGTCGTGGCCGCTGCTCGACGGGTTTCGCGGGCGGCCGCGCGCGGACGTCGATGCCCTCGCGGACGCGGTGGTCGCGTTCTCGCGGATGGCGGCGCAACTCGGCGAGCGGCTCGTGGAAGCCGAGATCAACCCGCTCTTCGTGCTGCCGTGCGGGCACGGCGTTCGCGCCGCCGACGGCGTGGCGGTACTGGCGTAATTCGCGCCAGGTGTCGCGGCGCTACCCCGCGGGGGCGGCCGACCGCGCCGGCGCGAAGCGCAGGTCGATCGACAGCCGGCACGCGCCGGCGCGCAGGTTCGGGCAGGCGCGATGGACGGTCCGCGCGTGCACCAGCAGCAGGTCGCCCGGCCGCAGGTCCGCCGCCGCCCAGCGGGTCGGGCCCTCGCCGCGATGCGAGCCGGGGACCACGGCGAGCACGCCCTCGGGAACGCCGCAGGCGGCGAGCGGCAGCCACGCGATCCACACCGACTGCCCGTCGCGCAGGTAGTCGGCGTCGCGATGGGGCGGCGTGCCCGGCACGAGGTGCTCGGGCGGCGCGATGCGGCACACGGCGCCGATGTCGCCGCGCGCCGGAGCGTCGAGCAGCGCGCGCACGACGCCGTGCAGCGACGCGTGCCCGAGCACCGCTTGCCACTCGCCCGACAGCGCGGCGGCCACCTGCAGCGCCGTCCACCCGGGCGCCGCGTCGGCCGCGGGCGCGCGGCCGACGCGCCAGCGTCCCCGGGCGTCGGTCAGGCCCGCGTGTCGGGCCGCGTCCGACACCACGGCGCGCAGCGCGCTCACCAGGGGCTTCGGCAGCACGCCGCGCAGCCGCAGGACGCCGCGCTCGGCGGCGCGCCGGCGCAGCGCGTCGGGCCGCGCGACCAGCGGCGTGTCGTCGGCCAGCGCGTCGATCTCGAAGGCCGGCCGCCACGCCGTCCAGCCGAACCAGCGCTCCGGACGCCAGGCGCCGAGGTCGAGGCCGACGGCTGCCGCGTCGATGCGCCGGGCGCGCTCACCCGCGTCGAGCCCGGGCCAGAGTCCGCTCGAGACCGGCGGGATCTTCAGCCAGTCGCGCCAGGCGGCCTGATCGAGGCGCTGGTGGTGCCGCCATCGCCTCGGCACGAGCCCGGCGCGGCGCAGGGCCCGGCCCAGGCCGGTCGCGGTGGGCAGGGGCGCGCTGGAAACCCGTCGTGCAGATCCCGGCCCCGGGTGCGCGTCGACGAGCCGTTGCACCAGCTGCGTGAGCCACGGGTCGGCGCCGCCGCCCGGCCCGTCGGGAAGCCCGAGGTAGGCCGCGGGCACGTTGAACACGAGGGCGCCACCCGGTGCCAGGCGCTGCGCCAGCTCGCCGATCAGGGTCTCGGAATCGGGCCACTGCCAGAACGCGGCGCCGCAGGTGATGCGGTCGTATCCGTGCGCGGCCTGATCCAGCGAAGCCAGCCAGCGCACTCGCGGGTCGGCGGCGAGCCGTCGGGCGCCCAGCCGCGCCATCGGCGGCGACGACTCGACCGCGTCGACGCGTCCCGCGGGGCCGAGCGCCGGCAGCAACGCCGCCACCGTGCCGCCGGTGCCGGCCGCCAGGTCGAGCACGCGCAGGCCGGGGTGCGCCTGCGCATGCCGCGCCAGCGCGCGGTTGGCCAGCGCGTAGCGCGGGTGCCGCAGCTCGAAGGCACGATACGCGAGCGCGGCGGCCTCGTCGTCCCAGCCTCCCGTCGGCCCATCGGCGCTTTCGCCGGGGTCGTCGGCGACGGCGCGCGCACGGTCGTCCGCCGGGCTCACGTCGCCGCCGCCAGCGGCTCGGGCGCGAAGCGCGCGTCGCGCAGCAGTCCCATGCGGCGCAGGTTGTGACGGGCCTTGAAGCGCAGGCACTCGACGATGAGCGCACGCGTCGAGGCGTCGTAGCCGAAGAAGTCGAGCTCGAGCGTGGGGTCGTCGGCGTAGTGCCGGCTGAACGCGGCGACGTCGCCGACGGGCGGCGCCGGCGCGAAACGGCTGCAGCGTTCCTGCAGCCACCACCGCGTGAACCCGTGACGCTCGTGGTGCTCGTCGTACAGCGCGGTGCCGGGAAACGGTACCACCACGCCCAGCGTGCTGAAACTGTCGACCATCGGCGCGATGCGTTCCATGAACCGCAGCGTGCGCTCCAGGCTCGCGGGCGTGTCCTCGGGGAACCCGAGCATGAAGTTGCACGCAGTGCTCAGGCCCTCGCCGCGCGCCATCTCGAGCGCGCGCACGACCTGGTCGGTGCGCAGGCCCTTTTTGATGACCCGCAGGATCTCGTCGTCGCCGCTCTCGACCCCGAAGTTGATGTGCACGAGGCCGGCGCGCCGCATCGCGCGCAGCAGCTCGGGCGTGACGATCGACGCGCGCGTGATGGCCGAGAACCGCAGCGGGAACGTGAGCCTGTTCTCGAGGGCCTCGGACAGCGCCGTCAGTCGGGGGATCTTGGCCGTGAGCGCGTCGTCCCAGAACGGGAAGAACGTGTTGCCGCTGATCGCGTGCCACTGTTCGAGGTCGGCGACCACTCGCTCGATGCCGTGCATCCGGAATCCGCGCCCGGTGACGACGTTGGCGCAGAACGTGCAGCGTGCCGGGCAGCCGCGGCTGGTCAGCAGGCCGCCCGGCGTGGCGCTGCCTCCGGTGTCGTCGTACCAGCGCGGGTCGAACAGCGGCTGTGCGAGCTGCGGCGGCGCGAGCCGGTCGAGGTCCTCGATGAAGCCCCCCCCGGCGCCCTGTACGATGCGGCCGTCGGCATCGCGCACCCAGCTGCCGGGCACCGCGGCCAGCGACGTGCCTGCCTGCAGCGCGTCGGCCAGCGCGACCACGGACTGCTCGGCCTCGCCGGTGAGCGCGACGTCGAAGCCGTGCTCGAGCGTCTCGCGCGGCAGCACCGTCGTGTGCGCGCCACCGGCCACCATCAGGCAGCCGGTCGCCTTCAATGCCGGCACCAGCCGGTAGGCGTGCCAGACCCAGCGCGTGAACAGCGCCATGCCGACGAAGCGCGGCGCGAACTCGCGCACTTGGGCGACGATCCACGCGGCGTCGTGCCCGAAGTGGCGCGCGGCGGCGTCGATCACTCGCACCTCGTGACCCGCGCGCAGCAACGCGGCGGCCACGTACTGCAGGCCGAGGAGCGGCGCGCCCAGCCGCTCGGGCGAGGGCGGGTTGACGAGCAGGATTCGCACCGGCGTTCAGCCGGCGATGTGTCCGGGCGCCGCGATGTTGTCGCCGCCGACGACCGGACCGACCGGCACGTACGGGGGGGCGAAGGTCGGCACCGGCCCCCGGCCGAGCACGTTCTGCACGATCTGGACCGGGAGCCAGAGCATGAACGCCTGCTCGACCGCGGACGCGACGGCCGTCGCCAGTTCCTTGCCGAGCGGGGGCTTCGGGTTGGGCATCTTGTCGTAGATCACACCGACGATCGCGGCCTCCTTGACGTGCCGCGCCGCCGACGCGGACAGCGCCGACAGCGGGCACGGCACGTTGGGCGTCGGCGGTGCCGACGGGCCCGGAAAGGCGGCGAAGGTCGGGTACCAGCGCAGGCCGGGCACCGAGACCTCGTTGGCGAACGACGTGAACTGATTGTGGATGCCGGCCGCGATCGCGCGGCTGTAGGCCTCCCAGCCCGCGGGTGCCTGCTGCAGGATCAGCGGATCGAGCGCCACGCTGCGCAGCTTGCCGCCGTTGGCCACGGGGCCGTCGATCCGGATGCCTTCGAGATACGCGCTCGTGCGCCAGGTCTGCAGGGCCTGGTTGATGGCCCGGCTCATCTGCTGGAGGTAGTTCGTGTACCGGTTGCGATCGGTACCGGCCGGCACCGGCAGCCGAAGGAAGCGCTGAAGCGAAAGGTCGATGATCGTCTGGGGATTGATCGCCGGCATGGGCACCTCCTCGGACAGCGTCCGGGCAGGCTAACTCAGCGGGGCCGCTCCGGCAACCCCGGATCGCACCCCGGATCGCACCCTCGGTTCGCGCGACCGCGGGCCGCGTTCGCGTCGCAGGGCCGCGGACGGGATCGCCCATCGCTGATATCGTGCGACCCCATGCTGTTCGGACCCTTCCCGCCCGCGCGCCGGCCCGTTCGCCGAGGCGTCCCCGCGCGCCTTCGAACCCGGGCGTGAAGACGGCCGATGGAACTGCGCCAGCTCGAGATCCTCGTCGCGATCGCCGACCACGGCAGCGTCAGCCGGGCCGCGGTGTCGCTGAACCTGTCGCAGCCCAGCCTGAGCCGGCAGGTCGCGCGACTCGAGGACGAGGTCGGCCAGCGCCTGTGGGTGCGCAACGGCCGTGGCGTCGAGCCGACCGCCGCCGGCGAGCGGCTTCTCGAGCACGCGCGCGCCGTGCTCGAGTCGACGCGACGCGCGATCGACGAGTTGCGCGACATGAACGAAAGCCCCGCCGGGCGCGTCACCGTCGGCATGCCGCCGAGGGTCGCGCTGGGGATGTCGGTCCCGCTCGTGCAGGGCTTCCGGCAGCGCTTCCCGCGCGCCGTGATCACGGTGCTCGAGGGCCTGAGCCTGTCGTTGCGCGAATCGCTGGTCGCGGGACGCCTCGACCTGGCGCTGCTCTTCGACCCGCTCCCCTCCCCGCAACTCGCCTGCGAGCCCCTGATGCGCGAGCCGCTGCTGCTGGTTGCGCCCCCCGGGAGCCGGCTGCCCGCTCGCGCCAGCCTCGCGTCGCTGGCGGAGTTCCCGATGGTGCTGCCCAGCGCTCCCAACGCGATCCGCGGCCTGCTGGACAAGGTCCTGCTGCCGCGCGGCGTCGCGCTCGACGTGATCGCCGAAGTGGGGGCGGTGCAGACGGTGATCGCACTGGTCGCCGACGGCGTCGGCTGCACCGTGCTGCCGGCGAGCGCGCTCAGCGCCGGCGCCGCCGCGGGCAAGCTGCCGCGGGCGCCGATCGGCCCGCCGACCGTCTGGAATTCGCTCGTGCTGGCCACGCCGCGGGCCCGGCCGGGCACGCGGCTCACTCGCGAGACCGCCCGCCTGATCAGGACGCTCGACTTTCGCAAGGGGCCGGCCGCGGGTGCCTGACGCCCGGGCGCGCACGACGGCGCGGGCGCTCGCCGCTCTCGTTCATAGCGTGCACGAATAGCTGATATGTGCAGCGACGGCTACCCGGCCTCCGTTTTCGCGACGAGACTCGCTCGATGCGAGCAATCCTTCCCTCCGGCGCCTGCAACGCCCACTGCCACGTCTTCGGCCCGCGCGACGTCTTCCCGTACGCGCCCGACGCCGCGTTCGTGCCGCGACACGACGCGCCCAAGGAGGCGCTGTACGCGCTGAACGACGCGATGGGCCTTTCGCGCTGCGTCGTCGTGCAGTCGACCTGCCACGGCTTCGACAACCGCGTCTGCGAGGACGCGGTCGCCGGCCGGCCGCGCGACTACCGCGCGATCGCGCTGCTGCGCCCCGACGTCGCCGACGCAGAGCTGCAGCGCCTGGACGCGGCCGGCTTTCGCGGCGTGCGCTTCAACTACATGGGGCACCTCGGCCGGGGCACGCCGGTCGCCGACGTGCTCGCGCTCGCCGCGCGCCTGGCGCCGCTGGGCTGGCACCTGCAGATCCACGGCGCGCCGAGCCTGCTGACCGAGGTCGCGCCGGCGCTGCGCGCCTCGCCGGTGCCGGTCGTCGTCGACCACATCGGCCGGATCGACGCTTCGCTGGGGCCGGATCACGGCGACTTCCGCGCGCTGCTCGCGCTGATGGGCGACGAGCGCTTCTGGGTCAAGGTGAGCGGGGTCGACCGCATCACCCGCGAGGGGCCGCCGTACGCGGACGCACTGCCGTTCGCGCGCCGGCTCGTCGACGAGTTCGGCGATCGGGTGCTCTGGGGCAACGACTGGCCGCACCCCAACCACGCCGGGCCGGTGCCCGACGAGCGGCAGCTCGTCGACCTGATCGGGGAGATCGCGCCCGGCGAAGCGCAGCGCCGGGGACTGCTCGTCGACAACCCCGCGCGGCTGTACCGTTTCGGAGACCTGTGATGAACGCGAGATTCGAAGGCAAGGTGGCGATCGTCACCGGCGCCGGGTGCGTCGGCCCCGGCTGGGGCAACGGCCGCGCGATCAGCGTGCGCCTGGCCGAGGAGGGCGCGCGCGTGCTCGCGGTCGACCGCGACCTGGCGCGCGTCGAGGAGACGCTCGAACGCGCCGGCGCGTTGCGCGAGCGGATCCTGCCGTACGCGTGCGACGTCACCCGCGGCGACGCGGTCGCCGCGATGGCCGCGCGCTGCCTCGAAGCGTTCGGGACCATCGACGTGCTCGTCAACAACGTGGGCGGGTCCGCCGCGGGCGGCCCGGTCGAGATGAGCGAGGAGGTCTGGGACACCCAGGTCGACTTCAACCTCAAGAGCGTGTTCCTCACCTGCAAGCACGTGCTGCCGACGATGATCGCCAGGAAGCGCGGTGCGATCGTCAACATCGCGTCGACGTCCGGGCTGCGCTGGACCGGCGCGGCCCAGGTCGCCTACGCGGCGACCAAGGCGGGCGTGATTCACCTCTCGCGCGTCGTCGCCGTGCAGCACGCGGCGAGCGGCGTGCGCGTGAACACGGTGGTCCCGGGGCAGCTGCACACGCCGATGGTCGAGGCGCGGCTCGCGAAGCAGCGCGCCGGCGGCGACGTCGACGCGCTGCTCGCGCAGCGCGTGGCGCGCATTCCGCTCGGCTTCATGGGCGACGGCCGCGACACCGCCGGTGCCGTGCTGTTCCTCGCCAGCGACGACGCGCGCTTCATCACCGGCACCGAGCTCGTGGTCGACGGCGGCATGACCGCCCGCTGCGACTGACCCCGGGCGCGCACGCCCGCACCGGGCTCGATGCGCCGGACCCGATACGCAAACCGCAGTCCGCAGTACCGAAGGAGACCCCGTCATGATCCGTCCGCTCCGCCTCCTGGCCGCCGCCCTGTGTCTCGCGCTCGTCTCGAGCGTCTCGGCGCAGCCGAAAGTCACGCGCATCATCGTCGCGTTCAGCCCCGGCGGCCCGGTGGACCTGGTCGCGCGCGCGATCTCCGAGCAGCTCGGCCGCGAGCTCGGGCGTACCGTCGTCGTCGACTACAAGCCGGGCGCCAACGGCGCGATCGGTGCGCAGGAGGTGATGCGCGCCGAAGCCGACGGCGGCACGCTGTGGCTGACCAGCGTGGGGGCGGCCGCGATCAACCCGGTGCTCTACGAGAAGCTGCCGTACAGCATGCAGCGCGACTTCGCGCCGGTGTCGCTGGTGGTCAACAACGACGAGCTGCTGGCGACGAGCCCGTCCTACCCGGCGAAGGACGCGGCCGAGTTCGTCGCCGCCGCGAAGAAGCGGGCCGAGCCGACGCCGATGGCCTCGTCGGGCATCGGCAGCATCCCGCACCTCGCGATCGAGCAGCTCGAAGACGCCACCGGCGCGAAGCTGCTGCACGTGCCGTACAAGGGCGCGGCGCCGGCGATCGCCGACGTGATGGGCGGCCAGGTCGCCGCGTGGTTCGGCGACGTTCCCGGCATGATCGGCCTGATCCGGGCGGGCAAGCTCAAGCCGCTCGGCATGGCGGCGAAGAAGCGCCACCCGGTGCTCCCCGAGGTGCGCACGCTCGAGGAGCAGGGCATCGCGGGCGTGGACACGAACAACTGGTACGCGCTGTTCGTGAGCGCGCGCACGCCGCCGGCGGTCGTCGAAGCGCTGAACAAGGCGGTGCGCGCCACGCTCGCGACGCCCGCGGTGCGCGAAAAGCTGCTGTCGATGGGCGCGGACCCGGCGGCGTCGTCACCGCAGGAGCTCGCCGCGATGCTCAAGGCGGACACCGAGAAGTGGGGCCGGCTGATCAAGGCCAAGAACGTGAAGGCCGAGTGATGGACGGCGGACACGAGGCGGTGCGGGTTCCCCTCGTGCAGCCGGGCACGCGCCCGGAACTCGCCGAGATCGAAGGCAGGATCCTCGCCGAGCGCGGGCGCGTCTCGCTGCTCTACCAGGTGCTGCTCAACAGCGGCCCGATCGCCTCCGGCTGGGAACGCATGCTGACCGCGGTGCGCAACCAGACCGGCGTGCCGGCCGACCTGCGCGAGCTCGCGATCCTGAGGGTGGCGGTGCTCAACGGCGCCGCGTTCGAGTTCGACGCGCACGTGCCGCACGCGCAGCGCGCCGGCGTGAGTGCCGAAAAGATCGCCGCGCTGCGCGCGCCCGCGATCGGTCCGGCATTCGCGCCGCTGGAGGCGCTGGTGCTCGAGCTGACCGACGCGATGACCCGCTCGGTGGAGGTGCCCGACGCGCTCTTCGAGCGGCTGCGCGCGCAGTTCGACGCGAAGGGGCTGGTCGAGATCGTCGCGACGATCGCGGCGTACAACATGGTGTCGCGCCTTCTGGTGGCGCTGCGGGTCGGGCACTGACCGGCGCCGCGCCCGGCGACGCGCAGACGGCGGCGGTCCGGACGGTGTCGACGTGTCCCGCGGCGAGGACGTGCCCCGCGGCGTCGATGCGCCCCGCGGCGCCGATGCTCAGCGGGCGTGCGCCAGCCGCCGGCACACGGCCTCGGTGACCGCCGCGGTCGTGGCCGTGCCGCCGAGGTCGCGCGTGTGCAGCGCGGGGTCGGCCGTGACGGCCTCGATCGCCGCCATCAGGCGCGCGGCCGCCGCGTTCTCGCCCAGGTGCTCGAGCAGCATCACGCACGACCAGAACGTGCCCACCGGGTTCGCCAGGCCCTTGCCCATGATGTCGAACGCCGAGCCGTGGATCGGCTCGAACATCGACGGGTAGCGGCGCTCCGGGTCGATGTTGCCGGTGGGCGCGATGCCCAGGCTGCCGGCGAGCGCGGCGGCGAGGTCGCTGAGGATGTCGGCGTGCAGGTTCGTGGCGACGATCGTGTCCAGCGACGCCGGCCGGTTCACCATGCGTGCGGTGGCCGCGTCGACGAGCTCCTTGTCCCAGGCGACGTCCGGGAACTCCTTCGAGACCGCCACCGCGATCTCGTCCCACATGACCATCGCGTGCCGCTGGGCATTGCTCTTGGTGACGACGGTCAGGTGCCGGCGCGGGCGCGAGCGCGCCAGACCGAACGCGAAGCGCATGATGCGCTCGACGCCGGCGCGGGTCATGATCGAGACGTCGGTCGCGGCCTCGATCGGGTGGCCCTGGTGCACGCGCCCGCCGACGCCCGCGTACTCGCCCTCGGAGTTCTCGCGCACGATGACCCAGTCGAGGTCGCTCGGGCCGCAGCGCTTCAGCGGTGCGTCGATGCCCGGCAGGATGCGCGTCGGGCGCACGTTGGCGTACTGGTCGAAGCCCTGGCAGATCTTCAGGCGCAGCCCCCACAGCGTGACGTGGTCGGGAATGTGCGGGTCGCCGGCCGAGCCGAAGAGGATCGCGTCCTTGGCGCGCAGCGCGTCCAGGCCGTCGGCGGGCATCATCTCGCCGTGGGCGCGGTACCAGTCGCCGCCCCAGCCGAAGTCCTCGAACTCGACCGCGAAGCCGGCGCCGGCGCCGGCCAGGGTCTCGAGCACGCGGCGGCCGGCCGGGATGACTTCCTTGCCGATGCCGTCGCCGGGAATGGTCGCGATGCGGTAGGTCTTCACGGTCGGTGCTCCTGTCGTTCGGGGGGGAGTATAGGGCCGGCGCACTGTTGCGGCGCCGTCGAATCCGGCCGGAATTCTTCGTCTCGGCGTGCGCACGCGGCGCGCCGAACGATTAGAATGCTGCGGTGCAACATTCCACGAGGGGTTAGAACATGGATCTGTCCAAGCGAGTCGCGGTCGTCACCGGCGGGGCGAGCGGCATCGGACGCGCGGTCGCTGCGGCGATGGCCCGGCGCGGCGTCGAGGCCGTGGCGCTGGTCGACATGAGCGAGCAGCTCGACGAGGTCGCGGCGAAGCTGAACGCCGACGCGGGGCGCACGTTCGCGTTCCCGTTCCGCGGCAACACCACCGACGACGCGTTCCGCACCTCGGTCTTCGACTCGATCAGCGAGAAATTCGGCAAGGTCACGCTGGTGGTGCCCGCGGCGGGCATCACCCGCGACGACCTCGCGGTGCGCGTCGACAAGATCACCGGCAAGGCGCGCATCTATCCGGTCGAGAAGTTCAAGCTGGTCGTCGACGTGAACCTGATCGCGCCGGTGTACTGGGCGCTGGAGATGATCGGGCGAATCGCCGAGGATCGCGCCGCGCGCGGGCTCAAGCGCTGGACCGCCGACGAGCACATCCAGGGCTCGGTCGTGTTCATCGGGTCGATCTCGTCGCAGGGCAATCGCGGCCAGGTCTCGTACGCGAGCACGAAGGCGGGCCTGGAGGGGGCCGCCGCGACGATCATGAAGGAAGCGATGTTCTACGGCGTGCGCTGCAGCGTCATCCACCCCGGCTTCACCGACACGCCGATGGTGCGCGCGATGGGCGTGGACTACGTCTCGAAGAACATCCTGCCGTACACTCAGCTCGGCCGGCTGATCGCGCCGGAGGAGATCGCGGACGCGATCTGCTTCATGCTCGCGAACTCGGCCGTCAGCGGCAACCTGTGGGTCGACGCCGGCTGGCACGCGCCGGCCTGACCGCGGGCTTGCCGCGCCGTCCAACCGCCCCGTCGAAAGCAGAGCCATTCCAATGACCCAGCCGACCCGGCCCGCTCCCAGTCCCGAGGACTTCGACCGCGAATTCCGCGCCCAGGTGGCCCAGATGACCGCGGGCCTGGCGCCCAGCGCGTTCGTCACCGCGTGGGCCGACTGGGCGATGCACCTCGCGCAGTCGCCCGCCCGCCAGAGCGAGCTGCAGCGCGAGGCGCTCGCCCGTGCCCAGGACACCTGGACCTTCGCGCTTCAGGCGCTCGTCGGCAAGGACGTCTCGCCGACCCAGAGCTTCCCCGGCGAGGCCGACCGCCGCTTCGGTGCCGACGCCTGGTCGCAGTTCCCGTTCAACGTCTACGCGCGTGCGTTCCAGAACAGCACCGCGCTGATGAAGGAGGCGGTGGGCGGCGTCGGCGGCGTCACCGAGTACCACACGCAGCTGCTCGAGTTCGCGGTGCGAATGATGCTCGACGCCTCGTCGCCGACGAACTTCCTCGCGTCCAACCCCGAACTGCTCGCGCTCACGGAGTCCGAGAAGGGGCAGAACCTCGTTCGCGGCCTTCAGCACTGGCTCGACGACCTCGAGCGAACGGTCAAGGGGGCGGCCCCCGCCGGGACCGAGGATTTCGAGGTCGGCAAGGCGCTCGCGGTCACGCCCGGCAAGGTGGTGTTCCGCAACGAGCTGATCGAGCTGATCCAGTACGAGCCGGCAACGAAGGACGTCCACGCCGAGCCGCTGCTGATCGTGCCGGCGTGGATCATGAAGTACTACATCCTCGACCTGAGCCCGCGCAACTCGATGGTGAAGTACCTGGTCGAGAAGGGTCACACGGTCTTCATGGTGTCGTGGAAGAACCCCGACGCCGGCGACCGCGAGCTCGGCATGGACGACTACGTCGAGAAGGGCTTTCGCGCCGCGGTCGACGCGGTCTCGACGATCGTTCCCGGCCAGAAGATCCACTCGGTCGGGTACTGCATCGGCGGCACGCTGCTCGCGATCGGGGCGGCCACGCTCGGCGGCGAGCGCGACGAGCGGCTCGCGTCGATGACGATGTTCGCGGCGCAGACCGACTTCTCCGAGCCGGGCGAGCTCGCGTTCTTCATCAATCCGAGCCAGCTCGCGCTGCTCGACGCGATGATGCACCGCAAGGGCGTGCTCGAGAGCAAGCAGATGGGCGGCGCGTTCGCGATGCTGCGTGCGCAGGACCTCGTCTGGCAGCCGATCGTCGACCAGTACGTGAAGGGGCAGCGCTCGCCGATGGTCGACCTGATGGCGTGGAACGCCGACGGCACGCGCATGCCGTGGCGCATGCACACCGAGTACCTGTACCGGCTGTATCTCGACAACGAGCTCGCGACCAACCGTTTCCCGGTCGGGGGCAAGCTCATCCGGCTGTCGGACATCCGCGTGCCGATGTTCATCGTCGGCACCGAGACCGACCACGTCGCGCCGTGGAAGTCGGTCTACAAGACCGACAATCTCGTGCGCTCGGACGACTTCACGTTCCTGCTCACGTCGGGCGGCCACAACGCCGGGATCATCAGCGGCCCGGTGCACCCGAAGCGTCACTACCGGGTGCGCACGCGCCGGCTCGCCGATCCGCACCTCGCGCCGCAGGACTGGCTCGACGCCGCGACGAAGCACGAGGGCTCGTGGTGGCCGGCCTGGCAGGCGTGGCTGGCGGCCCACTCGGGCGCGCGACGCAAGCCGCCCGCGATGGGCGCCCCCGCCAAGGGCTACAAGCCGATCGAGGACGCGCCGGGGCAGTACGTCCGGCAGCGCTAGTCCGGCGCGCGGGGTGGCGGCGGCCGCGATCGGGGGCGCGCTCCTGGCGGCGCTCGCGCTCGTCGCGGGCTCGGCCGGGGCTGCGCCCGAGACGGTTCGCTTTCCGAGCGCGCAGTCCGGTACCACCCTCGTCGGATACCTGTATCGGCCCGCCGGCGACGGGCCCTTTCCGGCGGCCGTGCTGCTGCACGGCCGGGCCGGCCCGTACTCGTCGAACGTCAGCGGCGCGTGCACGCTCGTCGACGGCGTGTCGCCGTCACCGTGCGGCGCGCAGAGCCTGTCGCGGCGACATCAGGCGTGGGGCGAGTTCTGGGCGCGGCGCGGCGTGCTCGCGCTGCTCGTCGACAGCTTCGGCCCCCGCGGGCTCGGCCACGGGTTCGCCCGCGGCACCCACGGCAGCGCGCAGCGCGTGCCGGTTCACGAGGCGACGGTTCGCCCGCTCGACGCCGAGGGTGCGCTCGCGTGGCTGCGCGCACGCGCCGACGTGCGCGCCGAGCGCATCGCGCTGCAGGGCTGGTCGAACGGCGCAAGCACGGTGATCAACCTGCTGCAACGAAGCCGTTCCGGGGGCGGTGCGGGATTCGTCGCCGCGCTCGCGCTGTATCCGGGGTGCGGCGCGGCGGCGGTGCCGGTGCGAAGCTTGCGCGCGAGCGCACCGGCGACGGTCTTTCTCGGTGGCGCCGACGAGGAGGTCTCCCCGGCGGCCTGCCGCGCGTTCCTGGAGCGGGCCGACCCGTCAGGCGCGCCCGTCGAAGTGGTGTGGTACGACGACGCGACCCACGACTTCGACGATCCCGGGCCGGCGCGGCAGGCGGTGGCGGCGAACCGCCGTGCGCGCGACGACGTCGAGCGGCGTGCCGAGGCGTTCGCGCGCGAGGTGCTCGGGGCACGCTGACGCGGGGCGCGCCGAAGATCCGTCGACCCGCTGACCCGCCGAGCCGCCGAGCCGCCGAGCCGCCGAGCCGCGGCCGTTCGTTCGGTCGACGAACCCTGCCTGACTATTTGGCAACCGTGTAACATGTCATCCTCAACGCAGAGGAGACCCCGATGAAGCGAATCCACCTGAAGGCCCTGCTCGCCGCCGCGCTGGTCGCGATCGCCGGGAGCGCCACCGCGCAGACGAAACTGAAGTGGGGACACGTCTACGAGCCGGGCGAGCCGTTCCACCGCTGGGCCGTGTGGGCCGCCGGCGAAATCAGGAAGCGCAGCAACGGCAAGTACGACATCGACGTGTACCCGGCGTCGCAGCTGGGCCGCGACAACGATCTCGTGCAGGGCCTCACCATGGGCTCGGTCGACATGACGCTGTCGGGCTCGAGCTTCTTCACGAAGGCGTTCCCGCGCATCGGCGTCACCTACTACCCGTACGCGTTCCGCGACGCGGATCACCTGCTCGCGTACGCGAAGAGCGACATCTTCCGCGAGCTGGTCGAGGGGAACGCGGCCAAGAGCGGGCACCACATCGTCAGCATGTCGTACTACGGCGTGCGCCACACCACGAGCAATCGGCCGTTCTCGCACTGCCCCGAGATGAAGGGCCTGAAGATCCGCGTGCCGGACGTCCCGCTGTACAAGGCGATGCCCTCGAGCTGCGGCGCGAACACGGCGCCGATCGCGTTCGCGGAGGTCTACCTCGCGCTGCAGAACGGCACGGTGGACGCGCAGGAGAACCCGCTCACGACGATCGAGGCGAAGAAGTTCTACGAGGTGCAGAAGCACGTGATCCTCACCGGCCACATCGTCGACCACGTCAACACCGTGATCGGCGGGCCGCTGTGGAAGAAGCTCAACGACGCCGAGCGCAAGATGTTCACCGAAGTCGCGCAGGAGGCGTCGGCGAAGGCGTCGGCGGAGATCGTCGCGCGCGAGAAGGAACTGGTGGCGGACTTCCGCAAGCGCGGGCTGAACGTGATCGAGGTGAACGCGGGCGAGTTCCGCGACGCGGTCGTGAAGAACGTGCCGCTCGAGCAGTTCGGGTTCCTGAAGAGCGACTGGGACCGGATCCAGGCGGTCAAGTGAGCTCCGGGCGGCACGCGTGAATCCGTCGCCGTCGGACCGGGCGCCCGCGGTCCGCGCGCCCGCGGGCCCGGACGCGCTCGCGCACAGCTTCGACGAGGCTGACGCGGCCGACACGGACCTTCGCCGCTACGGCGTCGAGGACTGGGTCTGCCTCGCGTTCTTCTGGGCGATGTGCGCGCTGGTGTTCCTGCAGTTCTTCACGCGCTACGTGCTCAACGACTCGTTCGCGTGGACGGAGGAACTCGCCAGCTACACGCTGCTGCCGGTGGTGTTCGTGGGCGCCGCTGCCTGCGTGCGCCGCTCGCGCCACATCCAGGTGAACTTCCTCTACCGCTACCTGCCGCACGGCGCGGGACGCGCCGCGTCCACGCTGGTCGACGTCGTGTCGGTCGTGTTCTTCGCGTGGGTCGCGTGGCTGATCGCGCGCTTCGCGCTGATGATGGACACCGAGCCGATGACGACGATCGACTGGAAGAAGTCGCACGTCTACTGGCTCGCGTTCGCCGGCATGGCCGCGATGGCGCTGCGCGCGCTCCAGGCGGCGTGGCGGCACTGGCGCCAGGGCTACTCGGTGCTCGAGCGGCCCGAGGCCTGGGACGACGTCTCGGGGTAGGGCGCGGTGGGACTCCTGCTGGGCACCTTCCTCGCGCTGATGATCCTCGGCGTTCCGGTCGCGGTCGCGATGGCGTCGTCGTCGCTGCTGTACATCGTGGTCTCGGGCACCGCACCGGATCTCGTGCTCGCGCAGCGCATGATCGTCGGCGTCGAGTCGTTCCCGCTGCTGGCGGTGCCGCTGTTCATCCTCGCCGGCAACCTGATGAACGTCGCCGGGATCACGAGCCGGATCTACGGTTTCGCGGTGGCGCTCGTCGGCTGGATGCGCGGCGGCCTGGGGCACGTGAACATCGTCGGCTCGGTGATCTTCTCGGGGATGTCGGGCACCGCGATCGCCGACGCCGCGGGCCTGGGCGCGATCGAGATCAAGGCGATGAAGGAGCACGGCTACGACACCGAGTTCGCGGTCGGCGTCACCGCGGCGTCGGCCACGCTCGGGCCGATCATCCCGCCGTCGCTGCCCTTCGTGATCTACGGGATGATGGCCAACGTCTCGATCGGCGCGCTCTTCCTCGCGGGGATCCTGCCGGGCCTGTTCATGACCGCGCTGATCATGGTGACGGTCGCGTGGATCGCGCGCCGCAACGGCTGGGGCGCCGACACCCCGTTCGATTGGCGCCGGCTGGGCGCGGCGGCGATCGAGATCGTGGTGGTGCTCGCGTTCCCGGCCGCCGCGTGGGGGCTCGTGCAGGCCGGGCTGTCGGTCAACGTCGCGGTCGGCATCGCCTTCGCGGTGCTGCTCGCGCTCGACTGGAAGTTCGACTTCTCCGCGGTGATGGCGCTGATGGCGCCGGTGATCCTGATCGGCGGCATGACGATGGGCTGGTTCACGCCCACCGAGGCCGCGATGGCCGCGGTCGCGTGGGCGCTCTTCCTGGGGCTGGTGCGCTACCGGACGATGAACTGGCGCACGCTCGCCAAGGCGAGCTTCGAGTCGATCGAGACCACCGCGTCGGTGCTCTTCATTGTCACCGCGGCGTCGATCTTCGCGTGGCTGCTGACCACGACGCAGGCGCCGCAGACGCTCGCGCAGTCGATCCTCTCCTTCACCGACAGCAAGTGGGTGTTCCTGCTGCTCGCGAACCTGCTGATCCTGTTCGTCGGCTGCTTCATCGACACCATCGCGGCGATCACGATCCTCGTGCCGATCCTGCTGCCGATCGTCAAGAAGCTGGGCATCGACCCCGTGCACTTCGGCCTGGTGATGACGCTGAACCTGATGATCGGGCTGCTGCACCCGCCGCTGGGGATGGTGCTGTTCGTGCTCGCGAGGATCGCGAAGCTGTCGGTCGAGCGCACGACGATGGCGATCCTGCCGTGGCTCGCGCCGCTGCTGCTCGCGCTGGCGGCGATCACCTACGTGCCGGAGCTGTCGCTGTGGCTGCCGCGGCTGGTGAGCTCGGGCCGCTGAAACGCCACCGGCGGGCTCGCGCCCGCCGGCAGCACACGCTTCGCCCCGACGGGCGTCAGAGGATCCAGAACATCGCGACCACCAGGAACACGGCGAAGTAGACCACGCCGAAGATCCCGCCCAGCCGCCAGAAGTCCTTCGACGGCAGGTAGCCGCTGCCGTAGTACACGGGGCTCGGGCCCGTCGCGTACGGCGTCAGGATGCCCATCATCCCGAGCGTCATCGACATCAGCAGCGCGAAGGTGCGGACGTCGACGCCCGGGATTCCCATGCCCACCGCCAGCATCACCGGCAGCATCGCGGTCGTGTGCGCGGTGAGGCTCGCGAACAGGTAGTGCGTGAAGTAGAACACCGCGACCAGCGCGACCACCGCGACCAGCGGCGACTGTCCGGCCATCTGCGCGCCGACCGTGCCGGCGAACCACTTGACGAACCCGACCTTGCCCAGCCCGTCGGCGAGCGCGACCAGGGTCGCGAACCACACCAGCGTGTTCCAGGCACTCTTGTTGGCGAGCACGTCGTCCCACGAGACGACCTTGCCGAGCACCATCAGCGCGATCACGCCGATCGCGACCGTGGTCGCGTTCACGGCGTCGCCGCCGAAGATCCACAGCGCCAGCGCGACCAGCACCAGCAGCGCCATCGTGGCCTCGCGCCGGCTGAACCCGCCCATCTGCGCGAGTTCCTCGCGCGCCCACGCCGGGACCTCGTCGCCGCCCTTCACCTCGGGCTTGTACAGCGCCCACGTCAGCAGCGGGATCACCGCGAGCAGCAGCACGCCGATCGGCGCGAACGCGGTGAACCACTCCATCCACGTGACGCTCACCTTGGCGGTCTTGCTCATCAGTTCGACGGCGAGCAGGTTGGGCGCGAGCGCGGTCAGGAACATCGAGCTCGTCACGCAGGTGGCGGCGAGCGCGACCCACATCAGGTAGCCGCCGATGCGCCGCGACGACGGGTCGTTGGGCTTGCTGTCGTAGAGCGCGGGCAGGTTGCGGATCACCGGGAACACGGTGCCGCCGCTGCGCGCGGTGTTCGACGGCGTGAACGGCGCGAGCAGCAGGTCCGCGAGCACGACCGCGTAGCCCAGCGTCAGCGTGCGCCTGCCCATCGCCTTGACGAGCCACAGCGCGATGCGCTTGCCCAGCCCGGTCTTCTCGTAGCCGAGCGCGAACATGAAGGCCGCGAAGATCAGCCACACCGTCGTGTTCGAGAAGCCCGACAGTGCCCAGCTCAGCGACGCGTTCGCGGGCTTGAAGCCCGCCTTGGCGAGCTCGGCCGGCCCGAACAGCACCCACGGCGAGAGCAGCGTGATCAGCACGACGCCGATCAGCCCGATCATCGCGCCCGGCAGCGGTTCGAGCATCAGCCCGACGATGACGCCCGCGAAGATCGCGAAGAAGTTCCACGCGTGCTGCGCGAGCCCCTCGGGGGGCGGAACGAGCGCGATCGCCGCGGCGACCGCGATCGGCAACAGGAATTTCCAGGCCGGCGTTCCCGCCGGCGCCGGCGTCGCGAGGACGGCACTCGCCTGGCCGGGGTGTTCGTGGACGATGCTTGTCATGTCGGACTCCTCGTCGAATGCGCCGGGCGCGCAGGCGCGCCGCGTGCACTTGGGGCGATGCATCGACCGTGCCAGCGCGATCGCCGTCGAAAGGCGACGAGGAGATCCTTTGGAATCAGCGACTTGCCTCGGGTGGCGGAGCCGGCGGCCGGCGAGCGGCACGGCGCGCCGGACGCGGGCGGAAGGGGAAGGCCGGAATTCCGGACTCCGGAGTCCGATGACGTGCCCGCGCGCGGAGGGTCAGTCGCCGGCGCGAAAGTCGGACACCTGCAGCTGCAGCCGCCGCAGCTTGTCGTAGAACGTCTGCTTGGGAACGCCGAGCGCCTTCGCGCACGCGGCGACGTCGCCGGCGTGTCGGCGCAAGGTGTCGGCGATCAGTGCTCGCTCGAACTGCTCGACCTGGGCGGCGAGCGTCGCGGCGGGCTGCGGGCCCGGCGAGGGCTCGGCGCCCGCCAGGCCGCCCCCGAGCCCGAGCACGAGCCGGGTGGCCGCGTTCGCGAGTTCGCGGACGT
This sequence comes from Burkholderiaceae bacterium, assembly GCA_046348465.1. Classification (GTDB taxonomy): domain Bacteria; phylum Pseudomonadota; class Gammaproteobacteria; order Burkholderiales; family Burkholderiaceae_E; genus Quisquiliibacterium. The sequence goes on from JAXMEE010000001.1 coordinate 418,123, forward strand.
TGCCGGGCCACGCGTGCGCCATCAGCTCGGCCTGGAGGGCGGGGGTCGTCGCCGGCAGGTCGCGCCCGTAGCGGGCGGCCGCGGCGAGCGCGAAGTGCTCGAAGAGCATGCCGACGTCCTCGCGCCGATCGCGCAGCGGCGGCACCTCGACGAACGCGACCGCGATCCGGTAGTACAGGTCGTCTCTGAACTCGCCGCGCGCGACCAGCTGTCGCAGGTCGACCTTGCTCGCGGCGACCACGCGGCAGTCCACCGGCAGCGCACGGTTCGACCCCAGCCGCTCGACCTGCCGCTCCTGCAGCACGCGCAGCAGCTTGACCTGCACCGCGGGCGACATGCTCTCGATCTCGTCGAGGAAGAGCGTGCCGCCGTGGGCCGCCTCGAGCTTGCCCGCGCGCGCCTTCTGTGCGCCGGTGAACGCGCCGGCCTCGTGGCCGAACAGCTCGTTCTCCACCAGCGTCTCCGGCAGGCCGCCGCAGTTGATCGGCACGAACGGGCCGTCTCGGCGGTCGCTGAAGTCGTGCAGGCAGCGCGCGACGAGCTCCTTGCCGGTGCCGGTTTCGCCGTAGATCAGGACGTCGGCCGACGTGGCGGCCAGCGCGAGCACCGTATGGCGCAGGCGCGCCATCGCGGCCGAGCGCCCGAGCATGACTTCCTCGATGCCGCGCCGGCCGGAGAGGCGGGCGCCGAGGCGGCGCACCTGCAGCACGAGGCGGCGCTTCTCGACCGCGCGCTGCACCACCGCGACGATGCGCTCGGACGACGCGGGCTTCTCGATGAAGTCGTACGCTCCCTGCCGCATCGATTGCACCGCCATCGCGATGTCGCCGTGGCCGGTCATCAGGATCACCGGCAGCTGCTCGTCGATCGCGCGGATCTCGGGCAGCCACTCGGTGGCGTGCATGCCGGGCAGCATCACGTCGGTGAGCAGCACCAGCGGGGCGTCGGCGACCACGCAGTGGCGCGCGGCCTCGACGCTGTCGAACGCGCGCACCGGCAGCCCCGCGAGCTCGAGCGCCTGCGCGCAGCCGTGGCGAACGTCCTCGTCGTCCTCGACCAGGACGACGCCGATCTCGGGGACGTCGTTGGGGGTCATGCGCGGGTTCCGGGCGGATGGGCAGGGGTCACGGGTCGGTCGCGGCGTCAGGTCACGCCCACGGTCTCGGCCGTGGGCAGCTCGACGGTGAAGGTCGCGCCGCCGCCGGGGCGGTTGCACGCTCGGATCCGCCCGCCGAAGTCGAGCGCGATCCGCTGCGAGATCATCAGCCCGAGCCCCAGGCCGGCGCCGCGCGGCTTGCTGGTCGCGAACGGCTCGAACAGCCGCGACAGCATCTCCTCGGAGATGCCGGCGCCGGTGTCGGCGACCTCGATCTCGATGCGCTCGCCGGAGCGACGGGCGCGCACGTCCAGGCGCCGGTCTTCGCGGCTCGCCATCGCGTCGATCGCGTTCGCGAACAGGTTCACGAGGATCTGCTCGAGCAGCGACGGCTCGGCCAGCGCCGCGAGCCCGGGCGGGGACACGTCGATCGAGCAGCTCACCTTCTGGCGGCGCATGCGCTCGGCGAGCAGCGCCTGCGCGTTGCCGAGCGCGGCCGCCAGCGGCGTGGCGACGGCTTCCTCGCCGGGCTTGTGCGCGAAGCTCTTCAGCCGCCGCGTGAGCTCGCCCAGGCGCCCGACCATCTGCGAGATGCGCTCGACGTTGGCGCGCGTCTCGTCGAGCCGGTTCTTCTCCATCAGCACGATGGCGTTGTCCGACAGCGTGCGCAGCGCGGCCAGCGGCTGATTGAGCTCGTGCGCGAGCCCGGCCGAGAGCTGGCCGAGCACCGCCATCTTCGCGGCGTGGACGAGCTCGTGCTGCGTTTCCTGCAGGTTGCGCTCGACGGCCTTGCGCGTCTCGACCTCCGCGGCGAGCGACGCGTTGAGCTCGGTGAGCTGGGCGGTGCGCTCCGCGACGCGCCGCTCGAGGGTGTCGTGCGCGGCCTGCAGCGCCGCCTGCGCGGCGAGCTTGTGCATCGCGGCGCGCCGGCTCTGCCAGGCGGCCATCGCGAGCAGCAGCGCGACCGACGCGCTCAGCGACGCGATCCACGCCGTCGTGCGCGCGCTCGCCTGCGCGGGCTCGAGCGCGTCGACCGCGTGCATCTCCCAGCCGAAGGCGGCCAGCGGGCGCGTCGTGAGCAGGTGCTCGCGGGCGTCGATGCGCAGGCGCCGGCCGCTGCCGCGCGCGGTGTCGATCCACTCCCAGGGCAGCGGCGCGACGTCCGGGGCGTACGAGCGCTCGGCGGCGACCTCGGCGCGCTCGGCGTCGCCGAGGGCGCGCATGCCGCGGAACTTCCAGTCGGCGCGGGTGGACAGGATCGCGACGCCGCGCGCGTCGGTCACGACCACTTCTCCCGGCTGCGTGGACCACGCCTGCTCGGCCGGATCGAGGTCGATCTTGACGGCGGCCACGCCGATCGTGCCCTGCGTGCCCTTGAGCGCGTACGACAGGTAGTAACCCGACTTGCGGCTGGTCGCGCCGACGCCGAAGAAGCGGCCGCGCCCGCTCGCGAGCGCATCGCGCACGTAGGGCCGGTAGTCGTAGACGTGGCCGACCGGTGAATCGGGGTGCGTCCAGTCGGCCGCCGCCAGCGCCAGGCCCGACGGCGCCAGCACGAACACCATGTTCGCGCCGGCCACGGCGTTGATCCGCGTCAGCGCGCGGTTGGCGTCGGCGCGCAGCGCGGCGTCGTCCGGCGACGCGAGCAGTTGCATCACCGCCGGCGTGGTCTCGAGCAGCGCGGGCAGGTACTCGAAGCGTGCCATCGGCGCGGCGAGCTCGGCGGCGGCCGCGTCGAGCCGGTGCGAAGCCGCGTCGTGCAGGGCCGCGACGGTGCGCTCCAGTGCGACGAGGTAGGTGGCACGCTGTACCATCGCCGCCACCGCGAGCAGCACCAGCAGTGCGGCGAGCGGAACGCGCAGCGCGGCCAGCCGAAGGTGCCCGGCGGACGGCGATCGGGATCGCGGGCTCATGGCCGAAGTCTGCCACGCGCGCCGGGCGCGCATCACTCCACGTGCAGGTTCGCCCGGGCGGCGAGCGTGTCGATGCCGAACGCGAGCGCGCCGGCGGCGGTGACGAGGCACGCGAAGTCGCGGCGCCGCGCGCCGTGGGCGTCGAGGACGGTGTGGCGATGCATGGGCACGGCGTATCGTTCCGCGAGGGCGCGCCGCTCAGGTGATCGGCGCCGGGTTGAACAGCGTCATCGCATTGTGCAGCTTCCAGCGCTCGGCCCAGGGGCGCGCGCGTCCGCTCGCGACGTCGAGCATCAGGCGGAACAGCTCCCAGCCGGCGTCCTCGACGCTCGCGTCGCCGTCGGCGATGCGGCCCGCGTTGACGTCGATCAGGTCGTGCCAGCGGCGCGCGAGCTCGGTGCGCGTCGAGACCTTGATCACCGGGCACGCGGCCAGCCCGTACGGCGTGCCGCGGCCCGTGGTGAAGACGTGCAGGTTCATTCCCGCCGCGAGCTGCAGCGTGCCGCAGACGAAGTCGCTCGCGGGCGTCGCCGCGAACACGAGCCCGCGCTGGTCGCGCCGCAGCTTCTCTCCGGGCGCGAGCACGTGGGCGATCGGCGCGCAGCCGCTCTTCACGATCGAGCCCATCGCCTTCTCGACGATGTTCGACAGCCCCCCGGCCTTGTTGCCCGGGGTCGTGTTCGCGGAGCGGTCGACCCCGCCGCGCTCGAGGTAGGCGTCGTACCACGCGAGCTCGCGGACGATCGCGCGCGCGACGTCCGGCGTGGCCGCGCGCCGCGTGAGCTGCTCGACCGCGTCGCGCACCTCGGTGTTCTCGCTGAACATCACGGTCGCGCCCGCGCGCACCAGCAGGTCGGCGCAGAAGCCGACCGCGGGGTTGGCGGTGACGCCGGAGAACGCGTCGCTGCCGCCGCACTGCACGCCGACGACGAGCTCGCTCGCCGGCACCGTCTCGCGCCGCCTCGCGTTCAGGCGCTCGAGGCGCTCGCGCGCGCGTTCGACGATGTCGTCGATCATCGACGCGAAGCCGACGTGGGCCGCGTCCTGCAGGCACACGACGTGCGCGCCGCCGCCGGCGGCGATCGGCACGCTGCCCGGCGGCAGCAGCCGCTCGGGCTGCAGCTTCTCGCACCCGAGGCTCACGACCAGGACTTCGCCGCCGAAGTTCGGATTGCCCGCGACGTGGCGCAGCGTGCGGATCGGGATCGGCGCCTCGGGCGCGTCGATCGCGACGCCGCAGCCGTAGGCGTGCTCGAGCGCGACCACCCCGTCGACGTTCGGGTAGCGCGGCAGCAGTTCGGCGCGGATGCGCGCGGCTGCGTGCTCGACGACGCCGGCGACGCACTGGACGGTGGTCGTGATCGCGAGCAGGTTGCGCGTCCCGACCGAGCCGTCGGCATTCCGGTAGCCCTCGAACGTGAAGCCCTCGAGCGGCGGCGCCGGCGCGCGCGGCGCCGTCGACATCGGCAGCCCGTCGAAGCCGCGTGCCGCGGGCATGCGCAGCAGGCGCTCGTGCACCCAGGCGCCCGCCGGGATGTCGGCGAGCGCGGTGCCGATCTCGACGTCGTAGCGGCGAACCGCGGTGCCGGCGGGAATCGCGGCGAGCGCGACCTTGTGCCCCTGCGGCACGCGCTCGCGAAGCACGAGCCCGGCGCCCGGGACGCCGTCGGGCAGAACCGTGCCGGCGGGCAATCCGCCGTCGTTGGCGACGATCGCGACGTTGTCGGCGTCGTTCATGCGCAAGGTGAGCGGGGGGCGGGCAGGGTGGTCGGCCACGGGACGGTCTCCGCGTAGACGCGATGCCTCTCGACAATCGCAGGTGTTCGGTTATCATACAACTTACCCGCCCGCCGCGGCACCGCCGAACGACGCTTCCGAGCCTCGATGATCATCGCCGCCCCGCTTCGCCGGAAGTCACGCAGCCTCGCGCTCGAGCTCGTCGAGGCGATCGGCGATCGCATCCGCGACGGCCGCCTGAAGACGGGCGAGAAGCTGCCGCCCGAGGTCGCGATCATGGAGTCGTTCGGCGTGAGCCGCACGGTCGTGCGCGAGGCGATCTCCAAGCTGCAGGCGTCCGGGCTCGTCGAGACGCGCCACGGGGTCGGCACCTTCGTGCGCGGGCTCGGCGCCGAGCCGGGCTTCCGAATCCCCACCGAGGAGTCCGCGACGCTGCAGGACGTGATCGCGGTGCTCGAGCTGCGCATCGGGCTGGAGACCGAGGCGGCCGCGCTGGCGGCCCAGCGCCGCACCGACGCGCACCTGGCCCGGATGCGGCAGGCGCTCGACGAGGTCGAGCGCGGCGTCGAGGCGGGCGTCGACACCGTCGCCGCCGACTACGCGTTCCACCTCGAGGTCGCGCGCGCGACCGGCAACGAACACTTCGCGGGGCTGATGGGCACGCTCGGCAGCACGATCATCCCGCGCGCGCGCCTCCCCGGCCCGCAGGCCAGTCCCTCGCTGTGGCGCGACTACCTGCGGCGAGTCAACCACGAGCACGAGAACATCTACGAAGCGATCGCCGCCGGCGATCCCGAGGCCGCGCGCGCGGCGATGCGAACGCACCTGGCCAACAGCCGCGAGCGCCGCCGGCGGGCGCAGGCCGGTGCGGCGTGACGGAGTTTGCCGGGATCGGCGATTGACATTTGCAGTTGTACGATGACCGATAACATGCTGGAATCGCCCGCCATGCCGCAACGGAGCCGCCCGCGATGACCGCCTCGACGCCGACCGTGACTTCCCTGCGCGCGATCCCGGTCGCGGGGCGCGACAGCATGCTGCTGAACCTGAGCGGCGCGCACGGCCCGTTCTTCACCCGCAACCTGCTGCTGCTGACCGACAGCGCGGGGCGCACCGGCGTGGGCGAGGTGCCCGGCGGCGAGAAGATCCGCCGCACGCTCGAGGACGCGCGCGAGCTCGTCGTCGGCCAGCCGATCGGCGCCTGCCGGGGGCTGCTGCGCCGCGTCCACGAAAGCTTCGCGGACCGCGACTCGGGCGGTCGCGGCCTGCAGACCTTCGACCTGCGCACCACGATCCACGCGGTCACCGCGATCGAGTCGGCGCTGCTCGACCTCGAGGGTCAGCACCTCGGCGTGCCGGTGGCAGACCTGCTCGGCGAAGGGCGCCAGCGCGATTCGGTCGAGGTGCTCGGGTACCTGTTCTTCGTCGGCGACCGCACGCGCACCGATCTTCCCTATCCGAGCGAGCCCGGCGCCGACGTCGAGTGGTTCCGGCTGCGCCACGAGCCGGCGACCACCCCGGAGTCCGTGGTGCGCCTGGCCGAGGCCGCGCACGCGCGCTACGGCTTCGAGGACTTCAAGCTCAAGGGCGGCGTGCTCTCGGGCGACGCCGAGGTCGAGGCGCTGCGCGCGCTGCACGATCGATTCCCGAGGGCGCGCGTGACGCTCGACCCCAACGGCGCGTGGTCGCTGAAGGAGGCCGTGCGGCTGATGCGCGACATGCGCGGCGTGATCGCCTACGCCGAGGACCCCTGCGGCGCCGAGGACGGCTTCTCCGGCCGCGAGGTGATGGCGGAGTTCCGCCGCGCCACCGGCCTGCCGACGGCGACCAACATGATCGCGACCGACTGGCGCCAGCTCGCGCACGCGCTCGCGCTGCAGTCGGTCGACATCCCGCTCGCGGACCCGCACTTCTGGACGATGGCGGGCTCGGTGCGCGTCGCGCAGACCTGCCGCGACTGGGGCCTCACGTGGGGCTCGCACTCGAACAATCACTTCGACGTCTCGCTGGCGATGTTCACGCACGTGGGCGCGGCGGCGCCCGGGCGCGTGACCGCGATCGACACGCACTGGATCTGGCAGGACGGCCAGCGGCTCACGAAGGCGCCGCTGCGCATCGAGGCGGGGCGGATCGCGGTGCCGTCGCGGCCGGGCCTGGGCGTCGAGCTCGACATGGTCGAGGTCGAGAAGGCGCATCGCCTCTACGCCGAGCACGGGCTGGGCTCGCGCGACGACGCCGCGGCGATGCAGTTCCTGATCCCCGGCTGGAAGTTCGACCCCAAGCGCCCGGCGCTCGTGCGCTGAGCGCGTGCGCAGACGGACCCCGAGCGAACGATCGACCCGAAGGACCCCGAGATGAAATCCTGGCAACGGTACGCGGGCCTCTTCTTCCTGGCGGTGTGCGTGGTCGTCATCCAGCAGTCGGTGTGGGTGCTGCGGCTGACCGACGCCGGCCAGCCCGGCTCCGGCTACATGCCGTTCGGGCTGGGCGTGATCCTCGCGGCGCTCTCGCTGTGGCTGGTGCTCGCCAACCTCGGGCCGGACGAGGTGCACGAGCCGTTCTGGCGGGCGGGCGCGTGGAAGCGGCCGCTGCTCGCGGTCGCGATCACGGCGGTGTACGTGGTCGTGTTCGACGACGTCGGCGCGATCACCAGCGTGGTCGTGCTGGTCGCGAGCTGGCTCGCACTGGTCGAGCGCAAGTCGATCGCGGTGTCGGTGCTCACGGGGGTGCTGACCGGTGCGGTCGTGTGGCTGCTCTTCGACAAGTTCCTGAAGACGCCGTTCCCCAAGGGACTCCTGTTCTGACCCCGACGATCGACGAGGGCCTCACCCGAGGGCCCGGCCAAGGGAGACACCTGACATGTTCGACTTCGCGGGACTGCTGAACGGATTCCAGATCGCGTTCAGCCCGGTGAACCTGCTGTGGTGCCTGATCGGCTGCGCGCTGGGCACCGCGGTGGGCGTACTGCCGGGCCTGGGGCCGGCGGCGACGATCGCGCTGCTGCTGCCGATCAGCATGAAGATGGGCTCGCCGGTGACCGCGATCATCCTGATGTCGGGGATCTTCTACGGCGCGATGTACGGCGGCTCGACCACGTCGATCCTGCTGAAGATCCCCGGCGAGGCGGCGTCGGTCGTCACGTGCATCGACGGCTACGAGATGGCGAAGAAGGGACGCGCCGGCCCGGCGCTGGGGATCGCCGCGATCGCGTCGTTCGTCGCCGGCAGCGTCGGCGTCGTGGGCCTCACGATGATGGCGCCACCGCTCGCGGAAGCGGCGCTCAAGTTCGGTCCGCCCGAGTACTTCGCGCTCACGGTGCTGGGCCTGCTGCTGGCCACCTACCTGACCGGCGACGCGCCGCTCAAGGGCATGATCATGGCGGTGTTCGGGCTGCTGCTCGGATGCATCGGGCTCGATCCGCTGTCGGGTGCCGTGCGCTTCGACTTCGGCGTCGCCGGCCTGCAGAGCAACCTCGACTTCGTCACGCTCGCGATGGGCCTGTTCGGGGTCGGCGAGATCCTCTACAGCCTGGAGAAGTCCGAGGCCGGCAGCGTGCTGACGACGAAGATCGCCGGCGTGTTCCCGAAGGTCGCGGATCTCGCCCGCAGCGGCTGGTCGATGGTGCGCGGCAGCGTCATCGGCTTCTTCGTCGGCATCCTGCCGGGCGGCGGCGCGGTGCTCGCGTCGCTGGTGTCGTACGCGGTCGAGAAGCGCTCGTCGAAGCACCCGGAGGAGTTCGGGCAGGGCGCGATCGAAGGGGTCGCGGGGCCCGAGGCGGCGAACAACTCGGCCGCGTCGTCGTCGTTCATCCCGCTGCTCACGCTCGGCATCCCCGGCAACGCCTCGACCGCGATGATCTTCGCGGCGCTGCTGATCCACGGCATCACCCCCGGCCCGTTCCTGCTCGCCGAGCACGCCGACGTGTTCTGGGGCGTGGTCGCCGCGATGTACATCGGCAACGTGATGCTGCTCGTGCTGAACCTGCCGCTGATCGGCATCTGGGTGCAGCTGCTGCGCGTGCCCTATGCGTTCATGGGCCCGATGATCATGGTGCTCACGCTGGTGGGCGTCTACAGCGTCAACAACAGCGTGTTCGACATCTGGGTGATGCTGGGCATGGGCGTGTTCGGCTACTTCGCCCGCAAGGTCAAGTTCGACCTCGGCCCGCTGCTGCTCGCGTTCGTGCTCGGGCCGATCATGGAGCGCTCGCTGCGCCAGAGCCTGCTGATGAGCGACGGCAGCCCCGGCGTGTTCTTCGCGCGCCCGATCGCCGGGACGCTGATGGGCGTCGCGATCGCATTCCTGCTCTTCAACGCGTGGTCCGCGCACAGGCGCGGCCGGCGAGCGGGCGCGCGTCCGTCCGCGTAGGCGGGCGGCGCGCGCCGGGCCGCGCGGGCGGCCACCTGTCGAAGTCCTTCGTTGTTTCGCTGTCCAAAAGGAGTCCCGAATGAAGACGATGTTCCGAACGGTCCTGGCCACGGTGCTGGCCGCCTCGTGCGTGGCGACGAGCGCGTTCGCCGCGTATCCCGACAAGCCGATCCAGTTCGTCGTGCCCGCGGGCGCGGGCGGGTCCACGGACCTGCTCGCGCGCGCGATCGCGCAAGTCGCGCCGAAGTACATCCCGCAGCCGCTGGTCATCGTCAACAAGGGCAGCGGCGGCGGCATCCCGGCGCGCCTGGACGTCGCGCGCGCCACCCCGGACGGCTACACGCTGCTCTTCGGCTACGGCGGCGGCGAGGACACCGTCGTCCCGCACCAGCGACCGCTGCAGTACGACGTCTTCAAGGACTTCGAGGTCGTGTGCCGGATGTCGATCCACTCGATCGTGCTGGCGGTGCCGGCGTCCTCGCCGTACCAGACGCTCGCCGACCTCGTGAAGGCCGGCAAGGCCAAGGGCAACATGACCGCGTCGGTGTCCACCAAGGGCGCGTCGGTCGACATGACGTTCCTGCTGTTCGGCAAGGCCGCGGGCATGCGCGTGACGACGATCCCGGGCACCGGCGGCTCGAGCGCGATCACCGCGCTGGTCGGCGGGCACGTCGACTTCGGCGGCGGGCACCCGAGCGAGGTGCTGCCGCACATCAAGGCCGGGCGCCTGCGCGCGCTCGCGGTCGCGCTCGAGAACCGCGACGCGGCGATCCCCGACGTCCCGACCTTCCGCGAGGCCGGCTACGACGTCGTCACCGCCGGCTCGGTCAAGGGCCTCGCGTCGCCCAAGGGCACGCCGAAGGAAGTCAATGCGTACCTCGAGAAGAAGTTCAAGGAGATCTCCGAAGACGCCGAGTTCCAGAAGATCATGAAGGACCTCGGCCAGCCGGTGAACTACATGGGCGCCGAAGAGTACAAGCCCTGGTTCCGCAAGGCGTACGACCAGTACGGCCAGCTGCTCAAGACGCTGGGCATCGAAGTCAAGTGATCGCCGCCTGACCGGAGCGGGGCGCGCCCGAGCGTCCCGTTTCGGTCCCGATTCCCGAGGAACGAGACGATGAGAGAGAACCGACTGCGCACGCTGTGGAAGGCGGGGGGCGCCGCCGTCAACGGCTGGCTCGCGATCCCCGACGGCTTTTCCGCCGAGACGATGGCCCACCAGGGCTGGACCTCGCTGACGATCGACCTGCAGCACGGGGTCGTCGACTATTCCGCGATGGTCCGGATGCTGCAGGCGATCTCGACGACGGACACGGTCCCGGTGGTGAGGGTGCCGTGGCTGGAGCCCGGCATCCTGATGAAGTCGCTCGACGCCGGCGCGTACGGCGTGATCTGCCCGATGGTGAGCACGCGCGAGGACGCGCAGCGCCTGGTCGCCTACACGAGCTACGCGCCGCGCGGCACGCGCAGCTTCGGTCCGGTGCGCGCGCTGCTGTACGGCGGGGCGGACTACCCGAAGCACGCCGACGACACGATCGTGCGCTTCGCGATGATCGAGACCGCGCAGGCGCTGGACAACCTCGACGCGATCCTGTCCGTGGAGGGGCTGGACGCGATCTACGTGGGCCCGTCGGACCTCTCGCTCGCGCTCGGCTGCGCGCCGAACTTCGACGATCCCGAGCCGAAGGCCGCGCAGGCGATCGACCACATCCTCGAGCGCGCGCGCGCGCACGGCGTGGTCGCCGGCATCCACAACGGCGGCCCGGACGCGGCGCTCGCGCGCGTCGCCAGGGGCTTCCAGTTCGTCACCGTGAGCTCCGACGCGCGGCTGATCGCGGCGGGCGCTCAGCAGATCATGACTCGCATGCGCGCCGGCGGCGCGGGAAAGGCACCTCAATGAAACTCGGATTCATCGGACTCGGCATCATGGGCGCGCCGATGGCGCAGCACCTGATCGACGCCGGCAACACGCTGTTCGTGAACACGATCGGCCCCCTTCCGGAAGCGATCGTGGCCTCGGGCGCACGCAACTGCGCGAACGCGAAGGAGGTCGCGCTGGCCTCGGAGATCGTGTTCGTGATGGTGCCCGACACTCCCGACGTCGACGCGGTGCTGTTCGGCGCGAACGGGGTCGCCGACGGCCTGCGCGAAGGCGGCGGGCAGGGCAAGGTCGTCGTCGACATGAGCTCGATCTCGCCGATCGCGACCAAGGACTTCGCGCGCCGGGTCAACGCGCTCGGCGCCGACTACCTCGACGCGCCGGTGTCCGGAGGCGAGGTCGGCGCGAAGGCCGCGTCGCTGACGATCATGGTCGGCGGGCCGCAGGCGGCGTTCGATCGCGTGAAGCCCCTGTTCGAGAAGATGGGCAAGAACATCACGCTCGTGGGCGGCAACGGCGACGGGCAGACGACGAAGGTCGCCAACCAGATCATCGTCGCGCTGAACATCGCGGCGGTGGGCGAGGCGCTGCTGTTCGCGAGCCGCGCCGGGGCGGATCCCGCGAAGGTGCGCCAGGCGCTGATGGGCGGGTTCGCATCGAGCCGCATCCTCGAACTGCACGGCGAACGGATGATCAGGCGCACGTTCGCGCCGGGATTCCGGATCCGGCTGCACCAGAAGGACCTCGCCAACGCGCTGTCGGGCGCGCGCGAGCTCGGCCTGGCGCTGCCGCAGACCGCGGGCGCGGCGCAGCTGATGCAGGCGTGCGCCGCGCACGGCCTGGCCGACCTCGATCACTCGGCGCTCGTGCGGGCGCTCGAGCTGATGGCGGACCACGAAGTGGCCAAGGCCTGAGGGAGCTCGACCGATGAATCGCGATCCGATCCGGCGCCGCCGAGTCCTGGCCGGCGGGCTGTCCGCCGCGGTGCTCGCCGCGGCCCCGGGTGCGCGCGCGCGGGCCGCCGCCGCGTGGCCGTCCAAGCCGATCCGCGTCGTCGTTCCTTATCCGGCGGGTGGGACCTCGGACATCCTCGCGCGCTCGCTCGCGCCGCGCCTGGGCGAGGCGCTCGGCGCCAACGTCGTCGTCGAGAACAAGCCCGGGGCCACCGGCAACCTCGGCGCCGACTTCGTCGCCAAGGCCCCGCCCGACGGCCACACGCTGCTGCTCGCCGACATCGGTTCGCTCGCGATCTCGCCGAGCGTGTTCGCGACGCTGCCGTTCGACCCGGTGAAGGACTTCGCGCCGGTGGTGATGGTTGCGTACTCGCCGCACATCCTCGCGGCGCACCCGTCGGTGCCGGCGAAGGACGCTCGCGAGCTCGTCGCGCTCGCGAAGGCGAAGCCCGACTCGCTGAACTTCGCGATCTCCGGGCTCGGCGGCGCCAATCACCTGGCGGGCATCGAGTTCGCGATGCGCACCGGGATCAGGTGGACGTACGTCCCGTACAAGGGCGGCTCGCAGGCGATCGCCGACGTCATGGCGGGCCAGGCGCAGGTGCTCTTCAACGGCATGCTGGCGACCTGGCCGGCGGTCAGGGACGGCAAGCTCAAGGCGCTGGCGATCTCGAGCGCCAGACGCTTCTCGGCGGCGCCGGACGTGCCCACGGTCGCGGAGTCCGCGGCGCTGCCGGGGTTCGAGACCGGCTCGTTCCAGGGCGTGGTCGCGCCGGCGGGAACGCCCGCCGAACTCGTCGCGCGGCTGCACGCCGCGATCACGAAGATCCTCGCGACGCCCGAGATGCAGGAACGCCTGCAGGCGGCCGGCGCCGAGACGCGCCCGGGCAGTTCCGCGGCGTTCGGCGAGTTCATCCGCGCGGAGAAGGCGCGCTGGGCGAAAGTGGTCAGGGAGTCGGGCGAGAAGTTCGACTAGCGCCGGCGCGGTCGCGCCACCTCGCGTCCGGCTCCCGGATCGGACGATTGCGCTTCCTCTGGCATCATTGCGGACGCCGTCGTCCCCAATGACGGACTGATTTTGGAGACTCACGCATGAATTCGAACGAATCCCGGCGCGCGACACCCGCCGGCACGATCCTCCCGTCCGCGCCCGCGCCCGCGCCCGACGCCGGTCGCCGGCGCGTGCTCGCCGCCGCCGCCCCGGTGGGCGCGTCGCTGCTGCCGCGCTTCGCGATCGGGCAGGGCGCCTGGCCGAACAAGCCGGTGCGCATCCTGGTCACCAATCCGCCGGGCGGGCTCACCGATTCGTATGCGCGCCACTACGCCGAGGTGCTGTCGAAGAAGTTCGGCCAGCCGTTCGTCGTCGACAACAAGGGCGGGGCCGGCGGGATGATCGCGTCCGACGCGCTCGCAAAGTCGGCACCCGACGGCTACACGATGATGGTCGCGATCCAGACGCCGCTCTGGCAGGGACGAGTGCTCTATCGCACCATGCCCTACAACCCCGACACCGCGTTCGCACCGGTCTCGCTGCTGCCGTCGGGCGCGCTCGTCATGGGCGTGCACGCCAACCTTCCGATCCGCAACCCGAGCGAGTTCGTCGCGTACGCCGCGAAGAACCCGGCGGCGATCGGCACCTACGCGGCGGGCTCGTGGCCTCACATGATCGCCGACACCTGGAACCGAACTCGCGGGCTGAAGATCGAGGCCATCCACTACAAGGGCGAGCCGCCGATGTGGATCGACGTCTCCACCGGGCTCGTCGCCGCCGGGGTCGGAACCTTCCCGCCGATGAACATGTACGTCGAGCGCGGGCAGATCCGCCCGATCGGCGTGCTCGGGCAGCGGCGCTCGCCGCGCGCGCCGAACGTTCCGACCTTCGTCGAGCAGGGGCACACCGACCCCGTGTTCGCGCTCGACGGCTGGCTGCCGGTCGTGGTGCCGGCCGGCACCCCGCAGGACATCCAGCAGAAGCTGGCCGACGCGATCGTCGAGGCCTACCAGGCGCCGAAAGTGCAGCAGATGCACCAGACCTTCGGCATTCCGAACGGGCCGGTCGGACTCGAGGAGGCGCGCCGGCGCTGGAAGGACGAGTCGCCGCAGTGGATCACGCTGGCCGACCGGCTCGGCATCAAGCTCGACTGATCGCGCCGGGGCCCTCGTCGTCCCGCGCTACTCCCCGGCGCCGATCCCCGGCCCGGGGCTGATCGCGGCGTCGGGGGCCGAGCCGATCAGCGTCACCGTGAAGCCCATGTCGACTGCCGTGCCGCCGGTGTCGTAGGCGACGCGCTGCTCGCGGTTGCCGTAGATGATGAAGTGCGCGATCGCGCCGTTGGTGCGGCTGCCGAGGAAGTCGGCCAGATGGGCGTCGACGTACGCGGCGACGTCGGTGTTCTCGGTCAGGTAGCGGTTGCCGTCGAAGTGATCGAACTTCGGTCCCGGCGAGCGGCCCTCCCAGACGCCGTAGCCGTTGAAGTGCATGAACAGCGTGCGGTCGTCGAGGTGCAGCGGCGTGAGGTCGGCCCACTTGTTCGCGTAATAGACGGGATCGAACCACGGCGCGGGCGACAGGTGCTGGGCCGAGCCGGTGGCGTACCAGTGCTGCAGCGCGTTGTCCACGCCGAGCGTCGGCACGAGCCCGTCGTTGTCGAGCAGGTAGTAGACGCTGTCGAACAGGAAGAAGACGTCCTTGCCGTACTGCGGCACGTGGTCGAGCGCGGGGTTCGACAGCGTGAACGCCTTGTCGGTGAACTGCAGCTTCTCGATCGACACGAGGGTGTCGCTGCCCTCGGTGCCCGCCGTGACCCGGAACCGGCCGCCGCCGCTCGTGACCGTGGCGCCGGCGCTCGCGGCGCCGAGCACCGCGGTGTCGGTGCCGTTGCCGCCGTCGACGACGTCGTCGCCGCCGCCGCCCGCGAGCGTGTCGTCGCCGTCGCGGCCCATCAGCACGTTGACCGACGCGTTGCCGGTGAGGGTGTCGCCGGCCATTCCGCCCACCGCGTTCTCGATCGTCGTGCCGAACGCGATCGCCACCGTGCGCGGGTCGGTCCAGGAGCTCGTGAACGTGCGGTCCCAGTACGTGACCGGGTCGCCGAGGCTGCTGAAGCGGCCGTCGCGCAGGTCGATCGTCGCGGGTTGCGTCGACGCGTCCCAGCGGATCGTGTCGGTGCCGCCCGCGTCCCAGATCGTCTGAAGGTAGTCGGCGCCCTGCGCGAACACGTAGGTGTCGTCGCCGGTGCGCCATCCCGTGTTCGCGCCGTAGATCGACTGGATCGCGAGGACGTCGTAGAGCATCGGCGTCGACGGCTCGATGCCCGCCCACGAGCCCGAGGCGCCGGCGTACGCGCTGTCGCCCATCACCGTCCAGAGATAGCCGTTCTCCGCGGCCGGCAACTGCACGGGGGCGTCGAAAGCGTGCTTGAGCCCGAGCGCGTGCCCGATCTCGTGCAGCAGCGTCGAATAGCCGTAGGTGCCGGGGCCGAAGCCCTCCCAGAACGCCTTCGTGTTCAGCCAGACGTCGCCCGACTTCTCCAGCGTGTTCGGCACGTAGGAGTCGGCCTGCACGCCGGAAGCGAGCGTCGTCCAGGCGAAGCGCAGCGTGCCGGCGACCGGATAGGCGTCGGCGATCTCGGTGAACGCGACGTTCGCGACCGCCGCCCACTCGGCGAGCACGTTGCGCACCGCGCCCTGCTGCAGCGAGGTCAGCGATCCGAAGCCGTTCAGCGGCTCGAGGCTGTCCCCCGAGTAATACTCGCCCACCGCGTTCGACCAGGTCGCACCCGGCAGCGGGAAACTGATCGTGATCGACGTCGGCGTGCCGGCGGACGCGGGCGCCCAGTGCAGGTTCCCGAGCAGCGCGTCGATCCGGTTGTCGCCCGTCTTCGACGTCGCGAGCACTTGCGCCATGCGGCTCTCCTGTTGCGCCCGGGAGCGGGAGTCCCGAGCCCGAGTATCGCCGAGCCGAACGAGCCCTTCAAGTCGGGAACGTCCCGGCCGGAAACGTCCCGATCGGCGACGCGGGCATCGCACGCCGCGGACCCCTCGTCGCAAAGGCCGCCTGCGAGCCGCATGCCCGGTTGACCGCGCGTCGACGCGAAGGCTAGAGTGCCGTGGACGGTGTCGTGCCCGCCGCGCGGCGCCTCGCGCCGATCGTTCGCAGAACCCAGGACGACACCCGATGACCACGCGCTGCTTCCCGTCCCGTCGCCACGAGCGGTCCGCAGGCCCGGCCGCGTGGCGGGCCGTCGCGCTGAGCGCGCTGCTGCTGCTGGCCGGTTGCGGCGCCGATCGCTCGGCCTCCGACGGCACCGACGACCGGAAATCCGACGACCGTCCATCGTTCGCGCGCACGCTCGTCGCCGAGAACGCCTTCAAGGTTCAGCCGGGCGGCATCGCGTGCGGGTTCGACGGGTGCAGCGTCGACAACGCCTCGGGCACGGGCGTCGGGGGCGGCGACGGCGCGTCGGGCGCGAGCGCGGATGCCGGCGTGGGCGTCGGCGTCGGGGAGTCGGCGGTGCGCAACGCGAGCGTGGTCGTGTACACGCCCGACGGCACCGTTCTCGGCAGCGCGCCGCTGCAGGGCAGCATGGTGTCGATCTATCCGGGGTCGTTCCGCGGTCCGCTGCTGCTCAAGCTCGTCGACACCGGGGGCGGCCAGTACTGGGACGAGTCCACGCGCCAGTGGACGTCGCTCCAGGGCGTGACGCTGCACGCGATGCTGCCGAGCCTCACGCACCACGTGAGCATCAATCCGCTGACCGAGGCCGCCTACCAGTACGCGCTCGCTCGCGTGCGCGGCGAGCCGGCGCTGACGGCGGCGGCGATGCAGCAGGCCAACGACGCCGTGCTCGCGCAGGTCAACGCCAAGCTCGCGTCGACGTACCAGACCAGCGACATCACCAACTTCGCGACGCTGCTCGACGACACGACCGGCACCGACACGATCCCGAACACGTGGGCGGGGCGCTTCGCCGCGCTGCTGGCGGCGATGCCGATCGCCGGGAAGCAGTTCAACGGCACGCTGACCGCGCCGGCGCTCGACTACGGGCGCCATCTCGCCGCCGACATGCTCGACGACGGCCTGCTGAACGCGTCGGTGAGCGTCGAGCGGCCCGCCTACGGCAGCAACAGCGCCGCGGCGCTGTCCGGCGCGATCGTCACCTCGGTGTCGACCTGGGGCACGCCGCAGCTGCGCACGTCGACGCTGCAGTCGCTCGCGGTCGCGATCGCCGGGTCGGGCAGGGGATCGGTGTTTCCTTCGCCGGAAGGCGCGTCGTGCGGCACGAACTGCTACACGTACCCGCAGGGCACGCGGGTCCTGCTGAGCGCTTCGCCCTCGACCGGCTCGGTCTTCACCGGCTGGAGCGGTGCGGGTTGCAGCGGCACCGGCACCTGCAGCGTGTCGATGGACGCCGCGAGGTCCGTGACCGCCACGTTCGAGTCGAATCGCGTCACCCTGTCGGTGTCGTACGCCGGCTCGGGCAGCGGCACGGTGGCGCCGTCGCCCGCGGGGTCCTCGTGCGGGACCGGGTGCTGGGGGTATGCGCCGGGCACCGCCGTGCGCCTGACCGCGACCGCCGCCGCGGGCTCCGCGTTCACGGGCTGGAGCGGCGCGTGCTCCGGCACCGCGCCGACCTGCGATCTGTCGCTGAAGACCGACGCCGTCGCGACCGCAACGTTCGCCGCCGCGGTCCAGCTCGTCGTGCAGACGAGCGGGTCGGGCACCGTGGTGTCGGATCCGCCCGGCATCAGTTGCGGCACCACGTGCAGCGCGTACTTCCCGTTCGGCACGCAGGTGACGCTCACCGCGACGCCGACCGGCACCGGGGGCGTCTTCAGCGGCTGGGGCGGGGCGTGCCAGGGAACCGCGCGCACCTGCTCGGTCACGACGAACCTGTTCACCACCGTGAACGCGAGCTTCCTTCAGGCGCTGAGGCTCAGCGGCTCGGTGAGCGGCCTGGGCGCCGCCTCGCTCGTGCTCGCGAGCGGCACGGGTTACACGCTGCAGGTGAACCCGTCGGCGACGTCGTTCTCGTTCGGCCCGATCCTGCCCCCGGGCACCGCTTACAACGTGACGGTGCAGACGCAGCCGCCCGGCTACTTCTGCTCGGTGTCGAACGCCAGCGGCATCGCGTTCTCGGCCGACGTCACGAACGTCGCCGTCACCTGCACGACGGGAGCCGCGACCGGCGACTGGACCTGGAAGTCCGGCGGGAACTCGAGCGCGTCTGCGGGAGCCCTGTACGGCGCCCTGGGGGTGGCGGGCGCGTCCAACGTGCCGGGCGGGCGCTTCGGCGCCGCGTCCTGGATCGACACCGGCGGCTCGCTGTGGCTGTTCGGCGGCAACGGGTTCGACGCGACCGGTGCGGTCAACTACCTGAACGACCTCTGGAAGTTCAACCCCGGGACCGGATTCTGGACCTGGGTCGGCGGCTCGAACACCGGCGGCGCGGCGGGTGTCTACGGGTCCCCCGGCGTGCCGTCGGCGAGCAACACGCCGGGCGCGCGCGGGTACCCGATGACCTGGCGCGACGTGGCCGGGAATTTCTGGCTGTTCGGCGGCCTGCGCGGCGCCGCCACCGTCTACAACGACCTCTGGCGCTACGCGCCCGGCGCCGGCACCTGGACCTGGGTGGGGGGCTCGAACGCCGCGAACGCCGCTTCCGTCTACGGGACCAAGGGGCAGCCGGCGACCGGCAACCAGCCGGGCGCCCGGATGGGCGGCGTGAGCTGGATCGACGCGTCCGGCAACCTCTGGATGTTCGGCGGCTACGCCGCGGGTGCGTTCTTCAACGACCTGTGGCGCTACGCGCCGGGCTCGGGCGTCTGGACCTGGATGAGCGGGTCGAGCTCGGGCAATTCGGGAGGCACCTACGGGACGCCCGGCGTCGCGTCGGCGGCCAACGCGCCGGGCGCGCGCATGCAGGCGGTGTCGTGGGTCGACGCGACCGGCAAGCTCTGGCTGTTCGGCGGCTACGGGGTGCCGTCGCCGGGCACGTTCGCGCCGCTCAACGACCTGTGGCGCTACGACCCGGCCACGGGGCTGTGGGCGTGGATGGGCGGCTCGAACACCGCCGCCGCGACCGGCGTCTACGGAACCCGCGGCACCGCGTCGGCGGGCAACGTGCCCGGTGCGCGCTACCAGGCCGTCGCGTGGGCCGACCCGTACGGCGACCTCTGGCTGCACGGCGGGCAGGGAATCGACGGCTCGGGCGTCTCGGGCCAGCTCAACGACCTCTGGCGGTATCGGCCGTCGGCGGGCACGTGGGCGTGGATGAGCGGTTCGAGCGGCGCGGGCGCGGCGGGCGTCTACGGGAGCAAGGGCGTGGCCTCGGCCGCCAACGCGCCCGGCGCGCGGGCGGCCGGGTCGGGCTGGACCGACGCCTCGGGCAACCTGTGGCTGTTCGGCGGAACGAGCGACGTCTCCGGCGGCAAGCTCAACGATCTGTGGAAGTACACCAACCCCACGCAGCCGCAGCTCCAGTAGGGGCCGGCGCGCGCGCCGTCGCCGGCCTGCGGGCACCGCGCCCCGCAGCGCGCGCGTTTCGGCCGTTCCCGGCACTGGGCCTGGTGCTCGCGTGCCTCGCGCCGGCCTGGCTCGCGATCGCGGGGCCGGCGCACGCGCAGACTGCAGTCGCCGCACGATCCGCCGACGGCGGCGTCGCGGACGATTCGCGCGCCGGCGCGCTCGCGTTGCGGGTCGTCGGCAGCGGGCACACCGCGCCGCTGCGCCGTGCAGCGCTCAGTCCCGACCAGCGCACCCTCGTCACGGTCGGCGACGACCGCAGCGCGCGCGTCTGGGACGTTCCCGAGCGGCGCCTGCTGCAGACGCTGTGGCCGGCGCCGCCGTCGGACGACGGCGGGCGCCTCTACGGTGTCGCGTTCGCGCCGCGCGGCGACGCGTTCGTCGTGGCGGGCGACGCGCCCGACGGGCCGGGCCGCGCGAACCGGCTGTTCGTGTACGACGCAGCCTCCGGTCGGCCGCTGCGCACGCTCGCGCTGCCTGTCGGTCAGGTGCGCCGGCTGCTCTGGACGCGCGACGGCGAGCGCATCGCCTCGTGCACGATCGAACCGGCGCGCGTGGTCGTCGTCGCGGCCCGCGACGGCGCGGTGCAGTTCGAACGCTCGCTGGACGGCCCGTGCTACGCGCTCGCCGAACTGCCCGACGGCACGCTGCTCGCGGGCGACGGTGCCGGGTCGGTGCGGCGGATTCGCACTGCGGACGGGGCGTGGCGCGAGCTCGACGCGTGGCCCACCGGCGGAACGCGCGTCTGGTCGATCGCGCCCGCGCCCGACGGGCGACACGTCGCGGTCGGATTCATCGACGAGCCGTCGAACCGGGCGACACGCGGCGTGGCGCGCGTCGAGGTGCTGGAGACCGCGGCGGGACGGGTCGCGCGATCGTTCACGTTCCCCTCGATCCCGATCGGCGACCTGCGGGCGGTCGCGTGGTCGGCCGACGGCAGGCGGATCTTCGCCGCAGGGGGAGCTCAGCGCCGCGCGGGCGCGTTCGTCGCGATGCTGTTCGGCTGGCCGGGCGGCGATCGCGAGGAATCCGTGCTCGGCACCGATTCGATCTCCGACGCGCTGCCGTTCGGCGAGGCCGGCTTCGTGCTCGCGCACGCCGACAGCCGCTGGTCGGTCGTCGGTGCCGACGGCGCCGGGGCGCCGCGCATCGAGGCCGGCGTGGCGCGGGCCGCGGCCGACCTGCGTGGCCCGTCGAACCTGCGCCTCGCGCCGGACGCGCGCGCGGTGGGCTTCGCGCTTCGCGACGGCGAGGATCCGGTGGAGTTTTCTCTGCCGGCGCGAACGCTCGCGCCGGGGCGCAGCGCGCACGACGGCCCCACGCACTCGACGTGGCGGATCGGCACGAGCGGCTGGCAGGACGGCCGGCGCCCCGTGATCGGCGGCCGCGTGCTGGACCTCGGGCCGATCGACGTCTCGCGCGCGATCGCGATCGCACCGGACGCGGGCGCGATCTACGTCGGCACGAACCAGACGCTGCGGCGATTGAATCCCGACGGCGCGCAGGCGTGGTCGGTGACGCCCGGCGTCGAGACGCGCGCGGTGAACGTGTCGGGCGACGGGCGGATCGTCGTCAGCGCGATGGTCGACGGCACGATCCGCTGGTGGCGCGCCCGCGACGGTCGTGCGCTGCTGACGCTGTACGTGCAGCTCGACGGCCGCTGGGTCGTGTGGACCGACGGCGGCTACTACGACAGCGCGCCGGGCGCCGAGCGCCTGGTCGGATTCCTCGCGGGGCGTCGCGACGGGACTGGCACCGACTTCTTCTCGATCGACCGCTTCCGCGACTCGCGCTACCGGCCCGACGTCATCGACGCGGTGCTCGCGACGCTCGATCCCGCGCAGGCACTGGCCGACGCCGACGCGCGCCGGCGCGCGCAGGCGCAGGCGGTGCAGGACGAGGCGGTGAAGGTCGCGATCCTGGCGTCGGCGACGCCGGCGGTGGTCTCGATCCAGTCGATCGCGCCCGCCCGCGTCGAGAGCCGGCCGCTGGTGCTGCCGCCGCCGGTCGTCGTGCTCGCGAGCCCGCGGCGGGTTCAGGCCGCGCGAGCGTGGTGACGCTGAGTTCTTCCCGCGCGCGCTCGGCGAGCAGGCCAGCGGCGTGCAGGTGCGGGTCGACGGCCGTCCCGCGGAGATCTCCCGCACGCGCATGCCGTCGCGGCAGGACGGCGCGGCCTTCGGCGAGGTGTCGCTGCGGCTGCCCGAGGGCGCGAGCCGGATCACGCTGATGGCGCAGGCGGGCGAGCGGACGTCCGAGCCGATCGAGGTCGACGTCGAGTGGCCGGCGGCGCTCGCGCCGGTGGCTGCCGTGGCGCCGAGCCCGAGCGCTGCGCCGGCGCCGCGTGCGAACGCTGCGGCGACACCGAACTCGAGCGCGACGCCGGCGCCGAGCCCGAGCGCGACACCGCCCCCCGCGGCGCGCGTCGTGCCTGCGCCTGCGAGTTCGCCGCCCGTGCTGACCGGGCCGCCGCGCCCGCGCCTGTTCGTGCTGTCGATCGGCGTGAGCCGCTACCAGCGGCGGGACTACGGCGACCTTCGCTACGCCGCGAAGGACGCCGAGGATTTCGCGGCCGCGCTCGGGCGCCAGGAAGGGCGCCTGTACGGCACGGTGCAGACGCGCCTGCTGACCGACACCCGCGCCACGCGTGCCGCGATCCTCGAAGGCCTCGCGTGGCTGCGCGGGGCCGTGGGCGCGAGCGACACCGCGATCGTGTTCCTCGCCGGGCACGGCATCAACGACGCGGCCGGCTTCTTCCACTTCCTCTCGCACGACGCCGACGCGGCCCAGCCGAGCCGCACCGCGGTCGGCGAGGCCGACCTTCGCGGCGCGCTCACCGCGCTGCGCGGGCGGGTGCTGCTGTTCGCCGACACCTGCCACGCGGGCGGCGTCGTCGGCTCCGGGGCCGCGGCGTCGAACGAGTTCACGCGCATGGCCAACGTGCTGTCGTCGCCGGAGTCGGGGGTCGTCGTGTTCGCGTCGGCGACGCGGCAGCAGGAAGCGCTCGAGCGCCGCGACGACCGCAACGGGCTGTTCACCAAGGTCCTGCTCGAGGGGCTCGCCGGCGGCGCAGATCTCCTGCGGCAGGGCGCGGTCACCCACCAGGGCCTCGCGTACTTCATCGCGCAGACGGTCCGCCAGCGCACGCAGGGCCGCCAGACGCCGGTCTACATCAGCCCGTTCGGGACGGTCGACTATTCGCTCGTCGCGCTCTGACGCCGCTCGGCGGCCCGGGGCCGCACCCTGCGCCCCGCGAGGCGAATCCCGGGCGATCACGCGGGACGTTCGTCGAACCCCAGGAAGTGGTCCGCGATCACGTAGTGGTCCTCGAACAGGCGCTCGCGCAGCGACGGCACCTCGGCGATCGGGAACCACTGGGCGCTGGCCGCGTCGTCGCCGCCCCGCACCTCGGGCAGTCGCCCGTCGCCGAGGTCGAAGAAGTGCGCGTGCGTGATCGTGCGCCCGCGCTGCGATCGCTGCGGGTGGTCGAACACCACGACCTCGCGCAGGGCACCTTCCAGCGTCTGGCGCAGCACCCCGATGCCCGTCTCCTCGGCGAGTTCGCGGATGGCCGACTGGAACAGGCGCTCGTCGGGTTCGACGAATCCGCCGGGCAGCGCGAGCAGGCCTTCGCCGATCGCGCCCGCGCGCTCGACCAGCAGCAGGTGCCCGGCGCAGCGCACGACCGCGTCCACCGTCACGAACATCGGCGGGTACGGCGACGACGCCCACTGATCGCGCTCGGCCTTGATCCTGAGCCAGTCGCGCGTGAGCGTGCGGTGGAACGGCAGCTCGACCCACGCGCAGGTAGTCGCGCACCGGGCCCGGCATGCGCTCGGCGAGCACCGCCAGCGCGGCGCGGGCGCCCCGCCGAACAGCGCGCGCCGCAGCGGCGCGGCGTCCACGCCGTGCGCGCGCCCGGTGCGGACCCACTGCCAGGTCGGGAAGCGGTTCAGGTAGTAGCCGGTCGCGTCCTTCTCGACGCCGACCAGCTTCACGTGCGTTCCCGTGCCGGCGTGCGCGGCCACCGCGCGCGTGACCTCGCCGACCCAGCGTTCGTCCTCGGCGAAATCGGGCATCGGAACGAACGCGAGCCGGCCCGCGTGCTCGCCCGCCGCGGCCGCGACCATCGCGGCACGCTCCTGCCAGGTGAACGGGTTCTTGGGGCTGCGTGCGAGCAGCGCGGAGCCGAGCACGACGATCACGCGCGGCGCCTCGTCGAGGGCGCGCCGCAGCAGGGCGAGGTGCCCGTTGTGGAACGGCTGGAAGCGGCCGATGAAGACGGCCACGCTGGAATCGGACGGGGAGACGCTGTTCGTGTTCAAGGGCGCTGGCGCTCGAGGGGACGCCGCGGGAGCGCGGCGGAGATCATGGTAGCCCACGCGCTGCCGGTGCCGGCGCGCGGCACGAATGCACTCCGGACGTCGCTGTCGCCCGCGACGGCGCTGGCGAGCCCGCCGCCTACGCGAGGTCGAGCGCGCCCAGCAGCGTCGCGCGCGTGATCGGTTTGATCAGCATCGCGTCGAACCCGGCCGCCATGATCTTGCGTGCGTCGTCGGGGAACGCGTGCGCGGTGAACGCGATGATCCGCAGCTTCGCGCCGCGCGGCGTCGCACGCACCGCCTCGCAGACCTCGATCCCGCTCATCCCCGGCATGTTCACGTCGAGCAGCACGTGGCCGATCGAGGCGTCGGCGGCGAGCGTCTCGAGCGCCTGCGGGCCGTCCGACGCCTCGCTCACCGCGTGGCCGAGCTGGCGCAGGATCGTCGCCGGCAGCTTCCGGTTGAATTCGGTGTCGTCCACCACGAGGATGTTCATCGGGAGCGTCCGGGCGAAGGCGCCGCGCCGAGCGGGAGGTCGAAGTGGAACGTGCTGCCGGCGCCGACCTCGGACTGCACCTCGAGCCGCCCGCCCATCAGGCCGACCAGGTCCGTGGAGAGTGCCAGTCCCAGGCCCGTGCCGCCGTGCTTGCGGGTGATGAAGCCCTCGGCCTGGCGGAACTTCTCGAAGATGATCTGCAGGTGCTCGGGCGCGATGCCCGGGCCGGTGTCGCTGACGCTGAACCGCACCGCGTCGTCCGCGCGCCGGATCGAGAGCGTCACGCTGCCCGACTCGGTGAATTTCAGCGCGTTGTGCACCAGGTTGTTCATCACCTGGATCAGGCGGGTGCGATCGGCGAGGACGCTGCGCGGGACGTCCTCGGCGACGGCCAGCGAGAACGCGAGCTGCTTGCGGTCGGCGGTCGGCTGGTGCGTGCGCTTCACGTGATCCGCGATCTCGCGGCAGTCGCACGCCACGGGGTCCAGGGCCAGCTTGCCCGCCTCGATCTTCGCCAGGTCGAGCAGCGAGTTCACCAGCTCGAGCAGGTGCTGGCTGCTGCCGAAGATCGTCGACGCGAACTCGCGCTGGGTGTCGTCGGCGGCAACGTCGCGCAGGTATTCCGCGTAGCCGATGATGCCGTTGAGCGGCGTGCGCAGCTCGTGCGAGATCGACGCGAGGAACTCCGACTTCAGCCGGTTCGCCTCCTCGGCGCGGTCGCGGCTGACCGCGAGCTCGCGCGAGATCGCGCGCTGGCGGCGGATCATGATCGTCTCGGCGAGCGCGAATGCGAGCACGAGCGCGGCGAAGACGGCGCCGAAGCGGTAATAGCCCGAGACGCGCTCTCGAAAGTCGGCCAGTGCCTCGTCTTCGGCGACGCCGACCAGCACCATGAGAGGGAAGTCGGGCAGCTTTCGGAACGCGAACATCCGGGTGACGCCGTCGACCGGGCTGGTCGCGGTGAACTCGCCGGTCTGCTGCGTCGCCGACAGCGTCATCAGGCGCGAGTCCTTGACGTTCTGGCCGACGCTGACGTTCTCGCCGGAGCGGCGCGCGCGGATGATGCCGTCCGCGCCGACGAGCGCGATGAGGCCGTTTGCGCCGAGCTTCACGTCGCTGAACAGGCTGGTGAAGTAGTACGGGTCGAGCGACACGACGACGACGCCGCCGAAGGAGCCGTCGGGCTTGTTCACGCGCCGCGTGAGCTGGATCGACCACTTGCCGCTCGCGCGCCCGAGGACCGGCTTGCTCACGAACAGGCGGTTCGTGTCCTCGGCCACGTGCACCCTGAAGTGCTCGCGGTCGGAAAGGTCCATCGGCTTGTGGTTCGGGATGTTGCTGAGGA
This sequence comes from Burkholderiaceae bacterium, assembly GCA_046348465.1. Taxonomy (GTDB): domain Bacteria; phylum Pseudomonadota; class Gammaproteobacteria; order Burkholderiales; family Burkholderiaceae_E; genus Quisquiliibacterium. The sequence goes on from JAXMEE010000001.1 coordinate 443,754, forward strand.
TGTACATCCCCTTCTCGTCGATCACGCCGAGCTGGTTGAAGATCGAGCTGATGATCATCCCCTCGCGCACGTACTCGGGGATGTCGACGGCGGCGCCCTTCTTCTCGTACTGGAACTTCAGGAACAGAACGGCCTGGTCGACGCTCTTGAGCGTGCGCAGCGAGTGCTCCTGCAGGGCCCGCAGCAGGTTGCTGTTGCTGGTCGCGATCGCGCTGCGCTCCAGCACGAGCTCGCTCGAGGTCTTGTACTGGAGTGCGAAGCCCGCCATCAGCAGCACGGCGACGGCGAAGCCCCAGATCAGTACGTAGGGGCCGATGCCGCTGGCCGGCGCGGGCCGGGCGCCGCTCGAGGGGCGGGTCGCCGGGCCGGGCTTCGCGGTGCAGGCCGGGGTCGACTTGCGGGGGACGGCGGGCGGGGCGAGAACGACGCCGGGTGCACCGGTGGATTCGACGGACATGAGATTCGCGAGGCTCCGAGTCCGGAGGCCGGCGCGCGGGGCGCCTGCCCGCGCCGTGCCTTTCGGTGCGGTCGATTCTAGGAAGGGGCCCCGGGGGTCGATGTGACGAGGTACCCGGCCGGCACCGGCGGTCGATGCGAGCCGCCCGACGGTGCGCGATGCGGCGCTCGCGCGACATGTCGACCGTGCCGAGGTGCACTCGCCGGGAACGTCGATCGCCTTCACGTGGGATCGATTCACACATGGACGCGGCGCCGTCGCGCCGCGCGTCGCGCGCGTGCATCGCACTCGCGAGACGCGCCGTACCGTGTGTCATAGTCCTCGTCGCGGTCGAGCGCCGGCATCGGCGGCTCGGTCCTCGGACGCGGAGACTCCCGGGTGAGCGCAGACGTCGAATCCGTCGCGGTGTCGGTCGTGGTGCACGGGCGCGTGCAGGGCGTCGGGTACCGTGCGTGGTTCCAGCGAAACGCGCTCGCGCTCGACCTGCGCGGCTGGGTGCGCAATCGCGGCGACGGCACGGTCGAGGCCGAGCTGCACGGTGCGCGCGACGCAGTCTTCGACATGATCTCGCGGGCGACGCGCGGCCCGCCGGCGGCGCGTGTGGAGCGCGTGGCGCACGCGCCCGTCGCGCCGTCGGGCGCGCCGCCGCCCGGCGCGTTCATCGTCCGCCCCGGCGGCTGACCTTCGGCCCCCGCGGCAATCGGCACGGTGTCGGAGTTTTTGACACCTCGGCGTCCAATTTGGTCACAACCGTGCCGGATCGGATCGCTTAGCATCCCATCCAAATCATGGACCGTTCTGCATGACCCGCTCCGCGGCACCGCCGCCAGATCGCTTCGAGTTGTTCGGGCAGGCCCTCGATCGGCTCGGCCAGGCGCTGGTGCGCCGGCTGGGCGAGCAGATCGCGGCCGTGGCCGAAGACCTCGAGGCGGCCGGCGAGGCCGAACCGCTCGCGCGTGATCGCCAGGCGCTGTACGCGGCCGCCGCGATGCTTCGCATCGACGTGCGCGTGCGCCTCGAGCGCGCGGGCAGCGGGCTGCACGATCGCGCGCACCAGTGCCTGGAAGTCGCGCAGCGCGCGGGCGACGAGAACCAGGCGCTCGCGCTGATGGAGGAGAACGAACTGCGCCACCAGATCCTGGCGGCGGAGATGGCGCGCGCCCTGCGCGCCGCACCGGGCGTGAAGTACGCGGACTACGCGGCGCGCGTCGGGGCGCTGATGCCCGGGCTGTGGCAGAGCGACGAGCTCAATCCGCTGGGGGCGCGCACGCTCGCGTCGGGCGCGCTCGACGCGTTCGTCGACATCGGCGACGCCTCGGCCGTGGCCGGCGTGCTGCGCCGTTCGATGGTGGCCCGGCTCGCGCCGGCGCTCGGGCCGGTGATCGAGGACGTGCGCGCCTGGCTCGCCGACCTCGGCGTGGCGCCGGGGCGAGCGCCGGCGCCGGGTCCGGCGAGAGCGCGCGCGACCGACGCCGCCGCGGCGACTCCCCGGGCCTCGCCCGGGCAGGCGTCGTCCGCGCAGGTCTCGTCGGCGCAGATCTCGCCCGCACAGGTCTCGCCCGCACAGGCTTCGTCGCCGCAGTCGTCGCCCCACACCCCGCCGCCCGACACGGCGCCCGACGAGGCGCCCGACACGGCGCCCGACACGGCGCCTTCGTCCGCTCCCCCGCGCCCGGAGCGCGCGCTCGAGTCCTCCGAGCAGGCGGCCGAGGCCGCGCGCGTGCTCGGTACCTCGCCCCTGGCCGGCGAGACGGGCGCCGCGAGGCTTCCCGTGGTCACCACGCTGCAGCCCGTGGTCGAGCTCGAGCGCGACGCGGTCGCGTTCGCGCACTCGATCGGCGCACTGCCGTACAGTCGCGAAGCGCGCGCGCAGTTCTTCGGCAAGGTGCGCGTGCGGCTGCGCGCCGCCGGGGTACCCGCGGCGCAGGGCGCCGTGATCGACGTCGTCGCCGCGATGTTCGACTACGTGGTCGACGACCGCCGCGTGCCGGATCCCGCCAAGCCGCTGATCTGGCGGCTGCAGCAGCCCGCGGTCGCGCTCGCGCTGCTCGACCCGGCGTACCTCGGCGACGACCCCCGTTCGCTGCGTCGCCTGGTCGAGAACATCGGCGCGATCGTCAACGCGTTCTCCGACGACCTCTCGCGCGGCAGCGAGCTTCACCGAAGGCTCGACACCGTGGTGCGCGCGGTCGAGATCGTCGCGAGCGCGCTGCAGACGCGCTCCGCCGTGATGGCGCGCCAGGTCGAACACGAGTACGCACGCGCGGCGCGCAACGTCAGCCAGCTCATCGAGCGCGTCGTCAACGAGCGCACCGCGCTCGAGGCGGCACCGGGGCGGCGCAATCGGCGCAACTACCGCAACCGCCCGGGGCGCGAGCGCGAGGTCGAGGTCACCGAGCGCCTGGGAGACCTGCTGCGAGAGCGCCTCGAGCGCCACCAGGTGCCGGAGTCGGTGCGCGAGTTCGTGCTCAACGTGTGGCTGCGCCAGCTGCGCACCGCGGTGCTGCGCGACGGCGAGGACAGCGCCGAGTTCAAGGTCGCGCTGCAGGTGGTCGACGACCTCCTGTGGAGCCTCGACGCGTCCAAGGAGCGCCAGAGCCGAAGCGAGCTCGCGCAGAAGATCCCGCCGCTCATCCGGCTGCTCACGCAGGGCCTGCGCGAGATGGGCGCGAAGGACGACGAGCACAAGCCCTTCTTCGACGAGCTCTTCCTGATCCACCTGCGCAAGATGCAGCGGCGCCGAAAGGGGCGCGGCGGCTCGACGGCGCCCGGCGGCGCGCCGGACGGCGACGACGACACCGGGCCTTCGACGCGCAACGGCGGCCCGTCCACCGGCGGCGGCACGCGACGCACGGGCGCGGGTGGCGACTTCGACGCTCCCGGCGCCGGCGCGGCCACGATCGACCGCCCCCCGAGGTCGCCCGCGCACGGCGAGTCGCTCGACGATCTCGGCGTGCCCTCGACCGACCGGCTGCCGACGCTGCCGGACCTCTCGGACGCTGCGCCGCCGACGCCGGGCCTGCCGATCGGTGCGCCCGGCACGGGCGCGGACGCGGGAAGCCCCGAGCGCGCGGACCGCAAGCTCATGGAGATCCTCGCGTCGCTGGACCTCACCGACCTGCCCGAGGACCCGCGCCCGTTCCAGCTCGACGCCGACCGCGCGCTCGCGACGCTGTCGCGCGGCGACTGGCTGCGCCTGGAGACGCGCGACGGCAAGCCCGCGTACGCGAAGGTCGCGTGGATCAACGCGCGGCGCACCGTGGTGCTGCTGGTGCGCCACCCGGACCGGCGCGCGCTGTCGATGCGCACCGAGGAGCTGCGCGAGCGTTTCGCGCAGGGGCGCGCGAGCCGGGTCGGTTGAGCGCCCCACGCGCGCGACGAACGGAATTCTCTGCTATAGTGTCGGGCTTGCAGGCGCGTAGCTCAGCTGGTTAGAGCACCACCTTGACATGGTGGGGGTCGTTGGTTCGAGTCCAATCGCGCCTACCAGGATTCCCCGGCGCGAAGGGCGCCGGCTGGTAGCGGAAGTCGTCGGGAAGTCGGGCGGTGACGCCCGAATGTGTTGTCGGGCGGTGACGCCCGAATGAGTAGTCGGGCGGTGGCGCCCGAGGGCGAGAGAAAGGGCCCGTGAAGATCATGTCGGTTATGACACCGCGAACTCGCTTCGGATCGGAGTCCTGACCCCGGGTCGAGCCTTTTTCGTCCTCATCTGGAAAGCGCGGCCTGGCCGCGCTTTTTGTTTTCCGGGGCACGAGACCTTGCCCCGCCAGGAGTCAAGCCATGCTGAAAGTGACGCTGCCCGACGGTTCCGCCCGCGAATTCCCCGCGCCGCTCACGGTGGCCGACGTGGCGCGCAGCATCGGCCCGGGGCTCGCGAAGGCCGCGCTCGCCGGCAAGGTCGACGGCGCGCTCGTCGACACGAGCTTCCTGATCGAGCGCGACGCGAACCTCGCGATCGTCACCGACAAGGACGCCGACGGCGTCGACGTGATCCGCCACTCCACGGCGCACCTGCTCGCGTACGCGGTCAAGACGCTGTTCCCCGACGCGCAGGTCACGATCGGCCCGGTCATCGACAACGGCTTCTACTACGACTTCTCCTACAAGCGCCCGTTCACGCCCGACGACCTCGCCGCGATCGAGGCGAAGATGCGCGAGCTCGCGGCGAAGGACGAGCCGGTCGTGCGCGAGGTCTGGGACCGCGACGACGCCGTGAAGTTCTTCGAGTCCATCGGCGAGAAGTACAAGGCCGAGATCATCGGCTCGATCCCCGCGGGCGAGAAGATCTCGCTGTACCGCGAGGGCGCGTTCGTCGACCTGTGCCGCGGCCCGCACGTGCCGTCCACGGGGCGGCTGAAGGTCTTCAGGCTGATGAAGCTCGCCGGCGCGTACTGGCGCGGCGACTCCAACAACGAGATGCTGCAGCGGGTCTACGGCACGGCCTGGGCGAAGAAGGAGGACCAGGACGCGTACCTGCACATGCTCGAGGAGGCCGAGAAGCGTGACCACCGCAAGCTCGGGCGCGAACTCGACCTCTTCCACCTGCAGGACGAGGCGCCGGGCATGGTGTTCTGGCACCCGCGCGGCTGGACGCTGTGGCAGCAGGTCGAGCAGTACATGCGCCGCGTCTACCAGGACAACGGCTACCAGGAGGTGCGCTGCCCGCAGATCCTCGACCGCTCCCTGTGGGAGAAGACCGGCCACTGGGAGAACTACCGCGAGAACATGTTCACGACGGCCTCCGAGAATCGCGACTACGCGGTCAAGCCGATGAACTGCCCGGGCCACGTGCAGGTGTTCAAGTCGGCGCTGCGCAGCTACCGTGAGCTGCCGCTGCGCTACGGCGAGTTCGGCGCGTGCCACCGCAACGAGCCCTCGGGCTCGCTGCACGGGATCATGCGCGTGCGCGGCTTCGTGCAGGACGACGGTCACATCTTCTGCACCGACGAGCACATCCTGCCCGAGTGCGAGGCGTACACGGCGCTGCTGCAGCAGGTCTATCGCGACTTCGGCTTCGAGCAGATCATCTACAAGGTCTCGACGCGGCCCGACAAGCGCATCGGCGACGACGCCCTCTGGGACAAGGCCGAGCGCGCGCTGATGACGTCGCTCGAGCGTTCGGGCTGCACGTACGAGGTCCAGCCGGGCGAGGGCGCGTTCTACGGGCCGAAGATCGAGTACTCGCTGAAGGACGCGCTCGGCCGCGTCTGGCAGTGCGGCACGATCCAGGTCGACTTCTTCATGCCGGAGCGCCTGGGCGCCGAGTACGTCGCCGAGGACAACTCGCGCCGCCACCCGGTGATGCTGCACCGCGCGATCGTCGGCTCGATGGAGCGCTTCATCGGGATCCTGGTCGAGAACCACGCCGGGGCGCTGCCGATGTGGCTGGCGCCGGTCCAGGCAGGGGTGCTCAGCATCACGGACGCGCACGCGCCGTACGCCCAATCCGTTGCGCAAGCGCTGAAAAAACAAGGGTTTAGAGTCGAACCCGATTTGCGCAACGAAAAGATCAACTATAAAATCCGCGAGTTTAGCCTGCAAAAGGTGCCCTACCAGCTCGTCGTCGGCGAGAAGGAGAAGCAGGCTGGCACGGTGGCCGTGCGTGCGCGCGGCGGGCTCGATCTCGGATCGATGCCGCTCGAGGCTTTCGTCGAGCGGCTGCGGTCGGACGTCGAACGCAAGCGCGCCAATCCCGTGGCGAACGCCGACTGAACCGGTCGTGCGCGTCGGCACGCGGTGCGCGGCCTGAGACGGACTCTGAGGAGATGAAAGAATAGCTACTGAACGCTCGCATCGCCTGAACGGCGAAATCACCGCATCCGAGGTGCGCCTCGTCGGCATCGAGAACGAACCGCTCGGCATCGTGGCTTTCCGCGACGCGATGCGGCTGGCAGAGGAAAAGGAAGTCGACCTCGTCGAGATCGCGCCCACTGCCCAGCCGCCCGTCTGCCGCCTGATGGACTACGGCAAGTTCAAGTATCAGGAGCAGAAGAAGGCGCACGAGGCCAAGCTCAAGCAGAAGATCATCCAGGTCAAGGAAGTCAAGTTCCGGCCCGGCACCGACGAAGGCGACTATCAGGTGAAGCTGCGCAACCTGATCCGCTTCCTCGAGGAAGGCGACAAGACCAAGGTGACGTTGCGGTTCAGGGGGCGCGAGATGGCGCACCAGGAGTTCGGCGTGCGGCTGCTCGAGCGGGTGCGCAACGACCTCGAAGCGCTGGGCCAGGTCGAGCAGATGCCCAAGCTGGAAGGGCGCCAGATGATCATGGTCATCTCGCCCAGGAAGAAGAAGTAGAGCCGACGACGCGGTGCGCGCTGCGCGCGTGCCGCGTCGAAGTGAAGTGGGGGCGGCGCGCTTCGGTGCGGCGCCCCGACCCAGAAGCCGAGCAGGTTCGTGAAGTCCCGGCGGAAGCGCCTCCGGGCACCTGTCAAGGCATTAGAAAAGGAACGAAGGGGCCCTCATGCCCAAGATGAAGACGAAGAAGAGCGCCGCCAAGCGGTTCAAGGTGCGCGCTGGCGGCACGATCAAGCGGGGACAGGCGTTCAAGCGCCACATCCTCACCAAGAAAACCACCAAGAACAAGCGTCACCTTCGCGGGCTGGCCGGCGTCCACACGACCAACGTGGACTCGGTGCGCGCGATGATGCCGTACGCGTAAGGAGCCGCCATGCCCCGAGTAAAACGTGGAGTGACGGCCCGCGCGCGGCACAAGAAGGTCCTGGCGCGCGCCAAGGGTTTCCGCGGCCGCCGCGGCAACGTCTATCGCATCGCCGTCCAGGCGGTGATGCGCGCCGGCCAGTACGCGTACCGCGACCGCCGCACCAAGAAGCGCGTGTTCCGCTCGCTGTGGATCGCGCGCATCAACGCCGCCACGCGCGAGCACGGCCTGTCGTACAGCCGCTTCATCAACGGCCTGCACAGGGCCGCGATCGGCCTGGACCGCAAAGTGCTGGCCGACATGGCGGTGCACGACAAGCCGGCGTTCGCCGCGGTCGTCGCCCGGGTCAAGGCCTCGCTCGGCGCGGCCTGAGCCCGTCGCCCGGCGGGCCGCCGGCGCGCGCCGCGCGCGCGTGCGGCCCCGCGGCGACACACCCGGGACGGGGCCCTCGCACGGCCCCGTTTTCATTGCCGGACTCCCCCTTCCACCGCCAAGCGAGCACCGACCCGTGGATTCCACCCTGCAGAGCATCGTCGACGAAGCGCGCGCCGCGATCGCCGACGCCATCGATCCCGCCGCGCTGGCCAACGCGAAGGCCCGGTTCCTGGGCAAGGACGGCGCGGTCACCCAGCGGATGAAGGGCCTGGGCAAGCTCTCCCACGAGGAGCGCTCGGCCACCGGAAAGCTGCTCAACCAGGTCAAGCAGACGATCGAGTCCATGCTCGACGAGCGCGAGCGCTCGATCGCGCGCGCGCAGCTCGACGCGCGCCTCGCGCAGGAAGCGATCGACGTCACGCTGCCCGGCCGCGGCCTGGGCACCGGCGGGCTGCACCCGCTCACGATCACGATCGAGCGCATCGAGGCGATCTTCCGCTCCATCGGCTTCGACGTCGCCGACGGCCCCGAGATCGAGGAAGACTTCTACAACTTCACCGCGCTGAACACGCCCGAGAATCACCCGGCGCGCTCGATGCACGACACCTTCTACGTCGAGGGCACCGACCGCCACGGCCACGGGCTGCTGCTGCGCACGCACACGAGCCCGGTGCAGATCCGCTACGCGCGCATGCACGCGCCGCCGATCAAGGTCATCGCGCCCGGCAAGACCTACCGCGTGGACTCCGACGCGACGCACTCGCCGATGTTCCACCAGTTCGAGGGGCTGTGGGTCGACGAGGACATCAGCTTCACGGACCTGAAGAGCGTCTACACCGACTTCCTGCGCAAGTTCTTCGAGACCGACGACCTCGACGTGCGCTTCCGCCCGTCGTACTTCCCGTTCACGGAGCCGTCGGCCGAGATCGACATGCGCTTCCACGACGGCCCGCTCGCGGGCCGCTGGCTCGAGGTCTCGGGCTCGGGCCAGGTGCACCCGAACGTGATGCGCAACTACGGGCTCGATCCGGAGCGCTTCATCGGCTTCGCGTTCGGCTCGGGCGTCGAGCGCCTCGCGATGCTGCGCTACGGCATCGGTGACCTGCGGCTGTTCTACGAGAACGACCTGCGCTTCCTCGAGCAGTTCAACCCCTGATCCCCCGCGCGCGGCCCGCCGCGGCCGCACGCCCCGAGAGACACCACGATGAAGTTCCCCGAGAGCTGGCTGCGCGCCCACTGCAATCCCGCCTGGAGCACCGACGAGCTCGCCGAGCGCCTCACGATGGCCGGGCTCGAGGTCGAGGAGGTCGGCGCGGCCGCGCCGCCGTTCGACCAGGTCGTGGTCGCCGAGGTGAAATCGGTGGCGCGCCACCCGAACGCCGACAAGCTCACCGTGTGCGAGGTCGACACCGGCGCGGGCGTGCGCACCATCGTGTGCGGCGCGCCCAACGTGGCCGCCGGCATCCGCGTGCCGTGCGCGCTGATCGGCGCGACGCTGCCCGGCGACTTCCGGATCAAGCCGGTGAAGATGCGCGGCGTCGACAGCGAAGGCATGCTGTGCTCGGCGCGCGAGCTCGGGCTCTCCGAAGACCACAGCGGGCTGATGCTGCTGCCCGCGGACGCGCCGGTGGGCAGGCCGCTGCGCGAATACCTGAACCTCGACGACGCGGTCTTCCTGCTCAAGCTCACGCCGAACCTCGCGCACTGCTTCGGCGTCTACGGCATCGCGCGCGAAGTCTCCGCGGTGAGCGGGGCGCCGCTGGCGCCGCTCGCGTTCCCGCCGGTGCCGGTGACGATCGAAGACCGCCTGCCGGTGAAGGTCAGCGCCCCCGACCTGTGCGGGCGCTTCTCGGGGCGCGTGATCCGCGGCGTGAACCCGAAGGCGCCCACGCCCGAGTGGATGAAGCGCCGCCTGGAGCGCGCCGGCCAGCGCTCGATCTCCGCGCTCGTCGACATCTCCAACTACGTGATGCTCGAGCTCGCGCGGCCCTCGCACGTGTTCGATCTCGCCAAGATCCACGGCGCGCTCGAAGTGCGCTGGGGCCGAAAGGGCGAGCAGCTGAAGCTGCTGAACGGCGACACCATCGAGCTCGACACCGACGTCGGCGTGATCGCCGACGACGTCCTGGTCGAGAGCCTCGCCGGCATCATGGGCGGCGACAGCACCTCGGTGTCCGACGACACCACCGCGATCTACCTCGAGGCCGCGTTCTGGTGGCCGGCGGCGATCGCCGGCCGTGCGCGCCGCTACAATTTCTCCACCGACGCCGCGCAGCGCTTCGAGCGCGGCGTCGACGCCGCGACCACGGTCGAGCACATCGAGTACCTGTCGCGCCTGATCCTCGAGATCTGCGGCGGGCAGGCGGGCCCGGTCGACGACGTGATCACGGCGCTGCCCGCGCGGCCCGAGGTGTCGATGCGCGTGGCGCGCGCGCGCAAGGTCATCGGCATCGACGTGTCCGACGACGAGATCGCCGGCATCTTCACGCGGCTGGGCCTGCCGCACCGGCGCGACGGCGATCGCTTCGTCGTCACGCCGCCGTCGTACCGCTTCGACCTCTCCATCGAAGAGGACCTGATCGAGGAGGTGGCGCGGCTGTGGGGCTTCGAGCGGCTGCCGGTGCGCCCGCCGAAGGCGTCGTCGCCGATGCGCGAGCAGCCCGAGGCGCGCCGCAGCGTGCTGTCGATCAAGCGCGCGCTCGCGCTGCGCGACTACCAGGAGGTGATCACGTACAGCTTCGTCGCCGCGTCGCTCGATGCCGACCTGAGCGGCAAGCCGGCGATCCCGCTGCTGAACCCGATCGCCGCGCAGATGGACGTGATGCGTACCACGCTGTGGGGCGGGCTGGTGGAGACGCTGCGCGCGAACCTGAACCGCAAGGCGTCGCGCGCGCGGCTGTTCGAGGTGGGGCGCGTGTTCGGCGCGGACACCTCGGTGCAGGACGGCCCGCTGTCGGTCAAGGGCGTGCACCAGCCGGTGATGGTGGCCGCGATGTCCTACGGCCCGCGCGCCGAGGAGCAGTGGGGGCTGCCCGCGCGCGAGGCCGACTTCTTCGACGTGAAGGCCGACCTGCAGGCGCTGTTCGGCGCGCGCGCGCTCGCGTTCGAGCGCGCCGAGCACCCGGCGCTGCACCCGGGGCGCTGCGCGCGCGTGTCGCTGGACGGGCGGGCGATCGGCTGGATCGGCAGCCTGCACCCGGCGCTGCAGCTGAAGCTCGAGCTCGCGCACGCGCCCGTGCTGTTCGAGATCGAACTCGGCGCGCTCACCGAGCGCGCGGTGCCGCGCTTCCAGGAAGTGTCCAAGTTCCCGCCGGTGGTGCGCGACATCGCGCTGGTCGTCGGGCAGGACGTGAGCGCGGCGGCACTGCTCGACGAAGTGCGCGCGGCGCTCGCCGCGACCCCTTCCGGCGGGCTCGTGAAAAACGTCAGGCTTTTCGACGAATATCGCGGTAAGGGATTGGAAAATAAGGAAAAAAGTCTTGCGCTCCGTTTGTGGATGCAAGATACTCAACGCACGCTGAACGACGCGGAAGCCACCGATCTGGTGGCCGCCGTGGTCGATTGGGTGGGCCGCAGGATCGGTGCGCGGCTGCGCTCCGGCGCCTGACAGAACCGTCGATTTCTCGCCTATGAACGCCGTTGGCCAGACGCTGAAGATCGCCTCGCTGGAATCGCCCGTCGAGGACGACATTCATCCCGACGGCGAACCCGACGACGGTTTCACCCTCACCAAGGCCGAGCTCGCCGAGATGCTGTTCGAGCGGGTGGGCCTGAACAAGCGTGAAGCCAAGGACATGGTCGAGACGTTCTTCGACGAGATTCGCGGCGCGCTCGAGCGCGGCGAGAGCGTCAAGCTCTCGGGCTTCGGCAACTTCCAGCTGCGCGACAAGCCGCAGCGCCCGGGGCGCAATCCCAAGACCGGCGAGGAGATCCCGATCTCCGCGCGCCGCGTGGTCACGTTCCACGCCAGCCAGAAGCTGAAGACGCTGATCGAGGGCGAGGCCTCCTGAGGCCCGACGCCTTCTCCCCGATGCACGCCAAGGCCGAGCCCAAGATCGTCCTGCCGCCGATACCGGCGAAGCGCTACTTCACCATCGGCGAAGTGAGCGACCTGTGCGGCGTGAAGCCGCACGTGCTGCGCTACTGGGAGCAGGAGTTCACGCAGCTGCGCCCGATGAAGCGGCGCGGCAACCGCCGCTACTACCAGCACCACGAGGTGCTGCTGGTGCGCCGCATCCGCGAGCTGCTCTACGACCAGGGCTTCACGATCAGCGGCGCGCGCAACCGGCTCGGCGAAGTGCTGCAGCACGGCCGCGCCAGGGAGCCCGCGGTGCTCGAGGCGCTCGAAGCGGCGGTCGACGTCAGCGTGGAGATGGCCGAGGACGACGTGCGCAGCATCCGCGACGAGCTCGCGCGCGCGATCGAGCTGCTGACGCCGCCGCAGTGACGCTGTTTTTCGCTATCGCGAGGCGGACGCGCCTCGCTTGCCTGCTATAATTGAAAGCTTCGGGGCGTAGCGCAGCCTGGTAGCGCACTTGCATGGGGTGCAAGGGGTCGCGAGTTCGAATCCCGCCGCCCCGACCATTATTCCGGTCGGAAATTCAAGGGCTTGGACCTCACGAGGGTCCAGGCCCTTGGTCTGTGTGGCGGGCTGTTCTCGCATCGGGGTGTGGGCGAGGGTGAGGCTGCCTTCGACATCGATCCTCGGCCCGCACACGGCCTCGCGCCGCGAGCACGTGCGCACGACGCCCGGGGGGCGCGCGTCAGCCGTCGAACGCGGCGTGGAAGCCGAAGGGCACGACCTGCGGCAGGTGCAGTTCCGCGCGGAGCTCCATCGTCGCCGCGTCGACGACGGCGACGATGGTGGTGGCGTCGCCGTCGGCGAGGGTCGGCACGAGCAGTACGCCGTCGTCCTCGAGGTTCGAGCCCGGCCGCGCGAGCATCTGGGGTTCGAGCTGTACCGCGTCCGGCCTCTGCCAGGTGAGGACATCCCCGCGTTCGAGGTCGATGCGCAGCGTGCGGTCGTTGAATTGCCCGGCCGGGCCGAAGCCCGCGGCCCAGCAGACGCTGGCTTCGCTCCGGCCCCACCTGCCCGGATTCACCTGCTGCAGCTCGAGACCGCGGCCCGGGAGGGGTTCAGGCTCGGCGTCCGAGCGCCCGCGGCGCAGCCGGTAGCGCCGGTGCTCGGGCATCGCCCGCATCGCCGCGCCCCGGCGTCGATGCTCGAGCATCAGGTCGTCGAAGACGATGCCGTCGTCGTAGACGGCGAGGTCGAGCACGAGGTTCTCGCCGTCGGTGAAAGCCTGGGTCGCGTGAAAGCACATCATCGGCGGGATGCACCAGGTGCGTACCGAGCCGTCTTCGAGCGAGATCGCGTGGATCGCGGAGCCGGCCTGCGGCTCCCAGCGGAAGTTGTCCGCATAAGACCGGGCGCCGAATCGGAAGGCGAGCGCCTGTGCGCGCAACGCGGTCTCCCAGAAGATCAGCCAGCCCGGCGCGAGCGCCGTGCCGTGCGTATAGCCGGCCTTCGGTGTGCGGATCCGTGCCAGGATCTCGGGCGCGCGGCTGCCCGGCGCCAGCCGGAACGGCTTGAGCGTGCAGCGTGGACCGAGCTCGATCGCGACGTTCAGGTAGCTGCCGTCCGCGAGCGTCGTGCCGTGCGCGCTCATCAGGTGCATCGCCTCGCCCGGCTGCGCGAGTGCGACGCGCCCGACGGTCGCCAGCGTGCGCGGGTCGAAGCGGGTTGCGTACGGCGTCTCGGTGACCGAGATCCAGCCCTCGCCCCAGCGCGACATCACGACCGCCGGGTTGTCCGTGATCTGCGGCGCGCGCAGCCGCGTCAGGAAGCCCGCCGGGTTCGCCGTTCCGAACTCGCCGAACGCGGGCCGCCCCGCCTGCACGCTGCGCTCGTAGGACTCGCTGCGCGCGAAGCGGCTGCGGTAGCGCGCGCCACCGTCGGCCAGGTGCACCGCGTGCCACATGCCGTATCCGTCGAACCAGTGGCGCAGCGACCCGCCCGGCAGTTCCCAGAGCGCCGGGCCGTTGAGCAGCAACGTTCCGCGCAGCCAGGGCGGCAGTTCGCCGACGACGCGAACCGGTGCGTCGTCGATCTCGCGCGCGCCGGAGTCGAAGCCTCTGAGGCGGCTCGCACTGCGCGATGTCACCTCGGATTTCGTCGATTCCGTCGTCGATTCCATCGGAGTAGCCTCCTTCGAGGCACCGCGCGACCGAGGCACATTCGCGCCAGCGCCCGCGTTGTCTCGCCACGAATCTAGACGCCCCCTGCGTGGTCGAGGGATATCCCCTGCGAGGATCCCTGGTATTGGGTCGCGGCCCGGTATGCGAACTCGCCGCGTGACCTGCAGTCGATCTATTCTTAGATATAATGAAGGCCCCGCGGCGACGGCCATGGCCCGGTCCGCTCGTCCTCGCACGCAGGAGAAGCTCATGAACTTTCCCACGCGCGCCGCGGTGGCCGCGGTCCTCGCGTTCGCCTCGACCTTCGCGTTCTCTGGCGTCCTTCCCGGCCCGATCGTCGACGTCGAGTGGCTCGCCGCGAACCGCGACCGCGTGCAGGTCGTCGACGTTCGCTCCAGCGTGAAGAGCTTCGCGACGGAACCCGTGCTCGAGGCCGACGCCGCCAGCGGCAAGCGCGACGTCGCGAAGGTGGGCGGGCACATCGCGGGCGCGCGCCTGATCGACTTCGCGAAGGTTCGCTCCGAACGCAAGGTCGGTGCGCGCAAGCTCCAGTTCATGATCCCGGACAAGGCCGGCTTCGAGAAGCTCGTGCAGGCGGCCGGCGTCGAGCAGGGCAAGCCGATCGTCGTGCTGTCCGCGGGCAACGACGTCTCCAGCGTCGACGAGGCGCTCAGGCTTTACTGGCAGTTCAAGGTCTTCGGCGAGGACGACATCGCGGTGCTCAACGGCGGCATGGCGCAGTGGCTGGTCGAGGGCAAGCCCCACACGCTCGTCGCCACCGCGCCGCAGCGCGGCGACTGGGTCGCGAAGGCCGACCGCGGCGCGCAGTACCTGGCGAACTCCGACGACGTCGCGGCCGCGATCCGCGACAAGACCGCCGCGCTGGTCGACGCGCGCGACGCGCGGCTCTTCCACGGGCTGGCCAAGCGCGACTACGTGGACGACTTCGGCCACCTCGAGAACGCGAAGCTCTATCCGACCGACATCCTGCTCAAGACCACCCGCGGCGCGGCGCTGTTCATGAGCCACGGGACGTACCGGCGCCTGATGATCGCGCAGGACATCGACCCCGCCACGCCGTCGATCACGTACTGCAACAGCGGCCACCTCGCGGCGGGCCCGTGGTTCATCCTCGCCGAGGTGCTGGGCGCGCGCAGCGCGCGGCTCTACGACGGCTCGCTGCACGCGTGGACGGCGGAGAAGCGGCCGACGTCGGGGGCGGCGGCGCGGGATTGAACGGCGCGTTCGAAGCCGGCGACTCCGGCGGGGCGCCGGCGCATCTCGCACGCTTCGAACGTGTCGAGCGGGCACCGGTCCCGGACAGCCCGATGAGGAAGGTCGTCGCGGGCGGGGTTTTCGGGGCGCTGCCCGACGGAGATCGGATTCGGGGCCGACGCGGATCCGGCCTGCACACGACCGTGCCGCCCCCGGGCGACCTGCGAGCGGATCGGCTCCGTCCGCAATGGGGGCTCTCCTGCGCACTTCCCCTGAACGACGATCAGGGAATCCCCGCCAATCGTCCGCCCGCGTCTCCATCGCCGCGACATTCGCCGGACTCGCGACGGCCGCGCTGGTAACCTGACGCTCCAGTCGCGCCTGGCCGGACGGTTGAGATGGACACCCCGATCCTGCTGACCACGAACGCGCTGCTGTCCTCGGCGGCCGCGATCATCATGTGCGTCGTCATTCGCACGCGCAAGACGTACGCGGGATTCGGGTACTGGACCGCCGGCATCCTGTTCCTGGCGCTGGGCGCGGCGATGCTGGTGCCGGGCGCGCTGCCCGCGGGTTGGGCGACCCGCGTCGGGCGCAATGCGGCGCTCGTGGCCGGCCACGTGCTGATCCTGCGCGGGATGCTGGTCTTCCGCGGCCGAAGGGTCGGTGCGTGGCTCGAGGCGCTGGTCGGGATCGCCTTCCTCTCGGTGTTCGGGTACCTCAGCGTCGATTCGAGCGCGCTCGACGCGCGCATCGTCGTCTATTGCGCATTCGCCGGCACCCTGAGCCTGTCGACCGTGATCGTCACCTTGCGCCACCGACCGCCGCACTTCGGCTCGAACGACGTCGTGCTCGCGACGCTGCTGAGCGCGTTCGGCGTGCTCACGTTCGTTCGCGCACTCCATCAGGTCAGCGGCTTCGGGGCGGGGACCGCGTTCGAGGCGCTGCAGGGCTTCGGCAGCCTGTATGCGATGGTGCAGATCCTGACCGTCCAGCTCGTCACGCTGACGCTGATCAGCATGAACTCGCAGCGGATCGAGTGGGAGTACCGTGCCGGAGAGGCACGCCTGCGCGAGAGCGAGGCGCAGCTGCGATCGCTGGGCAACAATCTCCCGGACGGGTTCGTCTACCGTTACGAGCTCGTCGGGCGCACGGCGCGCGTGCGCTACGTCAGCGACGGGATCGAGGCGCTCCTGGGCCTGACGCCGGCGGACGTGATGGAGGACGCGCGGCGGCTGACCGCACTGGCCGCGCCCGAATCGTTCGAGCAGTACGTCGAGGACGAAGCCAGGAACGCGCGGACCCTGAGCGTCTACGAGGGGACCCTTCGATTCGTCCGGTCCGACGGGCGCGCCGTGTGGCTCGACGTCCGGGCACGGCCGAAGCGTCTGCCGGGCGGAGGGACCCTGTGGGACGGCGTCGCTCTGGACGCGACCCGCCGCAGGCTCGCCGAGGAGGATCAGCGCCGCTACAAGGCGATCGTCGACCACTCGGAGGACGCGATCGTCGGCAAGTCGCTGGACGGCACGATCACGAGCTGGAACCGCGGCGCGGAGCGCATCTTCGGGTATGCGGCAGAGGAGGTCGTCGGGCGGTCGATCGAGCTGATCGTTCCGCCGGAGCTTCTCGGCGAGGAGCGCGAGATCCTCGCGCTGATCGCCCGCGGCGGGACGGTGGAGCACTTCGAGACGACCCGGCTGCATCGCAGCGGTCGGCGCATCGACATCTCCGGGTCCGTGTCGGCGATCGTGGACTCCGACGGCGCCATCGTCGGCGCGGCGAAGATCGCGCGCGACGTCACCGCGCGCAAGCGCGACGAGCGCGAGATCGGCAAGCTCACCGCCGCGCTCAAGGACGACATCGCCGAGAAGCAGCGCATGGCCGACGAGCTCGCGGCGCACCGCGAGCAACTCGAGGAACTGGTGGCGCGGCGCACGCGGCAGCTGGAGGAGGCGAGCCAGCGCGCCGAGGCGGCCAACCTGGCGAAGAGCGCCTTTCTCGCGAACATGAGCCACGAAATCCGCACGCCGCTGAACGCGATGATCGGCATGGCGTATCTGATCCGGCGCGGCGGGCTCACTCCCGAGCAGGCGGAACGGCTCGGCAAGCTCGAGTCGGCGGCGGGATACCTGCTGGACGTCCTCAACGCGATTCTCGACCTGTCCAAGATCGATGCCGGCAAGCTGACGCTGGAGGAGATCCCGATTCGCGTCGAGTCCGTCGTCGCGAACGTCAAGGCGATGCTGGACGACCGCGCCGCCGAGAAGCGGCTGCGGCTCGTCAGCGAGGTGAACCCGATCTCGACCGACCTGGTCGGAGATCCGACGCGCCTGCATCAGGCGCTGCTCAACTACGCGAACAACGCGATCAAGTTCACCGAACGGGGCAGCGTCACGCTGCGCGCGACGCAAGTCCACGAGGACGACGCGTGCGTCACGGTCCGGTTCGAGGTCGACGACACCGGCATCGGCATCGAGCCCACCGTGATTCCGCGGCTCTTCGCGCCGTTCGAGCAGGCGGACCGTTCGACGACCCGCCGCTCGGGCGGAACCGGGCTCGGACTGACCATCACCCGCCGGCTGGCCGAGCTGATGGGCGGCGAGGCCGGGGTTCGGAGCACCCCCGGAAGAGGCAGTGCGTTCTGGTTCACGGCCCGACTCAGGAAGGCCGCGCCGAACAGCGCCGAGCAGGCGGCGGCCGGCGTCGAGGACGCGGCGCGGACGCTGCGCCTTCGGTATTCCGGCAGCAGAGTCCTCGTCGCGGAAGACAATCCGATCAACGCGGAAGTTGCGCGCGCGTTCCTCGAGGAAGCCGGCTTCGTCGTCGACGTCGCCACCGACGGCGCCGAGGCCGTCGAGATGACGCGCCGTCACGCCTATCGGCTCGTCCTCATGGACGTGCAGATGCCGCGGATGGACGGCCTCGAGGCCAGCCGGGAGATTCGCCGGACGTGGTCGGCCGGGCGCCTGCCGATCATCGCGATGACGGCGAACGCGTTCACGGAGGACCGGGCGCAGTGCGTCGACGCCGGCATGAACGATTTCGCGGGCAAGCCGATCGACCCGGACGGGCTGTGCGCGATGCTGCTTCGCTGGCTCGACCGGACCATCGAGGGGGCGACGCAGGGCGTGACGGGTACGTGACGCGCCCGCGTTCCGTGGCGAGTCGACCCCCGATCTGCGGCGAGGTCTTCGCGACGTTCCCGTACTTGCCGTCGTCGAACCGACGCAGGGTTCGCACTCTGTCGTGCGTCCGGGGCGACGCGCCGCCCGGTCTCGATCGGTCGTGCACTGCGATGGTCACGGCGGCGCCGCGTGCTTATGATCGGGCGGCGACGGTTCACCGGGGAGGCGGAGATGAAGCCCATGTCGAACGGGCGGCGCACGGCGCTGCGCGCGATGCCCGCAGCGCTCGCGCTCGCGGCCGGCACGTCGGCGCGCGCGGCCGAGCCCGGCGCCTTTCCCTCGAAGCCGATCCGCCTGCTCGTGCCGTTTCCGACCGGCAGCGGCACCGACCTGGCCGCACGGATCATCGCTGCCGAGGCCGCCCGCGCCGCCGGGCAGAGCGTCGTCGTCGAGAACAAGCCCGGCGCGAACGGCATCATCGCCACCGGCCAGGTCGCGCGGGCTGCGCCCGACGGCTACACGATGCTGATCACGAGCAATTCGCACGTCGCGAACCGGCACCTGTTCAAGCGGCTGCCCTACGACCCGATCGCCGACTTCAAGGCGGTCGCGATGTACCGCCGGCCGACGCCGCTGATCCTCGCCGTCGGCCCGGCGTCGAAGCACCGCTCGATCGCGGACCTCGCGGCCGCGGCGCGCGCGCCCGGCGCGAAGCTGTCGTACGCGAGCGGCAACTCGTCGTCGCACGTCGCGGGCGAGCTCTTCCGGCAGGTGACCGGCGCCGACATGCTGTACGTGCCGTTCAAGGGCAACGCGGAGGCGATGACCGAGGTCGCCGCCGGGCGCGTCGACATGATCTTCGCCGACCTGGGCGCGTTCCTCGACGTGGGGCGGGGCCTGAAGCTGGTGCCGCTGGTCGTGACCGGTCCCGAGCCGCTGGCGGCGCTCGAGGGCGTGCCGGCGTCGCCCGACGCCGGGCTCGGCCGGCTATCGATCTCGTCGTGGGGCGTGTTCCTCGTGCCGTCGGCCACGCCGGACGCCGTCGCCGACCGCCTTCACCAGCTCGTCGCGGCCGCCGTGCGAACGCCGGCGATGCAGCAATACCTGGTCGCGTCGAGCTCGGTGGCGCACGCGCCGCCGCGCGCCGAGATCGAGGCCTTCCTGCGCAGCGAGCTGACGTACTGGGGCGCGATCATCCAGAAGGCCGGCATCGAGCCGCAGTGACGCGGCCGTCCGTGCCGTCCGACGAGCCCCACCCCGGGAGAACGAGCATGAAGCTGGCCGGCATTCGCGTCGTGGAGATCGGGCAGGTGCTCGCCGCGCCGTTCGCGGGCATGATCTTCGCCGACCTCGGCGCCGAGGTGATCAAGGTCGAGAAGCCCGGCGGCGGCGACGACGCGCGCACGATGGGGCCGGAGTTCCGCGACGGGGCGTCGATGACCTTCCACGACGTCAATCGCGGCAAGCGCTCGGTGCAGGTCGACCTGAAGTCGGCCGAGGGGCGCGCGCAGCTCGAGCGGCTGCTCGCCGACGCGGACGTGCTGATCCACAACCTGCGCCCCGGCGAGGCCGCGCGCATGGGCGTGGACGCCGCGACGCTGATGCCGCGCTTCCCGCGCCTCGTCTACTGCGAGATCACCGCGTTCGGGCACACCGGGCCGCGCCGGCTGCAGCCCGGCTACGAGCCGCTGCTGCAGGCCTACAGCGGGCTGGTCAGCATGAACGGGTCGCCCGAGGGGCCGCCCGCGCGCATGGGGGCGTCGCTGGTCGACTTCGGCACCGGCATGTGGTCGGTGATCGGGATCCTCGCCGCGCTGCGCGAGCGCGACGCCACCGGCCGCGGCACGCTCGTGAACACGTCGCTGCTCGAATCGGCGCTGACCTGGGGCTCGCCGCGCATCCACGCGTTGGTGAACCAGGGCCAGCCGTCGCTGCGCCACGGCACCGCGCACCCCGGGCTCGTGCCGTACCAGGCGTTCGATCACCCCGACGGCGCGCTGATGATCTGCTGCGGCAACGATCGCCTGTTCGCCAAGCTCGCCGGCGCGCTCGGGCAGCCGCAGTGGGCGAGCGACGCGCGCTACGCGACGAACCGCCAGCGCCTGCAGCACCGCGCCGAGCTCGTCGCCGACATCCACGCCGCGCTCGCGACCGCGCCGCGCGCGCACTGGCAGGCGGTGCTCGAGGCCGCGGGCGTGCCGGTCTCGCCGGTTCACGAGTTTCCGGAGGTGGTGGGCGACGCGCAGGTGCGCGCGCTCGACATGATCCGCGAGGTCGGCGGCGAGGGCTTCGTGCTCGCGGGCCTGCCGCTGTCGTTCGACGGCGTGCGCCCGCCGGTGGACCGGCCCGCGCCGAGGCTGGGCGAGGCGAACGCGCAGTATCTCGGGCCCGGCGCGCCGTCCTAGCGCGCCGGCCGCGACGCCTGTGTCCGGCGCCGCGCCCTGCGCGCGCGCCGCACCGGCGCCGCGCCGTGCGCGCGTGCCGCACCGGGGCTGGCACGCGCGCCGTGCGCGGCCCGAGCGTCAGGCGTACGCCGCGAACAGCTCCGTCAGCGCCTGCGCCGACCCGCCCTTGCGTGCCGACGAAGGCACGACGACCGGCGTCGTGATCCCGGCGTCGAACGCCGCCTCGATGCCGTCGCGCACCCGGGTCGCGGAGCCGAACAGCGTGACGTCGGCGAGCCAGCGGTCGCTCATCCGCGCGGGCACGCCGTCGGCGTCGCCGGCCGCGATCGCGGCTTCGATCGCGTCCATCTCCTCGACCCAGCCCGCCTCGCGCCAGTAGTTGCGGTAGTTCGGCAGGTGGCAGTACAGCGTGAGCTGGCGCCGCAACGCCGCCTTCGCCGCGGCCTCGTCGTCGCTGATGCAGGTGGGGATCAGCGCGCCGACGAAGAAGCCGGCAGCGCGCTTGTGCGCGGGAACCCGTGCGAGCTGCTTCGGCAGGTGGCTGCGGGCGGGGTTGGCCCAGACCGCGCCGTCGGCGATCTCGACCGCGAGCTCGAGCATGCGCGTGCGCAGGCACGCGAGCACGATCGGCGGCAGCGGGCCGGTCTCGTGCTCGGCCGCGCGCATCGCGGCCACGTACGCGCGCACGTCGGCGAGCGGCTTGCCGGCGACGACGCCGTTGCGCGCGTGCGAGGGCGCGTGGCTCACGCCGATGCCCAGGCGCAGGCGCCCTGCGCTCAGCTCGTGCGCGAGCGCCGCGCCGCGCGCGAGCTCGGCCGGGATCCGGAAGTAGATCGGCGCGATCATCGGGCCGGTGTGCAGCGTCGAGGTCGCCTGCGCGATCGCCTGCGAGAGCGCGACGTTGTCGACGCCGCCCGCGGTCGTGCAGTAGGCGCCCGAGAAGCCGCGGCGCTCGATCTCGCGCGCGGCCTCCAGCGCCTGGGCGCGGCGCCCGGGCAGGGCGGCGAGGGTGACGGCGGGCATTCGGGTCATCGGGATTCTCCTGCGGGGCCGGCGCGTGCGGCCCGTTGCGTCGTCGACGGCGCGTCAGCGCCCCGTGTACCGCGGTTCGCGCTTCTGCGCGAACGCCGCGATCGCCTCCTTGTGGTCGTCGTCGGAGAAGTTGGCCTTCTCCAGCGACAGCGAGGTGTCGAGCACGAGGTTGACGGCGTCGCGCAGCAGCTTGTTCACCGACGCCTTCGTCGCCTCGATCGCGCGCCGCGGGCCGGTGGCCATGCGCACCGCCATCGCGGTGGCCCGCGCGAGCACCTCGTCGCCGGGCACCACGTGGTTGACCAGCCCGATGCGCTCGGCCTCGGCCGCGGAGACCGGGTCACCGGTCATCAGGTACTCCTTGGCGCGCGCCGGGCCGACGAGCAGCGGCCAGATGATCGCGCCCCCGTCGCCGGCGGCCACGCCCACGCGCACGTGCGGGTCGGAGATGCGCGCGTGCTGCGCCACGTAGATCACGTCGCAGAAGAGTGCGAGCGTCGCGCCCAGGCCCGCGGCGTGGCCGTTGACGGCCGCGACGATCGGCTGCGGCAGCTCGAGCATGTCGACGATGATCTTGCGCGCCTCGACGAACAGCGCGTCGATCGACTCGCGCGTGGCGTCGCGGAACCACGCGAGGTCTCCGCCGCCGCAGAAGCCCTTGCCGGCGCCGGTCAGCACCACCGCGAGCACGTCGCGGTCGGCGGCGATGTCGGCGAACGCCCGCGACAGCTCGGTGTGCAGCGGGCCGTGGATCGCGTTCATCGCCTCCGGGCGGTTCAGCGTCATCGTCAGCACGCCGGCGGACAGCGAGAACCGGATGAACTGGTAGCGGTCGTAGGACATGCGGGGCCTCGAGTGGGAGTGCGTCACCCGGAACGCTACCCGTCGCCGCGGCCGCCGGCCAGCGCCGGACGAGCGTCGGCGGTCCGCTTCGTCGGCATCTGCGCACCGCGGGCGGGTCCGTTCCGTGGGGGCGACGCCCCGCCGGAGCCGGCCGTTGCTTTAGGCTGTGCGTCGAGCGCACCGCGAGCGATCGACGACACCGCCGCAACGAAAGGAGAACGACGATGGCCTGGGACTTCGAAACCGACCCCGACTTCCAGAGCAGGCTCGACTGGGTGGACCGGTTCGTGAAGGAGGAGGTCGAGCCGCTGCAGTACGTGCTCGGCCACCCCGCCGACATCCACGACCCCAGGCGCAACGTGCTGGTGAGGCCGTTGCAGAAGATCGTGCGCGAGCACGGCCTGTGGGCGTGCCACCTCGGGCCGGAACTCGGCGGGCAGGGCTACGGGCAGGTCAGGCTCGCGCTGCTCAACGAGATTCTCGGGCGCGCGCGCTACGGCCCCTCGGTGTTCGGCTGCCAGGCGCCCGATTCCGGCAACGCCGAGATCCTCGCGCACTTCGGCACGCCCGAGCAGAAGAAGAAGTACCTCGAGCCGCTGCTCGCCAACGAGATCGTGTCCTGCTATGCGATGACCGAGCCGCAGGGCGGCGCGGACCCGGGCGTGTTCAAGTGCCGCGCCACGCGCCAGGGCGACTACTGGGTCCTGAACGGCCAGAAGTGGTTCGCGTCGCACGCGCGCTGGGCGGAGTTCCTGATCGTGATGGCGGTGACGGACCCCGACGCGCCGCTGCTGTCGCGGATGTCGATGTTCCTCGTGCCGCGCGACGCGCCGGGCCTGCGGATCATCCGCGACTACGGCTTCGCGACCGAGGAGTCGCCGAACCACGGCTACCTCGAGTTCGACGACGTCAGGGTCCCGGCGTCGAACCTGCTGGGCCGCGAGGGCGACGCGTTCGTGATCGCGCAGGTGCGCCTGGGCGGCGGGCGCGTGCACCACGCGATGCGCACGATCGGCGAGGCGCGAGCGGCGCTCGACATGATGTGCGAGCGCGTGATCTCGCGCGAGACCAAGGGCGAGCGGCTGTCGAACAAGCAGATGGTGCAGGAGCGCATCGCCGACTCCTGGTGCGAGCTGGAGCAGTTCCGGCTGCTGGTGCTGCGCACTGCGTGGCTGATCGACAAGCACAAGGACTACAAGAAGGTGCGCAAGGACATCTCCGCGATCAAGGCGCTGATGCCCAAGGTGCTGCACGACGTCGCGTCGCGCGCGCTGCACCTGCACGGCTCGCTCGGCATCACCACCGAGATGCCGTTCGCGCACCTCGTGATGCAGTCGTTCCACATGGGGCTGGCCGACGGGCCGGTGGAGGTGCACAAGGTGACGGTCGCGAAGCAGCTGCTGCGCGAGTACCAGCCGAGCACCGGGATGTTCCCGAGCTATCACCTGCCGGACCTGCGCGAGCGCGCGCTCGCGAAGTTCCGCGCGGCCCTCGAGCACCTCGACGACGCGGTCTGACGTCGCGAAGCGGGAGGTGATCGTGGAGACCAGGAGAACCGCGCTGCGCGCGCTGGCCGCGCTGGCCTGCGCGGGAGGCTCGGCGACGGCACACCGCGCGCTCGCGCAGGAGCCGTTCCCGAGCCGGCCGCTGCGCTTCGTCGTGCCGTATCCGCCGGGCGCGTCCACCGACAACCTCGCGCGCGTCTTCGCCCGTGAGCTCGCGCGCGAACTGAAGGTGGCGGTCGTCGTCGAGAACAGGCCCGGCGGGGGCACGACGATCGGCGCGGTCGCGGTGCGCAACGCGCCGGCCGACGGCACGACGCTGCTGTTCCAGGTCGACGGCCTGTACAACGGCAAGCTCGCGACGCCGGGCGTCGCGTACGAGATCTCCGACTTCGAGATCATCGCGCCGCTCGCGCAGACGCCGTACGCGCTGGTCGTGCCGGCGTCGATGAACCTGCAGACGCTCGACGACCTGAAGAAGCGCGCGGCCGGCAAGCACGGCGAACTCGACTTCGGCACGCTCGGCCTGGGCGTGAGCCAATACCAGGTCCTCGCGACGCGGCTTGCCCGCCACCTGGGCGTGACCGCGCGGATGATCCCGTACAAGGGCGGCGTGGAGGGCGCGACCGCGGTGATGGCCGGCGACATCGACGGCTACTTCGCGACCGTCGGCCTGGCCACGACGCTCAAGGACAACCCGCGCGCGAAACTGGTCGCGCTCACCGGGGCGCGCGGCCCGAACAGGTTCCTGCCCGGGCTGAAGTCGTTCGCCGAGCTCGGCATGGACGACATGGTCTTCCGCAGCCTGTACGGCGTCGCATTGCGCGCGGAGACGCCGCCGGCCGTCAAGGCCCGGCTCGCGCAGGCGGTGCTCAAGGTCGCCGGATCCGACGAGATGCGCGCGGCGCGCGAGTCGATCGCGCTCGAGGACTACCCGGGATCGGTCGACGACTACCGCCGAGAGGTGCAGGCGAACCTTCGCATGTACCAGGCGGCGAAGGCCCAGGAGGGCGCGGCCGGTCGCTGAGGGCGGGCCGGCATCCCGGCGCGCGGCCGCGGGCGCGCGCACTCGAAGCGCTTCCGGGAGCGGGCGCCGGGCGCGGGCGCAAGGGACGAATGGCGACAAAAGGGGACGCCGGAGTCCGCAACACGCGTCCGACGCTCCATCGCGGCGCATCCGCGGCCCGCGTGCACCACTTTCGGGCGGAGCGGCCGGGCCGAAGCGCGTGCAGCGTCTTCGATGGTGCACGTCCCCGCGGCGTGCGCACGTCCGTGCATGGCATGGAAGGTGCTGATCCCTGCGGGATCGGACCCGCCCGATCGCCCGCGAACCGGCAGGACACCTCCATGAGCATGACCCACGAACAGATCGCGATCGTCCAGTCCACCTTCCGCAGCGTGCAGACGATGGGCGCGACCGCCGCCGAGCTCTTCTACCGGCGGCTCTTCTCGATCGAGCCGACGGTCACGCCGATGTTCACGCGCGACCTCGAGCACCAGGGCCGCGAGTTCCTCCAGGTGATGGCGGTCGCGGTGGGCGGGCTCGGGAACACCTCGGTGCTGGTGCCGATCATCCAGCAGCTCGGGGTGCGCCACGTCAACTACGGCGTGCGCGCCGAGCACTACGACCGCGTGCGCGAAGCGCTGCTGTGGATGCTGGAGATGATCCTCCAGGACGCGTTCACGCCCCAGGTGCGCTCGGCGTGGGCCACCGCCTACGCGATGCTCGCCGGCATCATGAAGGAGGCGGCCTGGGGCGAGCCGTGAGCGCCGCCACCGCGGCGGGCGATTTCGGAGACAATGCCGGCTCCCTCCCGAGCCGGAACCGCCCGCCTTGACCGCGAGATTCGTCGACGTCGCCGCGCTGCAGGAATTCCTGCGCGACTTCACGGCCGCGCGCGGCTGGGACCGTTTCCACTCGCCCAAGAACCTGGCGATGGCGCTGACTGGCGAGGTCGGCGAGCTGGTCGAGATCTTCCAGTGGGCGACCGAGGAGCAGTCGCGCCGTGCCGCGAGCGACCCCGCGACCGCTCAGGCGGTGCGCGACGAGCTCGCGGACGTCCTGATCTACCTGGTCGAACTCGCGATGGCGCTGGGGGTCGACCTCGACGACGCGGTCGCGCGAAAGCTCGAGAAGAACGCGCTCAAGTATCCGGCCGGCGGGGCCTGAGGCCCGCCGCCGGACGGGCCGAGGTTCACGAATAGTTGTAGTTCTCGAGCGTCGCCTTGCGCTGCTCGATCGCCTCGCGGCGGACTTCCTCCCGCGTGCGCGTCGACACCGCGCGCGGCAGCGCCGGGTTGTCCGCGACCGCGCCCTGACTGGACTGGATGAGCTGCGGCTCGACCGCCGCGGGCTTGCTCGCGGCCGGGTGCGCGGCGAGCGGCGGCAGGCCCGAGTCGATCTCGAAGACACCGGCGTGGGCGGACAGCGACGCGAGCGCGAGGGCGGCGGGGGCGAGGACTTTGGCGATCGATTTCATCTGAGGCTCCTGGATTCGGTGGGCTCGGCGAGAACGTCTCGTCGATGAAAGGCAGTGTGAGGTCACGAGAAAACGCCGCGGTGGCGCGCCGGTGGCGCTGCGGCATCGTTGCGGTCACGAAACGGTCACGCCGGATCGCCGCGGCCGGCCGGCTTCCCGTATAGTTTCCCGCACCTTGAAACGCATCCTCCTGCTCGGCGGCGGGCACACGCACCTGCTCGCGGCCACCGTGCTGGCGCACCGCACCGCGGGGCACGCGCAGGTGTCGCTGGTGTCGCCGTCGGCGACGCTCCTGTACTCGGGAATGATGCCGGGCTGGATCTCGGGCGCGTACCCGCTCGACGCGTGCTCGATCGACGTCCGCAACGCCTGCCGGGCCGGCGGGATCGAGTGGATCGACGACCGTGTCGTCGACGTCGACTTCCCCGCGCGCGAGGTCGTGGGCCAGGCCGCTCGCTACCGCTTCGACCTGCTGTCCGTGAACGTCGGCTCCGTGAGCGATGCCGGCGAGGGGGCCGGCGCGCAGGACGCGCCGCGCGTGCTCGGGGCCAAGCCGTTCGCGGCCTTCGTCCCCGCGTGGGAGCGCTGGTGGCACGCCTGCGAGCGCGCGCCGGGGGCGCGCCGGGTGACCGTCGTCGGCGGCGGTGCGGCGGCGATCGAGATCGCGTTCGCGATGGCGCGGCTCGCGCTCGCTCCCGGGCCGCTCACCGGCTCACGGGTGACGCTCGCGCACGCCGGCGCGAGCCTGCTCGGCGGGCGTGCGGGTGCGGCGGCGTGGCTTGCGACGCGCGGACTGCGCGCGCGCGGCGTCGAGTTGCGCGCGCAGCACCGCTACACCGGTGCGCGCGACGGTCTCGCCCACTTCGACGGGATGCCGGCGATCGCGTCCGATCTGGTCGTCGTCGCGACCGGGCCGCGGCCGGCGCCGTGGCTGCTCGAGGCCGCGCGCCGCGACGGCGTCGCGCTCGCGCCCGACGGCGGGATCGCAGTGCGCGCCGACCTGCGCTCGACCTCCCACGCGGCGCTGTTCGCGGCCGGCGACTGCGCGAGCTTCGTCGACCGCCGCATCGCGAAGTCCGGCGTGCACGCGATCCGCCAGGCCGGCGCGCTGGCCGCGAACCTCGCCGCCGTGGCCACCGGCGCGCGCACGCCGGTGCTCGCCGCGTTCCGGGCCCGGCGCTGGACGCTCGCGCTGCTCGACCGCTGCGACGGCAGCGCGATCGCGAGCTGGGGGCCGCTCGCGTACGCGGGCGGTTCGATGGGGCGCTGGAAGGAGCGCATCGACCGGCGCTTCGTCGCACGCTTCCGGCAGGGGCCCGGCGCCTGACGCGTGGCCGGGTCGCCTTGCTCGCGGCTCAGCGCCCGAGCACCTCGGGCGCGGGCTGCCCGGCGCGCGGGCTCGCCGGCGCGGTGTCGGGATCGCCGCCCGCGCGCACCGGCAGCGCGAACAGCTGCGCGATCGGCAGCGGCGTGCCGATCAGCTCGCCCTGGACGTACTCGACCCCGAGCGTCTTGAGGCGGTCGTAGATGTCCTGGTTGTGCACGTGCTCGGCGATGGTCTTGACGTTCAGCCGCCGCGCGACGCGCACGGTCGAGAGCACGATCTCCTCGTCGATCGGGTTGTTCACGAGGTTGCGGATGAACGAGCCGTCGATCTTCAGGTAGTCGAGCGGGAAGCGCTTCAGGTACTCGAACGTGGCCAGCCCCGTGCCGAAGTCGTCCAGCGCGATGCCGAACCCCTCGGCCTTGAGGTCGTCGACCAGTCGCGACGCGGCCGCCGGATTGCGGATCGCCTCGCTCTCCGTGATCTCGAAGACGATCTTGTCGGCCGGGATCCGGTGCAGCGCGCGCTGTTCGCGGATGAAGCCGGCGATGGCGCCGTCGCTCATCGTGAGGCCGGACAGGTTCACCGAGCACTTCCAGGTGCGGGCGAGCGCGTCGGGGTTCGACGCGAGCCATCCGAACACCTTCTGGATCACGCCGCGATCGAGCGCGACGGTCATCTGCGCCTGGATCGCGAGCGGCAGGAACTCGGGCGGACGGATCATCGCGCCGTCGCGATCGCGCAGGCGCGTCAGCACCTCGTACGAGAGCATCGACGCGGGCGCTTCCGGGTCGACGATCGGCTGCGCGAAGACCTCCATGCGCAGCTCGCGGATCGCCTCGCGGATGTGCTCGATCTTGCCCTGGTGCGAGCGGCGCGCGTCGATCATCGTCTGCGACAGCGGCTCGACGAACAGCTGCGGATCGCGCACGCTCGCGGCGATCGCCATCGCGTCGGACAGCGACAGCAGGCAGTCCTCGCTGTTGATCAGCACGTGGCGGTCGATGAGCAGCCCGCCCACGCTCGCCTGCAGCCTCAGGCTGCCGTGCTCGGCCTTGTACACCTGCCCGTTCAGCGAAGCGAAGATCTCGCGCGCGAGCGCGCGCACCTGCGCGACGGTGTCGGCGGTGGTCAGCAGCGCGAAGCGCCCGGACGACAGCCGCGCCGCCTGCACCGCCCCGGGCTGGCGCATCAGCAGCATCGCCGCGCTCTGCTCGAGCTGCAGCGCCTGGATCGGCCCGCACAGGTCGTGCACGGTGTCGAAGTTGCCGACGTGGATGCCGAGCAGCCCGTAGTTCGGGCGGTTCGGCGACACGAGCCGCTCGCCGAGCTCGGCGAGCAGTCCGCGGTCGTTGAGCAGGCCGGTGGTGAGGTCCTGGCGGGCCTGCTGCGCGACGCGCGCGAGCGCGTAGCGGCGATCGGCGGCCACCGCCTGCAGCAGCAGCGCGACCACCACCGCGCACAGCACGAGCACCGCGCCCTGAAGCGCGACCGACGCACCCGCCGCGCCGAACTCGTACGAGCTCACGGCCAGCAGCGGCAGCGCGGTCAGGAACAGCGACAGCGCGGTGGCGCGCTCGGGCATCCGCACCGAGATCCACGCCACGATCGGGAAGTAGAAGAACAGCAGCGCGCTGCCGTACTGCTTCTGGCCGAGGCCGCCGAGCACGAGGCTGCCCGCGGCCATCGCCAGGGTGAGGAGCACCGCCGGGCCGTCGACGAGGGACGGGTCCGCGACCCCGGGCTCGGATTCCGCCAGCCCCTCGTTGAACCAGGCGAGCAGCGCCGGAGCCACCAGCAGCATGCCGAGCGCGTCGATCAGCCACCAGGTCATGAAGAGGTGCGCCGCGTGGACGTCCGGCATCAGGCCGGCGGCGCGCATACCGGCGGTGGCGACGAGCGCGTCGAGCGGCGCGGCGACCAGCGCGACGACGATCATGAATCGGAACACCGCCTCGAGGCGGTAGTCGGCCGGTTTCCAGTCGTTGAGCCGGCGGATGGAGACGATCGCGAGCACCGGCCCCGCGCTGCAGCACACGAACACCGCGGCCGCGAGGACCGGGCTGGAGAAGCGCAGCATCGCCCACGCCGCCGCACCGAGCGCGGCCGCGAGCACCCAGCGCGGGCCGTAGCGCCAGCCGAACGCGAGCCCGATCGCGGCGCCCGGCCACAGCAGTTCGATCGGCTGCCCCAGCGCGAGCAGGCGCGCGAGCGCGCACGCCACGAGCGCGACCACGGCGATCAGCACGGCACGCGGGAGCGCGCCGATCGACGAGGCTCGGGTCGAAGGGCTGGGCAGCAAGGGAGGACGCCGGGTGGAGACTCCCGGAGTGTAGCCCGAAAGGTCCGGCGTCCGGCACGGCCCGGCCGCGCGGGCACGTGGGATCGACGCGCGGTCCGTGGCCTGCGCGCGACGCGCCGCCGGGCGCCGACGGGCGGCGCGGCAACGCCCCCCGGCGCCGCGCCGCCCGCCGATCAGCCGGCGAGCAGTTCGCGCAGGACGAACGGCAGGATCCCGCCGTGCCGGTAGTAGTCGACCTCGATCGGGGTGTCGATGCGCAGGCGCACGCCGACGCGGCGCTCGCCGCCGTCGGCGCGCCGCACGACGAGCACGAGGTCCTGCTGCGGGCGCAGGCGCCCGTCGAGCCCTTCGACGTCGAACGTCTCGTCGCCCGCCAGGCCGAGCGGGCCGACGCCGTCGTCGCCCAGGAACTGCAGCGGCAGCACGCCCATGCCGACCAGGTTCGAGCGGTGGATGCGCTCGAAGCTGCGCGCGACGACCGCCTTCACGCCCAGCAGCTGCGTGCCCTTGGCCGCCCAGTCGCGCGACGAGCCGGTGCCGTACTCCTCGCCGCCGAAGACGATCGTCGGCACGCCCTCGGCGCGGTAGCGCATCGCCGCCTCGTAGATCGGCAGGCGCTCGCCGCTGGGCTGGTGGATCGTGATCCCGCCCTCGACGCGCGAGCCGTCGGGCAGCGCCGGGAGCATCAGGTTCTTGATGCGAACGTTGGCGAACGTCCCGCGCATCATCACCTCGTGGTTGCCGCGGCGCGCGCCGTAGCTGTTGAAGTCGCCGCGGGCGACGCCGTGCTCGAGCAGCCAGCGGCCGGCGGGCGAGTCGGGGCGGATCGAGCCCGCGGGCGAGATGTGGTCGGTCGTGATCGAGTCGCCGAAGATCCCGAGCGCGCGCGCGCCCCGGATCGCGCCGCCGGGCGGCGGCGGCTCGAGCGTGAAGCCGTCGAAGAACGGCGGGCGCGCGATGTACGTCGAGGCGGGCCAGTCGTAGACCTGGCCGCGGGCGCCGCGCACCTTTTCCCAGAGCTTGCCCGGGTTCTCGCGCACCTGCGCGTAGTTGGCCTTGAACACCTTCGGGTCCATCGCGTGCTTCATCAGCGCGTGGATCTCGTCGCTCGTCGGCCAGAGGTCGCCGAGCCACACGTCGCGCCCGCCGCGGCCCTTGCCGACCGGCTGCGTCATCAGGTCGACGCGCACGTTGCCCGCCAGCGCGTACGCGACGACCAGCGGCGGCGACGCGAGGAAGTTCGCGCGCAGGTTCGGGTGGATGCGCGCCTCGAAGTTGCGATTGCCCGAGAGCACCGCGGCGCACACGAGGTCTTCGCGGACGATCGCCTCGTTGATCTCCGCGGCCATGTCGCCGGCGTTGCCGATGCAGGTCGTGCAGCCGTACGCGGCCACCGCGAAGCCGAGCTTCTCCAGGTAGGGCAGCAGCCCGGTGCGCTCGAGGTACTCGGTCACGACGCGCGAGCCCGGCGCGAGCGAGGTCTTGACGTGCTTGCGCACCGACAGCCCGGCCTCGACCGCCTTCTTCGCGAGCAGGCCCGCGGCGAGCAGCACGCCGGGGTTGGACGTGTTGGTGCACGACGTGATGCCGGCGATGAGGACGTCGCCGTTGCGCAGCTCGACGCCGTCCGGGGTCGTGACGACCCGGTCGAGCCGATCGGCCGGCTGGTTGAATCCGTTCTCGGCGATCGGCGTCGTCCACAGCTGCGCGAAGCGCCGGGCGACGTCGCCGATCTCGATCCGGTCCTGCGGGCGCTTCGGCCCCGCGAGCGAGGGCGCGACGCCGCCCAGGTCGAGCTCGACGACCTTC
Organism: Burkholderiaceae bacterium; assembly: GCA_046348465.1. Taxonomy (GTDB): domain Bacteria; phylum Pseudomonadota; class Gammaproteobacteria; order Burkholderiales; family Burkholderiaceae_E; genus Quisquiliibacterium. The sequence goes on from JAXMEE010000001.1 coordinate 475,480, forward strand.
GTGTAGTCGACGTCGCCGGCGGCGGGAACCCCGAACAGGCCCTGGGCGCGGAAGTACGACTCGAACGCGTCGATCTCGTCCTTCGTGCGCCCGGTCCCCTCGAAGTACGCGATCGTGCGCTCGTCGACGGGGAAGAACCCCATCGTCGCGCCGTACTCGGGGGCCATGTTCGCGATCGTCGCGCGGTCGGGCAGCGGCAGGCTCGCGGTGCCGGGCCCGAAGAACTCGACGAACTTGCCGACCACCTTCTCCCTGCGCAGCATCTCGGTGATCGTGAGCACGAGGTCGGTCGCGGTGACGCCTTCGCGCAGCCGCCCGGTCAGGTGGACGCCGACCACGTCCGGGGTGAGGAAATAGACCGGCTGCCCGAGCATCCCGGCCTCGGCCTCGATCCCGCCGACGCCCCAGCCGACGACGCCGATGCCGTTGATCATCGTGGTGTGGCTGTCGGTGCCGACCAGCGTGTCCGGATAGACGACGCCGTCGCGGCCGGCGTGCACGCCGCGCGCGAGGTACTCGAGGTTGATCTGGTGGACGATGCCGAACCCGGGCGGGACGACGCCGAAGGTGTCGAACGCCTGCATGCCCCACTTCATGAACTGGTAGCGCTCGGCGTTGCGCTGGAACTCCAGCTTCATGTTCAGCTCGAGCGCGTTGCCCGAGCCGTAGTGGTCGATCATCACCGAGTGGTCGACGACGAGGTCGACCGGCACCAGCGGCTCGATCGTCTTCGGGTCGCGGCCGGCGGCGGCGGCGACGTTGCGCATCGCGGCGAGGTCGGCGAGCAGCGGCACGCCGGTGAAGTCCTGCAGAACGACGCGCGCGACGACGAACGGGATCTCGTCGACGCGATCGGCGTTCGGTGCCCAGCGCGCGAGCTGCTCGACGTGCGCGGGCGTCACCTTGAGCCCGTCGCAGTTGCGCAGCACCGACTCGAGCACGATGCGGATCGAGTGCGGCAGCCGGCTCACGCCGGGAAACCGGCGCGCGAGCGCGGGCAGCGAGTGCAGGCGGGCGGTGCGGCCCGACTTCAGGCGGAATTCCTTCAGCGTGTCGAATGCGTCGTGGGTCATGGTGTGGACTTCCTGCTGCGGTGAAACCTTGTCGGACGGGGGCCGACGGACTTTCGGGGCGGGACAGGGCGGCGCGCCGGGGCGCGCGCGGTCAGTGCTTCGCGCGGGCGCGCGTCGGCGCCGGGCGCGGCGGGGGCTCGGCGCGGAACGAGCCGTCGACCATGTTCAGCGTTCCCATGCCGGGAACGACCATGTCGCCAGGCTTCTGCCCGCTCGCGCACGGGCCCGCCCAGCGCGCGACGATCGCTTCCTTGTCTTCGCGGCGCACGCCGCCCAGCGGCGGGGCGTACGTGACGACGGTGTCGATACGGTACTCGCTGTCGAGGTCGCCGGAGGCGATCGCCCGGCTCACGACCGTGGTGCGCCCCTCGCGGCACACCGACTCGGCCAGCCACGCGAGCCCGGCGCGCCTGAACGCGCCCAGCGTGCACGCGCCCTTGGCGCCCACGCTGCGGTCGAGGTGCGCGTCGGGGCCGTCGGTCTGCTCGCCGACGCAGTGCAGGGTGGGGGGCAGTCCCGAGGCCTGCGCGGAGGCCGCCTTCACCTCCCACAGGCCGGGCTTGCGGCGCGGGTACGGGTCCGGCCCGGCGGCTGCGCCCGGCGCGGCCGCCACGGCGCCGAGCAGCGACGCCAGCACGGCGGCCGCGACCGCGCGCGCCGCGCGCGACGCGATCCGGCCCCGGCCCGCCGCGACCACGTCAGATGACGTAGAGGTCCACGTACTCGTGAACCGGCATCGCCTCGAGCTTCTTCTGGTCGAGCGACACCGCCAGGATCGCGGCCTGCTGCTTGGCCGAGAGCTTGCGCGCCAGGTTGACCTTGAACTTCGCCTCGAGCAGCGGGATGCCTTCCTTGCGGCGGCGCTTGTGACCGATCGGGTACTCGCAGACCACCTCCTTGAGCTTCTTGCCGTCGGTGAACTCGACGGTGAGCGCATTGGCGATCGAGCGCTTGTCGGGGTCGTGGTAGTCCTTCGTGAACTGCGGGTCCTCGACGCAGACGATCTTGTCGCGCAGCTTGTCGATGCGCGGATCGTTCGCGACCGAGTCCTCGTAGTCGCCCGCGGTCAGGCGCCCGAAGATGATCGGCACCGCGACCATGTACTGGATGCAGTGGTCGCGGTCGGCCGGGTTGTTCAGCGGGCCCTTCTTGTCGATGATGCGGATGCAGGCCTCGTGCGTGCGGATCGTGATCTTCCGGATGTCGGCCTCGGTCCTGCCGGCCTTCTTCAGCTGCGCGTGGATGTCCATCGCGCACTCGACCGCGGTCTGCGAGTGGAACTCGGCCGGGAACGAGATCTTGAACAGCACGTTCTCCATCACGTAGCTGCCGTACGGCCGCTGGAACTTGAACTCGTTGCCCTTGAAGAGCACGTCGTAGAAGCCCCAGGTCTTGGCGGACAGCACCGACGGATAGCCCATCTCGCCGGTCCGGGCGATCAGCGCCAGGCGCACCGCGCGGCTCGTGGCGTCGCCGGCCGCCCAGCTCTTGCGCGAGCCGGTGTTCGGCGCGTGGCGGTACGTGCGCAGCGACTGCCCGTCGACCCACGCGAGCGAGACCGCATTGACGATCTCGTCGCGCGTCAGGCCCAGCATCTGCGCGACCACCGCGGTGGACGCCACCTTGACCAGCAGCACGTGGTCCAGGCCCACCTTGTTGAACGAGTTCTCGAGCGCGATGCAGCCCTGGATCTCGTGCGCCTTGATCATGCCGGTGAGCACGTCGCGCATCGTGAGCGGCTTCTTGCCGGCGGCGACCGCGTTGCGGCTCATCCAGTCGGCGACCGCGAGGATGCCGCCCAGGTTGTCCGACGGGTGGCCCCACTCGGCGGCGAGCCAGGTGTCGTTGAAGTCGAGCCAGCGGATCATCGCGCCGATGTTGAACGCTGCCTGGATCGGGTCGAGCTGGAACTGCGTGCCCGGCACCTTCGCGCCGTTCGGCACCACGGTGCCGGGGACGACCGGGCCCATCAGCTTCGTGCAGGCGGGGTACTCGAGCGCCTCGAGGCCGCAGCCCAGCGTGTCGATCAGGCAGTTGCGCGCGGTCTCGTACGCGAGCTTGCTCGTGATCTTGTACTTGGTGACGTAGTCGACGATGTCGACCAGCACCTTGTCGGGCTTGGGACGGACGTTCGAGATGTGTGCGGACATGGGTCTTCGGTTCCTTGTTCCGGAGATGTGTTCAGGGAGGATTCAGAGCTTGCACTCGTTGGCCAGCTGCTGGCCGCGGCGCGTGTCGAGCAGCATCGACTTGCCGACGATCACGAGCCACATCAGGCCGCTGGACGGGTTCTCGAAGCGCAGCGCGCCGGTGCGTGCCTGCACCGCGTCGAGCGTGTGGTCCTTGCCGAGCCAGTTCAGCACCACCGAGCGGCCGTCGGCGGCGACCCGGCGCAGCGTCACGCGCCTGTTCAGCTCGCAGCGGTAGAGGCCGGGCTCGGCCACGAGCCGGATCACGGCCTGCGACGCGCTCGCCGAGGCACCGCCGGCGGCGATGCCCAGGCCGCCGGGCGCGCCCGCGCACCAGGGGCCGGCGCGCGGCGGCGATCGCTCCGCCGCCGGGCTCGTGCCGGCAGGCGCGGCGACGGCGGCCGGCCCGGCGCCGGACGGCGCGGCGACGGCAGGCGTCGCGGTGCCGGAGGCCGGGCGCCGAGCGGCGCGGAGACTTGCGCGGCGGCCGACGGCGCGCTGCCCGTCGCCGGTGCCCGACGCCGTGCCCGCCGCGGAGCCCGTCGCGGAGCCCGTCGCGGTGCCCGTCGCGCTGCCCGGCGCGGCAGGGGCGTGCCGGACTCGGGCGTGAGCACGCGGTCCGGCGCCGCGGGCGCAGGGCCAGGCGCCGGCGCCAACCTGGCTGCGGCGGCGGCGGCGGGCTCGCGGGCGCCTCGGGTGCGCTCGCGCAGCCCGCGAGCGCCGCCAGCACGACGGCGGCCGCGATGCCCGCCGGCGAGCCGGCGAGGGGGCGGCCGCGCGCGGTCGCCGCGCGCATTCCCGGCGTCACTTGCGCTTCTCGATCGGGACGAACTTCTGGTCTTCCGGACCGACGTAGTTCGCGCTCGGGCGGATGATCTTGTTGTCGATGCGCTGCTCGATCACGTGCGCGGCCCAGCCGGAGGTGCGCGAGATCACGAACAGCGGAGTGAACATCGCGGTCGGCACGCCGAGCATGTGGTAGCTCACCGCGCTGAACCAGTCGAGGTTCGGGAACATCTTCTTGATCTCCCACATCACCGACTCCAGGCGCACGGCGATGTCGAACATCTTCATGTTGCCCTGGTCCTTCGACAGCCGGCGGGCGACCTCCTTGATGATCTTGTTGCGCGGGTCGCCGATCGTGTAGACCGGGTGCCCGAATCCGATCACGACTTCCTTGGCCTCGACGCGCCGGCGGATGTCGGCCTCGGCCTCGTCGGCGCTGTCGTAGCGCTTCTGGACCTCGAACGCGACCTCGTTGGCGCCGCCGTGCTTCGGGCCGCGCAGCGCGCCGATGCCGCCGGTGATCGCCGAGTACATGTCGGAGCCCGTGCCGGCGATGACGCGGCACGTGAACGTGGACGCGTTGTACTCGTGCTCGGCGTACAGGATCAGCGACGTGTGCATCGCGCGCACCCAGAGCTCGGACGGCTTCCTGCCGTGCAGCAGGTGCAGGAAGTGCCCGCCGATGGAGTCGTCGTCGGTCTCGACGTCGATGCGCCGGCCGTTGAACGCGTAGTGGTACCAGTAGAGCAGCATCGAGCCGAGCGACGCCATGAGGCGGTCGGCGATGTCGCGCGCGCCGGGCACGTTGTGGTCGTCCTTCTCGGGCAGCTGGCAGCCCAGCGCCGAGACCGCGGTGCGCATCACGTCCATCGGGTGCGACGACGCGGGCAGCCACTCGAGCACCGCCTTCACGTTGGCGGGCACGCCGCGCATGCTCTTGAGCTTGGCCTTGTAGCCCTCGAGCTCGGCACGCGTGGGCAGCTTGCCGTGAACCAGCAGGTGGGCGATCTCCTCGAACTCGCAGACGTCGGCGATGTCGAGGATGTCGTAGCCGCGGTAGTGCAGGTCGTTGCCGCTGCGCCCGACGGTGCACAGCGCGGTGTTGCCGGCGGTCACGCCGGACAGCGCGACGGACTTCTTCGCCTTGGGGGCCTGCGGGGCTTGTGCTTCGCTCATCTCCTTCTCCCTTTCTCCAGTCTCACTTCGTCTTCGCCTGCGCGAACAGCGCGTCGAGCTTCTGTTCGTAGGCGTGGTAATCGAGGTACTTGTACAGGTCCGCACGCGTCTGCATCGTCGGCAGCGCCGCCTTCTGGGTGCCGTCGCGGCGGATCGTCTGGTAGACGTTCAGCGCCGCGGCGTTCATCGCGCGGTAGGCGCCGCAGCAGTACAGCACGATGTCGACGCCCACCGACTCGAGCTCGCGCGTGTCGTAGAGCGGAGTCTGCCCGAACTCGGTGATGTTCGCGAGGATCGGCACCTTCACGGCGTCCTTGACCTTGCGGTACATGGCGAGCTCGGTCATCGCCTCCGGGAAGACCATGTCGGCGCCGGCCTCGACGTACGCGCACGCGCGGTCGATCGCGGCGTCCAGGCCCTCGACCGCGGCGGCGTCGGTGCGCGCCATGATCACGAAGCCGGGATCGGTGCGGGCGTCGACCGCGGCCTTGACCCGGTCGACCATCTCCTCCTTGCTGACGACCTCCTTGCCGGGGCGGTGACCGCAGCGCTTGGCGCCGACCTGGTCCTCCATGTGGACCGCCCCGGCGCCGGCCCGGATCATCGAGCGGATGGTGCGCGCGATGTTGAACGCGCTGCCCCAGCCGGTGTCGATGTCGACCATCAGCGGCACCGTGGTGACGTCGGTGATGCGGCGCACGTCGGTGAGGACGTCCTCGAGCGTGCTGATGCCCAGGTCGGGCATGCCCAGCGAGTTGGCCGCGACGCCGCCGCCCGACAGGTAGATGGCGCGATAGCCGCTCGCCTCGGCCATGCGCGCCGTGTACGCGTTGATCGTGCCGACGACCTGCAGGGGTTTTTCCTGCGCGACGGCGTCCCTGAATTTCTGTCCCTGCGACATGGGTTCTCCTGGGGAGGGAATCAGTGAATCGGTTCGAAGAAGGCGGCCCGGGCGTCCGCGGGCAGTTCGGCGCCGGCGGCCTGCGCGCGGCGCAGCACGCCCCACCAGTACCGGTAGGCGCTGCGGTCGAGCTGCAGGCCGTCGTGGAGGATCGCGCCCCACCCCGCGGCGCGCGCCGCGAGCAGGATCTCGGCCGCGGCCCGGATCGAGGCCGGCTCGGGCGTGAGCGCCGCGACGATCGGGCCGATCTGGGACGGGTGGATGCTCCACATCCGCGTGAACCCGTACTCGAGGGCCGCACGCCGGGCGTCCTCGCCGGCGGTGCCGGGACGGCGGACGTCGGTGCACGGGTTGTGCGCGGGGACCTTGCCGGCCGCGTGCGACGCGACCGCGATCTCGGCCTTCGCGCGGCGCACGAGCGGGTGCTCGAACTGCCCGGGCGAGAGGGCGGCCGACGCCGGCAGGGCGCCGTGGTAGCCGCTCACGTAGTCCATGAGCCCGAACGCGATGCACTCGACGCGCGGGTGCGCGGCGATCTCGGGCACGGCGCGCAGCCCGCCGTGGGTCTCGATCGAGACGTGGATCGGGAGCTGGCGGCGCACGCCGGCCTGTTGCGAGAGGTCGTCGATCGCGGAGGCGACCCGCTCGACGGCGGCGAAGTCTTCGACCTTGGGCAGCGCGACGTAGGCGAGCCGCTCGCCGGCGCCCCCGATGATCGTCTCGAGGTCGCCGTGCCAGTGGCGCGAGCGCGAGTCGTGGATGCGAACGCCCATGCGCCCGAAGCGGTTCTCGGGCGACGCGACCAGCGCGCCGACCATGCGCGCGTGCGCGGCCTCGTGCCCGACCTCGGCGCCGTCCTCGCAGTCTGCGGTGACGTCGAAGAGCGGGCCGAGCCGGGCCTGCAGCGCGAGCGACTTGCGGATCAGCGGCTCGCGCCCGGCGTAGTGGTCGCACACCGGAAGCACGAGCGGCTGCGCGCCGCTGTCGAAGAGGACCTCCGACGGGTGGCCTCCGGCAGGCATCACGCGCGCGGGCGGGCGCTGCTCAGCCGAGCAGGTGCTTGACCCCGTCGCGCTCCTCGTTGAGCTCCTTCAGGGTGTTGTCCATGCGCGCACGGCTGAACTCGTCGATCTCCAGGCCCTTGATCATCGTGTACTCGCCGTTGGCGCAGGTGACCGGGAAGCCGTACATCGTGTCCTCGGGGATGCCGTAGGAGCCGTCGGACGGGATGCCCATCGTGACCCAGCGCCCGCCGGTGCCCAGGACCCAGTCGCGCATGTGGTCGATCGCGGCGTTCGCCGCCGACGCCGCCGACGACAGGCCGCGCGCCTCGATGATCGCGGCGCCGCGCTTGCCGACGGTGGGGATGAACACGTCGCGGTTCCAGGCGTCGTCGTTGATCAGCGCCTTCAGCGACTGCCCGCCGACGGTCGCGAAGCGGTAGTCGGGGTACATCGTCGGCGAGTGGTTGCCCCAGACGGCGAGCTTCTCGATGGACTCGACGGGCTTGCCGGACTTGGCGGCGAGCTGGGAGAGCGCGCGATTGTGGTCCAGGCGCAGCATCGCGGTGAAGTTCTTCTTCGGCAGGCCGGGCGCGGACTTCATCGCGATGTACGCGTTCGTGTTGGCCGGGTTGCCGACGACCAGGATCTTGCAGTCGCGCTTGGCGGCCTCGTCGAGCGCACGGCCCTGCACCGTGAAGATCGCGCCGTTGGCCTCGAGCAGGTCCTTGCGCTCCATTCCCTTGCTGCGCGGGCGCGCGCCGACCAGCACGGCGCAGTCGGCGTCGCGGAACGCGACCTTGGGATCGTCGGTGACGACCACGCCCTGCAGCAGCGGGAAGGCGCAGTCGTCGAGCTCCATGACCACGCCGCGCACCGCGGGCAGCGCCGGCGTGATGTCCAGGAGCTGCAGGATGACGGGCTGGTCCTTGCCGAGCATGTCGCCGTTGGCGATCCGGAACAGGATGCTGTAGCCGATCTGGCCGGCGGCTCCGGTGACGGCGATGCGCTTGACGGGTTTGGTCATGGTGGGTCGGTCCTCGATAGTTCGGGCGCAGTGGTGGTTGAGCGGCGTGGCCGGCCCGCGGCAGGCGTGCCGGCGCGCGTCAGGCGGGGATTCTAGGACGCGGACCGCCCGCTGTCAAACAGGTCATATGTCTTATATAAGATATCTATTATTGAAAATCCGCCGGTGCCGTGTTCCAATCGGCGCATGTCCCGGCTTGCCCGACTCCCCGGCGCCGTCGCCGCCGATTCCCCGACCTTCAGCCCGCTGTACCGGCAGATCAAGGTCCTGCTCACGCGCGGCCTTCAGGCCGGCGAGTGGAAGCCGGGCGAGCTGATCCCCAGCGAGACCGAGCTCGCCGCGCGCTTCGGCGTGAGCCAGGGCACGGTGCGCAAGGCCATCGACGAGCTCGCCGCCGACCACCTCCTCGTGCGCCGCCAGGGGCGCGGCACCTTCGTCGCGACGCACCAGGAGGCGAGGGCGCAGTTCCGCTTCCTGAGGCTGCGCCCGGACCACGGCGGCGACCCCGGCGCGATGAGCAGCCGAGTGCTCGCGTGCCGGCGCACGCGCGCACCGGTCGACATCGCCCGGGCGCTGCAGTTGCGCACCGGCGAGACGGTCGTGCAGGTGCGGCGCCTGCTCTCCTTCGACGCCCGCCCGGTGGTGCTCGACGAGATCTGGCTGCCCGGCGCGCTGTTCCGCGGGCTCACCGCCGACCGCCTCGCGGCCTACACGGGGCCGCTGTACGCGCTCTTCGAATCCGAGTTCGGCATCCGGATGATCCGCGCGGCGGAGCGCCTGCGCGCGGTCGCGGCGACGCGAGCGACCGCCGCGGACCTCGGCGTCGCCCCGGGCGAGCCGGTGCTGCAGGTCGAGCGCGTCACGTACACGTACGAGGACCGCCCGGTCGAAGTGCGCCGCGGCCTGTACGCAACCGGGCGCCACCACTACTTCAACGAGCTGATCTGAGGCGCGCCCGCGCCACGGCGCGTGCCGTTATCGGAACGTCGCGCGAGGTGCGCCCGCGGGGCGGCTTGGTGCGGCGCCCCGAAATCGGTCAAAATACGAAGGTTTGTCATCGTTCCTAATCAAATCCCATCAAAATTCCTCTCAGGGGACGCCATGGCTGAATTGGCCGGCAAGTCGGCGCCGAACTCACGAGCGCAGTTCCGGAACATCTCCGTCTCACAGATCGCCCAGTACCGGCTGCCCCTGGCGGGTCTCGTGTCGATCGCTCACCGCGTGAGCGGGGCGCTGCTCTTCCTCGTCGGGCTGCCGTTCCTCCTCTACCTGTTCCAGCAGAGCATCACGTCCGAGGTCAGCTTCGAGTCGTACCGCGCCACGGTCTCCGGGGTGTTCCCGCGGCTGGTGCTGCTGGCGCTGATCTGGGCGTACCTGCATCACTTCTGCGCCGGGATCCGCTACCTGCTGCTCGACCTGCACGTCGGCATCGAGAAGGAGCAGGCGCGAACGTCGGCATCGGTCGTCTTCGGCGTGAGCCTCGCGCTCACCGTCGTGGTCGCCCTCAAGCTCTTCGGAGCCTTCTGACATGGCCCAGCAGAGAATCGTCGTCGGCGCCCACTACGGGCTGAAGGACTGGCTCGCGCAGCGCATCACCGCGGTCGTCATGGCCGTGTACACCGTGGTCCTGCTCGTCTCGCTGATGTTCCTGCCGGAACTGAACTACGGCACCTGGGCGGGGCTGTTCGCGTCGCCGTGGATGAAGGTGCTCACGCTGCTGGCGCTCGCCGCGCTGATGTGGCACGCCTGGATCGGCGTGCGCGACATCTTCATGGACTACATCAAACCGACCGGAGTGCGGCTGTTCCTGCAGGTGGCCTCCATCGTCGCGCTCGCCGGCTACGCCTGGTGGGCCGTGATCATCCTCTGGAGGGTCTGAAATGGCCGACGTACTCAACCACCTGGCCAACAACCTGCCGCGGCGCAAGTTCGACGCCGTGATCGTCGGCGCCGGCGGCTCCGGCATGCGCTGCTCGCTGCAGCTCGCCGAGGCCGGCTGGAGCGTCGCCGTGCTCTCGAAGGTGTTCCCGACGCGCTCGCACACGGTCGCCGCGCAGGGCGGCATCGGCGCCTCGCTCGGCAACATGAGCGAGGACAACTGGTACTGGCACATGTTCGACACCGTCAAGGGGTCGGACTACCTCGGCGACCAGGACGCGATCGAGTTCATGTGCCGCGAGGCGCCCAAGGTCGTGTACGAGCTCGAGCACTTCGGCATGCCCTTCGACCGCAACGCCGACGGCACCATCTACCAGCGCCCGTTCGGCGGCCACACCGCCAACTACGGCGAGAAGCCGGTGCAGCGCGCCTGCGCCGCGGCCGACCGCACCGGGCACGCGCTGCTGCACACGCTGTACCAGCGCAACGTGCGTGCGCGCACGCAGTTCTTCGTCGAGTGGATGGCCCTGGACATCATCCGCGACGCCGACGGCGACTGCGTCGGCGTGGTGGCGCTCGAGATGGAGACCGGCGAGGTCATGATCCTCGAGTCGAAGGTCACCGTGTTCGCCACCGGCGGCGCGGGGCGCATCTTCGCGGCGTCGACGAACGCGTTCATCAACACCGGCGACGGCCTCGGAATGGCCGCGCGCGCCGGCGTGCCGCTCGAAGACATGGAGTTCTGGCAGTTCCACCCCACCGGCGTGGCCGGCGCGGGCGTGCTGATCACCGAGGGCGTTCGCGGCGAGGGCGGGATCCTGCTGAACAAGCACGGCGAGCGCTTCATGGAGCGCTACGCGCCCACGCTCAAGGACCTCGCGCCGCGCGACTTCGTCTCGCGCTCGATGGACCAGGAGATCAAGGAAGGGCGCGGCTGCGGCCCCGACGCCGACTACGTCCTGCTGAAGCTCGACCACCTCGGCGCGGACACCATCCTCAAGCGCCTGCCCTCGATCCGCGAGATCGCGATCAAGTTCTCCAACGTCGACCCGATCAAGGACCCGATCCCGGTCGTGCCCACGATCCACTACCAGATGGGCGGCATCCCCGCCAACTACCACGGGCAGGTGGTCGAGCCGCGCGGCGGCAACCCCAACCACGTCGTCGGCGGCCTGTACGCGATCGGCGAGTGCGCGTGCGTGTCGGTTCACGGCGCCAACCGCCTGGGCACGAACTCGCTGCTCGACCTGGTCGTCTTCGGGCGCGCCGCGGGCAACCACATCGTGTCGTCGGGGCTGAAGGCCGGCGCGCACAAGCCGCTGCCCGCCGACGCCGGCGACGCCACGCTCGCGCGCCTCGCGCGGCTCGACGGGTCGTCGTCCGGCGAGAACACCCAGGACGTCGCCAACGACATCCGGCGCGCGATGCAGACGCACTGCGGCGTGTTCCGCACGTCCGAGCTGCTGAAGGAGGGCGTCCAGCAGATCCTCGCGCTCGACGAGCGCCGCAAGGGCGTCCACGTGAAGGACAAGTCGAAGGTCTTCAACACGGCGCGCGTGGAGGCGCTCGAGCTCGACAACCTCATCGAGGTCGCGAAGGCCACGATCGTCTCGGCCGAGGCGCGCAAGGAGAGCCGCGGCGCGCACGCGCACCGCGACTACCCGAACCGCGACGACGTCAACTGGATCAAGCACTCGCTGTGGTACTCGCAGGGCAACCGGCTCGACTACAAGCCGGTCAACATGAAGCCGTTGACCGTCGAGACCTTCGAGCCCAAGGCCCGCACGTTCTGAGCGCAGCGCACCACAGCACCCGGAGCCGACGAAGATGAGCGCAGCAGTGGAATCCCCGATCGCCCCCCCGGCGTCCGCGTCCGCCAAGGGCCGGGTCGTCAAGTTCTCGATCTACCGCTACGACCCCGACAAGGACGAGCGTCCGACCATGCAGAGCCTCGAGGTCGAGCTCGCGCCCACCGACAAGATGCTGCTCGACGCGCTGATGCGCATCAAGCAGTCGGCCGACGACTCCCTCGCGTTCCGGCGCTCGTGCCGCGAGGGCGTGTGCGGCTCGGACGCGATGAACATCAACGGCAAGAACGGGCTGGCGTGCATCACGAACCTCCGGGACCTGAAGGAGCCGATCGTGCTGCGCCCGCTGCCCGGGCTGCCGGTGATCCGCGACCTGATCGTCGACATGACGCAGTTCTTCAAGCAGTACCACTCGGTGTCGCCGTTCCTGATCAACGACACCCCGCCGCCCGAGAAGGAGCGGCTGCAGAGCCCCGAAGACCGCGAGGAGCTCGACGGGCTCTACGAGTGCATCCTGTGCGCGTGCTGCTCGACTTCGTGCCCGTCGTTCTGGTGGAACCCCGACAAGTTCGTCGGGCCCGCCGGGCTGCTGCAGGCGTACCGGTTCATCGCCGACAGCCGCGACCAGGCCACCAGCGAGCGCCTGGACAACCTCGAGGATCCGTACCGGCTGTTCCGCTGCCACACGATCATGAACTGCGTCGACGTCTGCCCGAAGGGGCTGAACCCGACGCGCGCGATCGGCAAGATCAAGGAACTGATGGTTCGACGGGCGGTCTGACGCGCCTCGGCAGGCGCCACGCGGGCACGTCGGAGCCGACCAACGCTCCAGGTTGCACCAAACATGGGCGACGAATCTTCCCGGCACCAGGCGGACCCGGTCCGCCGGCGCCGCCTGCGCTGGCGCGCGCGGCGGGGGCTGCTGGAGAATGATCTGGTCTTGAAACGATTCTTCGAGCGGCACGAGCAGGAGCTGTCGGACGACGACGTCATCGGCCTCGACCATCTCCTCGACTTGCCCGACAATGAGCTGCTCGACCTGATTCTGAACCGCAAGCAACTGGCGTCGCAGGCCACGCCGCACGCAGCGCGCGTGTTGCAGTTGCTTCGGAGCGTTTGACCTGCGGCGAAACCTCTAGCCTCAAGGCGATAACAGGGAAGAACAACATGACTACGCAACAGAAGGCCACGCTCACTTTCAGCGACGGGACGCCGTCGGTCGATTTTCCGATCTACAAGGGGACGATCGGCCCGGACGTCGTCGACATCCGGAAGATGTACGGAGCGACCGGCAAGTTCACGTTCGACCCGGGCTTCCTCTCCACCGCCTCCTGCGAATCGAAGATCACCTACATCGACGGTGACAAGGGCGAGCTGCTGTATCGCGGCTACCCGATCGAGCAGCTGGCGGTGAACTGCGACTACCTGGAAACCTGCTACCTGCTGCTCAACGGCGACCTGCCCAACGTCGCGCAGAAGAAGGACTTCGAGTATCGCGTCACGCACCACACGATGGTGCACGAGCAGATGACCCGCTTCTTCCAGGGCTTCCGCCGCGACGCGCACCCGATGGCGGTGCTGGTCGGCTGCGTGGGCGCGCTGGCCGCGTTCTACCACGATTCGCTGGACATCCAGAACCCCGAGCACCGCTTCATCTCCGCGATCCGCCTGATCGCGAAGATGCCCACGCTGGTCGCGATGGCGTACAAGTACTCGACCGGCCAGCCGTTCATGTACCCGCGCAACGACCTCTCGTACACCGCGAACTTCATGCGCATGATGTTCGGCACGCCGTGCGAGGACTTCGTTCCCAACGACGTGCTGGTGCGCGCGCTGGACCGCATCTTCATCCTGCACGCCGACCACGAGCAGAACGCGTCCACGTCCACCGTGCGGCTGGCGGGCTCGTCGGGCGCCAACCCGTTCGCGTGCATCGCGGCCGGCATCGCCACGCTGTGGGGCCCGGCGCACGGCGGCGCGAACGAAGCCTGCCTGATGATGCTCAACGACATCCAGAAGCAGGGCGGGCTGCCCAAGATCGGCGAGTTCATCCAGCAGGTCAAGGACAAGAACTCCGGTTCCAAGCTGATGGGCTTCGGCCACCGCGTGTACAAGAACTACGACCCGCGCGCCAAGCTGATGCGCGAGACCTGCTACGAGGTGCTCGGCGAGCTCGGCCTCGAGAACGACCCGCTGTTCGGCCTGGCGATGGGGCTCGAGAAGATCGCCCTCGAAGACGACTACTTCGTGTCGCGCAAGCTCTACCCGAACGTCGACTTCTACTCGGGCATCGTGCAGAAGGCGCTGGGCATCCCGACCGAGATGTTCACCTGCATCTTCGCGCTCGCGCGCACCGTCGGCTGGATCGCCCAGTGGGGCGAGATGATCTCCGACCCCGACCAGAAGATCGGCCGGCCGCGCCAGCTGTTCAACGGGGCGACGCGTCGCGAGGTCAAGGCGATCGGCAACCGCTGAGCGCATCGCCGGCCGCGGCGGCGTCGGGCCGCCGGGCAGCGCGCGTGAAGGCCGCCTGCGGGCGGCCTTTTCGTTCCCGCCCGCCGGCCGGACTGGACGTCGACACGGGCGACCGCGTGCGCCCGCCGACGCGTGGACGGGTGCCTGCGATTCGTGTACGCTGAATGGGCAAGACTTACATTCAGTAGCAAAGAACAACAACGTCTCGCTGGGGTCTCCGATGCCGACCGCTGCCGACCGCCGGACGACGAGCCGGGTCGCATGGCTATGCGCGCTGTTCCTTGCACTCGTCGTGGCCGGGTGCGGCGGCGGCGGAGGGGCCGACGGGCGCTCCGGCGGCAGCGCCCCCGGCTCGACGCCGTCGTTCGTGGCCGGAACGGTCGCCAGCGGCGGGCCGATCGCGGCCACGATCGTCCTGAAGGATTCGTCGCCGGACGCGCGCACGCTGACGAAGTCGACGGCGAGCGACGGCTCGTTCTCGTTCGACGTCGCCGGGCTGACCGCGCCCTTCGTCCTTCGCGCCACCTTCGGCGACGCCGGCGCGCCCTCGGTGCTCTACTCGATCTCGGCCGGCGCGGGCACCGCGAACGTCACGCCGCTGACCTCGATCGCGATGCGCGCGGCGATCGGCGGCGGCGACCTCGCCGCGTTCTTCCGCGACGCGTCGCCCGCGCAGATCGCGGCCGCGAGCGCCCGGATGGCGCAGGCGGCGGCAGCGCTGCGCGCGGCGATCGCGCCGCTCCTGCAGCGCTACCCGTTCCAGGGCGACCTGATCACCGGGGCGTTCACCGCCGACCACACCGGCGTCGACGCGCTGCTCGACGCGATCTCGGTGCGATTCACCGGCGCGCTCGTGACCATCGCGAGCCGCAACGGCGGCGTGCCGCTCTTTTCCTCGCCGCCGTCGGACCCGGCGGCCGGCACGTTCTTCAGCGCGAACTTCGCGCAGGTCGGCGCCACCCCGCCGACGACCGGCGCGGCGCTCTACACGCTGTACTGCGCGGGCTGCCACGGCGCCCTCGCCGACTCCACCCGCAAGGGGGTGTCCATCGGGCAGGTGCAGGCCGCGATCGCGGACGGCCGGGGGGCGATGGGATTCCTGTCGGCACTGCCGGCGGCGGATCTCCAGGCCATCGTCGCGACGCTCGCCACGACGCCGCCCGCACCGACGTTCCCGGACCCGGGGACGCCGTCGGCGCCGCCGTCGACGCCGCCGGACGGCGCGTCGCTCTACGGCGTCTGGTGCGCCGGTTGTCACCTCCCGCTCGCGCAGAGCCGCAAGATCGGCGCGAGCACGGTACGGATCCAGAACGCGATCGCGGGCGACGTCGGCGGGATGGGCGGGCTCGCGGTGCTCTCGTCCGCCGAGGTCCAGGCGATCGCGGGCGTGCTCGCGGTCGCGCCGCCGACGCTGCCGCCGGTCGTCGAGCCGCCGCCGACCACGACGACGACCGACGGCGTCGCGCTGTACGCGGCGAAGTGCGCCGCCTGCCACGGCGCGATCGAGAAGTCGTCCAAGCTGGGCACGAGCATCGCGCGCGTGCAGGCCGCGATCACCGCCAACGCGGGCGGCATGGGCCCGCTGTCGAGCCTGAGCGTCACGCAGGTGCAGGCGATCGTGACCGCGCTGACGCCGACGACCCCGACGCCGACGCCCACGGAACCCCCCGCGCCCGCCGACGGGGCGGCGCTCTACGCGGCGAACTGCGCCGGGTGCCACGGCGCGCTGGCCGGTTCCACGAAGGCGAAGACGACGCTCGCGGCGCTGCAGGCGGCGATCTCGTCGAACGCGGGGGGGATGGGCACGCTCTCCAGGCTCTCGGCGTCCGACGTCCAGGCGATCGTCGCCGCGCTCGCGTCGGTCTCGCCCGCCCCGGGCCCCGCGCCGACGCCGACGTCGCCCGACGGCGCGCAGCTGTACGCGACGTCGTGCGCGGCCTGCCACGGGCCGCTCGCGACGTCGACCAAGGGCCAGGCGACGCTCGCGCGGATCCAGGCGGCGGTCTCGGGCAACGTCGGCAACATGGGGTCGCTGTCGAGGCTCGCCGCGGGCGAGCTCGCCGCGATCGCCACCGCGCTCGCGTCGGTCGCGCCGGCGGCGCCGTCGCCCGCCGACGGCGCGACGCTGTACGCGACGTGGTGCTCGAGCTGCCACGGCGCGCTCGCCGTGTCCTCGAAGGGGCAGACCACGCTCGCGAAGGTGCTCGCCGCGATCTCGGCGAACACCGGCAACATGGCCTCGCTCGCGAAGCTCTCGCCTCAGGAACTGCAGTCGATCGTCAAGATGCTGTCCGGGGTCGTGCCGCCGCCGGCACCGGCCGACGGGCCCGGGCTGTACGCGCTGCGCTGCGCGGGCTGCCACGGAACGCTCGCGGGCTCCGCCAAGGGCGGGACGACGCTGCCCCGCCTCGCCGCCGCGATCTCCGGCAACGTCGGCGGCATGGCGACGCTCTCCGCGCTCACGTCGGCCGAACTGCAGGCGATCGTCGCCGCGCTCGCGGCGGTGGCTCCGCCGGTGCCGGCGAACGACGGCACGGCGCTGTACGCGACGTACTGCGCGGGCTGCCACGCGGGGCTGGCGGTCTCCGCGAAGGGCGGCGCGAGCGCCGCGCGCATCCAGGCCGCCATCTCGGGCAACGTCGGCAACATGGGCGTGCTGTCCACGCTCGGCGCGGCGCAGGTCGAGGCGATCGCGAGCGTGCTCGCGCCGGTGTCGCCGCCGGTGGCCGGCGGCGACGGCGCGTCGCTGTACCTGAGCCTGTGCAGCGGCTGCCACGGCGGCCTGGCGAGCTCGACGAAGGGCGGCGCGACGGCGACGGCGATCCAGGTCGCGATCGCCGGGAACGTCGGCGGCATGGGATCGATCGGCACGCTGAGCGCCGCGCAGCTCGGCGCGATCGCGTCGGCGCTCGTGGGCGTGGTGCCCCCGGTGATCACCGACGGCCCGACGCTGTACGCGACGTGGTGCGCGAGCTGCCACGGGGCGCTCGCGAGCTCGACGAAGGGCGGGACGACGCTCGCGCGCCTGCAGGCGGCGATCTCCGCGAACACCGGCTCGATGGGCTCGCTCTCGGCGCTGGGGGTGTCGCAGCTGTCGGCGATCGTGTCGAGCCTGAGCGCGATCGCCCCGAGCGGCGGTGCGTGCGGCAGCTGTCACGCGATCCCGCCGGCGTCCGGGCGTCACGCCAAGCACGCGCGCTACGCGTGCTCGAGCTGTCACGGCGCCGGGTATTCGTCGAGCAGCGTGGCGGCCGCCACGCACAACAACCGGGTCGTCAACATCGCATCGAGCGCGGGCTGGGTCGCGTCGACGCTGTCGTGCTCCAACGGCTGCCACGGACGCAAGAGCTGGTCCGGGTCGGGCGGCGGCGACGACGACTGATCACCCGCAACGGCGGGCGCGCCGCCGCCTCCAGGGGGGGCGCACGCCGCGAGGGCCCGTGCGGGGCGGGCGCGGCAGAGGAATTGCGCTCAGCTGGCGGCAGCGCGTCGGCGCAGGGCGAGCCCGGCCGCCGCCGTGGCGATCAGCGCAGCGGTTCCCGGTTCGGGTACGCCGGGCCCGCCCGGTGCATCCGAATCGCCGCTGACCGTCAGCGTCGCCACGTCGACGCCGGCCCATCCCTCGTAGCCGTAGGCGACGACGCTGAACGTATGCGCTCCGGGCGCCAGGTTCACCGGCAGGCCGAACGTCTGCGTGTCGCGGTGGTCGGTGACGCCGGTGAAGGCGCCGATCGGGACGCCGTCGAGCGCGAAGTAGTTCCCGGGGTTCGCACCGATGCTGCCGTCGAACAGCAGCCCGACGACCAGCACCTCCATCTGGATGCTCGAGATCGAACCGAAGGCGGAATTGTCGAAGTCGATGCTCCACGCGACCTGGCCGCCGGCGCGATAGCCGCCCGTGGCGGGCGAGAACGCGCTGTCCGAGGCGCACGCGGCCCCCTCGGAGACGCAGCCCGGATCGAGCGTGCCCCAGTTCGTCGTCTGGGTGAGCGGTGCCGCGTCGGCCAGCCCGGCCGCCGCTGCGAAGGCCGCGACGAGCGCGGTCGCGATCGGTCGCCGATTGCGTTTCGTGGACATGGAGGCCTCCCTGGGGGCGAACAGCGAAGTCGACTTCCGCGTGCGCGGTCGCGCGGGGTCGTGGCCCGGCGCGCAAGGAACGACGGAGCGGTCGCCCCGGAAGGTCAAGCACGATTCGTGCTGACCCTCCCAACTCGTTGATTTTCAGGGCAATGCCGGCTCGAGCCCCTCGCGCGGGCGGTCGGAATGTAAGAAAACACGACATTCGGACCCGAAAAGAGTATTAGGGGCGGCGCGGATGCTCCGAATCCGGTCGAGGTGCGGAAGGCCCGGGGCGTGACGTCGCCGCGCCCGTGCAAGGCGACGGCGGGAGCGAGGCGGCCGCAGGCAGGCGGCCGGAGGGAGATTACCGAAGGGAGCCGGCGGGAGGCGGGCGGCCGGAGGGAGGCGGCGGCAGCGAGCCGCCGCGGCGATCAGCGCAGCGACGCGTTGATCTTCTCCAGCGCCGACGCGCCCGGGCACAGCTCCTTCTCGCCGAGCCGGTTCAGCGGCACCCGCACCGTGTTCAGGTGACCGTGCAGGTCCTCGGGATTCGGGTCCACGTACAGCAGCCCGGTCGCGATCTCGCCGCGCGCCTGGTGCGCCTGCACGTGGTTCATCGCGTGCACGCGGTCGGTGGGGTCGTAGTCGGGCTTGATCTTGCGCAGCCGCAGAAGCGTGCCGTCGTGCTGCTCGATCTCGACGACCTCGCCCGGCGCGTACATCGCGGTGATCTCCTCGCGCCTCGGCATGAAGTCGAGCCGGTTCACCGCGTCGTTGTGCGCGCGCACGTAGTCGTAGCTGCGCGTGCTGCCCGAGTGGTTGTTGAACGCGATGCAGGGGCTGATCACGTCGATGAACGCGGCGCCGGGGTGCGCGATCGCGGCCTTCACCAGGGGCACGAGCTGGTCCTTGTCGCCGGAGAAGCTGCGCGCGACGAAGGTGGCGCCGAGCTGCAGCGCGAGCGAGACCATGTCGATCGGGGAGTCGCTGTTGACGATTCCACGCTTGGACTTCGAGCCCTGGTCGGCGGTGGCGGAGAACTGGCCCTTGGTCAGCCCGTACACGCCGTTGTTCTCGACGATGTACGTCATGTTCACGCCGCGGCGCATCACGTGCGCGAACTGGCCGATGCCGATCGACGCGGAGTCGCCGTCGCCGGAGACGCCCAGGTAGATGAGGTCGCGGTTCGCGAGGTTGGCGCCGGTGAGCACCGACGGCATGCGCCCGTGGACCGAGTTGAAGCCGTGCGAGTTCCCCAGGAAGTAGTCGGGCGTCTTCGACGAGCAGCCGATCCCCGAGAGCTTGGCGACGCGGTGCGGCTCGATGTCGAGCTCCCAGCACGCCTGGATGATCGCGGCGGAGATCGAGTCGTGTCCGCAGCCGGCGCACAGCGTCGAGATCTTGCCTTCGTAGTCGCGCCGCGTGTAGCCGACGCGGTTCGGCGGCAGGGTCGGATGGTGCAGCTTGGGCTTGGCGAGGTAGGTCATGGTCGTCGTTCCGGGTTCGTTGCGAGCGTCACGCGACCAGGCCGCGGCGCAGCGGCTGGACGTTGTTCTCCCTGACGAGCTCCTCGATCTCGCGCACGATGTAGCGCGCGGTGATCGGCGTGCCGTCGTAGTGGAGCACCGGCACGAGCTTGGAGCTCGGGATCTCGAGCTCGTTGACCAGCATCGTGCGCAGCTGCCCGTCGCGGTTCTGCTCGACGACGAAGACCGTCTCGTGCTGGGCGATGAAGCGTTCGCAGGCCTCGTCGAACGGGAAGCCGCGCACGCGCAACGTGTCGACGTGGACGTCGGACGCGTCGAGCACGTCGCTCGCCTCGTCCATCGCCGGGCTCGTCGAGCCGTAGAAGATCATGCCGAAGCGCGTCTTGTGCAGCGCCTTGCGCTCGATCGACGCGGGCACCAGCTTGCGCGCGGTCTCGAACTTGCGCAGCAGCCGCTGCACGTTGTCGACGTAGTCGGGGCCGGCCTCCGAGTAGCGCGCGTAGCGGTCCTTGGTGGTGCCGCGCGTGAAGTACGCGCCCTTGGTCGGGTGCGTTCCGGGGTAGGTGCGGTACGGGATGCCGTCGCCGTCGACGTCGAGGTAGCGGCCGAACTCGCGGCCCGCCTCGAGCATTTCGGCGGTCATGACCTTGCCGCGGTCGAAGCGGTGCGAGTCGTCCCACTTCAGCGGCTCGCACAGGCGCTGGTTCATGCCGATGTCGAGGTCGGTCATCACGAAGACCGGCGTCTGCAGGCGGTCTGCGAGGTCGAGCGCGGCGGCGGTGAACTCGAAGCACTCGCGCGGGTCTTCGGGGAAGAGCAGCACGTGCTTGGTGTCGCCGTGCGACGCGTACGCACAGGCGATCAGGTCGGCCTGCTGCGTGCGCGTGGGCATGCCGGTGGACGGGCCGCCGCGCTGGACGTTGACGATCGTCACCGGGATCTCGGCGAAGTACGCCAGGCCGATGAACTCGGTCATCAGCGACACGCCGGGCCCCGACGTGGCGGTGAACGCGCGCGCGCCGTTCCAGCCGGCGCCGACGACCATGCCGATCGAGGCGAGCTCGTCCTCGGCCTGCACGATCGCGTAGCGCGCGTGGCCGGTCTCGGGGTCGGTGCGCAGCCGCGCGCAGTAGCGCTGGAACGCCTCGGCGACCGACGACGACGGCGTGATCGGGTACCAGGCGCACACCGACGCGCCGCCGTACACCGCGCCGAGCGCGGCCGCGGCGTTGCCTTCCATGAAGATCCGGTCGCCGACGTTGAACGAGCGGATCACCTTCAGCCCGAGCGCGTCCTGCAGGTGCTCGGCGGCGTAGTCGAAGCCCTTGCGGAAGGCGTCGACGTTGGGCGCCATCAGCTTGTCCTTGCCCTTGTACTGCTCGGCCAGCAGCTGCGTGATCACGTCGGGCTCGATGCCGAGCATCGACGCGAGCGCACCCACGTACATGATGTTCTTGAGCAGCTGGCGCTCGCGCGCGTCGGTGTACGCGGCGTTGCACATCTGCGTGAGCGGCACGCCGATCGGGCGGACGTCGGCGCGCAGCCTGCCCGGGGGCAGCGGCTTGGTGCTGTCGTAGACCAGGTAGCCGCCGCGCTCGATCTCGTCGACGTCGCTCGCGAAGGTCTGCGGGTTCATCGCGACCATGAGGTCCACGCCGCCGCGCCGGCCGAGGTAGCCCTTCTCGGTGACGCGCACCTCGTACCAGGTGGGCAGGCCCTGGATGTTCGACGGGAAGATGTTGCGCGGGCTCACCGGGATGCCCATGCGCAGGAACGCGCGCGAGAACAGCTCGTTGGCCGAAGCCGACCCCGAGCCGTTGACGTTGGCGAACTTGACGACGAAGTCGTTGACGGCTTCGATGCGTGCTGCGACGGCGTTCATCAGGCGGCTCTCCGCTGCGGCGTCCGGCAACCGGGGCCGGCGTGGGTCATCTCGAGGAAGAACTTGTGCATGTCCCACGCGCCGGTCGGGCAGCGCTCGGCGCACATGCCGCAGTGCAGGCAGACGTCCTCGTCCTTGACCATCACGCGGCCGGTCTTCAGGTCGGGCGAGACGTACAGCGACTGGGCCAGGTTCGACGACGGCGCGCGCAGCCGCGTGCGCAGGTCGGACTCCTCGCCGTTGCCGGTGAACGTGATGCAGTCGGTCGGGCAGATGTCGGCGCAGGCGTCGCACTCGATGCACTGCGGCGCGCTGAACACGGTCTGGACGTCGCAGTTCAGGCAGCGCTGCGCCTCCTTCCACGCGAGCTCGGGGTCGAAGCCGAGCTCGACCTCGACGCGGATGTTGCGCAGCGACTGGTGCACGTCGCGCCACGGCACCTTGTGGCGAGCGTCCGGCGCCACTTCGTTGTCGTAGCTCCACTCGTGGATGCCCATCTTCTGCGAGATCAGGTTCACGCCGGGCGCCGGGCGCACGCTCACGTCCTCGCCCTGCAGGAACTTGTCGATCGAGACCGCGGCCTCGTGGCCGTGCGCGACCGCCCAGATGATGTTCTTCGGGCCGAACGCGGCGTCCCCGCCGAAGAACACGCGCGGCTGCGTCGACTGCATCGTGTTGCGGTCCAGGACCGGCAGGCCCCACTTGTCGAACTCGATGCCGCAGTCGCGCTCGATCCACGGGAACGCGTTCTCCTGGCCGACCGCGACCAGCACGTCGTCGCAATCGAAGACCTGGTCGGGCTCGCCGGTGGGCACGAGGCTGCGCCGGCCGGCGTCGTCGTAGACCGCGTGCACCTTCTCGAAGCTCATGCCGGTGAGCTTGCCGTTCCTGTGCAGGAACGCCTTGGGCACCATGTAGTTCAGGATCGGGATCCCTTCGTGGATCGCGTCCTCCTTCTCCCACGGCGACGCCTTCATCTCCTCGAAGCCCGAACGCACGATGACCTTGACGTCCTCGCCGCCCAGCCGCTTGGAGGTGCGGCAGCAGTCCATCGCGGTGTTGCCGCCGCCGAGCACGATCACGCGCCGGCCGATGCTGCGCACGTGGCCGAACGACACGTTGGCGAGCCAGTCGATGCCGACGTGGATGTTCTTCGCGCCTTCCTGGCGGCCGGGGATGTCGAGGTCGCGGCCGCGCGGCGCGCCCGAGCCGACGAAGACCGCGTCCCAGCCCTGCGCGAGCAGCGAGCGCATGGAGTCGATGCGAACCCCGCCGCGGAACTCCACGCCCATGTTCAGGATGAAGTTCGTCTCCTCGTCGATCACTTCCTCGGGCAGCCGGAAGCGCGGGATCTGCGAGCGGATCATGCCGCCGGCGCGCGGGTCCTGGTCGAACACCGTGACCGCGTAGCCGAGCGGCGCGAGGTCGCGCGCGACCGTCAGCGACGACGGGCCGGCGCCGATGCAGGCGACGCGCGGACCGTTGCGCCGGATCGGGGACTTGGGGATCCGCGCGGCGACGTCGTCGTCCTTGTAGTCGGCCGCGACGCGCTTCAGGCGGCAGATCGCGACCGGCTCGGGGCGCTGCGCCTGCGCCTGCTCGACGCGGCCGCGGCGGCACGCGGGCTCGCAGGGGCGGTCGCAGGTGCGCCCGAGGATGCCGGGGAAGACGTTGGACTGCCAGTTCACCATGTACGCGTCGGAGAAGCGTCCCGCGGCGATCAGGCGGATGTACTCGGGAACCGGGGTGTGGGCCGGGCAGGCCCACTGGCAATCGACGACCTTGTGGAAATAGTCGGGATCGCGGATATCGGTGGGGTCCAACGAAGGGGTCTCCTTCACGCTACGCCCGCTGCTGCGCGGGTTTCCGCGGGGCGGGTCTCTGGGTGGTGCCGAAGTCTAGCGTACGGTGCGCACCACGCAAGATCGACGCCGGAAGCGGTTGCGGATTTCGTCACTTTTTCGAACGACGTGCCGCGAGGCGAATGACCGTACCGCGTGCACGGTCGCGGTGCGCGCCCGCGGCGCGCGCCGCGCGCGGACCGCGCCCGCGCGCTCCGGTCCGGAAGTATCTGGGCCATCCTTACGCTTGCCTGACGCCGGTGCCGCCTGTCGCCCGGGAGCCGCGTCCGGCGGTCCCGGCGCCTGCGGGCCGGTCCGCGGGTGTATCCTCCGCGGGTTCGCCAAAGCGTGCCTATGACATAGCCCGTTCCCATCACATTCCTGGTCTCGAACCGCACTCGCCGGAAGCCGGCGGTCGGTCGTCGGCGCCGCGGGCAGCGGCGGCCGAGCATCTTTGACGAGAAACTCGTTCAGAAAGGTGACCCGCCCATGATGAAGTCCTTCCAGTCGAACTCGTACCTGTTCGGCGGCAACGCTCCGTACGTGGAAGAGCTGTACGAGAGCTACCTGAACAACCCCGGCTCGGTGCCCGAGCACTGGCGCGAGTACTTCGACAACCTGCAGGTGGTGCCGGCGTCCGACGGCAACCCGCAGACCCGCGACGTCGCGCACGCGCCCATCGTCCAGTCCTTCGCCGAGCGCGCCAAGGACGGCACGCTGCAGCCGCGCGTGATGGGCGGAGACGCCGGCACCGCGCGCAAGCAGGTGTTCGTCCAGCAGCTGGTCGCCGCGTACCGCTTCCTCGGCGCGCAGTGGGCCGACCTCGACCCGCTCAAGCGCCAGGAGCGCCCCGCGATCCCCGAGCTCGAGCCCGCGTTCTACGACTTCAGCGAGGGCGATCACGCCAACATCTACTCGGCGGCGAACACGTTCTTCGGGTTCGAGCAGGCGACGCTGCGCGACATCCTGCGCGCGCTGCGCGAGACCTACTGCGGCACGATCGGCGCCGAATTCATGTACATCGCCGACCCGGCGCAGAAGCGCTGGCTGCAGGAGCGGCTGGAGAGCTCGCGCAGCAAGGCGAACTTCGGCGCCGACAAGCGCAAGCGCATCCTCGACCGCCTGACCGCCGCCGAAGGGCTCGAGAAGTACCTGCACACGCGCTACGTCGGCCAGAAGCGCTTCTCGCTCGAGGGCGGCGAGAGCTTCATCGCGTCGATGGACGAGCTGATCCAGCGCGCCGGCGAGCAGGGCGTGCAGGAGATCGTGATCGGCATGGCGCACCGCGGGCGCCTGAACGTGCTCGTGAACACGCTGGGCAAGATGCCCAAGGACCTGTTCGCCGAGTTCGAGGGCCAGCACGCCGACGAGCTGCCGTCGGGCGACGTGAAGTACCACCAGGGCTTCTCCAGCGACATCACGACCCCGGGCGGCCCGGTGCACCTGTCGCTCGCGTTCAACCCCTCGCACCTGGAGATCGTCAACCCGGTGGTCGAGGGCTCGTGCAAGGCCCGCCTGGACCGCCGCGGCGACAAGGACGGCAGCCAGGTGCTGCCGGTGATCGTGCACGGCGACGCCGCGTTCGCGGGGCAGGGCGTCGTGATGGAGACGCTGAACCTCGCGCAGACGCGCGGCTACGGCACCTTCGGCACCGTGCACATCGTCATCAACAACCAGATCGGGTTCACGACGTCCGACCCGCGCGACACGCGCTCGACCAGCTATTGCTCCGACGTCGTCAAGATGATCGAGGCGCCGGTGCTGCACGTGAACGGCGACGACCCGGACGCGGTCGTGTTCGCGACCCAGATCGCGCTCGACTTCCGCCAGACGTTCCGCAAGGACGTGGTCGTCGACATCGTCTGCTTCCGCAAGCTCGGCCACAACGAG
This sequence comes from Burkholderiaceae bacterium, assembly GCA_046348465.1. Taxonomy (GTDB): domain Bacteria; phylum Pseudomonadota; class Gammaproteobacteria; order Burkholderiales; family Burkholderiaceae_E; genus Quisquiliibacterium. The sequence goes on from JAXMEE010000001.1 coordinate 500,953, forward strand.
CAGGACACGCCGGCGGTCACTCAGCCGCTGATGTACAAGAAGATCGCCCAGCACCCCGGCACGCGCAAGCTCTACGCGGACAAGCTCGCCACCCAGGGCCTGATCGGCGCCGAGACCGGCGACGAGATGGTCAGGCGCTTCCGCGCCGCGATGGACGAGGGCAAGCACTCGGTCGACCCGGTCCTGTCGAACTTCAAGAGCAAGTTCGCGGTCGACTGGATGCCGTTCCTGAACCGCAAGTGGACCGACACCGCCGACACCGCGGTGCCCAAGGCGGAGCTCAAGCGCATCGGCGCGCGCCTGACCACGATCCCGTCGAACTTCAAGCTCCACCCGCTGGTCGAGAAGGTCGTCGCCGACCGCCGCGCGATGGCCGCCGGCGATCTTCCCCTCGACTGGGGCATGGGCGAGCACCTCGCGTTCGCGACGCTGCTGTCCTCGGGCTACGGGGTGCGCCTGTCGGGCCAGGACTCCGGGCGCGGCACGTTCACCCACCGGCACTCGGTGCTGCACGACCAGAACCGCGAGAAGTGGGACCGCGGCACGTACATCCCGCTGGCCAACGTCGCCGAGAGCCAGGGCCCGTTCACGGTCATCGATTCCGTGCTGTCCGAGGAAGCGGTGCTCGGCTTCGAGTACGGCTACGCGACCGCCGAGCCGAACACGCTGGTGATCTGGGAGGCGCAGTTCGGCGACTTCGTCAACGGCGCGCAGGTCGTCATCGACCAGTTCATCTCGTCGGGCGAGACGAAGTGGGGCCGCGTGTGCGGCCTGACGATGATGCTGCCCCACGGCTACGAAGGGCAGGGCCCGGAGCACTCGTCGGCGCGCCCCGAGCGCTTCCTGCAGCTGTGCGCCGAGCACAACATGCAGGTGTGCCAGCCGACGACGCCCGCGCAGATCTTCCACCTGCTGCGCCGGCAGATGATCCGCATGTTCCGCAAGCCGCTGGTGATCCTCACGCCGAAGTCGCTGCTCAGGAACAAGGAGGCGACGTCGTCGCTCGACGACTTCGCGCGCGGCGGCTTCCAGATGATCATCGGCGAGGGTGCGGCGAACATCGATCCGCGCAAGGTCAAGCGGGTGGTGGCGTGCACCGGCAAGGTCTACTACGACCTGCTCGTCGCGCGCCGCGAGGCGGAGATCGACGACGTCGCCCTCGTGCGCGTCGAGCAGCTGTACCCGTTCGCGCACAAGGCGTTCGAGGCGGAGCTGAAGAAGTACCCGAACGCGACCCAGGTCGTGTGGTGCCAGGACGAGCCCCAGAACCAGGGCGCCTGGTTCTACATCCAGCACCACCTGGGCGAGGCGCTCAAGGACGGCCAGAAGCTCGCGTACGCGGGCCGCCCGCCGTCGGCGTCGCCGGCGGCCGGCTACTACGACAAGCACTACGCGCAGCAGAAGGAGCTGATCAAGGCGGCGCTGGGCGAGGGCAAGACTCGCGCGCGCAAGTCCTGAGCGGGCCCGCGGGCGCATCCGGAGCGATAGGAAAATGGCACTGATCGAAGTGAAGGTCCCGCAGCTGTCCGAGTCCGTGGCCGAGGCCACGCTGCTGCAGTGGCACAAGAAGGCGGGCGAGGCGGTCGACCGCGACGAGAACCTGATCGACATCGAGACCGACAAGGTCGTGCTCGAGCTGCCGGCGCCGGGCGCCGGGGTGATCACGCAGGTCCTGAAGGAGGACGGCGCGACCGTCGTCGCCGGCGAGGTGATCGCGGTCATCGACACCGAAGCGAAGGCCGGGGCCGTGGCGGCGCCCGCACCCGCGCCCGCGCCGGCGAGCGCGCCGGCGGCCGAGATGCCGTCGCCGGGGTCGGGCGCGTCGCCCGCCCCGCAGCCTTCCGGCATGAAGGGCGACATCGCGATGCCGGCCGCGGCCAAGCTGATGGCCGAGCACAGCCTGGGCACCGCGCAGGTGCCGGGCACCGGCCGCGACGGCCGCATCACGAAAGGCGACGCGCTCGCGGCGCTCGCGGCGGGCGGCGCGGCCGCGCCCGCGCCCTCGGCGGTGGCGCCGAGCGCGCCGGCCGCGGCGCCGGCGCCCGCCGCGCGTCCCGCGCCGGCGATCCCGACCGGCGTGCCCGCGAGCGGCCTGCCGCAGGTGAAGGCGCCGATCGACTCCGCCAAGCTGCTCGAGGGGCGCCCCGAGCAGCGCGTCGCGATGTCGCGGCTGCGCCAGCGCGTGGCCGAGCGCCTGCTGCAGTCGCAGGCGACGAACGCGATCCTCACCACGTTCAACGAGCTGAACATGCAGCCGGTGATGGACCTGCGCAAGAAGTACCAGGACCGCTTCGAGAAGGAGCACGGCGCGCGCCTGGGCTTCATGTCGTTCTTCGTGAAGGCGGCGGTGCACGCGCTGAAGAAGTACCCGGTCGTCAACGCGTCGGTCGACGGCAACGACATCGTCTACCACGGCTACTTCGACATCGGCGTCGCGGTGGGCTCGCCGCGCGGGCTCGTCGTGCCGGTGATCCGCAACGCGGACCAGCTCACTTTCGGCCAGATCGAGAAGACGATCGGCGACTTCGGCAAGCGCGCCGGCGACGGCAAGCTCGGCATCGAGGAGCTCACCGGCGGCACCTTCTCCATCTCCAACGGCGGCGTCTTCGGCTCGATGCTCTCGACGCCGATCATCAACCCGCCGCAGTCGGCGATCCTCGGCATCCACGCGACCAAGGACCGGCCGGTGGTCGAGAACGGGCAGATCGTGATCCGCCCGATGAACTACCTGGCGCTGTCGTACGACCACCGGATCATCGACGGTCGCGAGGCGGTGCTGTTCCTGGTGGCGATCAAGGAGGCGCTGGAGGATCCCGCGCGCCTGCTGCTCGACCTCTGATCGCCCGCACGGAGCACACGAAATGGCTGAGAGATTCGACGTCGTCGTCATCGGCGCGGGGCCCGCGGGCTACGTGTCCGCGATCCGCGCGGCGCAGCTGGGGTTCAAGGTCGCGGTCGCCGAGAAGTGGCGCAACCCGAAGGGCGAGCTCGCGCTCGGCGGCACCTGCCTGAACGTGGGGTGCATCCCGTCGAAGGCGCTGCTCGCGTCGTCCGAGGAGTACGAGAACGCCGCGCACCACCTGGGCGAGCACGGCATCTCGGTGAAGGGCGTCGCGCTCGACGTCGCGAAGATGGTCGCGCGCAAGGACGCGATCGTCACCAAGATGACCAAGGGAATCGAGTTCCTGTTCCGCAAGAACAAGATCACCTGGCTGAAGGGGCACGCGCGCTTCGTCGGCGCGAACGCGGGCATGTACTCGCTGGAGATCTCGGGCGAGGGCGACCCGGTGACGGTCGACGCGAAGAACGTCGTCATCGCGACCGGCTCGAAGACGCGCACGCTGCCGGGCGTCGAGATCGACAACGTCTCGGTGTGCGACAACGAGGGCGCGCTCGCGTTCGACGCGGTGCCCGCGCGCCTGGGCGTGATCGGCGCGGGCGTGATCGGGCTGGAGCTGGGCTCGGTCTGGCGCCGGCTCGGCGCGAAGGTGACGGTGCTCGAGGCGCTGCCCGACTTCCTCGCCGCGGCCGACGCCGCGGTCTCCAGGGAGTGCTGGAAGATCTTCACGAAGCAGGGCCTGGACATCCAGCTCGGCGCGAAGGTGAGCGCGGTGAAGGCGGGCGGCGCGGGCGTGTCGGTCGCCTACACGGACGCGAAGGGCGAGGCGAAGGCGATCGAGGTCGACAAGCTGATCGTGGCCGTGGGGCGCGTGCCGAACACCGACGGCCTGGGCCTGGACGCGGTGGGCCTCGCGCCCGACGCGCGCGGGTTCATCCCGGTCGACGACCACTGCCGCAGCGCGCTGCCCGGCGTCTACGCGATCGGCGACGTCGTGCGCGGGCCGATGCTCGCGCACAAGGGCGAGGACGAGGGCGTGATGGTCGCCGAGATCATCGCCGGGCAGAAGCCTCACATCGACTACAACTGCATCCCGTGGGTGGTCTACACGTCGCCCGAGATCGCCTGGGTCGGCCGCACCGAGCAGCAGCTGAAGGCCGCGGGCGTCGAGTACAAGGCGGGGCAGTTCCCGTTCGCGGTCAACGGCCGCGCGCTCGGGATGGGCGCGGCCGACGGCTTCGTCAAGGTGCTCGCCGACGCGAAGACCGACGAGATCCTGGGCGTTCACATCGTCGCCGCGAGCGCGTCCGACCTGATCGCCGAGGCGGCGGTCGCGATGGAGTTCCGTGCCTCGGCCGAGGACATCGGCCGCATCTGCCACCCGCACCCGTCGATGTCGGAGGTGATGCGCGAAGCCGCGCTGGCCAGCGACAAGCGTGCGCTGAACATGTGAGCGTCGTCGAGAGCTACCGGGCCGCGCTGCAGGCGCGCGGCTTCCGGGCCGACGCGGCGCAGCAGGCCGCGGTCGAGCGCCTGCAGCGGATGCGCGACGAGCTGGCCGACTTCAAGGCGCGGCGCTCGAACCGGCTGAAGAAGCTGATCAACCGCCCGGAGATCCCGCGCGGGGTGTGGCTGTACGGCGGAGTCGGGCGCGGCAAGAGCTTCCTGATGGACTGCTTCTACGGCGCGGTGCCGGTCGTGCGCAAGACGCGGCTGCACTTCCACGAGTTCATGCGCGGCGTGCACCGCGAGCTCGACGAGCTCAAGGGCACGGCGAACCCGCTCGACGAGGTCGCGCGCCGCGTCGCGCGCCGCTACCGGCTCGTGTGCTTCGACGAGTTCCACGTCGCCGACATCGCCGACGCGATGATCCTCGAGCGGCTGATGCGCGGGCTGTTCGAGCACGGCGTGACCTTCGTGATCACGTCGAACTACCACCCCGACGGGCTGTATCCGGACGGGCTGCACCGCGACCGCGTGCTGCCCGCGATCGCGATCCTGAAGGCGAACCTCGACGTGCTGAACGTGGACGCCGGCGTCGACTACCGGCGCCTGTCGATGCAGTCGGTCAAGGCCTACCTCACGCCGCTGGGCGCGGCGGCCGACGCGGCGTTGCGCGCCGACTTCGCCGCGCTCGCCGACGCGCGCGACGAGGACCCGCGCCTGATGATCGAGAACCGCGAGATCCGCGCGCTTCGCCGTGCCGGCGGCGCGGTCTGGTTCGACTTCCGCACGCTGTGCGGCGGGCCGCGCTCGCAGAACGACTACCTCGAGATCGCGCAGCAGTTCCACACGGTGATCCTGTCCGAAGTGCCGCGCATGAGCGCGGCGATGGCCTCGGAGGCGCGCCGTTTCGTCTGGCTGGTCGACGTGTTCTACGATCAGCGGGTGAAGCTGCTGATGTCGGCCGAGTGCCCGCCCGAGGAGCTGTACACCTCGGGCGCGATGGCGGGGGAGTTCCACCGCACCGTGAGTCGCATCGTCGAGATGCAGTCGCGCGAGTACCTCGAGGCGCCGCGCCGAGGCGTTTCGCAGGGGCTGCGATGACCGCGGCCGGCTCTTCGAGGAGGGCGTCCTGATGCAATCGGCCACCGGCGCGAGACTGCCCGATCGGCGCACGATCGAGCGCGTGATCGCCGACGTCTCCGAGGGGCTCGTCGAGCGAGACGCGCAGGCGCGCTGCCTGGTGCTCGCGGCGCTGTGCGGCGAGCACGTGCTGTTCGTCGGCCCGCCCGGCACCGCCAAGAGCGAGCTCGCGCGGCGCCTGCACCGCGTGATCGGCGGGCGCTACTTCGAGCGCCTGCTCACGCGCTTCACGGTGCCCGAGGAGCTGTTCGGCCCGCTGTCGCTCGCGGCGCTCGACGCCGGCCGCTACGAGCGCGACATCGACGGCTACCTGCCGACCGCGTCGATCGCATTCCTCGACGAGGTCTTCAAGGCGAACTCGGCGATCCTCAACGCGCTGCTGACGCTGCTCAACGAGCGCGAGTTCGACCAGGGCGCCGCGCGCATCGCGGCGCCGCTGGTGACGGTGGTCGCGGCCAGCAACGAGGTGCCGGACGACGAGACGCTGCGGGCGTTCTTCGACCGCTTCCTGTTCCGTTGCGCGGTCGCGCCCGTGTCCGACGACGGCTTCGAGCGGCTCCTCGACGCCGGCGGGCCGGCGCGCGGCGGGGGCGCGGCGCTCGACGTCGGCGCCCTGGCCGCCGAGCAGGCGGCCGCGGGGGCGGTGCGCGTGCCCGGCGAGATCGTGGCGGCGCTGCGCGAGCTGCGCGCGTTCGCGCGCGGCGAGGCGATGCCGGTGTCGGACCGTCGCTGGGTGCGGATCGTGCGCGCGTTGCGGGTGGCCGCCGCCGCGAACGGCCGCGACGCGGTCGCGCTCGACGACCTGTGGATCGCGCAGTTCCTGGTGTGCGAGAACTCGGCGCAGGCGGCGCGCGTCGAGGGCTGGTTCGCCGAGCGCCTGGGCGCGGGACAGGAGGTCACGCCCGAGCGGCTGGCGCGCGTCGTGCAGGCGTTCGAGAAGCAGATCGAACTCGAGCGTAGCGCAACCGAACTCGCGTTCGACGACTCCGGCAAGCTCGCGCTGGTGCAGCGCGTGGCCGGCGCCGACGCCGACGCGATGTCGGGCGCCGCGCCGCGGATGTCCGCATTCAGCCGGCGCAAGCGCTTCAGCGCGACCCACATCCGGGCGCGCATGGCGCAGATCGACGCGGTGCTCGCGCGGGTCGACGCGTTCGCGGCGGATGCGAACCGGCAGTCGGACGCCGTCGTCGCGGCGCTGGCCGCGAACCTCTGGGTGGCGGCGCCGTTCCGCGATCGGGTGCGAGCGACCTTCGCGTCCAACCTCGCGAAGGTGCTCGCGCAGCGCGCGGACCTGCAGCGGGTGCGCGACGAATACGCGGCGCTCCCGCTGGCCGACGTCGACGACGGGATCCCGCCGGAACCGGTCGAGGTCGTCGCGTGAACGCCGGCTTCGATCCGCGCGCGCTCGAAGCGCGGTTCGCGCCGCTCGATCGCCTCGGGCGGCGGCTGTGGCTGCCCGCGATCGTGAACACCCAGGGCGAGCCGGTCGAGCGGCTCGCGGCGCTCGATCGCATGCGCGCGCGGCTGCTCGCCGGCGCGCCGCCGTTCGAGGACGCCGACGCCTGGCCCGACGCACAGGTACGCGCGGCTTTTCGCGCGCCGTGCGACGCGCTCGGGCTCGCGGCGCTCGCGCGCGCCCACGAGGAGGTGACCGAGCAGGTGCTGCGCAGCCTGCTCTGGCACCTGGACCGCATCGCGTGGTTCGAAGCGAGGATGCCCCGTGCGGGTGCGATCGAGCACTGTGCCCGCGAGTTCGCCGGCGACTGGGAGGAGCGCAACGAGTCGCTGCGCGAGATCCTGCGCGTGTTCGAGTCGCTCGACGGCGTCGCCAACTTCGCGCGCTGGAGCGAGATCCGCGGGCTGCTGCAGTCCGAGTCGTGGCAGGGCGTGCTCGCGGCGCGCGAGCGCATCGCGCACCTGCCGGGGCTCGCCGCGGTGATTCGCCGTCTCGGGCGCGCGCGGCCGGTTCCCGACGAGGCGCTCACCGAGGTCGCCGGCACGCAGGCCGGCCCGGCCGAGCCCGAGTGGGTGAGGCGCACGCGCGACGTCGAGATGCCGGGCGTTCCCCTCGAGACCGAGGGCATCCGGCGCTCCGGGGACTTCGGCCGCATGCTCGCGAGCGAGGCGATCCTGCTGCGCCGGCGGCGGCGTCTGCTCGCGGCGAAGCTCGCGGAGCAGACGCTGCTCACCTACCAGCATCGCCAGTTCTGGCGCGAGACGACGTGGGTGCGCGAGCCCGGACCGCCGCGCGCGCCGGCGCCCCGTCCGCGTCCGGTGACGGTCGCGGGTCCGATGATCCTGTGCGTCGACACCTCGTCGTCGATGTCGGGCGCCCCCGAACTGATCGCGAAGGCCGTGGTCCTCGAGGCGATGCGGGTGGCGGCGGCCGAGCGCCGCGCGTGCATGCTCTACGCGTTCAGCGGGCCGGGCGACCTCGCGGTGCTCGACCTCTCGCTGCGGCTCGACGGCGTGCTCGCGGTCGCGCGCTTCCTCGGCGAGAGCTTCCACGGCGGGACCGACGTCTGCGAGCCGTTCGAGCGCGCGATCGACGCGGTCGCGACGAAGCAGTGGCGCGAGGCCGACCTCCTGATCGCGACCGACGGCGAGTTCGGCGCGCCGCCGGCGTTGCGCGAGCGGCTCGAGCGCGCGAAGTCCGCGCTCGGCCTGCGCGTGCAGGGGGCGCTGATCGGGGACCGCGAGACGATCGCCATGCGCACGCTGTGCGACGACGTCTTCTGGGTGCGTGAGTGGCGGCGCTTCCGGCCCCACGTCGACGCGGCTCCGCCGATCCACGCGAGCGACCTCACGCGCCGGTATTTCCCGGGCGCGTTCGCGAGGGACGGAGCGGGCGCGGACGCAGCCGCCGCTGCCGCCGCAGCCGCCGGTGAGGTCGGCGCGGCCGGTACCGCCGCCGATCCCCTTTCGCCGCGCGCGGACCGGCCGTCGTGACCCGGAGTCCCGTCCGCGCGTCGTCGGCCGGCCCCGGGCCGGGCGCGGCGGGCCTGCGCCTTTTTCGGGTGGGCCTGCTGGCACTGGGCGTCTGCGCGGCGCTGGTCTCGCCCGGTGCGCAGTGCGCGCCGGCTCCGCTGCCGCTCGCGGAATTCGACGCCGGGCGCCTGCGCGACGTCGCGCACGCGAACGAGGCGCTCGACGCCGCGGCCCGCGAGCGCGAGATCCTCGGGCGGCGCTGGAACGCGCGCGAGCGCGAGTGTTACGACCGGGTGCTGGTCAACGCCTGCCTCGCGGACCTGTCGGCCGAACGACGCGCGGCGGAAAAGCGCATCCGGGAGATCGAGATCGCCGCGCGGGCCGTGCTGCGGGCGGCCGACGCCCGCCGCACGAGCGAACAGGAGGCGGCCCGTGCCGACGAGCGCGCGCGTGCCCAGGCCCGGGACACGGAGCGCCGCGAGGCTTCGGCACAGTCTCGCGAAGCGCACGTGCGCGAAGCCCAGGCGCAGGCCCGGCAGCGTGCCGAAGACGATGCCGCGCGCGCTGCGCAGGCGGGCGAGCGCGAGCGCCAGCAGCAGGAGAGGAACGCGGCGAACGAGGCCCGGCGCCGGGAAGCCGAGCGCCGAGCCGCGCAGGCGAGCGCGAACTCCGCCGCGTACGCGGAAAAGCTCAGGCAGCACGAGGCGCGCGAGCGCGAGCGGATCCGTCGTCAGAAGGAGCGGGCCGAAGCGGCGCAGAGGCGGCAGGATGCCCAGCCGTCGCCGCCGGCGTCGAAGTGACGCTCAGCAGGACGAGCGAACAGTTGTCGCCGCGTCCGCCGGCCCGCGCGCGCGCGGTCTCGACCAGGCGCTCGGCGGCGGCGCGCGGCGCGCGGCCGGCGAGCTCGCGGGCGATCTCGTCGGGCGCAAGCGGGTTCCACAATCCGTCCGAGCACAGCAGGAAGGTGTCGCCGGCACGCGGCTCGCGCATGCCGCCCAGCGTGGCGTGGGGTGCGCGGCGTGTTCCGAGCGCGTCCGTGAGCGTTCCGGCGGCGAAGCCGGCGGGGTGAAGCACCCCCGCGCCGTCCAGGGTCTTGCCGAGGGATCCGGCGACCGAATGGTCGATGGTGCAGTGCAATAGCCGTCCGTCCCGGACGTGGTAAACGCGGCTGTCGCCCACGTGGCACCAGTCGACCCGATCCGGCTGCACCAGGATCGCGGCGAAGGTGCTGTGCGGGCTCAGGCCGGCGGTCGCGCCGGCGACGTGCAGCACCGTGTTGAGCTCGTCGACCAGGCCCAGGAAGAAGGCGCCGGCGTCGTCGCCGGGGGCGAAGTCGTCGAAGCGGCGGGCGCTCGTGCGCACGACGTTCTCGGCGGCCAGCGCCCCGCCGGCGCAGCCCCCGACACCGTCGGCGAGCACTCCCAGCGCGCAGCGGGGCGCCCGGGCCGAAGCCAGGACAGCGACCCGGTCCTGCTGCTCCGCACGATCGCCGCGGTGCTGGGCGGTGCAACCGAGCAGCCGAAGCTGCGCGTCGGACTGTACCTCTCGCATCGTGCGGACTATTATTTCATCGGTGAATCCCGACCATACGGCCGCTCATCCGCCGGCGGCCGACACTCGACCATGAGAGATATGGAAGCCATCAAGCGGCGTATCGCGGAACTGCATCTCGAGCATCGCGGGCTCGACGCGATGATCAATGCGATCGGCGAGCAGTCCCACTTCGACGAGCTGCAATTGCGGCGGCTGAAGAAGCGGAAGCTCCAGATCAAGGACACCATCATGCTGCTTCAGATGCAGCTGGTGCCCGACGTCCCGGCGTGACCGCGCGAGGTTCGGTGCGACCGCATTTCGTTCGCCGCACGCGCGTTGGCCCCCGCTGACGGCGGGGGCGCGCCGCTGGCCGATGCGGTCGTCCGGGCCCTGGGGCCGGACGGTGAGCTGGCCCGCGAGCACGCCGGATACGTGGTGCGCGAGGGCCAGCTCGGCCTCGGGCGCGCCATTGCCGACGCGATCGCCGACTGCGCCGCGCTGATCGCCGAAGCCGGCACCGGCACCGGCAAGACCTTCGCGTACCTGGTGCCCGCGCTGCTGTCGGGCGGGCGGGTCCTGGTCTCCACCGGCACGCGCAACCTCCAGGACCAGCTCTACGCGCGCGACGTCCCCGAGATCGCACGCGCGCTCGGCGTGCGGGCGGACGTCGCGCTCCTCAAGGGGCGCTCGAACTACGTCTGCTGGCTGCACCTGAAGCGAAACCTCGCCGAGGGGCGGTTCGCGCGCCGCGAGGACATCGCCGACCTGCGCCGCATCGAGCGCTTCGCGGTGATCACCGACAGCGGCGACCGCGCCGAGCTCGAGAGCGTCGGCGAGGAGGCCCCCGCGTGGTCGATGGCCACCTCGACGCGCGAGAACTGCCTCGGCCAGGAATGCCCGGAGCTGGCGCGTTGCTTCGTCTTCAAGGCGCGCCAGGCCGCGCAGCGCGCCGACGTCATCGTCGTCAACCACCATCTGCTGTGCGCGGACCTCGCGCTGCGCGACGAAGGGGTGTCGGAGCTGCTGCCGACCACGGACACGCTGATCTTCGACGAGGCGCACCAGCTGCCCGAGGTGGCGACGCAGTTCTTCGGGCAGTCGGTCTCGACGCGCCAGCTAGTCGAGTTCGCGCGCGACCTCATGCGCGCGGGGCTCGCGGAGGCCGCTGACGCCGCCGACTGGATCTCGCTGTCGCGCGCGCTCGAGCAGAGCGTGCGAGCGCTGCGCCTGCAGACCGGGTCGCCGGGACGCATCGACGCCGCGGCGGCGTGCGCGCGCCCGGCGCTGGTCGCGGCGCTGCGTTCGTGCGTCGATTCGGTCGAGTCCGTCCGCGGCGTGCTCGACCGTGCCGCCGAACGTGGCCGGGAAGTCCAGCGCTGCGCGTTGCGCGGGGCTGAGCTCGTGCTGCTGATGCGGCGCTGGCTCGCGGCGGCGTGCGGGGACGGCGCGACCGCCGCCGGCGGCGATGCGGGCGATGCGGGCGATGCGGGCGGCGCGGGCGGCGCAGGCGGCGCAGGTGATGCGGGCGGCGCAGGTGATGCGGGCGGCGCAGGTGATGCGGGCGGCGCAGGTGATGCGGGCGGCGCGATCGCGAGCGCTCCCGATGCCGAAGGCCCCGGCGACACCGTCGTGTGGGCCGAGGTTCACGCGTCGGGCGTGACGCTGCACGCCACGCCGCTGTCGGTCGCGCGGGTGTTCCGTCGACACCGCGACGCGCGGCCGCGCGCGTGGGTGTTCGTCTCCGCGACGCTGGCGGTGGGCGGCGCGCTCGATCATTTCGCGCGTGCGATCGGGCTCGACGATGCACGCAGGCTGGTGTGGCCGAGCCCCTTCGACTTCGCGTCGCAGGCGCTGCTGTACGTGCCGCAAGGGCTCGGCGAGCCGTCGGGGCCCGACTTCGCCCGGCGCGTGTTCGAAGCGAGCTGGCCGCTGGTGTGCGCCAATCGCGGGCGCGCGTTCGTGCTGTGCACGACGCTGCGGATGGTCGAGCAGCTCGCGACGCGGATGCGCGACGCGCTGGCGCACGCGCCGATGCCGATGCACCTGCTCGTTCAGGGCGAGGGCTCGCGGGCCGAACTGCTGGAGCGATTCCGGCGCGAATCCGCGCCGGTGCTGATCGGCAGCGCGAGCTTCTGGGAAGGTGTCGACGTTCCCGGCCAGCAGCTCTCGCTCGTCGTCATCGACAAGCTGCCTTTCGCGCCGCCCGACGACCCGGTGCTGCGCGCGCGCAGCGACGCCGCGCGGCGCGCCGGCGAAGACCCGTTCCGCACTCTGCAGCTCACCGCCGCCGCGATGGCGCTCAAGCAGGGCGCGGGGCGGCTGATCCGCTCCGAGCGCGACCACGGCGTGCTGATGGTGTGCGACGTCCGGCTCGCCGACAAGCCCTATGGACGCACGCTGCTGCGAAGCCTGCCGCCGTTCAGGCGCACGCGCTCGCTCGAGGAGGTGCTCGCATTCGTCGCGCGCGCCGACGACGCCGCCGCCCGCGAGAGCGCGTGACCGGCGCCGCTCAGCGCCAGACCTGCCACCAGCGCCGCTCGGCGGCGGCCTCCAGCGAAAGGTAGCGGCTGCTCGGGAAATTGCGCCGCAGCACGCGCTCGGTGTCGCCGCGGAGTTCGTCGAGACCGAGCTTGTCGTAGGACGCCATCAGGAGGTAGAGCGCTTCCTCGATCGCCGGCGCCTGCGGATACTGCCGGATCGCGCCCTGCGCGCGATTCGCGGCCGCGACGTAGGCGCCGCGCCGGAAATAGTAGCGCGCGATGTGGACTTCGCCGGACGCCATCGCGTTGACGAGGTACTTCATCCGGGCCTCGGCATCCGGCGCGTAGCGGCTTTCGGGGAAGCGGGCGACGACCTCCTTGAAAGCGTCGAACGCCTCGCGCGCGGCCTGCAGGTCACGCTCGGAGAGATCCTGTCCGCCCAGGCTCGCGAGCCAGCCCTGCTGCTCGTTGAAATTGATCAGCCCGCGCAGGTAGTAGACGTAGTCGAGCGCCGGGTGGCTCGGGTAGAGCTTGAGGAAGCGATCGGTCGCGGCCAGCGCGAGCGCGCGGTCGTTTTCCTTGTAGTGCACGTAGGCGATGTCGATCTGCGCCTGCTGCGCCCAGCGCCCGAACGGATAGCGCGACTCGATCTTCTCGAGCTGCTTGACGGCGGTGCCCCAGCGTCCGGCCTCCATCTCCTCCTTGGCGTCTGCATATAATTTCTCCGCCGTCCAGCCGAGCGTCGGGTCTCGAACCTCGGGCGCCCCGCAGGCGGCGAGCACGAGCACCGCCAGCGCCACGGCGAGCCGGTGCGCCCACGTCATCCACGGTGTCATCGATCGCATCGCGAGTTTTCCCTGAGTCGACACGATTATAGCGAAGGGGGCACGCAGGTCCCGGAGCCCGACGACGGCCTCGCGGACGCGGCCGACGCGGTCGCGGACGGCGTGCCCGCGATCGAGCTCGACGCTCGCGCCGGCGCGGGCGAGCGCCTCGATCGATTCCTCGCCGCCGCGCTCGCCGGCCGGGTCGCCGGGGCGTCCCGCTCGCGGATCCAGCACTGGATCGCGCTCGGTGCGGTCTGGTGCGACGAGCGCCCGCTCACCCGCAGCACGCGGCTGTCGGGCATCGAGCGCCTCCACGTGCAGCCCCTGCCGCGCGACGCGGATCGCGCGTTCGAGCCCGACGACGTGCCGCTGGCGATCGTCGACGAGGACGCCGACCTCGTCGTGATCGACAAGCCCGCCGGCCTCGTGATGCACCCGGGGGCGGGCAACTGGCGCGGCACGCTGCTCAACGGGCTCCTGCACCACCGCCCCGCGCTCGCGGCGCTCCCGCGCGCCGGCATCGTCCACCGGCTCGACAAGGACACCAGCGGGCTGGTGGTCGTCGCGTGCAGCGAGGCGTCGCTGGCCTCGCTGGTCGGGCAGCTGTCGCGGCGCACGGTCTCGCGCCGCTACCTGGCGCTCGTGCACGGGCGGGCGCCCGACGCCGGGTGCGTCGACGCGCCGATCGGACGCGATCCGCTGCAGCGCACCCGAATGGCGGTGGTCGGCGCCGACGCCGGGCGGCTCGCGCGCACGCACTTCACGCGGATCGCGGTCGCCGGCAGCGCGGACGGCGACGTCTCGCTCGTCGAGTGCCGGCTCGAGACCGGCCGCACGCACCAGATCCGCGTGCACATGCGCCACCTGGGGCACCCGCTGCTGGGAGACGCGCTCTACGGCGGTCGCACGACGCTGATCGCGCGCCAGGCGCTGCACGCGTGGCGCCTCGCGCTCGCGCACCCGGCCGACGGCGGCGCGCGCCGCTGGGTCAGCGTCCCGCCGGCGGATCTTCGGGCGCTGGCACAATCGCTGGGACTGGATCTCCGAAGCGTGTGCGATGACCTCGATGCCCGAATCCGAACCTGAGCGCGAGCGCGGCGGCGTGATCGTGCCCGACTGGACGCTCGCGGGCCCGGTGCGCGCGCTGTGCACCTCTCGCCGCGGCGGCGTGAGCCGCGGCCCTCACGGCTTGGCGGGCGGCGCGCGCGGCGGGTTCAATCTCGGCGCCGCGTGCGGCGACGCGCCGGGCGACGTCGCGCTCAATCGCGCGCGCCTGCGAGCGTGGCTGCCGTCGGAGCCGCACTGGCTCGACCAGGTGCATGGCACCGAGGTCGTCGACGCCGATCACGTTCCCGGCGCGGGGATCCCGCCGCGCGCCGACGCCGCGGTGAGCGCGACTCCCGGCGTCGTGCTGGCGGTGCTCACCGCGGATTGCCTGCCGGTGCTGATCGCCGATCGCGACGGGCGTGCGGTCGGGATCGCGCACGCCGGCTGGCGCGGACTCTCCGCCGGCATCGTCGAGCGCACGCTCGAGCGGCTCGCGCGGCGGGTCGAGGGCGCGACGCACTGGGTCGCGTGGCTCGGTCCCGCGATCGGGCCCGGGCACTTCGAGGTCGGCGACGACGTCCTGCACGCGTTCGCCGACGCCCGGCCGTCGGCGCGCCGGGCGTTCGCGCCGGGGCCCGCACCCGGCAAGCACTTCGCGGATCTCTTCGAACTCGCGCGACAGCGTCTCGGCGCGTGCGGCGTCGTCGACGTTCACGGCGGCGGCGAGTGCACGTACTCGGACGCCGAACGCTTCTACTCGTTCCGGCGCGACCGGGTCACCGGCAGGATGGCGTCCCTGATCTGGATCGACGGCGCGACGCGGCCGGGCGCCTGACGCGCGGAACGCGTGCCGATTGGGGACAACCCCGATGTCGCGCGGCGCGTCGGGAACGGTGCCGAACGCGTGCGCCGTCGTACATTCGAGCTCGGGCACGTAAGGTCCGCGCAAGCGATGGCCAATATTGTGCGCGGATCGAATCGCGGGGCATAATGATCGGGCGTTGCAGGGGGATGCTGGCGGGACTCGCAAGGGCGCGGCGACGCTCGGCGCGAAGTCCGGATCGATCGGGGGAGACATGACGAGCGCCAAGGCGTCCAGGGCGACCGGGCGTTCCGGCCGCGGGCCGGCATCGAAGGCGCCGCGCGGCAGGCCGGCGGCGCGCGCACGCGCGCGTCGCGTGGCCGACGACTCCACCGTGCTCGAACGCGCAGCGGCCGCGGCGGGTTCGGGTACGGCCTCAGGCGCCGGCACGGGCGCCGCGCGGGGGGCTGGCGCGATGCCGCTTCCCGACGTGTTCGCCGCCGCGCCCCCGGTGTCGATCCCGCCGGCCCGGCTCGCGCAGCTGCAGTCGGAGTACCTGCAGCGCTGGCAGAAGCTGATCGAGGCGGCCGCGGGGCGCACCGCCCCGGAGCTCGCCGACAAGCGCTTCGCGAACGAGGCCTGGCGCGACAACGGCCCCTTCGCCTGGACCGCCGCGCTCTACCTGCTCAATGCCGAATTCCTGCAGAAGATGGCCGCGTCGGTCGAGGGCGAGCGCCATGCCCGCGAGCGGGTGCGATTCGCGACCCAGCAGCTCGTCGACATGCTCTCGCCCGCGAACTTCCTCGCGACCAATCCCGAAGCGCAGCGCCGGCTGCTCGAGACGCAGGGCGAGAGCCTGCGCCGGGGGATCGAGAACCTCGTCGGCGACGTCCGGCGCGGCAGGATCTCGCAGACCGACGAAGCCGCGTTCGAGGTCGGGCGCAACGTCGCGACGACGCCGGGCGCGGTGGTCTACCAGAACGAGCTGGTGCAGCTGATCCAGTACGCGCCGACGACGCCGCAGGTCGGCTCGCGGCCGCTGATGCTGGTGCCGCCGTGCATCAACAAGTTCTACATCATGGACCTGCAGCCCGAGAACTCGCTGGTCGCGTACGCGGCCGCGCAGGGCCACACGGTCTTCATGGTGTCGTGGCGCAACGTCGGGCCCGACCAGGGCCACCTGACGTGGGACGACTACCTGAAGCAGGGCATCGTCGAGCCGATCCGGGTCGTGCGCGAGATCTCGGGCTCCGACACGATCAACGCGCTGGGCTTCTGCGTCGGGGGAACGATCCTCGCGACGGCGCTCGCGGCGCTGGCGGCGCGCGGCGAGCGGCCGGTGGCCGCGCTCACGATGATGACGTCGCTGCTCGACTTCGACGAACCCGGCGTGCTCGGCGTGTTCATCGACGAGGCCTCGGTCGCGCTGCGCGAGCAGTCGATCGGCGCGGGCGGACTGCTGTCCGGCAAGGACCTCGCGACGACGTTCTCGTTCCTGCGCCCGAACGACCTCGTCTGGAACTACTACGTCGCCAACTACCTCAAGGGCGAGCGCCCGCCGGCGTTCGATCTGCTCTACTGGAACAGCGACAGCACGAACCTGCCGGGACCGATGTACTGCTGGTACCTGCGGCACATGTACCTGCACAACGAGCTCGTCGTCGCCAACCGGCTCGAGAGCCTCGGCGAGAAGGTCGACCTCAGGCGCATCGCGCTGCCGACCTTCGTGTTCGGCGCGCGTGAAGACCACATCGTTCCCTGGAAGGCCGCGTTCGCGACCGCGAAGGCGCTCTCCGGGCCGGTGAGGTTCGTGCTCGGCGCGAGCGGGCACATCGCGGGCGCGATCAACCCGCCGTCGGCGAACAAGCGCAGCTACTGGACCGGCGGCGTGCCCGCCGGCACCCCGGACGCGTGGCTCGAGCACGCGACCGAGCATCCGGGCAGCTGGTGGAAAGAGTGGTCCGCGTGGCTCGCGCCGTTCCGCGGACCGATGAAGGCGGCGCCGCGCGGGCCGGGCAGCCGCAGGCACGAACCGATCGAGCCCGCGCCGGGCAGCTACGTGAAGCAGCGCGCGGACTGACGACGGAGAACCGGTCGAACCGGAAACGAAGCACCAACCGAAGAGGGCGATATGAGCAAGAAAGTGGCGTACGTGACCGGTGGCATGGGAGGGATCGGGACGGCGATCTGCCGCAAGTTCCACGACATGGGGTACACCGTGGTCGCGGGCTGCGGGCCGACCCGCGATTTCGCGAAGTGGATCGCCGAACAGAAGGCCGACGGCTACACGTTCACGACCTCCGTGGGCAACGTGTCCGACTGGGACTCGACCAAGGCGGCGTTCGACAAGGTGAAGGCCGAGCACGGCAATGTCGACATCCTGGTCAACAACGCCGGCATCACGCGCGACGGCGTCTTCCGCCGCATGAGCGTCGACGACTGGAAAGCAGTCATCGACACGAACCTGAACTCGCTGTTCAACGTCACGAAGCAGGTGATCGACGGCATGCTCGACCAGGGCTGGGGCCGGATCATCAACATCTCGTCGGTGAACGGCCAGAAGGGGCAGTTCGGGCAGACCAACTATTCGGCGGCGAAGGCCGGCATGCACGGCTTCTGCATGGCGCTGGCGCAGGAGGTCGCGAGCAAGGGCGTCACCGTGAACACGGTGTCGCCCGGCTACATCGCGACCGACATGGTGATGGCGGTGCGCGAGGACGTGCGCGAGAAGATCATCCAGTCGATCCCGGTCAAGCGACTGGGCAAGGCCGAGGAGATCGGCTCGATCTGCGGCTGGCTCACGACCGACGACGCCGGATTCACCACCGGCGCCGACTTTGCCTGCAACGGCGGATTGCACATGGGGTGAGCGCGGGGTTTCGCCGGCCATGGCCGGCGCCGCGCTCACCGGCCGGGCCCGCAGGCCCGGCCGTGGGAGAGAAGGCGGAATCGCCCGGCCACAGGGCGGTCCGCCCGAGTGCACGGAGGTCCCGGCGAGCGATGCGGGTACACTCGTCGTGGGCAGCACGGACACACACAGGGCAGGAGACAGCTTCGATGGCCAACGCGACCCGTCTGATCAAGAAGTACCCGAATCGCCGCCTCTACGACACCCAGACGAGCGCCTACATCACGCTCGCGGACGTCAAGCAGCTGGTGCTCGAGAACGAGGACTTCCGCGTCGCCGACGCCAAGTCGAACGAGGACCTCACCCGCAGCATCCTGCTGCAGATCATCCTGGAGGAGGAAGCCGGCGGCGCGCCGCTGTTCTCCTCGGTGATGCTCGCCCAGATCATCCGCTTCTACGGGCACGCGATGCAGGGAATGATGGGCTCTTACCTGGAGAAGACGATGCAGGCCTTCGTCGAGATCCAGGGCAAGATGCAGGATCAGTCGAAGGCGTTCTACGACGCCAAGGGCCTGCCCAGCCCGGAGCTGTGGGCGCAGTTCATGGCGGTTCAGACGCCGATGATCCAGTCGATGATGGGCAACTACATCGAGCAGAGCAAGAACCTGTTCGTGCAGATGCAGGAGCAGATGCAGCAGCAGGCGCGCAGCATGTTCCAGACCTTCCCGTTCCCGGGCGGGCAGCCGGCGGCACCTGAGAAGAAGTAGCGCGGCACGCTAGAATCGCGCATTCGCGAGCCCGCGCGACGCCGCCCTCGAGGCGGCGTTCTTCTTCGAGATGAGCAAGTCCGCCACGCCCCCAGCAAGCTCCCGTCCGCGCAAGCCGCGCGCCCCGGCCGCGCCGAAGGTCGGCTTCGTTTCGCTCGGGTGCCCCAAGGCGCTGGTCGACTCCGAGGTCATCGTCACGCGGCTGCGCGCCGAGGGCTACGAAATCGCGCCGAACTACCAGGATTCGGACCTGGTCGTCGTCAATACCTGCGGCTTCATCGACGACGCGGTCGCGGAGTCGCTGGACGCGATCGGCGAGGCGCTCGCGGAGAACGGCAAGGTCATCGTCACCGGCTGCCTGGGCGCGCGCCGCGACGCCGACGGCGGCTCGATGGTCGCGCGCGTGCACCCGAAGGTGCTCGCCGTCACCGGGCCGCACGCGGCCGACGAGGTGCTCGATCGCGTGCACGCGCATCTTCCGCGCCCCCACGACCCGTTCACCGACCTCGTCCCCGACGCCGGCGTCAAGCTCACTCCGCGCCACTACGCGTACCTGAAGATCTCCGAAGGCTGCAACCACCGCTGCGCGTTCTGCATCATCCCGTCGATGCGCGGCGATCTCGTCAGCCGTCCGATCGGCGACGTATTGCGCGAGGCGCAGGCGCTGGCGCGCTCCGGCGTGAAGGAACTGCTGGTCATTTCGCAGGACACGTCGGCGTACGGCGTCGACGTACGCTACCGCACCGGCTTCGTCGACGGCCGCCCGGTGCGCACGCGCCTGCTCGAGCTCGCCCGGGAGCTCGGCGCGATCGGGCCCTGGGTGCGCCTTCACTACGTGTACCCGTATGCGCACGTCGACGACGTCCTGCCGCTGATGGCCGAGGGGCGCGTTCTGCCATACCTGGACGTCCCGTTCCAGCACTCGCACCCGCGGGTGCTGCGCGCGATGAAGCGGCCCGCGTCGGGCGAGCGGAACATCGAGCGCATCCGTGCGTGGCGCGCGGCGGTGCCCGACATCACGATCCGCAGCACGTTCATCGCCGGATTCCCCGGCGAGACCGAAGCCGAATTCGAGCACCTGCTGGAATTCCTTCGCGAAGCCGAGCTCGACCGCGTCGGCTGCTTCGCGTACTCGCCGGTGGACGGCGCGAGCGCGAACGCGCTGCCGGGGCAGGTGCCGGACGAGGTGCGCGAGGAGCGGCGTGCGCGGTTCATGCAGGTGCAGGCGGCGATCAGCGCCCGGCGCCTGAAGCGCTTCGTCGGCCGCACGATGCGCGTGCTCGTCGACGGGATCGACGACGGCGTCGCCGTGGGCCGCACGATGATGGACGCGCCCGAGATCGACGGCGTGGTGCGCTTCACCGGCACCGGACGGCTGCCGATCGGCGATTTCGTCGACGTGCGCATCACGTCGAGCGACGACTATGACCTGGCCGGCACGATGGTGTCGCCTGACTGAGGGCCGCGCGCTCCGACGAGGACCGAACGATGATCGATTTCCGCGGCGTCTATCCGATCCTGGCCACGCCCTTCGACGACGACGAGCGTTTCGACGAGGCGTCGATGCACCGGATGCTCGAGTTCGCCGCGAGCATCGGCGTGCAGGGCGTGACGGTGCTCGGCGTGCTCGGCGAGGCGAACCGGATGAGCGACGCCGAGCGCGACGCCGTCGTGCGCACCGCGGTTCGGGCGGTGGGCGCGCGCATGACCGTGATCGTCGGCGTCTCGCACCCCGGAACGCGAGCGACGATCGAGCTCGCGCGCGCCGCGGCCGGCCTGGGCGCGCACGCGGTGATGGTGGCGCCGTCGGCGGAGCCGGTGCCCGGCGACGCGCGGGTCGCCGAGTATTTCGGCCGGGTGTGCGCGGGCTCTCCCGTGCCGGTGGTGCTGCAGGACCACCCGGCGTCCACGGGCGTTCACATGAGCGTGCCGCTGATCGCGAAGATCGTCGCCGAGAACCCGTCGATCGCGTGCGTGAAGGCCGAGGCGGTGCCGTCGCCCGTGAAGATCGAGGCGCTCGCCGCCGCGATGGGCCGGCCGGTGCCGATGCTCACCGGGCTGGGCGCGCTCTACGGCCACTTCGACCTCGAGAAGGGCTCGCGCGGCTACAACACCGGCTTCGCGTTCCCCGAAGTGCTGCAGGCGCACGTCGCCGCGTGGGAAGCCGGCGACCGCGCGCTGGCCTGGCGCATCTGGCACCACTTCCTGCCGCTGATCGTGTTCGAGCAGCAACCCGGCGTCGCGGTGCGCAAGGAGGTACTGCGCCGTCGCGGGCTGATCGCGAATGCGCGCGTGCGCCACCCGGGGGGCGGGCTGAGCGCGGGCGCGGCGGAACAGCTGACCGCGATCGTCGAGCGCGTGCTGGGCGGCGCGGACATCACGCGCCCGCTGGACGTCGCCGCGGTGCTGGGCACCGCCCGCTGAGCAAACCCTGACCACGCGGCCCGGCCGGCCCCTGCGCAGGTTACATTGCAATCGTCCGGCGCGCGTGCGGCGCGACGGCGCCCACCCTTGCGAGGAGTCGGCGATGCAGGACGCTCTGGGCAACCCCCTCTCGTGCACGTCGGCGTCGGCGGCGGCGGCCTACGCGCGTGCCGCCGACGCGTACCTGCACGCCTGGCCCGGCGTCCTCGAGCACGCGGACGACGCGCTGCGCGAAGCACCGGATTTCGCCCTGGCGCACGCAGTGCGTGCGCTCGTGCTCGCGAGTCGCGCCGAGAGCGCCCGGGCGCGGGCGGCGGTCGCGAGCGCCCGCGCGGGTGCGTCCGCCGCGACGCCGCGCGAGCAGTCGCACGTCGAACTGGTGGCGGCGGTGGTCGAGGGCCGCCTCTCCGACGCGCTCGGCCGTGTCCAGGAGCACGCGCGTCGGCATCCCACCGACGCGATCGCCGCGTCGACCGCGCTCGGCGCGTACGGGCTGTACGCGTTCAGCGGCGACGCGAATCACGAAGACGCGCGACTGGCGTTCGTCGAGTCGCTGGCTCCGCACTACGCGCCGTCGTTCCCGTGGATGCTCATGCAGCGCGGCTGGGCGCGCATCGAGACGGGGGCCGCCGACGAGGGACTCTCGATGGCGCTGGCTGCGATCGCGATCCGGCCCCGCAACGGCCACAACGCGCACGTCGTCGCGCACGGTCTGCACGAGCTCGGGGAACCCGCGCGGCTCGTCGAGTTCGTCGACGGATGGCTGCCCACCTACCCGGACCACGCCCTGATGTGGGGCCACCTGCAATGGCACGCGGCCCTGGCCGAGCTCGACCTCGGACGGACCGACGCCGCGCTGGCGCGCCTGTCCGGCCCGATCGCCGGATACCTGCCGCGCGGCACGCCGTTCATGGGCCTGCCCGACATCGTCGGCCTCCTGTGGCGGCTCGGGCTGCGCAGCCTCGGCGGACTGCCGTGGGCGCTGGCGCGCGATCACGCACGCGCGCACTTTCCGAACGGCTCGAACGCGTTCGGGGAACTGCACCTCGCGATGCTGGCCGCGGCCGACGGCGACCGCGTCGCGCTGGCGGCGTCCAGGGAGCGCATGCAGTCGGCAGCCGATCGCGGGCACGCGGGGGCCGCGCTCGACGTGCGCTGGTGCGAGGCTCTCGGGGCGCTGCTCGACGGCGACCCGGTCGCCGCCGCGTCGGGGCTGGACGGCTGCGTGCGCGACGCGGCCTGTGTGGGCGGCAGTCGCGCCCAGCGCTCGGTGATCGGCCTGACCCGCGCCGCGGGGCGCGTCCCGCGCGCCGCCTGAGATCGGCCGCCCGGGGCGGCGGCTCACGCCGTGGACGGCCGGCCGGGGGGCGGCGGTGCGGGCGGGCCGTGCTGGCCTTGCTGGCCGTGCGGGCGGGACGCGTAGTCGTGAGGGCCCGCCTGCGTCCCGTCAGCGCGATCCGGTGAAGAACAGCGCGATCGACAACCCCCAGCCCACCATCCACACCGCACTGCGCGCGATGGCGACGTCGGCCAGGAAGCAGCCGATGTACGCGACGCGCGCCGCGATGAACGCCATCGCGATCGCGTCCACACGCGCCTGCGGCGCCGCCATCCACTGCGCGGCCAGCACCCCGGCCGCGAACAGCGGGAACGCCTCGAACGAGTTCGCCTGCGCGGCGTTGGCACGGGCACGGTAGCCGGTCTGGCGCGCGAGCCAGCCGCGCGGGTCGTGGTTGTCGTAGCCGCGCGCGCCGGCCTTGGCGATGCCGGTGCAGACGATCGGCAGGATGCCGGCGATCAGCACGCAGGCGAGGGCGGTGGTCAAATCGATTCCTCCGTGGTTCGAGCGTCGCGCCGAGTCCACCCTCGACACGACGCTCAACCGTCGGGCGGATCACGCTTGCCGCAGTGCACAATCGACGTCAGACTCGGGGCATGCAGTCGGCAAGCCTAGCGTCGCACGCAGCATACCTCGATCCGATCCTCGAGCGCCTCGACGCGAATCCGCTGAACCTCCTGCAGATCCTCCGTCTTGCGCAGGAGCACTACGGGTACGTCCACCCGGACGCCGTCGACTATCTCTGCGCGCGGCTGCGCGTCCCGCGCACGAAGATCGAGGGCGTGGCGAGCTTCTACGCGTTCCTGCACCTGCGCCCGCACGGCCGCTACCGGATCCTCTTCTCCGACAACGTCACCGACCACATGCTCGGCAGCGGCGCGCTGATGCAGCGCCTGTGCCGGGACCTCTGGACGCGCCCGGGACGCGTGTCGCAGGACGGGCTGGTCTCGATCGGGCGTACCTCGTGCACCGGCATGTGCGACCAGGGGCCGGCGATGCTGGTCAACGAGCGTGCGGTGACTCGGCTCACGCCCGCGCGCATCGACGCGATCGGCGCCCTCGTGCGCGCCCGCGCTCCGCTGTCGGACTGGCCGGCCGAGTACTTCGAAGTGAGCTCGAACATTCATCTTCGCGGCCCGCTGCTGGGCGATCCGCCCGCGCCGGGCGCGGCGGTCGCGGCGGCCTTCGCGCGCGGCGCCGACGCGGTGCTCGCTCACGCCGAGGCCGCGGCGCTGGCCCAGGTCGACGCGGCCGGCCTGCGCGGGCGTGGCGGGGCCGGCTTCGCGACCGCCGCGAAGTGGAAGGCGTGCCGCGACGCGCCGGGCGATGCGCGCTACGTCGTGTGCAACGCCGACGAGGGCGAGCCCGGCACGTTCAAGGACCGCGTGCTGCTCACCGAGCGCTTCGATCTCGTGCTCGACGGCATGACCGTGTGCGCCTACGTGGTCGGCGCGCGCCAGGGCTTCATCTACCTGCGCGGCGAGTACCGCTACCTGCTCGATGCACTCGAGGCGAAGCTGCAGGCCCGCCGCGACGCGGGGCTGCTCGGGCCGCAGGCGGGCGGGCCCGACGGCTTCGAATTCGACGTCAGGATCCACGTCGGCGCGGGCGCCTACGTGTGCGGCGAGGAATCGGCGCTGCTCGAGTCGCTCGAAGGCAAGCGCGGCACGCCGCGCAACCGCCCGCCGTTCCCGGTCACGCACGGCTACCGGGGGCGCCCCACCGTGGTCAACAACGTCGAGACCTTCGCGTGCGCCGCGCTCATCGCGCTCGACGGCGTCGACGCCTTCCGCGCGCGCGGCACCGAGCAGTCGAGCGGCACCAAGCTGCTGTCGATCGCCGGCGACTGCCGCCGGCCCGGCGTCTACGAGGTCGCCTTCGGCACGACGATCGCGGACGTGCTCGGGTTCGCCGGCGCCCGCGACACGCAGGCGGTGCAGGTGGGCGGCCCGGCCGGCATGTGCCTGTCGACGCAGGAATTCGGGCGCCGAATCGGCTTCGAGGACGTGCCCACGGCGGGCGCCTTCACGATCTTCGACCACCGCCGCGACATGTTCGAGGTGGCGCGCAACTACGTGCGCTTCTTCGCGCACGAGAGCTGCGGCTTCTGCACGCCGTGCCGCGTCGGCACGACGCTGCTTCGCAATCTGATGGACAAGCTGCACCAGGGGCGCGGCTCGCCGTACGACTTCGGCGAGATCCAGCAGCTGAACGGGCTGCTGCAGTCGCTCAGCCACTGCGGGCTGGGCCACTCGGCGTGCAACCCGGTGCTCGACACGATCGAGCGCTTCCGCCCGGCGTACGAGCGGCGGCTGGTGAACCGCGAATTCGTCCCTGCGTTCGATCTCGACCGCGCGCTGGAACCGGCGCGCGCGATGACCGGGCGCGACGACGCCGGCGCGCATCTGGGCACGCTGGACGACGAGAGCGACTGACATGCGCGGCGGCATCGCGGCAGATGGAGGACTCGACTGACATGGGCGGCACTTTCACCCTGGACGGCGCCGCGATCCCGTTCGCGGACGGCCAGACGATCCTGCAGGCCGCGCACGCCGCCGGCGTCTACATCCCGCACCTGTGCTTCCATCCGGACCTCGCGCCGCACGGCTCGTGCAAGGTGTGCACGGTGAGCGTGAACGGCCGCGAGACCTCGTCGTGCACGATGCGCGCCGCCGACGGCATGGTGGTCGAGAGCGACACCGAGGCGATCAACGCGCAGCGCCGGGCGCTGGTGCAGATGCTGTTCGTCGAGGGCAACCACTTCTGCCCGTCGTGCGAGAAGAGCGGGCGCTGCCGCCTGCAGGCCACCGCCTACGACCTCGGCATGGTTTCGACGCACTACGAGCACTTCTTCCCCGACCGTCCAGTGGACGCATCGCACCCGGACCTGCTGCTCGACGTCAACCGCTGCATCCTGTGCTCGCTGTGCGTTCGCGCGAGCCGCGACGTCGACCGCAAGAACGTCTTCGCGCTCTCGGGGCGCGGCGCGCGCACGCGCCTCATCGTCAACTCCGCGTCCGGGAAGCTGGGCGACACCGACGTGACCGTGGGCGACCGCGCGGTGCACGTCTGCCCGGTGGGCGTGATCCTGAGGAAGGGCGTGGGGTTCGCGCGGCCGATCGGCGAGCGCGAGTACGACGTGCGCCCGATCTCGGCGACCGGCGGGGAGGCGTGATGTCCGCTCCGACACCCGCCCGCCCCCGCGTGGCCACCGTCTCGCTCGCGGGCTGCTTCGGCTGCCACATGTCCCTGCTCGACATCGACGAGCGGCTGCTCGCGCTCGCCGCGCGCGTGGATTTCGACCGCACCCCGCTCACCGACATCAAGGTGCTCGGCGAGTGCGACGTCGGCATCGTCGAGGGCGGCGTGTGCAACGCCGAGAACGTGCACCAGCTGCAGATGTTCCGCCAGAAGTGCCGCACGCTGGTCGCGATCGGCGCGTGCGCGATCAACGGAGGGCTGCCCGCGCAGCGCAACCACCTGTCCGTGATCGAGGTGCTCGCGGACGTGTACCGCGCGCGGCCCGGCCTGGCCGGCGGCGGCGGCGTGCCGAACGACCCCGAGCTGCCCCTGCCGCTGGACAAGGTGTACCCGGTGCACGAGCTCGTCCGGGTGGACTGCTTCATCCCCGGCTGCCCGCCGTCGGCGGACCTGATCTGGCAGACGCTGACCGACCTGCTCGACGGACGCGCGCCGCACCCCGCGCCGGCGAGCCTGCACTACGATTGAGCCGACGATGAGCTTCGACCTCGAGACCGCACGAGAACCCGAACGGCTGCGCCGCGTCGTGATCGACCCGGTGAGCCGGGTCGAGGGCCACGGCAAGGTCACGATCCTGCTCGACGACGACGGCCGCGTGCACCAGGTGCGCCTTCACATCGTCGAGTTCCGCGGCTTCGAGCGCTTCATCCGCGGCCGGCCGTACTGGGAAGTACCGGTGATGGTGCAGCGGCTGTGCGGCATCTGCCCGGTGTCGCACCACCTGGCCGCGAGCAAGGCGCTCGACGCCGTCGTGGGGGCACGGCCGGTGACGCCGACCGCGCAGGCGGTACGGCGGCTGATGCACTACGGGCAGATCGTGCAGTCGCACGCGCTGCACTTCTTCCACCTCGCGTCGCCGGACCTGCTGTTCGGCTTCGACAGCGACGTCGCGCGGCGCAACATCGTCGGCGTCGCGGCGGCGCACCCGGAAATCGCGCGCCAGGGCGTGCTGATCCGGCGCTTCGGCCAGGAAGTGATCCGCGTCACGGCGGGCAAGCGCATCCACGGCACCGGTTCGGTGCCAGGGGGCGTGAACAAGGTCGTCTCGCGAGAGGACCGCGACGTGCTCGCCGCCGAGTGCGACCGGATCCTGCCGTGGTGCGAGGCCGCGGTCGGGCTCGCGCGCACGATGCACCTGCAGGCACCGGCGCTCTACGACGGCTTCGGCACCGTCGCTTCGAAGTCGATGTCGCTGGTGGCGCCCGACGGCGGGATGGACCTCTACGACGGCGTGCTGCGCGTGCGCGGCGCCGACGGTGCGATCCTGTTCGACGGGGTGGCGGGCGAGTCGTACCTCGACCTCCTCGAAGAGGAGGTGCGCCCGTGGAGCTACATGAAGTTCCCGTACCTCAAGGACGCGGGCCCGCAGGACGGCTGGTACCGCGTGGGCCCGCTCTCGCGCGTGCAGAACTGCGAGCGGATCCCCACGCCGCGCGCGCAGGCCGCGCGCGAAGCCTTCCTCGCGCACGGCGCCGGCAAGCCCATCCACGCGCCGCTCGCGACGCACTGGGCGCGCATGATCGAGATGCTGCACGCCGCCGAGCGGGTGCGCGAGCTGCTCGACGACGAGCGCATCCTCGCGGGCGAGCTCATGGCCCAGGGACCGCGGCGGCGCGTCGGCATCGGCGTCATCGAGGCGCCGCGCGGCACGCTGATCCACCACTACGAGGTGGGCGACGACGACCTGATCGAGGCGTGCAACCTCATCGTCTCGACCACGCACAACAACCAGGCGATGAACGAGGCGATCCGCGAGGTCGCGCGCCGCGAGCTCGACGGGCGCAAGCTCACCGAGGGGCTGCTCAACCACGTCGAGGTCGCGATCCGTGCCTTCGACCCGTGCCTGTCGTGCGCGACGCACGCGCTCGGGCAGATGCCGCTGGCGGTGGAGGTGGTGGGGCCGGACGGCGAGCGGCTGGACGCGATGGTGCGCACGGCGCAGGGATCGGTGTCGCGCGAGGGGGCGTGAGGGCCGCCTGGCGCGACGCGTCGAAGCGACGTGACGACCCGACGCTTGAGCGGTGAACCCGCGGGCACGTCACGCGTTGCCCCGGTGCTCGTTTTCGCGGTGGGCAACCCGAGCCGCGGCGACGACGCGCTCGGGCCGTTGCTGATCGCGCGGTTGCGCGAGCACCTCGCGGCGGACGGCGCCGCCGGCGACGTCGAGCTGATCGAGGACTTCCAGCTGCAGATCGAGCACTGCCTGGACCTGCAGGGTCGGGCGTGCGTGATCTTCGTCGACGCCGGAACCGGGACACCGGCACCGTACCGGTTCGAGCGCGCCTGTCCTGCAAAGTCGCCGGGTGCTCATACGCACGCGCTGACGCCCGCGGCGCTGCTCGCGGTGTACGACCGCGCGGTCGGCGGGGCGCCGCCGCCGGCGTGGGTGCTGTGCGTGAGGGGGGAGCGGTTCGAGCTCGGCGATGGGTTGAGCGAGGCGGGATGGGCGAATCTCGAAGCGGCCTGGACCCGGCTTCGGGAGGCGGTCGAGAATGCGCGTGCGGGCGAACCGCCTCGCTTCGAGCTCGGGGCCCCGGCTTCCTAGGCGGTTTCGGGCTGGTACACGCGAATCCGACGCGCGATCTTCGCGCCCAGCGCGCGCTCGGCCACTCGCATGTCGTACTCCGATTGCAGATTGAGCCAGAAGCGGGGCTCCATGCCGAAGAACAAGCCCAGGCGCAGCGCGGTGTCCGCGGTGATCGGGCGCTTGCCGTTGACGAGATCGCTGATCCTGCTCGGCGAGACGTCGATGTCGGCGGCGAGCTGCCGTGCGCTGATGCTCATTGGCTTCAGGAAGTCCTCCAGCAGGATCTCTCCGGGATGGATCTCGTCGAGCAGCTTGGGCATCGAGTTTGCTTTGCTAGTGGTAGTCGATGATCCGGACTTCGTGTGCGCCGTCGTCCCGCCACACGAAGCCGATCCGCCACTGATCGTTGATTCGAACGCTGTACTGGCCTCTTCGATCGCCCTTGAGCGCCTCGAGGCGATTGCCGGGCGGAATCCGGAGGCTGCTCAGTTCCGTGACAGCATGCAGCTGCAGAAGTTTTCGGCGCGCCACCCGCTCGAAATTGCGGAACCGCGATACTGCCCGGCTGTGGAAGAGCGCCTCGGTATCGGGACAGGCGAATGATCGAATCATGCCACAAAAGTGATCCGCAATACGGAATCCGTCAAGCGGACCGAACGGCCGATGCGTTCGACGCAGGCGACCCGAACCGACCGCGGTCACCCGCTGCCTCAGGCCGCCGTCACGACAATGCCTTCACCACCTCCCGGATCCTCTGCACCCGCGCCGCGAGGTCCGCCGACGCCACCGTCAGCCGCAGCCGGTCCGGCCCCGCCAGCCGTGCGTCCTTGCGCGACTGGATGAAGCGGATGATCCGTTCCGGCGGAATCGGCGGCTTCGGGCAGAACTGGATCGCGATCGCCTCGGAGGCCGCGTCGATCTTCACGATGCCCAGCGGCTGCGACTGGAGCCGCAGGCGGTGCGTCTCGATCAGCGCACGCGCCGCGTCCGGCATGCGCCCGAAGCGGTCGACGAGCTCTTCCTGCATCGCGACCACTTCGTCGAGCGCGACGCAGTTCGCCAGCCGCTTGTACAGCGTCAGGCGCTCGTGCACGTCGGGGCAGTAGTCGGCGGGCAGCAGCGCCGGCAGGTGCAGGTTGATCTCGGTGGTCGCCGCGAGCGGCGCGGAGAGATCGGGCTCGCGCCCCGCCTTGAGCGCCTTCACGGCTTCCGCGAGCATCTCGTTGTACAGCGCGAAGCCCACCTCCTGCATGTCGCCGGACTGCTGGTCGCCGAGCACCTCGCCCGCGCCGCGGATCTCGAGGTCGTGCATCGCGAGGTAGAAGCCCGAGCCGAGCTCCTCCATCAGCTGGATCGCTTCCAGGCGCTTGGCCGCGTCCTTCGTGATCGCGTCTTCGCCCGGGATCAGCAGGTACGCGTACGCCTGGTGGTGCGAGCGGCCGACACGCCCGCGCAGCTGGTGCAGCTGCGCCAGGCCGAACTTGTCGGCGCGGTGCATCACGATCGTGTTCGCGCTCGGCACGTCGATGCCGGTCTCGATGATCGTCGTGCACAGCAGCACGTTGCAGCGCTGCTGGTGGAACTCGCGCATCACGCGCTCGAGCTCGCGCTCGGGCATCTGGCCGTGCGCGACCGCGATGCGCGCCTCGGGCACGAGCGCCTCGAGCGCCTGGCGGCGATTCTGGATCGTCTCGACCTCGTTGTGCAGGAAGTAGACCTGCCCGCCGCGCTTCAGTTCCCGCAACAGCGCCTCGCGGATCGTGCCGTCGGACTCGCGCCGCACGAAGGTCTTGATCGCCAGCCGCTTCCGCGGTGCGGTCGCGATCACCGAGAAGTCGCGGATGCCCTCCATGCTCATCGCGAGCGTGCGCGGGATCGGCGTGGCGGTAAGCGTGAGCACGTCGACCTCGGCGCGCAGGTTCTTCAGCGCCTCCTTCTGGCGCACGCCGAAGCGGTGCTCCTCGTCGATGATCACGAGGCCCAGGCGCGCGAACTTCACGTCTGCCGACAGCAGCTTGTGGGTGCCGATCACGATGTCGAGCTTGCCTGCGTTCAGCGCCTCGACGGTCGCCTTGACTTCCTTGCCCGACCGGAAGCGCGAGAGCTCCGCCAGGCGCACTGGCCAGTTGGAGAAGCGGTCGGTGAAGGTCTGGAAGTGCTGCTCGGCGAGCAGCGTCGTGGGCGTGAGCACCGCCACCTGCTGGCCGTCGGCCACCGCCATGAACGCCGCACGCAATGCGACCTCGGTCTTGCCGAAGCCGACGTCGCCGCACACGAGCCGGTCCATGGGCTTGCCGGAGACCATGTCCTGGATCACCGCGTGGATCGCGGCGAGCTGGTCGGGGGTCTCCTCGAAGCCGAAGCCCTCGGCGAACGCCTCGTAGTCCGACGACTGGAAGCGGAACGCGTGGCCCTGGCGGGCGGCGCGGCGCGCGTAGAGGTTCAGCAGCTCGGCCGCGGTGTCGCGCGCCTGCTGCGCGGCCTTGCGGCGCGCCTTCTCCCACTGGCCGGAGCCGAGCGTGTGCAAGGGCGCGGCTTCCGGGTTCGCGCCGCTGTAGCGGCCGATCACGTGCAACTGCGACACCGGCACGTACAACGTGGAGTTGCCCGCGTAGGTCAGGTGCAGGAATTCGGTGGGGCCGTCGCCGAGGTCGAGCGTCAGCAGCCCCTCGTAGCGGCCGATGCCGTGCTGGCTGTGGACGACGGGGTCGCCGACCTTCAGCTCGGAGAGGTCGCGGATGATCGCGTCGACGTTGGTCTGCGCCTCGCGCCTGCCGCGCGCACCGCGCCTGGCCACGCCCGCGAAGAGCTCGGCCTCGGTGACGATCGAGACGCCGGCGACGTCGAGCGCGAATCCGCCCGCGAGCGGGCCGATGCCGAGCGCGATCTCGGCGTCGCCGTCCGCGAACGGCGCCCACGCGTCCACGAGCGGCAGGTTCGCGCCGTCGCCGGCGAGCAGCCGGTGCTCGGCGAAGAGCTGCACCAGCGTCTCTCGGCGGCCGGCGGACTCGGCCAGGATCAGCTTGCGGCCGGGGGCGTCGAGCAGGAAGCGCTCGAGCTTGTCGAGCGGATGCTCGGCGCGGCGGTTCACCGCGAGGTCGGGCAGGGCGCGGGCCAGCGGCTCGCGGCGGGGGCGCGTGGCACCGGCCGCGGCGCCCGGCGCGGTAACGGGCCGGGTGTCGGCTCGCGTGCCGGGCTGGGTCCCGGGCACCTCGACGGCCGCGCCGCTGCCCGGGATGTTCGTCGTGCCTGCGCCGGCGGGCGCGTCGTCCGCTTCCTCGTCGGCCCGCGATCCTCCGGGCGCCGCCATCGACCAGCGTCCGAACGCCCGCGCCGCGACGAAGAAGTCGTCCGCCGTGAGGAAGTTCTCGTCGGGCCGCAGCAGCGGCCGCTCCGGGTCGTGCGCGAGGAACTTGTGGCGCTGTGCGGTCTCCTGAGTGAACTGGCGTGCGGCCGACGAGACGTCGCCGTGCGTGAGCAGCAGCGAAGCGCCGGGCAGGTAGTCGAACAGCGTCGCGGTCGAGTCGTGAAAGAGCGGCAGCCAGTACTCGATGCCGGCACTTGCGATGCCGTTGCCGACGTCGCGGTAGATCGTGCTGCGCGACGGGTCGCCCTCGAAGCGCTCGCGCCAGCGCCCTCGGAACGCGGCGCGCGCGGCCTCGTCCCAGGGGAACTCGCGCCCGGGCAGCAGGCGCACGCGGTCGATCGGGTACAGGCTGCGCTGCGAGTCGGGGTCGAAGGTGCGGATCGACTCCACCTCGTCGCCGAAGAGGTCGAGCCGGTACGGCAGCTGCGCGCCCATCGGGAAGAGGTCGATCAGCCCGCCGCGCACGCTGTACTCGCCCGGCTTGACCACCTGGCTCACGTGCTCGTAGCCGGCGAGGGTGAGCTGCGCGCGCAGCTTCGCTTCGTCGAGCCGCTGGCCCTTGTCGAAGAAGAACGTGTGCGACGCGAGGAACGCGGGCGGCGCGAGCCGGTGAAGCGCGGTCGTGATCGTGGAGACGATCACGTCGCAGTGGCCCTGCTGCAAGCCGTAGAGCGCGTCCAGCCGCTCGGAGATCAGGTCCTGGTGGGGGGAGAACGCGTCGTACGGCAGCGTCTCCCAGTCGGGCAGCAGACGGATCGCGAGGCCGGGATCGAAGAACGCGACCTCCTCGGCCAGGCGCGCGGCGTCGGCGGCGGCGGCGGTGACGACGGCGAGAACGCGCCGGGGGGCCGGGGCGGCGGGCGTCGCAGCGCGTGCGCCGTCGTGCCCGGTGGCGCCGGCCGCGTCGGTCGTGCAGGCCGCGTCGCGGGACTGCGCCGCGGCGACTTCCCGCCGGGCCAGCCGCGCGATCAGCAGCGCGTCCGACGATCCCGCGAGTGGCGGCAGCGCGAACGTGGTTCCGGGGCGAGGGGGCGAGAACGTGCGCTCGACGAGGGCGTCGAGCGCGGCGGAGGACGCGGAAACTGCGGAGGTGGAATTCAATGTCGCGGATGCCCGGCGTGCGGGGCGACACGGGGGGTGTCGCGCGAGTGGAACCTGCGCCGCTCGGTCGATCGAGCGCTCGCGGCAGTTCGTGCCCGGAGGCGGGATTTTATCGGAAGTGCCGCCGTTCGCCTCGGCTTCGGTCCGCCGCGCGACTGCGTTTAGACTTTCGACTTTCGACATCGTCGCCCGGCCGCAGCCCGAAAGATCGTCTTCGACCTCGACCCCATCGACCCGTGCCCGAATCCCGATCCCCTCGCTACTTCGCCGTCGTTCCGGCGGGCGGCACCGGCACGCGCGTGGGGGCGAGCGTGCCGAAGCAGTACCTCGAACTCGCCGGGCGCACGGTGATCGAACACGCGGTGTCGGCGCTGATCGAGGCGCCCTGGATCGAGCGGGTCGTGGTGGTGACGGCGCCCGGCGACTCCCGTGCCGCGCGGGTGCTGCGCGACACGCCGCGCGTTCAGATCAGCGCGACCGGCGGCGCGACGCGACGCGACTCGGTCCTCGCCGGACTGCGCGCGCTCGCGGCGCTGGCGCGCGACGACGACTGGGTGCTGGTCCACGACGCCGCCCGGCCCGGGCTGACGCTCGCGTCGCTCGAGCGACTGCGCGCCGAGCTGAGCGAGCATCCGGTGGGCGGGCTCCTCGCGCTGCCGGTGGCCGACACCGTCAAGCGCGAGGACGCGCGCGGCTGCGTCGCCGAGACCGTGCCGCGCAGCGGCCTGTGGCTCGCCCAGACACCCCAGATGGCGCGCGCGGGCACTTTGCGTCGCGCGCTGGAGGCGCACTCCGGCGTGACCGACGAGGCCGCCGCGCTCGAGGCGCAGGGGCTCGCGCCCCGGCTCGTCGAGGGCGAACGCCGCAACTTCAAGGTGACGACGGCCGAGGACCTCGCGCTGATGGACGCATTGCTCGTCAGAGCGACCGAACGCATGGGACGCCTGCGATGACGGACTTCAGGATCGGCCAGGGCTACGACGTGCACGCGCTGGTGCCCGGACGGCGCCTGGTGGTGGGGGGCGTCGAGATCCCGCACAGCCACGGGCTGCTGGGTCACTCGGACGCGGACGTGCTGCTGCACGCGATCACCGACGCGCTGCTCGGCGCGGCGGCGCTCGGCGACATCGGCCGGCACTTCCCCGACTCCGATGCGCGCTGGCGCGGCGCGGACAGCCGGGTGCTGCTGCGCGAGGCGGCCGGGAAGGTGCGGGCGGCCGGCTTCGAGATCGGGAACGTGGACTCGACCATCGTCGCCCAGGCGCCGCGCATGGCGCCTCACGTCGGCGACATGGTGCGCGCGATCGCGGCGGACCTCGGCGTCGAGGCCGCTCGCGTCAACGTGAAGGCGAAGACCACCGAGCGGCTGGGTTTCGCCGGGCGGGGCGAGGGCATCGAAGCGCAGGCGGTCGCGCTGATCCGGCGCGCCGGCTGATCCGCCCGGATTCTCCGCGCCCGGAACATCCTCGTCCGGTTCTTCCGCGCACCGTCGACCCGACCTTCGCGGCTGCGCGCGGCCGCCGCGATCCGGGACGGAACGGTTCCGGCGCGCTGCTATAGTCTGCGTTCTTACGCTGTGCGGCGACTCTGCCGCGCCGCCTTCCCGTTCCCCGCACCGCTCGATGAGGACCGCCGTGAGCCAGCCGACGAAGTATCTGCTCGACGAATCCCGTATCCCGAAGGCCTGGTACAACATCCAGGCCGATCTGCCCAAGCCGCTGCCCGCCGTGCTGCACCCCGGCACGATGCAGCCGGTCGGCCCCGCCGATCTCGCGCCGCTGTTCCCGATGGCGCTGATCATGCAGGAGGTCACGACCGAACGCGAGATCGAGATTCCCGAACCGGTGCGCGAAGTCTTCAAGCTCTGGCGGCCGGCGCCGCTGTTCCGTGCGCACCGCCTCGAGAAGGCGCTCGGCACGCCCGCGAAGATCTTCTACAAGTACGAGGGCGTGAGCCCGGCGGGCAGCCACAAGCCGAACACCGCGATTCCGCAGGCCTTCTACAACAAGGAGGAAGGCGTGAAGCGCCTGAGCACCGAGACCGGTGCCGGGCAGTGGGGCTCGTCGCTGTCGTTCGCGGGCTCGCTGTTCGGGCTCGACGTGACCGTGTTCCAGGTGCGGGTGTCGTACGACCAGAAGCCGTATCGCCGCGCGCTGATGGAGACGTACGGTGCGCGCTGCGTGGCGTCGCCGTCGAACGAGACCGCGTTCGGCCGCTCGGTGCTGGAGAAGCGCCCGGATCACCCCGGCAGCCTGGGCATCGCGATCTCCGAGGCGGTGGAGGTCGCCGCCCAGCGCGACGACACCAAGTACGCGCTCGGCTCGGTCCTCAATCACGTGCTGCTGCACCAGACCATCGTCGGCCTCGAGGCGATGGAGCAGATGCAGATGGCGGACGCTTATCCGGACGTGGTCGTCGGCTGTACCGGCGGCGGCTCGAACTTCGCCGGCATCACGTTCCCGTTCATCGGCGCCGGGCTGCGGGGCGGCGCCAAGCCCCGGATCGTCGCCGTGGAGCCGGCCGCGTGCCCGTCGCTCACGCGCGGCAAGTACGCGTACGACTTCGGCGACACCGGCCACATGACGCCGCTCGCGAAAATGCACACGCTGGGCTCGACGTTCACCCCGCCGGGCTTCCACGCGGGCGGATTGCGCTATCACGGCATGGCGCCACTGGTCTCTCACCTGAAGGAACTGGGCCTGATCGAAGCCACCGCGTACCACCAGACCGAGTGCTTCGCGGCCGGCGTGCTCTTCGCGCGTGCCGAGGGCATCGTCCCGGCGCCGGAGGCGAACCACGCGGTGAAGGGGGCGATCGAGGAGGCGCTGCGCTGCAAGCGCGAGGGCAAGTCCGAGACGATTCTCTTCAACCTCTGCGGTCACGGCCACTTCGACATGCAGGCGTACATGGACTACGCCGCCGGCAAGCTCACCGACCAGAAATACGACGAGAGCGAGCTCGCGATGGCGCTCTCCGGCCTGCCGAGCGTGCCGGAACCGGCCTGATCGGTACGCCCGACGCGGCCCGGGACGCCGGGCCGCGGATTATCTCCGATTTTCGTCGGCGCCGAGGGCGCCGATTTTATTTCCAGCGGGATTCCGGCGGCGCCGGGCGCTTGCGGCTCGCGGCGCGGATAATCACCCCGAAGAGATCTTCAGGCGGCGGCGCTCGCGCCCGCGTTCGCGATCAGAAACTCCTCCTTCGCCTTTCCCTGCGCCAGATAATTGTTCAGCCACACCGGCGTCCGGCCGCGCCCGCTCCAGGTGGTGCCGCTCGCCGGATCCCGGTATTTCGGCGCGACACTCTGGCGCCCGGACGCACCCGCGGCGCTCTTGCCGCGCCCGGCCGGCCGGGCGGCCGACTTCGCCTTGCGCCCGCCGCGGCCCGACTTGCGGCCGGCCGCCTCGGCGAGATCGGACACCTCGACGCCGAGCTTGTTCATCAGCGCGCGAACCTTTTCGACGGCGCGGGATTTCTCGGCCGCCCTGGCATTTTCCGCAGCCTGCAGCTGGGCGGTGAGGACGGCGATACGCTTCTTCAGTACCGTGGCGCTGAGCTTGGGCATGCTGGGTTCCTGGCGGCTTTCGGTGGCGGGATCGCTTCGGGTCGAAGATAATCGCGGGGATTAATCGGACCGGCGACGAAGGATATTTCCCATCGGGTGTCGCCGATTATAGCCGATTTGCGGGATGAATCTTTTCCTCGTCCGTGTCGTCCGAAAGTGCCGCGAGCGTATTCGCACGCTTTCGGCTTATTCGTCCATAATCGGCCCGCGGCCTTCACGCCTCGTCGTCGCGTGGATCGCGCTCGCGGCGCAGCCGCTTTGCGCCCAGACGCTGCCCGCCGCGGTGGCGGACGTTCCCTCGCGCGCCGGAGTTTCCGTGCGCGTCCTGCTGGTCGCCGCTCGCGAGCCGAAGGCGGCCGCGATCCTCTTCACCGGGGGCGACGGCGGGCTGCTGATCGCCGACGACGGCCGGATCGAGCGCGGCGCCGGCAACTTCCTCGTGCGTTCGCGCGACCGGTTCGCGCAAGCGGGCGTCACGGTGGCGGTGCTCGGCGCGCCGGCCGACCGGCGTTCGCCTCCGTATCTCTCGGGCTGGCGGGAGTCGGCGGAGCACGCGACGGACGCCAAGGCGGTGCTCGCGTGGCTGCGCGAGCGCACGCAACTGCCGGTGTGGCTCGTCGGCACCAGCCGGGGCACGCAATCGGTCGCTGCGGTCGCGCTGCGCCTCGGGTCACCTCCGGACGGGCCCGACGGTCTCGTGCTCACGTCCACGGTGCTGCGCGAGGCGCGCGGCACGGCGGTGCCGCAGACGGCGGTCGAGCGGCTCGCGGTGCCGGTGCTCGTCGTGCACCACCGCGGCGACGCCTGCGTCGCCTGTCCGCCGGACGCCGCGGCGCCGCTGGTGGATGCACTCGCCGCCGCGCCGCGCAAGGCACTGATGATGTTCGACGGCGGCTTCACCCGCGGCGATCCCTGCGGGGCGCAGGCGTACCACGGGTTCAACGGGATCGAGACGGAGGTGGTGGGCCGGATCGCCGAGTGGATGGGACGACGCTGAGCTCGCCTGCGCGAGCCGCGCGCGACGACGCCGCGCGCGGGTCAGGAACCCCTTCCCCCCTTCATCAGCGCGACCAGGCGCTCGCGAACCAGTTCGGGCTTCTCCATCGGGATGAAGTGGGTCGTCCCCGGAACGGTCTCGATCGTCACCTGCGGCGCGAACTGCCCGAACAGCGGAAGTGCCCGCAGCGAGATCGAGTGGTGCTCGGCGACCAGCACGCGTCCCGGCGCCTTCAGCTTCGCCAGCGCCGCCGAGAGGTCGTGGCGGTGCGCGGCGAAGGTGGCCGACTCCCACTGCGGCGCGCAGCGCAGCGTCACCGAGCCGTCCACGCGGCGCGCGAAGCCGTCCTCGACGTAGTCCTCCAGGAACCCCGGCAGCCAGGTCTTGAACGCGCCGCGGCCGCGGTAGCTCGCGAGCACGTCTTCGGCGGAAGGAAAGTGCGGGCGGCGCCTGCCCGCGTTGCGCGCGATCGGGATGCGCCGGCGGAACACGTGCGGCGCGAACGGCAGCAGCATGATGCGGCGCATCCTCGGCGGCACGATCGCGGGGTCGATCATCAGCAGTGCCTGCGCGACCGCGGGGTCGTGCTGCAGCGACAGCAGCGCGACCGTGGCACCCATCGAGTGCCCGGCGATCACGCGCGGCGACGGCTGGCCCGCGGCGAGCTGGCGCACCGCGGCGACGACGTCGCTCGCGTAGGTGTGCCAGTGCGTGAGCGTGAGCGCGTGCGCCGGCAGCGTGGTCAGGCCGTGCCCGCGCAGGTCGAGCGCCACGGCGCGCCGCTGCGCGCCGAGCGGCGCGAGCAGGTGGCGATACGTGTACGCGCAAAAGCCCGTCGCGTGCAGGAACACGACGTCGATCGGCCCGCTCGCGCGGCCGAAGTTCCAGCCGGCCAGGTGGCCGCCTTTGCAGGGGAGGGTGAGGCGCTGCATTCGGGTCGGTCCGGGTCCTTGGCGCGTGGCGAACGCCGTGGGGGAGGTCGGAAGGATCAGACGAAATGGTAACGGCGAGGATCGAGAGCGTCGGTTCGGAATCGACCGATGCTCACGAGCTGCGTCGTTCCGCGACGAATCGCGCGGCCGACGAGCGTCTGCTCGGATGGCGCGGCGGCCTCGAGCGGCAGAATGCGAGGCTCTGACGTCCGCGGCGCGACACCCGGTCCCTCAGGCCAGATCCCCCACCAGCGCCTCCCGAACCCCCGCCGGCAGCGTCCCCGCGCTCGCCGCGTAGTTCGCGTGGTCCACGCCCACGCCGAGCGCCGCACCGTGCTTGAGCGCCGCCGCCATCGCTTCGGTGAGCTCGAACCTGAGGAAGTGCACCGCCGAGGTCTTGTCGTCGTTCTCGCGCTCCATGTCCTCGTCGGCGATGGCATAGACCTTGGCGAAGTCGGCCGCCTGCACCCACACGCGGTCCTCGATGCCGATCATCCGCGCGAGCTCGCGCCGGCGCACGGCCTCGTCCTCGTATTCGATCAGCATCGTCGCCTTGAAGTTGCGCCCGTCGGGCACGAGCGGCGCGTAGGCGCCCAACTCGTGCAGGATGCCCTCCTCCTCGAAGATCTTCTCGATCCTCAGCATCTCCTGGATCTGGTAGCGCACCGTGAGCTCGCTCTCGAAGAGCAGCGTCACGTGATCGCCCAGCGCCACGGTTCGCAGCTTCTTGTGCTCGATCACTTTCTTCCTGAACTCGGGCCGCGCCTTCGCGTAGGCCTCGAGCGTCATCAGCGAGTCTCTCGTCACGGTTGCCATCGGTGTCTCACTTCGTTGCGTTGCCTGCCCGCCGCGCGGAGCCGGTCGGCCCGCGCGCGGGCTCACTCGTCCAGTCCGTACGCGATCCGCAGCAGGCTGATCGGGTGCCTGAGCTTGCCGCTCACGTCGTTGCCCGCGAGCTGCATGCCCTGCGCGATGTGGTGGCCGCCCAGCATGCAGTCCCCGGCGATCCACGCCGGCGTGCCGCCCGGGTGCTCGGCCATCTGCCGGAACACGGGCCGGCCGATCTTCAGCGCGATCTCGTGGAATTCCTTCTTCACGCCCCAGGTGCCCGCGTGCCCCGAGCAGCGCTCGACCGTGTTCACGGTGGTGCCCGGTATCGACTGGAGCAGGTCGCGCGTCTTCAGCCCGATGTTCTGCACGCGCAGGTGGCACGAGACCTGGTACGAGACGTTGCCCAGCGGCACCTTGTAGTCGGTCTTGAGCAGCCCGTCCTTGCCGCGCGCGACGAAGTACTCGAAGGGGTCGAACATCGCCTCGCGTACCGCCTGCACGTCGGCGTCGTCCGGGTACATCAGCGGCAGCTCCTGCTTGAACATCAGGTTGCACGACGGGATCGGCGCGACGATCGCCCAGCCGTCGCGCGCGAGCGCGGCGAGCTTCGGGATGTTCTGCCGCTTCAGCGCGTCTACCGCGTCGAGGTCCCCGAGCTCGAGCTTGGGCATGCCGCAGCACGCTTCCTTCTCGACGAGCGTGTGCGGGATCTCGTTGTGGTCGAGCACCTTGAGCAGGTCGTGCCCGATGCCCGGCTCGTTGTAGTTGACGAAGCACGTGGAGAACACCGCGACCTTGCCCGGCGTGCGCTGGCCGTCGCGCACCGGGTGCGGCTTCGCCGGCGCGGCGTTCGGGCGGAAGGGCCTGGGCGCGTAGTCCGGCAGCCACGCGGTCTTGTGCACGCCCACCGCACGCTCGACGACGCCTCGGATCGCGGGGCTCTCCTTGGCCTTGTTGACGACCTGCACGACGACGGGAATCGTCGCGAGCCTGCCGTTGCGGTCGGTGGCCGCGAGCTGGGTGTCCCGGAACTTCGTCGGCGTGCCCTGGCGGAACTGGATCGCCTTCGCGCGCAGCATCAGGTGCGGGAAGTCGAGGTTCCACGGGTGCGGCGGCACGTACGGGCACTTCGTCATGTAGCAGACGTCGCACAGGTAGCACTGGTCGACGACCTTCCAGTAGTCCTTCTTGTCGACGCCGTCGACCTCCTGCGTGGAGCTCTCGTCGACGAGGTCGAAGAGCACCGGGAACGAATTGCACAGGCTCACGCAGCGCCGGCAGCCGTGGCAGATGTCGAAGACGCGCTCCATCTCCTTCAGGCACGCGCCCTCGTCGTAGAACTCGGGGTTCTTCCAGTCGAGCGGGTGGCGCGTGGGCGCCTCCAGCGATCCTTCGCGTACGGTCATGTCGTTTCCTTCGCTCCCTGCATCGGCGCGGTGCGCGTGTGCACGCGCCCTGGCCGCAATGAAGAAGGGGAGCGCCGTGACGCTCCCCTCCGTGGGTCGGCGGCCCCCCTGGAGGGCGTTTCGCCGGGCGGGCGGCGGGCGCGCTTCGCGCCCGGCCCGCGATGACGCCGCTTACGAGCCCAGGCCGTCGAGCGCCTTGGCGAACTTGTTCGCGTGCGAGCGCTCGGCCTTCGCGAGCGTCTCGAACCAGTCGGCGATCTCGTCGAAGCCTTCGCTGCGGGCCGTCTTGGCCATGCCCGGGTACATGTCGGTGTACTCGTGCGTCTCGCCGGCGACCGCGGCCTTCAGGTTCTGCTCGGACGAGCCGATCGGGAGGTCGGTGGCGGGGTCGCCGACCTGCGCGAGGTAGTCGAGGTGACCGTGCGCGTGCCCGGTCTCGCCTTCCGCGGTGGAGCGGAACAGCGTGGCGACTTCCGGGTGGCCTTCGACGTCGGCCTTGTTGGCGAAGTACAGGTAGCGACGGTTGGCCTGGCTCTCGCCGGCGAACGCCGCCTTCAGGTTGTCGTGGGTCTTGGTGCCTTTGAGGCTGGGCATTGCGGTCTCCTGGAGTCGGTCGGGGAACTCGTCGACAGCGCGCTGTCGATCCTGCGGATTGTACGAGCCCCTCATTGCGATGGCCAATTGACGAAACGTATTCGATTGATTGTATTTGCCTATCGGCCCGCGTCGGGCAGCGTGATCGCGACGACGAGCCCGCCGTCGGGCGGCGCGGACAGCCTGCACGAGCCCCCGTGGCGGCGCGCGAGCCGGTTGACGATCGCCAGCCCGAGCCCGGTGCCGCCCTGCTCGCCGCGAGCGTCGTCCAGGCGCGCGAACGGGCGCAGCAGCCGCTCGAACTGATCCGCGGGCACGCCGGGGCCGCGGTCGCGGATCTCGAACTCGCATCCTCGCGGGCCGCGCCAGGCGCGCAGGCTGACTTCTGCGGGCTGCTCGGGCGCGTGACCGTAGCGCAGCGCGTTCTCGAGGGGATTGGTCAGCATGCGCGCGAGGTCGAGCGGGTCGCCCTGCCACGTCAATTCGGGCTCGACGCCGCACTCGAGGCGCAAGTTCCCCGCGTCGACGTGCGTGCGGTACGCGTCGCGCAGCGAGCCGACGAGCGCGGCGACGTCGACCGCCTCGACGCGCGGTGCGTGGCGGTCGGACACGCCGCTGCGCCCGTACTCGACGAACTTGCCCACGATGCGGTCGATGCGCTCGATGTCCGCCGCCATCGAGGCCTTGTCGTCCTCGGAGACGCCCGCGAGCTCGATCTCCATGCGCAGGCGCGTGAGCGGGGTGCGGATGTCGTGCGAGATGCCCGCCAGCGCGACCGCGCGGTCGGACTCGAGCTCGGCGAGGTCGCCGGCCATGCGGTTGAAGCGCCGGTTCAGCTCCGCGATCTCCGAGGGGCCGTCCTCGGGCAGGCGCCCGGCCGGTGCGCCGCTGGCGAGGTCGCTGATCGCGCCCGCGAGCCCCTTCAGCGGCCGGTTCACGAGCCGGCTCGTCGCCAAGCCGCCCAGCAGCGCGAGCACCGTCGTGAGCGTCGCGATCAGCCACCACGGCGGGCCGAGCTGGCGGTGCAGGCGTTCGAGATTCAGCACCAGCCAGTACGCGTCGCCGTCGATGTCGAAGCTCACCCACAGGCCCGCCTCGCCGTTGACGCGGCCCGCGAGCCGGGTCGCGGGGCCGAGCACTGCGCGAAGCCTCTGCTGCAGCCCGGACGCCAGTCCTGTCTCGGGCAGCGCTTCGGTCGCGTCGGTGAACTCGAGCGGCGCCACGCGCACGCCTTCGTCGCGCGCGAGCTCGTCGAGCAGGCGCTGGCGGCGCTCGCCCTGCGAACTCACCAGCGCCGAGCGCGTGAGATTCACGATGGACGCGATCTCCCAGGCCAGCTGCTGCTCGGGCGGGGAGCGGTCGAATTCGCGCACCGCCTGCAGCATCGCGAGCAGCGAGACGACGATCAGTCCGCCGATCAGCAGGAAGGTTCGCCAGAACAGGCTGACCCGCACGGCGCTCGGCGTCGGGTTGGCGGCGGCCGGCTATTCGCCGTCGGGAACGAAGACGTAGCCGACGCCCCAGACGGTCTGCAGGTACCGAGGGTGCTGGGGATCGGCCTCGACGAGCTTGCGCAGGCGCGAGATCTGCACGTCGAGGCTGCGGTCGAACGCGCCGTATTCGCGCCCGCGGGCCAGCAGCATCAGCTTCTCGCGCGACATCGGCACGCGCGGGTGGCGCGCGAACGCCTTGAGCACCGAGAACTCGCCGCTCGTGAGCGGCACCGGCTCGCCGTTGCGCGTGAGGCTGCGCATGGACAGGTTCAGGCGGAACTCGCCGAACGCGATCTCGCCGGTTTCGCTGCCCGGCGCGCCGGGGAGGTCGCCGGCGGGCTGGCGGCGCAGCACCGCGTGGATGCGCGCGAGC
The DNA here is from genome assembly GCA_046348465.1 of Burkholderiaceae bacterium. Taxonomy (GTDB): domain Bacteria; phylum Pseudomonadota; class Gammaproteobacteria; order Burkholderiales; family Burkholderiaceae_E; genus Quisquiliibacterium. Next base: position 543,820 of record JAXMEE010000001.1, read on the forward strand.
AGCTCGCGGGGATTGAACGGCTTGGGGATGTAGTCGTCGGCGCCCATCTCGAGGCCGACGATCCGGTCGACGTCGTCGCCCTTGGCGGTGAGCATGATGACGGGCGTGGTGTCGCCGGCGCCGCGCAGCCTGCGCACGATCGACAGGCCGTCCTCGCCGGGCAGCATCAGGTCGAGGACGATCAGGTCGAAGGGCTGGCGCTGCATCAGCCGGTTCATCGCGGGCGCGTCCTGCGCGAGGCTGACCTCGAACTGGTTCTCGGTCAGGTAACGCCGCAGCAGCTCGCGCAGCTTGGGGTCGTCGTCGACCACCAGCAGGTGTTTTCCCGATGCGCTCATGCGCGAATGATACCCAGCGCGTCGCGACGCACCGCCCGTCCGGGGGTCGCATTACCCTTTGTTACAACGTTTACCCCGCGGGCGCTGCACCTCCGCGGAGCGCGTGCCTAGAATCTCCCCGTGGACAATTCCGTCGTGCTTGCCCGACACCGCCTGCTCGGCGCGGCCGTGGCCGTCGTCGCGCTCGCGCTGGGTCAGGCGGCCTTCGCCCAGCCTCGCGGCCACCTCGATCCCGCCGAGCGCGCGCGGCTGCGCCACGAACTGCGCGAGCAGTCACGCGCCGAGCGCGCGTGGCAGGCGCCCGAGTGGCGCGCGCGCGGCTGGCCCCCGCGGCGCCGGGCTGGGGCGCGCCGCCGCCCGGCCCGCCGCCCGGTGCACGCGGGCTGCCGCCGGGCGCCTACGGCGGGATTGCGCCGCCGCCTGGCGCCTACGGCGGAGCACGCCGCCGCCGAACTGGGCGCCGCATCCGGCCGCGCCTGGGGCACCGATGCCTCCGCAAGGCGGCGCGGCGGGTCCGCCGCCGCAGTGGGCGCCGCATCCGCCCGGGTATGCCCGGCCGTCCGGACCGCCGGCCCGCCGGCGCCGGATTCGCCGCGGCTCACGCCGGAAGAGCGCCAGCAGCTGCGCATCATGCTGCGCGAGCGGCGCGCGGCCGCCCGCGGCGAGGGACCGACGCCCCCCCCGGGACCCGAACGCTGATCGCGGCCCGGTCGGTCCTGCGGCGCAGGGCCGGGCGAGGCCGGCCGGTGCAGTGCGGTGCGGTGCGGTGCCGGCGTTGAGCGGGCGTTGAGCGGGCGTTGAGCGGGCGGGGCGCCCGCACAGACGCGTCTACAATTCGGCGAATGCCGCTCCGGAACGCTCCATGACGACCGCTCGCAGGCCCGTCGAGTCGGGTGGCGGCCCGCGGGTGCTCGCGCTCGCGACGTCCACCGACTGGTGCTCGGTCGCGCTGGCGTGGCACGACGCGACCGGCGCGCACGGCGCCTTCGCCGCCGATCGCGTCGGCAACGACCACTCGCGCGCGCTGCTGCCCATGGCCGCGGCGCTGATGCGTGAAGCGGGCCTGGCCTGGTCGGACGTCGACGTCTTCGCGTTCGACGCCGGGCCCGGATCGTTCACGAGCCTTCGCATCGGCTGCGGCGCAGTCCAGGGGCTCGCCTTCGCCACGGGGCGTCCGGTGGTGGCGGTGTCGTCGCTGCAGGCGCTGGCGCGCCAGGCCGGATCGGGGCGCGCGATCGCAGTGCTCGATGCGCGGATGAACGAGGTCTACGCGGCGCCGATGCGGCTCGGCGCCGACGCGGCCGACGTCGCCGCCGGGGCGTGCATCCCCGGGGCGATGCAGCCGATTCGCACGATTCCGGTGGGCGAGGCGGGCGACGTGCTGGAAGCGTGGGTCCGGGAGGGGCGCTCTGCCGGCGAGGCGCCGGTGGCGATCGGCGACGCGTTCGCGCGCCATCCGGCGCTCGAGTCGCGGATGCGCTCGATCGGCGTCGAGGTCGACGCGACGGCGTATCCGCGCGCCGACGCGATCGCCGCGATCGCGCTCGCCCGCCACGCGCGCGGGCAGGCCGTCGACGCGCGCGACGCGGCCCCGCTCTACGTTCGCGACAAGGTCGCGCTCGACGTCGACGAGCAGCGCCGCGCGCGCGAGGCGCGCCGGCCCGCGCAAGCATCGTCGTGAGCGCCGAGCCGAGCCGCAGGCCCGTGCCGGCGCTGCGGGTTCGCACGATGATGCACGAAGACCTCGAGCAGGTCGTCGAGACCGAGCGCGAGATCTACGCGCATCCCTGGACCCGTGGCAATTTCGCCGATTCGCTGCAGTCCGGCTACGACGCGTGGGTGTTCGAGGACGGCCGGCGAATGACCGGGTACGCGATCGCGATGTGGGCGGCCGACGAGCTGCACCTGCTCAACATCTCGGTGGCCGCGCGCCTGCAGGGCCGCGGGTTCGGCCGAGCGATGCTGCGCTGGCTGTGCGACGACGCGGCGCGGCGCGGCGCGGCGTCGATGCTGCTCGAGGTCCGGCCCTCGAATGCGCGTGCGCGCGCGCTGTACGCGTCCGACGGCTTCGCGCAGATCGGGCTGCGCAAGCGCTACTACCCGGACGGGCTGACCTCGCGCGAGGACGCACTGGTGCTGCGGCGCATGCTCGTCCCGGCCGGCGGGGAGGCGGACCGGTGAGGGCCGCGCAACTGCGCGCGTGGAACGCGCTCGACCTCGGCCCCGCGTGGCAGGCGCGCGATCCCGGCGCGGGCGACGCCGCCGAGGCGGGCGCAGTCGGCGGCACCGACGCCGAGCAACCCCCCGGCGTCGTGGACACCGGGGAGCCCCCCCCCGTCGGCGACCGGGTCGCGTCCCTCGACTGGCCGGCGCTGCGCGCCGCGGTGGCCGACTGCCGCGCCTGCGGGCTGTCGCGCACGCGCACGCAGACGGTCTTCGGCGTCGGCGACGAGCGTGCCCGCTGGATGCTCGTCGGCGAGGCACCGGGCGCCGAAGAAGACGCGCGCGGCGAGCCCTTCGTCGGTCAGGCCGGCCGGCTGCTCGACAACATGCTCGCGACGATCTCGCTGGCGCGCGGGCGCGACGTCTTCATCGCCAACGTCCTGAAGTGCCGGCCGCCGGGAAACCGCAATCCCGAACCCGAAGAGGTCGCGTGCTGCGAGCCGTTCCTGCGCCGGCAGGTCGAGCTCGTCGCGCCGCGGGTCGTCCTGGTGATGGGGCGATTCGCGGCGCAGTCGCTGCTGCGTACCGATGCGAGCATCGCGAGCCTGCGCGGGCGCGTCCATCGCTACGCCGCCGGCGAGCGGGAAGTTCCGGTCGTCGTCACGTACCACCCGGCGTACCTGCTGCGCAACCTCGGCGACAAGGCCAAGGCGTGGGCCGACCTCTGCCTGGCGCGCCGGGTGCTGCAGGACGCGATCGCCGAAGACGGGCCGTCACGGGGGCCGGAGACTCGAACGGACGGTCCGTAGCCGGCTTCGGGCCGCGCCCGCCGGCAGGTGCCGGGGCCGCGGATCGGCGCCGTCAGTGCCGGCCGTCTCCGATCAGCGCGACCGAATCGAACTCGCGCTGGTTCGCGTTGTGCCGCATGATCACGAGCCCCATCGTCGCCGCGACGAACAGCCCGAACAGCGCGATGATCCAGTTGATGTGCAGGTTCAGCCGCACCAGCAGCGCGTACAGGCCGAGCATCAGCAGCACGTTCAGGTTCTCGTTGAAGTTCTGCACCGCGATCGAGTGGCCGGCGCTCATCAGCACGTGGCCGCGGTGCTGCAGCAGCGCGTTCATCGGGACGACGAAGAAGCCCGCCATCGTGCCCACGAGCACGAGCAGCGGGTACGCGATGTCGAGCGTCGACACCAGCGTCATCACCGGCACGACGACGCCCATCGCGACGCCCACCGGGAGCACCCGCAGCGAGCCGCGCAGCGGGACGAAGCGCGCGGCGACCACCGCGCCGATCGCGATGCCGACCGCGACCACGCCCTGGAGGATCGCCGCCTTGTTCAGCGGCAGGTGCAGCGCGTTCTTGGCCCACTCGAGCACGATGAACTGCAGCGTCGCGCCCGCGCCCCAGAACAGCGTCGTGACCGCGAGCGAGATCTGGCCGAGCTTGTCCTTCCAGAGGACGACGAAGCAGTGCGCGAAGTCGGCGATCAGGCGGAACGGGTTGCGTTCCTGGTGCGGATAGCGCGCGCCGGTGTCGGGGATGCGCAGGTTGAACAGCGCCGCGATCACGTAGAAGAAGGCGATGACGACGATCGCGGACTCCGCGGGCGTGTCGACGCCGGTGTCGATGAGCGGGAAGTCCAGTCCCAGCAGCGTGCGCGACACCGCCGGGCTGATCAGCGCGCCGCCCACCATCGTGCCGAGGATGATCGAGCCGACCGTCGTGCCCTCGATCCACCCGTTGGCCGCGACCAGCTTCTCGGGCGGCAGCAGCTCGGTGAGGATGCCGTACTTCGCCGGCGAGTACGCGGCCGCGCCGAAGCCCACCACGCCGTAGGCGAGCAGCGGGTGCACGGTGAAGAACATCAGCAGGCAGCCGACGACCTTGATCGTGTTCGTGACGAACATGACCTTGCCCTTGGGCATGGAGTCGGCGAAGGCACCCACGAACGGGGCGAGCGCGACGTACGAGATCGTGAAGAAGAGCTTCAGCAGCGGCTTGATCCACTCCGGCGCGTGCATCTCGATGAGCAGCGCGATCGCGGCGATCAGCAGCGCGTTGTCGGCGAGCGACGAGAAGAACTGCGCCGCCATGATCGTGTAGAAGCCGCGTTTCATGTGTCTCCCGCCACGCCCCCCGGCGCCAGCGCCGTCGCGTTATACCACGAAGACGGGACGGGATCCGGGCGGCGAGGCGCGCCTGCGCGGACGGTATAGTGGACGCATGCCGCGACCGACCGAAGCCCTGATCTCGATCCCCTCGCTGCGCCGGAACCTGGCGCGGGCGCGCGCGCTCGCGCCGGCGTCGCGCGTCTGGGCGGTGGTCAAGGCCAACGGCTACGGGCACGGACTGGCGAACGTGCTGGCCGGGTTCGGCGCCGCCGACGGCCTGGCGCTGGTGGAATTCGACGCGGCGCTGCGCCTGCGCGAGCTCGGCTGGCGGGGGCCGCTGCTGATGCTCGAAGGCGCGTTCGACGCCGCCGACGCGCGCACGGCGATCGAGCACCGGCTCGCGCTGGTGGTCCACGACGAGGCCCAGGTCGCGTGGCTCGCGCAGGCGGGCGACGCCGGGCGCGTCGACGTCTTCCTGAAGTTCAACAGCGGGATGAACAGGCTCGGATTCCGCGCCCGGCCTCTGCGCGCCGCCCACCGGCGCCTGTCGGCGCTGCCCGCGTGCGCATCGCTCACGCTGATGACGCACTTCGCGAACTCGGACCTTCCCGGCGGCGCCGAGCCCGCGATCGAGGCGTTCGAGCGCGCCGCCGACGGGCTCGCCGGCGCGCGCTCGCTGTCGAACTCGGCGGCGGTGTTCGACCACGCGCGCGCGCACGCCGACTGGGTGCGCCCCGGCATCATGCTCTACGGCGCGACCCCTTTCGCGGATCGCGACGCCGGTTCGCTCGGCCTGTCCGCCGCGATGACGCTGCGCTCACGGCTGATCGCGGTGCAGTCGCTCGCGGCCGGCGACGCGGTCGGCTACGGCTCCACGTTCGTCGCGCCCGCGCCGATGCGCGTGGGCGTGGTCGCGTGCGGCTACGCGGACGGCTACCCGCGCCACGCGCCGGGCGGCACGCCGGTGGCCGTCGACGGCGTGCTCACGCGCACCGTCGGCCGCGTGGCGATGGACATGCTCACGGTCGACCTCGGGCCGGTGCCGGCGGCCGGCGTGGGCAGCGCCGTCGAACTGTGGGGCACGCAGGTGCCGATCGACGCGGTCGCGGCGAGCGCCGGCACGATCGGCTACGAGCTCATGTGCGCGCTGGCGCCGCGCGTGCGCGTGACCGCGCAGGACTGACCGCGGGAGGCGCCGATGGCCCGCGCGCGCACCGAGTTCGCCTGCAGCGAGTGCGGCGGCACCTCGCCGAAGTGGGCCGGCCAGTGCCCGCAGTGCGGCGCCTGGAACACGCTGCAGGAGACGGTCGCCGCGGACCGCGCCGGCGCCCGCAATCGCTTCGCGCCGCTCGCGCCGAGCGCACAGGTGCAGCCGCTGGGCAGCGTCGGCGCGCAGGAGATCGCCCGCATGCCCACGGGCATCGACGAGTTCGACCGCGTCCTCGGCGGCGGGCTGGTCGAGGGCTCGGTGGTGCTGATCGGCGGCGACCCCGGGATCGGGAAATCGACGCTGCTGCTGCAGGCGCTCGCGCACCTGTCGGCCGGGCGGGAGGTCCTCTACGTGAGCGGCGAGGAGTCGGCGCCGCAGGTCGCGCTGCGCGCTCGCCGTCTCGGGCTCGCCGCCGACGGGTTGCCGCTGCTCGCGGAGATCGCGCTCGAGCGCATCGTCGCGACGATCGAGACGCGAAGGCCGGCGGTCGTCGTGATCGACTCGATCCAGACGCTGTACTCCGAGCAGCTGCAGTCGGCGCCGGGTTCGGTCGCGCAGGTGCGCGAGTGCGCGGCACAGCTCACGCGGATGTCCAAGCAGCTGGGCGTCGCGGTCGTGATGATCGGGCACGTGACGAAGGAGGGCACGCTCGCGGGGCCGCGGGTGCTCGAGCACATGGTCGACACCGTGCTGTACTTCGAGGGCGACACGCACTCGTCGTTCCGCCTCGTGCGCGCGTTCAAGAACCGCTTCGGCGCGGTCAACGAGCTGGGCGTCTTCGCGATGACCGATCGCGGGTTGCGCGGCGTGAGCAATCCGTCGGCGCTGTTCCTGTCGCAGCACGCGCAGCCGGTGCCCGGCGCGTGCGTGCTGATCACCCAGGAAGGCACGCGACCGCTGCTGGTCGAGGTGCAGGCGCTGGTCGACACCGCGCACGTGCCGAACCCGCGCCGATTGTCGGTCGGGCTCGAGCAGGCGCGTCTCGCGATGCTTCTCGCGGTGCTGCACCGGCACGCGGGCCTCGCGCTCTACGACCAGGACGTCTTCATCAACGCCGTGGGCGGCGTTCGCGTCGGCGAGCCGGCGGCGGATCTGGCGGTCGTGCTCGCGGTGGTGTCCTCGCTCAAGGGCAAGGCGCTGCCGCGCGGCCTGGCGGTGTTCGGCGAGGTCGGCCTCGCCGGCGAGATCCGGCCCGCGCCGCGCGGGCAGGAGCGACTGCGCGAGGCCGCCAAGCTCGGCTTCTCGCGCGTGCTGATCCCGCGCTCGAACGCACCCAAGCGCCCGATCGAGGGCCTGGAGTGCGTGCCGCTCGACCGCGTCGAACAGGCGCTGCAGGCGACCTGGGAAGGCTAGGGCCCGTCGACTGGCCCTAGCGCGCGCCCGGGGCCGGGCCGCGCGACGGCCGGTCCTGAACGGGCGCGGTCGCCAGCAGCATCCGCGCCGCGCACGCCGCGCTGCGAACCGCGGACTCCAGCGTCGCCGGATAGTCGGGATAGGCGTAGTCGCCGGCGAGCGCGAGCCCCGGCAGGCCGGCGGTGCGCGCGGCGTCCGGCGCGATGCGGGGGCGGTCCGGCCGGCAGCGGAAGGTCGCGTGCTTCTCGACGATCGTGCGCCGCCCGACCGGGGCCGCCACGCGCAACTGCGCGGCGACCTGCGCGGCCACCGAGTCGGCGAGCGCGTCCGCCGTCACGTTCGCGAGCCGTCCGCGCGCGCTGACGACCACGCCCGCGACCCGCATCGCGCCGGCGACGCCGCGGTCGAACAGCCACTGGCCGTACAGGCCGCGAGGGGCGTCCTCGGCGAGCATCGTCCAGGCGGGCAGGGCCGGCGCGCTCGCGGCGGGCCAGCCCAGGTACACGGTCGAGATCCCGTCGTCGTCGAATCGCTCGAGCTCGGCGGCGAGCGCGCGCACCGCGGCGGCGTCGCTCGCGGTGCGCAGCAGGCGGGCCGCACCGGCCGGCGGCACCGCGAGCACGAGCGCGCCGCCGCGCCACGCGCCGCGCGAGCTCTCGAGCGACCAGCCGCCGGCGTCGTGTGCGATCGCGGTCACGCGGGCCGGCGCGAAGATCCGTGCGCCGCGCGCCTCGAGCCAGCGCGCGGCGGGGCGCGGGAGGACCTCGGACAGCGTCGTTCGCGGCAGCAGGAAGTCCGAGGCGTCGCGCGCCGATCCCAGGCTGTCGCGAAGGACGTGCGCGAAGGTCAGCGCGCAGGCCTCCTCGAGGCCGGTGTTCAGCGCCGCGACGCACAGCGGCTCCCAGATCCGGCGTACGAGCGCGTCCGGCTGCCGCAGGCGCGCGAGCAGCGCGGACACGGTCTCGCCGGCCGGCACCTGCCAGCGCGCCGCGCGCAGGGCGCCGAGGGCCCGCACCATCGCGAAGCGGTCGCCCCAGGGCAGGCCGCGCGCGCCCGCCAGCCCCACGGCGAGGTGCCAGGGCGCGGGAAGCCGGGCGGGCGGGCGCATCGCGAGGCCGTCGGTCGAGACCAGCGCGAGCGGCCGGCGCTCGAGCACCCGATCCACGCTTCCCGCGACCACGCCCACGAGCCGAAGGCACTCGCGATACGCGCCGATCATCAGGTGCTGGCCGTTGTCCAGCGCGACCCGCTCGTCGCCGAGGCGCGCGTCGATCGCGCGCGCGCGTCCGCCGAGCTGCGGCGCGGCCTCGAACAGCGTGACCGCGCGGCCCGCGGCCGTCAGCTCGACCGCGGCGGCGAGTCCCGCCCAGCCGCCGCCGACGACCGCGACGCCGTCGGGCGCCGCGGCGTCGGCGGGCGCGCGCGCGTCGCTCACGGCGCTCGCATCGCACGCGACACGCGCATCGCACGCGACACGCGCATCGCACGCGACACGCGCATCGCACGCGACACGCGCATCGCGCACGGCGCCGGCGCACGCGCGGCCCTCACGTCGGGCGGACCGGCGGGGGGGTCGCGCGCACCCAGGTGCGCCACGCGATCCAGAGCTTCCTGAGCGGCGTCAGCGACACGCGCCGCGCCAGCACGGCGAATCCGTCGTCCTCGATCTCGTCGAGGAGCGTCGCGTAGATCGCCGCCATGATCAGGCCCGGGCGCTGCGCACGGACCTGCGCACCGGGCAGTGCGGCGAACGCGCGGCGGTAGTACTCGCGCGCGCGGCTCGCCTCGAAGCGCATCAGTGCCCGGAAGCGCTCCGAGTCCTCGCACTTCAGGATCTCGTGCACCGCGACGCCGTGGCGGCGCAGGTCGTCGATGGGAAGGTAGACGCGTCCGCGCCGCGCGTCCTCGCCGACGTCGCGCAGGATGTTCGTGAGCTGCAGCGCGGTGCCGAGGTTCTCGGCGTAGTCGCGGCAGCCGTCGTCGCCGCCGGAGAAGATCCCCGCGGCGAGCGTGCCGACGACGCCCGCGACCCGGTGGCAGTAGAGCGCGAGGCCTTCGAAGTCCAGGTAGCGGTCCTGCTCGAGGTCCATCTGCATGCCGTCGACGATCTCGACGAGCCGGCCGTGATCGATCCGGAACGCGTCGAGGTGCGGCAGCAGCGCGCGCGTGACCGGGTGCTCGGGCGCGCCCGCGTAGAGCCGGGCGAGCTCCGTTCGCCACCAGTCGAGCTTGGCGCGCGCGACGCCGGGGTCTCGGATCTCGTCGACCACGTCGTCGACCTCGCGGCAGAACGCGTAGAGCGCGGTGATCGCGCGCCGCTTCGGCGGCGGCAGGTACAGGAAGCTGTAGTAGAAGCTGGACCCGCTGCGCGCGGCCTTCTGCTGGCAGTAGTCGTCCGGCGTCATGACAGGCGGGGTGGCTTGAACATCAGTCTTGCGAGCGCCGGGGCGTCGCGCCACGTGAGGCGGGGCCGGGCGGCGAACGGATCGTGACCGCCGGCCGACAGCGACTCGACGATGCGCCGGCCGCCGGCGAGCGTGGCTCGAAGCTCCCACCCGAGCCGCGCCGGGACCCGCGCGACCAGCGGCGCGCCGGATTCTAGCAGCGCCGCTGCGATGCGTGTCTGCCCGGCGAGGAACGCTCGCAGCGCGTCCGGCGCGCGCCCGCGGGCGCACGCCTGCGCGATCGCGTCGGGGTCCAGTCCGGCCGCCGCGAGCTCGTCGAGCGGCAGGTAGAGACGGCCCCGGCGCCAGTCGATCGCCGTGTCCTGGAGGAAGTTGACGAGCTGCAGTGCCGAGCAGATCGCGTCCGCCAGCGGCTCGGTTCGCGCGTCGCGCCGCCGGAACAGCGCGAGCAGCAGCCGGCCCACCGGGTCGGCCGAACGGCGGCAGTAGTCCATCAGCTGCCGGCGGTCCGCATACCGGGTCTGCGTGACGTCCTGCCGGAACGCGGAAAGCAGCGCGAGGCACTCGTCGACGCCGAGCCCGTGCGCCGCGAGGTGCGGTCGCAATGCGGCGACCTGTGCCGGGTCGTCGCCGCTCGCGGGCGCGAGCAGCGCGTCACGCAGGCGGTCGAGCTCCGCGATCCGTTGCTCGGGCGCGGCGTCGCCCTCGTCCGCGACGTCGTCCGCGTAGCGCGCGAAGTGGTAGATCGCGATCACGGCGGGACGGATTCGGGCGGGCAGCAGCACCGAAGCCACCGGGAAGTTCTCGTAGTGGTCGACGCCGCTCAGCACGCCGGACGGGGAAGCGGGTTGCATCGGCGCGATTGTAGGGAAGCCTTCCGTCCGGCGTGGGACGGAAGGCGGAGTGTGGTTTAATGACTAACGCGTCAGTAATTTATTCGCCCCCTCCGCGACCGACTTCGCCATGCGCAGCTCCCCCCCGAGAACCGAAATGCGTGTTCGCGCGGCCTGGCCGCTCATCGTTGCCGGCGCCGCGCTGCTCGTGACCGCGTGCGGCAAGGCGCCCGTCCCCAAGGAGGAGCCGCCGCGCCCGGTCCGCACGGTCGTCGTCGAGCCGAGCGCTCGCGACGATGCGGTGTCCTGGCCGGCCGAGATCCGTCCGCGGATCGAAATCCGCTACGGCTTCCGGGTCGCCGGCAAGCTCGCCGAGCGCCGGGTGTCGGTCGGGGATCGCGTCCGATCCGGGCAGGTCCTGGCGCGGCTCGACCCGCAGGACGCGGCCCCCGCGGTGGCGGCCGCGCAGGCGTCGCTGGACGCGATGCGCGTCGACGTGTCGCTTCAGGCGGCCGAACTGGCGCGCGTGCGCGAGCTCAAGGAGAAGAACTTCATCAGCCAGGCGTCGCTCGATCGCCAGCAGGCGGCCCACGACGCCGCGCTCTCGCGCGAGCGCGCCGCGGCCGCGCAACTCGTGCAGGCCCGCAACGCCGTCGAGTTCCAGACGCTGCGCGCGGACTCCGACGGGATCGTGGTCGGGGTCGACGCGGAGGCCGGTCAGGTCGTCGCCGCGGGGCAGGCGGTGATCCGGGTCGCGAAGGCCGGCGAGGTGGAGGCGCTGGTCAACGTGCCCGAGCGCGACGTCGCGAACGCCCGCGCGGCGCGGGCCTGGCGCGTCGTCGTGCCGGCCGCCGGCGATCGCGCGCTCGAGGCGCGCGTGCGCGAGATCTCGCCGGTGTCGGACCCCGCTTCGCGAACCTTCCCGATGCGCCTGACGCTGTCGGGCCACCTCGCCGGCGTCGAGCTCGGCATGAGCGCAGTCGCGTCGGCCGGTGGCGGCGCGGGCGACGTGGTGGCGCTGCCGATCGCCGCGCTGTACACGCAGGACGCGCAGTCGCGCGTCTGGGTCGTGGACCCCGCCACGCTGACCGTGCGCGCGGTCGCGGTGCGCACCGCGGGCCTGGCCGGCGACACCGTGCGCATCGCCGATGGCCTGAAGCGCGGCGATCGGGTCGTGACCGCCGGGGCGAACCTGCTGGTCGCGGGCCAGAAGGTGAAGCTGCTCGAGGCCCCGGCGAGCAACGCCGCGCCGCCGACGAAATGAGCGGCCGCATCAACATCTCGGCGTCGGCGATCCGCCACCCGCAGCTGACGCTGTTCGTGCTGCTCGTCGTCGCGTACGCAGGCGTGGCCTCGTTCTTCGCGCTCGGCCAGCGCGAGGATCCGGACTTCGCGTTCCGCGGCATGGTGATCCGCACGCTGTGGCCGGGCGCGACCACCGAGCAGGTCGACCAGCAGGTGACCGACCGCATCGAGAAGAAGCTGCAGGAGGTGCCGTACTACAAGTGGACGCGCAGCTATTCGAAGGCGGGCGAGTCGCTGATCGTGCTCGAGCTGCAGGACACCGCGCCCGCGAAGGAGGTGCCGCAGATCTGGTACCAGGTGCGCAAGAAGGTCGGCGACATCCGCGCGACGCTGCCGGCCGAAGCTCAGGGGCCGTTCTTCAACGACGAGTTCGGCGACGTGTTCGGCACCATCTTCGCGCTCACCGGCGACGGGTTCACGCTCGCGGAACTGCGCGACGTCGCCGAGCGCGTGCGCCAGGAGCTCCTGCGGCTGCCCAACGTGCAGAAGGTCGAGCTGGTCGGCGTGCAGGACGAGAAGATCTACGTCGAGCTCTCGCCGCAGGTCCTGGCCAACCTCGGCATCGACCCGCAGGCGATCTCCGCGCAGCTTCAGGCGCAGAACGTGGTCGCGCCGGCCGGCGCGGTGCAGGGCGAGACGCGGGCGATCCCGTTGCGCGTGACCGGGCAGTTCGACACCGAGCGCGAAGTTCGCGAACTGCGGCTCGCGGTCGGCGGGCGCACGCTGCGCCTGGGCGACGTCGCGGCGGTGCGGCGCGGCGACCAGGACCCGCCCGGCTACACGATGCGCTTCGGCGGCCGGCAGGCGCTGGGCGTCGCGGTGTCGATGAAGCCCGACGGCGACGTCCTCGAGCTCGGCGCCGACATCGAATCGACGATGGCGCGGTTGAAGGGCGAGCTCCCGGTGGGCGTCGAGTTCGCGAAGGTCTCCGATCAGCCCCGGATCGTGAAGAAGTCGGTGGGGCTGTTCATGCGCTCTCTCGCCGAGGCGGTCGCGATCGTGCTCGCGGTCAGCTTCGTCAGCCTGGGCCTGCGTGCGGGGGCGGTCGTCGCGCTGACCATCCCGCTCGTGCTCGCGGGCACGTTCACGGTGATGGACTTCTTCGGCATCGACCTGCACCGCATCTCCACCGGAGCGCTGATCATCGCGCTCGGCCTGCTCGTCGACGACGCGATGATCGCGGTCGAGATGATGGCGCGCAAGATCGAGGAGGGGCTCGACAAGTTCTCCGCGGCGACGTTCGCGTACACGAGCACCGCGTTCCCGATGCTGACGGGCACGCTGATCACCGCGGCCGGGTTCCTGCCGATCGCGACCGCCAAGTCGACCACCGGCGAGTACACGTTCGCGATCTTCGCGGTCGTGACGATCGCGCTGCTCGTGTCGTGGGTCGCGGCGGTCGGCGCGACGCCGTTCATCGGACGCTACGTGCTGCGCGAGAAGGCCGACGCGCGGCACGCACTGTTCGACAGCCGCTTCTACCGCGCGCTGCGCGCGCTGATCGACGCCTGCATGCGCCACCGGTGGGTCACGATCGCCGCGACCGCGGCGGCGTTCGCGCTGGGCGCGCTCGGCATGACGGCCACCGAGAAGCAGTTCTTCCCGTCGTCCGATCGCGCCGAGATCCTGGTCGAGATGTGGCTTCCCGAGGGCGCGAGCTACCGCGCCACCGAAGCGACCGCGCGCCGGCTCGAGGCCTGGCTCGCGAAGGACCCCGACGTCGAGACCTACGTCGACTACGTCGGCAACGGCTCGCCGCGCTACTACCTGTCGCTCGACCAGCAGCTGTTCCGCCCGAACTTCGCGCAGTTCGTGATCCTCACGCGCGACGTCGCCGGGCGCGACCGCGCGCTGCGGCGGATCCGCGCGACGCTCGACGCCGAGTTCCCCGGCGTGCGCGCGCGCGCGTTCCGCACGCCGCTCGGGCCGCCGGTCGCGTACCCGGTGCAGTTCCGCGTCATGGGGCCGGATCCGGCGGTGCTCAAGCGCATCGGCGAGCGCGTGGCGGACGTGATCCGCGCGAACCCGTACACGATGGACACGCACGCCGACTGGGGCGAGCGCTCGCCGGCGCTGCGCATCGACGTCGACCAGGACAAGGCGCGCGCGATCGGGCTCTCGAGCGCGCAGGTCGCGCGTGCGCTCGGAGGCACGGTCGCGGGCGCGGCGCTCGGCACCTTGCGCGAGCGCGACAAGCTGATCGAGGTGCTGCTGCGCGCGCCCGAGGGCGAGCGCGCGAGCCTGGAGAACCTGCGCAACGTGCAGATCCAGACGGCGCTGGGGCGCTCGGTGCCGCTGTCGCAGGTCGCGACGATCGGCGAGGTGATGGAAGAGCCGATCCTGTGGCGCCGTTCGCGCACGCCCACGCTCACCGTGCGCGCGGACACCGTCGACGGGGTGCAGGCGCCGGACGTCGCGATGCAGATCGACCCGAAGCTGGCGGCGATCCGCGCCGCGCTGCCGCCCGACTACCGCATCGAGGTCGGCGGCCCCTGGGAGGAGAACGCGAAGGCGCAGCGGTCGATCGCCGCGGGCGCGCCGATGATGGTCGCGGCGGTGCTCGCGCTGCTGATGGTCCAGTTGCAGCGCTTCTCGCTGACCGCGATGGTGCTGCTGACGGCGCCGCTCGGCCTGATCGGCGTCGCCGGCGCGCTGCTGCTGTTCCGCCAGCCGTTCGGGTTCGTGGCGATGCTCGGCGCGATCGCCCTCGGCGGGATGATCATGCGCAACACCGTGATCCTCGTCGACCAGATCCGCCAGGACCTGGACGCCGGCACGCCCGCGTGGGAGGCGGTGCGCGAGTCCGCGGTGCGGCGCTTCCGGCCGATCGTCCTGACCGCGGCGGCGGCGGTGCTCGCGATGATCCCGCTGTCGCGCGACGTGCTGTGGGGCCCGATGGCGTACGCGATCATGGGCGGGCTGATCGTCGCGACCGCGCTCACGCTGCTGTTCGTGCCGGCGCTCTACGTCGCCTGGTACCGGGTGCGCCCGCTCGCGCAGGCCTGAGGGCGCGCGGGATCGGCCGGCGGCATCGGCTACAATCACCGGTTTCGCGGCCGTGGCGGAATTGGTAGACGCACCAGGTTTAGGTCCTGGCGCTGCAAGGCGTGAAGGTTCGAGTCCTTTCGGCCGCACCACGCTGGACCGATCCCGCCGCCGCGGGCCCCGCGTTCCCCGAGACCCTATTGCGACGACGACGATGGCAACTCAACTCGAGACGATTGGTTCGCTTCAACGACGCCTGACCCTGTCCGTGCCGATGGCCGACGTGGACAAGGAAGTCGGCGATCGGCTGCGCAAGCTCGCGCGCACCGTGAAGATGTCGGGCTTCCGGCCCGGCAAGGTGCCGATGAGGATCATCGAGCAGTCGTACGGCCCGCAGGTGCACGCGGAGGTGCTCGGCGACGCCGTCTCGGCCGCGTTCTCCGGCGCCGTCGACGAGCACAAGCTGCGCGTGGCCGGCCAGCCGTCGATCGAGCGCCACGAAGCCGCGCCCGAGGGCTCGCTGGGCTTTCACGCCACCTTCGAGGTCTACCCCGACGTCGTGCTCGGCGACGTCAAGGCGCTCGCGATCGAGCGCGCGCAGTGCACGGTGGGCGACGCCGAGGTCGACAAGACGATCGACGTGCTGCGCAAGCAGCGCGTCACCTGGGACGAGGTCGCGCGCCCGGCGCAGGACGAGGACCGCGTCACGATCGACTTCGTCGGAACGCTCGACGGCGTCGCGTTCGACGGCGGCACCGCCGCCGACTTCCAGTTCGTGCTCGGCCAGGGCCGCATGCTCGCCGACTTCGAGACCGGCACGCGCGGCGCGTCCGCCGGCGAGGTACGAGACTTCCCCGTCGCGTTCCCGGCCGACTACAGCGCGGCCGAGCTCGCCGGCAAGACCGCGCAGTTCAAGGTCACGCTGAAGAAGGTCGAGGCCCCGCGGCTGCCCGATCTCGACGAGGCGTTCGCCAAGGCGCTGGGCGTGGCCGACGGCAGCGTCGAGAAGATGCGTGCCGAAGTTCGCGCGAACCTGGAGCGCGAGGTCGCGCAGCGCCTGCGCGCGCGCGTGAAGGGCGCGGTCATGGACTCCCTCGCGAAGATCGCGACGCTCGACGTCCCCGGCGCGCTCGTCGCCGCCGAGAGCGAGGCGCTGGTCGAGCGCGCGCAGGCCGACATGAAGTCGCGCGGCATCGACCCGAAGAACATCCCGATCCCGCCGGACGCCTTCAAGGACCAGGCCGAGCGGCGCGTGCGGCTGGGCCTGATCGTCTCCGAGATCGTGAAGGCCAACGACCTGAAGGCGAAGCCCGACCAGATCCGCAAGCAGATCGAGGAGTTCGCGGCGTCGTACGAGAACCCCGGCGAGGTCGTTCGCTACTACTTCAGCGATCGCACGCGGCTGGCCGAGGTCGAGGGCATCGTCCTCGAGCAGAACGTCGTCGACTGGGCGCTCGCCAACGCGCAGGTCTCCGACAAGGCCCTGTCGCTCGACGAGCTGATGAGCTCGAACTGACGCCGCGCGGCCGATGGCGCGGCGCCGCAGTCGGATAAGATTCGGCGTCACGCCAACACGCGGAGTCGCTTCATGACCTTCAACAGCATCGTCGAAGACCTGGTCAACGCCCACCTGGCGCAGCGCCAGGAGCCCCAGGGCCTGGGCATGGTCCCGATCGTCATCGAGCAGAGCGGGCGCGGCGAGCGCGCCTACGACATCTACTCGCGTCTGCTGCGCGAGCGCGTGATCTTCCTCGTGGGCCCCGTGATGGACCAGTCCGCGAACCTCGTCGTCGCGCAGCTGCTGTTCCTCGAGTCCGAGAACCCGGACAAGGACATCTCGCTGTACATCAACTCGCCCGGCGGCTCGGTCTCCGCGGGCCTGGCGATGTACGACACCATGCAGTTCGTCAAGCCCGACGTGAGCACGCTGTGCATGGGCATCGCCGCGAGCATGGGCGCGTTCCTGCTCGCGGCCGGCGCCAGGGGCAAGCGCTTCGCGCTGCCGAACTCGCGCATCATGATCCACCAGCCGTCGGGCGGCACTCAGGGCCAGGCCTCGGACATCGAGATCCAGGCGCGCGAGATCCTGTACCTGCGCGAGCGCCTGAACAAGGTCCTCTCGGAAAAGACCGGCCAGCCGATCGAGCGCATCGCGCGCGACACCGACCGCGACAACTTCATGTCTCCCGAAGATGCGGTAAGCTACGGCCTCATCGACAAGGTGCTCAGCAACCGCGCCGAAGGCGCCTGACGCGGGCCGCGCGCGCAGGCACACCGGGGCCGCGGGGTCACCCGTCCGGAGAAAGCATGTCCGAGAAAAAGGGCTCGAGCGAGAAGCTGCTGTACTGCTCCTTCTGCGGCAAGAGCCAGCACGAGGTCCGCAAGCTGATCGCCGGCCCCTCGGTCTTCATCTGCGACGAGTGCATCGAGCTCTGCAACGACATCATCCGCGACGAGACGCAGAGCGAGGCGCAGGGCACCGGCGCCAAGACCGGCCTGCCCGCGCCGGCCGAGATCTGCAGCATCCTCGACCAGTACGTGATCGGCCAGGACGTCGCGAAGAAGATCCTGTCGGTCGCGGTCTACAACCACTACAAGCGCCTTCGCCACAAGGGCAAGAAGGACGAGGTCGAGCTCTCCAAGAGCAACATCCTGCTGGTCGGGCCCACGGGCTCGGGCAAGACGCTGCTCGCGCAGACGCTCGCGCGGCTGCTCAACGTTCCGTTCGTGATCGCCGACGCGACCACGCTCACCGAAGCGGGCTACGTCGGCGAGGACGTCGAGAACATCATCCAGAAGCTGCTGCAGAACTGCAACTACGAGGTCGAGAAGGCGCAGAGCGGCATCGTCTACATCGACGAGATCGACAAGATCTCGCGCAAGTCCGACAACCCGTCCATCACGCGCGACGTCTCCGGCGAAGGCGTGCAGCAGGCGCTGCTCAAGCTGGTCGAGGGCACGATCGCGTCGGTGCCGCCGCAGGGCGGGCGCAAGCACCCGAACCAGGACTTCGTCCAGATCGACACGACGAACATCCTGTTCATCTGCGGCGGCGCGTTCGACGGCCTCGACAAGGTCATCCGCAACCGCTCGGAGCGCTCGGGCATCGGCTTCGGCGCCGAGGTGCGCTCGGCGTCGCAGCGCTCGGTCGGCGACGTCCTGCGCGAAGTCGAGCCCGAAGACCTGATCAAGTTCGGCCTGATCCCCGAGCTCGTGGGGCGCCTGCCCGTGGTCGCGACGCTCGACGAGCTCAACGAGGCCGCGCTGGTCGAGATCCTGATCGAGCCGAAGAACGCGCTCGTCAAGCAGTACCAGCGGCTGTTCACGATGGAAGGCGTCGAGCTCGAGGTCCGGCCGGCGGCGCTGCAGGCGATCGCCCGCAAGGCGCTCAAGCGCAAGACCGGTGCCCGCGGGCTGCGCTCGATCCTCGAGCACGTGCTGCTCGACATCATGTTCGAGCTGCCGAGCCTGCAGAACGTCCAGAAGGTCGTCGTCGACGACAACGCGATCGACGGCGAGGGCAAGCCGATCGTCGTCTACGCCGACGCGCCCAAGGTCGCCGGCCAGAAGTGACGCCGCGAGCGCGCGGCCCGCGGGCGCCCGGCCGGGCGCAAGGCGACGCGGCTTTCGGGCGACACACGCACTTCCGGGCCGACTAAAGCCCTTGCACCCCCCCAATTTCAGGGTTGGGCCGCGCCCGGACCCTGTATTCTTCTTGAAATTCCGGCCGCAAGGCCGCATCTGCGCCGGTAATCCCCGGAGAACTCGATGCCCGATCTCGTGAATTCCCCCCAGACGCTGCCGCTGCTGCCCTTGCGGGACGTGGTCGTCTTCCCGCACATGGTGATCCCGCTGTTCGTCGGGCGGCCCAAGTCGATCAAGGCCCTGGAGGCCGCGATGGAAGTGGGCAAGAGCATCATGCTGGTCGCGCAGAAGAACGCGTCGAAGGACGAGCCCACGCCGGCCGACATCTACGAGATCGGGTGCGTGTCCAACATCCTGCAGATGCTCAAGCTGCCCGACGGCACCGTGAAGGTGCTCGTCGAGGGCACGCAGCGCGCGCGCATCGGCAGCATCACCGACGGCGAGACGCACTTCAGCTGCGAGCTCACGCCGATCGAGGCCACCGGCGAGGGCTCGCCCGAGATCGAGGCGCTGCGGCGCGCGATCCTCGCGCAGTTCGACCAGTACGTGAAGCTGAACAAGAAGATCCCGCCCGAGATCCTCGCGTCGCTCAACGGAATCGACGACGCCGGGCGCCTGGCCGACACGATCGCCGCGCACCTGCCGATCAAGATCGAGCAGAAGCAGGGCGTGCTCGAGACCACCGACGTCGGCCAGCGGCTGGAGAAGCTGCTCACGCAGATCGAGACCGAGCTCGACATCCTTCAGGTCGAGAAGCGGATCCGCGGGCGCGTCAAGCGCCAGATGGAGAAGAGCCAGCGCGAGTACTACCTGAACGAGCAGGTCAAGGCGATCCAGAAGGAGCTCGGCGAGGGCGAGGAAGGCGCCGACCTCGAGGAGCTCGAGAAGCGCATCGTCGCCGCCCGCATGCCCAAGGAGGCGCGCAAGAAGGCCGACGGCGAGCTCAAGAAGCTCAAGCTGATGTCGCCGATGTCGGCCGAGGCCACGGTCGTTCGCAACTACATCGACACCCTGGTCAACCTGCCCTGGCGCAAGAAGAGCAAGATCAACAACGACCTCACCAACGCGGAGAAGGTGCTCGACCAGGACCACTTCGGCCTGGAGCGCGTGAAGGAGCGCATCCTCGAGTACCTCGCCGTCCAGCAGCGGGTCGAGAAGGTCAAGGCCCCGATCCTGTGCCTCGTCGGGCCCCCGGGCGTGGGCAAGACCTCGCTCGGCCAGTCGATCGCGCGCGCGACGAACCGCAAGTTCGTTCGCATGGCGCTGGGTGGCGTGCGCGACGAGGCCGAGATCCGCGGGCACCGGCGCACCTACATCGGCTCGATGCCGGGGAAGGTGCTGCAGAACCTGACCAAGGTCGGGGTGCGCAATCCGCTGTTCCTGCTCGACGAGGTCGACAAGCTCGGCATGGACTTCCGCGGCGATCCGTCCTCGGCGCTGCTCGAGGTGCTCGATCCGGAACAGAACAACACGTTCACCGACCACTACGTCGAGGTCGAGTACGACCTCTCCGACGTGATGTTCGTCGCCACTGCGAACACGCTGAACATCCCGCCGGCGCTGCTCGACCGGATGGAAGTGATCCGGCTGTCCGGCTACACCGAAGACGAGAAGGTCAACATCGCGCAGCGCTACCTGCTGCCCAAGCAGATGAAGAACAACGGCCTGAAGCCCGCGGAGCTCGCGGTCGCCGAGGGCGCGATCCGCGACATCGTGCGCTTCTACACCCGCGAGGCGGGCGTGCGCGCGCTCGAGCGCGAGATCTCCAAGATCTGCCGCAAGGTCGTCAAGACGCTGCTGCTGAAGAAGCAGGAGAAGAAGATCCAGGTCACGGCCAAGAACCTCGACAAGTACCTCGGCGTTCGCCGCTACAGCTTCGGCGTGGCGGAGAAGGAGAACCAGGTCGGGCAGGTGACCGGGCTCGCCTGGACCGAGGTCGGCGGCGAACTGCTGACGATCGAGTCGGTCGCGGTGCCGGGCAAGGGCAAGACCACGTCCACCGGCAAGCTCGGCGACGTGATGCAGGAGTCGATCAAGGCGGCGATGACGGTCGTGCGCCGGCGCGCGCGCCGGCTCGGCATCACCGACGACTTCCACGAGAAGCGCGACATCCACATCCACGTGCCCGAGGGCGCGACGCCCAAGGACGGGCCGAGCGCGGGCATCGCGATGACGACCGCGCTGGTGTCGGTGCTGACCGGCATCCCGGTGCGTGCCGACGTCGCGATGACCGGCGAGATCACGCTGCGCGGCGAAGTGCTCGCAATCGGCGGGCTGAAGGAGAAGCTGCTCGCGGCGCATCGCGGCGGGATCAAGACCGTGCTGATCCCCGAGGAGAACGTCAAGGACCTCGCCGAGATCCCCGACAACGTGAAGAACCGCCTCGAGATCGTGCCGGTCAAGTGGGTCGATCGCGTGCTCGAACTGGCGCTCGAGCGCATGCCGGACCCGCTGCCCGAAGAGGACGCCGCGCACGCCGATTCGAAGGTCGAGGCGGCCGCGCCGGCGGGTGGAAGCGACCTCGTCGCGCACTGATCGGACGCGCTTCGCACGGTGCTCGCGCGCGCCGCGCGTGAGAGGGCAATCGCCCGGAAAGCCGCTTGACACAAGGCTTTCCGGGCGATTTAATACGAGTGCAGAAGTTCATCTGCACTACTTCCCGTTCCATCAATACACGATGCGCGACAGCAGCGTCGCGCACGCATTCCAACTCGATAAATTCCGTGAGGGGGTAACTAAGTGAACAAAACCGATCTGATCGACCACGTCGCGAAACAGGCCGACATCTCCAAGGCCGCGGCGGGCCGGGCGCTCGATTCGCTCGTGGGTGCGATCAAGACGACCTTGAAAAAAGGCGGTTCGGTGACGCTGGTCGGTTTCGGCACGTTCGTGGTTGGCAAGCGCGCGGCGCGCAGCGGTCGCAACCCGCGCACCGGCGCGACGATCAAGATCAAGGCGGCCAAGGTTCCGAAGTTCCGTCCGGGCAAGGCGCTCAAGGACGCGATCAACTGAGCACCGGTTCGCAAGCGAAGCTGTGATGATGTATAATTTCGGCTTCGCAAGTGACGCGCTGCACGTGAAACGCTCGACGGGTGCTTAGCTCAGCCGGTAGAGCGGCGCCCTTACAAGGCGTAGGTCGGGAGTTCGAACCTCTCAGCACCCACCAGAACGTGCAGCAGGCGAACAGAAGGAGTGGTAGTTCAGTTGGTTAGAATACCGGCCTGTCACGCCGGGGGTCGCGGGTTCGAGTCCCGTCCACTCCGCCAATCAGATGAAAAGCGCCCCGTACTCCGGGGCGCTTTTCATTTTCCTCCGTGCGCGCGCAAACTTCAGTCTCACGCTGTTCGATCCGGGGAGTCCGCACATGCGCGTGCCGAGGGCGTCGTGGGTGCTGTTCGTCGTGCTGATGGCAGGGTGTGCCGCACCGCCGGTGGTGATGCGCAATGCCAGGGGCGAGACCGTGCGTTGCGATCCGAGCACGGCGTCGACGCTGGGCGGGGGCTACATCGGCAGCAAGATGTCGGTCGACTCCTGCGTCGAGCAGTATCGCAAGGCCGGATTCAGGCCGGTACAGTAAGCGCGGCCGCCGCCTGCGCCGCGGTCGCGCGGCGTCAGCCGCGGATCCGGCGGATCTCGACGGGTGCGGCGGCATCGGGCGCGGCCGGCGGCCACGCGCCCGCGTCGGCCAGCGACTCCAGGATCGGGCAGTCGGGCCGGTCGTCGCCGTGGCAGCAGTGCACCAGGTGCTCGAGCGTCGTCTTCATCGCGAGCAGCTCGCGCGCCTTGAGCTCGAGTGCCTCGATGTGCGCCTGCGCGAGCGCCTTGACTTCGCGGCTCGGCCGGCCGCGGTCCTGCCACAGGCTCACGAGCCGCGAGATCGCCGCGATCGAGAAGCCGAGGTCGCGCGCGTGGCGCACGAAGCGCAGCGTGTGCACGTCGTTGTCGTCGTAGCGGCGGTAGCCCGCGTCGCTGCGCTTCGCAGCCGGAAGCAGGCCCACGTCCTCGTAGTGGCGGATCATCTTCGCGGACACGCCCGACGCGGCGGCCGCCTGCCCGATGTTCATCGTCTGCATGCTCGTTCCTCCTCAGGCGTGCGCGGGCTCGCCGTCCGTTGCGGCCGCGATGTCGGGCGGCGTCGGGCGCCAGCGCCGCAGCGTCAGCGCGTTCACGACCACGCTGACGCTGCTGAACGCCATCGCCGCGCCCGCGATCACCGGGTTGAGCATCCCGAATGCGGCGAGCGGAATGCCGATCACGTTGTACGCGAACGCCCAGAACAGGCCGCGCCTGATCGTGGCGTAAGTGCGCCGCGAGACGTCGAGCGCGTCGGCGACGAGCAGCGGATCGCCGCGCATCAGCGTGATGCCGGCGGTCTGCATCGCGACGTCGGTGCCCGTGGACATCGCGATGCCGACGTCGGCGGCGGCGAGCGCCGGCGCGTCGTTGATGCCGTCGCCGACCATCGCGACCGTGCGTCCCGACGCGTGAAGCGCCTGCACCTCGCTCGCCTTGTCGGCCGGCAGCACCTCGGCGCGGAATCGATCGATGCCGAGCCTGTGCGCGACCGCGCGCGCGCTGCCCTCGTTGTCGCCGGTGAGCATCACGCTGGAGACACCCAGCCGGGCCAGGCGCTCGACCGCGGCGCGCGCCGTCGCGCGCACGCCGTCGCCGAACGCGAGCAGCCCCAGCACGCGCGCGCCGGTCTGCGGCACGCGTTCGAGCAGCCACGACACCGTGAGGCCTCGGTCCGCGAGTGCGTCCGCGTCGGCATTCAGCGACGAGGTGTCGGCGCCGAGTTCGTCGGCCAGGCGGCGGCTGCCGAGCGCCAGCACGCGATCCGCGACCGCGGCCTCGACGCCGCGCCCGGGCAGCGCGCGCGCGTCGCGCGCGGCGGGCACCTCGACCTCGTCCTCGCGCGCGCGGACCGTGACGGCGCGCGCGAGCGGATGTTCGCTCGTCGCCTGCAGCGCGGCCGCGTGCGCGATCACGTCGGCGCGCGTGCGGCCCGCGGCGGGAACGACTTCGGCGAGCGACGGCCGGCCCTGCGTCAGCGTGCCGGTCTTGTCGAAGACGACGACGTCGACGCGGTGCGCGATCTCGAGCGCTTGCGCGTCCTTGATCAGGATGCCGTGGCGCGCGGCGACGCCGGTGCCGGCCATGATCGCGGTCGGCGTGGCCAGGCCGAGCGCGCACGGGCACGCGATCACGAGCACCGCGACCGCGTTGACGAGCGCACGCTCCCAGTCGCCGGTCGCGATCACCCAGCCCGCCAGCGTGACCAGCGCGATGCCGAGCACGACGGGCACGAAGACCGCGCTCACGCGGTCGACGATGCGCTGGATCGGCGCCTTGGCCGCCTGCGCGGACTCGACCAGGCGGATGATGCGTGCGAGCACGGTCTCGGTGCCGACCGCGACCGCGCGCACGACGAGCGAGCCCTCGGCGTTGATCGAGCCGCCGGTCACGCGCTCGCCGGGCGCTTTCGCGACCGGCAGGCTCTCGCCGGTGATCAGCGACTCGTCGACGTGGCTACGCCCGTCGAGCACGACGCCGTCGGTGGCGACGCGCTCGCCGGGGCGCACCAGCAGCTCGTCGCCGACGACCAGCTGCTCGAGCGGGATCTCCCGCTCGACGCCCGCGCGGCGCACGCGCGCCACGCTCGGCCGCAGCGCGTTCAGCGCCCGGATCGCGTCGGCGGTCTGGCGCTTCGCGCGGCGTTCGAGCCACTTGCCCAGCAGCACGAGCGTGATGACCGCGGCGGACGCCTCGAAGTACAGGTGCGGCGTGCCGTGACCGGCGTGCGTGAACAGCAGCCACGTCGACAGCCCGAACGCGGCCGAGGTGCCGAGCGCGACGAGCAGGTCCATGTTGCCGGTGCCCGCGCGCAGCGCGCGCCAGCCCGCGCGATAGAAGCGCGCGCCGAGGCCGGCCTGGACCAGCGCCGCGAGCACGAACTGCCAGCGGCCGTCGAGCATCCAGTGCACGCCGAAGGGCAGCAGGAGCATCGGCGCGACGAGCGGGGCCGACAGCAGCGACGCCGCGAGCACCGGCCACCACTCGGGCGGGCCGGCCGGCGCGGCCGCCGGGTGGCCGGCCACGTCGGCCGACGCGTAACCGGCGCGTGCGATCGCCTCGTGCAGCGCCGACGCCGGAACCGTGGTGAGCGCGGTCACGACCGCACGCTCGGTCGCCAGGTTCACCGACGCCGCGAGCACGCCGGGCACGCGCAGCAGCGCGCGCTCGACCCGCGCGACGCACGACGCGCAGGTCATCCCCTGCACCTGCACGGCGACCTCGGCCTGCGCCACGTCGAAGCCGGCCTTGCGGATCGCGGCCGCGAGCGCGTCCGCGCCGACCGACGGATCGGCCGCGACCGCGGCCTGCTCGGTCGCGAGATTCACGCTGGCCTCGCGCACGCCCGGGACGGCCTTCAGGGACTTCTCGACGCGGCGTACGCAGGAGGCGCAGGTCATGCCCGACACCTGGAGCCGAAGCTCCCCGGCGGGGGCGGAGGCGGCGAAGGCGGCGGTGTTCATCGGGGCGCTCCGGGGGTTGCGGGTTCGTCGTGCGAGGATGATCATCCTTCCGATGATGGGAAGGTCAAGCGTGTGGTCGAATCCGCCACAGATTCGTCGGCTCCCGTGAGCTCGGGCTTGACCTTGCCACGGTGGGAAGGTGGAAGCTCTCGTCACCCACCTCCACAGGAGCACACCGTGATCACCTTCGAAGTCAAGGACATGACCTGCGGCCACTGCGCGCGGACCATCACCCAGGCGATCGAGGCCTGCGACGCGGCCGCGCGCGTGCAGATCGACCTCACGAGCCACCGCGTCGCGATCGAGCCCGGGCGCGCGGCGGCGGCGCAGCTGCTCGGCGCGATCGAAGAGGCCGGCTACACGCCGGTGGTGGTCGAGGGCGCGCCGGCGGCGGTCGCCGCGACCGGCGGCTGCGGGGGCTGCGGCTGTCACGGCGGCTGACGGGGCGGCGGACGGCGCCTTGATTGCACGGTCTCTCGCCGGCGGGTGCAGCCGGTGCGGCGGCGCCGCGATCGCGGGCACCCGGCGCGAGAGAAGCGCCGCATTCCCATCGCAGTTGCGCGCGCGCAGCGCGTCGCGGCGTGCCTATAATCGCCGCACGCTCGGACGCTCGCGCGAGGGTCCTTGCCAGCAGCAGGAGCAACAACAGTGATGGACGGCGGCGAGGCACAGCAGCACAGGAAGTTCACGGTCGTACTGGCCGACGATCACCCGGTGGTCCGGGCCGGTGTCCGCGGGCTGCTGGAAGCGGGAGGGCGCGTCGAGGTCGTCGCCGACGTCGCCGACGGCGAGAGCGCCTACGAGGCGGTCGTGCGCCTCGAGCCCGACCTCGCGATCCTCGACATCTCGATGAAGGGCACCAACGGCCTCGCGATCGCCGAGCGGCTGGGCGAGACGCACTCGTCGGTGCGGGTGATGCTGCTGTCGATGCACACGAACGACGAATACGTCCTGCGCGGCCTGCGCGCCGGCGCGCGCGCCTACGTGAACAAGGAGGCGGCGGCCGACGAACTGCGTGCCGCCGTCGACGCGGTGATGCGCGGCGAGACCTTCCTGTCGCCGTCGATCTCGCGCCGCGTGCTCGAGGGCTACGTGAGTCGCGCCGGGCTGAACGACCGCGCGGCCGGGCCGCTCACCGCCCGCCAGGAAGAGGTCCTCAAGATGATCGCCGCCGGCCGGCGCACCAAGCAGATCGCCGACGACCTCGGGCTGAGCGTGAAGACGATCGAGGCGCACCGCGCCCAGATCATGGACCGCCTGGGCATCCGCGACGTTCCCGGGCTGGTTCGCTACGCGATCCGGGCCGGCCTGATCGAGGACGAGTAGGCTGCGCGCCGCCTCCGCGCCGGGACGGTCGCTCTGCTATCATCGTCCGGTTGCGCGCCCGCCGGTGGTGCGCGCGCCCTGTGACCGCGCCGGCGGCCCCCCGAGACAATGTTCGATTCCATTCGCAAGCACCAGCGGCTTCTGCAGTTCCTCCTGCTGCTGCTGATCTTCCCCGCGTTCGCGTTCTTCGGCGTGTCCGGCTACCAGCGCTTCCTGTCGGACGACGACTCCGTCGCGTCGGTGGCGGGGAGCAAGATCACGCGCCAGGAATTCGACCAGGGCCTGCGCCGCCAGATGGACCAGATGCGCCAGGTGCTCGGCGCCCAGCTCGACCCCAAGATGTTCGACACGCCCGCCGCGCGCAACGAGATCCTCGAGGGGCTGATCGCGCAGCGCGCGCTGCTGGTCGAGGCGATGAACCGCAACCTCGCGGTCAGCGACGCGCAGCTGCGCGCGACGATCCTGTCCATTCCCGGGCTGTCCAAGACCGACGGCGGCTTCGACATGGACCGCTACAAGTCGCTGCTGTCCGCTCAGGGCATGTCGGAGGCGATGTTCGAGTCGCAGCTGCGCCGCGACCTCGCGCTGCAGGCGCTGCCCGACGCGGTCTCGCAGTCGGCGATCGTTCCGCGCGCCGTGATCGAGCGCGTGATCGCCGCCCAGGAGCAGGTGCGCGAAGTGCGCGAGCTGAAGTTCCTGGCGGCCGACTACGCCGCGCAGGTCAAGCCCACGGACGAGCAGCTGAAGAAGCACTACGACGAGAACGCCGCCGCGTTCGAGACGCCGGAGTCCGCGAAGGTCGAGTACCTGGTGCTCGACGCGGCGTCGCTCGCCGGCCAGGTGGCGCTCGGCGCCGACGACGTCAAGACCTACTACGAGCAGAACAAGGCCCGCTACGGCGCGCCCGAGGAGCGGCGCGCGAGCCACATCCTGATCAAGGTCGAGCCGGGCGCGAAGGACGCCGACAAGCAGGCGGCGCGCGCGAAGGCCGAGGAACTGCTCAAGCAGGCGCGCGGCGGGGCCGACTTCGCCGCGCTCGCGAAGGCGAATTCCCAGGATCCGGGCTCGGCGACGCAAGGTGGCGACCTCGGCTTCTTCGCCCGCGACACGATGGTCAAGCCCTTCGCCGACGCCGCGTTCGCGCTCAAGGAGGGCGAGCTCTCGGGCGTCGTCGAGTCCGAGTTCGGCATGCACGTGATCAAGCTCACCGGCATCAAGCCCGGCTCGACGAAGACCTTCGATCAGGTGAAGCCCGAGATCGAGGCGGAGCTCAAGCAGCAGCAGGCGGCGAAGAAGTTCGCGGAGTCGGCCGAGTCGTTCACGAACACGGTCTACGAGCAGTCCGACAGCCTCAAGCCCGCGGCCGAGCGCTTCAAGCTCGCGATCCAGACCGCCGACGGCGTCACGCGCGCCGGCGGCGAGAAGCTGCCGCCGAAGTCGCCGCTGGCGAACCCGAAGCTGCTCGCGGCGCTCTTCTCCGCGGACTCGATCAAGACGCGCCGCAACACCGAGGCGGTCGACGTCGGCTCGAACACGCTGGTGTCGGCGCGCATCGTCGACTACAAGCCGGCCCAGCGCAAGCCGTTCGACAGCGTGCGCGACGAGGTGCGCGCGCGCGTCGTCGAGGCCGAGTCGCGCAAGCTCGCGCGCGCCGCCGGCGAGGCGAAGCTCAAGGAGCTTCAGGGCGGGGCGGCGGCGAGCGGTTTCTCGGATCCGCGCCAGGCGTCGCGCGCGGCCGCGCCCGTGATTCCGGGCCCCTCGACCGAGGCGGTGTTCCGGGCCGAGACGACGAAGCTGCCGGCCTACGTCGGGGTCGAGATCGGCCCGCAGGGCTACGGGGTCTACCAGATCACGAAGGTCGTCGAACCCACGCCCGAGCAGCTCAAGCAGAAGGCGCAGTCGTACGAGTTCCAGCTCGCGCAGGTCGTCGCCCAGCAGTCGGTGTCGGACTTCATCGAGTCGCTGAAGAACCGCTCCAAGGTCAAGCGCCACCCCGATCGCATCGAGGCGAAGGCCGACGCGAAGCCGTAGGCGGGGCCGGGCCGCGCGGCGGCGTTCAGGCCGCGGGGGCCGCCTCGACCAGTCGCCGCGCCGCGGCGTCCACCGACGCCGGGTCGTCCCCCTCCAGCACGACGCTGCGCGCGGCGTCCAGGCGCGCGAAATTGCGCTGCATCGAGCGGTCGTAGGAGGGGTCGTAGTGCTCTCGCAGCAGCGCGACGACGAACGCCTCCCATTGCCCCGCGGTGGCGAGCCGCAGCCACTCGTCGATCCGCTCGTGCCCGTGGAGCGGGCGCAACGCGGCCATGCGCGCCGACAGGCGCGCGGGGTCGTCGACGAAGTGACGGTACTCGGAGAGCAGCAGGCGCGCGCGCACCGCGTCGTCGGCCTCGACGCGCACGCAGGGCGACTCGCGCATGCGCAGGATCAGCGACTCCGGCACCTGGCACTGGCCGATCTTGCGGCTCTCGGACTCGACCCACACGGGGCGCGAGGGGTCGAGCGCGCGCAGGCGCGCCCAGAGCAGGGTCTCGAAGCGCTTCTGCGAGGGTTGCGCGCGGTCGGGCAGGTGGCCCAGCACCGAGCCGCGGTGCGCGGCGAGCTGCTCGAGGTCGAGCACCTGTTCGCCGAGCGCGTGCAGGCGCTCGAGCAGCAGGCTCTTGCCGCTGCCGGTGCGCCCGGTGACGATGCGCAGCGACAGCCGTTGGGGCGCGAGCGCGAGATCGGCGATCACGTGGCGGCGGAACTCGCGGTAGCCGCCTTCGAGCACCGACGTGCGCCACCCGACGCGCGCCATCACCGTCGCGAGCGATCCCGAACGGTTGCCGCCGCGCCAGCAGTAGACGAGCGGGCGCCAGTCGCGCCCGTGCGTCGCGAGCCGGGTCTCGAGGATCGAGGCGATGTTGCGCGCGACCAGCGCGGCGCCGACGCGCTTGGCCTCGAATGCCCCGTGCGACTTGTACAGCGTTCCCACGCGCGCGCGCTCGGCGTCGTCGAGCACCGGCGCGCTCGTCGCACCCGGCAGGTGGTCTTCGAGGAACTCGGAGGGGCTGCGAGCGTCCAGCAGGGCGTCGAATTCGTCGAGCCGCCGGATCGCGTCGTCGATGCGGACGACGAGGGCGTCTTTCATGGCCGCCACTTTATCGCATGCGCGCGGCGCGCTCGCCGCGACGGCGCGCGAAAGCCGATACAATCGGCGCGAGAGCGAGCCCCATGGCGATGAAAGTCTTCAACCTGAGCTGTGCCCGCGAACACGCGTTCGAGGGCTGGTTCGGCTCGGCCGAAGACTTCGACGCGCAGCTCGCGCGCGGGCTGGTCGAGTGCCCGATCTGCGCCGACAAGTCCGTTCGCAGGATGCCGAGCGCGCCGCGCCTGAACCTGTCGGGCGGGCAGCCGCCGAGCGCCGGGCGCGCCGCGGGCACGCCCCCGTCCACGCCCACGCCCGAGCAGCTGCACGCGCTGTGGATGCGCATGGCGCGCCACATCCGCGAGAACACCGAGGACGTCGGCGCGCGTTTCGCCGAGGAGGCGCGCAAGATCCACTACGAGGAGGCGCCGCGGCGCGGCATCCGCGGCGTGGCGTCGCCCGAAGAAGCGCGAGAGCTCGAGCAGGAGGGGATCGAGGTCGTGTCGTTCCCGATGCCCCAGGGCTCGAACGAGCCGCTGCAGTAGCGCCGCCCGGCGTCAGCGCCGGTTCACCAGCCAGATCCCGACGACGACGCCGCCGAGCGCGAGCAGCAGACGCGCGGTGACCGGCTCGTCGAGCAGCAGCGCCCCGAACAGCAGGCCGAAGACCGGCGTGAGGAACGTGAACGAGGACACGCGCGTCGCGGGGTAGTGGCGCAGCAGCCAGAACCAGCCCAGGAAGCTCGCGAACGCGACGAGCCCGGCCTGGAAGATCAGCGACGCCACGGCGGCGGCACCGGGCGCGGGCGGCAGCAGCGGCTCGCCGGCGAGCGCCGACGCGGCCCACAACACCGGTGCCGAGACGGCGAGCTGGTAGAACAGCGTGCGCTCGGGCGTCGCGCGGGCGAGCGAGGTCGCGCGAACGAGCAGCGTGGTCAGCCCCCAGAAGAGCCCGGCGGCGATCGCCATCGCGTCGCCGACCCACTGCGTCGGGACGCTCGACGCGAACCCCTCGTGGAACGCGGACGCGAGCGCGAGGAACGCCGCGACCAGCCCCGCGACCTGGATCGTCGTGGGTCGTTCGGCCGCCGAGATGAACGGCATGCCGAGCGCGACGACGAACGGCGCGAGGTAGAGGAAGACGACCATGCGCGACGCGGTCGTGTAGTGCAGACCGAAGAACACGAAGCAGAACTCGAGGCCGAAGAGCACGCCGGCGCCGGCCCCCGCGCGCGCGCTCGCGGCGTCGACCAGCACCAGCCCCTTGCGGCGCGCGTACAGGAACACCAGCGCGGCCGCGAGCGTCGAGCGCACCGCCGCCTGCAGCAGCGGCGGAACGAAGGGCATCGTCGCCTTGACCACGACCTGGTTCAGTCCCCACAGCGCGCAGCAGCCGACGATCAGCGCGATCGCGAGGGCGTCGAGGTGTCCTCGCCGCGCGTCGGGAGACTTGCCGTTCACGGCCGGCGCGCGTACTGCGCCGCGCCGAACAGGTTGGCGCGTGCGGTGTCGTCCAGGCTCGGGCGCTGGCGGTCTTCGAGCACCCTCAGCGCGCGCCGCACCGCGGGCCGCGCGTCGATCTCGTCGAACCAGCGGCGCCAGGACGGGAACTCGGCCGGGTCGACGCCCTGGCGTTCGGGTGCGCGCGTCCAGGGGAAGATCGCCATGTCGGCGATCGAGTAGCGCGCGCCCGCGATGAAGCGGGTCTTCGCGAGCCGGCGATCGACGACGCCGTACAGGCGCCGGGCCTCGTTCGTGTAGCGCTCGATCGCGTAGGGCACGGGCGCGGGCGCGTAGCGCCTGAAGTGGCCGGCCTGCCCGAACATCGGGCCCACGCTCGCCATCTGGAACATCAGCCACTGCAGGACTTCGTACTTGCCGCGCACGGACGCCGGCATGAAACGGCCGGTCTTGCCGGCGAGGTACAGGAGGATCGCGCCCGACTCGAACAGCGTGATCGGCTCGCCGTCGGGGCCGTCGGTGTCGCGCAGCGCGGGGATCCGGTTGTTCGGGCTGATCGCGAGGAAACCGGGCGCGAACTGCTCGCCCGCGCCGATGTCGACCGGGTGCACCGCGTAGGGCAGCCGGCACTCCTCGAGCATGATGTGGACTTTGTGGCCGTTCGGCGTCGGCCAGGTGTAGAGGTCGATCATCGGGTTCGCGCGGCCGCGGTCGGTGAAGAGGCGCCGGCCGCGCAAGCGCGGCCGGCGGAACGCCCGGCGAGGGGCGCAGCGCCGGCCCGCGCGGGGCGGGGCGGCGGCGAACGACGCGCGGGCCCCGCGCGCCGTCCGGCGGGCGCCGCGCGCGTCAGGCGCCGCGCGTGATCGGCATCTGCACCTTGTCGGCGCCGCCGGGGATGCCCAGGTGCTTGGCGAGCTCGAGCTTGGCGATCGCGTTGCGGTGCACCTCGTCCGGGCCGTCCGCCAGGCGCAGCGTGCGCTGGTGCGCGTACATGTACGACAGCGGGAAGTCGCCCGACACGCCGCCGCCGCCGTGCGCCTGGATCGCCCAGTCGATGATCTGGCACGCCATGTTCGGCGCGACGACCTTGATCATCGCGATCTCGGACTTCGCGACCTTGTTGCCGACCGTGTCCATCATGTGGGCGGCCTTCAGCGTGAGCAGGCGCGCCTGGTCGATCATGCAGCGCGCGTCGGCGATGCGCTCGTGCCAGACGCTCTGCTGCGACACCGGCTTGCCGAACGCGATGCGCGAGGACAGGCGCCGGCACATGTACTCGAGCGCGCGCTCGGCCACGCCGATCGAGCGCATGCAGTGGTGGATGCGGCCCGGGCCGAGGCGACCCTGCGCGATCTCGAAGCCGCGGCCTTCGCCGAGCAGGATGTTCTCGACCGGCACCTCGACGTCCTGGAAGACGACTTCGGCGTGGCCGTGGGGCGCGTCGTCGTAGCCGAACACCGACAGCGGGCGGACGATCGTGATCCCCGGGGTGTCGGCGGGCACGGCGATCATCGACTGCTGCTCGTGGCGGCCGGCGTCGGGGTTCGTCTTGCCCATGAAGATGAAGATCTTGCAGCGCGGGTCGGCGGCGCCGGAGGTCCACCACTTGCGGCCGTTGATCACGTAGCGGTCGCCCTTGCGCTCGATGCGCGACGCGATGTTGGTGGCGTCGGACGACGCCACCGCGGGCTCGGTCATCGCGAACGCGGAGCGGATCTCGCCGCGCAGCAGCGGGTCGAGCCACTGGCGCTTGATCGGCTCGCTCGCGTAGCGCTCGAGCGTCTCCATGTTGCCGGTGTCGGGGGCCGAGCAGTTGAACACCTCGGAGGCCCAGTACACGCGGCCCATCACCTCGCACAGCGGCGCGTACTCGAGGTTCGACAGGCCCTCGGGAACGCGGGTCGAGTGCGGCAGGAACAGGTTCCACAGGCCGGCGGCGCGTGCCTTCGGCTTGAGGTCCTCGACGATCTGGACCGGCACCCACGGGTTGCCCTTGCGGCGGGCGGTCTCGATCTGCTCGTGGTGCAGCCCTTCGTTCGGGTAGATGTGCTCGTCCATGAACGCGTTCAGGCGCGCGCGCATTTCCTGCACTTTGGGCGTATAGGTGAAATCCATGGTTCCCTCCTCGGGGGCAAGCGGTGGCTTCGGGTCTTCGGTCGGGGGTGCCCGCGCGAGCGTCTCGCTCAGGCACCCAGCTTCTGCGCGCTCGCGAAGCCCATCAGGGCGAGCGGTCGCACGCGGTCTGCGCTCTCGGCGGCCTGGGTGTTGGACGCGGTGCCGTCCTGCACCCGCTTGACGATCCCTTGAAGGATCGCGGCCAGCCGGAACATGTTGTACGCCATGTAGAACTCCCAGTGCTCCAGCACCTGCGCGACGGAGCGGCCGGTGCGCTCGCAGTACATGCGGATGTACTCCTCGGCGCCCGGGATCCCGAGCGCGGGGAGGTCGAGCCCGCCGATGCCGCGGAACTGCGCGGGCGGGATGCGCCAGCTCATGCAGTGGTAGGAGAAGTCCGCCAGCGGGTGGCCCAGCGTCGAGAGTTCCCAGTCGAGGATCGCGAGGATCTTCGGCTCGCCGTGCGCGAACACGAGATTGTCGAGCCGGTAGTCGCCGTGGACGATCGTGGTCTCGTCGTTGGCCGGGATGTTGGCCGGCAGCCACTCGATCAGGCGGTCCATCTCGGGGATCTTGTCGATCTCGGAGATCTGGTACTGCTTGCTCCAGCGGCTGATCTGGCGCGCGAAGTAGTTGCCGGGACGGCCGAAGTCGGCCAGCCCGATCGCGGCGTAGTCGACGCTGTGCAAGGCCGCGATCACGCGATTCATCTCGTGGTAGATCGCGGTGCGTTCGGCCTTCGAACTCTCCGGCAGTCCCTGGTTCCAGAGCACGCGCCCGTCGACGAACTCCATGACGTAGAACGCGCGCCCGATCACGCTCTCGTCCTCGCACAGGCAGTACGCCTTCGGGACCGGAACGCCGGTGGGGCCGAGCGCGCTGATCACCTTGTACTCGCGTTCGATCGCGTGCGCCGACGGCAGCAGCTTCGCGACCGGCCCGGGCTTGGCGCGCATCGCGTAGGTGCGGCCCGGCGTGACCAGCTTGTACGTGGGGTTGGACTGCCCGCCCTTGCACAGTTCCACCGTGAGCGGGCCGGCGAAGTCCGGCAGGTGCCGCTTCAGGTACGCCTCGAGCGCGTGGTGGTCGAAGCGGTGGCGCTCGGGAACCTGCATCGTCCCGGAGAACAGTTGGGTGGCGTCGCTCAAGTGGCCTCCTGCGGATCGGGGTCGGATGGGCGGGTCAGTGGGAGTCGCCGCCGAAGCGCGGCTTGCGCTTGTCGAGGAAGGCGCGAATGCCTTCGCCGGCGTCGGTGTCGAACAGGCTGTCGAGGAAGGCGTCGCGCTCGCGGTCGAGGTGCGCCGGAAGGCCCGGGGCAGCGGCGCCGTCGAGCAGCCGCTTGATGCGCGCGATCACGCGCGGCGGGCCGTCGGCGAACGCGCGCGCGAGTTCCATCGCGCCGGCGAGCGCCTGGCCGCGCGGCACGACGCGATTGACCACGCCGAGCGCGTGCAGGCGCGCTGCGCCGACCGGTGCGCCGGTGCACGCGAGCTCGAACGCGAGCGGATACGGAAGGCGCGTGGCCAGCCCGTGCGTGGCACCGCCGTCGGGCGACAGGCCGACCTTCACGTAGGCCATCGTGAAAGAGGCGTCCTCGGCGGCGACGACCTGGTCGCACGCGAGCACGAGCGAGAAACCGGCACCCGCGGCGGCGCCCTCGACCGCGGCGACGACCGGCTTGTCGCAGGCGCGGATCGCGCGCACCCACGCGTGCATCGCGTCGATCGACGCGTACTGCAGCGCCGGGTCCTTGTCGCGGTTCTCGAGCAGGCGCCGCAGGTTGCCGCCGGCGCAGAAGATGTCGCCCTCTCCGGCGAGCACGACCGCGCGGACTTCGGGGTCGGTGCGGGCCGACTCGAACGCCTGGCGGCCGGCCGCGTACATGTCGGGGTGCAGCGCATTGCGCGCCGTCGGGTTCGACAGCGTCAGGCGCAGAACGCGGGCGTCGCGCTCGACGATCAGGCGCGCGGGCGCCGTGGCGCTCATGCCGGGCTCCGGCGCGGGGCGGGCGTCGCGCGCATCGGGTCAGTCCGCGTGCAGCAGCGACAGGCCCAGCTGCGCGCGGCGACGCAGCCACGGCCCCGGGCGATAACGCGGAT
Source organism: Burkholderiaceae bacterium (assembly GCA_046348465.1). Taxonomy (GTDB): domain Bacteria; phylum Pseudomonadota; class Gammaproteobacteria; order Burkholderiales; family Burkholderiaceae_E; genus Quisquiliibacterium. Next base: position 578,835 of record JAXMEE010000001.1, read on the forward strand.
CGGCCGTGGTGCGGTGGATGCCCTCGAGGACCTCGAGCACCTTGGCTGCGCCGAGGCGATCGCCCATCGTCAGCGGGCCGGCCGGATAGCCCAGGCCCAGGCGCACCGCGGTGTCGATGTCCTCGGGCGACGCGATGCGCTGCTGCGCGATCTCGGTGCCGATCGAGACGATCATCGCGACCACGCGCTGCGAGACGAAGCCGGGGCTGTCGCGCAGCACGCTGACCTTCGCGCCGTCGGCGGCGAACAGGCCCGCGGCCGCTTCGCGCGCCTGTGCGCTCGTCGCGGGCGTCGTCATCAGCACGCGGCGCTTGCAGGCGCGCGCCGCGAACGGGAAGAGGGTGTCGATCGCGACCGCGCGGCCGGCGTCGACGCGCAGCGCCGCGGCGGCGCTCGACGCGTCCTCGCCGAGCGGGGCGAGCAGCACCAGCGCGTCGGGCGACGGCGCGGCGGCGTCGTCGACCGCGGCCCCCAGGGCCACGACGAGATCGGCCAGCGCCGCGCGCGAGGGGCCCGGGGCGATCCAGACGCGCAGCCCGGCGGGCGCGGGCGCAGCGTCCGGCTCGGGCACCGACTGCTGGACGCCGGCCTCGTAGCGGTAGAAGCCCTCGCGCGTCTTGCGCCCGTACAGGCCGGCGGCGACGCGCTGCGCGCCGATCACCGAGGGCTTGAAGCGCGGCTCGTCGTAGTACTGCGTGTAGATCGACTCCATCACGGGGTGGGAGACGTCGAGCCCGGTGAGGTCCATCAGCTCGAAGGGGCCGAGCTTGAAGCCCTGGCCGCCGAAATCCACGTGCTCGCGCAGGATGCGGTCGATGGTGGGGACGTCGGCCACGCCTTCGCCGAGCGCCTTCAGCGCCTCGGTGCCGAAGCCGCGCCCCGCGTGGTTGACGATGAACCCCGGCGTGTCGATGCACACGACCGGCGCGTGGCCGGCGTGGCGCGTGAGCTGCACGAGGCGTGCGATCGCGGCGTCGCCGGTGCGCGCGCCGCGCACGACCTCGACGACCTTCATCAGCGGCACCGGATTGAAGAAGTGATAGCCGGCGACGCGCCCGGGATGCGCGCACGCGGCGCCGATCGCGGTGATCGACAGGGACGAGGTGTTGCTCGCGATCACGCACTGCGGCGTGACGATCGCCTCGAGCGCCTTGAAGAGCTCGCGCTTGACGTCGAGCCGCTCGATCACCGCCTCGATGACGAGGTCGCAGCCGGCGAAGTCCTGGAGCGAGCCGGCCGCGGTGACGCGCGCGAGGCAGGCGTCGCGCTCCGCGGCCGACAGCCGTCCCTTCTCGTGCAGCTTGCCGAAGGTCTCGCGCAGGTAGAGCATCGCCGCGTCGACCGCGGCGGACTGGGTGTCGTAGACCACGACCGGAATGCCGGCCTGCGCGTAGAGCTGGACGATGCCGCGGCCCATCGCGCCGGCACCGATCACACCGATGCGTTCGAACGGCGAACTCATGGGGCTGTCTCCGTGGTTTTCGGGATCGAACCGTCGATTGTAATGGACCGGGCGCGGGCGGCGGCCGCCGGCGTTCCGGGCTTCGTGCGCCCGACCGGCGCGCCGGCTACACTGGCCGCCCCACTTTCCGCAATCCAACTTCGTGACGGGAGACGGCGATGATCAGGCTGTGCGGTTTCGCGCTGAGCAACTACTACAACAAGGTCAAGCTCGCGCTGCTCGAGAAGGGCATCGCGTTCGAGGAGGAACTGAACTGGGCCGAGAAGGACGAGGCGACGCTCGCGCGCAGCCCGCTCGGCAAGGTGCCCTTCATGGTGACCGATTCCGGGCCGCTGGCCGAGTCGCAGGTGCTGGTCGAGTACCTCGAGGATGCGTTTCCCGAGCGGCCGCTGCTGCCGAAGGCGGCGTACGAGCGCGCGAAGGTCCGCGAGATCGTCGCGTTCATGGAGTTGCACCTGGAACTGGTCGCGCGCCGGCTCTATCCGCAGGCGTTCTTCGGCGGCAAGGTGAGCGACGAGACGATCGCGGCCACCCGCAAGGAACTCGAACGCAACGTCGCCGCGTTCGCGCGCCTGGCGAAGTTCGATGCGTTCGCGGCGGGCCCGGCGTTCACGCTGGCCGACTGTGCGGCGATCGTGCACCTGCCGCTGGTCTCGTCGGCGACGAAGGCGATCTGGGGCGAGGACGTGCTCGCGGGGCTGGGCGCGAGGGACTACCTGAAGCGGATGGGCGAACGCCCGAGCGTGGTGCGCGTGAACGCCGATCGCAAAGCGAACGCGGAATTGCGGGCGAAACGCTGAGCGCCGGGCGTGGGCAGACGCTGACGGCGCTCGCGGCCCCCGGCGGTTCGGGCCCGACTGCGCGGCCCCCGGCGGCCCGGGCCCGCCGGGACCGCCGCGGCGTCATCCCGCGGTCTCGCCCTCGTTCGCGCGGATCGCCTCGGTCAGCTCGCTGAGCTCCAGCCAGCGCGTCTCGAGCGCTTCGCGTTCGCGCGCGAGCGCCGCCCGCTCCCGCGCGAGCTCGACGGCGCGCGCGTTGTCGCGATACAGCAGCGGGTTCGCGAGCTCGGTCTCGATCGACGCGAAGCGACGCTCGAGTTCGGGAAGGCGAACGTCGATCGACGCGATCTCGCGCTCGAGCGGGCGCAGCTGCTCGGCGAGCTGCTGGCGCCGCTGCGCGGCGAGCCGGCGCTCCTCGCGGCGGTCGACGCGAGCGCCCGGCGTCGCCGCGCCGGCGTCGGCCGAGCCGGCGCCGCCGCCGGGCGAGACGGTGCCGCCGACGGGCGCACGCCCCCCGGCCGTCGCGCGCGGTCCCGCCCCCGGCGCGTTCTTCTGCAGGAACGCGAGGTAGTCGTCGAGGTCGCCGTCGAACGCGTCCGCGCGCCCGTCGTGCACGAGCAGGAAGCGGTCGACGCTCGCGCGCAGCAGGTAACGGTCGTGCGAGACCAGCACCAGCGCGCCGTCGTAGTCGGCGAGCGCGTCGGTGAGCGCGTCGCGCGTGGCGGCGTCGAGGTGGTTGGTCGGTTCGTCGAGGACGAGCAGGTGCGGTGCGGTGCGCACGATGCTCGCGAGCAGCAGGCGTGCCTTCTCGCCGCCGGACATCGGGCCGATCGGGCGCAGCGCGTGCTCGCCGGGAAAGCCGAAGCGGCCGAGCTCGTCGCGCAGCGACGCCTCGCGCGCGTCCGGCGACAGGCGCTGGAAGAACGCGAGCGGAGAGTCGTCGTCGCGCAGGTCTTCGACGCCGTGCTGGGCGAAGTACGCCACGCGCAGCGCGCGCGCCCGGAAGCACTCGCCGGCGATCGGCGCGAGCTCGCCCACCAGCGTGCGGATCAGCGTGCTCTTGCCGGCGCCGTTGCGCCCGAGCACGCCGATGCGCGCGCCGCGCCCGACGGTGAGCCGGATCCCGGCAAGCACCCGCGTCGCGCCGTAGCCGGCGTCCAGGCCGTCGGCCATGATCAGCGGATCGGGGGAGTCCCCGACCTCGGGCAGCGCGAAGTCGACGCCGCGCTCGATGCGCGCGGGCGCGACCGCGACCAGCTTCTCGAGCGCCTTGATGCGGCTCTGCACCTGGCGCGCCTTGGTCGCCTGCGCGCGGAAGCGGTCGATGAACGACTGCAGGTGCTCGACGCGGGCGCGCTGCTCGGCCTGCTGCTTGAGCGCCTGCGACAGCCGCTGCGCGCGCAGCGCCTCGAAGCTCGAGTAGCCGCCCGCGTAGCGCACCAGCTTCCCGCTCTCGATCGAGAGCGTCGCCTGCGCGATGCGGTCGAGGAAGTCGCGATCGTGCGAGACCGCGATCACGGTGCCCGGGTAGCGCGTGAGCCAGCGCTCGAACCAGACGATCGCGTCGAGGTCGAGGTGGTTCGTGGGCTCGTCGAGCAGCAGCAGCTCGCTCGGCACGAAGAGCGCGCGCGCGAGGTTCAGGCGCATGCGCCAGCCGCCGGAGAGGTCGTGCACCGGTCGTTCGCTGTCGGACTCCGAGAAGCCGAGCCCCGAGAGCAGCTCCTTGACGCGGGCGCGCGCGTCGGCGTCGCCGGCGTCGATCAGGCGCTCGTGCGCCTCCGCGATGCGCAGCCCGTCACCCGAGTGCTCGGCCGCGAGCGCCGCGGCGCGCGCCTGCGCGAGCGTCGCGTCGGCCGCCTCGACGAACTGCCACGCGGGGCGATCGCCGCCGGGAACCGACTGCTCGAGCCGCACGACGCGCATCGGGGGGAAGTCGATCTCGCCGGCGTCGAGCGGGACGTCGCCGAGCAGCGCGGCGAGCAGCGTCGACTTGCCGCTGCCGTTGGGACCGACCAGCGCGACGCGCTCGCCCGGCAGGATGGAGGCGTCGGCGTCGTCGAGCAGCGCGCGGCCGCCGCGTGACAGCGTGACGCGCTTCAGGCGCAGCATCGCGCGCGGGGAGCGGTCACGGCTCGAAGGCGCGCTCGAGCGCCTCGCGGCCGACGAGCACGAGCTGGTCGTCGCCCGCGGTCACCGGGACGTACGTGAACTCCAGCCCCGGGAAGGCGGCCTCGAAGTGCGCGGCCTCGTGCCCGATCTCGACCAGCATCAGTCCTCGCGGCGAGAGGTGGCGCGCGCCGCGCGCCAGGATGCGCGCGACGATCGCCATGCCGTCGGCGCCGCCCGCGAGCGCCGACGCCGGCTCGGCGCGGAACTCGGCCGGCAGCGCCGCCATCGACCCGGCGTTCACGTACGGCGGGTTCGTGAGGACGAGGTCGTAGCGGCGCCGCCCGAGCGGCGCGTAGAGGTCGCCGTGGTGGAGCGTGATCCGCCCCTCGAGCCCGTGCAGCGCCAGGTTCTCGCGCGCGAGCGCGAGCGCCGGCGCGCTGACGTCGCTCGCGTCCACGCGCGCCTGCGGCCAGCGCAGCGCGGCCAGCACCGCGAGGCTGCCCCCGCCGGTGCAGAGGTCGAGCACCGCCTCCGGCTCGCCGTCGGGCAGCCAGGCGTCCAGGGACTCCTCCATCGCCTCGGCGATCAGCGAGCGCGGCACCAGGGCGCGCGCGTCCGACTTGAAGCGCACGCCGCGCAGCCACGCCTCGCCGGTGAGGTAAGCGACCGGGACGCGCTCGTGGCAGCGGCGGTCGACGAGCTCGAACACGAAGCTGCGCTCGTCGGTGGTCAGGCGCGCATCGAGCACCGGCTCGAGCCGCTCCGGCGGCAGGTGCAGCGACCACAGCACCAGCCACGCGGCCTCGTCCCACGCGTTGTCGGTGCCGTGCCCGTAGGCCAGGCCCGCGGCGCCGAAGCGCGAGCACGCGTAGCGCAGCGCGTCGCGCACCGTGACGAGCTCGCGCACCGCGATCGCGCTGCCCGGCGCGGGGCGCGCGAGCGCCGGCACCGGCACCGGCAGCGCGGCCGGGTCGGGAGCGGGCGCACGGCGCGGACCGCCGCGGCCGATTCGGCTCGTCATGGGCCGGTGTCCGAGAGCAGCGCCTGCAGCGTCCGGCGGTAGATGTTCTTCAGCGGCTCGAGGCTGGCGAGCTCGACGTGCTCGTCGATCTTGTGGATGCTCGCGTTGCAGGGCCCGAACTCGACGACCTGCGGGCAGATGCCCGCGATGAAGCGGCCGTCGGACGTGCCGCCCGTGGTCGAGAGCTCGACGTCGATGCCGCACTCGGCGCGGATCGCCGCCGCCAGCGCGTCGGACAGCGGGCCGCGCGGCGTGAGGAACGGCATGCCGGAGATCGACCAGTCGATCGACCACTCGAGGCCGTGGCGGTCGAGCACTTGCGCGACGCGTGCCTGGAGCCCCTCGACCGTGCTCGCCGTCGAGAAGCGGAAATTGAAGTCGACGACGAGCTCGCCGGGGATCACGTTGCTCGCCCCGGTGCCGCCGTGGATGTTCGACACCTGCCAGGACGTCGGGGGGAAGTACTCGCTGCCCGCGTCCCACTGCGTCGCGGCGAGCTCGGCGAGCGCGGGCGCGAAGAGGTGGATCGGGTTGCGGGCCAGGTGCGGATAGGCGATGTGCCCCTGCAGGCCGCGCACCTTCAGGCGCCCGGACATCGAGCCGCGGCGCCCGTTCTTGATCGTGTCGCCGAGGCGATCGACCGACGTCGGCTCGCCGACGATGCAGTAGTCGAGGCGAATTCCGCGCTCGCGCAGGCGCTCGACGACCTTGACGGTGCCGTCGACCGCCGGGCCTTCCTCGTCGGACGTGAGAAGCAGCGCGATGCTCCCGCCGGTGCCCGGGGCCTGCGCGAGCAGTTCCTCGACCGCGACGACGAACGCCGCGATCGAGGTCTTCATGTCGGCGGCGCCGCGACCGTACAGACGTCCGTCGCGCTCGGCCGGTACGAAGGGGTCGGAGTTCCACTGCTCGAGCGGTCCGGTCGGGACGACGTCGGTGTGGCCCGCGAAGACCACCAGCGGGCCGGGCCGCCCGGCGCTGCGGATCGCCCACAGGTTGGTGACTCCGCCGCCGGCGATCGTCTCGCACGCGAAGCCCAGGGGCGCGAGCCGCTGCGCGATCAGGGCCTGGCAGCCGCCGTCCTCGGGCGTGACGGACGGGCGGCGGATCAGGGCCTCGGTGAGCTGGCGCACGGCGGACGTCATGGGGCGGGGGGCTCGAAAGCGCTCGAGTAAGTGGGTTCGGTGAAACCGATCAGCAGCCGATCGCCGAGCTCGAGCACCGGCCGGCGCACGAGCGTCGGTTCGGCGAGCAGGGCGTCGATGGCGCTCGGCTGGTCGACCACCTGCTGCCGGCGGGCCGGATCGAGGCGGCGCCAGGTGAGGCCGCGCCGGTTCACGAGCGCGTCCCAGGGCACGTGCGTGAGCCAGCGCTCCAGCAGTTCGCGCGTCAGCCCGTCGCGGCGGAAGTCGTGGAACCTGTACGGTTGGCCCCGGGCGCGCAGCCACTGGCGTGCGCGCCGGACCTGGTCGCAGTTCTCGATGCCGTACAGGACCGCTTCGCGCATCAGATGTTGAGGAGGAACTCGGAGAACGACGCCGAGTCGGTCTCCTTGTCCTTCGCGGGCGCGGGCGGGGCCGCCGCAGACGCGGGCGCGCCGGGGCCGGCGAGCCCGGCGTTCTCGAGCAGCCACAGCAGGTTGGTCGGGGAGTCGGCGTTGGCGATCGCGTCCTCGCGGCTGACGGTGCGCGCGCACACCAGCGCGAGCAACGCCTGCTCGAAGGTCTGCGAGCCGGGCGCGAGGCTCTGCTCCATCGCCTCCTTGATCTCGGTCAGGCGGCCCTGCTCGACGAGCTCGGCGATGTGGCGCGTGTTCAGCAGCAGCTCGACCGCCGCGATGCGCGTGCTGTCCTGCGCGCGCACCAGCCGCTGCGAGACGATCGCCTTGAGCGTCGCGGCGAGGTCGGCGAGCATCACGCGCCGGTTCTCGGGCGGGTAGAAGCTGATGATCCGGTTCAGCGCGTTGTTCGCGTTGTTCGCGTGCAGCGTGGAGAGCACGAGGTGGCCGGACTGCGCGTACGCGATCGCCGCCGACATCGTCTCGATGTCTCGGATCTCGCCGATGAAGATGCAGTCGGGCGCCTGGCGCATCGCGTTCTTCAGGCCGACGCCGAGGGAGTCGGTGTCGGTGCCGACCTGGCGCTGGTTGACGATCGAGCGCTTGTTCTTGAACGTGAACTCGATCGGGTCCTCGAACGTGAGGATGTGGCCGGACTTGGTCCCGTTGCGGTGGTCGAGCATCGACGCGAGCGTGGTCGACTTGCCCGAGCCGGTGGAGCCGACGACCAGGATCAGGCCGCGCTTCTCGAGGACGAGATCGGCGAGGATCGAGGGCAGGCGCAGCGAGTCGAACGCCGGGATGTCGCCGGGGATGAAGCGCACGACGGCCGCCGGCGAGCCTCGCTGCTGCAGCACGTTGATCCGGAAACTGCCGACCCCGCGCATGCTGTAGCCGCAGTTCAGCTCGCGCCGCTCGAGGAATTCCTGCCACTGGCGCTCGGTGACGACCTCGCGCATCAGCTGCGTGACGCCCTCGGGATCGAGCTTCTGCTGGTTCACCGGGACCGTGATCCCGTTGATCTTGATGTGGATCGGCGAGCCGGGCGCCAGGTACAGGTCGGAAGCCTTCTTCTCCGACATCAGCTGGAACAGCCGCTCCATCACCGTCGCCATGGCGTTCTCCGGGCAATGGCCGTGCGGCGGGTGGGAGGGTGCGAGTCGGTTCGCCGGCCGTGCGCCACGACGGCGGCCGACACGGCGAACCGGCCGGCGCGGGCCGCGCGGCCGTGGGGTGTCTCAGGGTTCCCGACGATGTTCACACACGGGGCGCCCGCGTCCACGCCGCGACCGATGAACGCGCCGGGACGGCCCACGGCCGGCAGGGCGGCGCCACAACGCCGGTGCGGCGCCCGGGCGGTGTCGGTGGTCTGCGCGGGCGGCGTCATGGGTTCGGGCGGCGATCCTCGACGAAGCGGCGGATGCGGGTTGCGCCTTCGACGCACTGCGCGAGCGGCTCGACCAGCGCGAGGCGGATCAGCCCGCGCCCGGGGTTGCGCCCGCCCGTCTCGCGTGCGAGGTAGCTGCCGGGCAGGGTGAGCACATTATATTGGCGGTACAGCTCGCGCACGAACGCGGTGTCGTCGCCGCCGGGCACGCCGGCCCAGAAATAGAAGCCGGCCTGCGGTCGCGACGTGCGCAGGACGCCCGCGAGCAGCGGCTCGAGCGCGTCGAACTTTGCGCGGTACTGGCTTCGATTGTCCTGGACATGAGCCTCGTCGCCCCAGGCCGCGACCGATGCCGCCGCGACCGACAGGCTCATCGCGCTGCCGTGATACGTGCGATAGAGCAGGAACGGGCGGATGAGCTCGGCGTCGCCGGCGACGAATCCCGAGCGCATGCCGGGAACGTTCGAGCGCTTCGACAGGCTGGTGAACGCGATCACGCGCCGGTAGTCGGCGCGTCCGAGCGCCTGCGCCGCCTGCAGTGCGCCCAGCGGAGGCGACGCCTCGTCGAAATAGATCTCGGAATAGCACTCGTCCGACGCGATCGCGAACCCGAAGCGGTCGGACAGCTCGAACAGCAGCCGCCACTCTTCGAGCGGCATCACGGCGCCGGTCGGGTTGGCGGGCGAGCACACGTAGAGCAGCTGCGTGCGGCGCCAGACCGCCTCGGGCACCGAGCGCCAGTCGCAGCGAAAGCCGTTGTCGGCGGCCTGCTCGACGTAGTAGGGCGTGGCGCCCGCCAGCAGGGCCGCGCCCTCGTAGATCTGGTAGAACGGGTTCGGGAGCACGACGAGGGCGTCGGCGCGGCCGTCGACGACGGTCTGGGCGAAGGCGAACAGGGCCTCGCGCGAGCCGTTGATGGGCAGCACCTGACGCGCGGGATCGAGCTGCGCGAGTCCGTAGCGGCGCCGCAGCCAGCCGGCGATCGCGTCGCGCAGCGCTTCGCTGCCCGCCGTCGGGGGATATGCGGCCAGCCCGCCCAGGGCGCCGACGAGGGCGTCGGTCACGAGCGCCGGCGTCGGGTGCTTCGGCTCGCCGATCGAGAGGTTCACCGGCGCGAGGGCCGGGTTCGGCGTCACGCCGTCGAGCAGGGCCCTCAGGCGCTCGAACGGGTAGGGCTGAAGCTTGTTGAGAAGCGGGTTCAAGAACGCTCTCTAAGTTGTTGTATTATATATAATAAAATCAGCTCACTAGCTGAAGGCGCCGGGCGAGCGCGGGTCCTGGCCCGGGAAGGCGTCGAGCATGACCGCGGGCGGCGGCTTCCAGCCGCGCTTGCGGTGCTCGACGACGACCGTCGTGTAGATGCCGCCGCGGACGTACCAGCGCGCGGCGATCCGCATGAAGCGCGGCTTCAGCGCGCCGGCGAGGTCGTCGAGGATGCGGTTCGTGACCGCCTCGTGGAAGGCGCCCTCGTCCCGGTACGACCACATGTAGAGCTTCAGGCTCTTCAGTTCCACGCAGGTGCGCTCGGGGATGTAGTCGATGACGAAACTGGCGAAGTCCGGCTGCCCGGTCATCGGGCACAGGCAAGTGAACTCCGGCACCTCGAGGTGGATGCGGTAGTCGCGTCCCGGGCTGGGATTGGCGAAGGTCTCGAATGTCTTGGCGGGTTGCGAAGGCATGGGGCTGTCACCGGGCGGGCGTCGCGGACGGCGGCCCGAGGGAACGTCGGAAGAGCTAGGGGGTGCGCCCGGGCGCCGGAAACGCGGCGAGGTGCGGGTGATATTATAAGGGCCACGAAGCCGAGATCGCGGCCGGTTCTCCTCTCCGCGACTGCGGCTTTTCGCTTTTCTGCCCGCTTTGCCGCCCGGTCCGCGGGCGCTCGTCCGAGGTGCAGCCGGTGCGGCTCAAACAGATCAAACTGGCCGGATTCAAGTCGTTCGTCGACCCGACCGCGTTCGAGGTCCCGGGCCAGCTCGTCGGCGTGGTCGGGCCCAACGGCTGCGGCAAGTCGAACATCATCGACGCCGTGCGCTGGGTGCTGGGCGAATCCAAGGCCTCGGAGCTGCGCGGCGAATCGATGCAGGACGTCATCTTCAGCGGGTCGTCCGAGCGCAAGCCGGCGTCGCGCGCGTCGGTCGAGCTGGTCTTCGACAATTCGCTCGGGCGCATCGGCGGCAACTGGGGCAGCTTCGCCGAGCTGTCGGTCAAGCGGGTGCTGACCCGCGACGGACAGTCGAACTACTTCGTCAACAACCAGTCGGTCCGGCGCAAGGATGTCCACGACATCTTCCTCGGCACCGGCCTGGGGCCGCGCGCGTACGCGATCATCGGGCAGGGGATGATCTCGCGCATCATCGAGGCGCGCCCGGAGGAGCTGCGGGTCTTCCTCGAGGAAGCCGCCGGGGTGTCCAAGTACAAGGAGCGCCGGCGCGAGACCGAGAACCGGCTCGCCGACACCCGCGAGAACCTGACGCGAGTCGAGGACATCCTGCGAGAACTCTCGGGCCAGATCGACAAGCTCGAGCGCCAGGCCGAGGTCGCGCGCCAGTACCGCGAGTTCGAAGCCGACCGCGACGCCAGGCAGCGCATGCTGTGGCTGGTGCGCCGCGACGAGGCGCTCGCCGAGCAGGCGCGCCACGCGGAGCAGGCGGCGGCGGCGGTCAACGCGCTCGAAGAACGGCTCGCGAGCCAGCGTTCGCTCGAGTCCGAGATCGAGACGCTGCGCGCGGCGCACTACGGCGCCGGCGACGCGGTGCACGCCGCGCAGGGGCGCTACTACGACGCGAACTCGGAGGTGGCGCGCCTGGAGTCCGAGATCCGCTACGTGGTCGAGTCGCAAGGGCAGCTCGGCGAGCGGATCGCGTCGCTGGTCGAGCAGGAGCGCCGTGCGCGCGAAGACCGCGACGCCGCGCGCGCCGACGAGCAGGCCGCCACGACCCAGCTCGCCGATGCGCAGCTGCGCGCCGACGAGCTCGCGCAGCGGGTGCTCGCGCTGGGCGACGCGCTGCCCGACGTCGAGGGCGAGGTCCAGCGGCTGCGCGGCGAGCTCGAGGAGGCGCGCGCGGGGGCGCTGCGAACGCGCCAGGCGATCGAGCTGTCCGCCGCCCGCCAGCGCAGTGCCGAGCAGGCGCGCGAGGCGGCCGAGCGCCGCCGCGAGCGCCTGCAGGCCGAGGGCGAACAGCTGCAGGCCCCGGACCCGGCCGAGCTCGAGGCGATGCGCGAGGCGGTCGAGGCGGCCGAATCCGACGAACAGCTCAGCGCGCGGGCCCAGACCGACGCCGAGGGCGCGTGGCGCGACGCCGACGCGCAGCGCGCGCCGGCGCAGCAGCTGCTGCGCGAGACCGAGGGCAAGCTCGCTCAGATCGAAGCGCGCGTGACCGCGCTCAAGCACCTGCAGGAGCGGGCGCAGAGCCAGGCGCGCATCGTGCCGTGGCTGGCGCGGCACGGGCTCGATTCCCTCGGGCGTCTGTGGCAGCGCCTGCGCATCGAGGACGGCTGGGAGACCGCGCTCGAGTCGGTGCTGCGCGAGCGCGTCGAGTCGCTCGAGGTGGGGCGGCTCGAGAACATCTCGGGGCTGGCGTCCGACGAGCCGCCGGCCAAGGTGTCGTTCTTCGCGGCGCAGCCGCTCGCGCCCGCGGGGGCGGCGCCCGCCGGGCTGCGCCCGCTGCTCGAGGTGCTGCGCACGACCGAGGCCGGGTTGCAGTCGGTACTCGCCGAGTGGCTCCAGGGCTGGTTCGCGGCCGACGACCTCGAGCGCGCGATGGCGTTGCGCGCGAGCCTGCCGCCGGGGGCTCAGTTCGTGACGCGCGAGGGCCACGTGGTGGGGCGCCTGTCGGTGCAGATGTACGCGCACGACTCCGAGCAGGAGGGCATCCTCGTGCGCCAGCACGAGCTCGAGCACCTCGGCCGGGAGCACCGCGCGCAGCACCTGCTCGCGGAAGACGCGCGCGCCGGCGCGCAGCGCGCCGAGTCGCTCGCCGCCGCGCGCGCCGCGCAGGTGAGCGCGTCGCGCGACGCGCACAACCAGGCGGTGCGCCAGCTCGCCGCGATCCGGCTCGACGCCCAGCGCCTCGAGCAGCAGCGCGAGCGCGCCAGCCAGACGCGCGAGCGCATCGACCAGGAGCTCGCCGAGGTCGAGGAGGCGCTCGGGGCCGCCGCGATCTCGATCGACGAGGAGAGCGAGGCGTTCGAGCGCCTCGATGCCGAGCTCGCCGACCGCCAGCAGCACGCCGAGGACCTCGCGCAGGCCTTCCAGCTGCGCGAGCAGGACCTCTCCGCGCGGCGCGCCGAACTGCGCCAGTCCGAGCGCGACGCGCAGGAGGCGGCGTTCGCCACGCGCGAGATCCAGGGCCGGCTCGAGCGGCTCGCCGCCGCGATCGAGCAGGCGCAGCGCCTGGAGCAGCAGAGCCGCGGCGAGCGCGAGCAGTGCGAAGGCCGCCTGACGGAGCTCTCGGACGCGAGCGCGCGCGCGGCGCTCGACGAGGCGCTGCGCGTGCGCGTCGACGCGGAAGGCGCGCTGTCGGCGGCGCGCCAGCGGCTCGACGAGCTCACCCAGACGCTGAAGGCGCACGACGAACAGCGGCTGCGCCTGGAGCACGACCAGGAACCGATGCGACAGCGCGTCGCCGAGCTGCAGCTCAAGGAGCAGGCCGCGCGCCTGGCCGCCGAACAGTTCGCCGTACAGTTCGCCGAGAGCGGTGCCGACGAGGCCGAGCTGAAGGCCGCGTTCACCGGCGGGGCCGGCGCCGCGCCGAAGGCGTCGTGGCTGCAGGGCGAGGTCACGCGGCTGTCGAACGCGATCGCCGCGCTCGGGGCGGTCAACCTCGCCGCGCTCGACGAGCTGACGTCGTCGCGCGAGCGCAAGGGCTTCCTCGACGCGCAGTCGCAGGACCTCAACGAGGCGATCGCCACCCTGGAGGACGCGATCCGGCGCATCGACCGCGAGACGCGCGACGTGCTCCAGCAGACGTACGACACCGTCAATCGCGAGTTCGGCAAGCTCTTTCCCGAGCTCTTCGGCGGCGGGGAGGCGCGCCTCGTGCTGACCGGCGGCGAGATCCTCGACGCCGGCGTTCAGGTCATCGCGCAGCCTCCGGGCAAGCGCAACAGTTCGATCCACCTGCTCTCGGGCGGCGAGAAGGCGCTGACCGCGATCGCGCTCGTCTTCGCGATGTTCCAGCTCAACCCGGCACCGTTCTGCCTGCTCGACGAGGTCGACGCGCCGCTCGACGACGCCAATACCGAGCGCTACACCGACATGGTTCGCCGGATGTCCGACCAGACCCAGTTCCTGTTCATCACCCACAACAAGATCGCGATGGAGCTCGCGCAACAGCTCGTCGGCGTCACGATGCAGGAGCGCGGCGTCTCCCGCATCGTCGCGGTCGACCTGGAGTCCGCGTCGCGGCTGGCCGAGGCCGCGTGATGAGCTCGCTCGCCACCAGCCTGCTGCTGCTCGCCGCGGTCGCCGTCGTCGCGGTCTTCGCCTACAACGTCTGGCTCGGGCGCGGCCGCGACGCGCCGCGCCCGGACGAGCGACGCGCCCAGGGATCGCCGGCGCCCGAGGCGGCGGGCCCGTCCGGCGCGCGCGCGGAGCCCTCGCTGCAGCTCGACCCGGGCCGCGCGACGGACTCCGGCGGCGCGCTCGCGGGCGCCGAGCCGGTGCCGCCGCAGGTCGAGACGCCCGTTCCGGCCGCGGCGCCGGCGCGCGCCGCCCCGGGGCCCGCGATCAGCGCTCGCACCGATTGCATCGTCGAGTGGGTGCTGCCGATTCCGCTGTCGGGCGAACGGCTGATCCACCACACGCTCGGCCTGCGCCGCGCGGGCAGCAAGCCGATCACCGTCGAGGTCGCGGCGCTGCACGACGACGCGCCGGGCGACGCGGCGGACGCGATCGCCGCCGAGCCCGCGAGCGCAGCGTCCGCCGCGGACGAACCTTCGCTCGCGGTGCAGGACGGCGCTCCCCCGGCCCCCCGGGCCGCCGGGGAGGGCTCGCCCGGCGCGCCGGCGCCCGCCGCCGCGCGCGGCGCGCCCGAGCCGGCGTGGCAGGCGCCGCTCGCCGGCCGGCAGTACGACCTCGTGCGCGTCGGGATCCTGCTCGCGAACCGTCACGGTCCCCTCAACGCGATGGAATTCTCCGAGTTCGTCGCCGGGGTGCACGCGCTCGCCGAGCAGCTGTCGGTGCTGGCGGACACACCGGACATGAGCGCGGTCCTGGCCCGCGCGCGCGAGCTCGACGAGTCCTGCGAGCAGCTCGACGCCCAGGTCGGCCTCGGCGTCGAGGCCCCCGAGGCGCTGGGCGTCGCCGACCTCGCCCGGCTGGCGCAGGCCTGCGGCTGCGTCGAGCGCGGCAACAACCGCTACGCGCGCCTCGGCGAATCCGGCGAGGTGCTGTTCTCGCTGGCGCTGGCCGACGCGCCCAACCGGCTGACGCTGCTGCTCGACGTCCCGCGCGCGCCGGCGGCGCAGCAGCCGTGGCGCGCGATGCTCGAGTGCGCGCAGCGGTGCGCGCAGGCGCTCGGCGGCGTGCTCACCGACGACGGCGGCCGGCCCGTCGCGCCGGAGCACCTGGCGCGCATCGACCAGCAGATCGACCAGCGCTACGGCTCGCTCGAGGCCGCGGGGTTCCCGGCCGGCTCGGCGCTCGCGCTGCGCCTGTTCAACTGACCCGCGCGATGGACGCGCACGCGCGCGACCGCGTCGACACGCTGCGGGCGCTGCTCGAGCGCTACAGCCACGAGTACTACGTGCTCGACGCGCCGACGGTGCCCGACGCCGAGTACGACCGCCTGTTCCGCGAACTGCAGGCGCTCGAGGCCGGGCACCCCGAGCTCGCGAGCGCCGACTCGCCGACGCAGCGCGTGGGCGCGGCGCCCGCGGCCGGGTTCGGCGAGGTCCGGCACGCGCAGCCGATGCTCTCGCTGAACAACGCGTTCGACGACGACGACGTGATCGGCTTCGACCGTCGCGCGCGCGAGGCGCTCGGCGACGCGATCGCGCCCGGCACCGAGATCGACTACTGCGCCGAGCTCAAGTACGACGGGCTCGCGATCAGCCTGCGCTACGAGGATGGACGCTTCGTGCTCGGCGCCACGCGCGGCGACGGCACGACCGGCGAGGACGTGACCGCGAACCTGCGCACGGTTCGCTCGATTCCGCTGCGGCTTCGGCGCCCGCCGGGCGGGGCGGTGCCGCCGCTGCTCGAGGTGCGCGGCGAAGTGCTGATGTTCAAGGCAGACTTCGCGCGCATGAACCAGCGCCAGCGCGACGCCGGCGAGAAGGAGTTCGTCAACCCGCGCAACGCGGCCGCGGGCGCGCTGCGCCAGCTCGACCCTTCGGTCACCGCGACCCGACCGCTGCGCTTCTTCGCCTACGGCACCGGCGAGCTCGCCGGGGGCGAGGCCCCGCCCACCCACGCGGGGCTGCTCGACTGGCTCGCGGCGCTGGGATTTCCGGTGGGCGCGGAGCGGCGCGTGCTCGCGGGCCCGCAGGCGCTGCTCGGTTTCTATCGCGCGACGCTCGCGCGCCGCGCGCAGCTGGCCTACGAGATCGACGGCGTCGTCTACAAGGTCGACCGCCGCGACTGGCACGAGCGGATCGGCTACGTCGCGCGTGCGCCGCGCTTCGCGGTCGCGCACAAGTTCCCGGCCGAGGAAGCGCTCACCGAACTGCTCGACATCGAGATCCAGGTCGGTCGCACCGGAACGCTCACGCCGGTGGCGCGCCTGAAGCCGGTGTTCGTCGGCGGCACCACCGTCTCGAACGCGACGCTGCACAACGACGACGAGATCCGGCGCAAGCAGCTGCTGATCGGCGACACCGTGGTGGTGCGCCGCGCGGGCGACGTGATCCCGGAGGTCGTTCGCGCGCTCGTCGAACGGCGCCCCGCCGCAGGCAGCCCCGAGTTCGCCGCGCGCTATCGGGAGTTCGCGATGCCCGCGACCTGCCCGGTGTGCGGCAGCGCCGCGGTGCGCGAGGCCGGCGAGGCGGCGGTCCGCTGCGTCGGCGGACTGTTCTGCGCCGCGCAGCGCCGGCAGGCGCTGCTGCACTTCGCGCAGCGGCGCGCGATGGACATCGAGGGCCTGGGCGAGAAGCTCGTCGAGCAGCTCGTCGACTCCGGGCGCGTGCGCACGCCGGCCGACGTGTACCGGCTCGACGCCGCGACGCTCGCCGGCCTGGAGCGCATGGGCGGGAAGTCGGCGGCCAACCTGGTCGCCGCGATCGACCGCTCGCGCTCGACCACGCTCGGGCGCTTCCTGTTCGCGCTGGGCATCCGGCACGTCGGCGAGGAGGTCGCGCGCCAGCTCGGCGACGAGTACGGCGACCTCGACCGACTGCTCGCCGAAGACTGGGACGCGCTGCAGGCGCGCAAGGCCGAGATCCAGAAGGAGAACGCGAAGCGGCGCGCGCGCGGCGAGGCCGCCGAGCCGGTGCCGCTCGAGGGCATCGGGCCCGAGATCGTCGAGAGCCTGCGGCGCTTCTTCGCCGAGCCGCACAACCTCGACGTGATCGCGCAGCTGCGCGCGGCCGGCGTGCACTGGCCGGCGCCCGCCGAGCGCCCGGCCGCCGCCGCGCCCGGCCCGCTCGCGGGGCTGGCGTTCGTGCTCACCGGCACGCTGCCGACGATGAGCCGCGAGCAGGCGGGCGAGCGGGTGCGCCGTCACGGCGGCACCGTCGTCGGCTCGGTGTCGAAGAAGACGAATTACGTGCTGGCCGGCGCGGACGCCGGGTCCAAGCTCGCGAAGGCGCGCGAGCTCGGCATCCCGGTGATCGACGAGGCGGCGTTCTTGGAAATGATCGGAGGGCAGGGACGATGAAGTACGCGATCATCGGTGGCAGCGGGCTCGCCAGGCTCGCCGGGCTGCAGGACGTGCGCCGGCAGGTCGTGCGCACGCCGTACGGCGACCCGTCCGGCCCGCTCACCTACGGCAAGCTCGGCGGCGTCGAGCTGATCTTCCTCGCGCGCCACGGCTACGGCCACACGATCGCGCCGCACGAGATCAACTACCGGGCCAACATGTGGGCGCTGCGGCAGGCGGGGGTCGACGGCGTGGTCGCGGTCGCGACCGTCGGCGGCATCCGCAGCGACTACGAGCCCGGCACGCTGGTGCTGCCGGACCAGGTGATCGACTACACGCACGGTCGGCGCGGGACCTTCTTCGAAGGGCCCGAGCAGCCGGTCACGCACATCGACTTCACCGTGCCGTACGACGACGCGGTGCGCGCGCGGCTGGCGCGCGCCGCCGCCAACCGCGGGCTCGCGCTGGCGCTCGTCGGCACCTACGGCTGCACGCAGGGCCCGAGGCTCGAGACCGCCGCCGAGATCCGGCGCATGGAGCGCGACGGCTGCGACCTCGTCGGCATGACGGGGATGCCCGAGGCGTCGCTGGCGCGCGAGCTCGGGCTGGCTTACGCGACGCTGGCGGTGGTCGCGAACCACGCCGCCGGCAAGGGCGAGAGCCGCGAGGCGATCTCGATGGAAGCGATCGCGGTCGTGCTCGAGGCCGCGATGGGCCGCGTGCTCGACCTGCTGGCCGAGTTCGTGCGGCTGTCGGTGAACCGAGACTGACGGCGCCGCGCGCGGCGGCCGGCGGCCACTCGCGGCGGGGCGGCGCCGCGGCCGGTTCGCGGCGCGGATGCGTTGGCTACGACTGCAGCTCGGCGAGCAGCTCGTTCTCGAGCTGCAGCTGCTCGCGCGCGCTCGACAGCAGCGGCCCGTCGATGAGGAACATGTCCTCGACGCGCTCGCCCAGCGTCGTGACGCGCGCGGTGTACAGGTTCACGCGGTGCTGCGAGAGCACGCGCGCGATGCCGTACAGCAGGCCGGTGCGGTCGTTCGCGGTGACCGACAGCAGGTAGTGCTGCCCGCGCTCGTCCGGGCGCAGGTCGACCGTCGGCTGGATCGGGAAGTAGCGCGAGCGGCGCGAGATGCGCCCGCGCACCGGCGGCGCGAGGTCGACGCGCCGCGTCAGGCGCTCGGTGAGGTCGGCCTCGACGAGCTGCAGGATGTCCCGGTAGTGCGAACCGTCGGCCGGGTCGACGACCAGGAAGCTGTCGAGCGCGTAGCCGTGCTTGGTCGTGTGGATGCGCGCGTCGAGCACCGACAGGTTCTTGCGGTCGAAGTAGCCGCAGATGCGGGCGAACAGCTCGGGCTGGTCGGGCAGGTACGCGACCACCTGGAAGCCCTCGCCGATCGGCGCGAGCCGCGTGCGCACGACCGGCGCCTGGGTGTCGACGTGCCGGTACAGCACGCGCGTGTGCCAGGCGACGTCGGCGGCGTCGTTGCGCAGGAAGTAGGCGACGTCGAGCTGCCGCCACAGCTTCTCGTAGCGGTCTTCGGAGAGCGCGTACAGGTTCAGGATGCGGTGCGCCTCGCGGCGCAGCGCGTCCAGGCGCGGGCCGGTGTCCGGCGTCTCGCCGGCGAGCACGCGCTTGGCGAGCTGGTAGAGGTCCTGCAGCAGCTTGCCCTTCCACGCGTTCCAGACCTTGGGGCTCGTGCCGCGGATGTCGGCGACCGTGAGCAGGTACAGGCCGGTGAGGCGCTCCTCGGTGCCCACGAGCTGCGCGAAGCGCACGATGACGTCGGCGTCGGAGAGGTCCTGCTTCTGCGCGTACGAGGACATCGTCAGGTGGTGCTCGACGAGGAAGACGACGAGCTCGGTCTCGTCGCGGTCGAGCCCGTGCGCGCGGCAGAAGCGCCGGGCGTCGCCCATGCCGAGCCTGGAGTGGTCTCCGCCGCGGCCCTTGGCGATGTCGTGGAACAGCGCCGCGATGTACAGCAGCCACGGCTTCGGGTACGTGGCCATCAGCTGGCTGCAGAACGGGTACTCGTGCGCGTGCTCGTCCATCGTGAAGCGACGGATGTTGCGCACGACCATCAGGATGTGCGTGTCGACCGTGTACACGTGGAACAGGTCGTGCTGCATGCGCCCGACGATGCGCCTGAACGCGGGCAGGTAGTGGCCGAGGATCGACCACTGGTTCATGCGCCTGAGCACGCGCGTGATGCCGCGCGGCGACTTGAGGATGTCGAGGAACAGCGCGCGATTCTCGGGACGGCGGCGGAACGCCGCGTCGATGCGCGTGCGCGCGTGCCAGATCGCGCGCAGCGTCGGCGCGGTCATCCCGGCCAGCTCGGTGTGCCGCTCCATCGCGCGGAACGCGCGCAGGATCGCGGCCGGGTCGCGCTCGAAGACCTGCGGGTCGATGGCGTCGAGCAGGCCGCGCAGGTTCTGGAACTCGTCGTCGATCGGCTCCGGCGCGGCGCCCGGCTGCGGGAACAGCGCCACTTCGAGGTTCTGCAGCAGGATCGTCGAGAGCTGCGTCACCTGCTTGGCGGCCCAGTAGTAGCGCTGCATCAGCGCCTCGGACGCCTGGCGGGCGTCGCTGCCCTGCATGCCGAGCATGCGCGCGACCTGCGCCTGCAGGTCGAAGACGAGGCGGTCTTCGCGGCGCGCGGCGAGGATGTGCAGGCACGCCCGGATGCGCTTGATCACGCGCTCGTCGCGGCGCAGCGCGCGCGCTTCCTCGGCGGTCGCGAGTCCGCGCAGCGCGAGGTCGCGCCAGCGCTGCCCGAAGCCGGCCGCGCGCGCGGTCCAGGCCACCACGTGCAGGTCGCGCAGGCCGCCCGGGCTCTCCTTCGTGTTCGGCTCGAGGCTGTACGGGGTGTCCTCGTACTTCACGTGGCGCTGGCGCATCTCCAGCACCTTGCTGCGGAAGAAGGCGGCGGGGTCGCGGCCGGCGGCCAGCCCCGCGGTCAGCGCGTCGAACTGCGCGCGCGCGCCGGCGAGGTAGCGGGCTTCCATCGCGCTCGTCTGGATCGTGATGTCGCCGGCGGCCTCGTCCAGGCACTCCTGCAGCGTGCGCACGCTGTGGCCGATCTCGAGCCCGGTGTCCCAGCAGGCGCCGACGAAGCGCTCGATCGCGCGGGCGTCGCACCCGCCGCCCGTGTGCGGGCACAGCAGGAGCAGGTCGACGTCGGAGTGCGGATAGATCTCGCCGCGGCCGTAGCCGCCGACCGCGGCGAGCATCGCCTCGGCGGGCATCTCGCACAGTCGCCAGAGCTCGCAGACCGCGTCGTCGGTGGCGCGCGCCAGGCGCCTGAGCAGGCGATCGGGGTCGGCGTCGGCCGCGAACGCCGCGATGCTCTCGTCGCGCCGGCGGCGGTGCTCGGTGCGAACCTTCGCGACCGCGCCGGGATCGGTCGGGGCGAGGGGAGCGGGCGCGTCCACGGGCGAGGGGGAACCGGCGCGCCGCGCGCTCAGGCCGCGCGCGCGAGGATCTGCGGCCGGCCGGGAGCGCCCGCGGACACCGTGAGCACCTCGTAGCCGGCGTCGGTGACGAGCACCGTGTGCTCCCACTGCGCCGACAGGCTGTGGTCCTTGGTGACGATGGTCCAGCCGTCGGCGAGCTCGCGGATCTCGCGCCGCCCGGCGTTGATCATCGGCTCGACCGTGAAGATCATGCCCGGCACGAGCTTCTCGCCGGTGCCGGGGCGCCCGTAGTGCAGGATCTGCGGCTCCTCGTGGAAGCGCCGCCCGATGCCGTGGCCGCAGAATTCGCGCACCACCGAGAAACCCGCGCCTTCCGCGTGGCGCTGGATCGCGTAGCCGATGTCGCCGACGGTCGCGCCGGGGCGCACCTGGTCGATCCCCAGCCACATGCACTCGTACGTGGTCTCGCACAGGCGGCGCGCGGCGATCGAGGGCTCGCCGGCGAAGAACATCCGGCTGGTGTCGCCGTGGTAGCCGTCCTTGATGACGGTGATGTCGATGTTGAGGACGTCGCCGTTCTTGAGCACCTTCTCGCCCGGGATGCCGTGGCAGACCTGGTGGTTCACCGACGTGCAGATCGACTTCGGGTAAGGGCGGTACCCGGACGGCGCGTAGTTCAGCGGCGCGGGCACCGTGCCCTGCACGTCGACCATGTAGTCGTGGCACAGGCGGTCGAGTTCGCCGGTGGTGACGCCGGGCTTGACGAAGGGTTCGATGTAGTCGAGCACCTCCGCGGCGAGGCGGCACGCGATCCGCATCGCCTCGATGTCGGTGCTGTTCTTGATGTTGATTGCCATGCTATGATTATAGGTTAGCTGCCCGCTGGCCGCAGGGTCTCAGGCAGCTGAATCGCGCGCCCCGTCATTATGGGTCCGCGGGGAGACCCGCGGGAGTCCGCGGGCAATGCCTGCGGCGGACGGAGGCGTCAGTCCAAACCCTGAATGGAGTTTCACCTCATGTCCGTGACCATGCGGCAGATGCTGGAAGCCGGAGTGCACTTCGGCCACCAGACGCGCTTCTGGAACCCCAAGATGGCACCGTACATCTTCGGGCACCGCAACAAGATCCACATCGTCAACCTGGAAAAGACGCTCGTCCAGTTCCAGGAGGCGAGCAAGTACCTGCGCCAGCTCTCGGCGAACCGCGGCACGGTGCTGTTCGTCGGCACCAAGCGCCAGGCGCGCGAGATCGTCGCCGAGGAGGCGGGCCGGGCCGGGATGCCGTTCGTCGACCAGCGCTGGCTGGGCGGCATGCTCACGAACTTCAAGACCGTGAAGGCGTCGATCAAGCGCCTCAAGGACATGGAAGCCACGCAGGCCGACGGCAGCCTGGAACGCATGTCCAAGAAGGAGGCGCTGCTCTTCTCGCGCGAGCTCACCAAGCTGAACCAGAGCCTGGGCGGCATCAAGGACATGGTCGGCCTGCCCGACGCGCTGTTCGTGATCGACGTCGGCTACCACAAGATCGCGGTCACCGAGGCGAAGAAGCTCGGCATCCCGGTCGTCGCGGTCGTCGACACGAACCACTCGCCCGAAGGGATCGAGTACGTGATCCCCGGCAACGACGACTCCGGCCGGGCCATCCGCCTGTACGCGCGCGGTGCGGCCGACGCCATCCTGGAGGGCCGCAACGCGAACCTGCAGGACCTGGTCAAGGGCCCGTCGGACGAGGAATTCGTCGAGGTCGACGCCGAGGACGCCTGAGTCCCGCACGCGCGCGGCGCCGGGCGGACGTACCCGGCGCAGCGCGCCGCGGGCCGCCGCCGGCGTGGTCCGGCGCGGTGCCGCGCCCGCCGCGGGGCGGGTACCGGGATGCGAACCATGGCCACGCCGGCCACCGTCCGGCGGCGGGCCGAAGCACGAGGAGCGAATCGAAATGGCGGAAATCACCGCGAGCATGGTCAAGGAACTGCGCGAGAAGACCGACGCGCCGATGATGGAGTGCAAGAAGGCGCTGACCGAGGCCCAGGGCGACCTCGCCCGCGCCGAGGAGATCCTGCGCGTCAAGCTGGGCAACAAGGCGACGAAGGCCGCCACCCGCATCGCCGCCGAGGGCATCGTCGCGATCCACGTCGCGCCCGACGGCAAGACCGGCGCGATCGTCGAGGTCAACTGCGAAACCGACTTCGTCGCCAAGAACGACGACTTCAACGCGATGGTGCGCGGGCTGGCGCAACTCGTCGTCGAGCGCGATCCGGCCGACGTCGCCGCGCTGTCGGCGCTCGACATGGGCGGGAGCACCGTCGAGCAGGTCCGCACCGCCCTGGTGGGCAAGATCGGCGAGAACATGAGCCTGCGCCGCTTCTCGCGCATCGCCGCGCAGGGCCGGCTGGCCAGCTACGTCCACGGCGGCTCGAAGATCGGCGTCCTCGTCGACGTGGTCGGCGGCGACGACGCGCTCGCGCGCGACCTCGCGATGCACATCGCCGCGAGCAAGCCCAAGGCGCTGTCCAAGGAGGGCGTGCCCGCCGAGGACGTCGCCCGCGAGCGCTCGATCGCCCAGCAGAAGGCCGCCGAGTCGGGCAAGCCGACCGAGATCGTCGCCAAGATGGTCGAGGGCTCGGTGCAGAAGTACCTCAAGGAGGTCACGCTGCTCGGTCAGCCGTTCGTCAAGGACGACAAGCTCACGATCGAACAGCTGCTCAAGAGCAAGGGCGCGTCGGTGAGCGCGTTCACGCTGTACGTCGTCGGCGAGGGCATCGAGAAGAAGGTCACCGACTTCGCGGCGGAGGTCGCGCAGGCCGCGGCGGCGGCGGCTCGCTGATTCGACGATAATCTGAGCCGGGCTCGCCGGCCGCCCCGGCCGCGCGCGCCCAGTCCCAGGGGAGTGGATCCGGTGAGTTCGGTGTCGGTGGTGTCCTCGTCATCCGTTGAACCCGGCCGCCCCGCGGCGGCCGGCGCGCGTTCCGGCTACCGCCGGGTGCTGCTCAAGCTGTCCGGCGAGGCGCTGATGGGCGACGACGCCTACGGCATCAACCGCCAGACGATCGAGCGCATGGTGCGCGAGATCGCGGGCGTGTGCGCGCTCGGCGTCGAGCTCGCGATCGTGATCGGCGGCGGCAACATCTTCCGCGGCGTCGCGCCCGGCGCGGCCGGCATGGACCGCGCCACGGCCGACTACATGGGCATGCTCGCCACCGTGATGAACGCGCTGGCGCTCCAGGACGCGATGCGCCAGGTCGGCGTCGTCGCGCGCGTGCAGTCGGCACTCAAGATCGAGCAGGTCGTCGAGCCGTACATCCGCCCCAAGGCGCTGCGCTACCTGGAAGAGGGCAAGGTCGTGATCTTCGCGGCCGGCACCGGCAATCCCTTCTTCACGACCGACACCGCCGCCGCGCTGCGCGGCGCCGAGATCGGCGCCGAGATCGTGCTGAAGGCGACCAAGGTCGACGGCGTGTACAGCGCCGATCCCGCCACCGACCCCGGCGCGCAGCGCTACCAGACGATCAGCTTCGACGACGCGATCGCCCGCCACCTGAAGGTGATGGACGCGACCGCATTCGCGCTCTGCCGGGACCAGCGGCTGCCGATCAAGGTCTTCTCGATCCTCAAGGAAGGCGCGCTCAAGCGCGTCGTCCTGGGCGACGACGAAGGCACCCTGGTCCACGTCTGACGCGCGGCATTCAAGAAATCGAGGGAGTCCCGATGGCCACGATCGCCGAGATCAAGAGCAACGCCGACAGCAAGATGCACAAGTCGGTGGACGCACTCAAGCTGAGCCTTTCCAAGATCCGCACCGGCCGCGCGTCGCCCGCGCTGCTCGACCACGTCCACGTCGACTACTACGGCACCGGCGTGCCGATCAGCCAGGTCGCGAACATCACGCTCATCGACGCGCGCACGATCGGCGTGTCGCCGTGGGAGAAGAAGATGGGTCCGGTCATCGACAAGGCGATCCGCGACTCCGACCTCGGGCTGAACCCGGCGATGGTCGGCGAGCTGATCCGCGTGCCGCTGCCGCCGCTGTCCGAGGAGCGCCGCCGCGAGCTGACCAAGGTCGTCAAGCACGAGGGCGAGCACGCGAAGGTCGCGGTGCGCAACCTGCGCCGCGACGCCAACGAGCACCTGAAGAAGATGCTCAAGGACAAGGCGGTCGCCGAGGACGAGGAGCGCCGTGCGCAGGACGAGATCCAGAAGCTGACCGACCGCGTGATCGCCGAGATCGACAAGCTCCTGCAGGCCAAGGAGCAGGAGATCATGACGGTCTAGCCGTCCGAGGCCCTCGTCGGGGCCCCGTCGGCGCGGCGTCCACCATGTCCAAGTTCATCAGCTCCACCGCGGGCCTGCCGGCGGTCACCGATGTCCCCAGGCACATCGCGATCATCATGGACGGCAACGGCCGCTGGGCCACCTCGCGGATGCTGCCGCGCGTGGCCGGGCACGCGAAGGGGGTGGACGCGGTGCGCTCGATCGTCGACGCCTGCGCGCGGCGCGGCGTCGAGTACCTGACGCTGTTCGCGTTCAGCTCGGAGAACTGGCGCCGCCCGCCCGAGGAGGTGTCGGTGCTGATGCGCCTGTTCATGACGGCGCTCGAGCGCGAGGTGGCGGAGCTGGCCGCCGCCGACATCCGGCTGAAAGTGATCGGCGACCTCGGCGCGTTCGAGCCGCGCCTGCGCGACCTGATCTCGCGCGCCGTCGAGCGCACCGCCGAGAAGCGCCGCATGACGCTCACCGTCGCGGCGAACTACGGCGGACGCTGGGACATCCTCCAGGCCACGCGCAACCTGCTCGCGCAGCGCCCCGAGCTCGCCCGCGACCCGGCGCGGCTCGACGAAGCGGCGCTCGGCGAGCACCTCGCGATGGCGTACGCGCCGGAGCCCGACCTGTTCATCCGCACCGGCGGAGAGAGCCGCATCAGCAACTTCATGCTGTGGCAGCTCGCGTACACCGAGCTGTACTTCACCGAGACCTACTGGCCCGACTTCGACGCGGCCGCGCTCGACGCCGCGATCGCGTCGTATCGCCAGCGCGAACGCCGCTTCGGGCGCACCAGCGCCCAGGTCGCGCCCTGAGCGTGCCCGCGGCGTTCCAGGCGAGCGTCTGACGCCATGCTCGGGGCCCGTGTCGCGACCGCGATCGTCCTGCTGGCGATCCTGCTGCCGACGATCTTCGTCTTTCCGCCGCTCGCCTGGGGCGCCGTGACGCTCGCGTTCCTCGCGGTCGCCGCGTGGGAGTGGACGCGACTGCTGCCCGGTGCGCGGCCGGCGCGCACGGCCGCCGCGCTGCTGCTGGCCGCCGGCGCGGGCGCGATCGCCTGGCGCGCGAGCCACCCCTGGCCGCCCGGCCTGCTGCTCGCGCTGAACGCGGGGCTCGCGCTCTTCTGGGCGCTCGACGGTCCGCGGCGGCTCAGGACCCACGCGGCCCACGGGGGCGGCTGGGCGCTCGCGGCGCTGCTGCTGTTCGGCTGCTGGCTGTCGCTGTACGAGCTGCGGCTGCTCGGCACGGTTCCGCTGCTGTCGTCGATGGCGATCGTCTGGGTCGCCGACATCGCCGCGTACTTCGCCGGCCGGGCCTTCGGGCGCCACAAGCTCGCGCCGTCGATCAGCCCGGGCAAGACCTGGGAGGGCGCCGCCGGCGGCGCGGCGGCGGTCGTGCTCGCCGGGCTCGCTCTCGCCGGATGGCCGGCGGCCTCGGAATCGCTGCCGGCGCTGCTGGTGACGCGAGCGTCCGTGCCGCTGGCGGCAGCCGCGCTGCTGGTGATCGTCGCCCTCTCGATCGTCGGCGACCTGCACGAGTCGGTCCTCAAGCGCCTGGCCGGGGTCAAGGACAGCGGCAAGCTGCTTCCCGGCCACGGCGGCGTGCTCGACCGGATAGACGCGCTGATCCCGACGATGCCCGTCGCCCTCGGCCTGTACCAACTCTTGCGATAATCCGGACATGCAGTCGCTCACCGTGCTCGGCGCGACGGGATCGATCGGGGCCAGCACCCTCGACGTCGTCGCGCGCCATCCCGATCGCTACCGGGTGTTCGCGCTCGCCGGCCATCGGCGCGTCGACGAGCTCGCCCGCCTGTGCGTGCGCTTCACGCCGCGCTACGCGGTCGCCACCGGCGAGGGCGGTGCGGCGCGGCTGCGCGAGCTGCTGCGCGAGGCGGGCTCGCGCACCGAGGTGCTCGACGGCGAGTCCGCGCTCGCCGAGATCTGCGCGCACGTCGACACCGACACCGTCATGGCCGCGATCGTCGGCGCCGCCGGCCTGGCGCCGACGCTGGCCGCCGCCCGGCGCGGCAAGCGCATCCTGCTCGCGAACAAGGAGGCGCTGGTGATGGCCGGGCACGTGTTCGTGTCCGCCTGCCGCGAGGCCGGCGCGGTCGTGCTGCCGATCGACAGCGAGCACAACGCGGTGTTCCAGTGCCTGCCGCCGGCGGCGCAGGCCGACGCCCGCGCGCTCGACGCGGGCGGCGTGCGCCGGCTGCTCCTCACCGCCTCGGGCGGGCCGTTCCGCGAGCGCGCGCTCGACGACATGCACGCGGTCACGCCGGACGAGGCCTGCGCGCACCCGAACTGGAGCATGGGACGCAAGATCTCGGTCGACTCCGCGACGATGATGAACAAGGGCCTCGAGCTGATCGAGGCGAGCATCCTGTTCGACGTCCCCGAGGACCGGATCGAGATCGTCGTGCACCCGCAGTCCGTGATCCATTCCATGGTCGAGTACCTCGACGGCTCGGTGCTCGCCCAGCTCGGCAACCCCGATACGCCGATCCCTTAGCAAGGGGATTCACCCTAGAATCACCGGGCGTGGGGCGGCCGTCCCCGCCCCCCCCCACCGGGGCGCCCCCCCCCCCCCCCCCCCCCGGAGCCGCCCCCCCCCCGCCCCCCCCCCCCCCCGCGCCGCGTTCCGTGCCTGCGGCTTGCGCGCGAGGCGCTGAGGGCCGGGGGCGGAGCGCCGTGCGTGCTCAACGCCGCCAACGAGATCGCGGTCGAGGCCTTCTTCGAGGGTCGAGTCCGGTTCACCGGCATCGCGCAGGTCGTCGAGCGGGTGCTCGGCGAGCTCCCGTCGCCGGGCGCGCCCGCCGACGTCGCGCAGGTGCTCGACCTCGACGCGCAGGCGCGCGCGCACGCGCGCGCCGCGCTCGAAAGGATCCCCGCATGACCTTCGTCCAGACGCTGGTCTCGTTCCTGGCCGCGCTCACGCTGCTGATCTTCGTTCACGAGCTCGGCCACTACCTGGTGGCGCGCTGGTGCGGCGTGAAGGTGCTGCGCTTCTCGATCGGCTTCGGCAAGCCGCTGGCGAGCTGGGCGGTCGGGCCCGACCGCACCGAGTGGACGATTTCCGCGATCCCGCTGGGCGGCTACGTCAAGATGCTCGACGAGCGCGAGCAGCCCACCGAGACGATCCCGCCGCAGGACCTCCCGCGCGCGTTCACGCGCCAGTCGCTCGGCCGGCGCGCGCTGATCGTCGTCGCCGGGCCGGCCGCGAATTTCCTGCTCGCGATCGCCCTGTACCTGGTGCTCGGGCTGGTGGGTGTCCAGGAGCCGGCCCCGGTGATCGACGCGCCGCCCGCGGGCAGCGCCGCGGCCGCGGCGGGGCTGCAGCGCGGCGACCGCGTCGTCGGCGTCGACGGCGCCGAGATCCGGTCCTGGAACGAGGTGCGGCTGCGCATGATCGACGGCCTGATCGAGAAGCGCCCGATCGCGTTCGAGATCGAGCGCGCGGGCGCACGCCAGCGCATCGACCTGAACGCGGGCGCGCTCGCGCCGGAAGAACTCGAGCGCGACTTCCTGCGCACGCTCGGCCTGGAGATCGCCCCGGGGAGCATCGGGATCTCCAGCGTGATGGCCGACGGCGCGGCCGCGCGGGCCGGGCTGCAGGCGGGCGACGAGATCCTCGCGCTCGACGGCCGGCCGCTCGCGCGCGCCTCCGAACTCATCGACGCGATCCGCGCCCGGCCGGGCGTGACGATGCGGCTCGACGTGCGGCGCGGCCCCGACACCCTGCGCGTGGAGGTGGTGCCCGAGCGGCGCGTGTCGGACCGCGCGGGCGAGGCCGGGAAGGTCGTCGGGCGCATCGGCGCGGGCGTGCAGAACCGCGTCGAGATGGTCGAGGTCCGCTACACCGGGATCGACGCGGTGGTGCGCTCGGTGCGCCAGACCTGGGACATGTCCGCGTTCTCGCTGCGCATGCTCGGCAAGATGGTCACGGGCGAGCTGTCCTGGCGAAACCTGAGCGGGCCGGTCTCGATCGCCGACTACGCCGGGCAGAGCGCGCGCGTCGGCTGGTACGCGTACGTGTCGTTCCTGGCGCTGATCAGCATCAGCCTCGGGGTGCTCAACCTGCTGCCGGTGCCGGTCCTCGACGGAGGGCATTTGGTATATTACGGGCTCGAAGCGCTGCGCGGGCGGCCACTGTCCGAGCGCTTCATGGAGATCACCCAGAAAGCAGGGCTGGCCGTGATCGCTGCCATGATGGTGCTTGCCCTGTTCAATGACCTGACCCGCCTGATCGGATCGTGATGCCTGTGACGCGCCCCGTGCGCGGCAGACGGCCGCGCGTGGGGCTGCAAGCCGCCGCGAGCCTCGCTGCCCTGCTGTTCGCCCACGCGGCCGCCGCGTTCCAGCCGTTCGTCGTCCGCGACATCCGCATCGAGGGTGCCCAGCGCACCGAGGCCGGCACGGTCTTCGGCTACCTGCCGGTCAAGGTGGGCGAGATGCTCACCGAGGACAAGGCCGCCGCCGCGGTGCGCGCGCTGTTCGCGACCGGCTTCTTCAAGGACGTGAAGCTCGAGGCGGAAGGCGACGTGCTCGTCGTCTACCTCGAGGAGCGCCCGACGGTCGCCGCAATCACCGTCAACGGCACCAAGGAATTCGACCAGGACACCGTCAAGCGCGCGCTGCGCGACAACGGGCTGGCCGAGAGCCGCGTGTTCGACCGCAGCGTTCTCGAGCGCGCGGAGCAGGAGCTCAAGCGCCAGTACCTGTCGCGCGGCAAGTACGCGGCGCGGGTCAAGTCGACGGTCACGCCGCTCGAGCGCAACCGCGTGGGCATCACGCTGGACGTCGAGGAGGGCGAGTCGGCGCGGATCAAGTCGATCCGCATCGTCGGCAACCAGGCGTTCACCGAGTCGCAGATCCTCGAGGAGTTCAAGCTCCAGACGCCGACCTGGCTGTCGTGGTACACGAAGAACGACCAGTACTCGCGCGAGAAGTTCTCCGGCGACCTCGAGGCGCTGCGCTCGTTCTACCTGAACCGGGGCTACCTCGAGTTCTCGGTCGACTCCGCCCAGGTCTCGATCACGCCCGACAAGGAGGACGTGCACCTCACCGTCGCGGTCACCGAGGGCGGCATCTATCGCGTCAACGAGATCCGCTTCTCCGGGCAATTGCTCGGGCGCGCCGACGAGTTCCGCTCGCTGATGAAGCTCCAGCCCGGCGAGACCTTCTCGGGCCAGCGGCTGTCGGAGTCGCAGAAGGCGATCGTCGAGCGCCTGGGCTCGCTCGGGTACGCGTTCGCGAACGTGAACCCGGTGCCCGACATCGACCGCACGAAGAAGGAGGTCAGCTTCGACGTCCTCGTCGACCCCGGCCGGCGCGTGTACGTGCGCCGGATCAACGTCTCCGGCAACGCGCGCACGCGCGACGAGATCATCCGCCGCGAACTGCGCCAGTTCGAGGACGCCTGGTACGACTCCGACAAGATCCGGCTCTCGCGCGAGCGGCTCGGGCGGCTGGGCTACTTCACCGAGGTTCGCATCGACACCGTGCCGGTGCCCGAGGCGAACGACCAGGTCGACCTCTCCGTGGTCGTGCGCGAGCAGCCCACCGGCGCGGTCACGTTCGGCATCGGCCTGTCGAGCGCCGAGAAGATCATCCTGTCGGCGTCGGTGAACCAGCAGAACTTCCTCGGCACCGGCAACTCGGTGGCGCTGCAGCTGAACACGAGCCGGCTCGCGCGCACCGCGAGCATCTCGATCACCGACCCGTACTTCACCGACGACGGCGTCAGCCGCTCGTTCGACCTGTACACGCGCACCTTCGACGCGAGCGCGCTGAGCCTGGGCGACTACCGCTGGCGCACGTCGGGTGTCGGCCTGCGCTTCGGCATCCCGTACACCGAGATCGACCGCCTCAGCGCGGGCCTGTCGATCGAGGGCAACGCGCTGCGGCTCGGCGACAACGCACCCCAGCGCTTCAAGGACTACGTCGCCAGCTTCGGCACCTCGAGCCGCGCGGTCCTCGGGCTCTTCGGCTGGCGCCGCGACTCCCGCGACAGCGCGTTCGCACCGACGCGCGGGCAGTTGCAGGCGGCGAACGTCGAGATCACGCTGCCCGGCACAGAGGTCCGCTACGCGCGCGCGAGCTACAACCACCAGTGGTACTACCCGCTGACCAAGGACTACACGCTGGCGCTGAACGGCGACTTCGGCGCGGGGCGCGCGCTCGGCGGCAACTCGTTCCCGCTGTTCAAGAACTACTTCGCGGGCGGCATCGGCTCGGTGCGCGGCTACCAGCAATCGTCGCTCGGCCCGCGCGATCCCGTCGACAACGTCCCGATCGGCGGGCAGACGCGCGTGGTCGCGAACGCGGAGTTCATCTTCCCGGTCGCCGGCACCGGCAACGATCGCAGCTTCCGCACCTTCGTCTTCTTCGACGCCGGCAACGTCTTCTCCGCCGGCCGGATCGACCTCGGCGACATGCGCTATTCGGTCGGCATCGGCCTGAACTGGGCGTCCCCGATCGGCCCGATGAAGCTCTCGATGGGGCACCCGCTGAGGCGCCAGCCCGACGACCGCGTGCAGCGCCTGCAGTTCCAGGTCGGCACGGGATTCTGAGCGCGGGGCGCGGGCGCATCGTGCGTCCGGCATTCTGTGAGACAATTTCGCGCTTCCAATCCGGCTGGAAGAAAAGGCACTCGATGATGCGCTGGCCTCGTTGGCTCGTCGCCCTGACCCTTGCCGCGGCCGCGCCCGCCGCGCTCGCGCAGGACAGCGCGCGCATCGGCTACGTCAACACCGAGCGCATCCTGCGCGACGCCGCGCCGGCGAAGGCCGCGCAGCAGAAGCTCGAGGCCGAGTTCAGCAAGCGCGACAAGGAACTCCAGGACACCGCGGCGCGCCTGAAGCAGCTCTCCGAGCGCCTCGAGCGCGACGCCGCGGTGATGAACGAGAGCGAGCGCACTCGGCGCCAGCGCGAGTTCTCCGAGACCGAGAAAGACTTCCAGCGCAAGCAGCGCGAGTTCCGCGAAGACCTCAACCAGCGCCGCAACGAAGAGCTCGCGCAGGTGGTCGAGAAGGCCAACAAGGTGATCCGCCAGATCGCCGAGCAGGAGAAATACGACTTCGTCCTGCAGGAGGCCGTGTTCGCCAGCCCGCGCGTCGACATCACCGACAAGGTCCTGCGCGCGCTGGCCAACTCGAAGTAGTCGGCCGCGCTGCCGGCCGCGCGCGGTCCGTGCCCCCGATGTCCCGGTCCTTCCCGCGCGCGGTCACGCTCGGCGAGCTCGCCGAACGCTTCGGCGGACGCCTGGAGGGCGCTCCCCCCGATCGCACCGTCGGCGGCCTCGCGTCGCTCGCCGGGGCCCGCTCGGGCGACCTCAGCTTCCTGTCGGCCGCGCGCCACCGCGAGCAGGCCGCGGCCAGTGCCGCCGGTGCGATCGTCACCACCGGCGCGCTCGCGTCGGCCGTGCCGTCGAGCGCGGCGCGCCTGCTCGTCGACGATCCCTACGCGCACTTCGCGCGCATCGCGCGCTGGCTGGTCGAGGAGCGCGACGCGCGGCGCGCGCCCGCCACGGTGAGCCCCGCGGCGCACATCGACCCGTCGGCAACGCTCGCCGATCGCGTTCGCGTCGGGCCGGGCGCGGTCGTCGAGGCCGGCGCCCGGATCGGCGCCGGCGCGAGCCTCGGGGCGGGCGTCTACGTCGGGCGCGACGCCGTCGTCGGCGAGGCGAGCGTGCTGCACCCGAACGTCACCGTCTACGACGCCTGCGAGATCGGCCGGCGCTGCATCGTGCACTCGGGCACGGTGATCGGCTCGGACGGCTTCGGGTTCGCCCGCGAGTCGGGGCGCTGGGCGAAGATCCCTCAGCTCGGGCGCGTGCTGATCGGCGACGACGTCGAGATCGGATCGAACTGCTCGATCGACCGCGGTGCGCTCGACGACACCGTGATCGGCGACGGCTGCAAGCTCGACAACCTGATCCAGATCGCGCACAACGTGCGCATCGGCGAGCACAGCGCGCTGGCCGGCTGCGTGGGCGTCGCGGGCTCGGCCGTGATCGGGCGGCGCTGCCAGATCGGCGGCAGCGCCGGCATCCTCGGCCACCTCGAGATCTGCGACGACGTCGTCGTCTCCGCGATGAGCCTGGTGAGCCGCTCGATCACGAAGCCCGGCTTCTACAGCGGCATCTTCCCGCTGATGACCAACGCCGCCTGGGAGAAGGCGGCGGCCAACGTCCGGCAGCTGCCCGCGCTGCGCGATCGGCTGCGCCGGCTCGAGCGCACCTTGCCCGCGGGGTCCGCGGACGCCCCGGGCCACCAC
Source organism: Burkholderiaceae bacterium (assembly GCA_046348465.1). Classification (GTDB taxonomy): domain Bacteria; phylum Pseudomonadota; class Gammaproteobacteria; order Burkholderiales; family Burkholderiaceae_E; genus Quisquiliibacterium. The sequence goes on from JAXMEE010000001.1 coordinate 611,898, forward strand.
GAGGAACCCCAATGACCACGCTCGACATCCGGGCCATCCTGGAGCACCTGCCGCACCGCTACCCGTTCCTGCTGGTGGACCGGGTGCTCGAGCTCGAGGCGGGCAAGCGCATCGTCGCGCTCAAGAACGTCACGATCAACGAGCCGTTCTTCGTGGGCCACTTCCCGCACCTGCCGGTGATGCCCGGCGTGCTGCAGATCGAGGCGCTGGCGCAGGCGGCCGGGATCCTGTCGTTCCAGACGATGGGCCGGGTCTCCGACGACCGCTCCGTCTACTACTTCGTCGGCATCGACAGCGCGCGCTTCAAGCGTCCGGTGGTGCCCGGCGACCAGCTCCGGCTCGAGGTCGAGATCGTGCGCGTGGCGCGCTCGATCTGGAAGTATCGCGGGCGAGCCACGGTCGAGGGCCAGGTCGCGGCCGAGGCCGAGCTGATGTGCACGCTGCGCGAGATCGCGCCGGCCGGCGGCGAGGGCGCGACGGCGGCGGGCGCGGGCGGCGCCGCCGGCACGGACGCCGGCACGCCCGCCTGACCGACACTCACCGGAGCAGCCATGGCGAGCATCCACCCCACCGCGATCGTCGATTCGCGCGCCGAGCTCGACGCGTCGGTCGAGGTCGGCCCGTACGCGATCGTCGGCCCGGACGTGCGCATCGGCGCCGGCACGCGCGTCGGCGCGCACACCGTGATCGAGGGGCACACGACGATCGGGCGCGGCAACCGGATCTTCCAGTTCGCGTCGATCGGCGCCGCGCCGCAGGACAAGAAGTACCGCGACGAGCCGACCCGGCTCGAGATCGGCGACGACAACACGATCCGCGAGTTCGTCACGCTGAACTGCGGCACGGTCCAGGACCACGGCGTCACGCGCATCGGCAGCGACAACTGGATCATGGCGTACGTGCACGTGGCACACGACTGCGTCGTCGGCGACCACACCATCTTCGCCAACAGCACGAACCTGGGCGGGCACGTGCACATCGGCGACTGGGTCATCCTGGGCGGATACACCGGCGTTCACCAGTTCTGCAAGGTCGGCGCGCACGCGATGACCGGCGTGGGCACCGTCGTGCTCCACGACGTCCCGCCGTTCGTGATGGCGTCGGGCAACACCGCGCAGGCGCACGGGATCAACAGCGAGGGGCTGCGCCGGCGCGAATTCTCGAACGAGCGCATCAACGCGCTGCGGCGCGCCTACCGCACGCTGTACAAGTCCGGCCTCACGCTCGAGGAGGCGCGCGCGCGCCTCGCCGAGCAGGCGGCCGAGGACACCGAAGCGCGCGCCGACCTCGAGTCGGTGGTCGCGTTCCTCGGATCGGTCACACGCGGCATCGTCCGCTAGCGTCGCCGCGTTCGAGCACCGGATGAGCCCCAGCGTCGGAGCGCCCGAGCACCGTTCGAGCGCTCCGAGCTTCGGCGCCGGCGCGCGCGAGCACCGTTCGAGCGCTCGCGTCGATCGCCCGCGGAGTCGCGCCCGATGACGCGGCGCTTCGCGATGGTCGCCGGCGAGGCGTCGGGCGACCTGCTCGCCGCCGCGGTGCTGCGCGGGCTGCGCGCGCGTGCGCAGGGGCTCGAGGCGGGCGGCATCGGCGGCGCGGCGATGGCCGCCGAGGGCTTCGATGCCTGGTGGCACGTCGACGAGCTCTCGGTGCGCGGATACGTCGAGGTGCTGCGGGCGTATCCGCGCCTGCGGCGCATACGCGACGCGCTCGGCGAGCGCGTGCTCGCGTGGCGCCCCGACGTCCTCGTCGGCGTCGACGCCCCCGACTTCAATCTCGCGCTCGAGCAGCGCGTGCGGCGCGCCGGCATCCGCGTCGCGCACTTCATCAGCCCGTCGATCTGGGCATGGCGCGGCGAGCGCATCGAGAAGGTTCGCGCCGCGGCGGACCACGTGCTGCTGGTGTTCCCGTTCGAGCAGGCGATCTACGACAAGGCCGGCATCCCCGCCACGTACGTCGGCCACCCGCTGGCCGACGCGATCCCCACGTCCACCGACGCGCGCGCGGCGCGCGCGCGGCTGGGCCTGGACGCGGGGCGCGCCACCGTCGCGCTGCTGCCGGGCAGCCGGCCGTCCGAGGTTCACTACATGGGGCGGCTGTTCGCCGAGACCGCGCGCTGGCTGCACGCGCGGCGCGCCGACGTCCAGTTCGTGCTGCCCGCGGCGGGCGCGGCGCTGTTCGAGCGCCTGCGCGAGAGCCTCGCCGCGCAGCGGCTTCCGGGCACGCTCGGGCTCACGCTCGTGCAGGGCCGCTCCCACGACGCGCTCGAAGCCGCCGACGCGGTGCTGGTCGCCAGCGGCACCGCGACGCTCGAGACTGCGCTCTTCCGGCGCCCGATGGTGATCGCCTACCGGATGGCCTGGCTGACGCACCGGATGATGCGGCGCATGGGCTACCTGCCGTGGATCGGGCTGCCGAACATCCTGGCGGGCGAGTCGCTGGTGCCGGAATTCGTGCAGGACGCGGCGACGCCCGACGCGATGGGCGCGGCGCTGCTCGCGCAGCTCGACGACGACGCGCTGCGCGCGCGCCTGGCGCAGCGCTTCGGGCAGATGCACGACGACCTTCGCCGGGGCTGCGCGCGGCGCGCCGCCGACGCGCTGATGGAGCTGGCCGATGCCCCCGCGCCGCCGCGCCGCTGACGCCGGCCAGATCGGCCTCGACCTGCGCGCGGACGATTCGCGCGTGTGCGGCATCGACGAAGCCGGGCGCGGCCCGCTGGCCGGCCCGGTGTTCGCCGCGGCGGTCGTGCTCGACCCGGCCGCCCCGATCGACGGGCTGCGCGACTCCAAGGTCCTCGCGCCCGCGCGCCGCGACGAGCTCGCCGCGCTGATCCGCGAGCGCGCCGCGGGCTGGGCGGTCGCGAGTGCGAGCGTCGAAGAGATCGACGCGCTGAACATCCTGCAGGCGACGCTGCTCGCGATGCGGCGCGCGTTCGAGCGGCTCGACCCGCGCCCGACGCTGGCGCGCGTCGACGGCAATCGGGCCCCGCGCCTGGCGTGCGCGGTGCACACGCTGGTGCGCGGCGACGCGCTCGACCCCGCGATCTCGGCCGCGTCGATCCTGGCCAAGACCGCGCGCGACGCGCTGCTCGTCGAGCTGCACGCGCGCTGGCCCCAGTACGCGTTCGACCGCCACAAGGGCTACCCGACCGCCGAGCACCTCGAGGCCCTGCGCCGCCACGGTCCGTGCCCCGAGCACCGGCGCAGCTTCGCGCCGGTGCGCGCGGCGCTGGAGGCGCGCCGGTGAAGCGGATCGCATCGCGCGAGAACCCGCTCTATCGCGAGCTCGCGCTCGTGGCCGGCTCGGCGCGCGAGCGGCGCAAGCGCGACGCCTGCCTGCTGGAAGGCGTTCACCTGTGCGAGGCGTTCCTCGAAGGCGGCGGCGCTCCGAGGCGCGCCGTCGTCTCGACGTCCGGCCTCGCCAACGCGGAGGTCGCGGCGCTCGTGCGCCGGCTGCGCGAGCCCGCGGTCGAGCTCGCCGACGCGCTGTTCGGGGCGCTCTCGTCGGTCGAGCACGGCGTGGGCGTCGCGTTCCTGGTCGACACGCCGCGCCCCGGCCTGCCGGCGCGGATCGACCACGACTGCGTCTACCTCGATCGCCTGCAGGACCCCGGCAACGTCGGCACCATCCTGCGCAGCTGCGCGGGCGCGGGCGTGGGGCGCGTCGTCACCGCGCCGGGCACCGCGCAGTGCTGGTCGCCGAAGGTGCTGCGCGCCGGCATGGGCGCGCACTTCCACGTCGCGATCCACGAGTCGGTGCCGTGGGCCGAGGTGCGCGCACGCGTGACGGGCCCGGTGCGCGCGACGCTCGCCGACGGCGACACCGTGCTGTTTCGCGCCGACCTGCGGGCGCCCGGCGTGTGGCTGCTCGGGCACGAGGGCGAAGGGCTCGCGGCGGAGCTCGTCGCCGACGCCACCCAGCGGCTCGCGATCCCGCAGTCGGCGGGCGTGGAATCCCTGAACGTCGGCGTCGCCGCCGCGCTGTGCCTGTTCGAGCAGGTTCGCCAGCGGCGCTTCGCGTGAGCGCACGAGGCGGGGCGCGTGCCGGGCGCGCTCAGCTGCGCAGCTGCATCTCGTGCAGGATCGTCGCCGCGATCTCCTCGATCGACTTGGTCGTCGACGACAGCCAGCGGATGCCCTCGCGCCGCATCATCGACTCCGCCTCCGCGACCTCGTAGCGGCAGTTCTCGAGCGACGCGTAGCGGCTGTTCGGCCGGCGCTCGTGGCGCACCTCGTTCAGGCGCTCCGGCGTGATCGACAGCCCGAAGAGCTTGTACTTGAAGCCGTAGAGCACTTCGGGCAGGCGGCCGCGCTCGAAGTCTTCGGGGATCAGCGGATAGTTCGCGGCCTTGATCCCGTGCTGCATCGCCAGGTACAGGCTGGTCGGGGTCTTGCCGCTGCGCGAGACGCCGACGAGGATCACGTCGGCGTTGACCAGCCCGCGGTTGGCCTGCCCGTCGTCGTGCGCGAGCGAGAAGTTGATCGCGTCGATGCGGCGGTTGTACTGCACGGTGTCGGCCGCCGTGTGCGAGCGGCCCATCGTGTGCGTCGAGCGCGCGCCGAACTCCTGTTCGAGCGGCTCGACGAAGGTCGCGAACAGGTCCAGGAACATCGCGTCGGCCTTGCGCACGACCTCGTTGATGCGGGCGTCGACGAGCGTGCTGAAGACGATCGGGCGGCGGCCGTCGGCGGCTGCCTGCGCGGCGATCCTGCGCACGACGTCGTGCGCCTTGTGCTCGGAGTCGATGAAGGGCAGCCGCACCTGGCGCAGGTTCAGGTGCTCGAACTGCGTCAGAAGCGAGTGCCCGAAGGTCTCGGCGGTGATGCCGGTGCCGTCGGAGATGTAGAACACGGTCCTGTCGTAGGCGCCGGTGCCGCTGTCGGTCATGGAATGCCCGGCCGCGAGGCCGGCGGGTGACGGGGAGGGTGCGGCATTTTGCGTGCGGCGCCGCAGGGTGCGAAGTAAAATCCGCCCATATGTTCCAGAGTGTTGCAGCCGCCGCGATCTCGCCGCGCGGCGCCTACAGCACTTTGACGCGAGGCGGCAGCGCAGACCGCCGCCGCCTCGCGCCGCTCCGGTTTCCCATCATGCCAGGACCTGTCCACCATGCACCATCTCGAAGGGCGATTCGTCGTCCCCTTCGAAGCCTTGCGCATGACCGATGTCGAATCGGTCGGCGGCAAGAACGCTTCGCTCGGGGAAATGATCAGCCAGCTGGCGCAAGCCGGGGTTCGCGTCCCCGGAGGTTTCGCGACCACCGCGCACGCATTTCGTGAGTTCCTGGAGCACAGCCGCCTGACCGAGCGCATCGCGAGCCGGCTGCGCGGGCTGAACACCGAGGACGTCAAGGCGCTCGCCGAGTGCGGCGCCGAGATCCGCGGGTGGGTCGCGCGGGCGCCGCTGCCGGCGCGGCTCGAGCAGGAGATCCGCGAGCACTACGCGCGGCTCGTCGCCGACGCCGGCGGCGCGATCCCGGTCGCGGTGCGCTCGTCGGCCACCGCCGAAGACCTCCCGGACGCGTCGTTCGCGGGCCAGCAGGAAACCTACCTGAACGTGACCGGCATCGACGCCGTGCTCGACCGCGTGCGCCACGTGTTCGCGTCGCTGTACAACGACCGCGCGATCTCGTATCGCGTCCACAAGGGCTTCGAGCACGCGAACGTCGCGCTGTCGGCGGGCGTGCAGCGGATGGTGCGCAGCGACGTCGGCGCCGCCGGCGTGATGTTCACGATCGACACCGAGTCCGGCTTTCCCGACGCGGTGTTCATCACCAGCTCCTACGGGCTGGGCGAGACCGTCGTGCAGGGGGCGGTCAACCCCGACGAGTTCTTCGTTCACAAGCCGATGCTCGCGGCGGGCAAGTTCCCGATCATCCGGCGCCAGATGGGCAGCAAGCTGATCCGGATGGAGTTCGCCGCCGACGGCGACGGCGAGGCGACCCGCGCCGGGCGCACGGTGCGCACCGTCGACACCCCGGTCGAGCTGCGCAACCGCTATTCGCTGGCGGACGCCGAGGTCGTCGAGCTCGCGCGCTACGCGGTCGTCATCGAGAAGCACTACGGGCGCCCGATGGACATCGAGTGGGGACGCGACGGCGTCGACGGCCGGCTCTACATCCTGCAGGCGCGCCCCGAGACGGTGAAGTCGCGCAGCACCGGCCGCCAGCAGCGATTCCGGCTCGTCGGGTCGTCCGACGTCCTCGCGTCGGGCCGCGCGATCGGCCAGAAGGTCGGTGCCGGGCCGGTGCGCGTCGTCGCCGACTCCAGCGAGATGGCCCGCGTGATGCCGGGCGACGTCCTCGTCACCGACATGACCGACCCGAACTGGGAACCGGTGATGAAGCGGGCGTCCGCGATCGTCACCAACCGCGGCGGTCGCACCTGCCACGCGGCGATCATCGCGCGCGAGCTCGGCATCCCGGCGGTCGTGGGCTGCGGCGACGCCACCGAGCGGCTGCGCGACGGCGCGTTCGTCACCGTCTCGTGCGCGCAGGGCGACACCGGCTACGTCTACGAGGGCCTGCTCGAGACCGAGGTCAGCGAGGTCGACGCCGGGCGCATGCCCGAGCTCGACGTGAAGATCATGATGAACGTCGGCAACCCGCAGCTCGCGTTCGAGTTCTCCCAGATTCCGAGCGCGGGCGTCGGCCTGGCGAGGCTCGAGTTCATCATCAACAACAACATCGGCATCCACCCGAAGGCGATCCTCGACTACCCGAACGTCGACGCCGACCTGCGCAAGGCCGTCGAGAGCGTCGCGCGCGGTCACGCGACGCCGCGCGCCTTCTACGTCGAGCGCCTCGCCGAGGGCGTGGCGACGATCGCGGCGGCGTTCTGGCCGCGGCCGGTGATCGTGCGCCTGTCGGACTTCAAGTCGAACGAGTACCGCAAGCTGATCGGCGGCGCCCGCTACGAGCCCGAGGAGGAGAACCCGATGCTGGGCTTTCGCGGGGCGTCGCGCTACGTCTCCGGCAGCTTTCGCGAGTGCTTCGAGCTCGAGTGCCTCGCGATGAAGCGCGTGCGCGACGAGATGGGGCTCACGAACGTGGAGCTGATGGTGCCGTTCGTGCGCACGGTGAGCGAGGCGCGCGCGGTGGTCGAGCTGCTCGCGCGCAACGGGCTGCGCCGCGGCGACGGCGCCGCGCCCGAGGGCGGCGGCGGACTGCGCATCATCATGATGTGCGAGCTGCCGTCGAACGCACTGCTCGCCGAGCAGTTCCTCGAGCACTTCGACGGCTTCTCGATCGGCTCGAACGACCTCACGCAGCTCACGCTCGGCCTGGACCGCGACTCCGGGCTGGTCGCCGACGGGTTCGACGAGCGCGACCCCGCCGTGATGGCGCTGCTCGAGCGCGCGATCGACGCGTGCAACCGCGCGGGCAAGTACGTCGGGATCTGCGGGCAGGGCCCGTCGGACCACCCGGACCTCGCCGAGTGGCTGATGCGCCGGGGCATCGCGTCGATCTCGCTGAACCCCGACACGGTCGTTTCCACCTGGAAGCGGCTCGCGGCCGCGGCGCCGGTCACGGACCTCGCGAGCTAGCAGCTGGCGCGCCCGCGGCGCGGGCGGGCGCTCGCGCCAAGAAAAAGGGCGCGGTTCGAACCGCGCCCTTCGAGCAGGACCGGGCCGCGAGGCCCGGCGCCGCGCCGGATCAGCGAACGACCCGGATCTGCTCGCGCTTGCCGCCCTTGTACGTGTACAGGGTCAGCGCGCCGTTCTTGATGTCGCCCTTGGCATCGAAGGTGATCGAGCCGGTCACGCCCTCGTACTTGATCGCCGCGAGTGCCGGCAGGTACTTCTTCGGATCGGCCGAGTTCGCCTTCTGCATCGCGGCGGCCATCGCCATCAGCGCGTCGTACTCGTACGGCGCGTAGATCTGCACTTCCATGTTGAACTTCTGCTTGAAGCGCTCCTTGAACGCCTCGAGCGCCTTGACCTGCGCGCCCTCGACGCCGCCCGCCTCGGCGCACACGACCTGGCCGTCGGCCATGCCGTCGCCGGCCAGCGTGGGGAGGTCGGCGGTGCAGATGCCGTCGCCGCCCATGTACTTGACCTGCAGGCCGAGCTGCTTCATCTGCCGCAGCATCGGGCCGGCGACCGCGTTCATGCCGCCGTAGAAGATCAGGTCGGGCTTGGCGCCCTTGAGCTTGGTCAGGATCGCGGAGAAGTCGGTCGCCTTGTCGTTCGTGTACTCGCGCCCGACGATCTTGCCGCCCGCCGCCTTCACGGCCTTGCCGAACTCGTCGGCGACGCCCTGGCCGTACGCGGTGCGGTCGTCGATGATCGCGATCGACTTGGCCTTGACTTCCTTGACGGCGTAGCGCCCGAGCGTGCCGCCGAGCTGGCCGTCGTTGGCGACGACGCGGAACGTGGTCTTGAAGCCCTGCTGCGTGAGCTTGGGATTGGTCGCCGACGGCGAGATGTGCGGGATGCCGGCGTCGTTGTAGATCTTCGACGCGGGAATCGTCGTGCCCGAGTTCAGGTGGCCGATGACGCCGTTGACCTTCGCGTCGACCAGCTTCTGCGCGGCGGCGGTGCCCTGTTTCGGGTCGGCCGCGTCGTCCTCGGAAAGCAGCTCCCACTTGACTTCCTGGCCGCCGATCTTGATCTTCTTGGCGTTGAGGTCCTCGATCGCGAGCTTGGCGCCGGCCTCGTTGTCCTTGCCGAGCTGGGCGATGTTGCCGGTCAGCGGGCTGACCTGGCCGATCTTCACGACCATCTGTGCGGAAGCCGTTCCGGCCGCCGCGAACGCGGCGGCGACTGCGACGCTCATCAGCTTGAGATTCATCTCGTGAACTCCTGGTATGGGATGGGGTTGGACGCCGGTTTCCGCGCGAAGCCACGCCGACTGCGCTCAACGGCGCGAATCCTAGCCGGAATCCGGAGTGCCGGCAAACCTCGGAAACCCGCGGCGTGAAGGCTGTAACGCGCGTGCCCGGGGGCCCGGTTGACGCGCGTGTTCCGATGCCCTGCGGGCGCCCGCGTTGATGTTAGGATTGACCAGGGAGGCTGCGCGCATGCAAGGTCATTGGCTCTGGTGGGGACTGGCGGTGCTGCTGGGCGTGCTCGAGCTGATGACCGGCACGTTCTACCTGCTCGTGCTCGGGATCGGCATCGCCGCCGGCGGGGTGCTCGCGTTCGCCGGGGCCGGCCTCGCCTGGCAGTTCCTGGCCGCGGCCGTGGTCAGCGTCGTCGGCTGGTTCCTGCTCCGGCGCTTCAACCCGCGTCGCGGGGGCGCGCCGGTGCAGCACAACCGCGACGTCCACCTCGACATCGGCGAGCGCGTGCGCGTCGAGCACTGGCTGGCGCCGCGCCGCGCCCAGGTGCAGTATCGCGGGGCGGCCTGGACGGCCGAGCTCGCCCCCGACGAACCCGACGCGCCCGCGCCGGGCGAGTTCGAGATCCGCAGCATGGACGGCAACCGCCTGATCGTCGCGCGCCCGCGCCAGGCGGCTCGCCCGAGCTGACGCGCCTTCCCGATCCACACGGAGAACACCCCATGTCCGGAAGCATCGTCCTCGCCCTGATCATCCTCGTGCTCGCGGTCGTGTTCGTGGTGCGCGCGATCAAGGTCGTCCCCCAGCAGCACGCCTGGATCGTCGAGCGGCTGGGCAAGTTCGATCGCGCGCTCACCCCCGGGCTGAACTTCCTGATCCCCTTCGTCGACCGGGTGGCGTATCGCCACTCGCTGAAGGAGATCCCGATGGACGTCCCCAGCCAGATCTGCATCACGAAGGACAACACGCAGCTGACGGTCGACGGGGTCCTCTACTTCCAGGTCACCGACCCGATGCGCGCCTCCTACGGCGCGAGCAACTACGTGATCGCGATCACGCAGCTCGCCCAGACCACGCTGCGCTCGGTGATCGGCAAGCTCGAGCTCGACCGCACCTTCGAGGAGCGCGGGCTGATCAACGCGAACGTGGTCGCGGCGCTCGACGAGGCGGCGCTGAACTGGGGCGTCAAGGTCCTGCGCTACGAGATCAAGGACCTCACGCCGCCGTCGGAGATCCTGCGCTCGATGCAGGCGCAGATCACCGCGGAGCGCGAGAAGCGCGCGCTGATCGCGGCATCCGAGGGCCGCAAGCAGGAGCAGATCAACATCGCCACCGGCGAGCGCGAGGCGCAGATCCAGCGCTCGGAAGGCGATCGCCAGGGCGAGGTCAACCGCGCGCTCGGCCAGGCCGCCGCGATCTCCGCGATCGCCGACGCCACCGCCAAGGCGATCGAGCGCATCGCGGCCGCGATCCGACAGCCCGGCGGGGTCGAGGCGATGAACCTCAAGGTCGCCGAGAAGTACGTCGAGGCCTTCGCCGGCATGGCCAAGACCAACAACACGATGATCGTGCCGGCGAACCTGACCGACGTCGCGACGCTGGTCGCGTCCGCGACCAAGGTGATCCGAAGCACGTCGGTCGACGCCGCGCCGCGGGCCTGAGCCCGGGCGCCGCGGCCGCGGATCCCGGCGGGGCGGCGGCATTGACCTCGACGTCGATCGTCGCGTCGGTCCGGGCCTTTCTGTCCGAGCACGCGCCGTTCTCCCGGATGGCGGCGGCGGACGTCGAATTCGTCGCCCGCAACGTCGAGCTCGCGTACTTCGCCGGCGGCGAGGTCGTGCTCGCGCCGTCGTCCGGCGCTCCCGAGGCCTGCCTGATCGTCCGGCAGGGGCTGGTCGAAGGGCTGCGGCCGCGGCTCGCGGGTGCCCCCGCCGCGAGCGACGACGCGGTGATCCACCTCACGCCCGGCGAGCCGTTCCCGGTCGGCGCGCTGCTCGCGGGCCGTCCGGTCAGCGCCACGTACCGCGCGTCCGGAGACGTCTTCTGCTGGCGCCTCGAGCGCGTGCACTTCGACGAGCTCACGCGACGCAGTGCGCCGTTCCTCGACTTCTGTCGCCGCCGGATGGGGGCGCTGCTCGATCTCTCCCAGGAGGCGCTGCAGGCGAGCTACGCCGCGCAGGCGACGCAGTGGCGCGCGATGAGCCTGCCGCTCGACTCCGTGCTCGCGCGCGAGCCGGTGACGTGCACGGCCGGCGAGCGGCTGCGGGAGGTGTTCGAGCGGATGGAGCGCGAGCGCGTGGGCTCGGTCGTCGTCGTCGGCGGGCCCGGCGGGGCGCCCGTGGAGGGCATCTTCACGCGCCAGGACGTCGTCGGGCGCATCGTGCTGCCGGGGCTGCCGCTGGACACGCGGGTCGGCGACGTGATGACCGCACCGGCGGTCACGCTCGAGGCGTCGGCGAGCGTGGGGGACGCGATGCTCACGATGGCCGAGCACACGGTGCGCCACCTGCCGGTGACGCGCGAGGGGCGGCTGGTGGGCATCGTGACCGAGCGCGACCTCTTCGTGCTTCAGCGGCGCAGCCTGCGCCAGATCGGCGACTCGATCCGGCTCGCGCGCGACGTCGTGCAGCTGCGGGCGACCGTCGAGGACATCCGGCAGTGGGGCTGGACGCTCGTCGCGCAGGGCGTGTCGGCCGAGCTCGCGACGCGGCTGATCAGCCGGCTGAACGACCAGGTGTGCGTGCGGCTGGTCGCGCTCGCCGCGCGCGCGGCGGACGTCGAGCTCGAGCGCGTGTGCTGGCTCGCGCTCGGCAGCGAGGGGCGGCAGGAGCAGACCATCGCGACCGACCAGGACAACGGCCTCGTCCACGACGGAACGCTCGACGAGGCGCGGCTGCTCGCGTTCGCGGGGCAGGTCAACCGCGACCTCGACGCCTGCGGCTACCCGCTGTGCAAGGGCGGCGTCATGGCGGGCAACCCCCGGTGGTGCATGAGCGCAGGGCAGTGGGCCGACTGCTTCGAGGCGTGGATCGACCGCGGCGACCCCGACAGCCTGCTCGCGGCCAGCATCTTCTTCGACTTCCGCGGCATCGCGGGCGACGTGTCGATGGCGGCGCGGCTGCGCACGCACGTGACCGCGCTCGCGCAGGCGAACCGCCGCTTCCTCAAGCAGATGAGCGACAACGCGCTGCGCAGCTCGCCGCCGCTCGCTTGGAGCGGCGGCATGCTCGAGCAGCTGTTCGCGGCGCAGGCGCTCGACATCGACCTGAAGTCGAGCGGCACCTCGGCGTTCGTCGACGGCGCGCGTCTGCTCGCGCTCGCGCACGGCGTCGCCGCGACCGGCACGTCGAGGCGGCTGGCCGCGCTCGCCGAACAGGGGGCGGTGCCCGCGGACGAGGCGCGCGCGTGGATCGACGCCTTCCACTTCCTGCAGTCGCTGAGGCTGCGCGTGCAGCAGCGCCCCGTCGGCGACCGCGCGAACCCGAACCTGCTCGACACCCGGGCGCTCTCCGAGCTCGACCGGCGCATCCTGAAGGAGGCGCTGCGCCAGGCGCGCAAGCTGCAGCAGCGGCTCGCGCTGGACTTCCCCGGGTGATCCGCCGGCTGCTCGACTGGCGTCGGGGGCGCGCCGGGCGGGCGGGCGCCGCGGCGCAAGGCGTGCGCTGGGTCGTGCTCGACCTGGAGACGGGCGGGCTCGATCCGTCCTCGGATCCGATCCTGTCGATCGGCGCGGTGGCGGTGCGCGGGCTGCGCGTCGTCGTCGCCGACAGCCTGGAGCTCGCGGTCCGGCCCGAGCGCACCAGCCCGCGCACGAACATCCTGATCCACGGGATCGGCGCGCAGGCGCAGCGCGCCGGCATCGACCCGGGCGAGGCGTGCGCGCGGCTGCTCGACTTCGTCGGCGACTCGCCGATCGCGGCGTTCAACGCGGGCTTCGACCGGCGCTTCTTGGAGAAGGCGATGCGAAGCGACGGACGCGCGCGGCCGGCGAACCGCTGGCTGGACGTCGCGCAGTTCGCGCGCGCCGTCGAGCCGGCCGCCCGGGAGCGAACGCTGGACGACTGGCTCGCGCGCTACGGGCTGACGGTGGAGCGCCGCCACGAGGCGGCCGGCGACGCGTTCGCGACCGCGTCGCTGCTGCTGTGCCTGCTGGCCCGGGTGCCGCCCGGCGAGCGGGACCCGCGCTCGATCGCGCACCGGATCGAGTCGGCACGCTGGCTCGGCGGGGAGGCCGGGCGCGGTGTCGGGGCGTGAAGCGCGAGCCTCGTTCGGCGCGCGACGTCGCGTCGCGGCACGCGGCACCGGGCCGTGACGCGCCCTCGCGCAACCGTCAGCGCTGCTTGAGCAGCCGCTGCTGCTCGCGCGCCCACTCGCGCTCCTTCTCGGAGGCGCGCTTGTCGTACTGGCGCTTGCCCTTGGCGAGCCCGATCGCGAGCTTCACGCGCCCGCGCGTGTAGTGAAGGTCCAGCGGCACCAGCGTGTAACCGGCGCGCTCGACCTTGCCGATCAGCTTGCGGATCTCGTCGGCGCGCAGCAGCAGCTTGCGCGTGCGCGTGGGATCGGGGTTGACGTGGGTGGACGCCTCCGGCAGCGCGGTGATGTGGGCGCCGATCAGGTAGAGCTCGGCGTCCCGCACGATGACGTAGCCTTCCTTGAGCTGCGCGCGGCCGGCACGGATCGCCTTGACCTCCCAGCCCTCGAGCACGATGCCGGCCTCGAAGCGCTCCTCGATCGTGTAGTCGTGAAACGCCTTCCTGTTCTCGACGATGCTCATGGGGGCCGGGGGGTGTCGCGTTCGCGCCACCGCGCAGCGCGCGGCGTCGACACGATAAAATGGCAGCCGATTCTATCAGCGCGGGTGCTTCGCGGCGGGCGATGCCTTCTGTCCACAAATCGGTGCTCCTGCACTACAGCAGCGAGCAGATGTACGAGCTGGTCAATGCGGTCGAGGCGTACCCGCAGTTCCTGCCGTGGTGCGGGGGCACGCACGTGCACGAGCGCACGATGCACTCGATGGTCGCGACGGTCTCGATCGACTTCCGCGGCATGCGCCAGTCGTTCACCACCGAGAACGGCCTGCACGCGCCGCACCGCATCTCGATGAAGCTGCGCGACGGGCCGTTCCACCGGCTCGACGGGCTCTGGCACTTCCACAGCCTGCGGCACGACGCCTGCAAGGTCGAGTTCAGGCTCGACTACGCGTTCAAGAGCGGCCTGCTGGGGCAGGCGATGGTGCCGATCTTCGATCACATCGCGCGCTCGTTCGTCGACGCGTTCGTCAAGCGCGCGGAGAAGGTCTACGCGGTGCCGGCAGCGCCACCGAGCGCGGCACTGTCTCCCGGGGCGATGCCGGCGCCCCCGGTGACCGGCGCGTCGCCGTCGTCCGCCTTCGCGGCGCTGGCCGTCGGCTCGCCGGTGCCCGGCGCGCCGACCGCGTCCCTGCCGGCGGCGCCGGACGGCACCGGGCACGCGGGCGCCCCGCCGACGCCGGGACCGGCCGGCGGCTGAGCGATGGGCTGTTCGCCGCCCGCGGCGCGGATCGAGATCGAGCTCGCGCGCGTCGCCGACGGCGCGGTGCGCCGGGACCCGCTCGTCCTGCCCGCGTCGAGCACGCTGGCCGAAGCCCTGGCGCAGGCGGTGTCGCGCTCGCTCGTGACGGCCGAGGACGTCGCCCGGCTCACGCCCGCGGTCCACGGCAAGCTGCGCGCGCCCGGCTACGTGCTGAACGACGGCGACCGCATCGAGCTCGTCGGCCCGCTGCGGGCCGACCCGAAGCTGGCGCGCCAGCGGCGCGTGGAGCTCAGGCGCGCCGCCGCGCCGAGGGACAAGTGGCGTCCGGGCGGCTGAGGGGAATTCGTGCTCAGCTCGTCGTGCACAGCGTGCGCATGTCCCGGCGCAGGGCCTCGATGCGCTGCGAGCGCTCGTCGTCGGAGAGGAATTCGCGCTCGCCCTGCGGATTGACCCGCGCGATGCGAATGCCGCTCTCGAGCGTGCGCATGTCGGCGCGCATCGCCTCGCAGGCGCGCGCGCGCGCGGCGACCTTCTGCTCCTCTTCCTCGCGCTTGCGGTCGGCGAGCTCGCGTTCCTTCTCGCGCAGCTTCGCCTCGAGTGCGCGGTCGGCCGGGCTCTTCGACGCGGCGTCGGCGCGCGGCGCGGCGTCCGCCTTCGCGGCGGCGTCGGCGCGCGGGGCCGTGGCGTTCACGGAAGGAATCCCGCCCAACGGTGCCGACGCGCTCGAGGGCAGCGGGGTCGGTGTCGCGCCCGCGCGCGGCTCGACGCTGCTCAGGATCCGCGACGCCGGCACGCCCTTCGGCGGCGGCTGGTCCGAGTAGTTGATCTGCCCGTTGTCGTCGCGCCACTTCCACTGCGCGTGCGCGACGGCGCCCGTCGCGAGCGCTGCGACGAGCGTGATCCGGATGACTGTGGCGATTCGCATGGCACGCGTCCTTCGGCAGTGGGCGTCACGTCGGGGCGGCGGACCGCAGGCGCGGCCCGTGCTGGCCCCGCTCCATTGTTCGACGCCCGGGCGCCGGCCGCGACCGCGCGCCGATGGGCGGGCGCGGGCGCCGTCCGAGCGGGGGCGGCTTCGCTATAATGCCGTTTTGTGAGGTTCGAAGGCACATGCGACTGGCCAAGAAAGCCCTGACGTTCGACGACGTCCTCCTGGTTCCCGCCTTCTCCGACATCCTCCCGCGCGACACCTCCCTGAAGACCCGGCTCACGCGCAACATCGGGCTGAACATCCCGCTGTTGTCCGCCGCGATGGACACCGTCACCGAAGCCCGCCTGGCGATCGCGATCGCCCAGGAAGGCGGCATCGGCATCGTCCACAAGAACCTCAGCCCGGCCGAGCAGGCCGCCGAGGTGCTCAAGGTCAAGCGCTACGAGTCCGGTGTCCTGTCCGACCCCATCACCATCGCGCCCGACATGACCGTGCGCGACGTCATCGCGGTCACCCGCCAGCACCGCATCTCGGGGCTGCCGGTCGTCGAGGGCGGCAAGGTCGTCGGGATCGTCACCAACCGCGACCTGCGCTTCGAGACGCGGCTCGACGCCCCGGTGCGCACGATCATGACCCCGCGCGAGCGGCTGGTCACGGTGCGCGAGGGCACCAGCATCGACGACGCGCAGGCGCTGATGCACCAGCACCGGCTCGAGCGCGTGCTGGTCGTCAACGAGGCGTTCGAGCTGCGCGGCCTCATGACCGTCAAGGACATCCTCAAGGCCAGCGAGTACCCGAACGCGTGCCGCGACGCCGCCGGCAAGCTGCGCGTGGGCGCGGCCGTCGGCGTCGGCCCCGAGGCGGACGAACGCATCGAGGCGCTGGTGCGCGCCGGCGTCGACGTCGTCGTGGTGGACACCGCGCACGGCCACAGCAAGGGCGTGCTCGAGCGCGTGCGCTGGGTCAAGCAGCGCTACCCGCAGCTCGACGTCATCGGCGGCAACATCGCCACCGGCGACGCCGCGCGCGCGCTCGCCGACGCGGGGGCCGACGCGGTCAAGGTCGGCATCGGCCCCGGCTCGATCTGCACCACGCGCATCGTCGCCGGCGTCGGCGTGCCCCAGATCTCCGCGATCAGCGACGTCGCCGCCGCGCTCGCCGGCAGCGGCATTCCCCTCGTCGCCGACGGCGGCATCCGCTACTCCGGCGACGTCGCCAAGGCGATCGCCGCCGGCGCGCACACGGTGATGATGGGCTCGGCCTTCGCCGGCACCGAGGAGGCGCCGGGCGACGTGATCCTGCTGCACGGCCGCTCGTACAAGACCTACCGCGGCATGGGCTCGCTGGGCGCGATGCAGGAAGGCGCGGCCGACCGCTACTTCCAGGATCCCGAGTCCAACGCCGACAAGCTCGTGCCCGAGGGCATCGAGGGGCGCGTCCCGTACAAGGGCTCGATGGTGCAGATCGTCTACCAGATGTGCGGCGGGCTGCGCGCGAGCATGGGCTACTGCGGCTGCGCCGACATCGAGCAGATGCGCACGCGCCCGCAGTTCGTCGAGATCACGGCGGCAGGCATGCGCGAGTCGCACGTCCACGACGTGCAGATCACGCAGGAAGCGCCGAACTACCACATCGACTGATCCCGTTCCCGACGGCGCGTGCGGTCACCGCGCGCGCGCCGCGTTCGCTTTTCCTCGAGCAGGCTCGCGCACCATGCACGACAAGGTCCTGATCATCGATTTCGGCGCGCAGTACACGCAGCTGATCGCGCGCCGCGTGCGCGAGATGAGCGTGTACTGCGAGATCCACCCGTACGACGACGCCAAGGCCACGCTCGACGCCTGGGCCGCGGAGAAGTCGCTGCGCGGCGTGATCCTGTCCGGCGGACCGAACTCGGTCACCGAGGCGTCGACGCCGCGCGCCCCGCACGAGGTCTTCGAGGCGGGCGTGCCGGTGCTGGGCATCTGCTACGGCATGCAGACGATGGCCGAGCAGCTCGGCGGCGCGGTCGAGAGCGGCCACGTGCGCGAGTTCGGCTTCGCGCGCGTGCGTGCGCGCGGCCACACGAAGCTGCTCGACGGCATCGAGGACGCGCGCTCGCCCGAGGGCCACGGCCTGCTCGAGGTCTGGATGAGCCACGGCGACAAGGTCGTCGAGATGCCCCAGGGCTTCGTGCTGATGGCGTCCACCGAGCACTGCCCGATCGCCGGCATGGCCGACGAGTGGCGCCACTTCTACGGCGTGCAGTGGCACCCGGAGGTCACGCACACGAAGCAGGGCGCCGCGATGCTGCGCCGCTTCGTGCTCTCGATCTGCAAGGCGCGCGGCGACTGGACCATGCCCGGCTTCGTCGACGAGGCGGTCGCGCGCATCCGCGCGCAGGTCGGCGCCGAGCGCGTGATCCTCGGGCTGTCCGGCGGCGTCGATTCCTCGGTGGCCGCGGCGCTGCTTCACCGCGCGATCGGCGAGCAGCTCACCTGCGTGTTCGTCGACCACGGGCTGCTGCGCCTGGACGAAGGCGCGCAGGTCATGGAGACGTTCGAGCGCAACCTCGGCGTGCGCGTCGTGCACGTCGACGCGTCCGCGGAGTTCCTGCACGAGCTCGCCGGCGTGTCCGATCCCGAGGCCAAGCGCAAGATCATCGGGCGCGAGTTCGTCGTCGTGTTCCAGCGCGAGGCCGGGAAGATCGCCGACGCGAAGTGGCTCGCGCAGGGCACGATCTACCCCGACGTCATCGAATCCGCCGGCGCCAAGACCAAGAAGGCGCACAACATCAAGTCGCACCACAACGTGGGCGGCCTGCCCGAGACGCTGCACCTGAAGCTGCTCGAGCCGCTGCGCGATCTCTTCAAGGACGAGGTGCGCGAGCTCGGCGTCGCGCTCGGGCTGCCGCGCGAGATGGTCTACCGGCATCCGTTCCCGGGGCCGGGTCTGGGCGTGCGCATCCTCGGCGAGGTCAGGCGCGAGTACGCCGACCTGCTGCGCCGCGCCGACGCGATCTTCATCGACGAGCTGCGCGCCACGCGCGCCGTCGAGCGCGACGCCGCCGGCGGGCTGTGCGCGGCGGAAGAGGTCGGCCGCACCTGGTACGACCTCACCAGCCAGGCGTTCGCGGTGTTCCTGCCCGTGCGCTCGGTGGGCGTGATGGGCGACGGGCGCACCTACGAGCACGTCGTCGCGCTGCGCGCGGTGCAGACCACCGACTTCATGACCGCGCACTGGGCGCACCTGCCGCACGAGCTGCTGTCGCGCGTGTCGAACCGCATCATCAACGAGGTGCGGGGCTTCAATCGCGTGGTGTACGACGTGTCGGGGAAGCCGCCGGCGACGATCGAGTGGGAATGATTCGGCGTCTTTCAGGGTCTATCAAGGTCTATCGGAAATCTCTGCTAAGTTGTTGTCCCGTATAGAGAACGTCTGTCGAGATCTATCGACATCTATCGGAGGGATGCCTTCCAGTTTGACGGTAAATCTGACGGTAAAAATCTGGCACGGACACCCTCCGAATTTTTTACCGTCAGCGCATTGCAGTCATTGACGGTAAAAAAATAGGCCGAAAAACAATACGGAACAACAACTTAGTGCAGTTGTAGCGGCCAAATCATCGTGACGGTAAAATTCCTCCGAGAGGAGGGACCGCCGATGCTGTCCGA
>JAXMEE010000002.1:0-410320 GCA_046348465.1 Burkholderiaceae bacterium
GCGCGGCTCGGCGGCCAACTCGGCGGTGTGCTACTGCCTGGGCGTGACCGAGGTCGACCCCGCGCGCATGTCGGTGCTCTTCGAGCGCTTCATCAGCAAGGAGCGCAACGAGCCGCCCGACATCGACATCGACTTCGAGCACCAGCGCCGCGAGGAGGTCATGCAGTACCTGTACGCGAAGTACGGGCGGCACCGCGCGGCGCTCACCGCCAACGTGATCACGTACCGGCCGCGCTCGGCGCTGCGCGACGTGGGCAAGGCGCTCGGCATCGACCTGCAGCGGCTCGACCAGGTGGCCAAGTCCCACCAGTGGTGGGACGGCTCACGGCTGAAGGCCGAGGGCCTCGCGGCCTGCGGCTTCGACCCCGCCGCCACGGTCGTGCAGCACTGGGTCGACATGACCAACACGCTGATGCGCTTTCCGCGCCACCTGTCGCAGCACAGCGGCGGCTTCGTGATCGCGCGCGACAAGCTCACGCGGCTCGTGCCCGTGGAGAACGCCGCGATGCCCGATCGCAGCGTGATCGAGTGGGACAAGGACGACCTCGACGCGCTCGGGCTGCTCAAGGTCGACGTGCTCGCGCTCGGCATGCTGAGCGCGATCCGGCGCGCGCTGGACTTCATCACGCGAAGGCGCTGCGTGCCCGCCTTCCGCATCCAGGACATCCCCGCCGAGGACCCCGCCACCTACGACATGGTCTGCCAGGCCGACACCGTGGGCGTGTTCCAGATCGAGTCGCGCGCGCAGATGAGCATGCTGCCGCGGCTGCGGCCGCGCGCGTTCTACGATCTCGTCATCGAAGTCGCGATCGTTCGCCCCGGCCCGATCCAGGGCGGCATGGTGCACCCGTACCTGCGCCGCCGCCAGGGCCTGGAACCGGTGGTCTACCCGCGCGAGGAGATCAAGCCGGCGCTCGAGCGCACGCTGGGCGTGCCGATCTTCCAGGAGCAGGTGATGCAGATCGCGATGCTCGCCGCGGGCTTCACCGCCGGCGAGGCCGACCAGCTCCGGCGCGCGATGGCCGCTTGGCGCCGCAAGGGGGGGCTCGAGAAATTCGAGTCGAAGGTCGTCGACGGCATGCTCGCGCGCGGCTACGAGCGCGAGTTCGCGCAGGCGATCTTCAGGCAGATCCAGGGCTTCGGCGAGTACGGCTTTCCGGAGTCGCACGCGGCGAGCTTCGCGCTGCTGGTCTACGTGAGCTGCTGGATCAAGCGTCACGAGCCGGCGGCGTTCCTCGCGGCGCTGCTGGACAGCCAGCCGATGGGCTTCTATGCGCCCGCGCAGCTCGTGCGCGACGCGCGCGAGCACGGCGTGGAGGTGCGCGGCGTCGACGTCCTCGTGAGCGGCTGGGACAGCGCGCTGGAGGAGTCGGCGCCGCGGCCGGTGCTCGACGCCTCCGGCGCGATCGACCGCCGCCCGCAGCCCGCGGTGCGCCTGGGGTTCAACCGCGTGAAGGGTCTCGCCGAGGCCGCCGCGCGCGGGATCGTCGCCGCACGCGAGGCGAGGCTGCGCGAGCGCCTGGGCCTGCCGGCGGACGCGCCGCTGCCCGAGCCCCCGCCCGCCTCGCCCGAGGTCTTCGCGTTCGACAGCACCGAAGACCTCGCGCGCTGCGCGCGGCTCGATCGCCACGCGCTGCACGCGCTCGCGCGCGCCGGCGCCCTGGCGCAGCTGGCCGGGCACCGCGCGAGCGCGCACTGGGAGGTCGCGGGCATCGCGCCGATGCCCGAGCTGCTGGCCGACGCGCGCTTCGACGAGGACGCGGTGGCACTCGCACCGCCCTCCGAGGGCGACGAGATCGTCGCCGACTACGCGTCGGTCGGGGTGCCGATGGGCCGGCACCCGCTCGCGCTGCTGCGCCCGCTGCTCGGGCGCTACGGCATCGAGCCCGCCGCGGTGCTGCGCGACTACCCGAACGGGCGGCTGGCGCGCGCCAGCGGCCTGGTCACGCACCGCCAGCGCCCCGAGACCGCCAAGGGCGTGATCTTCGTGACGATCGAGGACGAGACCGGCGCGGTCAACGTGATCGTCTGGCCCGACATGGTCGAGCGCTACCGCAAGGAGATCCTCGCGTCGCGGCTGATGACGGTCTACGGCGTGTGGCAGCGCGACAGCGAGACCGGCGGGCAGGTGATGCACCTGGTCGCGCGCCGCGTCGTCGACCACTCGCGGCTGCTCGGGCGGCTCGCGGCACGCAGCCGCAACTTCCACTGACGCGCCGCCGCCCGCCCGGACCGCCGGCCGGCACCCGCAGTCGCGACCGACCGGCGGCCGCGCCGTTCGTCCGCGCATCCGTGCCCGAATTGATCAATGTCAGTGCCGCCCGGTACCATCCCACGGAAACTCGCGGCTGAACCCCGCCTGCCTGGAGCGATCCCACCATGTCCGACAAGCCCGACGACGACTTCAGCGCGCCGCTGAACCTGTTCCTCGGCTGCCACGTGCTCATCAAGAACAAGATGGAGCGGATGCGCGAACTGCCGGGCATGCTCGCGCCCGGCGGCGACGCGTCCGCCGCGTCGCACCTGGCCGCCGACATCATCGGCTTCTTCGAGACCGTGGTCGGCCCGCACCACGCGGAGGAAGAGCGCGAACTCTGGCCGATGCTCGACCGCGTCGCGCCCGGCACCGAAGGGCACGAAACCGTGCACGCGATCGTCCACCGCCTGAAGGCCGAGCACAAGCAGCTCGAGGACCTGTGGCGGCACCTCGAGCCCTCGCTGCACAAGGTCGCGCGCGGCAAGCCCGCGCAGGTCGACGTCGACGCGGTGGCCAGGCTCGCGAAGATGTACGACGATCACGCGGCCTTCGAGGACGCGGTCGTGCTGCCGATGGCGAAGTACCTGATGGACCCGGCCGACCAGTACCGGCTCGCGATGTCGATGGCGCTGTCGCGTCACCCGATCAACGCGTACATCTGACGGGCCGCGCGCCGGGCCGCGCCGCCGGCCCGCCGGCCGCTCGCCCCGGGGCCGAGCCACGCCCGGGTCCGACCGCGTCGCCCGCCTCGGGCCGGCGCGTCACCGGCCGGGCATCCGTGCGCTCCGCCCTCGAACCCCGAACCCCGACCCGACCATGATCCTCCCCGCCTCCCGCCGCGCGCTGATTCGCGCCCTGGGCACCGCTGCGCTCGCCCCGGCGCACTTCGCGCGCGCGCAGACCGCGTACCCGTCCAAGCCGGTGCGTATGGTCGTGCCGTTCCCGCCCGGCGGCACCACCGACTTCGTCACGCGCCTGGTCGCGCAGGAACTGACGAAGGTCTTCGGCCAGCCCTTCCTCGTCGAGAACCGGCCCGGCGCCGGCACCGTGATCGGCGTCGACGCGGTCGCGAAGGCCGCGCCCGACGGGCACGCGTTCGTCACGGTCGCCAACAGCTTCACCGTCAACCACACGCTGGTGAAGAAGCTCCCCTACGACACGCTGCGCGACCTGCGCCCGGTCGCGCTGATGGCGGTCTCCGAGCACGTGCTGGTCGTCAACCCGCAATTGCCGGCGCGCGACGCGCGCGAGTTCGTCGCGCTCGCGCGCGCGCAGCCCGGACGGCTCGCGTACGCGTCGTTCGGCAACGGCACGTCGGCGCACCTCGCCGGCGAGATGCTGAAGATCGTCGCGGGCGTGGACCTCGTGCACGTTCCGTACAAGGGCCAGGCGCCGGCGCTCGCCGACGTGATCGGGGGCCAGGTCGCCGCGATCTTCGCGAACCTGCCCGAGGTGCACCCGCAGATCCAGGCCGGCCGCGTGCGCGCACTCGGGCTGGCCGCGCCCGCGCGCTCGCGCTTCGCGCCCGAGATCCCGACGCTCGCCGAGCAGGGCTTCGCGGGAATCGAGTCGAATTCGTGGTTCGGGTTGCTCGCGCCCGCGCGCACGCCCGACGACGTGGTGACGCGCGTGAACGCCGAGGTCAACCGCGTGCTCGCGCTGCCCGCCACGCGCGAGGCGTTCGAGAAGGCCGGGATCACCTCGCTCGCGCGCTCGCCGCAGGCGTTCGGGGAGTTCCTGCAGGCGGAAATCGGGCGCTATGCGGAGGTGATCCGCCGCGCCGGGATCACGCTCGAGTAGGTCGGCACGGACACGCCCTTCGCGACGGCGGGCACGACCGACCCTGCACGCGTCAGCGCCCAGGATTCAACGCCGCCAGCACCTCGTCGTGGATCAGCCCGGTGGTCGCGACGATCGAGTCCGCCCCGACCGGATCGCCGCCGTCCCACCCCGTGATGCGCCCGCCGGCGCCCTCGATCACGGGCACGAGCGCCATGATGTCCCACGGATTCAGGATCGGGTCGAGCATGATGTCGGCGCCGCCGGTGGCCACCTGGAAGTACCCGTGGCAGTCGCCCCAGCCGCGGTACAGCTTCGCGCGCTTCGTGAGCGCCTCGAACGCGGGCCCGTCGCGGCGCCTGAACACCTCCCAGTGGTCGGTGGTCAGCAAGGTCGCGTCCTCGATCGACGTGCAGCCGCGCACGCGCACGCTGCGATCACCGACCCACGCGTCGTCGCCGGTGCCGATCAGCACGTGACCCACGAGCGGGCTGGCGATCGCGCCCAGGATCGGGCGGCCGTCGCGCGTGAGCGCGATCAGCGTGCCGAAGAGATAGCAGTTCGCGATGAACGCCTTCGTGCCGTCGATCGGGTCGAGCACCCAGCGGTAGCGCGCGCCCGGGTTCGTCTCGCCGAACTCCTCTCCGAGCACGCCGTGGTCGGGATAGCGGCGCTCGATCAGCTCGCGCATCGCGATCTCCGCGCCGCGATCGGCCGCGGTCACCGGGGAGAGGTCGCGCTTGTGGTCGACGCCGATGCCGGTCAGGTAGTGCCGGCGGATCAGCACGCTGCTCGCCTCGGCGAGCTCCTCGACGAAGGGAACGAACTCCTCGCGCTCGAGGGCGTCGGGACGGCCGCTGTAACGGGGCGTATCAGGCATCGAGGAGTCCTCCGTCGTCGGGGCGCACGAGCAACGGCACCGCGTCGCTGTCGTCCTTCAGTTGCACGCCGGTCAGGCCGCGCGTGCGGGCTTCGAGCATCAGGTGGACCAGCGTATGAGCGGCGCGCACGATCGGCAAGCCCTCCGGGCGCACGTTCGAGATGCAGTTGCGCTGCGCGTCGGCGCGGCCGCGCCGGGGCTCGAACGTGAGATAGACGCCCAGGCTGTCCGGGCTCGACAGGCCGGGACGCTCGCCGATCAGCACGGCGACGATCCCGGCGCCGAGGGCCTCGCCGATCTCGTCGCCGAGCGCCACCCGCGACTGCTCCGCGATCACGACCGGGGCGACGCGCCAGCCGCGCGCGGCGAGCGCTTCGCGCGCGAGCGCGAGCAGCGGCACCGCGTGACGGTGCGCGGCGAGCGGCGAGAGCCCGTCTGCGATCACGAGCGCGGCGTCGAACACGCCGTGCGCCGCCCGCAACGCCTCGCGCGAGGCGTCGTCGAGGCGGCGGCCGAGGTCCGGCCGGCGCAGGTAGCTCTCGCGCGCGGGCGCGGCGCTGCGGACGCGCAGGTAGGCCAGGCCGAGGCGCTCGAGCGCACCCGCGATCGCCGTCGCGTCGAACGGCAGGTGCACCGCGTCGCGGGCCTGCGCGTGCGCGAGCTGGAACTCGAGCATCGGCGCGGTCGGCAGGCTCGCGCCGGCGCGGCCGAGGGCGATGCGCGCGGCGGTGTAGCGCCGCAGGGCGTGCCAGGGATCGCCGTGCATCGCGTCAGCCACCCGGCAGCGGCCCGCCGAGCAGCGGGTGCCGCGCGTCGACGCCGCGCAGCCGGCGCGCATCGTCGACCACGCCCATCGCCTCGAGCCACGCCTCGAACTCCGGCGCCGGCCGCAGGCCGAGCGCCTGCCGCAGGTACTGCGCGTCGTGGAACGACGTGCTCTGGTAGTTCAGCATGATGTCGTCGGCGCCGGGCACGCCCATGAAGAAATTGCAGCCCGCGACGCCGAGCAGCGTCATCAGCGTGTCCATGTCGTCCTGGTCCGCCTGCGAGTGGTTCGTATAGCAGACGTCGCAGCCCATCGGCACGCCGAGCAGCTTGCCGCAGAAGTGGTCCTCGAGCCCGGCACGCACGATCTGCTTGCCGTCGTACAGGTACTCCGGCCCGATGAACCCGACGACGGTGTTCACGAGCAGCGGCCGGAAGTGGCGCGCCAGGCCGTACGCACGCGCCTCGCAGGTCTGCTGGTCGACGCCGTGGTGGGCGTTCGCCGACAGCGCGCTGCCCTGCCCGGTCTCGAAGTACATGACGTTGTCGCCGACCGTTCCGCGCGCGAGCGAACGCGCTGCGTCGTGCGCCTCGCGCAGCAGCGCGATCGACACGCCGAACCCGCGGTTCGTGGCCTCGGTGCCGCCGATCGACTGGAACACCAGGTCCAGCGGCGCGCCGCGCCGGACCGCCTCGAGCGTGGTCGTGACGTGCGCGAGCACGCACGACTGCGTCGGCACGCGGTGGCGCGAGCGCAGGTCGTCGACGAGCGAGAGGAGCTCGACGACGCGCTGCACGCTGTCGGACGCCGGGTTGATGCCGATCACCGCGTCGCCGGCCCCGTACAGGAGCCCGTCGAGGATCGAGGCCGCGATCCCGCGCGGATCGTCGGTGGGGTGGTTCGGCTGCAGCCGGACCGCGACGCGCCCCGGCAGCCCGAGCGTGGTGCGGAACCGGGCGACGACGCGGCACTTGCCGGCGACGAGGATCAGGTCCTGGTTGCGCATCAGCTTGCTGACCGCGGCGACCATCTCCGGGGTCAGGCCGGGCGCGAGCGACGCGAGCGCGGCGGCGTCGGCCTCGTACGACAGCAGCCAGTCGCGGAACTGCCCGACCGTGTGCGAGCGCACCGGCGCGAACGCAGCGGCGTCGTGCGTGTCGAGGACGAGCCGCGTGACCTCGTCGACCTCGTACGGCACGGCGGGCGACTCGAGGAACGCGGCGAGCGGCACGTCGGCCAGTGCCAGGCGCGCGGCAACGCGCTCCTCCTGCGTGGCGGCGGCGAGCCCGGCGAGCTCGTCGCCCGAGCGAAGCGGGCTCGCGCACGCCAGCAGCGCGCGCAGGTCGTCGAAGACGTAGCGCCGGACCCCGATCGCCTGCGCGTACGCGGCCATCGCGTCGCCCCGTACTCAGGCGCGGCGGCCGGCGGGCGCGATCGTCGCCGCCACGCCGCCCTCAGCCCCCGAGCCCGCGCTCGAGGTCCGCGCAGATGTCCTCGGGGTTCTCCACGCCCACCGAGAGGCGGATCAGCCCTTCGCCGACGCCGGCCGCCCTGCGCGCCTCGGGGCCGACCCGGCCGTGGGTCGTGCTCGCCGGGTGTGTGATCGTGGTCTTCACGTCGCCGAGATTCGCGGTGATCGACAGCATGCGGCAGGAATCGACGACGCGCCACGCGGCCTCGCGGCGGGAAGGGTCGTAGCGGTCCGCGCTCGTGCCGGCCACCTCGAACGCGACGATCGCACCGCCGGTCTTCTGCTGGCTCAGCGCCAGCGCGTGCTGCGGGTGCGACGCGAGGCCGGGGTAGAGCACGCGCTCCACGCCCGGGTGCGCCTCGAGCCACTTCGCGACCGCGAGCGCGTTCGCCGACTGGCGCTCCATGCGCAGCGACAGCGTCTCCAGGCCCTTGAGCAGAACCCACGCGTTGAACGGCGAGAGCGTCGGGCCGGTCGTGCGGATGAACGGCGCGAGCGTCTCGTCGATGTACTTCGCGTCGCCGAGCACCGCGCCGCCGAGCACCCGGCCCTGGCCGTCGATGTACTTCGTCGCCGAGTGGACGACGATGTCGGCGCCCAGTTCCATGGGCCGCTGCAGCGCCGGCGAGCAGAAGCAGTTGTCGACCGCGAGCTTGACGCCCCGCTCGCGCGCGACGGCCGCGATCGCGCGCACGTCGGCGCACTCGGTGAGCGGGTTCGACGGCGTCTCGAGGTAGAACAGCTTCGTGTTCGGGCGGATCGCGTCGCGCCAGGCGTCGGTGTCCGCGAGCCGGACGTACGTGACCTCGATCCCGAAGCGCTGCAGGATCGTGAACATCTGCGTGCTCGCACCGAACAGCTCGAACGCCGCGACGACGTGGTCGCCGGCCTTCGTGAGGCTCATGACCATCGCCATGATCGCGGACATGCCGGATGCGGTCGCGACGCACGCCTGCGTGCCCTCGAGCGCCGCGAGCCGGTTCTGGAACGCGGCCACCGTCGGGTTGCCGGTGCGCGAGTAGATGAAGCCTTCCTCGTCGCCGGCGAAGCGCGCCGCGGCCTGCGCCGCGTTGTCGAACACGAAGCTCGACGTGACGAAGATCGGCTCGTTGTGCTCGTGATAGACGGTTCTCGCGATGCCCTCGCGCACCGCGAGGGTCTCGAATCCGAAGGTCCGGTCGTCTTCGACTGCCATGGCTGCATCCCGGCGCATCCGCGTGCGCCCCAAAACAAAAAACCCGCTGAGCTTGCAGCATCAGCGGGTAAGGGAACCCCCTTTTAGCTGCATTTGTAACGCGCCCGCAAGCAGGACAAATCGGCGCGAACCGGGATGTTAGCGCAACCTGCCGGCGGCCGGCAAGGCCGCGCCGGCGCTCAGTCGGCCGCCACCGGGAACTGCAGGTTCAGCTGCGAGCGGCTCGTCTCGTCGTCCGCGCCCGCCGACGAGAGGTAGCGCGCGGTCTCGATCCGGTCGAGGTACGCGGGCGTGACGTCGCCGGTGACGTAGACGCCGTCGAAGCACGACGCCTCGAAGCGAGTCAGCCGCGGGTTGACGTCGGTCACCGAGCGCTTCATCGCGTCGATGTCCTGGTAGACGAGCGCGTCGGCGCCGATCGCGCGGCGGATCTCCTCGTCGCTGCGCCCGTTCGCGATGAGCTCGCCGCGGGTGGGCATGTCGATCCCGTAGACGTTCGGGAAGCGCACCGGCGGCGACGCCGACGCGAAGAACACCTTGTTGGCGCCGGAGTCGCGCGCCATCTGGACGATCTCGTGGGACGTCGTTCCGCGCACGATCGAGTCGTCCACCAGCAGCACGTTCTTGCCGCGGAACTCGACGCTCATCGCATTGAGCTTCTGGCGCACCGACTTCTTGCGCACCGACTGCCCGGGCATGATGAACGTGCGCCCGACGTAGCGGTTCTTCAGGAAGCCCTCGCGGTAGTCGAGGTTCAGCTTCATCGCGAGCTGCATCGCCGACGGCCTCGAGGTGTCGGGGATCGGCATGACGACGTCGATCTCGCCGCGCGGCAGCTCGCGCGCGATCTTCGCGGCGAGGTACTCGCCCATGCGCAGGCGCGTCGCGTAGACGGAGGCGCCGTCGATCAGCGCGTCGGGCCGCGCGAAGTACACGTATTCGAAGATGCAGGGGTTCAGCGACGGGCTCTCGGCGCACTGGCGCGAGTGGAAGTTGCCGTCGAGGTCGATCAGGACCGCCTCGCCCGGCTGCACGTCGCGCACCATCCGGAATCCCAGGCCCTCGAGCGCGACGGACTCCGAGGCGACCAGGTACTCGGTGCCGGCGTCGGTCTCGGAAACGCCGTAGCACAGCGGCCGGATGCCGAACGGGTCGCGGAACGCGAGGATCCCGTAGCCGGCGATCTCGGCGACGCACGCGTAAGCGCCGCGCACCCGCCGCTGCACGCCCGCGACCGCGTCGAAGATGCTGTCGGGGTCGAGCGTGACGCCGCGCGCGCTCGCCTGGAGCTCGTGCGCCAGTACGTTGAGCAGCACCTCGGAGTCGGACTCGGTGTTGATGTGCCGCAGGTCGCGGCGGAACATCTCGTCCTTGATCTGGTCGGAGTTCGTGAGGTTGCCGTTGTGCGCGAGCATGATGCCGAACGGCGCGTTCACGTAGAACGGCTGCGCCTCCTCGGAGTCGGCCGCCGAGCCCGCGGTCGGGTAGCGCACGTGCGCGATGCCGGACTGCCCGGGCAGCGAGCGCATGTTGCGCGTGCGGAAGACGTCGCGCACCAGGCCGTTGCCCTTGTGCAGGTTGAACTTCTTGCCCATCGCGGTCGCGATGCCCGCGGCGTCCTGGCCGCGGTGCTGCAGCAGCAGCAGCCCGTCGTACAGCAGCTGGTTGACGGGCGCGCGGGAGACGACGCCGAGGATTCCACACATGCCGGGCCTCGCTTTCAGGTTTCTCGAATGCCGCTCACGCGCTCGGGCAGGTGCGGCTCGATCAGGTGCATCAGCCGCTCGAGCAACGGACGGGTGAGCGAGAGCTTCCAGCTCGCGCTCTCGTGCAAGCCGAGCCCGCGCGCGAGGATCACGGCCAGCGTGATCACGATCAGCGCACGGGCCACGCCGAGCAGCCCGCCGAGGACGCGGTCGGCGCCGCCCAGCCCCGCCTTCGCGAGCGCCCGCGCGATCAGCGAGCCCGCCAGGCGGACCGCGACGAAGAGCACGATGAACACCACGACGAACACCACCCAGGGGTGCTCGTGCATGCGCAGCGCGGCGATCGCGGCGGGCGCCGCGAACGGCGTACCGACGAACGCGACGATCCAGGCCGCCAGCCCGAACACCGTGCGCACGAAGCCGTGCCAGAGCCCGAATCCGATCGACACCAGCGCGGTCAGCGCGACGAACCAGTCCCAGCCGGTGAGCGATGCGACGTCCATCGCGCCGGCGTGCTCAGGGCCCGATCAGCGCGGCGTCGACGCCGATCGCGCGCAGCTTGCCGCGCGCGTCGTTGGCCGCCTCGCGCGAGCCGAAGGGCCCCACGCGCACGCGGATGCGCTCGCCGTTGGGCGTCTGAACCTTCTCGGTGTACGCCTTCAGCCCCGCCTTGCGCGCGCGCTGGGCCTGGTCGGCGGCCCCCTTCTCGCTCGCGAACGCGCCGATCTGCAGCAGGTAGGTCGGCGCCTTGGCGCCGGCCTTGGCGTCGCCCTTCGCGGCGAGCTTCGGGTCGACCTTGGCCTCGGCTTTCTCCGCCGGCCTCGCATCGCCCTTCGCGTCGGCCTTCGCCTCGGGCTTCGCGTCGGCCTTCGCCTCGGGCTTCGCGTCGGCCTTCGCGTCGGCCTTCGCGTCGGCTTTCGCGACCGGGGCCGCCGAGGCGATCGGAGGCGACGGTCCGGCTTCGGCCGGTGCGCCGGACTTCGCGGCCGGGCGAGCCTCCGAACGGGAATCCGGACGCGCCTCGTCGCGCACGGCCCCGCCGGTGCCGCCGGCCGACTCGGGCTGCGCCGCGGCCCTGTCGCCGTCCGACGGCTCGACCTTGCCGGCCGCATCCGCGACGGCGTCGGGTTTCGCATCGGGCGCGCGCAGGCTCCTGTCGGCGTCGCGCGCCGCCCCCGGCAACGGCTCGCTGATCGGGGTGTCGCGCGAGGGGATCTGGACCTGGACGTCGTCGCGGATCTGGCGCGGCTCGGAGTCGAGCACCACCGGCAGCACGATCGCTGCGGCCACGCACACGGCGAGCGCGCCGACGACACGCCGGCGCGCGCGCTTCTTCTGGGGCAACGCAGGATCGAGGGCGGCGCTCTGCTTGGCGTTGGATCGGGGGGCCATGAGGCGGGTCAGCGGGCTCCGTGTGCCTGGCGCCGGGCAGCGATGACGTCGGCCACGGTGAAGAACGAGCCGAAGACGACGATTCTATCATTCTCGCCGGCGCGATCGAGCGCCGCGGCGAGCGCGAGACGCGGCGACGCGTACGACTCGACGACGCGCTGCGCCGAGGCGAACACGCCGCACGCGGCGAGCTGCACCAGCAGGTTCGCGGTGCTCGCCGCGCGCGGCGTGGGCAGGTCGACCGCGAGCCAGTGGTCGACGATGCCCTTCAGCGGCCCGACGATGCCGGCGACGTCCTTGTCGGCCATCACGCCGAACACGCCCCAGGTCGTCGGGTGGAACCCCATGCCGTCGAGGTTCGCCGCCAGGTGCGCCGCCGCGTGGGGATTGTGCGCGACGTCGAGCACCACGACCGGCCGGCCCGGCAGCACCTGGAAGCGCCCCGGCAGCTCGACCGTGGCGAGCCCCTGGCGCACGGCCTGCGCGCTCACCGGCAGCCGCTCGCGCAGCGCCTCGAGCGCGGCCAGCACGCCGCTCGCGTTGAGCAGCTGGTTGGCGCCGCGCAGCGCCGGATACGCGAGGCTCGGGCGCCGCATCGCGCGCCCGCCGTAGGACCACTGCTGGCGGTCGCCGGCGTAGTTGAAGTCGCGCCCGAACAGCCAGAGGTCGGCGTCGATGTCGCGCGCGAAGTCGACGAGCGACTGCGGCGGCTTCGGGTCGCTGCAGATCGCCGGCCGCCCGGTGCGGAAGATGTGCGCCTTCTCCCAGCCGATCCGCTCGCGGGTGTCGCCCAGGTACGCGACGTGGTCGATGTCGACGCAGGTGACGATCGAGCAGTGCGCGTCGACGAGGTTCACCGCGTCGAGCCGGCCGCCGAGCCCGACCTCGAGGATCGCGACGTCGGGTGCCTCGCGCTCGAAGAGCTTCAGGACCGCGAGCGTGGTGAACTCGAAATACGTGAGCGTGACGCCGTCGCGCGCGCGCTCGACCGCCTCGAGCGCCTCGATCAGCGTCGCGTCGTCCGCCGGACGGCCGTCCAGGCGCGCACGCTCGTTGAAGTCGATCAGGTGCGGCGACGAGTACACGCCGACGCGGTAGCCCGCGTGCAGCAGGATCGACTCCAGCAGCGCGCAGGTCGAGCCCTTGCCGTTGGTGCCGCCGACGGTGATCACCGTGGACGCGAGCTCGAGCCCCATGCGCCGCGCGACCGCGCGCACGCGATCGAGCCCGAGCTCGATCGTCTTCGGGTGCAGCCGGTCGACGTACGCGATCCAGTCGGAGAGCGTCTCGAACGGGGGCGCGGCCGCGCCGCGTTCAGGCGCAGTCATGGCGCGGGTCCTTCGAAAGGCGCGATCGCGTCAGGCGACCGCGTCGCTCGGCTGGCGAAGCAGCAGCGCGAGCAGCCGCGCGATCTCCTCGCGCATCTGCCGGCGGTCGACGATCATGTCGATCGCGCCCTTCTCGACCAGGAATTCGGCGCGCTGGAAGCCCTCCGGCAGCTTCTCGCGCACGGTCTGCTCGATCACGCGCGGCCCGGCGAAGCCGATCAGCGCCTTCGGCTCCGCGATCACGACGTCGCCGAGGAAGCAGAAGCTCGCGGACACCCCGCCCATCGTCGGGTCGGTGAGCACCGAGATGTACGGCAGGCGCTTTTCCGCGAGCCGGGTGAGCATCGCGGTGGTCTTGGCCATCTGCATCAGCGAGAGCACGCCCTCCTGCATGCGCGCGCCGCCGGACGCCGCGACCGACACGAACGGGACCTTCTGCTCGATCGCGGCGCGCACGCCGCGCACGAAGCGCTCGCCGACGACCGAGCCCATCGAGCCGCCCATGAACTCGAACTCGAACGCCGCCGCCACCACCGGGATCGTGCAGATCGCGCCGCCCATCACGACGAGCGCGTCGGTCTCCTCGGTCTGGTCGAGCGCCTCCTGCAGGCGGTCGGGGTACTTGCGGCTGTCCTTGAACTTGAGCGCGTCGACCGGCAGCACCTCCTGCCCGATCTCGTAGCGGCCCTCGGCGTCGAGCAGCCCGTCGAGGCGCTTGCGCGCGCGGATGCGCAGGTGGTGGCTGCACTTCGGGCACACCGAGAGGTTGCTCTCGAGGTCCGCCGAGTACAGCACGGCGTCGCACGCCGGGCACTTGACCCACAGCCCCTCGGGAACCTTCTTCGCGCCGATGTTCGAGCGCTTGATCCGGGGCGGAAGCAGCTTGTCGAGCCAGGTCATCGCAGCTCCTTCTCCGTGTTCGGGGCGCCCGTCAGCGGGCGGGCGAGTCCGAGTCGAGCGCGCCGCGCACCTCTGCGACGAAGCGCCCGGCACGCTCGGCGGCACTCTCGGGGGGGCCGTCCTCGAGCACCTGGATCATCCGGGTGCCGATGATCACGGCGTCCGCCCCCCGCGCGACCGCCTGCGCGGTCGCGCCGTCGCGGATGCCGAAGCCCACGCCGACCGGCAGCGGCGTCGCGGCCTTGATGCGCGCGACGCGCTGCGCGACCTCGGCCACGTCGATGTTGCCGGCGCCGGTCGTGCCCTTCAGCGACACGTAGTACACGTAGCCGCCGGCGAGCCGCGCCACGTGCGCGATGCGCTCGTCGCCCGAAGTGGGCGCGAGAAGGAAGATCGGGTCGATCGCGTGCGCGCGCGCGGCCGTCGCGAAGGCCTCGGATTCCTCCGGCGGGTAGTCGACGACGATCAGCCCGTCGACGCCGGCGTCGCGCGCGGCCGCGAGGAACGCGTCCACGCCCATGCGCTCGATCGGGTTCGCGTAGCCCATCAGCACGACCGGCGTGCCGGCGTCGCGCGTGCGGAACTCGCGCACCATCGCGAGCACGTCGCGCAGGCCGACGCCGAGCGCGAGCGCGGCCTCGTTGGCGCGCTGGATCACGGGGCCGTCGGCCATGGGATCGGAGAACGGCACGCCGAGCTCGATCGCGTCGGCCCCGCTCGCGACCATCGCGTGCATCACGGGCACCGTGCTCGCCCGCTGCGGGAACCCGGCCGTCACGTACGGAATGAGCGCCTTGCGCCCGCCCGCCGCCAGCCGCCCGAACGACTTCTCGATGCGGCTCATCAGAACTGCAGCCCCGCGCGCTGCGCGACCGTGTGCATGTCCTTGTCGCCGCGGCCCGAGAGGTTCACGAGGATGATGCGGTCGGCGGGCAGCGTCGGCGCGAGCTTGGCCGCGTACGCGAGCGCGTGACTCGACTCCAGTGCCGGGATGATGCCCTCGATGCGGCAGCAGTCGTGGAACGCCTTCAGGGTCTCGGAGTCGTCGATCGCGACGTAGGACGCGCGCCCGGAGTCCTTGAGCCACGCGTGCTCGGGCCCGACACCGGGGTAGTCGAGCCCCGCCGACACCGAGTGCGTGTCGACGATCTGGCCGTCGTCGTTCTGCAGCAGGTAGGTGCGGTTGCCGTGCAGCACGCCCGGCGTGCCCATCGACAGCGACGCCGCGTGGCGCCCGGTGTGAAGGCCCTCGCCGGCCGCCTCGACGCCGACCAGCTGCACGCCGGCGACGTCGAGGTACGGATGGAAGATGCCGATCGCGTTCGAGCCGCCGCCCACGCACGCGACGACGTAGTCCGGCTGGCGCCCGGCCATCTTCGGCATCTGGACCTTGCACTCGTCGCCGATCACGGACTGGAAGTCGCGCACCATCATCGGGTACGGGTGCGGGCCGGCCACCGTGCCGATGATGTAGAACGTGTCCTCGACGTTCGTGACCCAGTCGCGCATCGCTTCGTTCAGCGCGTCCTTGAGCGTCTTCGAGCCCGACGTCACCGGCACCACCTCGGCGCCGAGCAGCTTCATCCGGTAGACGTTCTGCGCCTGGCGCGCGACGTCCTCGGAGCCCATGTAGACGACGCACTTCATCCCGTAGCGCGCGGCGACGGTCGCGGTGGCCACGCCGTGCTGGCCCGCGCCGGTCTCGGCGATCACGCGCGGCTTGCCCATGCGGCGCGCGAGCAGCGCCTGCCCGATCGTGTTGTTGACCTTGTGCGCGCCGGTGTGGTTCAGGTCCTCGCGCTTGAAGTAGATCTGCGCGCCGCCGAGCATCTTCGACCAGCGCCTGGCGTGGTAGACCGGGCTCGGGCGGCCGACGAAGTGCTCGAGCTCGTCGCGGAACTCCGCGACGAATTCGGGGTCGGCCTGGTAGCGCTCGTAGGCCTGGCGAAGCTCTTCGAGCGCGTGAACCAGCGTCTCGGCGACGAAGATGCCGCCGTACGGGCCGAAGTGGCCGCGCGCGTCGGGGAGGTCGTAGGGTTTCATCGGTGGCTGGGGCTGCTCGCGGCTGTCAGGTGGGCGTCCGCGGCGAGCACGGCGGCCATGAACCGTTCCATCTTCGCCGCATCCTTGCTTCTCGCATCCGGTCCCTGGATCGCGCTGGACACGTCGACCGCCATCGGCCGGACCCGCGCGATGGCTTCGCCCACCGTCTCGGCGGCGAGCCCGCCGGCCAGGACCAGCGGACGTTCGCGCCGCGCGGGGATCCAGGACCAGTCGAACCCACGCCCGCTGCCGCCGTAGCCGTCGCTGTACGCGTCGACGAGCAGGGCCTCGGCGTTGGTGAAGCGCCGGGCGGATTCTAGCAAATCACCCGGTGAACGCATGCGCACGGCGCGCCAGTACGGGACCCGCCCGGCACAGGCGCGCTCGCAGTCGTCGGGCGATTCGTCGCCGTGGAACTGGACGACGTCCAGGCCGACGGTTCCGACGGCCGAGCGCACCGCGTCGGCCCCCTCGTTGACGACCAGTCCGACCGCGCAGACGTACGACGGCAGCCGGCGGCGCAGCAGCGCCGCCTCGGCGGGCGTCACGAAGCGCGGGCTCTTCGGGTACAGCACGAAGCCGACGGCGTCGGCCCCCAGGGCGACCGCGACGTCGACGTCGCCCGGGCGCACCAGGCCGCAGAACTTGATCCGGGTTCGCATCGGCGCCCATTATGGGGCCTGCAGCGGCGGCCAGGTGCCGAGCGCTTCGACGCCCGGGTACTCGACGCCCGCGAGGTAGAGCCCCTGCGCGGCGAAGGTCGGCGCGCCCAGGCGCCGGTCGCGCGCAGCGAGCAGTTCCCGGACCCACTCGGGTGGGCGCCGCCCCAGCCCCACCCACACCAGCGCGCCGACGATGTTGCGCACCATGTGGTGAAGGAACGCGTTCGCGCACAGGTCGACGACGACCAGCGCACCGCGCTCGGACAGCCGCAGCGTCTCCATCCGGCGCACCGGCGACGCGGCCTGGCATTGCGACGAGCGGAACGACGAGAAGTCGTGCTCGCCTTCGAGCGCACGCGCGGCCTCGGCCATGCGCGCCAGATCCAGCGGACGGAACACCCAGCCCGCGCGCGTCGCGACCAGCGGATGACGCTGGGCACCGCGATGGATCAGGTACGTGTAAGCGCGGCGCGTCGCGCCGTAGCGCGCGTGGAAGCCGGCGTCGACGCGCAGCGCGTGCTGGATCGCGATGCCCTGCGGCAGCAGCGCGTTCGTGCCGCGCACCCAGGCGGCGAGCGGGCGCGCCGCGTCGGACTCGAAGTGCACCACCTGCGCGAGCGCGTGCACGCCGGAATCGGTGCGCCCGGCGCACACGGTGGCGACAGGGTGGCCGGCGATGCCCGCGAGCGCGCGCTCGACGTGGTCCTGCACCGTGGCGCCGGAAGGCTGCGTCTGCCAGCCGTCGTACGGCGTGCCGTCGTACGCGAGGCGCAGCGCGTAGCGCGCGGCGCCCTCGGCGGGCGCGGGGTCGCTCACAAAGCAAGACGGGGAAGCCGCGCTTCCCCGTCGTGTGGCTCGGCCGCCGGACGCAATCAGGCGATCTTGGCGAGCATGGAGCGCGCCTTGCCCTGCTGGTCGGAGTCGCCGCCCTTGACGACCTCCTCGAGCAGTTCGCGGGCGCCTTCCTTGTCGCCGATCTCCTCGTACGCCGAAGCGAGGTCGAGCTTGGTGGCCATCTCCTGCCACTTGATCCCGTCGACGGTGCCCGCGGGCGCCGGCGCGGGCTCGAGGTCGAGCCCGATCGACGAGAGGTCCATCTCGGGCGCGCGCGCGGCGGCCGAAGCGGTCTCCATCACGGGCGCGGTCGCGCCGATCCGCTCGAGCGCGGGCAGGTCGATGTTCAGGTCGTCGAGGCTCGCGGATTCCTCGGCCCCCTTGGGCGAGCCGGACAGTCCGGTGAGGTCGAGCGTCGGCAGTTCGAACTTGCCGTCGACCGCGCGCTCCAGCCCCGACATGCCGCCGTCGCCGTCGCCTTCGCGGGTGGCCGCGAGCATCCCGCCGGCCTTGCCGATCGTCGTGTCGAGGTCGAGGTCGAAGTCCAGCGCCGGAACCTCGTCCTCGGCACGCTGCTCGGCGGACTTCGCCTGCGGTTCGTCGGCGAGCGGCTTGGTCTCTTCGAAACCGGACTGCTCGTTGAGCACGCTGAAGTCGACCGCGGGCTCCTCGGCCGCCACTTCGGGCTCGGCCATCGCCGGCGCTTCGTCGACCACCGGCGCGACCAGGTCGGTGAGCGGCTCGTCCGCCGGCTCCGGAACCTCGAGCACCACCGGCGCATCCTCGGCCGTGGCGGCGTCGGCCGCCGACACCGCCGGCGCATTGCCGGTGTACAGGCCGTTGTCCGGATCGAGCGCGAGCCCGAGCGTGACCACCTTCGGCCACTCCTCGTTCTGGCCGCCGGTCATGCCGTACATCTCCTCGGCGAGCGCGTTGAACGCGGGGACGTCCTTGCGGCCGGAGCAGATCTCGAGCAGCTTGGCGCGGATCGCCTGGCGCTCGGGCTGCTTCTTCAGCGCCTCGCGCAGGATCTCCTCGGCCTGGGTCTCGCGACCGTAGGCGATGTAGACCTCGGCCTCGGCGATCGGGTCGACCTCGGTCGAGTGCACGTCGACGCCGCTGTCCTTGGTGCTGGACGTGAACGAGCTCGCGCTCGTGTCGACGCTCTGGCCACCGGTGGAACCGAACAGCGAGTTCGTCGCGAAGCCGTCCGCGGCGATCAGGCTGTCTTCGAACTTCTCGACCTTCTTGCGACGGCGCATCGCGTACCAGCCGTAGCCGGCGCCCAGCGCGAGGATCGCGCCCAGGCCGGGCAGCACCATCGGATTGGACAGGAGGTCGTCGACGAAGCTCTCCTCGGCGACCGGTTCGGGCGCGGCGGCCGGCCTGGCCGGCTCGGCGGGCTTCGGCGCTTCGGCCGTCGGAGGCTCGACCGGCGCGGGCGCGTCGGCCTTCGGCGCTTCGGCGACCGGCGCGGCTTCGGGCTTCGCGGGCTCGGGTGCGGGCGCCTCCGCCTTCGGGGGCTCGACCTTGGGCGGCTCGACCTTCGCGGGCTCGGGCCTCGCGGCCTCGGCCTTCGGCGGCTCGGCCGGCCTGGCCGGCACGGGTGCGGCCGCCGGCGGCTCGGCCTTGGCGATCGTGCCGGCGGCGGCCTTGCCCGCCGCCTTGGCATCCTCGACCTGCTTCTGCATCTCGGCGAGCTGCTTGTTCTTCAGCTCGACCAGCTTCTGCAGATCTCCGACGTTCTTCTCGAGTTCGCGCACGCGGGCCTGCTGCTCGCGCAGCGCGGCGTCGCGCGCGATGCTCTGCTCGGCAGCCTTCGACGACGCGGAGCCCGCGCCGCCCGGCGCGCCGGCCGCGGCCGGCTCGTTCTTCGAGAGCCGCAGCTGATCCTTGGCCCCGCCGCCCGCCTTGTCCTCGACCTTGGCGGTGACGCTGCCCTCGGCCGACTGGCCGGCTTTGCCGCCGGGCACGGCCCGCGCGGCGTCGGCGACGCGCCCGCGGTACGAGGCGAAATCGCCCGACTGGACGCGGATTTCCTCGCGCGCCCTGGCCGGGTCGATCGCGGACATCGTCGCCTGGTCGGGGACGGTCAGCGTGACGCCCGATTTCAGCTGGTGGATGCTGCCGAAGAACGCGCTCGGGTTCGCCTGGTACAGCGAGACGATGGCCTGGTCGAGCTGGACGCCTTCGGGCTTGACGCGGCCGGCGATGCCGGCGAGCGTGTCGCCGCTCTTGACGGTGACGTCGCCCGAGGCCGCGGCCTTCGGCGGCTTCGCGGGGCGCTCGGCCCGGGCGGCCGCGGCGGGCGCCTCGGGTTTCGGAGCTTCGGCGCGCGCCGGTGCGGGGGTCTCGGCGCGCGCGGGTGTGGCGGGCTGTGCGGCCGGCGCGGGCGCGGCAGGCGCGGGCGCGGCCACCGGGGGCACGACCGGCACCTGCTGGCCGTTGCCGCCCTCGACGACTTCGCGGTTGTTCCTCAGCTCCGGGGGATCGAGCAGGAACGTGTACTCGCGCACGAACTTGCCGGTGGCCCAGTTCAGTTCCAGCAGCAGGTCGACGAAGGGCTCGTTGATCGGCTGCGTGGAGCTGATCCGGACGATCGCCCGGCCGTCGCCGCGGCGTTCGACCGCGAAGCGCAGCCCGGCGAGCGCCGAATTGAATTCGAGCCCCGCCTGCCGGAACGCCTCCGGCGTGGCCAGGCGCGCGCTCAGCGACGCGGCTTCGTCACGGCCGACCGAAGTGACTTCG
The DNA here is from genome assembly GCA_046348465.1 of Burkholderiaceae bacterium. Taxonomy (GTDB): domain Bacteria; phylum Pseudomonadota; class Gammaproteobacteria; order Burkholderiales; family Burkholderiaceae_E; genus Quisquiliibacterium. Next base: position 19,962 of record JAXMEE010000002.1, read on the forward strand.
ACTTCGGCGCGCAGCGGCTGGCCCAGGGCCGACTGGATGCTCAGCCGGCCGAGGCCGGCCGACCAGGCCGCGCCGGCGCCGAGGGCGAGAACGGCCGCGGAAACCGCCGCCGCGAGACGCCTGGGAGTGATGGAGGGCATGTTCGATCGCACAGTTTTTGTCCCAGCAGCCACGCGATTCCCCGGGGAGCAATATAGGTTTTTGAGCCTAACATCAGCCACTTATCGGTGCAAGCTGACACCAATTCATAGCTTTTGAGCACGTTTGGAGGGGTTCGCGCAACGCATCCGCGACAGGCGGCACGCGCCGCCCGCCCGGAGGACTGTCGGCCCCCCGCGCGAGCGGGCCGTGACGGATTTCACGCCCGGGGGCCGCCGGCCGGCGCGGACGAACGGCACCCCGGCTGTTTCAGGCCAGCAACACGCGCAGCATCCGGCGCAGCGGCTCGGCCGCCCCCCACAGCAGCTGGTCGCCGACCGTGAATGCGCTCAGGTACTGCGGACCCATCGCCAGCTTGCGCAGGCGGCCCACCGGCACGGTCATCGTGCCGGTGACGAGCGTCGGGGTCAGCTCCCGGATGCTCGCCTCGCGGGTGTTCGGGACGAGCCTGACCCAGGGATTGCCGGAAGCGACGATCGCCTCGATATCGGCCAGGGGGACGTCCTTCTTGAGCTTGATCGTCAGCGCCTGGCTGTGGCAGCGCATCGCGCCGATGCGCACGCAGATGCTCTCGACCGGGATGTGGCCGGCGCCCTCGCCGGGCAGGCCGAGAATCTTGTTGCACTCGGCGTCGCCCTTCCACTCCTCGCGCGACGTGCCGTTGCCGAGGTCCTTGTCGATCCAGGGGATCAGGCTGCCGGCCAGCGGGACGCCGAAGTTCTCGGTCGGGAAGCCGGGGCCGCGCATCGTCTGAGCGACCGTGCGGTCGATGTCCAGGATCGCCGAGTTCGGGTCGGCGAGCAGGCCGGCGACCGACGCGTGCGCCGCGCCCATCTGCGCGAGCAGTTCGCGCATGTTCTGCGCCCCCGCGCCGGAGGCCGCCTGGTAGGTCATCGCGGTGATCCACTCGACCAGGCCTTCGCGGAACAGCCCGTTGATGCCCATCAGCATCAGGCTCACCGTGCAGTTGCCGCCGATGTAGTTCTTCACGCCCCTGGCCAGCGCGTCCTGGATGACGTGCAGGTTGACCGGGTCGAGGATGATGACGGCGTCGTCCTTCATCCGCAGGCTCGAGGCGGCGTCGATCCAGTAGCCGTTCCAGCCGGCCGCGCGCAGCTTGCCGTAGACCTCGGTGGTGTAGTCGCCGCCCTGGCAGGTGACGATGGTGTCCATCTTCTTCAGCGCGTCGATCGACGAAGCGTCCTGGAGCTTCTCGGCACCGAACGGCGCCGGGCCGCCGACGTTGGACGTGCTGAAGAACACCGGATCGATCAGCGCGAAGTCGTTCTCCTCGCGCATGCGCTGCATCAGCACGGAACCGACCATCCCGCGCCATCCCACCATGCCGACCTTCATCATCATCGCTCTCCCGGCCCTCGTGAGGCCTCACCGGGCCCGGTCGGGCCCTCGTTCACCACACCACTGAAACGCTCACAGCGCCGCGATCACCGCGTCGCCCATTTCCTTCGTGCCCACGGTGCGCATTCCCGGCTGCGCGATGTCCGCGGTGCGCAGCCCCTGCGCGAGCACCTTGCGCACCGCCGCCTCGACGCGCTGCGCCGCCGCCTCCTGGTTCAGCGAGTAGCGCAGCATCATCGCCGCCGACAGGATCGTGGCCAGCGGGTTGGCCACGCCCTTGCCGGCGATGTCGGGCGCCGAGCCGTGGATCGGCTCGTACATGCCGAAGCTCTTCGCGTTCAGCGACGCCGACGGCAGCATGCCGATCGAGCCCGTGAGCATCGACGCCTCGTCGGACAGGATGTCGCCGAACATGTTGCCGGTGACGATGACGTCGAACTGCTTGGGGGCGCGCACGAGCTGCATCGCGGCGTTGTCGACGTACATGTGCGAGAGCTCGACGTCGGCGAAGCCCTTGTGCACCTCGGTGACGACGTCGCGCCACAGCTGCGTGGTCTCGAGCACGTTGGCCTTGTCGACCGAGCAGACGCGGCGCGCACGCTTGCGCGCCGCCTCGAACGCGCTGACCGCGATGCGCCGGATCTCGCCTTCGGTGTAGCGCATGGTGTCGAAGCCTTCGCGCTCGCCCGACTCGGTCTTGCGGATGCCGCGCGGCTGGCCGAAGTAGATGTCGCCGGTGAGCTCGCGCAGGATGAGGATGTCGAGCCCCGCGACCACCTCGGGCTTGAGCGACGACGCGTGCGCGAGCTCGGGGTAGACCACCGCCGGACGCAGGTTCGCGAACAGGTCGAAGTGCTTGCGCAGCCGCAGCAGGCCCTGCTCGGGGCGCTGCGGGCGCGGCAGCGTGTCCCACTTCGGGCCGCCGACCGCGCCGAACAGGATCGCGTCGGCCTTCTCGGCGACCGCGAGCGTCGCCGCGGGCAGCGGATCGCCGGCGGCGTCGACGCCCGCGCCGCCCACCGGCGCCGGCTCCATCTCGATCTTCAGGCCGTCGGAGGCCAGCGCGGCCAGCACCCGCTGCGCCTGCGCCGTGATCTCCGGGCCGATTCCGTCACCCGCCAGCACCGCAATCTTCATCTGTTCGTCCGTTGTCGTTCGTTCGTGTTCCCGGTTCGCCGGGATCGCGCCCAGCACCGCGAGCCAGCCTGACCGGGGCCAGGCTGGTGCTTCACGCGCCGGTCCCCGTGACTAGCCCACCAGGGTCTTGGTGAGCCAGGGCTGCTCGGTAATTCGCTTGCTCTCGTAGGCGCGGATCTTGTCCGCGTGCCGCAGCGTGAGGCCGATCTCGTCCAGCCCGTTGGTCAGGCAGTACTTGCGGAACGGATCGATCTCGAACGGGAACGCGAGCGCGCCGTCGGTCGACGCGACGCGCTGCTGAGGCAGGTCGACGATCAGTTCGAACCCCGGGAACGCCGCGACCTCGTGGAACAGCCGGTCCACCGCCGACTCCGGCAGCACGATCGGCAGCACGCCGTTCTTGAAGCAGTTGTTGAAGAAGATGTCGGCGAACGACGGCGCGACGATCACGCGAAAGCCGTAGTCCTCGAGCGCCCACGGCGCGTGCTCGCGCGAGGACCCGCAGCCGAAGTTCTTGCGCGCGATCAGGATGGACGCCCCCTTGAAGCGCGGCTGGTTCAGCGAGAACTCCGGATTCAGCGGCCGCCGGCTGTTGTCCATGCCCGGCTCGCCGCGATCGAGGTAGCGCCACTCGTCGAACAGGTTCGGCCCGAAGCCGGTGCGCTTGATCGACTTCAGGAACTGCTTCGGGATGATCGCGTCGGTGTCGACGTTCGCCCGGTCGAGCGGGGCGACGAGACCGCGGTGGACGTTCAGCGGCTGCATGCGGCGGTTCTCACTATTTCTTGGCGGCGCCCTGGATGCTCTCGCCGGCCTTCTCGATGTCGCGGCCGACGCCGGCGACCGTGTTGCAGCCGGCCAGCGTCAGCGCGGTGACGGCGGCGGCGGCGAGGAATGCGAGTCTTGCGATCATGGTGCCTCCGGTTGCGTTCAGATTCGCCGCACGTCGACGAAGTGGCCCGCGACGGCCGCGGCGGCCGCCATCGCGGGGCTGACGAGATGCGTGCGCCCGCCCGCGCCCTGCCGTCCCTCGAAATTGCGGTTCGAGGTGGACGCGCAGCGCTCGCCGGGCTCGAGCTTGTCGGCGTTCATCGCCAGGCACATCGAGCAGCCGGGCTCGCGCCACTCGAAGCCGGCGTCGCGGAAGACGCGGTCGAGGCCCTCGGCCTCGGCCTGGCGCTTGATCAGTCCCGAGCCCGGCACGACCAGCGCGAGCTTCACGCTCCCCGCCTTGCGCCGGCCGCGGACGACCGCGGCGGCCGCGCGCAGGTCCTCGATGCGCGAGTTGGTGCACGAGCCGATGAAGACCTTGTCGACGGCGATGGACTCGATCGGCGTGTTCGGCTTCAGGCCCATGTACTGGAGCGCGCGCTCCATGCCCTCGCGGCGCACCGAATCCTTTTCCTTGTCGGGGTCGGGCACGCGCTCGTCGACCGCGACGACCATCTCGGGGGACGTGCCCCAGGTGACGTGCGGCCTGATCTGCGCGGCGTCCAGGCGCACGACGGCGTCGAACTTCGCGCCGGGGTCGGAGCGCAGCGTTCGCCAGTGGCCGAGCGCGCGGTCCCAGAGTTCGCCGGTGGGGGCCATCGGACGGCCCTTCAGGTACGCGAACGTGGTCTCGTCGGCGGCGACCAGGCCGGCGCGCGCGCCCGCCTCGATCGCCATGTTGCACACGGTCATGCGGCCTTCCATCGACAGCGAGCGGATCGCCGAACCGCCGAACTCGATCGCGAAGCCGGTGCCGCCCGCGGTGCCGATGCGGCCGATCACGGCGAGGACCACGTCTTTCGCGGTGACGCCGCGCCCGAGCGTGCCCTCGACCTCGACCAGCATGTTCTTCATCTTGCGCGCGACCAGGCACTGCGTGGCCATCACGTGCTCGACCTCGGAGGTGCCGATGCCGAACGCCAGGCACGCGAACGCGCCGTGCGTGCTGGTGTGGGAATCCCCGCACACCACCGTCATGCCGGGCAGCGTGGCGCCCTGCTCCGGGCCGATCACGTGCACGATGCCCTGGCGCTTGTCCAGGAACGGGAAGTACGTGGCGACGCCGAACTCGCGGATGTTGCGATCGAGCGTGACGACCTGCTCGCGCGACGTGAGGTCGTCGATGCCGTCGATGCCGCGCTCCCAGCCGGTGGTCGGCGTGTTGTGGTCGGCGGTGGCGACGATGGACGACGTGCGCCAGGGCGAGCGGCCGGCGGCCCGAAGGCCTTCGAACGCCTGCGGGCTGGTGACCTCGTGGACCAGGTGGCGATCGATGTAGATCAGGCTGGTGCCGTCGTCCTCGGCGTGGACGAGGTGGTCGTCCCAGAGCTTGTCGTACAGGGTGCGTAGAGCGAGCGCCATGCTGATTCCGCCGGGCCTGCGCCCCGGCCCAGTTCGGTTGAGTCGAACGGGGGATTATGCCATGCGGTGCGCCGCCAGGGGCCGGGCGTCAGCGCCGGCGCGACTGCTCGTAGAGCGGCATCACGCGCGCCGAGTAGACCTCGAGATCCCTGATCCGGGTCTCGGCCGACGGGTGGGTGCTGAGCCACTCCGGCTGCTTCGAGCCGCCCGCCTTCGCCATCTTCTGCCACACGCTGACCGCGGCGCGCGGGTCGTAGCCGGCGCGCGCGGCCAGCTCCACGCCCATGCGGTCGGCCTCGCTCTCGTGGACGCGGCTGTTGGGCAACCCCATCGTCACCTGGTAGGCGAGCTGCGCGAAGTCGATCGTCGTCTTGCCCCCGCCGAGCACCGCCGCGCCGACCTGGATGCCCAGGCCCGCGGTCACCTGCTCGGACGCCCGCTCGCGCGAGTGCTCGCGCAGCGCGTGCGAGATCTCGTGGCCCATGATCGCGGCGATCTCGTCGTCGTTGAGCGCGAGCTTGGTGATCAGGCCCGAGTAGACCGCGATCTTGCCGCCCGGCATGCACCACGCGTTGAGGGTGTCGGAGCGGATCACGTTGACTTCCCACGGCCACGACGGGGCGTCCGGCCGGAACGCGCCCGACGCCGGGATCAGCCGGTTGGCGATGCCGCGCACGCGCTGGGTCATCGCGGCGTCGACGTTGAGCGCGCCCTTCTGCCGCTCCTTGGCGAGCTCCTGCGAGTACGCCTGCACCGCCCCCTGGCGCAGCTCCGCCTCCGACACCAGCGGCGACATCCGCTGCACACGGTCGACTCCGACGACGCCGCTCTGGGTCGTCTGCACCGACTGGCAGGCGGCGAGCGCGACGACGAGCACGGGCGCGGCGACACGCAGCAGGATCGCGGGCGACGGCAGGCGGAACATGACGGCAATCTCCTCGGGCGGCGGTGGAACGCTCGCGGCCGGCCTCAGGCGGTGCCGTCGGCGGGCGCGTCGATCGAGGGGCGAGCGTACTCGAAGCGCCGGCAGATCGCCACCGCGACCCAGCCGAGCACGGCGGCGGCGGACGCACCGTAGAACGCGGCCTGCGGTCCGAGATTCGCCCACGCCCAGCCGGCGGCCAGTCCTCCGAGCGCCCCGCCGCCGCCGTAGCCGAGCGTCGTGTACAGCGCCTGCGCCCGCCCCTGCTGCGCGGGCTCGAACCAGCGGTGCAGCAGCGCCATCACCGCGCTGTGGTGGACGCCGAACGTGACCGCGTGCATCAGTTGCGTGAGGATCACCACCGGCCAGGCGCCCCCGCCCCAGGCGATCAGCACGAAGCGCGCGGCCGCGACCGCCATGCTGAACGACAGCAGCGCGAGCGCGCCGTAGCGCTCGAACAGGGGGCGCTGCATCCGGAACAGCGCGATCTCGCAGACGACGCCGACGGTCCACGCGCCGCCGATCGCGGTCTTGGTGTAGCCGAAGCCGTCGAGGAAGAGCGAGTAGAAGCCGTAGAGCGCCGCGTGCGCGAACTGCATCAGCAGGCAGGACGCGAAGAACGCGGCGATCGCGGGCTCGCGCAGGCGCCGCGCCAGCGGCGCGCCCGCGCCCGCGTGCCGCGCCGGCGGCTCGGCCACGCGCCAGGTGACCGCGAGGAGCGCCACGCACATCGCGGCGATCGTCAGCGGCAGCGTGCGGATGCCGGCCGCGTCGAGCAGCGGCCCGCTGGCGGCGACCGCGCCGATGAACCCGATCGAGCCCCACATGCGGATGCGGCCGTAGCGCCCCGATTCGCCGCCCGAGATCGCGAGCGCGATCGTCTCCGCCAGCGGCGCCTGCGCCGACGTCGCGAAGTAGAAGATCGCGAGCAGCGCGAGGAGCGCCGCGTAGTTGCCGCCGGCGAACCCGACCGCGATCGCGCTCGCCAGGCCGAGCGCGGCCGACAGCCGCAGCAGCGGCAGGCGCCGCCCGAGGCGGTCGGCCATCGCGCCCCAGAACGGCGGCGCGCCGAGCCGGATCAGCTGCGGCAGCGCGACCAGGACGCCGATCTGCGTGATCGACAGGCCCACGGCGGCGAAGTAGAGCGCGAGGTACGGGGCGAACGCGCCGGTCATCGCGAAGTACGCGAAGAACAGCGCCTTGGCGCCGGTCTCCGGCGACGGGCGCATCACGCGCGGCACTCGGGCGGCACTCGCGCGGAGGGCGGCACTCGCGCGGAGGGCGGCACTCGCGCGGAGGGCGGCACTCGCGCGGAGGACGGCACTCGCGCGGAGGACGGCACTCGCGCGGAGGACGGCACTCGCGCGAACCGGCGCCTCGCGCGACGGCGCGCGCACCCGCGCGAGCCCGGCGCGGCGCGCTTCACGGCGCGCCCGCCGCTCACCGCGCGGTGCCGGGAATCGGCGGCGCCGGCACCCGCACGCCGGCGTTCTGCGCGCGGTGCCGCAGCGCGTGGTCCATCAGCACCAGCGCGAGCATCGCCTCGGCGATCGGGGCGGCGCGGATGCCCACGCAGGGATCGTGGCGGCCCAGCGTCTCGACCACGGTGGGCTGCCCGTTCACGTCGATGGAACGGCGCGGCACGCGGATGCTCGACGTGGGCTTGATCGCGATCGACACCGTGATCGGCTGGCCGGTGGAAATGCCGCCGAGCACGCCGCCGGCGTTGTTGCCGACGAAGCCGTCCGGGGTGAGCTCGTCGCCGTGCACGCTGCCGGTCTGGGCCACGCAGCCGAACCCGGCGCCGATCTCGACGCCCTTGACCGCGTTGATGCCCATCATCGCGTAGGCGATGTCGGCGTCGAGCTTGTCGTAGAGCGGCTCGCCCAGGCCCACCGGCACGTTCTCGGCGACCACGCTCACGCGCGCGCCGCAGGAGTCGCCGGCCTTGCGCAGCGCGTCCATGTGCGCCTCGAGCGCGGGCACGACGCCGGGGTCGGGCGCGAAGAACGGGTTCTCGCCGACGTGCTCCCAGCCGGTGAACGGGATCACGATCGGCCCGAGCTGCGCCATGAATCCCCGGATCACGGTGCCGTACTGCTCGCGCAGCCACTTGCGCGCGATCGCGCCGGCCGCGACCGCCGGCGCCGTCAGGCGTGCCGACGAGCGCCCGCCGCCGCGCGGGTCGCGATGCCCGTACTTGTGCCAGTAGGTGTAATCGGCGTGGCCGGGGCGGAAGGTCTGTGCGAGGTTGCCGTAGTCCTTGCTGCGCGCGTCCTCGTTGCGGATCAGGAGCGCGATCGCGGTGCCGGTGGTGCGCCCCTCGTGCACGCCGGAGAGGATCTCGACGCGGTCGGCCTCCTGGCGCTGCGTCACGTGGCGCGAGGTCCCGGGGCGGCGGCGGTCGAGCTCGGGCTGGAGGTCGTCGGCCGACAGGGCCATGCCCGGGGGGCAGCCGTCGACGACGCAGCCGATCGCGGGGCCGTGCGACTCGCCGAAGGTGGTCACGCAGAACGTGTGGCCGAACGTGTTGCCGGACATGGGACGTGGGCGGGAGGACTAAAATCGGGGCTCCCATTCTAACGATTCGAGGAATCTCCTCCCATGTCATCGCGTCGACTCCTCCTCAAGGGTCTCGCGGGCGCCGCCGCGTCGTCGGCGCTCGCCGGCCGCGCCGCGGCCCAGGCCGCCTACCCGAGCAAGCCGGTGAAGCTGATCATCCCGTTCCCGCCGGGCGGCACCACCGACATCGTCGGCCGCCTGATCGCGCAAGGGCTGACCGGCGGTCTCGGCCACCCGTTCGTCGTCGAGAACCGCGGCGGCGCCGGCGGCACGATCGGCGGCGCCGAGATCGCGCGCGCGCCGCACGACGGCTACACCCTCGGCGTAGGCACGGTCTCCACGCTCGGCACCGCGCCGAACACCTACAAGAAGCTCGCCTACGACCCGCGCAAGGACTACACGCAGATCGTGCAGGTCGCGGCGGTGCCGGGCATCATCGCCGTGCACCCGAGCTTCCCGGCGAAGAACTACGCGGAGTTCGTCCGGACCCTCAAGGCGAACCCGGGCCGCTACAACTACGCGTCGTCGGGCAACGGCGGCGTCGGCCACATGGGGATGGAGCTGTTCAAGTCCCAGACCGGCCTGTTCATCACGCACATCGGCTACCGCGGCGCGGGCCCCGCGCTCACCGACGTCCTCGGCGGCAACGTCCCGATCATCTGGGACAACCTCTCGTCGACGCTGCCGTACGTGAAGGCCGGCAAGCTGGTCGCGATCGGGCTCGCCTACGACACCCGCGTCCCGCAGCTGCCCGACCTGCCCACGTTCAAGGAGCTCGGGCTCAAGGACTACGAGGCCACGACCTGGTTCGGGATCGTCGGGCCCGCGGGGCTGCCCGCCGAGGTGGTGAATCGCGTGAACGCCGAGGTCAACCGGCTGATCACGCTGCCGGACATCCGGCAGCGCATGTTCGACGCGGGCGCGTTCCCGATGGGCGGCACGCCCGCGGTGATGAAGACCGCGGTCGACAAGGAAATCGAGAAGTGGGCGAAGGTGGTCAGGTTCGCCAACATCCAGCCTGAATAGGCCGCGCCTCAGAGCGCGTGCGCGAGCCCGGCCGCGAGCCGGTGGATCACGGTCTCGCGCGGCATCAGCGCGAGCACCGCCTCGAGCGCCGGCGTCTGCGTGCGCCCGAACACCAGCACGCGCGCGGGAATGCCGAACTGCGGCATCTTCAGCTTGTGCTCGGCGACCGTGCGCCGGATCTCGGCGGCGATCGCCTCGCGCGTCCAGTCGATGCCGCGGCAGGCGTCGGCGAACGCGCGCAGCGCCGGGCGCGACTCGGGCCTGACGTGCGCGGCGAGGTCGTCGGCGTGCGGGTGCGGCTCGCGGTAGAACATCATCGCGAGGTCGGCGATCTCCTCGAGCGTCTGCGCGCGGTCCTTCAGGAGGGCGCACACGCGCGCCAGGTCGATCGCGGCGGACGCGCCCTCGCCCGCCTTCACGCCGTGGCGCGCCAGGCGCGGCGCGACGAGCGCGGCCAGGCGCGCGTCGTCGCTGGCCTTCAGGTAGTGGTTGTTCAGCCACTTCAGCTTGTCGAAGTCGAAGCGCGCGGGCGAGCGGCTGATGTGCGCGCAGTCGAACCACTCGACGAACTGCGCGCGCGAGAACACCTCGTCGTCGCCGTGGCTCCAGCCCAGGCGTGCCAGGTAGTTGATCACCGCCTCGGGCAGGTAGCCGTCGTCGTCGTACTGCATCACCGAGACCGCGCCGTGGCGCTTGGACAGCTTCAGCCCGTCCGGGCCGTGGATCATCGGCACGTGCCCGTACTCGGGCAGCTCGGCGCCGAGCGCCTTCAGGATGTTGAGCTGGCGCGGCGTGTTGTTGACGTGGTCGTCGCCGCGGATCACGTGGGTGATGCGCATGTCCCAGTCGTCGACGCACACGCAGAAGTTGTAGGTCGGCGTGCCGTCGGAGCGCGCGATGATCAGGTCGTCGAGTTCGTCGTTGGCGATCGAGATCGGGCCCTTGACGAGGTCGTTCCACGCGACCGCGCCGCCCTCCGGGTTCGCGAAGCGCACCACCGGCGAAACGCCCTCGGGCGGCGGCGGCAGCGCCCTGCCCGGCGCCGGGCGCCAGCGCCCGTCGTAGCGCGGCTTCAGGCCGCGCGCCTCCTGCTCGGCGCGCATCGCGTCGAGCTCGTCCTTCGAGCACCAGCAGCGGTACGCGGTGCCCGCCGCGAGCATCTGCGCGATCACCTCGCGGTACCGGTCCATGCGCCGCATCTGGTAGAACGGCCCTTCGTCGGGCGCGAGCTCGAGCCACGACATGCCGTCGAGGATCGCCTGCACCGCCTCGGGCGTCGAGCGCTCGACGTCGGTGTCCTCGATGCGCAGGATGAAGGTGCCCGCGTGGTGACGCGCGAACGCCCACGCGTAGAGCGCGGTGCGCGCGCCGCCGATGTGCAGGAAGCCGGTGGGGCTGGGCGCGAAGCGGGTGCGAACGGGGCGGGAGGGCTGGGTCACGGGCGGGTCTTCTGGTTGGCCGGCGCGCCGCAGGGCGCACCGTGGGCCGCGATTTTATCGGAGCGCGACCTGCCGCGTCCGCGGCGCGGCCCCCGGAAAGGCGCTCGGAGCGGCCCGCGCCGGGCCCGCCGGTATCATAGGCCGCACCCGGCCGGCCGCGGCCTCCCATCGGGCTTGCGAAATGAAACTGCCCCTGAAAGGTGTGAAGGTCCTCGACCTGTCCGCGTTCCTGTCGGGTCCGCTCGCCACGGCGACGCTGGCCGAGCAGGGCGCCGACGTGATCAAGGTCGAGACGCCGGGCGGCGACGGCACGCGCTCGATCGGTCCGGGCAAGACCGACCTCACCGCGATGTTCATCGCCGCCAATCGCGGCAAGCGCTCGATCGCGGTCGACCTCAAGAACGCGGCCGGCCGCGAGGTCGTCGTCGAGATCGCGCGCCGGGTCGACGTGCTGGTCGAGAACATGCGCCCGGGCGTCCTCGGCCGGCTGGGGCTGGGCTACGGCACGCTGTCGGCGCTCAACCCGCGGCTGGTCTACCTGTCGATCACCGGCTTCGGGCAGGACGGCCCGGACGTCGCGACCAAGGCGTACGACGGGGTGATCCAGGCGACCGCGGGCGTGAGCGCCGCGCACCGCGACCCGCGCACCGGCGATCCCACGGTGCTGTCCACGGCCGTGTGCGACAAGCTCACCGCGCTCACCGCGTCGCAGGCCGTGTGCTCCGCCCTGTTCGCGCGCGAGCGCACCGGCCGGGGCACGCACGTGCGCCTGGCGATGCTCGACGCCGCGGTGTCGTTCCAGTGGTCGGACGCGATGTACAACCACGTCTTCGTCGACGAACCGCCGCCGCCCGGCCCCGCGTTCGGTGCGACGCTCAAGCCCTGGCGGGCGCGCGACGGCTGGTTCGTCACGAACATGCCGCAGTTCGAGGAGTTCGCCGGCATGTGCAAGGGCCTCGGCCGGCCCGAGCTCGCGCACGACCCGCGCTTCGCGACCGTGACCGACCGCTTCGTCAACGCGCAGGCGATCCGCGAGGCGCTCGAGCCGGAAGCGGCGAAGGTCGATCTCGCGACGCTGATCCCGCGGCTGCGCGAGGCCGGCGTGCCGGTCGGCGCGGTCAACGAACTCGGGCAGGTCATCGACGACCCGCAGGTGGTGCACAACCGCACGCTCGCGCTCGTCGACCAGGGGCCGGGCGTCGGGCGTGTCCGCGTGCCGCGCGGGCCCGCGCACTTCGCGCCCGGCGAGCCGCCGCTGCCGGGACGCGCGCCGCACCTGGGCGAGCACACGCGCGAGGTGCTGCGGGAGTTCGGGATCGACGCCGCGCGCATCGACGCGCTCGCACGCGACGGCGCGGTCGTCGACGGATCGCCGCGCGCGTGAGTCACGTGCCCGGCGACCCGGCCGATCCGGCGGGCGGCGCGGACGATCCGACGCCGGTTCCGCTGTTCGGATTCGGGCTCGCCTGGGGCGTCTTCTGGCTGCTGCTGACGTCGATCGAGACGCAGGACTTCATCCGCCAGGGCGGCACCGCGCTGTGGAAGCCGCTGCTCTGGGAGGGCAGCTCGTTCGTGGTCGCGACCGTGGTCGCGCTGTGGCAGTGGCGCCGCATCGCGCGCCTCGACCGCCTCGCCTCCGCGCCCTGGCGCTGGTTCGCGCAGGCGCTGAAGTGGCTGCCCGCGATCGCACCGGTGTTCGTCTGCGCCGTGTACGCGATCCGGCACGCCGCGTACGCGCTCGCCGGGCTGGAGTACCGGCACGATCCCTGGCCGGCCGTGTTCGCGTACGAGATGCTCAAGTTCGGCGCGTTCTGGCTGATGTTCGTCGCGATCTTCTTCGGCATCCGTTCGCATGCGGCGCTCGCGGCGGCGCGCGTGCGCGTGCAGCGCGAGCGTGCGCTGGCGCAGCAGGCGCGGCTGCTCCAGCTCGCGCAGCAGCTCGAGCCCCACTTCCTGTTCAACGCGCTCAATACGATCGCGTCCACGATCCACGACGACCCCGGCCTCGCGGAAACGCTGATCACGAAGCTCGCGTCGCTGCTGCGCGCGGCGACCGACCTCGGGCGCGACGCCCAGACGACGCTGGATGAGGAACTGCGCCTGCTCGAGAGCTACGGCGCGATCGTGCTCGCGCGCTTCGGCGATCGCGCGAGCCTCGCCTTCGACGTCGACCCCGCCGCGCGCCCGTGTCGCGTCCCTGCGTTCGTGCTCCAGCCGCTGCTGGAGAACGCGTTCCGGCACGGCGTCGAGGCGAAGCCGGGGCCCGCCGCCGTCGTCGTGAGCGCCCGCGTCGACGGCGACCGGCTGCGTCTCGCGGTCGACGACGACGCCGGCGTGCTCCCCGCCGACCTCGTGCCCGGCGTCGGGCTCGCGAACCTGCGCGAGCGGCTGGCCGCGCGCCACGGAGACCGCGCAAGCCTGTCGGTGCAGGCGCGCGCGGGCGGCGGCGTCGCCGCGCGGGTCGAGCTGCCGTGCGTGTACTGATCGTCGACGACGAAGCGCCCGCGCGCCGGCGGATGCGCCGCCTGCTCGGCGCGTTCCCGGACGTGGCCGTGGCCGGCGAGGCAGGCGACGGTGCCCAGGCGCTCGAGCTCGTCGCGCGGCTCGTGCCGGACGCGGTCTTCCTCGACGTGCAGATGCCGGGGGCGAGCGGGCTCGACGTCGCGGCGTCGCTGCCGGAGCCCGCGCCCGCGCTGGTCTTCGTCACGGCGCACGACCGCTACGCGCTGCAGGCGTTCGACGCCGCCGCGCTCGACTACCTGCTCAAGCCGGTCGAGCCCGAGCGGCTCGCGCGCGCGATCGCGCGGCTGCGCGGCCGCGACGCGATCGCGCGGCGGGCCGGGTCGCCCGCGCCGGCCCCTCGCAATCTCCTGATCGCGGACCGCGGTCGCACGCACGTGATCGCGATCGCCGACATCGCGTGGCTCGAGGCCGCGGACAACTACGTCGTCGTCCACGCGTCCCCGGGCGCGCCGCTGATGCGCCGCACGCTGACCGGCCTGCTGGCGGACCTGGGCGACGGCTTCGTGCGCTGCCACCGCGGCGCGGCCGTCGCGCTCGCGCGGGTGCGGCAGGTCCAGCCGCGCGCACGCGGCGACTTCGTCGTCGAGCTCGCGGACGGCACGCTCGTCGACGGCAGCCGCCAGTTCCGCGCCGGGCTGCTCGAGCGGCTCGCGGCGCCGCGCTGATCCGCGCCGAACTGCTGGAGCGGCTCGCGGCGCCCGCTGATCCGCACCGGCTCGCCCCGGCCGCGGGACGGTTCGTCCCATCGCGCTGGCGGCCGGGCCGGCGGCCCCGATAGGCTGCGCCGGTCCCTGCCCGGAGACCGACGATGCCTGCCGCCCGCCGACCGGAACCCGCGATCGATCCACTGACGGCCACGACGCGCCGCGTCGACCTCGACTGGATCCGCATCCTCGCTTTCGGCGTGCTCGTCGTCTACCACGTCGGCATGTACTACGTGACCTGGGACTGGCACGTGAAGAGCGCGCACGCGAGCCGTGCGATCGAGCCGCTGATGAAGCTCGTCTCGCCCTGGCGCATGGACCTGATCTTCGTCGTCTCGGGCGCCGCGACCGCGTTCATGCTCGCCGGGCGCGGCGCCAGCGGCGCGCTGCTGGCCGAGCGCGCGCGCCGCCTGGGCGTGCCGCTGGTCTTCGGGATGCTCGTCGTCGTCCCGCCGCAGTCGTATCTCGAGGTGGTGCAGCGCCTGGGCTACACCGGCAGCTTCGTCGACTTCATGCGTGCGTACCTGGCCGGGTACTCGGGCTTCTGCCGGGCGCCCCGCCAGTGCCTGCTGCTGCCCACCTGGAATCACCTCTGGTACCTGCCCTACCTGTTCGTTTACACGGCGCTGGTCTGGAGCGTCGTGCGCGCGTGGCCGCGGGTGCTCGAACGCGCGGCCGGCGCCGCGTCGCGCGCGCTCGCCGGCGCCGGGCTGTTCGCGTGGCCGATCGCGTGGCTGGTGCTCACGCACGCGCTGCTGCGCGCGTCGTTTCCGCCGACGCACGCGCTGGTCGACGACGCGTTCCTGCACGCGCAGTACCTGGCGATGTTCGCGCTCGGGACGCTGCTCCCGCGAATGGACGCGCTGGCCGCCCGCTTCGAGGCCCTGCGCTGGCCGACGACGCTCGCGGCGCTGCTGGCGTGGGCGGCGATGCTGTGGCTGGCGCCCGCACCCGGCGCCGCCGCGACGCCGCCCGCCGACGCCGGGCGCGTGATCGCCTACGGCACGCTGCAGTGGTGCGCGATCGTCGCCGCGCTCGGCCACGCGCGCCGCCACCTGGCCGCCGACGGCCCGTGGCGCCGCTGGCTCACCGACGCGGTCTTTCCGGTGTACGTCCTGCACCAGACGATCACGATCCTGCTCGCCGCCGCGCTCGCGCCCGCGGGGCTCGCCCCTGCCCTCGAAGCGCCACTGCTCGTGGCCGGCACCTTCGCGGGCGCGCTCGGCGGCTATGCGCTGCTGCGCCGGGTCCGCTGGCTGCGCCCCGCGATCGGACTGAAGCGCGACGCCGCGCCGCCGCGTTCGCCGTGGCGGGCGAGCGCGCGGCACGAGGCGGTCTCGAGGATGATCGCCTGAACCTCGAGCTCGCGCGTCAGATTCCGATGTGGTAGCCGCCGTTCACCGACAGGTGCTGGCCGGTGACGTAGCTCGCCGCCTGCGACAGCAGGAAGCACACCGGCTGCGACACCTCGTCCGGCGTCGAGAAGCGCCCCATCGGCACCAGCGACATGTAGCGGTCGCGGAACTTCCCGGAGCGGATCGTCTCGGTCATCGGCGTCTCGACGACGCCGAAGCACACCGAATTCACGCGCACGCCGCGCGCGGCCCACTCGCGCGCGGCGCTCATCGTCAGGCCGAGCACGCCGGACTTCGCCGCGCCGTAGTTGATCTGGCCGATCGAGCCGCGCCGGCCCGCATCCGACGAGATGTTGACGATCGACGCGGGAGAGCGGTCTCCGGCGTCGAAGCGCGCGATCATGTGCCGGCCCACGGCCTGCAGGCACCAGAACACGCCCGACAGGTTCACGTCGATCACCTGCTGCCAGGTGTCGGCCGACATCTTGTCGATCATCGCGGCGCGCACGATGCCGGCGTTGTTCACGAGGCCGTGGATCGCGCCGCGGCGCTCGACGACCCGTTCGACCGTCTCCTGCACCCAGCGCGCGTCGGCGACCGAACCGGCGTGCGCGTCGGCCGCGTCGGCGCCGAGGTCGGCGGCGAGCGCCTCGAGCTTGTCGGCCTGGCGGTCGATCAGGATCGCGCGCCCGCCCAGCTCGACGACCAGCCGCGCGACCGCCTCGCCGATCCCCTGCGCCGCGCCCGTGACCACGACGTTGTGGCCCTCGAGCGTCATCGGGTTTCTCATCGGATTGCCCCTTCGATCGAAGTGTCCCGCTCCGGCGCCCTAGCCGCGCGCGGCGATCTGCTCGGCGAGCGCGAGCACGTTGCGCGCCTGCTTCAGGTGCGGCATGTCGAGCATCTTGCCGTCGAGCCCGACCGTTCCCAGCCCCGGATTGCGCTCGAAGACGTCGACGACGCGGCGCGCGTGCGCGATCTCGTCGGCCGACGGCGTGAACGCGCGGTTGATCACCGCGGTCTGATCGGGGTGGATCGCGATCTTGCCGACGAAGCCCGCGCGCCGGTCGCGCGCGCAGTCGGCCTCGAGCCCGGCCGGGTCGCGGAAGTCGACCCACAGCACGCCGACCGGCTGCGCGCCGATCGCGCGCGCCGTCGCCAGGCACAGCGACTTCGCCATCAGGTACGGGTCGTCATAGCCGCCGGTGGCCGGGTTGCGGTTGTCGCTCGCGCCCAGCGCGGCCGCGAGGTCCTCGCCGCCCCACGTCATCGCGACCAGCCGGTCGGTGACGCCGTCCAGGTACGTGTGGAACGTGAGCAGCGACGCCGCGGTCTCGGTCGCGACGCACAGGATCTTCGTCGAGCCCTGCGCGAGCCCTTCGCGCGCCTCGAGCGCCGACAGGTAGTTCGCGAGCCGGTTCACGTCGGCCGCCGAGTACGGCTTGGGCAGGCAGATGCCGTCGGGGGCGCCGGGCATCACCGCCGCGAGGTCGGGCAGCGCGAGCTCGGTGTCGAGCGGATTGATCCGCACCCAGAGCTGCTGGCGCGAGCGGTCGCGGTGCGCCTGCAGCCAGCCGCGCACCGTGTCGCGCGCGAGCTGCTGGCGGTCTTTCGCGACCGAGTCCTCGAGGTCGAGGATCAGCGCGTCCGCGGGGTTCTCGCGCGCCTTCGCGAACTTGCGCTCGCTGTCGCCCGGAACGAAGAGCCAGGATCTCAGGATCATGCCGGCCGCTTCCTCATCAGCCCGGTGCGCACGCAGTAGGCGATCTCCTGGTCGCGCTGGTTGAACCCGATGTGCTCGAAGACGATCAGCCCCGCGTCGGGGCGCGACTTGCTCTCGCGCATCTCCCTGATCCGCGTGACGACGCGGATCGTGTCGCCGTGGAACACCGGGTGCTTGAAGCGGATGTCGGTCATGCCGAGGTTGCCGAGCGTGGTGCCCAGCGTGGTGTCGCCGACGCTCACGCCGACGATCAGCCCGAGCGTGAACAGGCTGTTGACGATGCGCTGGCCGTACTCGGTGCCCTTGGCGAACTCCTCGTCCAGGTGCAGCGGCTGCGGATTGTGCGTGAGCGCGCAGTACAGCACGTTGTCCATCTCGGTGACCGTGCGCGTGAGCGCGTGCCTGAACTCCATGCCCACGTGGAATTCGTCGTACCAGAGGCCTGCCATTCGATGCTCTCCTCGAATCGTGATCGGGCGCCGGCGGCGCCGCTCGAAGGTTTCGACTACAGCCGCACGCGCGGCGCGCGGCCCGTGCCCGGCGCGAGGCGCCCGTCGTCGACCGGCCGGCCGAGCACCGTGCGCACGGGAATCGTCCCGGCCCAGATCGGCAGCGCGTAGTCCGCGTCGTCGTCGACCGGGCCGCCCGTGCGCACCTTCGCCGAGCCCTCGTCGATCGCCATGCCGAGCACGGTCGTCGCCTTCAGTTCCTGGCGCGTGACCGGCCGCAGCGCGTCCCAGCGCCCCGGATAGACCCGCTCGACGAACGCGCGCAGCTTCTCGCGCTTCTCGTCCGGGTCCTCGACCTTGAACGGCGTTCCGAACAGCACCACCGAGCGGAAGTTGACCGACTTGTGGAACGCCGAGCGCGCGACGACCAGTGCGTCGAGCAGCGTGACCTCGAGGCACGCGGGCGCCCCCGCCTCGAGCGTGCGCAGCATGCGCGCCTTCGACGACCCGTGCCAGTAGACGTGGTCGCCCTCGCGCCAGTACGCGGTCGGGATCACCACGGGCCGGCCGTCGACGACGTGGCCGACGTGCGCGATCAGCCCGGCGTCGAGGATCGCGTGGACGGTCTCGCGATCGTAGCTCGCCCGACGGGCCAGGCGCCGGGCGGTGCTCATCCGCGTCTTGCGCAGTTCGGTCATGGACGGGTCTCCGCGGGCCGGGCCCGGGCCGGCGCGGCGCGCCAGCGGACCGGGCGAAGCGCCAAGGATGGTCGCCGCGCGCGCCGCGCGCAAGCGGCCCGCGCTCGCCGGGCCAGGATCCGGAACCCCCGAACACCCGCGGCCGCGAGCGCCGCCCGTGAAGGTCGAACGCATCGCCACCACCGCCACCGGGCGACGCGCCACCTGATACGATCCGCCGTCGCCCGCCGGGCATCGCGGGGCGACTGAACCTCAGCCCCCCAGGAGCCGCCTCCCGATGCTGACGCCCGCCCTTCACGAAGCGCTCGCGGCCGAGCTGCGCGCCGCCGAGCGCACCCGCGTGCCCGTCGAGCACTTCTCCAAGCGCCACCCGTCGATGACGATCGACGACGCCTACGCGATCCAGCGCGCGTGGATGAAGCTCGAGCTCGCCGAGGGACGCCGCGTCGTCGGCCACAAGATCGGCCTGACCTCGCGCGCGATGCAGATCGCCTCGCAGATCACCGAACCCGACTACGGCACGCTGCTCGACCACATGGTGCTGCGCGACGGCGGCGAGATCCCCGCGGACCGCTTCCTCGCGCCGCGCCTGGAGGTCGAGTTCGCGTTCGTGCTGGCGCGCCCGCTGCGCGGCCCGGGCGTGACGCTGTTCGACGTCCTGAACGCGACCGACTACGTCGTGCCCGCGCTGGAGCTGATCGACGCGCGCATCGAGCAGTTCGACCGCGTCACGAAGGCGCCGCGCAAGGTCCTCGACACGATCTCCGACAACGCGGCCAACGCCGGCATCGTCGTCGGCGGGCGCCCGATGCGCCCCGACGCCGCCGACTGGCGCTGGTCGGGCGCGCTGCTGTTCAAGAACGGGGTGATCGAGGAGTCGGGCCTGGGCGCCGCGGTGCTCAACCACCCGGGCAACGGCGTCGCGTGGCTCGCGAACCGGCTCGCGCCGTACGGCGAGTCGCTCGCCGCCGGCGAGATCGTGCTCGGCGGCTCGTTCACGCGCCCGGTCTACTGCGCGGCCGGCGACACGTTCCACGCCGACTACGGGCCGCTGGGCTCGATCTCGGTCAAGTTCGTCTGAGGCCCCCATGAGCCTGCCCGTGCTCGACATCGCCGGCGTCGCCGTCTCGCCGGACCACTACATCGACGGCCGGCGCGTGCCGTCGGCCGAGTCCTTCGAGCTCGCGTGCCCGATCGACCAGCGCGTGCTCGGCCGCGTCGCGCAGGCGACCGACGCGCAGGTCGACGACGCGGTGGCCGCCGCGCAGCGTGCGTTCCCCGCGTGGAGCGCGCTGACGGCCGCGCAGCGCAAGCCGATGCTCGAGCGCTTCGCGCAGGAGATCGGCCGGCGCGCCGACGCGCTGTGCGTCGTCGAGAGCAACGACGCCGGCGTGCTGCTCTCGCGCATGCGCCACGGCGTCGTTCCGCGCGCGATGCAGAACATCACGTGGTTCGCGGAGCACGCGCTCACCCTGCAGGACCGCACGCTCGACACCGAGCAGGCGCGCCACCTCGTGCGCCACGACCCGGCCGGCGTCGTCGCGGTGATCACGCCCTGGAACGCGCCGCTGATGCTGTCGACGTGGAAGCTCGGCCCCGCGCTCGCCGCCGGCAACACCTGCGTGCTCAAGCCGCCCGAGTGGGCGCCGCTCACCTGCTCGCTGCTCGCCGACGCCGCGCACGCGGCGGGCCTGCCGCCCGGCGTGCTCAACGTCGTGCAAGGCACCGGCCCGAGCGCGGGTGCGCGGCTGGTCGCCGACCCGCGCCTGGCGCGCGTCTCGTTCACCGGCTCGGTGCCGACCGCGCGCACGATCGCGCAGGCCGCGGGTGCCAACCTCGTGCCGTGCAGCCTGGAGCTCGGCGGCAAGAGTCCGTTCGTCGTGCTCGCCGACGCCGACCTCGACGCGGCCGCCGCGACCGCCGCGCTGATGTACCGCAACGCGGGCCAGGTCTGCCTCGCGGGCACGCGCCTGCTCGTGCACGCGTCGGTGGCCGCGCGCTTCGTCGACGCGATGCGCGGCTACGTCGAGCGGCTGGTGGTCGGCGATCCGCGCGACGAGGCGACCGAGGTCGGCCCGATCATCCACCCGCGCCAGGTCGCGCGCGTGCACGGATTCGTCGAGCGCGCCCGGGCCGCCGGCGCCCGCGTGCTGTGGGGCGGCGAGCCGCACCCGTTCGGGCCCCAGTACTACCGCCCGACGCTGCTCGACGGCGTCGCGCAGGACAGCGAGATCGTGCAGAACGAGGTGTTCGGCCCGGTGCTCACGCTGCAGACCTTCGCCGACGACGACGAGGCGGTCGCGCTGGCCAACGGCACCGACTACGGCCTGGGCGGCGTGTGCTACGGCGAGACCGCGCACGCGACCGAGGTCGCGCAGCGCGTGCGCACCGGCTTCATCTGGGTCAACAGCTTCGGCATCCGCGACCTCGCCGCGCCGTTCGGCGGCATCAGGCGCTCCGGCGTCGGGCGCGAGGGCGGCGACTGGAGCTTCGAGTTCTTCTGCGACGTCAAGGACGTCGTCGTGCCGAAGAAGCCCTTCCGCGCGAGCTTCAGCCAGCGCTAGAACACGATCGACGAGGACACACCGAGATGGGAACGATCGTCGGCGCGGCCATCGCGTCGCACCACCCCGGACTGATGCAGTGCGAGGACTTCCGCAAGATGCAGGGTGCGGGCGAGGACTCCGACCTGATCGCCGGCTACGCGCGCCTGCGCGAGCGCATCGTCGCGGCCGAGCCCGACGTCGTGATGATCTTCGACAGCCACTGGTTCACCACCGGCTACCACCTCGTCGACGGCGGCGCGCACTACCGCGGCTGGTACGTCTCCGACGAGATGCCGTGGTACCTGCACGGCGTCGACTACGACTACGCGGGCTGCCCGCAGCTCGCGCTCGCGATCCAGGCGGCGGGCGTGGAGCGCAAGGTGCCGGTGCGCGCGATCTGCAACCCGGGGCTGCCGCGCCAGTACGCGACGCTCAATCAGGTCAAGCAGATGCGCCTGGACCTGCTCGGCGTGAAGATCGTGTCGGTGAGCAGCTGCCAGAACTGCCGCTGGCAGCACTTCCTCGAGAGCGGCGAGGTCATCGGCGAAGGCATCCGGCACTCGCCGTACCGCGTGATGCTGCTCGCGTCGGGGGCGCTCAGCCACCGCTTCAACGACATCGACTGGGTGCCGAAGCACCCGCGCATCTTCCACGAGAGCAACGTGTCCAGCCCCGAGAACGTCGCGAGCGACAAGCGCGCGATCGAGCTGTTCCGCGAGGGCCGGCACGACGAGATCATCGGGCACTGGGACGACGAGTATCGCCAGCGCCACTGGGAGGCGTCCGGCGCGCACTACCTGCAGATGGCCGGCGCGCTCGGCGGCCGCGCGTGGCGCGGCAAGGGCACCCCGCTGTCGGCGTACGAGAACGCGCGCGGCACCGGCAACATCCACGTCTGGTTCGACGCCGCCTGAGGGAGCACGCGATGGATTTCGAATTCCCGTTCACCGAATTGCCCGCGGTGCTGCGCGGCCCGCGCGTCGAGCGGCGCCGCGTGCTCGACGGCGGCAGCGCGTTCTGGGGCACGATCGTCGAGAACGGCCCGCACGCGGGCCGCTTGCGCCTGGACGACGGCCGCGTCGTCGACGCCGACGCCCTCGCGTGCCTGCCGCCCGTGGAACCGACCAAGATCATCGCGGTCCACATCGCGTATCGCTCGCGCAGCGTCGAGACGCGCAACAAGGACAAGCCCTCCGACACCCCCACCTACTTCACGAAGCCGCCGTCGTCGCTGAACGGGCACGGCGGCCGGATCCTGAAGCCCGCCGACTGCCGCTATCTGAACTACGAGGGCGAGTACGCGGTCGTGATCGGGCGCACCTGCCGCAACGTGACGCCCGACGAGGCCTGGGACTTCATCGCCGGCTTCTGCCCGGCGCTCGACATGGGGCTGCAGGACTTCCGCGACACCGACCAGGGCTCGATGCTGCGCGTGAAGGGCGCCGACACGCTGCTGCCGATCGGGCCCGGGATCGTGCGCGGCGTGAACCTGTTCGAGCAGACGCTGCGCACGTACGTCGACGGCCTCGTCGTGCAGGAGGCGCGCATCGGCGAGGAGTCGATCTGGGGACCGCACTACGTGATCGCCGACATCGCGCGCCACATCACGCTCGTGCCCGGCGACACGATCCTGATGGGCACGCCGTGCCACTCGCGCAGCGTCGACGCGGGGCAGGTCGTCGAGTGCGAGATCACGGGCCTCGGGCGCCTGCGCGGGACCGTCGTCGCGATCGACCCGCCGCGGGCGTCGGCGCTCGGCGTCGGGCACGCACCCGCCGACACGCCGGAGGTGCGTCGCGTCGCGCTCGGGTTCGACGAGCGGGTGCCGGAGCGCCTGAGGGAGAACCTGCGACGGGCACGATCGGGCGGCTGAGCCGCTCACCCCCGCCCGGCTACTTGTCGCCCCAGGGCACCTCGGTCCAGAGCTTGCGGAACGTGACGTCCGCCTCGCGCAGCTCGGCCGCGTAGCGGTCCGGCGGGAGGTAGCGCAGCGGCGCGAACGCGGCCGCGGCCTCGGCCTGGAACTTCGGGTCGGCGATCGCGCGCGCGAACGCGCCGACGAGCTTCTCGCGAACGTCGGCGGGCAGGCCCTTCGGCGCCGCCACGCCGCGCAGCGACGCGAGCACGATGTCGAACCCCTGCTCCCGGAAGGTGGGGGTCTCGGGCGCGAGCGCCGTGCGCGTGACGCTCATCGTGCCCAGGTTGCGCAGCGGGGTGCCGGCCTTCTGGTACTGCAGGGCCTCCCCGATGTTGATCGCCGCGACCGCGATGTGCTTTCCCTGCACCGCGGTGCGAACCTCGGACGAGCCGCGGTACGGCACGTGCGTCATCTGCACGCCGGCCGCGCGCTGGAACATCAGCATCGCGATGTGGTCGTCGGAACCCACGCCGGTGGTACCGACACCGAGCGCCCCCGGACGCTCCTTCGCGTGCGCGACGAGGTCGGCGAGCGTGCGGATCGGCGTCTCGGCGAGCACCGAGAAGTTGCTCGGGTCGTCGACGACGTTGCCGATCAGGTCGAAGCTCTGCCACGTGAACGGCGCCTTGCGCTCGATCGGGATCGTGAGCACCGTGGGTGTATTGATCATCCCGATCGTGTAGCCGTCGGGGGCGGCGTTCGCGAGCTCGGTGAAGCCGATCGCGCCGCCCGCTCCGCTCTTGTTCTGCACGACGATGCGCGCACCCTCGCCGAGCTGGCGTTCGACGTGCGGCGCCAGCAGGCGCGCGACGATGTCGGTGCCGCCGCCGGCGGCGTACGCGACGATCAGGTTGATCGGGCGCTCCGGGTACGCGGCGCGCGCCGGCGTCGCGGCGCCGAGAACGAACGCGCACGACAGCGTGGCGGCGAACGCGCGCGCGAGGGTGCGGATCGGGGCGCGCCGGCGCGCGCCGCTCAGGGGGTTGTCACTCATCTCGGTGTCTCCTCCGGGGGTGATCGTGGGCGCCGTCTCGCGCGGCGTGTGGTTTCAGACCGGTGCGCGACCGAGCACGCGCTCGTAGCGCGCCCGGTACGCGTCCCAGACCGGCGGATTGACCAGCCGCGGCGGACGGCGGCCGTCCAGGACCTCGAGGATCTGGGCCGCGGCCATGCCGGCGATCCGGCGGCGCGCCTCGGCGGTGACGCCGGCCGTGTGGTACGTGGCGACGACGGCGTCGTGCGTGAGCAGCGGCGAATCCAGCGGCGGCGGCTCGACGTCCCAGACGTCCAGGCCCGCGCCGGACAGGTGCCCGCTCGCGAGCGCCGCGTGCAGCGCCGCCTCGTCGTGGATCCCGCCGCGCGCGGTGGTGAGGAAGATCGCCCCCGGCTTCATGCGCTCGAACTGCGGCGCGGCGAACAGCTTCATCGTCTCGGCGTTGCGCGGGCAGTGCACCGACACCACGTCGCAGCGCCGCAGCAGGTCGTCGAGCGTCACGGGCGTCGCGCCGCGCAGCTCGATTTCGTCGGCCCCCACGTACGGGTCGGTGGCCAGCACCTGCATGCCGAACGCCTGCGCGAGCCGCGCGACACGCCGCCCGATCTGGCCGATGCCCACGAGCCCGATCGTGAGCCCGCCGATCTCGCGCCCGGTCAGCGCCTCGCGGCGGAACCCGCGGTGAGAGCGCAGCCAGCGGTCGGACTGCGCGATCCGGTGCGTGACCGCGAGCAGCAGCCCCATCGTGTGCTCGGCGACCGACGCCGCGTTGCCGCCGGACTGGTTGACCACGGCCACGCCGGCGCGCGTGCAGGCATCGACGTCGATCGTGTCGTAGCCCGCCCCGCCGGAGGACACGCACACGAGCCGCGGGCAGTGCTCGAGCAGCTCGCCGGTCACGTGCCACGGGCGCGGCAGCTCGTCGCGCGCGGCGCTGACCTGGAGCACGTTCGCCTGGGCGAGCACCGCCAGCGTCTCGTCGCGCGGCGCCTCGTAGGGACGCACGCGCAGTCGCACGTCGGGGCGCGCGACGAACGTCTCGTCGAACGCGGGATTGACCCACTGATTGAAGCGAACGACTTCCAGCACCTGGCCTCCCGTCACGATGTGCCCCTCTTGCCGAGCGGCGATCATCGCACGTCCGGCGCGCGCCGCGCGCATCCGGCCGCGGGTTCGACGGTCCGATGGCCGCCGAGCGATCCGGCCGCCGAGCGTCAGGTGCGGCGCAGGACTCCGGCGCCCGGCAACGCCTCGAGCGAAGTGACGCCGAGCAGCGCCAGGTCGCGCGCGATCTCGCTGCCGAGGATGCGCGCGGCGTGCATCACGCCGTCCTCGCCCGCCACCGAGAGCGCGAACGCGAACGGCCGGCCCACGAACACGAAGCGGGCGCCGAGCGCGAGCGCCTTGAGGACGTCGGTGCCGCGCCGAAAGCCGCTGTCGATCATCACCGGGATGCGCGGACACGCGGCGACGATCTCGGGCAGCGCGCGCAGCGGCGCGCTCGCGCCGTCGAGCTGGCGCCCGCCGTGGTTGGAGACGATGACGCCGTCGGCGCCGGCGTCGGCGGCGCGTGCGGCGTCCTCGGCGTGCAGGATGCCCTTGAGCACCAGCGGCCCCTTCCACATCCGCCGGATGCGGTCCAGGCGTTCCCAGGTCAGCTTCGCGCGGTCGGAGAAGTCGCGCAGCACGGTCGACGACATCACCGGTGCGCCGCGGTGCGCGTAGTTGTTCTCGAAGTGCGGCATGCCGTGGGTGGCGAGCGTTCGCAGGAATGTGCCGGCGAGCCAGCGCGGGCGCACGAGCCCGTCCCGCGCGAGCCCCAGGCTCGGGCGCAACGGCGTCGAGAACCCGGCGCGCACGTTGTTCTCGCGATTCCCGGCCACCGGCACGTCGACGGTGACGACGAGCGTGCCGTAGCCGGCGGCCGCCGCCCGCTCCACGAGCGCGATCATCCCGTCGAAGTCGCCCGGAAGATAGGCCTGGAACCACGCGTCGGGGTTCGCCGCGCGCACGTCCTCGAGCGGGATCAGCGAGGTGCCCGAGACCAGCATCGGGATGTCCGCCTTCGCCGCCGCCCGCGCGAGCACCACGTCGCCGCGGTAGCCGAACAGCGCGCACAGCCCCATCGGCGCGATGCCGAACGGCTGCGACCAGCGCCTGCCGAAGAGCTCGGCTCCGGTGGTGCACGACGACACGTCGACCAGCACGCGCGGGGCGAAGCGCCAGTCGTCGAACGACTCGCGGTTGTCGCGAAACGACCGGTTCGTCTCCGCGCCGCCGGCCAGGTACGCGTAGATCGGACTCGGCAGCGCGCCCGCCGACGCCCGCTCGAAGTCGTCGAGGCTGAGGATTCGCCGCAGGCGCGGCGGGATCGCCGGCTCGCCCATCAGCCGTTGATCGAGTAGCCCCCGTCGATCGGGATCGCGGTGCCGGTCACGAAGTCGGAGGCGCCGCTGCACAGGAACGCCGCGATGCCGGCGAGGTCGTCGGGGGCGCCCCAGCGGCCCGCGGGCGTGCGCTCGAGCACGCGCTCGTGCAGCCCCGGCACCTGCTCGCGCGCGCCGCGCGTGAGCTCGGTGTCGATCCAGCCCGGCAGCACCGCGTTGACCTGGATGTTGTCGCGCGCCCAGGCGCTCGCGCAGGCCTTCGTGAACTGCACGATGCCGCCCTTGCTCGCGGCGTACGCGGGCGCGAACGAGGCGCCGAAGATCGACATCATCGAGCCGATGTTGACGATCTTGCCACCGCCCGCGCGCTTGAATTGCGGATACGCCGCGTGGCTGGCGAGGAACGCGCTGGTCAGGTTGGTGTCGATCACCGCGTGCCACTCGGCGAGCGACAGCAGGTGCGGCGCCTTGCGGATGTTGGTGCCGGCGTTGTTCACGAGGATGTCGAGGCGGCCGTGCCGCTCGACCGCGCGTGCGACCATCGCCTTCACCGAAGCCTCGTCGGTGACGTCGACCTCGACCGCGCTCGCGGCGGCGCCCGTCGCCTGCAGCGCCTCGACCGCGGCGGCGCTCTTGGCGGCGTTGCGACCGGCGACGACCACGGTCGCGCCGCGCGACGCGAGCCCGCGCGCCATGCCCAGGCCGATGCCGCCGTTGCCGCCGGTGACGATCGCGACCTTGCCGGACAGCTCGAACATTGCCTTCATCGTGGATCCACCCTCGTGACCGGCCCTCAGAAGCCGTGAACGAATCCAACCGGCCCGTTGGACTCGTTCACAGCTTCTCAGGCTATCACGAGCGCCCGCCAGGGCGACCTCGTACCGCTCGACGACGCCCCGGCCGACGCGCGCGCCGCCCGGGCCCGCCCGCGCGCCGGACCGATTGACACCGGCCGCTCCGATCGTGATGATGGAAACGTTTTCCCACCTCGGCACCCGCCCCTTCGGAAACCCGCCATGGCACGCGTCGGACTCGTCGGACTGGGCCTCATGGGCCGCGGCATCGGCATGTCCGTGCTGCGCGCGGGGCACGGCCTGGGCGTCGTCGCGCACCGGCGGCGCGAGGTCGCGACCGAACTGACCGCGCTGGGCGCGTGGGAGGCGCCCGACCCCGCCGCGCTGGCCGCGCGCTGCGACGCGATCGTCTGCTGCCTGCCGTCGATCGACGCCGCCACGCAGGTGCTCATCGGCCCGCGCGGCGTCACCGCTTCCGGCGCGAAGGGGCTGCTCGTGATCGAATCCTCCACGCTGACGCCGGCCGCCGCCGTCGAGCTCGAGGCGCGCCTCGCCGCCGACGGCATCGACTTCGTCGACGCGCCGGTCACGCGCGGCCCGAACGAGGCGCTCGCGGGCCGGCTCGCCGCGCTGGTCGGCGGGCGGCCGGGCGCGGTCGATCGCGCCGAGCCGATCCTGCGCGCGTACTGCGAGAAGGTCTTTCGCTTCGGCACCGCCGGCTGCGGCTACTCGGCGAAGCTGATCAACAACTTCCTCGCGTTCACGAGCCTCGCCGCGGTCGCCGAGGCGATGGCCACCGCGCGCGGCGCGGGCCTGGACCTGCCGCTGCTGCTGCAGGCGATCGCGACCAGCGGCGGCCAGAGCCGGGTGCTCGACGGCCTCGCGCCCGTGATCGCCGGCACCGGCGCGTCGCGCTCGCGGGTCACGATCGAGACCGCGCACAAGGACGTCGACTACTACGCCCGCTTCGCGCGCGCCGCCGGCACCGCGGGCCCGATGGCCGAGCGCGTCGTCGAACGGCTGCGCGTCGCGCTCGACGCCGGGTGGGGAGAACGCTTCACGCCGGAGTACCTCGACTTCGTCGCCGGCGCGCCGGCCGCGAAGGCCAAAAACGTTTCCACCGACCCGGGCGCCCCGGATTGAGCCCGCGCGCGCAGGCGCCTCGCCGCCCGACGATCCGCGACGTCGCCGCGGCCGCGCGCGTGTCCATCGGCACCGCGTCGCGCGCGCTGAACCGCAGCGGGCGCGTGAGCGCGTCGGCGATCGCGGCGGTGACGAGCGCCGCCGCCCGTCTCGGCTACGTGCCCGACGCGATCGCGCAGAGCATGCGCGGCCGGGCCACCGGCGTCGTCGGCGTGCTCGTCTCCGACATCGCCAACCCGCTGTACGCGGGCGTCGTGACGGCCGCCGAGGCCCGGCTGCAGCAGGCCGGCTGTGCGCTGCTGCTCGCGAACACGCACCACGACGCCCACCGCGAGCGCGCGCTGATCGAGCTCTTCCGGCGCCGGCGCGTCGACGGCCTGCTGCTCGGCCCCTGCGAGCGCGAGGACCCGGCGCTCGTCGAGCACGCGCAGCGCCAGGGCTTCCCGGTCGTCGTGCTCGACCGCGACGTGGGCCCGCGCGGCACCGCGCTGCACGTCGACCACTTCGACGGCGCGACGCAGGCCGCGCGCTACCTGCTCGACCTCGGCCACACGCGCATCGCGCTGCTCACGCCGGGCAGCCACCTGCGCCCCGGGCGCGAGCGCATCGACGGCTTCCGGGCGGCATTCGCGCGGCGCGGGCTCGAGCCGGATCCGCGCCTGATCCTCGGCGAGCGCTCGTCGATGGAGTTCGCGTTCAGCCAGGCGCTCGGGCTGCTGTCGCTCGACCGGCCGCCGAGCGCGTTCGTGTGCCTGGGCACGCGCATCCTCGCCGGCGTACTGCAGGGCCTGCGCCACGCGGGCCGGCGCGTTCCCGACGACGCGAGCGTCGTCAGCATCGGCGACTCCGACCTCACGCGGCTGTACGCGCCGTCGATCACGTCGGTCGCCTGGGACCTCCAGGCGGTCGGCGAGGCGCTCGCCGAGCTGCTGCTCGAGCGCATCGGCGCCGCGCCGGCGCCGGCCCCGCGGCGTGTCGCGATCCCGACGCAGCTGCTGCCGCGCGAGTCCTGCGCGCCCTTCACCGCGCGGGCCAGGGCCCGCCCCCGCAAGTCCGAAACCGGGAGAGTCCAGTGACGCAACGTCTCCAAGGCAAGGTCGCGATCGTCGTCGGCGCGGGCTCGATCGGCCGCGACGTCAGCAACGGCGCCGCGGCCGCGATCGTCTACGCGCGAGAAGGCGCGAAGGTGCTGTGCGTGGACCGCGACGCGGCCGCGGCGCGCGAGACCGTCGAGCGCATCGCGGCCGAGGGCGGCGCCGCGAGCGCGTTCGAGGCCGACGTCCGCGACGCCGCGCGCCTGCGCGCGATGGTCGCGCAGTGCGTCGCGCTTCACGGCCGCGTCGACGTGCTGCACAACAACGTCGGCGTCGAGGAGCTCGGTGAGCTCGTCGACGCCGACGAGGCCTCGTGGGACCGCGTCCACGCGATCAACCTCAAGGGCCCGATGCTGGCCGCCCGCGAGGTGGTGCCGCACATGATCGCGCAGCGCGGCGGCTCGATCATCAACATCTCGTCGATCGCGAGCCTGCAGTGGAGCCCGATGCAGTTCCTGTCGTACAGCACGTCGAAGGCGGCGCTCAATCACATGACGCGCATCGTCGCGCGCCAGTACGCGAAGCACCACGTGCGCTGCAACGCGATCCTTCCGGGGCTGATCGACACCCCTCACGCGGCGGCGCTCTTCAAGACCGAGGAGGAAGCGGCGGCCGGGCGCGCCGCGCGCCACAAGCGCTGCCCGATGGGCCACCAGGGCACGCCTTGGGACATCGCGAACGCCGCGCTCTTCCTCGCGTCCGACGAATCGCGCTACGTGACGGGCATCGAGCTCGTCGTGGACGGAGGCATCTCGCTGTGACGCCCGCGCGCGACGCCGGCGCCCGGCCCGCAGCACGCCCTCGCGCCGACGGCGCCCCCCGACAAGACACCGACAGGAGACACACCCCATGCGCACGCTGATCGCGGCCCTCGTCCTGGCCGCCTCGTCCACCGGCGCCCTTGCCCAGGGCGCGGCCGACTACCCGTCGAAGCCGATCCGCTTCATCTCGATCTCCGCCGCCGGCAGCGGCGGCGACGTGCTCGTGCGCCTGCTCGCCGACAAGATGGCGCCGCTGCTGAAGACGAGCTTCGTCGTCGAGAACCGCCCCGGCGCGGGCGGCTCGATCGCGGTGAACACTGCCGCGAAGGCGCCGGCCGACGGCTACACGATCACGATCGGCGGCGCCACCACGCACGTGCTGCTGCCCGCGAGCAACCCGAAGCTGCCGTACAACGCGGTGAAGGACTTCGCGTACATCGGCCAGGTCGGCACCGCGGCGATCGCGCTGATGGCCGCCGCGGACTTCCCCGCGAACAGCCTGCCCGAGCTGGTCGCGCTCGCGAAACGGCAGCCGGGAACGCAGTACGCGAGCTGGGGCAACGGCTCGACCGGCCACTTCTGCGGCGGCCTGCTGAACCAGAAGACGCAGGCCGGCCTCGAGCACGTGCCGTACAAGTCCGTCGCGCAGATCCAGACCGACCTCTACGGCGGGCACGTCAAGCTCGGCTTCGTCGACATGGCCACCGCGGTGCCGATGGTGCGCTCGGGCCGCGCCAAGGCGATCGGACTGTGCACCACGCGCTCGGCCAGCCTGCCGAACGTGCGCAGCTACGAGGACGAGGGCATCACCGACACCGCGCAGCGCGCGGGCGCGTTCCGCTGGGGCGTCTACGCGCCGGCCGGCACGCCGAAGCCGGTCGTCGACAAGCTCTCGGGCGCGCTCAAGGCCGCGCTCGACCTGCCCGAGGTCAGGGCGCAGTTGCTCGACATGGGCATCCAGCCGGCGTTCCTCGCGGGCGACGCGGTGCAGGAGATGACCGCACGCGAGATCGAGACCTGGAAGGCCGTCGCGCAGGCCGCGTCGATCACGATGGACTGAAGGCGCGTCGCGATGGACGGACTGCTGAACGAAAAGGTCGCGATCGTCACCGGTGCGTCGCGCGAGCGCGGCATCGGTCTGGCCACCGCGAAGCTCTTTGCCGAGCACGGCGCGATCGTCGTGCTCACCGACCTGGACGGCGACGACGCCCGGCGCGCAGCCGGCGACGTCGGCGTCCGGCACCTCGGGCTCGCGTGCGACGTCACCGACCGCGACGCGTGCGTGGCGGTCGCGGACGACGCGATCCGCCGCTTCGGACGCATCGACGTGCTCGTCAACAACGCCGGCGTCACGCAGCGGCGCGGCGTGATGGACGTCACGCCCGAGGACTACGCGCTCGTCACCGACGTCGTGCTGCGCGGCACGCTGTACATGTCGCAGGCCGTGATCCCGCACATGCGCGCGCAGCGCGCCGGCTCGATCGTGTGCGTGTCGTCGATGTCGGGCCAGCAGGGCGGCGGGGTCTTCGGCGGCACCCACTACTGTGCGGCCAAGGCCGGCGTCATCGGCATGGCCAAGGCGATGGCCCGGGAACTCGGCCCCGACGGCGTGCGCGTGAACGCGATCGCGCCGGGCCTGATCCTCACCGACTTCTCGCGCCGGCCGAACTCGGACGCGGGCAAGCACGAGCTCGCGAAGAGCTTTCCGCTCGGGCGCGTCGGCATGCCGGCGGACGTCGCGGGCGCGTGCCTGTATCTCGCGAGCGATCGGCTTTCGGGCTTCGTGACCGGCGCGACGCTCGACGTCAACGGCGGGGCGAACCTGCGCTGAACGGCGCGGCCGGCTACGGCCGCTCGTTGCTCATCACGATCGTGCCGCTGGCCGCGAACATCCCGCCCACGCCGTGGCACACCGAGACCTTCGCGCCCGGCACCTGCGCCGGGGCGGTGCCGCGCATCTGGCGCACGCTCTCCTGCAGCGCGAACATCCCGTACATGCCCGAGTGCGCGTAGCTCAGGCCGCCGCCGTTGGTGTTCGTCGGCAGGCGCCCGCCCGGCGCGGTGTTGCGCTCGGCGATGAACGCGCCGGCCTCGCCGCGGCCGACGAAGCCGAGGTCCTCGAGCCCGTAGATCGGCAGGTGCGCGAACGCGTCGTAGATCATCAGGTGGTCGACGTCGGCGTGCCCGATGCCGGCCGAGGCGAACGCGCTCGCGCCGGCGATGCGGAACGCGCGCGACGTGGTGAAGTCCGCCATCTGGCTGATGATCGGGCTCTCGGTGCTCTCGCCGGTGCCGAGCAGCCAGACCGGGCGCTGGGGGAAGTCCTTCGCGCGCTCGGCCGACGTCAGGACGAGTGCGCCGCCGCCGTCGGACACCAGGCAGCACTGCCGCAGCCGGAACGGGTACGCGATCATCTTGCCGCCGAGCACCTCGTCGACGGTGGTCGGCTCGCGCAGCGTGGCGCGCGGGTTGCGCCCGGCCCACTCGCGCTGCACCACCGCGACCGTCGCGAGCTGCTCCTGCGTCAGCCCGAACGTCTTCATGTAGCGCAGCACCGGGATCGTGAACATCGTCGGCGGCCCCGAGATCCCGAAGGGCATCTCGAACTGGCCGGCGATGCTGTCGGGCGGGGTCGGCGCGCGCTGGCGCCCGATTCCGGAACGCCCGCTCTCGCCGTGCGTGATCAGCACCGTCGTGCAGTAGCCGGCCGCGATCGCGGCCGCCGCGTGACGCACGTGAAGCATGAACGAGCAGCCGCCGACGCTGGTGCCGTCGACCCACTTCGGCGTGATGCCCAGGTAGTTCGCGATGGCGGTGGGGCGGTACTCGGCGGTGGCGAAGCCGTCGATGTCGGAGGGCTTCAGCCCGGCGTCGGCGAGCGCGTTCAGCGCGGCGTCGGCGTGCAGCTGGATCTCGGAGAGGTCCGGAATGACGCCCAGGCCGGTGGTCTCGGCGGCGCCGACGATCGCGATCGAGCCCGGCTTCACGACGCGGACTCCTCGGAGGGCCGGAACAGCGGCAGCGCGCACTGATCCGAGACGCGCTCGAACTTCACCTGCAGCGGCATGTCGAGCCGCAGCGCCTCGGGGGTCTGGGGGCAGTCGACGACGTTGGTCATCATCCGCGGCCCCTCCTCGAGTTCGACGACGGCGATCGAGTACGGCGGCTCGAAGCCCGGGGCCGGACGGTGGCTGATCACGTAGCTGTACAGCGACGCACGGCCACTGGCCCGGAAGACGCTGACCGAGCGCGACGCGCAGCGCGGGCAGAACGGGCGCGGCGGAAAGTAGGCGTGCCGGCAATCGTCGCAGCGCTGCAGCAGCAGCTCTCCGCGGGCCGCGCCCTCCCAGAAGTGCCGGGTCTCCGGCGTCGGCCTGGGCAGGCTGCGCTGGGATTGAGTCATCGCGGATCCTCCTCGAAGCGGCGGGCGGCCGGGCAGCGTGGGCGATGATGCCACAGATCGGAACCCCTCATTTTTCTGGGAGAATCGTTTTCTCCCCCTCCAACGCCGCTCGTGCGCGCCCGTCTCATGAAGCCACTTTCCAGCCAGCGCGTCGTCGACCTCACGCAGAACGTCGCCGGCCCCTACTGCACCCAGGTCCTCGCGGACCTCGGCGCCGACGTCGTCAAGATCGAGCGCCCCGGCGCCGGCGACGACACCCGCCACTGGACGCCCCAGCTCGGCAGCGCGATGTCGCCCACCTACGCGACGTTCAATCGCGGCAAGCGCAGCCTCGCGCTCGACCTCGACCACCCGCTCGGCCGCGAGGTCCTGAAGCGCCTGCTGCGCCCCGGCGACGTCCTCGTGCACTCGCTCAAGCCCGGCAGCGCCGAGGAGCGCGGGCTCGGCTACGACGCGCTCGCGCCCGCCTGCCCGGGGCTGATCTACTGCGCGATCAGCGCGTTCGGCAATTTCGGGCCGCTCGCCGCGCTGCCCGGCTACGACCCGCTGATCCAGGCCTACGCGGGCATCATGTCCGTGAACGGGCACGACGGGCAGCCGCCCGCGCGCGTGGGCGTCTCGCTGGTCGACATGGGGACCGCGCTGTGGTCGGTGATCGGGATCCTCGCGGCGGTGACGCGGCGCAGGCAGACGGGCGAAGGCGCGCGCGTCGACACCTCGCTGCTCGAGACCGGGATGGCGTGGATGACCAATCCGATCGCCAACTACAGCGCCAGCGGCAAGCTCCCGCGCCGCATGGGTTCGGCCACCGCGATGCTCGCGCCTTACGAGGTCTTCGAGAGCGCCGACGCGCACGTGTTCATCGGCTGCGGCGCCGACCGCATGTTCCAGAAGCTCGCCGCGGCGCTGGGCGTTCCAGAGCTCGCGCGCGATCCCCGCTTCGCGCGCAACGCGGACCGCGTCGCGAACCGCGAGGCGCTGCACGAGGCGATCGCGTCGGTGACGCGTGCGCGCGAGACCTCGGAAGTCGTCGCGACGCTGCGCGCCGCCGGCGTGCCGGTGAGCGCGGTCAACGACCTCTCCACGCTGCTGCGCGACGAGCAGGTCCGCACCCTCGGCCTGCACGAGCCGATGCCCGTCAACGGCACGTCGCTGACCGCGGTCGGCACGCCGATCCGCATCGACGGCGAGCGCGGCTACCGGCCGGAGCTCGCGGTCGGAGTCGGGCAGGACACCAAGGACGTTCTCGCCGCGGCGGGGTTCTCGGCCGGGGAGATCGCGGCACTGGCCGCCGCCGGCGCGATCGGAGCCTGACGTGGGAGACGTCCGTATCGGCCTCGTGGGGCTCGGCAAGATGGGCGCGCCGATGGCGCGCAACCTGCTGCGGGCCGGCTTTCGCGTCGCCGGCCTCGACCTCGCCCCCGACGCCGGTCGCGACCTGGACGCGATCGACGGGTTCACGCGTGCCGAGTCGGCCCGCGGCGCGGCGCGCGACGCGGAGGTCGTGATCCTGATGCTGCCGGACAGCGAGGCGGTCGACGCGCTGCTCTGGGGCTCGGCCGGGCTCGCCGCGGCGCTGGCCGCCGGCACGCTGCTCGTCGACATGGGGTCGTCCGACCCCTCGTGCTCGCGCGTCAATGCGCAACGGCTCGAGGCTGCCGGCGTCGGATTCCTCGACGCGCCGGTGTCGGGCGGCGTCAGGCGCGCGGTCGACGGTTCGCTGTCGATCATGATCGGCGGCCGCGAGGCCGACGTCGCGCGGGCGCGCCCCGTGCTCGAAGCCCTGGGCCGGACGCTGATCCACGTCGGCGACGCCGGCGCCGGCCACGCGGTCAAGGCGCTGAACAACTACGTCTCGGCGGCCGGCCTGATCGCCGTCAGCGAGGCGCTGGTCGCGGCGCGCCGGTTCGGCATCGACCCGCACGTGGTCAACAGCGTGTTCAACGCGTCGACCGGGAAGAACAACACGACCGAGCACAAGGTCGAGAACTTCATGCTGTCGGGCCGTTACGACTCCGGCTTCGCGCTCGCGCTGATGCGCAAGGACGTCGAGACCGCGGTCGGCTTCATCGACCGCATGGGATCGCCCGGCGAGTTCGCGCGCAAGACGCTGGACGTGGCCCGGGACGCCGAGCGGGCGCTGGGCGACGGCGCGGACCACACCGCGGTGCACGCGTGGGTGAGCCGACGCGTGCCGGACTGAGCGGACCCGCGCACCTGAGCGGACCCGCGCCGGACCGAGCGGACCCGCGCCGGACCGAGCGGACCCGCGCCGGACCGAGCGCCCACGCCGGACCGAGCGCCCACGCGCCGGACGGAACGGTCGGGCGCCGCCGACGCGGCCGCTCCGCTCAGCGCAATACGAACGGGTTCGCCGGCGCCCCCTCGGCGAACGAGATCAGCGTGCTCTTGGTCTCGAGGTACGCGCGAATCGACTCGACGCCGCTCTCGCGACCGATCCCCGACTGCTTCATGCCGCCGAAGGGCATCATGAAGCTGACGGCGCGATAGGTGTTCACCCACACCGTGCCGGCCCTCAGCGCGCGCGACATCCTCACCGCGCGGCCCATGTTCTCGGTCCAGACGCCCGCGGCCAGGCCGTAGATCGTGTCGTTGGCCAGGCGGATCGCCTCCTCCTCGTCGTCGAAGCCGATGATCGAGAGCACCGGCCCGAAGACCTCCTCGCGCGCGATCCGCATCTGCGGCGTCACGTCGACGAAGATCGTCGGCTCGACGAACTGCCCGCCCGGCATCCCGGCCGCGGGCTCGCCGCCGAGCACGCAGCGCGCGCCCTCGCGGCGCGCGACGTCGATGTAGTCGAGGATCTTTCGATACTGCGGCGGCGTCGTGACCGGGCCGATGTTGGTGTCGGGGCTCATCGGGTCGCCCTTGCGCGCGCTCGCGCCGAGCTCGACGACGCGCTGCGTGAAGGCCTCGCGGATCGAGTTCTGGACGAGCAGCCGCGACCCCGCGATGCAGGTCTGCCCGGTGGCGGCGAAGATCCCGGAGATGACGCCGGCGGCCGCCTTGCCCAGGTCGCAATCCTCGAACACGATGTTCGGCGACTTCCCCCCGAGCTCCAGCGTCACGCGCTTCATCGTCCGGGCGGCCTGCGCGTAGATCTGCCGACCCGTCGAGTCCGAACCCGTGAACGTGATCTTGGCGACGTCGGGGTGATCGACCAGCGCGGCGCCGGCCGCCGCGCCCAGGCCCGTGACGACGTTGAACACACCGTCCGGAAAACCGGCCTCGCGGGTCAGCGCCGCGAACTCGAGCGTGGACGCCGACGCGAACTCCGACGGCTTGACGACCACGGCGCAGCCCGCGGCGATGGCCGGGGCGCACTTCCACGCGACGAACAGCAGCGGGGAGTTCCACGCGGTGAGCGCGCCGACGACGCCGACCGGCTCGTGCGTGGTGAACGCGAAGTGGTCGGGCTTGTCGATCGGCATCACCGAGCCTTCGAGCTTGTCCGCCAGGCCGCCGTAGTAGCGCCACCACTCGGGGTGGTAGTCGAGCTGACCCTTCATCTCCGAGTACAGCTTGCCGTTGTCGCGCACCTCGACCTCGGCGAGCCGCTGCGCGTTGGCCGCCACGAGGTCCGCGAGCCGCAGCATCAGCTTGCCGCGCTGGGTCGGCGTCATGCGCGCGAACGGGCCGGTCGTCATCGCCCGGTGCGCGGCCTGCACCGCGCGGTCGACGTCGCGCGCGCAGCCTTTCGGCACGCGCGCCCACGCCTGCCCGGTGTAGGGATTGACCGTGTCGATCCACTCGCCGCCGAGCGGATCGACGTACTGCCCGTCGATGAAGTGCTGGTAGGTCTTCACGTCAGATGCCCATGCACAGGTACTTGATCACGAGGTAGTCCTCGATGCCGTACTTCGACCCTTCGCGGCCCAGGCCCGACGCCTTCACGCCGCCGAACGGCGCGACCTCGTTGGAGATGATGCCGCTGTTGACGCCGACCATGCCGTACTCGAGCGCCTCCGAGACGCGCCACACGCGCCCGAGGTCGCGCGCGTAGAAGTACGACGCCAGGCCGAACTCGGTGTCGTTGGCCATGCGGATCGCCTGCGCCTCGTCGGCGAAGCGGAACAGCGGCGCCACCGGACCGAACGTCTCCTCGCGCGTGACCTTCATCGAGGTGTCGACGTCGGCGAGGATCGTCGGCTCGTAGAACAGGCCTCCGAGCGCGTGGCGCCGGCCGCCGGTGACGACGCGCG
This sequence comes from Burkholderiaceae bacterium, assembly GCA_046348465.1. GTDB lineage: Bacteria > Pseudomonadota > Gammaproteobacteria > Burkholderiales > Burkholderiaceae_E > Quisquiliibacterium. The sequence continues at coordinate 57,633 of JAXMEE010000002.1, forward strand.
CGCCCTTCGCGAGCGCGTCGGCGACGTGCTCCTCGACCTTCGCGACCGCGGCGTCGTCGATCAGCGGCCCGATCACGACGCCCGGGTCCGCGCCGTTGCCGACCTTCAGCGCCGACACCTTCGCCGCGAGCTTCGCGGCGAACGCGTCGTAGACGCCGTCCTGCACGAGGATGCGGTTCGCGCACACGCAGGTCTGGCCGGCGTTGCGGTACTTCGACGCCAGCGCCCCTTCCACCGCGGCGTCGAGGTCGGCGTCGTCGAACACGATGAACGGCGCGTTGCCGCCGAGTTCCATCGACGTCTTCTTGACGGTGTCGGCGCACTGGCGCAGCAGCACCTTGCCGATCTCGGTGGAGCCGGTGAAGCTGAGCTTGCGCACCGTCGGGTTCGACGTCATCTCGCCGCCGACCGCGGTGGCCGATCCGGTGACCACCGAGAACAGCCCCGCGGGCAGCCCCGCGCGCTCGGCCAGTTCGGCGAGGGCCAGTGCCGAGAACGGCGTCGCGCTCGCGGGCTTGAGGACCATCGCGCAGCCGGCGGCCAGCGCCGGGCCGGCCTTGCGCGTGATCATCGCCGCCGGGAAGTTCCACGGCGTGATCGCCGCGCACACGCCGATCGGCTGCTTGATCACGACGATGCGCCTGTCGGCCAGCGGCGCCGGGATCGTGTCGCCGTACACGCGCTTGGCTTCCTCGGCGAACCACTCGATGAACGACGCCGCGTAAGCGATCTCGCCGCGCGACTCGACCAGCGGCTTGCCCTGCTCGGCCGTCATCAGCCGCGCGAGGTCTTCCTGGTTCGCCATCATCAGGTCGTGCCAGCGGCGCAGCACCGCGGCGCGCTCCTTCGCGGTCTTCGCGCGCCACGCCGGCATCGCGGCGTCGGCCGCGGCGATCGCGCGCCGCGTCTCGGCGGCGCCCATCGACGGCACGCGGCCGATCACCGCGCCGGTCGCCGGATTGGTCACCGCGATCGTCGCGCCCGAGTCGGCGTCGCACCACGCGCCGTCGACGTAGCACTGCTGGCGGAACAGGCGCGGGTCGGCGAGCGCCGGGGAATCGTTCGGGACAGCCATGGTTTTTCGTACCTCCGAGTCGGATCGTGACGCCTTCGCGGCGACGGGGATCGGTTCAGCCGGATCGCGCGGCGTGCCCGCGGGCACGCGCGGCCCTCGCCTGATTCGTGGCGGGCATCGCCGCGTTCACCTCACCGCCTTTCCCATGTAGTACAACACGCCGTCGGCCCCCCGGCTCCACTTCGACAGCCAGGTGTCGTACATGAGGAAGTTGTCCATCGGCAGCGGCGTGTGCGGCTTCTCGTCGACCTTCGCGTATTGCACCAGCGGCACGCCGTCCGCGTTGGCCCACACGGTCACGTTGTAGCGCCCGTCCTTGTAGGTGCCCGCGGGCGCGGCGTAGCGGCCGGCCGCGTTGCGCTCGATCCAGTACGAGACGTTGAGCTCGGTGTCCTTTGGATCGAGGAAGATCGGCATGTCGCGTTCGCCGATGATCATGAAGATCGGCACCCGGTTTCCTTCGAGGACTTGCGGCGACTTCAGCAGCGCGCGGTCCTCGCCGATCAGGAACGCGGCGGTGGAGGCGCCCGCCGCGACGACGTCGTTCATGCGCAGCGAGAACGCCTGCGTCGCCATCGAGCCGTACGACTGCCCCGACAGGTAGATCCGGCTCGCGTCGACCGGCGTGCGCCCGGTCACGTCCCGGATCATGGCCCGGATGAACGCGTAGTCGTTCCACTCGTCGGCCTTCTCGCTCAGGTTCCAGCGCGGATTGGGCATCTGCTTCGCGCTGTTGTAGAGCGATCCGGTAGGAACGACCGCGATGAAGCCGCGCTCGTTCGCCGCCTTGAAGATCTCGGTCCGGTCGATGATCGCCTCGGCGGTGTTGTTGTTGCCGTGAAGGTAGACGAGCAGCGGCGCCTTGTCGCCCGCGGTCTTGCGAAGCGTCTTCGGAACGAACTCGATCCAGTAGCGCGTGACGCCGTCGACGACGATCGTCCTCTTCACCGCCCCCCATTGCTCGGTGGAGCGGGCGGCGCGCAGGTCGCCGTTCGCGAGCGCGACCGGCCTGACCACGGCGGACAGGAACTTCCAGACGGTCTGCGCGCGCTTGGGGTTCAGCGCCGCGGCGTCCGCGGTCACCGTGTAGCGGGTCTGCGCGAGCAGGTCCTGCTCGTCGATCAGGGTGTCGATGCCGTTCGTGTTCGCGAGGAACAGGCCGGTCGTGTCGGCGTCGGACAACCGCGGGCCGACGGCCTTGTTCGCCGCCTTCCAGTACTCGAGCTGCGCCTTCGCGTCGTCGTTCAGCTTCGGGACGAACATCCAGACCGGCATCGGCACGTCCTTCATCGGCACGGACTTCAGCTCGGACGGCGCGTCGCCGGCCTTCTTCCTGAAATCGGCGTCGACCGACACCGCCCCGAACGTGGCGAACGAGCAGAAGTTGGCCGGGGCCTTCATCGCCCAGGCCTGGGTCAGCGACGCGGCGTCGCCGTAGGCGGCCAGGTAGTTGTTGCCCTTCTGCGCGTTGTACCAGTTGCGCTCGTGGCTGAGCGCGTACACCTTGTTCAGGTACCCGAGGTCGCGCTCGAGCGTCCAGCGCCGGTCGGGCGTCTCGGCGACGATCACGATCATCCCGTGCTCGTCCGCGACCCTCTTCCAGCCGCCCTTGTCCAGAACCGCGACCGGATCCTGCCGGGCGTCGGGCACGATGAAGAGGTAGGGCTGGTACTGCGCGTTGTCCTTCGCGATGTAGACGAGGAACGAGCGCTCGACGTCGCCGACCTTGACCGTCTGCCGGAACAGTCCGCTGACGACGGTGCGGTACGGATCGGTCGGATCGATCATCCGGTACATGTCCGCGATCTTCGGGAACGCCTGGATCGGCTGCGCGAACAAGGGGGCGACGAACATGAGGGCGGCCAGCGCGGCCGCCAGGCGGATTCTCGACGAGGGCATTGCGGGCATCCTTCCGATCCGGGGGCCTCGACGAAGAAGTTCGGGTGGGCGGCGAGGCGACGCGTGACGGAGCGTCCTACCGATCGACCTGAGGGTCAAGTGGCACACGTCGACAGTGGCACACGTCGACAGTGGCACACGTCGACAGGAGCACGCGTCGACAGGAGCACGCGTCGACAGGAGCACGCGTCGACAGGCGACGGTAGCGACAGACGAACGAACGCGACGAAGTCGGCACGCACCCGGGAGTCTCGCATCCGTCGCGCTCGCGGCGGTGCCAGGCCGGGGTGCCTGGCGCCGGACGACCTCCGATCGACGCCGGGCGACGGCGCGGTCTGCCGCCACCACGATGGCACGCCTATTGCACACACGTGCTGCATACAGACTTCGCATGCCCAACGAGTCCGCGCCCCGCGCCCCGATGGAGCGCGACGCACCAGATCCGCACAAGTCCGCACCATGCCGCTCACTCTCGACGCCCCCGCGGTGCGAAGCCCGGACGCCATCGCCGACCGGATCGTCGATGCGATCCTGGCCGGCCGCGTCGGCGCCGGCCAGCATCTCGGAGAGCAGCCGCTGGCCGACCTGTTCGGCGTCAGCCGCACCCTGGTGCGGGAAGCGCTGTCGCGCCTGTCGGCCCGAGGCATGGTCGAAGTCAGCGCCCGGCGTGGCTGGACCGTCGTGCAACCGTCCGAGGAAGAAGCCCGCGACGCGTTCGGCGCCCGTGTCGCCATCGAGACCGGGCTGGTGCAGTCGCTCGAAGGTCCGCTTCCGGCCGCGCAGGTTCGTCGCCTCAAGCGGCACGTGGCGCAGGAACGCAGCGCGATCCGCGAGGGCGATGCCGGTCGGCGCAGCTACCTGCTGGGAGAGTTCCACGTCTGCCTGGCCGAGTGCATCGGCAATGCGCTGCTGGCCGACATCCTGAGGGATCTGACGGCACGCACGACGCTGATCGCGTCGCTGTACCAGAGCACGCACGACGCCACGCGGTCCTGCGCCGATCACGCGCGCATCGTCGCCGCGCTCGAGGCGGGCGAGATCGCGCGGGCCGCCGTGTTCGTGCGCGACCACATCCGCGAAGTGGCCGAGCACCTGCGCCACCCCTCGGTCGAAGACCCCGCCGCCCGGCTGCGTGCGGCCCTGATGCCCGCAGCGGGCGCGCGCGAACGTTCCGCTAACCCCGTGGCGAAACGCCGCGTCCCGAAGGAGAAGTGAAAATGCAACGTCGACAGCTCGTCGCACTGGGCCTGGCGGCCCTCGCGCTCGCGCCCCTGGCCGCGCCGGCCCAGACCGCCCTCGACGAGGTGATGGCGAAGAAGGCGATCACGATCGCGATTCCGACCGACTTCCCGCCGTACGGCTTCGTCGGCACCGACCTGAAGCCGCAGGGCCTGGACGTCGACGTGGCGAACCTGATCGGGTCCAAGCTCGGGGTCAAGGTCGAGCTGCTGCCCGTGACCAGCGCCAACCGCATCCCGTATCTGCAGACCCGGAAGGCGCAGCTCGTGATCTCGACGCTGGGCAAGAACCCCGAACGCGAAAAGGTGATCGACTTCACCGCGGCCTACTCGCCGTTCTTCCAGGCGGTGTTCGCAGCCAGGAGCCTGCCCGTCAAGAGCTTCGCCGATCTGGCGGACAAGAGCGTCGGCGTGACCCGGGGCGCGATCGAGGACATGGAACTCACCAGGCTCGCGCCGCCGAAGGCCGACATCAAGCGCTTCGAGGACAACAACGCCACCGTCTCGGCCTTCGTCTCGGGCCAGGTGCAGGTCATCGCCACCGGCGCGTCCGTGGCCGGCAACATGATGCAGCGCAATCCGCAGCTCGGCGCCGAATTCAAGCTGCTGATCAAGGACTCGCCCAACTTCATCGGCGTCGCCAAGGGAGAGGACAAGCTGCGCGCCAAGGTCAACGAAATCATCGCGGCGGCCAAGGCGGCCGGCGAGCTCGACGCGCTGGCCAGGAAGTGGCTCGGGCGCCCCGCGGGCGACCTGCCGAACTGAACCGGGTCCGAGAGCTGCCCATGGTGACGCTCGACTTCGGCGCCGTGCTGGCCGAGTGGCCCCTGCTGCTGCGCGGCATGGGGACCACGGCCGCGCTGACCGCGATCTCGGCCGCCCTCGGGCTCGGCCTGGGCGTCGCCTGCGCCTGGGCACGGACCTGGGGGCCGCGCCCGCTGGCGCTGGCGGTCGCGGGCTACGTCGAGCTGATCCGCAACACCCCGTTCATCGTTCAGCTGTTCTTCCTGTTCTTCGGGTTGCCCAGCCTCGGGGTACGCCTGTCGCCCGAAGCGGCCTCGGTACTGGCGATGGTGATCAACCTGGGCGCCTACGCGGCCGAGATCGTGCGGGCGGGCATCGAGTCCACCCCGAGGGGACAGGTCGAGGCCGGCCTCAGCCTGGCACTGACGCGAGCCCAGGTGTTCACGCGCATCGTCCTGCCGCCGTCCCTCTCGCGCGTGTGGCCGGCCATGACCAGCCAGATCGTCATCGTGATGCTGGGCTCGGCGGTGTGCGGCCAGATCGCAGCCCAGGAGCTGAGCTATTTCGCCAATCTGATCCAGAGCCGAAACTTCCGGGCGTTCGAGTCCTACATCCTGGCGACGCTGCTGTACCTGACGCTGGCGGTGAGCCTGCGTCAGCTGCTGCGCTGGGCGGGCCCGCGCTTCATCTTCGGACGCTAGGCGGCGGACGCATCGTGGTCGAGTTCTCGCTCTGGGACATCGTCCGCAACCTGCTGCTGGCGGCGCGCTGGACCGTGCTGCTGTCGCTGATCGCCTTCGCGGGGGGCGGCCTCGTCGGCCTGGCGCTGCTGGTGTCGCGCATCGCGCGCTGGCCCGGCGCGGAACGCGGCGTGGCGCTCTACGTGCAGCTGTTCCAGGGGACGCCGCTGCTCATGCAGCTCTTCCTCGCGTACTTCGGGCTCTCGCTGCTGGGGCTGGACGTGTCCGCCTGGTTCGCCGCCGGCCTGGCGCTGACCCTGTACACCAGCGCCTTCCTGGCCGAGATCTGGCGCGGCTGCGTCGACGCCGTGCCCAAGGGGCAGTGGGAGGCGAGCGCCAGCCTGGCGCTCTCGCTTCGCGAGCAGCTGCGCTGGGTGATCGGCCCGCAGGCGCTGCGCATCGCGGTGCCGCCGACGGTGGGCTTCCTGGTTCAGGTGATCAAGGGCACGGCGCTGGCCTCGGTCATCGGTTTCGTGGAGCTGACCAAGGCGGGCACGATGATCACCAACGCCACCTTCCGCCCCTTCACCGTCTATGCCTGCGTGGCGCTGCTCTATTTCGCGCTCTGCTGGCCGGTGTCCGCGTGGAGCCGTCGACTCGAGAGGAGCCTGCGCCGTGGGCACTGAGAACCCCATCGTTGCCATCGGTGCGCTGCGCAAGCGCTACGGCGAACTCGAGGTGCTCAAGGGCATCGACCTGCAAGTGCAGCGCGGCGAGGTGATCGCGATCATCGGCAAGAGCGGATCGGGCAAGAGCACGCTGCTTCGGTGCATCAACGGGCTCGAGGCGTTCCAGCAGGGCACGCTCACGGTCGACGGCCAGGCATTGCGGCACGACGACGCGGCCGCGATGCGCGAACTGCGCCAGCACGTGGGCATGATCTTCCAGAGCTTCAACCTGTTTCCGCACCTGAGCGTGGGCCGAAACGTCATGCTGGCGCCGGGCCTGGTCAAGGGGCGCAAGGGCCCGGAAGCGGAATCGCGCGCCCGCGCCCTGCTGCAGCGCGTGGGCCTGGCGGAGAAGTTCGACGCCTGGCCCGATCAGCTCTCCGGCGGGCAGCAGCAACGCGTGGCGATCGCGCGCGCACTGGCGATGGACCCTTCGGTGCTGCTGTGCGACGAGATCACCTCGGCGCTCGACCCCGAACTGGTGGGCGAGGTGCTGAAGGTGGTGGAAGACCTCGCGCGCGACGGCATGACCCTGCTGATGGTGACCCACGAGATGGGATTCGCCCGCAAGGTGGCCGACCGCGTCGTCTTCATGCACGCCGGCCGCATCCACGAGATGGGACCGCCCGAACAGCTCTTCGGTGCGCCGCAGACGCCCGAGCTCAGACAGTTCCTGTCGGCCCTGCACTGAGCCGGGGGCGCGGGCCGCGCCGACGCGGGCCGGCACGCGAGTTCGGCGCGCCGGCGATGCCGCGACTCAGCCGCACTCCCCCTGGTGCCCGCACGCCGTGCAGAACATGCAGCCGTCGCGCTTGATGTACGCGTGCGCGCCGCACGACGGGCACGCCTGCCCCGCGATCAGCGCCTGCTGCTGCGGTTGCGCGGGCGCGACGTTGGCCTCGGGGATCGCGAGCGCGCCGGCACCGCCGATCGCGCGGCCCTCGGCGTCCATCAGCCCGAGCACCTTGTAGCGGTTCAGGATCAGCGCGGCCAGGTACGCGACCGTGCTCGGCCACACCTGCTGGCGCACCTCGCCCGGCACCTGCGCCCAGAACGAGCCGTTGAGCTCGCCGAAGCTGAGCAGCTTGCGCAGCTTCAGGCCGACCCAGTTGACGTCGACGACGCGCATGTCGAGCGACAGGATCTTGCACAGGCCGTCGAGCACGCGCGGGTAGTCGCCGGCGAGCCAGATCGAGTACGGGCGGCGCGTGCCGTCGGGCAGCTGCAGCTCCTTCACGCCGAGCACGAAGTCGTCGCCGGTGGCCGGGTTGAGGATGTCGGCGGTCCAGGACAGCGTGCCCAGCGGGCCGGACTTGGGCTCGGCCGCGAAGATCATCGCGTCGATCATCGGCGTGGCCTGGCCGTCGATCGCGTCGAACACGCCGAGCTCCTCGCAGCGGTAGCGCACGATGTCGGCGAACGCCGCGACGATGCCCGGCTTCCACTGCAGCTCGCCGCCCGGCGGGCACGCCATCTGCAGCGGCTGCTCGTCCTTGGCCTTGGCGAGCGCGTCGAGCTTGAGCTTGAGCCAGGCGCGGTCGTTGGAGCGCATGTCCATCGACAGCGCCTTGGCGATCGCCCCCATGCCGCGCGGCTGCTCGTTGCCGTTGACCCAGGTCTCGAACGGCACCGACAGGATGCCCAGCGTGCCGTCGCGGCGCTGGAAGGCTTCGTCGGTCTGGCCGATGAAGATCGCGAACGACGCGCGGCCGTCGAGCGGCTCGACCATGAACGACCACGCGAGGTTGCCCGCGGGCAGCTGCGGGCGGCCCGGCCAGCGCAGCGACGCGAGCGCGGGCTGCGGCACCTTCTCCAGGCGCAGGCGGCGGTTCGGGTCGTCTTTCAGGTCCTGCGGCAGCGCCGGCGTGGTCACCGTCGGCGCCGACAGCACCGAGCCGATCACGGAGTTCGGCCGGTACGTGGTGATCCCCTTCAGGCCCGCGCGCCACGCCTCGAGGTACAGCGCCTTGAACTCGTCGTACGGGTAGTCTTCGGCGACGTTGACCGTCTTGCTGATGGCGGAATCGATGTACGGCTGGACCGCGGCGCTCATGCGCATGTGGTCGAGCGCGTCGATCTGCATCGCGGACACGAAGTAGTCGGGCAGCGCCTGCGGGTTGCCGCCGAGGTGGCGGTACAGGCGGTACGCGAAGTCCTCGACCTCGTACTCGCGCTTGCTGCCGTCGGGCATGCGCTTCTTGCGCGTGTACGTCCAGGAGAACGCGGGCTCGATGCCGCCGGACGCGTTGCCGGCGAACGCGATCGAGATCGTGCCCGTGGGCGCGATCGACATCAGGTGCGAGTTGCGGATGCCGAAGGTGCGGATCTGCGCCTTCAGGGTGTCCGGCAGGCGCGAGGCCGCGTGCGGCTCGGCGAGGTACTTGTCGGCGTCGAAGAGCTTGAACGCGCCCTTCTCCATCGCGAGCGCGACCGAGGTCTCGTAGGCGCAGTCGCGCATGTCGCGCGCGATGTTCTCGGCCACGGTGCGCGCGGCGTCGCTGTCGTAGCGCAGCTTCATCATCGTGAGCGCGTTGCCCAGCCCGGTGAAGCCCAGGCCGACGCGGCGCTTGTCCTTGGCCTCGCGGTCCTGCGCGGGCAGCGGCCACATGGTGAGGTCGAGGACGTTGTCGAGCGCGCGGATCGCGATCGCGGTGACGCGGCGCATGCGCTCGAAGTCGAAGCTCGGCGAATCGCCGAACGGGTCGTTGACGAGGCGCGTGAGGTTCAGGCTGCCGAGGTCGCAGCAGCCGTACGGAGGCAGGTACTGCTCGCCGCAGGGATTGCTCGCGTGGATCGTCTCGCAGTAAGCCAGGTTGTTGTCGCGGTTGACCTTGTCGATGAAGATGACGCCCGGCTCCGCGTGGTTGTACGTGGAGCGCATGATCTGGTCCCACAGCTCGCGCGCGCGGATGCTGCGATAGACCCAGCGGCCGTCGTCGCGCTTGCGTGCGGCGTCGATGTCGTAGGGCGGCGCCTCGTGCACGAGCTCGAACTCGCCGTCGGCCTCCACGGCGGCCATGAAGGTGTCGGTGACCGCCACCGACATGTTGAAGTTGGTGAGCGAGCCGTCGCGCTTGGCGTGGACGAACTCCTCGATGTCGGGGTGGTCCACGCGCAGCACGCCCATCTGCGCGCCGCGGCGCGCGCCGGCGGACTCGAGCGTCTCGCAGCTCTTGTCGTACACGCGCATGTAGGAGATGGGGCCCGACGCGCGCGAGTGCGTTCCCTTCACGAACGCGCCGCGCGGACGGATCGTGGAGAAGTCGTAGCCGACGCCGCCGCCGCGGCGCATCGTCTCGGCCGCCTCCTGCAGCGCCGCGTAGATGCCGGGGGTGCCGTGCTCGTCGTAGCCCCAGACCGCGTCGCCGATCGGCTGCACGAAGCAGTTGATCAGCGTGGCGGCGAGATCGGTGCCGGCGGCCGAGTTGATGCGGCCCGCGGGGACGAAGCCGTTCTCCATCGCCCACAGGAACTCGCCTTCCCAGCGCTCGCGATCGGCCGGCGCTTCCACCGTGGCGAGCGCGCGCGCGACGCGCAGGCGGATGTCGTGGGCGGTCTGTTCCTCGCCTTTCGCGTACTTCTCGATGAGTACGTCGGTCGTCACTTCCTGCTCGGGAAGGGCGGCGAGGATGTTCTCGATTTTCACTGTGCGTGTCTCCAGGCGAATCCGAGGGCGACCGCTCCACGCGGAGCGGCGATCGAAGAAATTTGGAAGCCGGCATTTTCGCGCGGACGCCGCTGCACTTCCAGCGCTTCGCGCGTCGGTCAGGCGAAAGATTAGCGCCGCCGTGCGGCGTCGACATTGATGCGGCGCAAACACGATTCGCTCGTTCCGGCGATGGTGCGTCGCATCGGGCGCCCGGTGCGCCGGCAACGACCACGCACGGGTGGTGTACAATCGCGGCCTTCCGGGTCCCCGGGCGGCTAGCTCAGCGGTAGAGCACTGCCTTCACACGGCAGGGGTCACAGGTTCGAACCCTGTGCCGCCCACCAAAAAAATCAAAAACTTAGCACGGGAACCCGGCCCCCCGTCCTGACCTGACCCGCCCGCCGGCGGCCGCCTCCGATCGCGCCCGCCCGGGCCCGGCGTTGCGTTTTCGCCGACGCAGCGAACGCCGTCCGCAGCCCCCGTTCCGCCGTTCGAACGCCCCGTTTTCGTGCGTTCCGAAATTTGCGTCGAACGCAATATCTTGTGGTCGGGAGGGGTTTCGACCCCAAGATCTAGATGCGAAAAAGCTACAACATCTTGTGGTAACCCTTCGATTTTCCACGCTATTTAGTGGTGCGGGCGGCCCGGGCTCAGTGCCCGCGGCGCTCGAACACGCGATCGAAGAACGCGGGAAGCTCGGCCGCCAGCCGCGCGAGGAATGCCGCACGGTCGAACCCCGGCGGGTTCCAGCGGACGTCGCCATCCTCTGAAGGAATCTCCCACGCCGGCGTGTCGAGGAACGCGAAGTGCCCCGCGCCCGCCACCGGGTGCGATTCGACGCCGGGCACGAGCCCGGCCACGCGCCGCGCGTGGAACTCGGGGACGAGGAAGCGATCGAGCTCGGCCCCGTAGACGGCGACCGGGATCGCGATCGACGCGAGCGACGACGCGTCGAGGACGACGCCCACCGGCGCGAGCGCCACGACCGCGCGCACGCGCGGGTCGCGCGGCGACGGGCCGGCGACGTTCGCGGATCGCCCGTCCGCGGCGACGTCCTTCGCGGCACCGGCACCGCTCGCGGAATCGGCAACTCTCGCCGAACGGGCCGGTGCGACCGCGTCGGGCGCCGTGCGCCCGGCGGGTGATCCGCCCATGCCGCAGAAGATCGGATCGCGCGCCCGCTCGGTCGCGCAGTGCTCGACGATGCGTGCGACGTCGGGCCGCGCGCCGGCGAGCGCGAGCACCGTGTAGCCGCCCGCCGAGTGCCCGACCGCGCCCACGCGCGGGCCGTCGGCGTCGCGTGCGATCCGCGCGGACCACTGAGGGCTCGCGAGCAGCGCGTCGACGACCCGGCTCGCCTGGCGCGGCCGCTCGTCGAAGTAGCGCCGCGGCGATTCGGCGAGCAGCGTGCGGTCCTGCCAGTGGTCGCCCGGATGGCGGACCGCCGCGACCAGGTATCCGTGGCGCGCGAGCGCCTGCGCGAGGCTGGCGTGGCCGAGCTCGCTGCCGCCGGTGCCGTGGCTGAGCACGATCAGGCCCCTGACCGACTCGGTCGGCGCGGCGCGCGGCGCGACCGTGACCGTGAAGGGTCCCATCGGGATCGGGCGCGCGCTCGCGGCCGCTGTCGGATAGAACAGCGCGACCGTCGTGGGTGGGGCGCCGGCCGCCGCCGGCGCGATCTCGACGGAAGACCACCCGGCCTCGAAGGCACGGGCGGCGGGCGGCGCGGCGACGGTGGCGCACAAGGCGAAGGCGACGGCGAACGGGGTCGTTTTCATGGGGCGGCCTGAAGGTGAACGTCGGAATCGACGTCGACATCCTCGCGCCGCGCCGCCGCGGCGGTGCGCGCGTGCGACGAAGCGCCGATTCGACGTCGCGAACCCGCGCCGGGCGTCGCGAATGGAAGTCGGCGCGGGGCGTGCGACGCGGGGCCGGGGGCGGGGCGTGCGACGCGGCGCCGTGCCGGGAGCGGCGCGCCGCTCAGGCGCCGGGCGGCGGCGCGCGCCGCAGCAATCGGCGTGCCCCCTGCACGAGCACCCGCAGCGCGAGCACGATCCCGGCCACGAAGACCGCCAGGAGCACGAGGAAGATCGCCGGGTGCGCGGCCGCGAGCCAGCTGCCGCCGAGCACCAGCGCGTCCTCGCCGAGCGAGACCGCGACGTTGGAGAACGGCTCGGGCGAAGCGTTCACCGCGGCGCGCGTGCCCGCCTTCGTGAAGTGCGTCGCGGCGGTCAGCGAGCCGCCGAGCAGCGCCGCGGCGAGCGCGGTCGCGGCACCCGAGTCGCCGAACGCGGCCGCGGCGAGCGCCGCGCCGGCGGGGATACGGATCAGCGTATGCAGGACGTCCCAGACGCTGTCGAGCCACGGCAGCTTGTCGGCGAAGAGCTCGACCGCGGCCATGAACCCCGCCGCGCCGAGCACGAGCGGGTGCGAGAGCAGCTGCAGGTGCTCGGGCAGCGGCAGCACGCCGAGCCGCCCCGCGAGCCCGAACAGGAACACGACCAGGTACAGCCGCAGGCCCGCGCCCCACGCCAGCGCGGCGGCGAGCGCGAGGTCGGGCAGGTGCTGCGCGAGCGCGCTCACGCCCCGGCCGGTGAAGCGCGGGCGGGCGCCGCCTCGGCACCGGCGCGCTCGTCCGCGCCCGAAGACGAGCCGAAGCGCTCGTCGATGCTGCGCGCACGGAAATCGAAGATCCGGTTCACGGTCGCCTCGACGCGCGCGCCGCCGAGCAGCGCGCCCAGCGGCCCCGCCGGCAGCCGATAGCGGACCGTGTCGCGCATCAGCGTGCCGCCGGCGAGCGGCTCGAAGTCGTGCGTGTGGTGCCACAGCGCGTACGGCCCGCGCGCCTGCGTGTCGACGAAGCGGCGCGGCGGCTCCCAGGTCTCGATCAGCGTCTGCCAGCGGAACGGCACGCCCGCCAGCCGCAGCCGGTAGTCGAGCCGCGTGCCGGCCTCGAGTTCGGGCGTCGACACCGCGAGCACGTGGAAGTTCAGGAACCCGGGCGTCATCTCCTCGAGGTTGTTCGCGTCGCAGAAGTACGACCACACGGCCTGCGGCGGGCGCGGCATCCACTGCGCCCACGTCTTCACCCAGGTGCCGCCGCGCAGCGGCGCGAGCTCGGCGACCAGCGCGTCCTCGATGGACTCGTAGCGCCAGCGAAAGCCGCTCGCGCGCAGCGCACGCGGCTCGATCCGGGTGCTCGCGAGCAGCACGTCGGCGCGCTCGCCGTAGAGCGCGCGCAGCGCGGCCGCCGGCACCGGCGCGTTGCCGGGCAATGCGAGCGCGCGGCACGCGGCACGCGTGAACTCGGCATTGGTCGCCGGGTACGGCGCGACGCCCTCGAGCACGCCGTCGAGCGGCGCGTCCAGCGCGTGCACGAACAGGCGCGCGACGTCGTCGAGGTGGATCCAGCCCATCCACTGGCGGCCGTCGCCGAGCCGGCCGGCGGCCGACGCGCGCAGCAGCGGCAGCATGGCGGCGAGCGCGCCGCCGTCGCGCGAGAGCACGACGCCGGTGCGCACCACCGGCACCCGCACGCGCGCTCGCAGCGCGTCCAGCGGGCGCAGCTCCGCCTCCCACGCGTCGACGACGTCGGCGAGGAAGCCGTCGCCGCGCGCGGCCTGCGCGTCGAGCACCTCGTCGCCGCGGTCCCCGTACCAGCCGGTGGCCGAGCCGTGCACGAAAGCGCCCACCCGCTCGCCGTGCCGCACGACCGCGTCGACGAGGCGGCGCGTGCCCAGGACGCGCGTGTCGCGGATGAGCGCCTTGCGCCGGGCCGTCCAGCGCGCGTCGGCGACCGGCTCGCCGGCGAGGTGGACGACCGCGTCGACGCCGTCGAGCGCGGCCGGCGGCACCTCGCGCGAGTGGTCCCACGCGAAGCACGCGGCCGGGAACGGCAGCACGCGCCGCGCGGCGGCGGGGTCTCGCACGAGGCACGCGAGCGTATCCCCGCGCGCGGCGAGGCGAGCGCCGACCGCACGGCCGATCAGGCCGGTGGCGCCGGTGAGGAGGATCTTCATCGAGGTGCCCGTCTACGGAGGAGTGCGCGCTCGCCGAGGCCGGCCGCGCGTCTTGCGCGAGAGTGTAGCGAGTGCGTCGCCCGCGCGCTCGGGCCGTCGCGCGCTCGGGCCGTCGCGCGCTCGGGCGTCGCGTGCCGGGGCGGCGCTCGGGCGTCGCGCGCTCGGGCTTCGCGTGCCGGGGCGGCGCTCGGGCATACTCGCCGATGCCGCCGGCTCGCGCGCCGACCGGCCCGATGGACGCGAACGCCCCAGGAGACCCGCACCGTGCCCGCCTTCCTTCGCCTGCGCCAGATCTGCCTCGCCGCGCCGCGGCTCGAACCCGTCGTCGCCGACCTCGTCGAGATCCTCGGCGTCGCCGTCTGCTACCGCGACCCGAACGTCGCGCACTACGGGCTGCACAACGCGCTGCTGCCGATCGGCACCGATTTCCTCGAGGTGGTCTCGCCCACGCGCGAGGACACCGCCGCCGGACGCTTCATCACCAGGACGCGCGGCCACGGCGGATACATGGCGATCTTCCAGACCGACGATCCGTTCGCGCGCAAGGCGCACGCGGCGTCGCTCGGCGTGCGCACCGCGCACTTCATCGATCGCGACGGCTACAAGAGCGCGCAGCTGCACCCGCGCGACTGCCGCGCCGCGTTCATCGAGCTCGGCCTGAGCCCCGGCGGCGAAGACCGCATGGGCACCTGGTGGCCCGCCGGAAGCGGGTGGCACGCATTCGTTCGCACGGGCTCGACGCGACGCATGCTGGGCATCGAGCTGGAGAGCCCGCGGCGAGACGACCTCGCCGCGCACTGGTCGAAGATCCTGCAGGTGCCGCTCGAACGCGACGCCGGCGACCCGGTGCTGCGCGTCGAGGACCGCACGATCCGCTTCGTCGACGGACCGCAGGAGTGCCTGGGCACGCTGGTGGTCGAGTCGGCGGACGCGCCCGCGACGCTCGCGCGCGCAGTCGGCTGCGGCTATCGCGTCGACGGCGACCGCTTCCACATCGCCGGCGTCGACCTGCGCGTGGTCGCCTGATCAGGACGACGGCACAGGCGCGATCAGCGGCGCGCGCAGGCCCGTCGGCTCGAAGGTGATCACCGCGTCGCGTACCAGCGCCTCGCAGCGCTCCTGCGAGACGCCGGCACGCTCGGCGAGCACCTCGCGCGTGTGCTCGCCCATCAGCGGCGCCGGCCGTCTCGCGGCCAGTCGCTCGCCGTCCTGCAGGATCGCCGACGCCGCCTGCCGTTGCGGCCCCGAGAACTCGCGCACGACCTCGATGAAGAATCCCGCGTCGTTCAGGTGCGCGTCCTCGGTCAGCGACTGCGCGTGAACGAGCGGCGCGGCGGCGACGCCCGCCGTCTGCAGTTCCTTCGCGGCCTCGGCGCCCGGCCGGCACGAAGACCACGCGCCGATCGCCGCGTCGATCTCGTCCTCACGAGCGCGCCGGCCTTCGGGGGTCGCGAGCGCGGCGTCGCTCGCCCACTCGGGGCGACCGATCACGCGCGCGAGCGCGGCGAACCCGGCCGCGTCCTCGACCGCGACCGCGATCCACTGGTCCGCGCCCTGCGCGCTGTAGAACCCGTGCGGCGCGAAGACCGGATGACGGTTGCCGCGCCGCACGGCGCCGGCGGGCTCGAGCTGGTGCGCGAGCAGCGCGGGCGTCGTGAACTGCAGCATCGCCTCGACCATGCTCAGGTTGACGTAACGGCCGCGGCCGTCGGCGCGCCGCGCGAGCAGCGCGGTGAGCAGCGACGCGCAGCCGAACAGCCCGCCGACCGGATCGCCGTACGCGAGGTGATACATCGTCGGCGGGCCGCCGGGCAGGCCGGCGAAGCTCGGCACGCCGGCACCTTGTTCGAGCGTGGATCCGTACGCGCGGGTGTCGGACCACGCGTTGCCGGTGCCGAACGCCGACATCGACAGCATCACGAGACCGGGGTTGGCGGCCGCGAGCACCGGCCATCCCAGGCCGAGCTTGTCCATCACGCCGGCGGCCTGGTTCTCGACCACCGCGTCGGCACCGGCGATCAGCGCGAGCGCGAGCTCGCGGCCGGCCTCGGTGGTGAGGTCCACGCTCACGCCGCGCTTGCCGCGGTTCAGCGCGCAGAAGCCCTTGGCGTTCTCGTACAGGCGCGCGTCGATGTACTCGCGCGTCCAGTTCACGCCGCGCCACCAGTCGGGGTAGCGGCCGGCCTCGATCTTGATCAGGTCCGCGCCGAGGTCGGCGAGCAGCCGGCTCGCGAGCGGGCCGGCCCAGCCCATCGCGAAGTCGACGACCGTGACGCCGGCGAGCGGGCGCTCGAGGCGCCCGGCGTCGTCGTGCGCGGCGCCCGCCGTCGGGCCGGCCCCCGCCGCGGCGTCGCACGGCGTGTCGAGCCGCGCCGCGCGAGGAGACTGCGCGGGCCCGAACGGCGCGCGCGGCGCGCGCAGGTCGCGGCCGTCGTGCGCGAACGGCGCGAGCGAGCCGCGCGCGTCGAACACCGGGTGCGACAGGATCCCGGCCGCGTCGGGAACGACGACGATCGGCACCTTGTGCCGGCGCCCGAGCGCGGCCCAGTCGGCGGCGCCGCGCGCGGCGAGCGCTTCGAGCATCGCGTGCTCGACCTCGTCGAGGCGCGCGAAGCGCAGCTCGCGGGTGACGAGCCGCTCGTCGGCCGCCTCGCGCGCGAGGCCGAGCAGCGCGCACAGCGAGCGCCACTGCTCGGGCGTGGTCGCGGTGATGCCGACCCACCCGTCGCGGCACGGATAGACACCCACCGGGCTGTTCGGGTGGAAGCGGTTCACGCCGCATCGCTTCATCGGCACGCCGTCGCGCTCGAAGAAGTGCACGTGCATCTCGCTGACGACGAGGTTCGCCTCGAGCACGTCGACCTCGAAGCGCCGCGGCGCGGCAGACGGCTTCGCGAGCAGCCCGGAGAGCGCCGCGATGTACGCGGTGACGCCGGCGATCACGCTGGCGTGCCGGTCGCCGGCCCACAGCGGCGGGCCCTCGACCGGCCCGGCCATCTGCGGCATCCCGGTCAGCGCCTGGACGATCAGGTCGCAGCCGCGCCAGTGGCGGTACCCCCCGCGCGCCCCGAACCAGCGCAGCGCGACGCTCGCGCGGCGCGGACTCACGCGGGCCGCGTCGACGCCGGCGTGCTCGCCGACGATCACCAGGTCCGCGTCGCGGCACAGGACGTCGAGCGCGGCGGCGTCGGGGCTCGCGGGCAGCGCTCGCTTGCCGGCGCCGAGGTACGCCGCATACGCGGCCTCGGCACGCGAACCGTCGCGCACGATGCCCTGCCGCCGCACCGCCTCGGAGACCGCCGCCGCGACGACGTCCGCCCCCGCGTCCGCGAGCAGGCGCCCGCAGTACGCGCCCGCGGCGCCGCCGCCGAGCTCGACGACGCGAACCCCGGCGAGCGGACGATACGGCCCGCCCGGCCCCGCAGGCTCGCCCACTCAGGCGCCCGGCGCGAAGCCGGGCCGGCGCCGCGGCTGCACGCCGCCCACCGAGATCAGCGACTCGACGCAATCGCGCAGCGAGTCGTCGAGCGGCCGGAACGTCACGCCGGTGACCGCGCGGATGCGCTCGTTGCGCAGGTCGGTCGCGTGCCAGATCGCGCGCAGCTCGTCGCGCCGCGCGCGGATGTGCTCGGGAAAGTTGTCGGTGACCGGCGGGACGTCGAAGCCGAGCTCGGGCAGCACGCGGTCGATGTCCGCGCACACGTCCTCCTCGTCGCGCTTCTCGGTCGACCACGCGATGTAGCGCTCGCCGTTGCGCACCCGGTCGCTCTCGAGCAGGCCGACGTGGCAGTCGGCGTCGTCGCGCACGTCCACGGTCATCCAGGGCCGGTACGCACCGACGTCGTTCGGGTGACGTTCGCCGAGCAGCATCTGCTGGATCTTGCGCTGCCACGGCCCCATGTCCTTCTGGTGCGCGGACTGGATCGGGCCGACGTTGTCCCCGGGGCAGCAGGCGATCGCGTCCCAGCGGCCGCTCTGCCGGGCGGCCTGCGCGAACGCGCGCTCGGCGAGCACCTTGCCGATCGAGTAGCCCTGCCCGCGCTGGGGCGTGCGCTTCGGGTTCGTCTCGTCGGGCCAGCGATCCTCGTAGAGCACCGGACGGCGCACGATCTCGCGCACGTCCGCCTCCGACATCACCGCCGCCACGCTCGACGTGACCACCACGCGCTGCACGCTGCCCGAGTTCTCGACGCTCGCGACCAGGTGCGCGCACACGCGCTCGATGCTGGCCGGGTCCTCGTACCCGCTCACGTGCGAGACGTGCGCGACCCCGTGGCAGCCGGCGAAGATCGCGTCGAAGCTGCCCGGCCGGTCGAGGTCGGCGCCGTGAAGCGTCAGCCGCCCGGACGCGTGGCCGGGCATCGCCTTCAGGAACGCGGTGCGCGCGGGGTCGGCGACGTCGCGCACGCACGCGCGCACGCGGTAGCCGCGCTCGAGCAGCCGGCGCACGACCCAGCCGCCGACGAATCCGGCGGCGCCGGTGACGGCGACGATCCCTCGCTTGGGCACAGGGGCCATGGAATTCGCTCCTTGATGTCGATTCGGGTCGGCGGATGCGCCGGGTCAGCCGGCGGCGACGCGCGCGCGCACCGCGGCGTCGAGCGCCTCGAGGCGGCGGTCGCGGATGCCGAGGTCGCGCAGATGCGCGACCGTGTCGAAGAGATAGTCGCAGCAGCGCCCCATCGGGCCCGCGCCGGTGGCGAGGTAGTGCGCGACGGCGTCGGCGTCGAGGCCCGGGGCGTAGCGCTCGTGCGCGCGGTTCGCCGCGAACGTGATCACGGGCTCGACGCCCTGCGGCGTGTGCGCGACGGTCCAGACCGGACGGTAGGCGCGCGCGACCATCTCGCGCCGCCACAGCACGTCGAGCTCCACGCGCTCCTCGCCCGGCGCGATGCGGTACGCCACGCCGGTGCAGCTGCCGCCGGTCTCGAGCGAGAGCATCAGTCCGGGGTGCTCCGGGCTGCCGCGCCCGCCGCGCGACCACAGGCAGAACTGGCGGTGGAACCCGTGGATGCGCGCGGTGCGCCGCTCCGCGAAGCGAAACGCCGGATTCCAGATCAGCGAGCCGAACGCGAATACCCACACGCGCCCGGGGCGCGGGGCCCGAGCGACGAAGTCGCGTACCTGGGCGGTGCGCTCGTCGTCGGTCATCAGCGTCGGGTCCGGGCCGAGCGCGGCGCGGACCGCCGCGTGGAACGAGCCGTCGAGCAGGGACTCCCGGGTGAGCTTGACCGTAGCCATCGGGGGGGCATTCTGACACGGGCCGCCGCCGCGCGCGCGCGCGATGCTGCGACGCAAGATTGCGCCGGGCTACCGGGGCGGCTATCGTGGCGGCGCTGCTCGTGGAGCGCGCGTGACCGAGTCGAACTCAAGGCCGGCAACGCACGCGGGGCGCGGCGTCTTGCATTTCGATCGATACCCTTCGGGAGGAGACATGAAGGCATTGTGGCGTGCGGCCCTGGCCGCGGTGGGCCTGGTACTGGCGCTGGGCGCCGGTTCCGCGTCCGCGCAGGGAACGATCAAGCTCGCGTACACAGACCCGCTGTCCGGCGCCTTCGCGCAGGTCGGCGACGCGAACCTGAAGATGTGGCAGTACCTGATCGACTACATCAACGCGAAGGGCGGCGCGCTGGGCCGCAAGTTCGAGCTGGTGCCGTTCGACAACAAGTCGCAGCCGGCGGACGCGCTGCTGGCGCTCAAGAGCGCGACCGACCAGAACATGCCGTTCATCGTGCAGTGCAGCGGCTCGAACATCGCGGCGGCGCTGATCGACGCGGTCGAGAAGCACAACGCGCGCAACCCGGACAACCGGATCATCTACATCAACTGCGGCGCCGTCGCGACCGAGCTCACGAACGAGAAGTGCAGCTTCTGGCACTTCCGATTCGACCTGAACGTCGCGCAGAAGGCCGAGGTGATCGTCCACGCGCTGCCGCAGTCGACGAAGAAGGTCTACCTGATCAACCAGGACTACCTGTTCGGCCAGTCGGTGCAGCGCGACGTGAAGACTTTCCTGAAGAAGCTGCGTCCCGACATCCAGGTCGTGGGCGACGAACTGATCCCGCTCGGCAAGATCCAGGACTTCTCCCCGTACATCACGAAGGTCAAGGCCTCGGGCGCGCAGGCGCTGATGTCGGGCAACTGGGGCCCGGACATCAACCTGCTGCTGAAGGCAGGGCTGGAGTCCGGCTCCGACCTGCGCTACTACACGTTCTATTCGCACCTCGCGGGCGGCCCGACGACGATCGGCCCGGCCGGCGACGGCAAGGTCCTGTCCGTGATGCCGAACAGCGAGAACCTGTCCGTGCACCTGAAGAACGCCGAGGCCGAGGCGTTCATCAAGGCCTTCCACGACAAGAACCCGTCGATCAAGTTCGACTTCTCGTCGGTGGGCTTCCGCACGATCCTCGAGTACATGCAGGCCGCCATCGTCAAGGCCGGCGCGGTCGATGCGACCAAGATCGCGTTCGCGATGGAAGGCATGCAGCGCAAGGATCTCTTCGGGCTCGACACGACGATGCGCAAGGACGACCACCAGCTGATCAGCGCCTACGTCGTCGGCCTGCTCTCCAAGGGCAACAAGTACGACTCCGAGGGTACGGGGCTGGGCTGGAAGGTCGAGAAGGTCGTCGACGCCAAGGACCTGATGCAGCCGACCACCTGCCAGATGAAGCGGCCGCCACAGAAATAGCCGCCGTCTAGACCTCGCCGCGCGCGTCGCTCGCCGCCCCTTCGCGGGGCGGCGCCGCCGCGGGCGCGAGCGGCTTCGGACCCCGGACCCATCCCTCGTGGAAGTATTCCTCGTCACCCTGCTGAACGGCCTGGTGTACGGCATGCTGCTGTTCATGCTGGCCAGCGGCCTGACGCTCATCTTCAGCATGATGGGCGTGCTCAACTTCGCGCACGCCAGCGCGTTCATGCTCGGCGCGTACTTCGCGTACACGATCAGCCTCGTCGCCGGCTTCTGGGTCGGCCTGCTGGTCGCGCCGATCCTGTGCGGACTGATCGGCGCGGGCATCGAGAAATTCGGATTGCGCCGCGTCCACCGCAATGGGCACGTCGCCGAGCTGCTGTTCACGTTCGGGCTGGCGCTCGTCATCGAGAAGGCGGTACAGATGACGTGGGGCCTGCTCGCGGTGCCGTACCGGATCCCGGCCGAGCTCGACTTCCCGCTGTTCAGCATCTACGGCACGCACTTCCACGCGTACCGCGCGTTCATGCTGCTGGTCTCGGCCGCGATGTTCGGCACGATCTGGCTCGCGCTGACCCGCACGCGCGTCGGCCTCGTGATCCAGGCGTCGCTCACCCACCCGGAGATGGCGCGCGCGCTCGGGCACGACGTTCCGCGCGTGTTCACGCTGGTCTTCGCCAGCGGCATGGCACTCGCCGGCCTGGCGGGCGTGATCGGCGGCAACTACCAGACGACGTCGCCGTCGATGGCGGTGACGATGGGGCCGATCGTCTTCGTCGTCGTCGTGTTCGGCGGGCTCGGATCGCTGACCGGCTGCTTCATCGCCTCGCTGCTGATGGGCCTGATCCAGACGTTCGCGGTCGTGCTCGACTACTCGGTGGCGGACCTTCTCGGCAAGCTCGGGCTCGAGATCACCAAGGCGTCGCCGTTCGGCGAGCTCCTCACGATGCCGCTGCCCCGCATCGGCGCGCTGCTGCCGTACGCGCTGCTGGTGCTGATCCTGTGGCTGCGGCCGCGAGGCCTGATGGGGACGCGCGACACATGAGCACGCGCAAGAGCAGTACCCTGCGCTGGTGGATCGCGGGCCTCGCGCTGGCGCTCGCGCTGCCGTGGTTCTTCTTCGACTGGACGACGCAGAGGCACTCGGGTTTCGCGCTCACGATGTTCAGCGAGATCGGCCTGGTGATCGTGTTCGCGCTGTCGTTCAACATGCAGATGGGCCAGGCGGGGCTGCTGTCGTTCGGCCACGCGATCCTGTTCGGCCTGGGCGGCTACTGCACCGCGCACGCGCTGAACGCGATCAAGGCCGCCGGCGTGTGGTTCCCGATGGAGCTGGTGCCGCTCGCGGGCGGCCTGGGCGGCCTCGGGTTCGGCGTCGTCTTCGGCTACATCGCGACCAAGCAGCGCGCGACCGCGTTCGCGATGATCACGATGGGCCTGGGCGAGCTCGTCGGTGCGGCCGCGCTGATGTTCATGGGATTCTTCGGCGGCGAGAGCGGCATTCCCACCGACCGCGTGATCGACGCGAGCCTGTTCGGCGCGAGCTACAGCTCGCCGTGGCAGGTCTACTACCTGGTCGTCGCGTGGATGTTCGTCTCGATGATCCTGATGCGGCTGCACACGCAAACGCCGCTCGGAAGGATGGCGAACGCGCAGCGCGACAACTTCGAGCGCACGCAGTTCGTCGGGTACGACCCGCAGCTGATCCGCTTCTGGCAGTTCGTCGCGTCCGGCTTCTTCGCCGGCATCGCGGGCGCGCTGTACGCGATCCTCTACGAGATCGTCACCTTCGACTCGCTCGCGGCGGCCAAGTCCTCGACCGCGCTGCTGGCCGCCTACATCGGCGGCACCGGCGGCTTCTTCGGCCCGGTGCTCGGCGCGATCCTCGTCGTGCTGCTGCAGAGCGGGCTGTCGCTGCTGTCGAACTCGTGGGTGATGTACGTGGGGGTGCTCTTCATCGTGATGGTGATGTACGCGCCGGGCGGCATCGCGGGGATCCTCGCCGGGCACGCGCCGATCGCTCGCATCGGGCGTCTTCGCGAGCTCGCGCTGCCGTACGTGCGGATCCTGCTTCCGGGGCTGCTGTGCGTGTTCGGCTTCGTGCTGCTGGTCGAGCTGACTTCGTTCATGACGATCGGTGCCGCGCAGGGCAAGGCGTTCAAGATCGGCGCGATGACGATCGACCCGAAGGGCGCGCCCGCGTGGCTGCTCGGCGCGGGCGCGCTCGTGCTCGGCGGCGCGTGGCTGCGCTTCGAGTCGCGCGGCTTCGCGCGCGTGTGGAACGCGCTGATCGACGCGGCCAAGGCGGCCGAGGAGGCGGGCAAGTGACCGCGGCGCTCGCGCTCACCGACGTGCACAAGAGCTTCGGCGAGACGAAGATCATCCGCGGCGTGACGCTGGAGATCCCGAAGGGCCAGCGGCACGCGATCATCGGACCCAACGGGGCGGGCAAGACGACGCTGTTCAACCTGATCAGCGGGCGCTTCCGCATCAGCTCGGGCGCGATCGCGCTCAACGGCCAGCGCATCGACCACCTCCCGCCGCACGAGATCAATCGCAAGGGGCTGTCGCGCAGCTTCCAGATCACGTCGATCTTCCCGCGCATGACGGTGTTCGAGAACATCCGCTGCGGGCTGCTCTGGTCGCGCGGCTACAAGTACTCGTCGTGGCACCTGCTCGGACGCCAGCGCGCGCTCAACGAGGCGAGCGAGGCGCTGCTCGAGCGGCTGAACCTGCAGTCGCGCCGCGACGTGACCGCGGGGCTGCTGTCTTACGCCGAGCAGCGCGCGCTCGAGATCGGCATCACGATCGGCGGCGGCGCCGAGGTCATCCTGCTCGACGAGCCCACGGCCGGCATGAGCCACAGCGAGACCGAGCACGCGGTGGCGCTGATCCGCTCGGTGAGCGAGGGCAAGACGCTGCTGATGGTCGAGCACGACATGAGCGTCGTGTTCGGTCTCGCGGACGTGGTGTCGGTCGTCGTGTACGGCGAGGTGATCGCGAGCGACGTGCCGGAGAGGATCCGCGCCAACCGCGCGGTCCAGGAAGCGTATCTCGGGACCGAGGCCGCATGATGCTCGACGTCCGCGACTTGCACGCCTACTACGGCAAGAGCCACATCCTGCAGGGGGTCGACCTGCACGTCGCCGAGGGCGAGATCGTCAGCCTGCTCGGGCGCAACGGCGTCGGCCGCTCGACGACGTGCAAGGCGATCATGGGGCTCGTGGCGCCGCACGGATCGGTCACTTTCAAGGGCACGTCGATCGCCGGGCTCGCGCCCGAGAAGATCGCGCACGCCGGCGTCGGCTACGTGCCCGAAGACCGCCAGGTGTTCCCGACGCTCACCGTGCAGCAGAACCTCGAGCTCGGACTGAAGCGCGCGCACAAGTTCGGGCGCTGGACCTTCGAGGACGTGTACCGGCTGTTCCCGAACCTCGGCGAGCGGCGCCACAACCACGCGGGCGTGCTCTCCGGCGGCGAGCAGCAGATGCTCACGATGTGCCGCACGCTGATGGGCGACCCGGATCTCGTCATCATCGACGAGCCGACCGAAGGGCTCGCGCCGAAGCTGGTCGAGCAGGTCGGGCACCTGCTCGACGAGATCGCGCACCGCGGCGTCGCGATCCTGCTGGTCGAGCAGAAGCTCACGATCGCGCTGCGCATCTCCAAGCGGCTGTATGTCATGGGCCACGGCCGCATCGTCTTCGAGGGCGACACCGCGGCGCTGTCGGCGAACGCGCAGGTTCGCAAGGAATGGCTGGAGGTGTGAGCCCGGGCCCGGACGCCGGGCTCGCCGGGCCGATCGAGCACCTGCCGCCCGCGGGCGAGTTCCTCTACTGGCCGCCCACGATCCAGCCCTGGGGTTATCGCATCGTCGACCGGCTGTTCGCGTCGCGCCCGGTGCGCGCGGGGGGCACGCCGCGCGCGCTCGCGCGAGGTCCTGCGCTCGACCTGCGCTGGAACGACGGCGCGCGCGCGTGCTCGATCCCCGACTTCATGAACCGCAACCACACCGCCGGGCTGCTCGTGCTGCACGCGGGCCGCGTGGTGTGCGAGCGCTACGGGCTGGGGCTGCGCGAGTCCGACCGCTGGAGCACGATGTCGACGGTGAAGTCGGTGACGTCGATGCTGGTCGGCATCGCGCTGCGCGAGGGCGCGATCGGGAGCCTCGACGACCCGGTGGTTCGCCACCTGTCGGTGCTGGCCGGCAGCGCGTACGAGCGCGTGACGGTGCGCCACCTGCTGACGATGTCGTCGGGCTCCGCGTGGACCGAGGTCTACGACGACCCCGCGTCGGACGTGAACCGCTACAGCCGCTCGATGGCCGAGCAGGTGCCCGGCGGCGTGCTCGCGCTGATGCGCTCGCTCGCGCCGCGCGACCCTCCGGGCTCGACGTTCGCGTACAACTCGGGCGACACCTACCTGCTCGGCGCGCTCGTGTCGGCCGCGACCGGCCGGCGCCTCGCCGACCTGCTCGAGCGCACGATCTGGCAGCCGTTCGGCATGGAGTTCGACGCGTTCTACACGCTGGAGTCCGCCGACGGCCAGGAGATCGCCGGCAGCCGCGCCGGCATGGCGCTGCGCGACTTCGGCCGCTTCGCGCTGTACGTGCTCGGCGACGGCGTGATCGACGGGCGCGAGACGCTGCCCGCGGGCTGGGTTCGGGACTGCGCGACGCAGGCGTTCGCGGTCGACGATCCCCTCAAGCGCGCCGAGGGCATCGTCGGCTACGGCTACAGCTGGTGGCTGACCGACGACGGTGCGATGAACGCGTTCGGGCACGCGGGCCAGCGGATCTGGATCCACCGCGCGAGCGGAACGGCCGTCGTGATCCTGTCGGCGGTGCCGCAGCCGCCGTATCGCGGGAGCGCGTATCCCGACAGCGGGGCCGAGACGCGCGCGCTCCTGAGGGCGGTTCGCGAGGCGTTCGCCTGACGATCGGTCTGCACGGGCGCGCGATGAACTGACCCTCGCCGCCCGGCGCCGCCTCGAGACGCAGCGCCGCTCGCGGTATCCTTCGCCCCATGTACGCGCAGCACTTCGGGCTCGAGCAGGCGCCGTTCTCGATCGCGCCGGACCCGCGCTACCTGTTCATGAGCGAGCGGCACCGCGAGGCGCTCGCGCACCTGCTCTACGGCCTGCGCGGCGGCGGCGGGTTCGTCGTGCTCACCGGCGAGATCGGCGCGGGCAAGACGACGGTGTGCCGCTGCTTCCTGGAGCAGGTGCCCAAGCGCTGCAACGTCGCGTACATCTTCAATCCGAAGCTGACCGTCGAGGAGCTGCTGCAGACGGTGTGCGCGGAGTTCCACGTCCAGCCCCGCCACGACGGCCCAGGCCCGGCGACGGTGAAGACCTACGTCGACGCGCTCAACGAATTCCTGCTGCGCACGCACGCGGTCGGCCAGAACAACGTGCTGATCATCGACGAGGCGCAGAACCTGTCGGCCGACGTGCTCGAGCAGCTGCGCCTGCTCACGAACCTGGAGACGCACGAGCGCAAGCTGCTGCAGATCGTCCTGATCGGGCAGCCGGAGCTGCGCGCGATGCTCGCGCGCCCGGAGCTCGAGCAGCTCGCGCAGCGCGTGATCGCGCGCTATCACCTCGACGCGCTGAGCGCGGCCGAGTCCGCGCAGTACGTGCAGCACCGCCTCACGGTGGCGGGCTCGGCGCGGCCTTCGCCGTTCGACGCGCGCGCGCTGGCCCGCCTGCACCGCTACTCGCGCGGCGTTCCCCGGCGCATCAACCTGCTGTGCGACCGCGCGCTGCTCGGTGCCTACGCGAAGGGCGAGTCGCGGGTCGGCGCGCGCACGATCGACGCCGCCGCGCGCGAGGTGCTCGGCACGCCGGACTTCGCCACGGTGCGGCGCGCGCGCGCGCGCAGCGCGCTGCAGATCGGCGGCGGCGTCGCGGCCGGCCTGCTGCTCGCCGGAGCGCTCGCGCTGTCGACCCGGCACGACGCCGCGGTGCCGCCGGCCGACGCGACACCCGAGCCGCCGGCGGCGGCGAATCCGGAGCCGGCGCGCGCTCCGGCGGATGCCTCGACGCCGGCTTCGAAGGGGCCTGCGGATGGAGCGGCAGCGGCGATGCCGGCGCCTTCGGCCGGGTCGTCGCCTGCGGCATCGGCATCTTCGCGTCCGGCGCCGGATTCGGCGGCGCCGTCGACGACCCCTGCGCCGCCGGCGGATTCCGCTTCGTCGGCCCCTTCGGCGCCGCCCGCGGCGCCGTTCGATGTCGCGACGGGGTTCGACGCGCTCGCCGCGAGCGAGCGGCAGGCGTGGCGCGCGCTCGCACGCGTCTGGAACGTCGACGTCGGCGCCGACGATCCGTGCGAGGCCGCGGCGCGCCAGCGGATCCGTTGCTTTCGCACGGCCAACGGCACGCTGTCGCTGATCGGCCAGCTCGACCGGCCCGGCATCCTGACGCTGCGCGACGGGCACCATCGCGCGGCCTACGCGCTCCTCATCGGGCTCGACGAGCGCAACGCGACGCTGCGCATCGACGGCGTGCCGCGCGCGGTGCCGCGGGTCGCGCTCGCGAACTACTGGCGCGGCGAGTTCGCGACGCTCTGGCGCGCGCCGCCGGACTACGCGGGGCCGATCGCCGACAGTCGCGCGGGCGCCAGCGCGCAGTGGCTGGCGCGTCAGCTCGCCGCCGCGCGCGGCGACGGGCGGGCGCCGGCCGCCCAGTTCGGTGAAGCCGAGCTCAAGGCCTGGGTGCACGCGTTCCAGCTCACGCAGGGCCTGCCGTCGGACGGCATTGCCGGGCCGGTGACGCTGATGCAATTGAATCGCGCGGCCGGCGTCGACGAGCCGCGGATGCGGGAGAAATAGGTGTCGATGATCCTGGATGCCCTGCGCAAGGCGGACGCCGAGCGCGAGCGCGGGTCGGTCCCCGGGCTGAACGCGCAACCGGTGCCGCTGGCGTCGGGCGAGGTGCGGACTCCGGCTCGCGCGCGCCCGTGGCTTTGGGGCGCACTGGGCATCGCGGCGGGGCTGGTCGTCGCCTTCGCGGCGGTCGTAGCGCTGCGGGGCGGGCCGGGCACGCCCGAACGGGCAGAGGTCACCGCTCCATCGAATGCGGCCGCGCGGACCGCCGCCGAGCCCGCGTCCGGCTCACCCGCGGCAGCTCCGGCCCCCGCTGCGGCTCCGGCCCCCGCGGCAGCTCCGGCCCCCGCTGCGGCTCCGGCCTCTCCCGCGGTGCCCGCACCGGCACCCGCGCCCCTGCCGGCCGCGCCCGCCCCCTGGCCCACGACGCCAGCGCGAGGCGCCGCGGGGGGCACCGACGCGCCCGCACCGCCGGGCCGCCCTCCGGTCCGCCCGGAAGCGGGCCCAGGCACGCCCCCCGCCGCGGCCGCCGAGCCGCCGATCGTCCCCAGGGAGCAGCTTCCCGAGCCCGTCCGTGCCGAGCTCGCCGCGCTCAAGCTCGGGGGCTCGATCTACTCGGCTCGGCCTTCGGAGCGCTCGCTGATCGTCAACGGCCAGCTGTGCCGCGAGAACGAAGTGCTCGCGCCCGGCCTGACGCTCGAGCAGATCCGTCCGCACTCGGCGGTGTTCCGGTTCAAAGGCTACCGGTTCGAGCAGTCCCTCTAGCGCGACGCCCCGCGCGCGGCGCGCGGCGAGGCACAATCCGAGCGAACGAGCCGCGGCGCACGAGACACCGCGGCACCCCCGACCGCCCGGAGATCGCCGTTGAATCCGCCCCTGATGCTGCTCCTGCTGCTGCTCGCCGTCGTCGCGCTCGCGTGGGCCATCGCGCGGCTGCACCTGCGCGGCGAGGACCTCACCGCGTTCGATCGTCCGTCGGGCGAGGTCTTCGGCGACGCCGCCGCGCCGAACCCGGCTCACGACGCGGTCGCGGCGTCGCTCGGCCGCTCCAAGGCGATGATCGAAGGGGTCCCGCGCCGGCGCCACATCGAGGTGTTGCGCAAGTACGTCGACGAGCTCTTCCCGGCGCTCCCCGGGCCGTGGCGCTTCGAACCGGTCGATGCGGGCGGCGTCCGGGCCGAATGGGTGCTCGCGCCGGGCGCCCGGGACTCGGTGCGCACGCTGTACATCCACGGTGGCGCGTTCGCGCTCGGCAGCCCGCGCAGCCATCGTCGGCTGACCGCGAAGTTCGCCGAGATCACCGCAGGGGCGGTGCTCGCGATCGACTACCGGCTGCTGCCGGAGCACCCGCGCATCGCGGGCATCGAGGACTGCCGCGCCGCCTACCGCTGGATGCTCGAGAACGGCCCCCAGGGGCCGGGGATCGCCGACGTCGTCTTCGTCGCCGGCGACTCCGCGGGCGGCAACCTGACGCTGTCGCTGATCGCGTGGGTCCGGGACAGCGGCCTGCGCGCGCCCGACGCCGCCGTGGCCCTGTCGCCGGCCACCGACAGCACGATGAGCAGCCCGAGCCTGTCCGCGAACGTCGCCACCGATCCCATGCTCGGCCCGCTGTTCGGCCCGCTCGCGAAGTTCCCGAAGTCGCTGCTGCTGTGGGTCGCGTGGATCCGCACCCGGATCAATCCGCGCGATCCGATCGTGTCGCCGGTGTTCGGCGACCTGTCGCGCCTGCCCCCGGTGCTCGTGCACGCGAGCGAAGCCGAGATGCTGCGCGACGACGCGCGCCGTTACGTCAACCGCGCCGCGGCGGCCGGCTCGCCGGTTCGCCTGCAGACGTGGCAGCGGATGGTCCACGTCTGGCAGATCTTCCACCCGGAGCTCGTCGAGGGACGCGACGCGCTCGAGGAGATCCGCAAGTTCCTCGCCCCGCACCTGGCTCGGCGGGCGCCTCCACCGGCGCGGCACGAGACCGGCGCCCGGCCGGACGACGCGTGAAGCCCCGGGCGTCAGGCGCCCGGAACCGCCCGCACCTCGATCCGGTTGACGACGTCGACGACGCCGCTGGTCGCCCACGCGTCGAACTCCGCGCGCACCCGCTCCGCCTCGGTGCGCACCGCGCCGGACAGGGTCACGACCCCGTGGCGGCAACCGACCGTCATCATGTCGTGACGCACGACCGGATCGATCTCGTGCACCAGGCCGAGGGCGTCGATGAGCTCGCCGTCGTTGTCCTCCTCGGGCGGGGAGACGTCGAGCGAATCGACGACGTCGCGCACGCCGGCGGTCCACCACGCGAGCACGCCCACCAGCCGCTTGTGCGAAAGGCTGAGCACGGTGCCCGCGAGCGTCACGACGCCGTCGGCGATCACGATCTCGATCGAGCCGTCGCCCTTGTTCCCGGCATCGTGGATCGTCTCGACGCCCGCGTTCACTTTCGCCCGGATCGTGCAGTCGCGCAGCTCGGCCTCGCTCGTCAGCAGGTTGCACAGCGCGTCGCGGATCTCGCCGTCGCCGCGGCGCTCGGGGACCGCGACGAGGACGCGGTCGACGACGCCTCGTGCGCCGGCCGCCGCCGCCGCCGCGCGCAGCGCGACCTTCTTGGCGGCCAGCGACGCGGCCTCGCCGCCGATCACGACGGCGCCGTCCTCGATCCGGACGTCCAGGGGGCCGCGGTGGAGTTCGACGCGCCGCTCGGACTCCAGAGCGGCGCGCACGTGTTTCACGATCGCCTCGTCGGCAGTGCTCATCGTCATTTTCCTTTCCTGTGGAGCGCGGCGGCCTGCCGGCCCGCGCGCGGGCCTCGTTCGACCCGCGCGCGCCCGCGGAGGACGCGCTCGACCGCCATTTTGACACGCCGATCCGAAATCTCCGGCACCGCCGGGGGGCGGCGCCGTCCGCCGGCGTCCGGATCAGGTCGCGAGCGGGCGGCCGACCTTCGCCTGGACCGCCGCGACCTTGGACTTCAGGCGCCCGCCCGGCGCGTCGCGCCAGTCGATGCGGATGCTCGTGCTGATGCGGGTGCAGTCGGCCTTCATCGCCTCGAAGCAGGCGGTGACGACCGCCATGACCTCGGCCCACTCGCCTTCCAGGATCGTGCCCATCGGCGTGAGCTGGTAGGGCAGCCCGCTGCGGTCGATGATGTCCAGCGAGCGCGCCACGTACCTGCTCACGCTCTCGCCCTGCGACAGCGGCGACATCGAGAATTCCAGCAGAACCATCCGAGCCTCCCGCAAGTGCCGGGCCGGACGGCCCGCTTCGGTGCGATCATCGCACGCGGACCGCGCCCTCCCTCGCCCGCCGGGCCGAGCACCGAAGCTGGTGGGGGAACCCCTGGAGACGAGGCCGGCCGCCCCGCCTTTTCCCGGGACGCCCCCAAGCGCCGCGCACCGGATAATCGGTCGCAGAGCCCACCGAAGCCCCACATGGGTCCGCCCGCTTCCGATTCCGCCGAACGCCGCGCCGAACGCCTGGTCCGCAGAACCCGCCATCAGCGCTGGGTGCTCGCGCTCGTCGCGGCGAGCTTCGCGTTCGACGCGCTCGTGCTGGCGTGCTACGCGCTGCTCGGCGTGCTGCCCGTTCGCATCCCGGCCGGATACGCGGCGGCCGGCGCGGCGCACTGCGTCGTGTTCGGCCTCGCCCTGCGCCGCCCCGGCGTTCGCGCGGGCGGCGACTACTTTCTCACCGCGCCGCAGATGGCCAGCGCCGCCGCGATCCAGCTCGCGTTCGTCTGGCTCGCACCGCAGGTGGGCTTCGTGTTCCTGGGCGTGCTGTTCGTCGTCTTCGGGTTCGGCGCGCTGCAACTGACGACGCGCCAGGCGGTGCTCGCGTGGGCATTGACGCTGGCCGGGGCGGGCGCCGTGCTCGCGGCGCTCGAGCATCCGCTGTCGATTCCGCTGGAGTCGCCCGCCCGGAAACTGCTGGCCTGGATCGTGTTCGGGTTCGCGATCGGGCGCAGCGCCGGGCTCGGACTGCTCGGCAGCGGGCTGAGAATTCGCCTGCACCAGCGCAATCTGGAGCTGGGCGCGACGCTGGCGCGCGTGAACCGGCTCGCGACGATCGATCCGCTGACGGGCGTGGCGAACCGGCGCAGCATCCTCGAGCGTGTCGCCGACGAGGCGGCGCACGCGCGCCGCGACGGCACCACGTTCAGCGTCGCGATGCTCGACCTCGACCGGTTCAAGACCGTCAACGACCGCTTCGGGCACGCGACCGGCGACAAGGTGCTGGCCGAGTTCGCGCGCGCCGCGCAGGCCGCGATGCGTGCGAGCGACCCGCTCGGCCGCGTCGGCGGCGAGGAATTCCTCGTGCTGATGCCGGGGTCGGACGCGGCGAGCGCGCTCGCCGCCGCCAACCGGCTGCGCGCCGCGGTCGCGGCGGTGCGCTGGTCGGACCTCGGCGAAGGCCTCGCGGTGACGACGTCGGCGGGCGTCGCGCAGTACCAGGCGGGCGAGACGGTGGAGCAGTTGCTCACGCGCGCCGACGCGGCGCTCTACCGCGCGAAGGCCGACGGCCGCGACCGCGCCGCCTGCCTCGAACCGGCCTGAACGCCGCCGCCGGCGTTCCCGCGGCCCCGACCCTATACTGGCCTCCGGCCCGCCCCAACGTCACGTCGAAGTAGGAATGACAGTCACCCATCACCCCCTTCACAGATCCGTGCGTGCGGCGCTACCGCACACGGCTCTTGCCTTGGGTCGTGACGATCAGACGTTGGCCCGGGTAGGGGTGGCAGATGCGGGGACGTGGCAGCCAATGTTCGACGATGCGGTGCATGCGCTTCCAACTCAGGTGCTTGGCCTGGCTGCGACGGCACAACGTGCGATGCCACAGCCGGGCGACCTGGAAGCGGAAGACCTGCACCCGCGCCCCGTTGCAGGGCACGGCGAAGTAGCGGCTATGCCCGCTGACGACCGCACGCAGGTACTGGCCCTGCTCGGCGATCGGTCGGTGCATGCGCCTTCGCAATTCGTCCTTGACCGCGTGCAGCTTGGCGCGCAGCCGTTTGGCACTGGTCAGCCTCAAGACCATGAACTTGCCCTTGCTGGTCTTGCCGCAGCAGTGCGTGAAGCCCAGGAAGTCGAAGGTCTCGGGTTTGCCTTGTCCGCGTCGGCTGCGGTTCTCGCGCGCGAAGCGCCCGAACTCGATCAGCCGCGTCTTGTTCTCGTGCAGCGCCAGCCCGAAGCGCTGCCAGCCGCTGGGCCACGTCGCGCTTGAAGCGCTCGGCGTCCCAGCGGTGCTCGAACCCGGCCACCCAGTCATCGGCATAGCGCACGATGATCATCTGGCCCTTGGCGGCGCCGCCGCCACTGCTCAACCCACAGGTCAAACGCGTAGTGCAGGTAGATGTTGGCCAGCAGCGGGCTGATGCTCCCGCCCTTGCACCGTCCCCAGCTCACTGCGCGTGACCTGCCCGTCTTCCAGCACACCCGCGTGCAGCCACTTCTTGAGCAGCCGGATCACGCGGGCATCGGCCACGCGATGCTCGATGAACTTGATCAACCAGTCGTGTTCGATGGTGTCGAAGAACTTGCTGATGTCCGCATCGAGTATCCAGTTCACCTTCCTCGCCGTCACACCCACGGCCACGGCGTCCAGCGCGTCGTGCGCGCTTCGGCCCGGCCTGAACCCGTAGCTGAACCCGATGAAGTCCTGCTCGTAGATCGCACCAAGGACTTCGGCCGATGCGCGCTGGACGATCTTGTCCTCCAGCGCGGGCACGCCCAGGGGGCGCTTACTCCCGTCGGCCTTGTCGATGTACGCCCGCTTCACAGGCTCGGGGCGGTAGCTCCCTCGGGCCAGCCGGTCCGACAGGTCCAGAAGGTTCGCTTCCAGATTCATGCCGTAACCCTGCCAGGTTTGACCATCGACGCCAGCGGCGTCACGCCGGGTGGCGTAGTACGCAGCGCGCAGCCGCTCAATGGCGTAGATGTGGAACAACAGGTTGTCGAACCTCGCATCGCGACGGCCTCGTGCCGTCTGTCGTATGCCATCGAGCGCCGTTTGCACGTCGTAGACCCGGCTGGTTCTCCGGGACATGCGCGCCACGAAGGCATTTCCCTTGGCTCGCAGCCTTCCTCCACCGCCTCCGCCGCCGCAGGAACTTCCCCCGTGGCCTTGTTCGGCAGCTTCTTCGGTACTACGCCGCGATCCGACTTCCCGCGCCGCTGGCTCATCGTCGTACGCCCGAAGGCTTCACGATGCGCGCTGCGGCAAGGCTCTCCCGAGCCGCCGCAGCAGGTCGCGGGATCTCCCGGTTCCCGTGCGAGATGTTTCCGCGCGTGCGCGGGGTCTGTGACCGCGCGGGGTCCGCTGCAGCCTCGCCAATGCGGCTGCACCGGTGTGGCCTTCGGCATGTCTCCACGGCCTCGGCACCCCGATCACCCCGGGACCGAAGTCCCAGGTCATGGATTACGCGGCCTGAATACCCGGCCCGCGCGTACCCCTGTCAACGCTTCGCCCACGCCCTCGCGAACGTGCACGCATGACTCGGGGCCGCCGTAGCTGGCTAAGCCTTCAACGTATGACTCTTTCATTCACAACATCTCGCCGGTTTTGACCGGCGCACGGAGACCCCATGACCGCCCCGCAGCAGATCCTCGAGCACCTCGAAGAAGGCGTCCTCACGCTCACGCTGAACCGCCCCGAGAAGCTGAACGCGTACACCGCGCAGATGGGCCGCGAGCTCTCGGCCGCCTTCGAGCGCGCCGACGCGGACGACGCGGTCCGCGCGATCGTCGTCACCGGCGCCGGCAAGGGCTTCTGCGCGGGCGCCGACATCTCCGGCGGCGCCGACAGCTTCGGCGACACCGAGAAGCTCTTCGGCGCCCGCGGCGCGACGCGCGCGCGCGGCTCGAGCTTCGTCGAGTCGATCTTCGCCTGCCGCAAGCCCTCGATCGCCGCGATCAACGGCGCGGCGGTCGGCGTGGGGCTGACGATGACGCTGCCGATGGACATCCGCATCGCGTCGAGCGACGCGCGCTTCGGCCTGGTCTTCGCGCGCCGCGGGCTCGTCCCCGAGGCGGGCAGCGCGTGGTTCCTGCCGCGCATCGTCGGGCTGCCGCAGGCGCTGCGCTGGTGCTATTCGGGCCGGGTGTTCGACGCGGCCGAGGCGCTGCGCGGCGGCCTGGTCGAGTCGGTCGAGGCACCCGACGCGCTGCTGGCGCGGGCCCGCGAGATCGCGCGCGAGATCGCCGAGCAGACGGCGCCGATCGCGGTCGCGCTCACGCGCCAGATGCTGTGGCGCTTCGGCACCGACCCGAACTTCGACGCGACGCTCGCGTTCGACGCGGCGGTCAACCGCACGCTGGGCGCCGGCCCCGACGTGCGCGAGGGCGTCGCGGCCTTCCTCGAGCGCCGCCCGCCGGCGTTCCCCGGGCGGGTCTCGGCCGACATGCCGCCCGAATACCCCTGGTGGACGCCGCGCTGAGCGCGACCCGAGCGCCGACGCGCGCCGCCGCGGCGTGAGACCCGCGGGTTCGGCGTAATCTTGCGGTCCGGACACGCCCACGGAACTCGACGATGGATGCACAGCTCACGCCCGTCAACCTCCTTCCCGACGATCGCGCGGCCGCGCTGCTGGTGGGGCGCGCGTGGCTGCCGCAGCGCGGCGGCCCCGTGCCGGTCGCGGTGCGCGGCGACGCGCTCGTCGACGTCGGCGCGCTCGCGCCCACCGTCAGCCAGCTGCTCGAGCTGCCCGACCCGGTCGCGGCGCTGCGAGGCGCGTCGTCGCTGCCGGTCGTCGCCGGGCTGGCCGACGCGCTCGCCAACGCCGACCCGTCGCGGCGCGACGCCTCGCGCCCCTGGATCGTCGCGCCCTGCGACCTGCAGCCGGTCAAGGCCTGCGGCGTGACCTTCGTCGAGAGCCTGCTCGAGCGAGTGATCGAGGAGCAGGCGCGCGGCGACGCGTCGCGAGCCCAGGCAGTGCGCGCCGCGGTCGTCGGTGTCATCGGCGAGGACCTCGCCGCGGTGCGCCCCGGGTCGCCGGACGCACAGCGGCTGAAGTCCGTGCTGATCGAGCAGCACGCGTGGTCGCAGTACCTGGAGGTGGGCATCGGCCCCGACGCCGAGGTGTTCACGAAGGCCGCGCCGATGTCGTCGGTCGGTTGCGGCGCCGAGGTCGGCATCCACCCGGGGTCGGCGTGGAACAACCCGGAGCCCGAGGTCGTGCTCGCCGTCGACAGCCGCGGCCGCGTGCGCGGCGCCGCGCTCGGCAACGACGTGAACCTGCGCGACTTCGAAGGCCGCAGCGCGCTGCTGCTGGGCAAGGCGAAGGACAACAACGGCTCGTGCGCGATCGGCCCGTTCGTCCGGCTGCTCGACGACGCGTTCACGATCGACGACGTGCGCGCGTGCGAGGTCACGCTGCGCATCGAAGGCCCCGACGGCTTCACCCTCGACGGCGCGAGCTCGATGGCGCGGATCAGCCGCGATCCGCTCGACCTGGTCGCGCAGGCGATCGGCCGGCACCACGACTACCCCGACGGCATGATGCTGTTCCTCGGCACGATGTTCGCGCCCACGAAAGACCGCTTCGGCCCCGGCCAGGGCTTCACGCACGTGCCCGGCGACGTCGTCTCGATCCGCACGCCGCGGCTGGGAGCGCTCGTCAACCGCGTCGGCCACACCGACGGGATCGAGCGCTGGCGTTTCGGGATCGGCGCGCTGATCGCGCAGCTCGCGCGCTGAGCGCCCGCGGCCTGTTTCGGCATCTCCACGAACGGCGCCCGCCGACGCGACGACGTTCCCGCCTGCCCCTCTGACCCTCCCCGGAGACCCTGGTGACCCTTCCCGCCCCCGCCCCGACCCTCGGCCAGGCGCTGCGCGACGCCGCACGGCGCCGCGGCGACGCCATCTTCTGCATCGACGGCGACCGCAGCGTCGAGTACCGCGAGCTCGA
This sequence comes from Burkholderiaceae bacterium, assembly GCA_046348465.1. Taxonomy (GTDB): domain Bacteria; phylum Pseudomonadota; class Gammaproteobacteria; order Burkholderiales; family Burkholderiaceae_E; genus Quisquiliibacterium. The sequence continues at coordinate 94,073 of JAXMEE010000002.1, forward strand.
CGCGAGCGCCGACCGCGTCGCGCGCGGCCTGCTCGGGCTCGGGCTGGCACCGGGCGACCGCATCGCCGTGCTGATGCTCAACCAGCTCGAGTGGGTGCAGCTGTTCTTCGGCGCCGCGCGCATCGGCGTGGCGGTCGTCGGCATGAGCGTTCGCTACCGCGACAGCGAGGCCCGCGCGATGGTGACCGACGGCCGCGTGAAGGCGGTGTTCACCGCGGCGTCCCACGAGGGGCACGACTTCGTCGCGATGTTCGAGCGGCTCGCGCCGGAGCTGCCGGGCCTGGAGCACGTGATCTGCGTCGGCGGCGACGACGACTCGCGCGGGCTGCACGAGCTGCTGCCCGAGGACGCCGGCGAAGCCGCGCTCGCGAAGGCCGCGGCGTCGGTGCGCGGCGACGACCTCGCGATGATCATCTACACGTCCGGCACCACCGGGCGGCCCAAGGGCGCGGGCCTCACCCACCGCAGCATGCTCGCGTCCGCGCACGCGCAGGCCGAGCACATGCGTTACGGCCCGGACGACCTGATCCAGATGCCCACGCCGCTGAACCACGTCGGCGGCATCACCTGCGGGATCCTGACGATGATGGCGGGCGGCGGCACAGTCGACCTGGTCGCGGAGTTCAAGGCGCCGGTCGTGCTGCAGCGGATGGCGAAGCATCCGCCCACGATCGTCGCCGGCGTTCCGACGATGATGACGCTGTTGCTGATGCAGTCGCAGGGCCTGGACGTCGACTTCTCCGGCGTGCGCCTCGTCTTCGTCGGCGGCTCCAACGTCGACGCCACGCTGCTCGAGCAGCTCCAGTCCAAGATGCCGAACGCGACCGCGATGAACCTGTACGGGCTGTCGGAGTCGTCGGGCGCGATCGTGATCTCGCCCTGGAACTGTTCGCAGCAGGACCTCGTCGCGACGATCGGGCGCCCGATCGGCGGCGCCGAGGTGCGCGTGCTCGACAAGCAGCGCCGGCCGGTGCCGGCGGGCGCCGTCGGCGAGCTCGCGTTCCGCGGATGCGGCGTGATCCCCGGCTACGTCGGCGCCGCCGCGGCCGGCAGCGACGCGTTCACGCCCGACGGCTGGCTGCTCACCGGCGACCTCGGCGAAGTCGACGCGCGCGGCTTCATCACGCTGCGCGGCCGCGCCAAGGACATGTACATCCAGGGCGGCTTCAACGTCTACCCGGCCGAGATCGAGGCCTACCTCGCCCAGCACCCCGACGTCGTGCTGGCCGCCGGCATCGGCGTTCCGGATCCGGTGATGGGCGAGGTCGGGCGCTACTACATCGTCGCGCGGCCGGGCTCGGCGCTCACCGAGTCGCAGCTGCGCGCGTGGTGCGCCGAGGGCCTCGCCGACTACAAGGTGCCGCGCCAGATCGTGTTCCGCGAGAGCCTGCCGCTCACGCCCGCGGGCAAGATCCACAAGGCCGCGCTGCGCACCGAGGGCGGCTGAGATGTCACGCCTGCCGCGCTGGAAGCGAGCGCGCCGTTCCCACCTTCCCGACTGCGGCGCCTGCCGCGGGTGATCCGACATGACGAAGACTTCCGATTCATTCGCCGACGCCCTGCTCGAGGCCACGCTCGCGCACCGCTCGCTGCCCGTGCCCGCCGACCTCGCCGCCGGCTTCACGATCGCCGACGGCCAGGCGATGAGCTCGCGCAACGCCGCACGCCTGCTCGAGCGCATCGGCGGGCACGTCACCGGCGTGAAGCTCGGCGCGACCAACGCCGCCGCGATGGCCCGCCTCGGGCTGGAGCGCCCGTTCGTCGGGCCGCTGTTCTCCGCGCGCACCTTCGCGCAGCCCGTGACCCTGCCTCGCGCCGACTTCGTCGCCTGCATCGTCGAGGTCGAGCTCGCGGTGCGGCTGGGGCGCGACGTCGGCGCGGACGGCCGGCCGGTGACGCGCGACGCGCTCGCCGACGCGATCGACCAGGCGTTCCCGGTGATCGAGATCGCCGACAGCCGCCTCGTCGACTGGACGTCGGTGCGGCCCGGCTTCATCTACGCCGACCTCGGCTTCGCCGGAGCGCTGGTCACGGGCGCGCCGATCGCGACCTGGCGCGAGATCGACTTCGCCGCGGCGCAGGTGAAGCTCCTGGTCAACGGCGCGCAGGTGCGCGAAGGCGCGGGCGCCGCCGTGATGGGCCACCCGCTGGACGCGCTCGCGGGCATGGTCCCGCACATTCGCGGCGGCCTGCGGGCCGGCCAGGTCATCAGCACCGGCACCTGGATCGCGCCGCACTTCGGCCAGGCGGGCGATCGCATCGTCGCGGACTTCGGCGCGCTCGGGCGCGTCGCGGTCGACCTCGCGTGATGGCGAGCCCGCAGGCGAGCGCCGCGGTCGCGGCGCTGCGCGAAGCGCTCGGGCCCGACGGCGTGCTCGACGGCGCGAGCGCCGGCCCGCGCTACCACGACGACGTCCTCGGCAACCACGGCGTGCCGCCGCTCGCGGTCGCGCGCCCGCGCACGACGGCCGACGTCTCGCGCGCGCTCTCGATCCTTCACGGCGCCGGCGTACCGGTCGTCACGCAGGGCGGCCGCACCGGCCTCGTGCTCGGGCAGCTGCCGCGCGACGGCGAGGTCGTGCTCTCCACCGAGCGCATGACCGACATCGAGGAGATCGACGCCGACGCCGGCACCGCCACCGTCCAGTGCGGCGTCGTGCTGCAGGCGCTGCAGGACCGGCTCGAGCCGCTGGGCCTGGCGTTCCCGCTCGACCTCGGCGGGCGCGGCAGCTGCACGATCGGCGGCAACATCTCCACCAACGCCGGGGGCAATCGCGTGATCCGCTACGGGATGACGCGCGACCTGGTGCTGGGCCTGGAGGCCGTGCTCGCCGACGGCACGGTGCTCGACGGCCTGAAGCCCTTCCAGAAGAACAACACCGGCGTCGACCTCAAGCAGCTGTTCATCGGCAGCGAGGGCGTGCTCGGCGTGGTCACGCGCGCGGTGCTCAGGCTCGTGCCGCGCCCGCGGGCGCGCTGCGTCGCGTTCTGCGCGCTCGACGACTTCGACCGCGTGCGCGCGCTGCTGCGCCACCTGCGCGCGCGGCTCGCCGGCGAGCACACCGCGTTCGAGGTGCTGTGGAAGTCGTACCTCGAGGGCGTCGCGAAGCTCGGCAACCTGCGCCTGCCGATGCCCGACCGCCACGCGTTCTACGTGCTCGCCGAGGCCAGCGCGCAGGACGCCGCCGCGCTGCAGGCGCGCTTCGAGCAGGTGCTCGGCGAGGCGCTCGACGACGGCACGCTCGCCGACGTCGTCGTCGCCAAGAACGAGGCCGAGTCGCTCGCGCTGTGGGAGATGCGCGACCGCGCGATCGACGTCTCGCGCACGCTCGACCCGATCGTGCCTTTCGACGTCAGCCTGAAGATCGCCGACATGAACACGTTCGCGCTGCGCCTGGACGCGGCGCTGAAGGCGCTGCACCCGGACGGGCGCGCGATCGTCTTCGGCCACGCCGGCGACGGCAACCTGCACATCTCCGCGCACCAGCCGCCGGGCCTGCCCGACGCGTTCCACGCGATCGAGCACACCGTCTACGGCCTGGTGCGCGAGTTCGGCGGCTCGGTCTCCGCCGAGCACGGCATCGGCCTGCTCAAGCGCGAATTCCTCGGCCACACGCGCGGCGCCGCCGAGATCGAGACGATGCGCCGGCTGAAGGCCGCGCTCGACCCCCGCGCGATCCTCAATCGAGACCGGATCCTTTCGGCCTGAAGGAACTGACGCCCATGAAGATCCCCTACCGCTCCGCGAAGGTCACGCAGGGCCGCAAGGCCGCCACCGCGCGCATGCTGTGGCGCGCCACCGGCATGACCGACGGCGACTTCGGCAAGCCGATCGTCGCGGTCGCGAACTCGTTCACGCAGTTCGTCCCCGGTCACGTCCACCTCAAGGACATGGGGCAGCTGGTCGCGCGCGAGATCGAGGCCGCCGGAGGGGTGGCGAAGGAGCTGAACACGATCGCGGTCGACGACGGGATCGCGATGGGCCACGACGGCATGCTGTACTCGCTGCCGTCGCGCGACCTGATCGCCGACTCGATCGAGTACATGGTCAACGCGCACTGCGCCGACGCGCTCGTGTGCATCTCCAACTGCGACAAGATCACGCCCGGGATGCTCATGGCCGCGCTGCGGCTGAACCTCCCGACCGTGTTCGTGTCGGGCGGTCCGATGGAGGCCGGCAAGATCGTTCGCGGCGGCCAGGCGCGCAAGATCGACGGCGTGGTCGCGCTGGTCGCGTCGGGCAACCCGCAGACCAGCGCCGAGGAGCTCGCCGAGCTCGAGCGCTCCGCGTGCCCCACCTGCGGCTCGTGCTCCGGCATGTTCACCGCGAACTCGATGAACTGCCTGGCCGAGGCGCTCGGGCTGGCGCTGCCCGGCAACGGCACCGTGGTGGCCACGCACGAGGACCGCCGCGGGCTCTTCCTGGGCGCGGCGCGGCGCGTCGTCGAGCTGTGCCGGCAGTACTACGGCGACGGCGACGCGGGCGTGCTGCCGCGCCGAATCGCGACCCGCGCCGCGTTCGAGAACGCGATGCGCGTCGACGTCGCGATGGGCGGCTCGACGAACACGGTGCTGCACCTGCTCGCGGCCGCGCACGAGGCGCAGGTCGACTTCACGCTCGCCGACATCGACCGGATCTCGCGCACCACGCCGCACCTGTGCAAGGTCTCGCCGTCGACGCCGCTGTGGCACGTCGAGGACGTGCACCGCGCCGGCGGCATCCCGGCGCTGATGGCCGAGCTCGCGCGGCTCGACCTGCTCGACCTGGACGTTCCCAGCGTGCACGCGCCGAGCCTGCGCGCCGCGCTCGCGAAGTGGGAGGTTCGCCCGGCCTCCGGCGCGCCGCCCGCGCCCGGTGTCGAGAACTTCTGGCGCGCCGCGCCCGGCGGCGTGCCCAGCCAGACCGCGTTCTCGCAGGCCGAGCGCTATCCGTCGCTGGACCTCGACCGCGCGGACGGGTGCATCCGCGACGGCGCCCACGCCTACTCGCAGGACGGCGGACTGGCGGTGCTGCGCGGCAACCTCTCGCCGGACGGCTGCGTGGTCAAGACCGCGGGCGTCGACGCGAGCATCCTGCGCTTCTCGGGACGCGCGATCGTGTTCGAGAGCGAGAACGCCGCCGCGAAGGGCATCGTCGACGGCTCGGTGAAGCCCGGCCACGTGGTGGTGATCCGCTACGAAGGCCCGAGCGGCGGGCCGGGCATGCAGGAGATGCTGATGGTCACGAGCCTGCTGAAGTCGAACGGCCTGGATCGCAGCTGCGCGCTGATCACCGACGGGCGCTTCTCGGGGGCGACGTCCGGGCTCTCGGTGGGTCACGTGTCGCCGGAGGCGGCGTCGGGCGGCACGATCGGGCTGGTGCACGACGGCGACACGATCGCGTTCGACATCCCGGCGCGCAGCGTGACGCTGGAGGTCGCCGACGACGAACTCGCGGCGAGGCGCGCCGCGCAGCTCGCGCGCGGCGCACACGCGTGGACGCCGGCCGCCGAGCGTTCGCGGCAGGTGTCGACTGCGCTGCGCGCGTACGGGCTGCTCGCGACGTCGGCCGACAAGGGCGCGGTGCGCGACCTGCGCGGCCTGCGGCGCGTGGCCGGCGGCGCGTGACCGAGCACCCGCCCCCGGCGCGTTCAGGAACCTGACGCGTCGTCGATCTCCGCGAACGCCGGCACCTCCAGCCCCACCGCGCGCGCGCACGCCCCGATCTGCCGCCACGTGGTGGCGTCGATCGGAATGCCGTCGCGCCCGCGCGCCGCGCGCGACGCGCGCTCGGGCTCGCCCGGCACGAGCACCGGCTCGTCCGGGTTCGCCGCCGGCGACGCCTTCACCCAATCCGTCAGGCGCCCGACCGCGTCGTCGAAGAACCCGCCGTCGATCAGCCGTCCGGGCTCCATCACGATCGAGAACATGCCGTTGACCAGCCCGTGCTTCTCGCCCGGCGCCACGCCGCTGCGCGGCCCGCCCGTGAGCGCGCCGCCGAGGATCTCGGCGACGAACGCGAGCGCCCAGCCCTTGTGCTCGCCGAACGCGGTCTGCGCGCCCCTGGGCGCCTCGAACATCACCTTCGGGTCGGTGGTCGGCTGCCCGGTGTGGTCGATGAGCCGCCCCGGCGCGACCGGCACGCCCTTGTTGTAGGCGACGCGCACCTTGCCCAGCGCGATCGTGGACGTGGCCATGTCGAGCAGCACCGGCTTCGGGCCGGGGATCGCGATGCACACCGGGTTGGTCATCAGCCGCGGATCGCTGCCGCGGAACGGCGCGACGCTCGCCTGCTCGTAGACCGCGTTGACGAAGTGGATCGACATCAGCCCTCGCGCGAGCAGCTGCTCCGCGTACGTGCCCACGCGGCCGATGTGCTGCACGTTGCGCGTGGTGACCAGCGCGACGCCGTGCCGGCGCGCGATCTCGGCGGCCTGCGAGACGACCGCGTTGAGCACCGGCTGGCCGTAGCCCATCTGGCCGTCGAACACCGCGAACGGCTCGATGCCGCCCGCCCGCACCGGCTGGCGGTTCGGGACGACCCACCCGCCCTTCAGGTGGAGCATGTACGCGGGCACCATGCCCACGCCGTGGCTGTCGTGCCCGGCGAGGTTCGCGTCGACGAGGTGGTCGGCGATCTCGCGCGCCTCGCGCGCGTCGCTGCCGGTCTTCAGGAAGATCTGCGCGACGAATTCGCGCAGGCGGGCGTGTTCGGCGATGACGGTCATGACTCGAACCTGTCGGCGTGGGGGGTCGATGGGAGCGCGCGGCGCGCCCGCCGATTCTAGATCTCGGCGCGGCGCCGGCCCGGCGGCCGCGCCCGGGTTTCCGGACCGCGCGCCGCCCCTTACTTGGCCTCGCGGCAGCGCCTCAGCAGCTCCTCGCGTTCGACCCGTGCCAGCGCGAGCTGGCGTGCCTTCACGTGGCCGTAACCGCGGATCTTCTCCGGCAGACGCGCGAGCTGGACCGCGACCGGCAGGCTGCCGATCGAGAGCCGCGCGGCGATCTCCTCCATCGTGCTCGCGTATTCGTCGATCAGCGCCCGTTCGGTGCGCCGCTCCTCGGTGCGGCCGAACACGTCGAACGCCGTGCCGCGCAGGCGACGAAGCCGCGCGAGCAGCTTCAGCGCGCCGAACATCCACGGCCCGAACGTGCGCTTGACCGGCTCGCCGGTGGCCGGGTCGGTCCGCTGCAGGATCGGCGGCGCGAAGTGGAACGCGAGCCGCAGGTCGCCCTCGAACGCCTCGCGCAGCGCACGCTCGAAGCGCCCGTCGGTGTACAGCCGCGCCACCTCGTACTCGTCCTTGATCGCCATCAGCTTGTGGAAGTTGCGGGCGACCGCGTGCGCGAGCGACGCCGAGCCGGGCGCGACGCGCTGCTCGGCCGCGGCCACCGTCCCGACCAGGGCCCGATAGCGCGCGGCGTACGCGTCGTCCTGATAGTCGACAAGCATCGCGGCACGCCGCTCGACGAGCGCGGGCAGCGCGTCGGGCGTCGTCGCGTCCGTGAACTCCGGCGCATCCGCGACCGACGGGTCGCGCCGGCGCTGCGCCGCGTCCGCGACGTACGCCGGGTCGTGCGCCGCGAGCCGCCCCCAGGCGAGCGTGCTGCGGTTCGCGTCGACCGCGACGCCGTTGAGCTCGATCGCGCGCTCGATCGCCGCCAGCGACAACGGGATCAGCCCCTTCTGGAACGCGTACCCGACCATGAAGAGGTTGGTCGCGATGCTGTCGCCGAGCAGCGCGGTCGCGAGCGCGGCCGCGTCGACGAAGTCGGTGCGCGTGTCGCCCACCGCGGCGGCGATCGCGCCCTCCAGCGGCGAGACCGCGAGGTCGACGTCCGGGTCGATCACGGACGCCGAGGTCGGCTGCACCTGACGGTTGATCACCGCGCGCGTGCGCCCGGCGTCCACGGTCGCGAGCACGGGCGCACCCGCGGCGACGACCATGTCGCAGCCGAGCACGAGGTCGGTCTCGCCCGCGCCGATGCGCTGCGCGATCTCGTCGCCCGGCGCGGGCAGGATCCGCACGTGGCTGGTCACCGCGCCGTTCTTCTGCGCCGAGCCGGTGTTGTCGAGCACCGAGCAGCCCTTGCCCTCGAGGCGCGCGGCCATGCCGAGCAGCGCGCCGACCGTGAGCACGCCGGTGCCGCCGATGCCGGTGACGAGGATGCTGTACGGCCGCCGAGCGCGGGCACGTGGACGGCTCGGGCAGCGCGGGGCGCTCGCGCGCGAGCTCGGCGAGCCGCGCACGGTCGGCGCGCCGCGGCGTGCCGCCGGAGACGCTGACGAAGCTCGGGCAGAATCCCTCGACGCAGGAGAAGTCCTTGTTGCACGCGGACTGGTCGATCGTCCGCTTGCGGCCGAGCTCGGTGTGCACCGCCTTCACCGACACGCAGTTCGACTTCACGGAGCAGTCGCCGCAGCCTTCGCACACCTCGGTGTTGATGAACACGCGGCGGTCGGGGTCGGGGAACTCGCCGCGCTTGCGCCGGCGGCGCTTCTCGGCGGCGCAGGTCTGGTCGTAGATCAGCAGCGTGAGGCCGGGAACCTCGCGCAGCGTCTTCTGCACCGCGTCGAGCTCGCGCCGGTGGTGAACCGTGGTGCCCTCGGGCAGGTCGCGAACGCCGGTGTACTGGCCCGGCTCGTCGGTGACGATGGCCACGCGCCGCGCGCCCTCGTCGGCGACCTGGCGCGCGATCTGCGGCACCGTGAAGCCGCCCTCGGCGGGCTGGCCGCCGGTCATCGCGACCGCGTCGTTGTAGAGGATCTTGTACGTGATGTTGACGCCGGCCGCGGCCGCGGCGCGGATCGCGAGCAGGCCGCTGTGCGTGTACGTGCCGTCGCCGAGGTTCTGGAACACGTGCGTGTCGCGGACGAACGGCGCCTGCCCGATCCACGGCGCGCCTTCGCCGCCCATCGCGGTGTAGGTCGCCGTGCGCCGCGCCGGCTGCCACATGACCATGATGTGGCAGCCGATGCCCGCCATCGCGCGGCTGCCCTCGGGCACGTTCGTCGACGTGTTGTGCGGGCAGCCCGAACAGAAGAACGGCGTGCGCTGCGTCGCCGGCAGCGCGAGCGCGAGCGGCGCCTGCTCGCAGCGCTCGAGCCGCGCGAGCCGCTCGCGCAGCTGCGCGTCCGCCAGGCCCAGCCGTGCGAGGCGCGCGACGATCGCGCGTGCCACCAGCGTCGGGTTGAGATCGCCCTCGCTGCGCAGCAGCACCGCGCCGTTCTCGTCGCGCTTGCCGACCACCGACGGGCGCGACGCGGCGTCGGCGTTGTAGAGGATGCGCTGCAGCTGCGCCTCGACGAACGCGGCCTTCTCCTCGACGACGAGCACGTCGGACAGGCCGTGGGCGAACTCGCGCGCGCCGCTCTCCTCGAGCGGCCAGGTCAGGCCGACCTTGCGCACGCGCAGTCCGAGCGCGCGCGCGCGCGCGTCGTCGAGCCCCAGGCTCGCGAGCGCCTGCCGGACGTCCAGGTACGCCTTGCCGGTGGCGAAGATGCCCAGCCGCGCCTGCGGCGAATCGATCACCGTGCGGTCGAGCGCATTGGCGCGCGCGAACGCGGCGACCGCGGCCATCTTCGGCCCGTGCAGCCGCTTCTCGGCGTCGATGCCGGGGTCCGGCCAGCGGATGTTCAGCCCGCCCGGCGGCATCTCGAACTCCGGGATCACGATGCGCACGCGATCCGGGTCGACGCTCACCGTCGCCGAGCTCTCGATCGTCTCGGAGATCGCCTTGAAGCCGACCCAGCAGCCCGAGAAGCGCGACAGCGCGAAGCCCATCAGGCCGAGGTCCAGGTAGTCCTGGACGCTGGACGGATTCAGGATCGGCATCATCGCGCCGGCCAGCAGCAGGTCGCTCTGGTGCGGAAGCGTCGACGACTGTGCCGCGTGGTCGTCGCCGGCGACGACCAGCACGCCGCCGTGGCGCGAGCTGCCCGCCGCGTTCGCGTGCTTGAAGACGTCCATGCTGCGGTCGACGCCCGGCCCCTTGCCGTACCAGATGCCGCACACGCCGTCGACGGCGGCGCTCGGGTAGAGGTTGACCTGCTGGCTGCCCCAGACGGAGGTGGCCGCGAGGTCCTCGTTCAGGCCCGGCTGGAAGCGCACGTTGTGCTCGGCGAGGTGCTTCGCGGCGGCCCACAGGTTCTCGTCGTAGGTGCCGACCGGCGAGCCGCGGTACCCGGAGACGAATCCGCCGGTGTTCAGCCCCGCGGCGCGGTCGCGCCGGACCTGGTCGAGGGGCAGGCGCACCAGCGCCTGGATGCCGGACAGGTAGACCCGTCCGGACGCGAGCGTGTACTTGTCGTCGAGGTCGACGCGGGCGAGCGCGGTCGTCATCGGGCCTCCTTCCTGAACACCCCGAAGCTACACGGCGGGTCGGAGGAAAAATGTAATACGCTTTACGTTTTCGGGGGATCGTGCCGCCCCGACAGGAGACGCCAGGACATGGACCGCACGCAATGGGCCGAGCGGCTCTCGCGCGACCCCTGGTTCGCGAGCCTGCGGCCCGACATGGTCGAGCTGATGCTCTCGCTGGCCGTCGAGCGCCGCTATCGCGCCAACGACCTGGTCTACGGCGCGAACGACGCGTCGTCCGGGATCTTCGGGCTGCTCTCGGGCGGGGTGCGGCTGTCGCAGTACACGCCGGCCGGCAAGCACATCCTGTACGCGACGTTCAGCCCCGGTACCTGGTTCGGCGTCATCTCCGAGTTCGACGGGCTGCCCCGCCCGCACAACGCGATCGCGGTGGAGCCCACGCGCCTGCTGCAGATCCCGAGCGCGGCCTTCCGAGAGATCGTCTCGCGCGACTGGCGCTACTGCTTCGACATGGCGCGCAGCGTCGTCGTGCTGTTCCGCAACACGCTGGATCTGCTCGCGCAGATGCGCACGCTGCCGTACCCGGCACGGGTCGCGCAGACGCTGCTCGCGATGTCGGACCACGAGCTCGCGGTGCAGGGCGGCGGCGCCGACCCGCGCGTGACGCAGGACGATCTCGCCGCGATCGTCGGTGTGACGCGCCAGACGATCAGCCGGCTGCTGACCGACTGGGAAGGCCGGGGCATCGTCGAGCGCGGCTACGGACAGGTGAAGCTGCTCGACGCCTCGGCGCTGTCGCGCATCTCGACGCCCTAGACGGGCGCGTACCGGCGCCGCTCACACGACGCCCTTGTCCCGGAGCGCGGCGAGGTCGCACTCGCCCAGGCCCAGCACCGTCGCGAGCACCTCGGCCGTGTGCTCGCCGAGCAGCGGCGGCGGCACCTCGTAGCTCGCCGGCGTGCGCGACATGCGCACCGGGTTCGCGAGGATCGGGATCTCGCCGAACACCGGGTGCCACGCGCGCTCGACGTTGCCGCGCGCGCGCACCTGCGGATCGTCGAAGACCGCCTTCAGGTCGTTGATCGAGCCGCAGGGCACGCCCCGCGCCTCGAGCTCGGCCATCCAGTGCGCGGCGGGCCGGCTGGCGATGATCGGCGCGATGATCGCGGTCAGTGACGCCGCGTGGCGAACCCGCTGCGGCGACGTCACGAAGCGCTCGTCGGCGGCGAGCTCCGGGCGGCCGAGCGCCTCGGAAAAGCGCGCGAACTGGGCGTCGTTGCCGACCAGCAGCACGATCGGCCGGTCCGACGCGTCGAAGTTGCCGCTCGGGAACGTCACCGGGTTCGAATTGCCCATGCGCACCGGCACGCGCCCCGACGCGAGGTAGTTCATGCCGAAGTACGACAGCGCCGAGACCTGGACGTCGAGCAGCGCGAGGTCGACGACCTGGCCGCGGCCGCTGCGGTCGCGCTCGCGCAGCGCGGCGACGACCGCGAACGCCGCGTACACGCCGGTCATGATGTCGATCACGGGAACGCCCGCGCGCTGCGGGCCCGCGCCCGGCATCCCGTCGCGCTCGCCGGTGATCGACATCATGCCGCCGATCGCCTGGATGATCGAGTCGTAGCCGCTGCGCTCGCGGTACGGCCCGGTCTGCCCGAAGCCCGTGACCGAGCAGTAGACGAGCCTCGGGTTGACCTCGAGCAGCTGCTCCGGGCCCAGGCCGTAGCGCGCCAGCGTGCCGGTCTTGTAGTTCTCGATCAGCACGTCGGAGGCCGCCGCGAGCTCGCGCACGAGGCGGGCGCCCTCGGGCTTCGCGAAGTCGACCGTCACCGAGCGCTTGCCCCGGTTGGCCGCGCAGAAGTAGCCGGCCACGCGCATGCCGGGCACGCGCCCGGACTCGAAGGAAGGCTCCCACGCGCGGCTGTCGTCGCCGCCGCCCGGGCGCTCGAGCTTGATGACCTCGGCGCCGAAGTCGGCGAGCAGCTGGGCCGCCCAGGGGCCCGCGAGCACGCGCGCCATGTCGAGCACGCGCACGCCGGCGAGCACGCCGCTGCCGGTCCGCGGCCCCCCGGCGGGCGAGGGCCCCGTCGCGTCGCATCGGCTACCATCGTCCATCGAATCCCTCCTGCGGCCTTCGTCGTCGAACATGGAACTGCGCGGTCTCCGTTACTTCCTCGCGGTCGCGCAGGAGCTTCACTTCGGGCGCGCCGCGGCACGCCTGAACATATCGCAACCGCCCCTCACCGAGCACGTCAAGCGGCTCGAGGCCGATCTCGGCGTGCTCCTGTTCGAGCGCACCAAGCGCTCGGTGAAGCTCACGCCGGCGGGCGTCGCGCTGCTGCACGAGGCCCGGCGGGTGCTCGGCGACATCGAAGGGCTGCGCACCGTCGTGCGCGTGGCGCAGTCGGGCGAGACCGGGCTGCTGCGCGCGGGCTTCATGAGCTCGGCCCCGTTCGCCCGCGCACGCGAACTCTACGCGTGCCTCGCACGCGATCTCCCCGGCGTGTCCGTGATCTGGAACGGACTGACGACGAGCGAGCAGATCCTGTCGCTGCGCGCGGGGCGGATCGACATCGGCCTGCTGCACCTCCCCGCCGACACGGCCGGCCTGGAGGTGCGCCCCGTGGTGCGCGACCGGCTCGTGCTCGCGGTGCACGTCTCGCACCCGATGGCCGGGCTCGGGTCGGCGCCGCTCGCGGCCTTTCGCGACGACGGCTTCATCCTGCCGCCGCGCGAGAGCGCGCCCGGCCTGCACGACCTGATCGTCGCGACCTGCGCGGGCGCCGGCTTCAGCCCGATGATCCCGCACCGCGCGCGCGACATGCTCGCGATGATCAGCCTGGTGTCGATCGGCGCCGGTGTCTCCATCGTCCCGCGCTGGCTCACCGCGGCCGGCTTCCCCGACACTCGCTTCCTGGCGATCGCGGACGGCGCGCCCGAGGTCGAGCTCGCGCTCGCGTGGAACCCCGCGAACGATTCGCCGGTGCTCGCACGCGCACTCGGCGCGCTGCGGGCGATGCTCGGGAAGCGCCAAGACGGCGTCGGGCGTCCGCGCGTCGCCCGGGGGTCAGCCGCGCGCGGCGCGCGCACGCGGCCCGCGGCGCGGCGTTGACGGGGCCATCGACACGCTCGCGCGTCAGCTTCCGCGAACCGCCGGCGGGCGCCCTTCGCGCCACGCGCGGTGCGCTTCGCGCGCGTCGTCGGTCTGCTCGAGCGCCATGAACCGATAGACGTCGGTGAGCGCGGCGTCGGCGAGGTTGGGAATGTCCATGCCGCGCACGAGCGACTCCTTCACCATGCGCGTCGCCAGCGGCGGCAGCTCGGCGATCTGCGTCGCCACCTCCATCGCCCTGGCCATCACCTGCTCGTGGGGCACGAGCCACTGCGCGAGGCCGATCCGGTACGCCTCGGCGGCGTCCAGCGGGAACCCGAGCGCGAGCTTCATCGCGTGCCCCTGCCCGATCCAGCGCGCGAGCCGGACCGACCCGCCGTACGCCGGCAGGATGCCGAGCCTCACCTGCGGCTGGCGCCACTGCGCGCGCTCGGACGCGACGATGACGTCGCAGCAGTACGTCGCGATGCAGCCGATGCCGATCGCGTAACCGTTGACCGCGGCGACGACGGGCTTGGGGAACTCGGTCAGCAGGTGCGTGACGAAGCGTCGCCACTTCGGGATCCCCTCGATGAACGCGCGCGGCGACGCGCTCGTGTGCGTGTTCTCGTCGGCGAGGTTCGCGCCGGCGGAGAACGCCTGGCCGGCGGGGTCGCCGGTCAGGATCACGCAGCGCACGCCGGGGTCGGCGGCGAACTCGTCGAGGCGGGCCGCGAGGCCCTCGTTGTAGTCCTCGTCCCAGGCGTTGCGCGCCTTCGGGCGGCTCAGCGAGAGCGTGGCGACGGCACCGTCGCGGCTGACGAGCACGGGCATGGCGGGATCCTCGTGGAGAAAGGGTTCGGGTGAGGGCGGGCGCGGCGTGCGCCCGGGGCGTGCGCGACGCGGCCGCGGCTCGCGGCGGCCGTCACTCGTCGACCTGGATCTTCGCGGAGCGGATCACGTTGCCCCACTTGGTCGATTCGTTGCGCAGGAAGGTCGCGAACTCCTGCGGGCTGTTGCCGACGATCGTGTTGCCGGCCGCGACGAGCTTCTCGCGCGTCGTCGGGTCCGCGAGCGTCGCGAGGGCCGCGCCGCTCAGGCGCCGCACCACCTCGGGCGGCGTGCCCGACGGCGCGAGCATGCCGACCCAGGAGTCGGCGACCAGCCCCGGGAACCCGGCCTCGGCCGCGGTCGGCACGTCGGGAAGCGTCGCCGAGCGCTGTTCGCTGGTCATCGCGATCGCCCGCAGCCGCCCGCCCCTGATGAACGCGGCGGCCGCCGACACCGACGACACGCTCATGTCGACGTTGCCGCCCATCACGTCGATGATCGCGGCGCTGTCGCCCTTGTACGGAACGTGCGTCATCGGCACGCCGCTCATCGTCGAGAGCAGTTCCGCCGCGAGGTGGCTGGGCCCGCCGGTGCCGGAGCTGCCGTAGCGCAGCCCGTTCCTGCGCGCGTGCTCGACGAGCTCGCGCAGGTTCGTCACCGGCAGCTTCGGGTTGACGACGATCAGCAGCGGGTTGACGACCAGCAGCGACACGGGGACGAAGTCGCGGAAGGGGTCGTACGGCAGCCTGACCAGGTGCTGCCGGTACGCGATGCCCACGCTCGTCATCAGCAGCGTCAGCCCGTCGGGCGGCGACTTGGCCACCAGCTCGGAGCCGATCTGCCCGTTCGCGCCGGCGCGGTTCTCGATCACGATCGGCTGCCCGAGCTCGCGCGACATTCGCTCGGCGACCACGCGCGACGTGTTGTCGACGACGCCGCCCGGCGTGTACGGCGCGATGAAGCGGATCGTCTTGCCCGAGGGCTGCGCGGCCGCCGGCAGCGCCACCGCGAGCAGCAGTGCCGCGCACCAGGCGCGAAGGTCGATCGTCATGGGTTCGTCTCCCTGCGTTGCGTTGCGTCGAGGCGCGCGTCGATCGCGCCGCACCGGGCCGGCGGCGCGGACCCGAAGGCGCCGACCGTCACCTTAGGGTCGCGGCAGTTCGAAGGGGAAATACATTTTTCCGGCTCGACTATTCCGGAATTCGGAATAGTCCGCGGGTGCGCCCGCGGGCGCGGGGCCGGTGCCTCAGTGCCGCGAGCGGTTCATCGCCATGATCGCGCGCAGCAGGTAGTCGCGCGCCTGCTGCCGGCACTGCGGCGAATTGCTCAGCACGAGGCCGCGCACCGGCTGGCGCGCCTTGCCCGCGTCGTCGCAGCCGGGCGGTGGCGTGGCGAGGTCGCGCGCGGGCTGCGTCCGCGCCACCTGCCCCGGCACGCGCGGCGAGTTCGGCACGACGCGCGCACCGGCCGCGGAAGCGGCCAGGCAGGCGATCGATGCGAGGGCGAGGGCCGCGAGGTACGACGGGCGGCGGCGCGGCGAGACGGGCATGACGACGGAAGCGGTCGGCACGGAGGACGTTGATCCGCTCCATTATCGCCGCCCGCCGGCCGCCGCGGGGCCCCGCCCGTCGGCCCCACCGGCGGCGGATCGGAAAGGACGACGGATCAGCCGCTCGAGCGCGGGTCCGCCGCGGCGAGCCCCATCACGTGCTTGGGCGGAAACTTCCGGTACGTCGCGAGGTGCTGGCGGATCCCGAGCTGGAACGCCTCCATGTACGCGAGCTTGCGCGTCATGTAGTTGTGCGTCTCCTTGGGGTCGAGGTACAGGTTGAACAGCTTCGCGTACGTGTACTGCTCGAGCACGCCGGTGAACCCGCCGGGCCCCGAGGCGTCGGAGGCGTCGTCGCTCGTCGCGCGCATCACCATCTTGTACTCGCCGCAACGGACCGCCGACAGCGTCTGCGGCAGCCAGTAGTAGTGGTACTTGCGGTTCGAGTCCCCGCCCGGCGCGAGCAGGAACGAGGTCTGGTCGACGCCGTCGATGTAGCGGTCGGTCGGCAGGCGATCGGACGCGCCCGCGAGCGACGCGAACGTCGGCAGCAGGTCCGCGAAGTCGATCAGGCCGTCGCTGACCTGCCCGCCCTCGATCATCCCGGGCCACACCACGATGCCGGGCACCCGAACGCCCCCCTCCCAGGTCGAGCCCTTGGCGCAGCGGAACGGGGTGAACGCGGCGTCCGGCCAGGTCTCCATGTGCGGGCCGTTGTCCGACGAGATGAAGATCACCGTGTCCTCGGCCTGGCCGGTCTCGCGCAGCACGTCGACCAGCCGGCGGATCACGTCGTCGAGCTCGATCAGCGTGTCCTTGTACGGGTGCTTCGCCGGCGACGACGCGAGGAATCGCTCCTGCGGGTAGTTGTCGAAGTGCGCGCCGCGCGTGCAGTGGTAGAGCAGCCAGGGCTCGGGCTTGCCGGCGCGCGCGCGGATGAAGTCCGACGAATATCGGCACCACTTGTCGTCGAGTTCGGAGAGCACCGGGATCGTGACTTCCTCGACGTTCTGCGCCTCGCCCCCCTTCTTCGCGTGGACGAAGCAGCGATTGAACGG
The DNA here is from genome assembly GCA_046348465.1 of Burkholderiaceae bacterium. Lineage (GTDB taxonomy): Bacteria > Pseudomonadota > Gammaproteobacteria > Burkholderiales > Burkholderiaceae_E > Quisquiliibacterium. The sequence goes on from JAXMEE010000002.1 coordinate 110,906, forward strand.
CATGTTGCGAATCCACTCGGTGCGCGCGGCCGAGTAGACGATTTCCGGGAAGTAGTGCGGATCGCGCCACTCGGTGTACATGTCCGAGACCGAGAGGAAGCCGTAGAAGTCGTCGAAGCCGACGTTCTGGGGCTGCGACGCGGCGTTCTCGCCGACGTGCCACTTGCCGACCGCCTGCGTGACGTAGCCGGCGTCGGAGAGCACCTGCGCGAGCGTCACCTCGCCCTGCAGGCCGCCCGGCTCGCCGTACATCGGCGGGCGGTGCAGTCCGTGACGCTGCGGCACGCGCCCGGTGAGCAGCGTCGCGCGCGACGGCGAGCAGGTCGGCTCCGAGTAGCACGAGGTCAGCCGCAGGCCCTGCGCGGCCAGCCGGTCGAAGTTCGGCGTCGGCGCGCCGACCGCGACCCCGCCGCCGTAGCAGCCGAAGTCGCCCCAGCCCACGTCGTCCATCAGGAACACGAGCACGTTCGGGCGCTTGCCGCGCCGCGCGACGAAGTCGTCGAGCTTGCGGCGCGCGAGCTCGACCTGCTCCGTGTGAACGAACGACGGCTCGCGGTGGTCGGCCACGCGCACGGTCTTGCCCGCGAAGGGATCGAATCGGGACATGGGTCGTCTCCTCGTTGAACGGCCAGCCTATCCAGCGCGTCCCCCGCGGTCAACGCGATCGGGCCGGAAACCGGCCCGAGCCCGGGCCGCCGAAAAGCGCCGGCGCGAGATCGCCCGAAAACCCCGCAGCGGGGACTCCGGCGGTTCGCACGCGGAATTCGAGTACGCTTTAGGCCCGAGCACAGCGGTCCCACTGTCGAAGTAGGAATGCCAGTCACCCGACACCCCCTTCACAGATCCGTGCATGCGGAGCTACCGCACACGGCTCTTGCCTTGGGTGGTGACGATCAGACGCTGGGACGGATAGGGGTGGCAGATACGGGCCGAGGGCAGCCAGTGCGCGACGAGCTTGTGCATGCGCTTCCAACTCAGGTGGTGGCTCTGAGTGCGGCGGCACAGGGTGCGATGCCACAGTCGGGCCACCTGGAGGCGGAAGGTTTGCAGGCGAACCCCGTTGCAGGGCACGCCGAAGTAGCGCGCATGGCCGCTGACCACCGCCCGCAGGTATGCGCCCTGCTCGGCGATGGGACGGTGCATGCGTCTTCGCAACTCGTCCTTGACGGCGTGCAGCTTGGCGCGCAGCCGTTTGGCACTGGTCAGGCGCAGGACCATGAACTTGCCCGTGCGGGTTCGCCCGCAGCAATGCGTGAACCCCAGGAAGTCGAAGGTCTCGGGCTTGCCCTGACCGCGGCGGCGTCGGTTCGTTCGGGCATAGCGCCCGAACTCGATGAGCCGCGTCTTGTTGGCGTGCAGCGCCAGGCCGAACTGCCCGAGCCGGGTCGTGACCTCGCGCCAGAAGCGCTGGGCATCGGCCCGATGCTCGAAACCGGCCACCCAATCATCGGCGTATCGCACGATGATCACGTTGCCGCGGCCGTGGCGGCCTCGCCACTGCTCAACCCACAGATCGAAGGCGTAGTGCAAGTAGATGTTGGCCAACAGCGGCGAGATGCTGCCGCCTTGAACCGTCCCCAACTCGCTGCGCCGGATCTGCCCGTCTTCCAGCACGCCCGCGTGCAGCCACTTCTTGATCAGCCGCACCACGCGCGTGTCGGCCACCCGGTGCTCGATGAACTTGATCAGCCAGTCGTGTTCGATCGTGTCGAAGAACTTGCTGATGTCGGCATCGAGGATCCAGTTCACGTTGCGTGCCCACACCCCTACCGCCACGGCGTCAAGCGCGTTGTGCGCGCCCCTGCCGGGCCGGAAACCGTAGCTGAAACCCCGGAAGTCCTGCTCGTAGATGGCGTTCAGGACTTCGACCGATGCGCGTTGGACGATCTTGTCTTCCAGCGCGGGCACGCCCAGAGGGCGCTGAGTGCCGTCGGTCTTGTCGATGTACACCCTGCGCACAGGCTTGGCGTGGTAGCCGCCTCGGGCCAGTCTGCTCGACAGGTCGTGCAAGTTAGCTTGCAGCTCCTGCCCGTAGTGGGTCCACGTCTGGCCGTCCACCCCGGGCGCCGCGTCGCGTTTGAGCGCGAGGTAGGCCGCTTCGAGTCGTTCGACCGCGTAGATATGGTGCATCAGCGTGGTGAACCGGGCTTGCCGGTTGCCCTTTGCCGTCTGTCGTATGCCATCGAGCGCGCTGTGCACGTCGTAGGTCCGGCACGGTGTCCGGGGCGTGTGCGCTCGAATGCCATTTCCCTTGGCTCGCGGCCTTCCCTCCACCGCCTCCGCCGCCGCAGGGGTTTCACCCGCAGCCTTGTTCGGCAGCTTCCCCGGTACTACGCCGCGATCCGACTTCCCGCGCCCCTGGCTCATCGTCGTACGCCCTTGAGCTTCACGATGCGCTCTGCCCGTGGCGCCTCCCGGCGCGCGGCAGAAGAGCGCGGGATCTCCCGGTTCCCGTGCGAGATGTTTCCGCGCCTGCTCGGGGTCTTTGACCGCGCGGGGTCCGCTGCAGCCTCGCCAAAGCGGCTGCACCAGTGTGGCCTTCGGCCTATCTCCACGGCCTGGGCACCCCGGACAGCCCGCAGCTCTCGCCGCGGGGCATGGATTACGCGGCTCAATACCCGGCCCGCGCGTACCCCTGTCAACGCTTCGCCCACACCCTCGCGGGCGTGTACGCATGACTCGGGGCCGCCGTAGCTGGCTAAGCTTTCAACGTATGACTCTTTCATTCACAACATCTCGCCGGTTTTGACCGGCGCACGGAGAATCCATGCCCAACATCGGCATCGTCTTGAAGCAGGAAATCGCCCGACTCGCCAGGAAGGAGACCCGCGCTCAAATCGAGTCCTTGAAGAAATCCTCGGCGCTGCACCGCAAGGAGATCGCGGCGCTGCGCCGCCAGGTCTCCGAACTCGCGCGCGAAATCTCGCGCGTGCGCAAGTCCGCGGCCGGTGCGCAGGTTCGCGCGGGCGCGAAGCCCGCCGAGGACGCGCCTTCGCGCACGCGCGTGCCGAACGCGAAGGCGGTGCAGTCGATGCGCGCCCGTCTCGGGCTGTCGGTCGCCGAACTGGCGACGCTCGCCGGCGTGAGCGGGCAGTCGGTGTACAACTGGGAGCGCGGCAGCGCGCGCCCGAGCGGCCAGCCGCTGGCAGCGCTGGTCGCGCTGCGCGGCGTCGGCAAGCGCGAGGCGCGTGCCCGGCTCGCCGACCTCGCCGCGGCGAGTGCGCCCGCCGACGGGCCTGACGAAAGTCCCGTCGCGAAGCCCGGGAGGAAGCGCGCCGCGATCAGCCCGGCGCGCCGCCGAGCCCGATCGCCGCGAAGAAGCCCGTGACCGCGTCGTCGAAAGCGGCCGGGTTCTCGAGGTTGACCGCGTGCCCCGCGTCGACGTCCGCGACGCGGCAGCCGGGAATCGCAGCCGCCGCGTAGTCGCGCAGCGGCTGGAACGACTTCTCCCACCGGCCGTTCACGAGCAGCGTCGGGCAGGCGACCTGCCCGAGCCGCGCGCGCATCGACAACTCGGGCCCGGTCACCCGCGTGAGGCGAACGAACGCGCGCGGGTCGGTCGCGTCGGCCTGCGCGACCAGCGCGTCCTTGATCGCGGGCGGCAGGCGCTGCGCATTGCGCGGGTGGAACGGCAGCCGCCTGAGCGCCGCCTGCCCTTCGGCCTCGACGACCAGCGCGCGCTCGCGCCGCTGCTCGGGGGTGCCGAAGAGTTCCGGCGGGCTGAGCGCGGACATCGAGTTCGTGAAGACCTGCGCGGTCACGCGCTCGGGGTGCTCGACCGAGTAGCGCAGCGTGAGGCAGGCGCCGAACGAGTGCCCGCACAGCAGCACGCGCTCGGCGCCGAGTTCGGCCCTCGCCTGCTCGAACTGATCGACCAGGTAACCGACCTCGTAGCACGCGTCGTCGAGCGGGCACGGCGCGTCGCCGTGGCCCCACAGGTCGAAGAGCACCGGACGCGCGACCGCCCCCAGGCGCTCCAGGTTCGGCAGCCACTGCCCGGCGCCCGACAGCATGCCGTGCAGCATGAACAGGAACGGGCCGCGCCCGCCGTCGACCACGGTGTACGGAAGTCGCGGCCGGGCGGCCGCGTCGCCTGCTGTCATCATCGCCTCGCGCGGTGGGGAGAACCCCGCGCGCGAGGCTCGTCCGGACTATTTCACCTGCAACCGGTACATGTAGTCGATCAGCGCGAGGATACGCCCGCGAACGAACGACTCGGGATCGTAATTCACGTCCATGTAGTGCTCGGCGGCCCGAATCCGGTACGCCTGGCCCCAGACCGGCATGTCGCGCGAGCCGTGGCCCGGAACCGTCTTCGTGCCGTCGATCGACTCGTACACGCGCGCCACCGGCATCACGCCGCCGTTGCCCTTCGCGAGCGTCGTGAGGTCGGTCGGCACCTTGGTGAGGTAAGGCTTGTTCGGGCCGTCGCCCTTGCCGAGCACGCCGTGGCACGACGCGCAGTTCGCGTCGTACTCGCGCTTACCCGGATCGACCTTGGACTGCGCGGCGGCCTGGCCGCAAGCCAGCGCCAGCGCGCACGCACCCAACAGCGGAATCATCGAACGGGTTCTCATGGCAGCCTCCATCGGCGCCGACGCCGGACTGCCCCCAGTACGGCATCGCGCCGTGCAGTCCACGATCCTCCGGCGACGCCAACGCGTCCATGGGAAAAATCATTGTCACGATGCAGCGCGCGCGCAGGTTTGCACGTTCGGCGGACGCACGTGCATTGCGTCGCGAAGGGCGCGCGCGCATCGCGACGCGGCCGCGCTCCGTCAGACCACCGCGGCCGCGCGGCTGGCCTGGTCGATCGCGCGCTTGGCGTCGAGCTCCGCCGCCTCGAACGCGCCGCCCACCAGACTGGCGCGAACGCCGCGCGCGACGAGCTCGTCGTGGAGCGCGCGCAGCGAAGTCTGCCCCGCGCAGACGATCACGGTGTCGACCTCGAAAAGGCGCGGCTCGCCGCCGACGCGCGTGTGCAGCCCCGCGTCGTCGATGCGCAGGTACTCGACGCCGTTGATCATCTGCACCCCGCGGCGCGCGAGCGCCATCTTGTGCGTCCAGCCGGTGGTGCGCCCGAGGTTCTTGCCGACCGGGTCGGTCTTGCGCTGCATCAGGTAGACGGTGCGATCGGCCGCGGCGACCTTCGGTTCGACGCCGGTGACGCCGCCGCGCGGGTGGTTGACGAAATCGATGCCCCACTCGCGCGCGAACACGGAGACGTCGAGCGAACCCGGCGTGCCCTCGTGCGAGATCAGCTCGGCGACGTCGAAACCGATCCCGCCCGCACCCATGATCGCGACACGCCGGCCGATCGGCTTGCGCCCGAGGATCGCGTCGATGTAGCCGACCGCCTTCGGGTGATCGATGCCGTCGATCGCCGGGGTGCGCGGCTCGATCCCGGTGGCGACGACGACCTCGTCGAAGCCGCCGGCCGCGAGCGCGCCTGCGTCGACGCGCGTGTTCAGGCGCAGGTCGACGCCGTGCACCGCGATCATCCGGCGGAAGTAGCGCAGCGTTTCGTTGAACTCCTCCTTGCCGGGAATGCGCCGCGCGAGGTTGAACTGCCCGCCGATCTCGGGGCCCGCCTCGAACAGCGTGACGCGGTGCCCGCGCTGCGCGGCGACGGTCGCGTACTGCAGCCCCGCCGGCCCGGCGCCGACCACCGCGATCCGCTTGGGCGAATCGGTGGGCACGTATTCGAGCAGCGTCTCGTGACAGGCACGCGGATTGACCAGGCAGCTGACCTCGCGGCGCCCGAACGTGTGGTCCAGGCACGCCTGGTTGCACGCGATGCAGGTGTTGATCTCGTCCTCGCGCCCCTGCATCGCCTTGAGGACGAGCTCCGGGTCGGCGAGCATCGGCCGCGCCATCGAGACGAGGTCGGCGTCGCCGCGCGCGAGCACCTCCTCGGCGACCGCCGGCATGTTGATCCGGTTGCTCGTGATCACCGGCACCTTCACGGCCTTGCGCAGCCGGCCGGTGACCGACGTGAACGCGGCGCGCGGCACCATGGTCGCGATCGTCGGCACCGGCGCCTCGTGCCAGCAGAAGTGCGTGCTGATGATGTTCGCGCCCGCCGCCTCGACCGCCTGCGCGAGCGACGTGACCTCCTCCCACGCCAGGCCGCCGTCGAGCATGTCCATCGCCGAGATGCGGAAGATCACGATGAAGTCCGGCCCGACGGCCGCGCGCACGCGGCGCACGACCTCGACCGGGAAGCGCATCCGGTTCTCCCACGAGCCGCCCCAGCGGTCGGTGCGCAGGTTCGTCTTCTGCACGAGGAAGGTCGACAGCAGGTAGCCGGCCGAGCCGATGATCTCGACGCCGTCGTAGCCGGCCTCGCGCGCGAGCGCCGCGCAATTCGCGAAATCGGCGAGCTGCTTCTCGATGCCGGCCTCGTCGAGCTCCTTCGGGCGGAAGCTGCCGATGCGCGACTTCACCGCGGAGGCCGCGACGCAGTTCTCGCCGCGCGCGAGCGGCCCGGTGTGCAGGATCTGCATGCAGATCTTCACGTCGGCGTCGGCCGCGTGGACCGCGTCGGTCACGACGCGGTGCTGCGCGGCCTCCTCGCGCGTGGACAGCTTCGCCCCGAAGCCGCCCTCGACGTTGGGCGGGATGCCGCCGGTGATGATCATGCCGACGCCGCCGCGCGCGCGCTCGGCGAAGTAGGCGGCCATGCGCTCGAACCCGTTCGCGGCCTCTTCCAGGCCGGTGTGCATCGAGCCCATCAGCACGCGGTTCTTCAGGCGCGTGAAGCCGAGGTCGAGTTCGGAGAACAGGTGCGGGTAGCGGTCGGTTCCGGTCATGGCTCGAATCGTTCCGGCAAAGGGGATGGAAAGGCCTGCCGTGCGCGCCCGGCGGCCGGCGCCCGGTACTGTAGCCGATCCGCCGATCCGCGCAGGCCGCGTCGCGGGTCCGATCGGCACGCCGGCGCCGCCGCGGCGACGGCACTCGAAGGCCGCGGGCTTCGTTGACACGCGCGGGCGGCCCGTCTAGTGTCGGTCGCTCCCACTGCCCGGGAGCCCCGTGCCCGCGAGGGTACCGACGCCGAGATGCCGCGCCTGGTCTTCACCCAGCAGCTCGCCCGCTTCACGCCCGCGCCCGAGGTCGACACCGACGCGCGCACGCTCGGGCAGGCGCTCGAGGCGGCGTTCGCGGTCAATCCGGCGCTGCGCGGCTACGTGCTCGACGAGCAGGCCCGCGTGCGGCCCCACGTGGTCGTCTTCGTCGACGGCGAACGCGTGCGCGACCGTCGCCGGCTCGACCGGCCGCTCGCGCCCGGCAGCACGGTGCACGTGCTGCAGGCGCTTTCCGGAGGATGAGCGCGTGGGCGAGCGAGCCTGGGTCGCGACCCGCAAGGGGCTGTTCGAGTGGCGCCGCGCGCGCGGCGCGTGGCGGATCGCGTCGACGCACTTCCTCGGCGAGCCGGTGAGCGCGGTCCTGCCCGCGGATCCCCGCGGGCCCGGCCGCCCGCTGCTCGCCGCGCTCGCGCTCGGGCACTTCGGCACGAAGTGCCACGCGTCCACCGACGGCGGCCGCCAATGGTCCGAGGTCGCGGCGCCCGCCTACCCGCCGCAGCCGGCCGCCGGCGACGGCGACGTCGATTGGACGCTGCAGCTCGTCTGGACGCTGGCCGGGCACGGCGAGACGATCTGGGCCGGCACCCTGCCCGGGGGGCTGTTCCGATCGGACGACGGCGCCCGCACCTGGGCGCTGGACGACGCGCTCTGGTCGCAGCCGGGGCGGCGCGACTGGTTCGGCGGCGGCTACGACGTGCCCGGCATCCACTCGGTCGTCGTCGACGCGCGCGCGGGCGCCGCGGCGCCGTCGCGCGTGCTCGTCGGCATCAGCTGCGGCGGCGTGTGGGCGAGCGAGGACGCCGGCGCGCACTGGTCGCTGAGCGCGCGCGGGATGCGCGCCGCCTACCTGCCGCCGGCGTCGGCCGACGACCAGAACGTCCAGGACCCGCACCGCATCGTCGCGTGCGCGTCGAGCCCCGATCACCTCTGGTGCCAGCACCACAACGGGATCTTCCGCTCGCACGACGGCGGCCGGCTCTGGCGCGAGGTCACCGGCGTCCCGGTGTCGAATTTCGGGTTCGCGGTCGCGGCGCATCCGACCGATCCCGAGTGCGCGTGGTTCGTGCCCGCGGTGTCCGACCAGTGCCGGATCCCCGTCGACGCCGCGCTCGCGGTGCTGCGAACCCGCGACGGCGGGCGCAGCTTCGACGTCCTGCGCGACGGGCTGCCGCAGTCGCACTGCTACGACCTCGTGTACCGGCACGCGCTCGCGGTGGCCGGCGACGGCCGCACCCTGATGATGGGTTCGACGACCGGCGGGCTCTGGGCGAGCGCCGACGCCGGCGAACGCTGGGAGAACCTCGGCGCGACCCTGCCGCCGATCTACGCGGTCGCGTTCGATCCGTCCTGAGCGCGCGCCGGGGCCACGCGGGTCCGCGCGAAGCTCACGGCCGCGGCGAGCGCGGCGACCCCTCCCGCCGTCCACAGCGCGTACGCGGGGCCGCGTTCGACCGAGACGTGCAGGCACGCCGCCGCGAGCGCTGCGCCGAGCGCCTGCCCGAGCAGCCGCGACGTCGCGACGATGCCGCTCGCGCCGCCGCTGCGCCCGGGCGGCGTGCTGCTCATGATCGCGTTCATGTTCGGGGTCTGGAACAGCCCGAACCCCATTCCGCTGAGCGCGATCCGCCACACGATGTCGAACGCCGCGGCGTCGCTCGGCAGCAGCGCGAGCAGCGACATCGACAGCGCGAGCAGCACGAGCCCCGTGCCGCCGAGGATCGCCGCCGGCCAGCGGTCCGACAGGCGCCCGGCGATCGTCGCCATCACGGCGAGCACCACCGGCCAGGTGGTCAGCAGCAGGCCCGCGCGCAGCTGGGAGAATCCCATCACGGTCTGGAACAGGAACGGCAGCGACACGAACGCGAGCCCCTGCGTCGTGAACGACAGCACCGACGTCGCCGACGACAATCCGGTGAACGGATTGCGCAGCAGGTCGATCGCGAACATCGGCGCGGCGTGGCCCGCCTGACGGCGCATCAGCAGCGCTCCGAGCACGACGGCCGCGGCCAGCAGCGCGGCGACTTCGGCGAGGGGCGCGTGGTGCGCCGCCTCGGTCAGCCCGAAGACCAGGCTCGCGAACATCCCGCCGCTCAGCAGCGCGGCCGCCGCGTCGTATCCGTGGGCCGCGCGCGCGGTGTCGGGGATCGTGCGCCAGGCCAGTGCGATCCCGACTGCGCCGATCGGCAGGTGGAGCAGGTACAGCCAGTGCCACGACGCGACCGTCAGGACCAGCGACCCGACCGTCGGCCCGAGCGCGATCGAGATCGCGACGACGAGCGCGTACAGCCCGAGCGCGTGGCCCAGGCGCTGCGGCGGATAGATGAACCGGATCAGTGCCGTCGTGACGCTGACGACCGCGGCGGCGCCCAGGCCCTGGACCGCCCGGGCCGCGATCAGCGCGGGGAGCGAGCCCGCGAGCCCGCAGCCGAGCGCGGCGAGCACGAACAGCGCCAGGCCCGCGAGCATCACGCGGCGGTGGCCGATCGCATCTCCGAGCGCCGCGAGCGGCACGACGGCCGCGACCACCGCGAGCTGGTACGCGTTCATCACCCACACCGTCGAGGCCGCGCTCGCGCGCAGGTCGGCCGACATCGCGGGCAGCGCCGTGTACGCGATCGTGCTGTCGAGCGACACCATCGCGACCGTGATCATCACGCTGGCCATCGCCCAGCCGCGCAGGCGGCCGGAGACGATACCCGTGGGCAGCTCGTTCATGGTCCCGTTCCCGCGCCGGCGCGCGGCGCGCGCGAGCCGCCCGCGCGGGGCGGCTCGCGCGGGGGCGTCAGGCCTTCGCGCTCGGGCGCGCCTTCATGCGCTCGAGCAGCCCGGTCACGTTCGCGAGCGCCGGATCGACCGGCTGCCCGACCTGGGCGCCGAAGTCGAGGAACGCGAACAGCATGACGTCGGCGAGCGTGAGCCGGTCGCCGCACACGAACGGCCTGCCCGCGAGCTGGCCGTCGAGCCACGCGAGGTGCTTGCGCGCGATCGCCTTGAGGTCGTCGGCCGCCTGCGGGATCACGTGGATGCGCGGCTGGAAGAGCTTGAGCCCCTCGGCGTAGCGGAATCCCTGCGTCAGCGGCTCGAGGATGTTCAGGTCGATGCGCCGCGTCCACATGCGCGTCTGCGCGCGCTCGGTCGCGTTCGCGCCGATCAGCGACGTGCCGCCGGGCGCGGTCTCGTCGAGGTACTCGCAGATCGCCGTGATCTCGGTGATCACCGTGCCGTCGTCGAGCTCGAGCGCCGGCATCTGGCCCATCGGGTTCTTGGCCATGTACTCGGGGCGCCGGTTCTCGCCGCCGCGCAGGTCGATCGTCTTCTTCGCCAGCTCGACGCCGCGCTCGGCGGCGAACACGCGAACGACCCTCGGATTGGGCCCGACCGAATCGTAGAAAAGCATCGTCTCTCCTCCTTGGTGTGAACGAGATCCCCGCGCCGCGCACGCCGGGCGCGAGGTTCCTGCGGGGCGTGCGCGCGGCGCCCCGGTACAGACTCAGGCGCGCCCGACGACCACCCGCGCGGCGGCGCCCGCGTCGAGTGCCCCCTCGCCGCGCGCGATCGCGGCGTCGAACATCGCCGCGACGCCCGGCAGCACGAACAGCTCCATGCCGCCGCGCGCGGCCTCCTCGATCATCAGCCGGACGTCCTTGCGCGCCATCGAGATCTCGAACGACGGCTTCGTGGGGTCGCCCGACGTGATGCGCGCGGCGCGCGCCGGCAGCGTCGCCCCCGGGTTGAACGACTGGAACAGCGAGAACGCGTCCTCGGCCGAGATGCCGCACGCGTGCGCGAGCCGGGCGACGTCGCCGAGCACGCCGAGCATCGAGATCAGCGTCAGGTTGCCGAACAGCTTGAACGCCGCGGCGCGCGCCGGCGCTTCGCCCAGGTAGAGGACCTTGCCGGTCATGCGCTCGAGTTCGGGCAGGAGCGCGTCGTGGCGCGACTTCACGCCCGACACGAGCATCAGCCCCGAACCCTCGGCCGCGTTCGCCGGCCCCATGAACACCGGCGCGTGAACGAACGTGCGCCCGCGAGCGTCCCAGCGCGCGACGCGCTCGGCGGTCGGGGTGGGCGCGGTGGTGGTGTGGTCGACGATCCAGGTCTGCGCGCCGATCGACGCCGCGAGCGGTTCCAGCACCGCGTCGACCGACGCGTCGTCCGACAGCGACAGGTGGATGCGGTCGGCTCCGGCGACCGCCGCGGCCGCGGTCTCGAAGGCCTTCGCGCCCGCCGCCTCGAGCGCGCGCGACTTGTCCGCGCTGCGGTTCCAGGCGTTCACCGAGTGGCCGTTGGCGAGCAGGCGCCGGACGAAGCCGGATCCCATCAGGCCGGTGCCGAGAAACGCGATCTTCATTGGGGAGTCTCCTTCGGGGAAGCGAGCACGATACAGCGTTCGTGGACCGCACGCAGGACCGCGAACCGCCGAACGGCACGCTCGCGGCGGCGGCGCCGGCTTGGCAAGCACCGGGGCTTGCGCGAGACTGCCGGACTCGATCGAACCACCACGACGGACCCACCATGAACGAGATGCTGAGCGCACGCGAACTCAAGGCCCTGAAGGCGTTCGACACGCCGACCATCTGCAACGCGCTCGAGGTGGTCGCGCCCAAGCGCCGCCTGTACGGGTACACCACCGAGCCGCTGCGCTGCGTGTACCCGGACCTCGAGCCGATCGTCGGCTACGCGCGCACGGGCACGATCCGCGCGACGCAGCCGTCGGGCCGCGACCCCGACGCCGACCGCGACGTGCGCGTGGGCTGGTACCGCTACGTCGACGAGGGCCCCAAGCCCTCGATCGTCGTGCTGCAGGACCTCGACGGCGCGCGCGCCGGCTACGGCTGCTTCTGGGGCGAGGTCAATTCGCACGTGCACCGCGGGCTGGGTGCGCTGGGCGTCGTCACGAACGGCTCGATCCGCGACGTTCCGATGAACGCGCGCGGGTTCCAGATGCTCGCCGGCAGCGTGATGCCGAGCCACGCGCACGTGCACGTCGTGTCGATCGGCGGCGACGTCACCGTCGCGGGCATGGCGGTGTCGTCGGGCGACCTGGTGCACGCGGACCAGCACGGCGCGGTCGTGATCCCGCACGACGTGGCACGCGAGATCGCCGGCGCCGCGAAACTGCTCGCGCGGCGCGAGGCGGTGATCATCGGCGCGTCCCGGCGCAAGGGGTTCGACTGGCGCGTGCTGCAGGACGCGCTGTCGAAGGCGGCCGACATCCACTGACGGGGCGCGGCCCGCGCGCGCGGGCGCCCCGCTGCTGCCCTCCCGGCCCGGCCCGACGTGCGGCGCGCGGGCGCCGCACGACGCGTCAGAGCACCTCGGGATTGACGACGTTCTCGCGCAGCGGGCGTGCGTCGACCGCGTCGAGCAGGTTGGTCACGGTGGCGCGCGCCATGCGGTCCCAGGCCTCGCGCGAGACGCCGGCCATGTGCGGCGCGGTGATCAGGTTCGGCGCCTTCAGCAGCGGGTGGTCCGGGGCCGGCGGCTCCGGGTCGAAGACGTCGACGCCGGCGCCGCCGAGCCGGCCGGCGGCGAGCGCCGCGGCGAGCGCGACGTCGTCGACGATCCCGCCGCGGGCGGTGTTGATCACGCACGCGCCGGGCTTCATCAGCGCGAGCCTGCGCGCGTCGATCAGGCCCACGGTCTCGGGCGTCTTCGGGCAGTGCAGCGTGAGGTAGTCGGCCTGCGCGAGCGCCTCGTCGAGGTCGGGCACCGGCTCGGCACCCGTCACGCGCAGCATGTCCTGGCTCACGTAGGGGTCGTACGCGAGCACGCGCATCTCGAACGCGGCGCAGCGGCGGATCGTGCGCAGCCCCACGCGCCCGCAACCCACGACGAGCACCGTCTTGCCGTACAGGTCCGACGGCATTCGCTCGAGGCGCTGGCGCCACTGACCGTCGACGACGGTCGCGTGCAGCTCGGCCCCTCGCTTGGCGTGCGCGAGCATGAAGAACAGCGCGTGCTCGGCGACCGACACCGAGTTCGCGATGCCCGCGATCATCAGGGGCACGCGCGCCTTCGTGAGCGCCGCGACGTCGACCGTGTCGTAGCCCACGCCGATGCGCGCGACGACCTTCAGCGCCGGCGCGGCGGCCACCTCGGCGGCGCCGAACGGCGTGAGCCCGAGGCCGACGCCGTGCACGCCCGCGAGCCGGGCCCGAAACGCCTCCTGCGTCTCGCTCCAGAACGTCTCGATCTCGACGTCGGCGCGTCCGCCCGCGAGCTCGGCGGCCACCGCCGCGAGCGTCCTGGGCACCAGCAGCCTGTGCTTCATGTCTCCTCCCGTGTCTCGAGGGCGCGCCGGCCGGCGCGGATCAGCTGGCGCGCGCGAGCCCGAGCCGCTCGATCGTCGCCTTCTCGGCGGCGAAGGTGTCGCGCGCGAACTTCGCGTACCCGTCGCCGTCCATGTAGATCACCGGCTGGTCGTAGCGCTCGAGCGTCCTGATCACGGCGGGGTCGTCGAGCGTGCGCTTGAACGCGTCGTGCAGGATCTTCGTCACCGCCGGGTCCATGCCCTTGGGCCCCGCGAATCCGAACGGGGAGTCGGAGAAGGTGTCGACCCCCTCCTCGCGCAGCGTCGGCACCTGCGGCCAGCGCTTCGTGCGCCGGCTGCCGTAGACGACCAGCAGCCTCAGCCGGCCGGCGTCGACCTGCGGCCCCCAGCCGGTGGAGTCGCTGTGCCCCATCACGTGCCCGCCGATCACCGCCTGCACGCCCTCGGAGACGCCCTTGAACGGCACGTGGGTCATCCTGATGCCCGCGCGCGCGCAGACGTCCTCGACGACCAGGTGCGGCGTCGTGCCGGTGCCGGGCGAGCCGTACGTGAACTTCTCGGGATTCGCCTTCGCGAACGCGATCAGGTCCTTGAACGTGCGGATCGGGGATTCGGCCTGCACCACCAGCCCGAACGTGTAGCCGGTCACGCAGATCACGTAGGTGAAGTCCGTCAGCGCATTGAACGCGACCTTCTGCATGTGCGGCAGCCGGAACACGCTGATCGGGATCTGCGTGAGCGTGTAGCCGTCCGGGCGGGCCTGCGCGACCGCCGCCGCGCCCAGGATCCCGCCCGCGCCCGGCCGGGCCTCGACGACCACCGACTGGCCGAGGATCTTCGAGGCGCTCTCGGCGAACGCGCGCATGACCTGGTCGGTGGTGCCGCCGACCGCCCAGGGCGAATACAGCGTGATCGGCTTCGTCGGGAACGACTGCGCGCGCGCCGTGAACGCGGCGCTCGCGGCGCTCGCGCCCGCGGCCATGAGGAAGATTCGCCGTTCGATCGTCATCGTCACCTCCGGAAAGCGATCGGGCAATGGTCGGGGTTTCGCCCCGGCGACGCAAATTCGCGGCACGGCCCGTGAAAGCCCGGAGCGCCCCCGTCCGCCGGCGGGCCCGGCCGCGGTCCTCCGGTGAGCCCGGCATTCGCCCCGCTTATCGCGCCAAAGGCGACGCGTGCGCGCGCCTATGCTCGAATTCGGCACGCACGCGCAGGCAGGACACGCCATGAACCCGATCGCAGCAACCGCCCGGAACGAACACGAGAACTGCCTCCAGGGCCTTCTCTTCACGCTCGAACCCGACACCGAGGCGCGCAAGGCCGAGCGCTTCGTGATCAACGTGTTCAAGGTGCGGGAGATCCTGACGATGCAGGCGCTCACGCGGCTGCCGCTGTCGCCCGAGGGGTTCGAAGGCATCGTCAACATCCGCGGCACCACCATGCCGGTGCTCAACCTGCCGAAGATCCTGAACATCGGCGGCGAGAAGGAGCCCGACCTGCTGCTCGTCGCCGAGATCTGCTCGAAGCACGTCGCGCTGCTGGTCCACGGGGTCGAGTCGATGATCGAGGTCCACACCGACGCGGTCGTGAGCGCGGTGGAGATCTTCGGCGAGTCCGAGAGCGAGTACGCGAGCGCGCTCGTCAAGCTGGGCGACGGCGTCACCGCCACGCAGCTCGACGTCGAGGCGATCCTCGCGAAGTTCATGCACCTCGAGCAGGACGACGACCCGTCCGCGTCCGGCGACGGCGAGGGCATCCGCCTGAGCGGCACGGTGCTGTTCGCCGACGACTCCCGGATGGCGCGCGGCCTGATCAAGAGCGTATTCAACGAGATGGGGCTGGACTGCATCGAGGCCCACGACGGTCAGGACGCCTGGGAGCGGCTCGAGTCGATGAGCACGCACCCGCCGCTCGCGCTGATCTCCGACGTCGAGATGCCCCGGCTCGACGGCTACGCGCTCACCCGCAAGGTGAAGGCCGACGCCCGCTTCGGCGCCGTGCCCGTGGTCGTGTACTCGTCGCTGTCGAGCGAAGCGAACGTGCGCATGGGGCGGGACTGCGGCGCCGACGCCTACGTGGCGAAGTTCAATCGCGCGGGCCTGCGCGAGGGCCTGCTCACCGTGCTGCGCGGCCGGGCCCAGACGGCGTAGCCACCGCTTGCCACTACACTGCGGGCTTCGACACCTGGAGCCCGCAATGACCTTCGCGTTCCGGCGAGCCGCGCTGCTCGCCCCCCTGCTCGCGCTCGCACTGGCGTCGGCCGCCGCCGCGCAGACGTTCCCCTCGCGGCCGGTGCGCCTGCTCATCCCCTACCCGCCGGGCGGCAGCGCCGAACTGCTCGCCCGGCCCATCGCCAAGCGCCTCGGCGAGGTCTGGGGCCAGCCGGTCGTGCTCGACTTCAAGGCCGGCGCCGGCGGCACGATCGCGACCGACGCGCTCGCGAAGTCCGCGCCCGACGGCCACGCGCTGATCATGGTGCTCGCCGCGCACGCGATCAACGCCACGCTGTATCCGAAGCTGCCCTACGACACCCTGAAGGACTTCGCGCCGGTCACGCTGGCCGCGTCGCTGCCGCTGGTGCTCGAGGTCAATCCGGCGGTGCCTGCGCGCACTGCGAGCGAGCTGATCGCGCTGGCGCGCGCCCGGCCCGGCTCGCTGAACTACGCGTCGGCCGGCAACGGCAACACCAGCCACCTGATCGGCGAGCTCTTCAAGGCGACCGCGGGCATCGAGATGCAGCACGTTCCGTACAAGGGCAGCGGGCCTGCGGTCGTGGCGCTCATGGGCGGCGAAGTGCAGCTGATGTTCGACAGCCTGTCGTCGTCGCTCGCGCAGATCAACGCGGGCAAGCTGCGCCCGCTCGCGGTCGCCAGCCGCGCGCGCTCGCCGGCGCTCCCGAACGTTCCCACGATCGCGGAGTCGGCGCTGCCGGGCTTCGTCGTCGAGGGGTGGTACGGGTTCCTCGCGCCGGCCGGCACGCCCAAGGCGCTCGTGGCACGGATCAGCCGCGACATCAACGACGCGATGGCGCACGCCGAAACGCGCGAGAAGATCGTCTCGCTCGGCTACGACGTGCTCGGCAGCACCCCGGAACAGTTCGACGCGCACATCCGCGCGGAGGTCACGCGCTGGGCGAAGGTCGTCAAGGACTCGGGCGCGAAAGTGGACTGAACCGCCGGCGGCGAGGCGCGGCCCGGCGCACCTCGCGCAGCGCGGCCAGGGTCGGCGCGACGCGGCCCGGCGCGCACGCCGCGGCCGTGCCGGCGCGCGCTACTTCTGCAGCGTCGCCGTGTCGACCATCACCGCGTACGCGTAGCCCGAGCCGATGTCGATGTTCGTGCGCGCGGTGCCCTTGACCGTGACCACGTCGCCGACCGCCGCGGAGTCCTGCGTGGTGACGACGAGGTCGTTGGAGCCGTCGGAAGCCGAGCCCGACCCGTCGCGCAGGTGGATCCAGTTCTTGCCCATCACCTGCGACGTGAACTTGACGACGCGCCCGCGGATCACGACCGGCTTGTCCTTCAGCGTGCCCTTCTTCGCGACCACTTCGGCGACCGTGTAGGCGTTCGGCCCGGTCGCCTTCGAAATCTTGATGTCGGCCGCGGTCGCCCCCTTGGCCGCTCCGGTCGCACCGCCGGATGCCGAGCCGTGCGGATTGCCGGCCGCCCCCGCGGCCCCGCCCGGCGCCGCGGCGTGCGGATTGCCGCCCGTGGCGCCCGCGGCGGCGGGCGCACCGCCCGCGAGCGAGCCGAACACGATGCGGTCGAACTTGCGCTGCAGCGAGCGGCTCTCGAAGTTCGTCATCACCGACGCATTGACGATCGAGACCATGTCGCCCACGCGCGCCGGCGCGCGCGTCACCGCGGCCCAGGTCTCGCCGTCGGCGGTCTTCAGGCGCAGATACGTGTACATGTCGACGTCCTTGACCTCGAGGACGGTGCCCTTGACGGTCATCGGCGCCGACGCGGGGGCCGTCGCGGGGGCCGTCGCGGGGGCGGCCGCGACCGCGGCGGACGGCCCCGCCACGAGCACCGTGGGAACCGCGCCGGCCAGCGCCAGCGTCACCAGGAAATCTCGGAAATCTCTCATCGCTCGCCTCACGTCAAGGAGTGGCCGCACGGGCGCGCACGCCCCGCGAAACGGGCGCCAGCATACGTGGCGACCCGCCCGGCGACATTGTGAATCGTCAACCCGGAAACCGGGGCCGGGCGACCCCGCGCCGCGAGCGGGCGCCCCGCCGCCGCCCGCCGAACGGCGCTATAGTCGCCGCTTTCACCGCGAGCCGCCGACATCGTGATCGTCAAGCAGATCTGGACGGGCAACAATTATCGCAACTTCAACTACCTGAT
Source organism: Burkholderiaceae bacterium (assembly GCA_046348465.1). Lineage (GTDB taxonomy): Bacteria > Pseudomonadota > Gammaproteobacteria > Burkholderiales > Burkholderiaceae_E > Quisquiliibacterium. Next base: position 128,614 of record JAXMEE010000002.1, read on the forward strand.
CGCCTGCGGCGAGACCGGCGAGGCGCTCGCGATCGACCCGCTCGACGCGACGAAGTGCCTCGCGGCCGCGCGCGAGGCCGGGTGGGACATCACACAGGTGCTCAACACGCACGAGCACCACGACCACACCGGCGGCAACGACGCGATCGTCGCGGCCACCGGCGCGAAGATCCTCGCGCACCACAAGGCCGGAGGCAAGATCGCCGGCATGTTCCGGGGGCTCGTCGCCGGCGACGTGGTCAAGGTCGGCAAGACGGTCGAGCTCGAGGTGATGGACACCCCCGGACACACGATGTGCCACGTGTGCCTGTGCTCGCACACCGAGCAGCGCGCGCTCTTCAGCGGCGACACCCTGTTCAACGCGGGCGCCGGCAACTGCCACAACGGCGGCCACCCGGCCGAGCTGTACCGGACGTTCAGCGAGCAGCTCGAGCGCCTTCCCGACTCCACGCTCGTGTACCCCGGCCACGACTACATCGAGAACAACCTGCGCTTCACGCTCGACCGCGAACCGGACAACGCGTCGGCGCAATCGCTGCTCGAGGAGGTGCGCGGGCAGGACCCGGCGAACGCGCTGGTCTCGACGCTCTCGCTCGAGCGGCGCATCAACACCTTCTTCCGGCTCGCGAGCCCGGGCGTGATCGCGCGGCTGCGCGAGAAGTTCCCCGACCTGGACGCGCACCCGGACCCGCGCACCGTGTTCCTGAAGCTGCGCGAACTGCGCAACACCTGGTGACGAGGAGACGGCGATGAGCACCGACGACCGGGCCGCGATCGAAGCGACCGTCCGCACGTACTTCGACGGGCTGCACGAGGGCGACGCGGACAAGCTCGCGAGCGTCTTCCACGAGGCGAGCGCGCTCACGTTCGAGCAGGACGGCAAGGTCGTCGTGTGGCCGCGCGACCAGTGGCTGAAGATCGTCCGCGAACGGGCGTCGCCGAAGGCCGGCGGGCTGGCGCGCGACGACGCGATCCTGTCGGTGGACCAGTCCGGGCCGACGACCGCGTTCGTCAAGGTGCGCTGCCAGATCCCGCCGCGCTACTTCACCGACTACCTGTGCCTGCTCAAGGCGGGCGGGACCTGGCGCATCGCGCAGAAGGTCTTCGCGACGGAGCACCGCGCGTAGGGACTCACGCAGAAGGTCTTCGCGGCCGAGCACCGCCCGTGGCGCCTGCCCGGCCGTCGACGGCCCGTCGCGGCGCCGCGGCACTCGCCCCGGCGCCTCGCGCGGTCTCGCGAACACCGTCGCCCTGCCCCGGGCGGGCTGCATTGGCGCGCTTGTCAATGCGAGCCGTCAATGCGCCATCGCGCGCGCCGAAATAAGCTTTTTAAATACTCTTTCTAACGCCCTCATGGAGCGCGCGAGGCGGGGTCGTGGCGGGGAGCGTCGCGGCAATCGCGACCCGGGGCCTTCAGCGAGGCGCGCGAGACCCTCATGAACTACTCCGGAATCGCGGTGCTCGCCGAGCCGACAGCGGTGCCCGACGTCGTCGACGCCCTGCGCGCGCTGCCCGGGGTCGAAGTCCACCAGGTCGATGCCGCCACGGGCCGGATCGTCGTCGTGCAGGAGGCCGAGCACGTCGACGCCGAGATGGCCGGATTCGCCTCGATCCGCAGCCTGGCCGGCGTCGTGTCGGCCGACCTCGTCTGCCACTACTTCGGCGACGGCGACGCGCCGCCGCCCGACCCCGACGCCGCGATCGCGCGCCTCGAAAACCTCCAGCCCGGGAGAGCCTCATGACCAGCCTGTCGCGCCGTGAACTGCTCAAGACCAGCCTCGCGTCGACCACCGCCGCGGCGATCGGCCTGCCGGTGTCGCGGGCAGCCCGCGCCCAGGCCGCCGCCGCCGAGCAGAACTGGCAGTGGGACAAGGCGGTGTGCCGCTTCTGCGGCACCGGCTGCGGCATCCAGGTCGCGACGCACGAGGGCCGCGTCGTCGCCACGAAAGGAGACCCGGCCGCCCCCGTCAACAGGGGCCTGAACTGCATCAAGGGCTACTTCAACGGCAAGATCCTCTATGGCGCCGACCGCCTCACGCAGCCGCTGATGCGGATGAAGGACGGCAGGTTCGACAAGAAGGGTCCGTTCGTCGCGGTGAGCTGGAAGCAGGCGATGGACGAGATGGAGCGCCAGTTCCGCCGCGCGTACGCGGCCAGGGGGCCGGCGGGCGTTGCGATCATCGGCTCGGGCCAGTACACGATCCAGGAAGGCTACACCGCGGCCAAGCTGATGAAGGCCGGTTTCCGGTCCAACAACCTCGACCCGAACGCGCGCCACTGCATGGCGAGCGCGGTGGTCGCGTTCATGCAGGTCTTCGGCATCGACGAGCCGGCCAACGTCTACGACGACATCGAACTCGCCGACACGATCGTGCTGTGGGGCGCGAACATGGCCGAGGCGCACCCGGTGCTGTGGTCGCGCGTCACCGACCGCAAGCTGATGGCGAAGTCGACGAAGATCGTGAACCTCACGACATACACGAACATGAGCTCGGACATCGCCGACCTCGAGATCGTGATGCGCCCGAGCTCGGACCTCGCGATCCAGAACTACATCGCACGCGAGATCATCGCGCGCGGCGCGATGAACAGGGAATTCGTCGACAGGCACTGCGTGTTCGCGACCGGCCCCACCGACATCGGATACGGGATGCGCGCGACCAGCGAGTTCGCGTACGACGCCGAGCGCGACACGCAGGCCAAGGAGCTCGAGGTCACGCTCGACCGCCACGAGGCGGTCGCGCAGCGGCGCAAGCCGGGCGACAAGGTCAGGCAGGCGAGCCGAACGAGCGCCGGGCGCCACTGGCTGATCTCGTTCGAGGAGTTCAAACGCGGCGTCGAGCCGTACACGCTCGAATTCGTCGCCGAGCTCGCGCGCGGCGACTCCGACGAGCCGATCGAGAAGTTCAAGGCCAAGCTGCGCGAGCTCGCGGATCTCTACTGCGACCCGCGCCGCAACCTGATGAGCTTCTGGACGATGGGGTTCAACCAGCACCAGCGCGGCGTCTGGGTCAACGAGCAGTGCTACATGAACCACCTGCTGCTCGGCAAGCACGGGCGCCCGGGCAACGGCGCGTTCTCTCTGACCGGCCAGCCGTCGGCGTGCGGCACCGCGCGCGAGGTCGGAACCTTCGCGCACCGCCTGCCCGCCGACATGGTCGTCGACAATCCCGCGCACCGTGCGGTCGCCGAGAAGCAGTGGAACCTGCCGGGGCGCACGCTCAACCCGAAGGTGGGCGCCGACCACGTCGCGATCCTGCGCGGCCTGGAAGACGGCGACATCGGATTCCTGTGGGTGCAGGTCACCAACCCGTTCCAGTCGAGCCCGAACGCCAACCACTGGCTGAAGGCGGCGCGCGAGAAGGACAACTTCGTCGTCGTCGCCGACTGCTACCCGACGCTGTCGGGCAAGGTCGCCGACCTGGTGCTGCCCGCCGCGATGATCTTCGAGAAGTGGGGCGCGTACGGCAACGCCGAGCGGCGCACGCAGATGTGGCGCCAGCAGGTGCCGCCCCCCGGCGAGGCGCGCAGCGACGTGTGGATGATGCTCGAGTTCGCGAAGCGCTTCCGCCTCTCCGAGGTCTGGGGCGAGAAGGCGCTGCCGGGCCTGAGGGCCGACGGCTTCGCCGACAACCGGCTGCCCGACGTGATGGCCGACGCGGCCCGTCTCGGCTACCGGCCCGACATGACGCTGTACGAGGCGCTCTTCGCGCGGCCCGAGAACGTCAGGGTCGCGTGGCCCGACCCGGTCGCCAAGGGGCACGCGAACAGCACCGTGGCCGCGCTCGGCGAGAGCTGGTTCGTCGAGAAGGCGCTCTTCGAGGAGTACCGCCAGTTCACGGTCGGCAAGCAGCACGACCTCGCGCCGTTCGACGTCTACCTGCGCGACGACGTGCGCGGCCTGCGCTGGCCGGTGATCCGCCAGCCCGACGGCCGCTGGCAGGAAACGCTGTACCGCTTCGTCGAGGGCCACGACCCGTACGTGAAGAAGGGCGAGGGCTACAACTTCTACGGCCCGGCGTTCAAGGCGCTGCCCAGCGGCAACCTCGACGACGTCACCGACACGAAGGCCACCGCGTTCGCCGGCAAGGCGAAGATCTTCTTCCGCCCGTACGCGGCGCCGGTCGAGCAGCCCGATGCGAACTTCGACCTGTGGCTGTGCACCGGTCGCATCCTCGAGCACTGGCACACGGGGTCGATGACGCGGCGCGTGGGCGAACTGCACCGCGCGGCGCCGTCGGCGGTGCTGTACATGAATTCGGCCGACGCGAGCCGGCGCGGACTGAAGCGCAACGACGTCGCGTGGGTCGAGTCGCGGCGCGGCAAGGTCAAGTTCGTCGTCGAGACGAGCGGGCGCAACCGGATGCCCAAGGGCACCGTCTTCGCCGCGTTCTTCGACGAGGCGCTGCTGGTGAACAAGCTGGTGCTCGACGCGCTCGACCCGATGTCGCGCGAGCCGGACTTCAAGAAGTGCGCGGTCAAGGTGACCAGGGCCTGAACGTCGCGACGCCTTCCTCCATCGAGCGAACCGGGGAGCAAACCATGAGCAATCCTCGCCAGACACTGCGCGCGATCCTCGTCGCGACCGGGCTCGTACTGGCCGGCTGCGCGGGCCTTCAGTCGCTGGGGCCGATCGAAGACGCCCAGTTCGGCTTCAACAAGGGCAGCGTGTTCGACGTGGCGACGCCGGTGCCGTTCGGCTACGACGACACCGGCGCGGCGCGCAGTGTCGTGCCGCTCGCCGGGTCGGGCATGCCGCCGATGGTCCCACACACGGTCGACGACGACCTGCCGATCACGCTCGCGAAGAACGGCTGCCTGGAGTGCCACGACAAGCCGAACCTCATCGGCCGCCCGGTCGCCAAGGGCAAGGCGCGGCCGGCGCCGCGCGCGCACTACGTGGTGAGCGCGGGCGGGTCGCTCGCGCTCGCGGGGGCGAACTACAACTGCGTGAGTTGCCACGCGCCGCAGGCGGACGTGCCGGCGCTGGTGACGAACAGGTCGCGGTAGGGGCGTCGCTCGTCGCTCGTCGCTCGTCGCTCTTCGTGCGGGGGCTGTTCGTACGTGAGGCTGAGCGCTCGTTGGACCGGGCACGCCCTCGCGAGAGACACCGTGGCGGGCGACGAGGTTCTTCTCTCCCTCACACCCCCACCGCATCGGCAAGGGCGCGGGCGCTGCCCTCGGTGCGGGCGCGTAGGAGGCGCCGAGAGCGCAGCCCGCGAGGCCGGCGTGCGCGCGAGCGCACGCTTCGTACAACAAACTCGGGGCGGTTGTCTGAGCGGAGCTTGCGGAACGCAAGCGCAGCGAGTTCCGCCCCGCCAGGCCTCGAGGGCGAGCACCGAGGGAAGCCCGACCGAAGGGAGGGCCGCCTCGTCCGCGCCCGCACCGAGGGCAGCGCCCGCGTCCTTGCCCGCTCGAACCTCAAACCCGTTCGATGATGATCGCCGGTGCCATCCCGCCCGCGGCGCACATCGTCACCAGCCCGCGCTTGAGGTCGCGGCGCTCGAGCTCGTCGAGCAGCGTGCCGATCAGGATCGAGCCGGTCGCGCCGATCGGGTGGCCGAGCGCGATCGCGCCGCCGTTCACGTTGACCTTGTCGCGGTTCAGCTTCAGGTCGCGGATGAACTTCTCGGCGACCACCGCGAAGGCCTCGTTGATCTCCCACAGGTCGATGTCGTCGACCGTGAGGCCGGCCTTCGCGAGCACCTTGCGCGCGGCCGGCACCGGGGCGTTGAGCATCAGCGTGGGCGAGTCGCCGACGTTGGCCGTGGCGACGACGCGCGCGCGCGCCTTCAGGCCCTTCTTCTTCGCGTACTCCGGCGACGCGACCAGGATCGCGGCGGCGCCGTCGACCACGCCCGACGAGTTGCCCGCGTGGTGCACGAAGTTGATGTCCAGGTCCGGGTACTTCTGCAGGATCAGCTTGCGGTAGGTCGTGCCCTGCTCGTCGAGCGGGAAGTCGGCCATCGCGGCGAACGCGGGCTTGAGCTGCGCGAGGCCCTCGGCCGTGGTCTGCGGGCGCGGGTACTCGTCGTGGTCGAGCGCGAGCGTGCCGTCCATCTTCATCACCGGGACGAGGCTCCTGGAGAAGCGGCCCGCGGCGATCGCGGCCGCCGCACGCTTCTGGCTCTCGAGCCCGAGCGCGTCGACGGCCTCGCGCGAGATGCCCTCGAGCGTCGCGACCGCGTCGGCGCACACGCCCTGGTGCGACTGGGGATGCATCGCGCGCAGGTGCAGGTTGCCGCTGTCCATCAGCGTCGGGCGGCCCGCCTCCTGGGCGCGCTGCGCGGTGAACGACATCATCTCGGTGCCGCCGGCGATCACGAGGTCTTCCATGCCGGACATCACCGACGCGGCGGCGAGGTTCACCGACGTGATGCCCGAGCCGCAGAAGCGGTCGAGGGTGACGCCGCTGGCGCGGATGTCGTAGCCGGCGTCGAGCGCGGCCATGCGGCCCATGTCGCCGGCCTGCTTGCCGGACTGCGTGCTCGTGCCCCAGATGATGTCGTCGACCTCGGCGGTGTTCAGGTCGTTGCGCCGGGCGAGCGCTGCGAGCACGGTCGCGGCCAGGTGCTGCGGGTGCAGGTCGGCGAGCGCGCCTTTGCCGACCTTGCCGATGCCGCGCGGCGTGCGGCAGGCGTCGATGATGAGAGCTTCGGGCATGGATGTCTCCTCGGTGGTGAATCGGGGCCGGGCGGGGCCCGCCCGGCGTGAAGGACGATCGCCGGTCAGGCCGGCGCGAACAGGTTCTGGCGGCCGTCGTTGCGCACCCGCCCTCGCCGGCCGAGGAAGTCGGTGCGCTGCATCTCGTCGAACAGCGCGGCGTCGGGAGCCGTGTTGGCGATGAAGCGCTCGCCCCCGGCGAGGCGCCCGTAAAGGATCGCCGACGACGGCCCCTTCGCGTCGTGCATCACAGTGTACGTCTCCACGGTCGCGTCGCCGTCGGCCAGCGCGACGAAGGGCGGATGCGGCACGCGGTCGAGCTGCGCCTGGTAGGCGGCCGGCGGCTCGGGCGCGAACGGCCGCACGGGAGGCTCGGAGCCGTAGATGCCCGCCGAGTGCTTGGTGACGTAGTTGCCGTTCGCGGTGACCAGCCCCAGCGAGCCGGGGCGAGCGCGCACGCGCTGCATCATCTCGGCGATCGCGTGCGTCACGTAGTTGTTGCCGGGCCCGCCGAAGTACGGCAGGCCGCCGGTGACCGTGAGCCCGCGCGGGTCGTCCTGCGCGAGGCCGATCTCGGCGCACGCGATCTCGAGCGCGGACGTGAAGCAGCTGTACAGGTCGAACGCATCGATGCGCGCGAGGCTCGTGCCCGCCATCGCGAACGTCTTCTCGAACACCGTCCGGATCGCGGGCGACGAGTGGTAGTCGCGGCGGTCGGCGACGTACCAGTGGTCGTGCGCGTCGGCGCAGCCGTGCAGGTACACCCAGCGCTCGCGCGGGATGCCCAGCGACTTCGCGTTCGCGACGCTGGTGACGATGACGGCGGCCGCCTGGTCGATGAACGCGTTGGCGTTCATCAGCCGTGTGTACGGAAAGCCGATGTACGGGTTGTCGGGCCGCACGCGGCTGATCTCGTCGGCCGAGTAACCCGCGCGGCGGTCGGCGAGCGGATTGCCCGCGGCCACGCGCGCGAAGTGCGCGAGCAGTTCGCCCAGCGTGCGCTGGTGCTCGTCGAGCCCGCGTCGGAGCGCGCCGCGGATCCCGTTCTCGAACAGCGGGTAGGCGAAGATCGCGCCGCGCATCCCGTGCACGTCCTCGACGTCGGACCAGCCGCGCGTCTGGACGCCCCAGTGCACGTGGCTGCCGCCGGGGTCCTCGCTCCAGTCGAGCGCGAGGCCGGCGCGCTGCGCGGCCTTCTGCGTGGCGAGCGCTTCGCCGCCCGCGACGATCGCGGTGCCCACTTCGCCGGCGACGATCTTCTCGCACAGTCGGTTGATCGACCACTGCGGCATGTTGCCGCCGGCCCAGGTGTAGACGAGCCGGCGGGCGCCGTTCGCGCCGATGCGCCGAGCCAGGGACAACGGCGGATTGGTGGTCTGCCCGAACGGGCAGGTGAAACGCCAGCTCGTGTCGGAGAACGAGCGGATCGCGACGACGGTGTCGATGCCCGCGAGCAGGCGCTCGCCCGCGCCGGCGTCGTCGGCCGCCAGGCGCGCGGCGCGCGCGGCGAGGTCCATCGGTGCGAGCGCGCGTCTGGGGTCCGGCTCGCGCTGGGTGACCTGACCGCTGCCGACCAGCACCGGGATCCTGCTCTCGTCCATCGTGGTCAAGGCTCCATCGGCAGAACGCCGGAAAGTAGCACCATCGCGGTTGCCCGACAAACTCGATTATTCGAGAATGCCCGATTCCCGCCCCTCCGAAGGAAGGCCCCCGATGCAGGCCCTGAACATCAGCCCCTGTACCCTGCCGCCCGAGTGCGAGGCGCTGCGGGCCGAGGTGCGCGAGTTCCTCGCGCAGACGATGCCCGCGTACCCGGTCACGAAACGCGTCCGCAACTGGCAGGGCCGAGACGCCGATTTCAGCCGCAGGCTGGGCGAGCGCGGCTGGATCGGCATGACCTGGCCCAGGCGCTACGGCGGGCGCGAGCGCTCGTCGCTGGAGCGCTACGTGGTGCTCGAGGAGCTGCTCGCCGCCGGCGCGCCGGTGGGCGCGCACTGGATCGCTGAGCGCCAGAGCGCGCTGCTGCTGATGAAGCTCTCGCCCGAGCTGCTCGCGCCGCGCATCGTGCCGCTGATCGCGAAGGGCGAGTGCTTCTTCTGCATCGGCATGAGCGAGCCGGACTCAGGCTCGGACCTCGCGTCGATCCGCACGCGCGCCGTGAAGACCGACAAGGGCTGGGTCGTCAACGGCCGCAAGGTCTGGACCTCCGGCGCGCACGTCGCGCACTACATGATCGCGCTGGTGCGCACCGGCACGAGCGGCGAGCAGCGCCACGCCGGGATGTCGCAGCTGATGATCGACATGAAGTCGCCCGGCATCACGGTGCGCCCGATCGTCAACCAGCTCGGCGAGCACGATTTCAACGAGGTCACGCTCGACGACGTCCTCGTGCCGCACGAGCACCTGGTCGGCACCGAGGGCGACGGCTGGAAGCAGGTCTCCGGCGAGCTCGCGTTCGAGCGCAGCGGCCCGGAGCGCTACCTGAGCAGCACGCAACTGCTGCTCGAGATGATCGACGCGTCCGACCCCGCCGACGCGCGCCAGGCGGTCGCGATCGGCCGCATCGCCGCGAGCTACGCGACGCTGCGCCAGATGTCGATGGGTGTGGCCGGCATGCTCGCGCGCGGCGAGAACCCCGCGACCGCGGCCGCGCTGGTCAAGGACCAGGGCGCGCTCGTCGAGCAGGCGATGCCCGACATCGCCAACGACCTCTTCGGCGGCGTCGCCGCGCCGGGGTCGGACCTCGACTACGTGATGCAGTACACCGCGAAGGCGGTGCCCTCGTTCTCGCTGCGCGGGGGCACCCGCGAGATCCTGCGCGGCATCCTCGCGAAAGGGATGGGCCTGCGATGAGCGATTCGATGATCGAGAGCAGCGCGCAACGGCTCTTCTCCGAGAACGTCGACAAGGCGCTGCTGGAGAAGTTCGAGGCCGGCGAGCGCCCCGAGCGGCTCTGGCAGCTGGTCGAGGACAGCGGCTTCCCCGTGGCGCTCGCCGCGGAGAGCGCGGGCGGCATCGGCGAGACCTGGTCGGCGGCCTACCCGATCCTGCGCGGCATCGGCTACTGGCAGGTGCCGCTGCCGCTGTCGGAGACGATGATCGCGGCGATGCTGCTGTCGATGGCCGGCGTCGACGTCCCCCCGGGCCCGATCACGCTCGTCGAGCAGGGCTGCGGCAACGACCTCGCCGCGCGCGAGGAATCCGGGACGCTGCGCCTGTCGGGCACCGCGCGCCGCGTGCCCTGGGCGCGCGCGTGCCGGTGGATGCTCGTGTCCCTGGCCGACGCCCGCCTCGCGCTCGTCGACCTCGCCGACGACGCCGGCGTGAAGGTCACGCACCGCCCGAGCCACGCGGGCGAGCCGATCGACGACGTCGAGCTGCGCGGCGCGCGCGCGCTCGCGGTCGCCGCGAGCCCGCTGCCCGCGCTCGCACGGCCGGTGTGGACGCTCGGCGCGGTCGCGCGCAGCGCGATGATGGTCGGCGCGCTCGAGTTCGTGCTCGAGCAGTCGGTGCAGTACGCGAACGACCGCGTCCAGTTCGGCCGCCCGATCGGCAAGAACCAGGCGATCCAGCAGCAGCTCGCGCTGCTCGCCGGCGACGTCGGCGCGGCGCGCGTGTCGGCCCTCATCGCGTGCGAGGACGCCCCGTCGAGCACGGCGAGCGCGTGCGCGGCCACCGCGTTCAGCGCGGCGGTCGCGAAGATCCGCTGCGGCGAGTCGGCCACGCGCGCGACCTCCATCGGGCACCAGGTGCACGGCGCGATCGGCTTCACCTACGAGCACCAGCTGCAGTTCGCGACGCGCCGGCTGTGGGCGTGGCGCGAGTCCTTCGGCTCCGACGGCTGGTGGGCCCAGCGCCTGGGCGAGGCCGCGATCGGCGCGCGTTCGGCCGCGTTCTGGCCCTCGATGACGCAACGCCGCTTCGACGGCCTGGACGCTGCGCTCAAATGAGCCGCGGCCGCGTGATGAGCCGCGGCCGCGTGCGCGAGGCGGCTTCATCGGGCCGCGGGCGCGCGCCGTCGCGCTCATCGGGCCACGCGCACGCGCCGTCTTCCCCTTCGGGCCGCGCGCACGCGCCGTCGTCATCGAGCCGCGGGCGCGCGTCGTGAACCGCACGCACGCGTCCAGGCGCGTGCCCCGGCGAACGCCGCCCCTTCCGAACCCCCGCGCGGGACGGTCACCGCCGCCCGCGCTCACGAGGCCACCGACGCCATGAACTTCGACTTCTCCGACGACCTGAACCTGCTGCGCGACCAGGCGCGCCGCTTCCTGAAGGACCGCTGCCCGCCGGCGGCCGCGCGCGCGGTCCTCGAGGGCAAGGCCACCTGGGACGCTCCGCTGTGGGATGCGATCGCGTCGCTCGGCTGGATGGGCGCCGCGATCCCCGAGGAGTACGGAGGCCTCGGCCTCGGTCACGAAGGCCTGTGCGTGATCGCCGAGGAGCTCGGCCGCGCGATCGCCCCGGTGCCGTTCGGGTCGTCGGTGTACCTGGCCACCGAGGCGGTGCTGCGCCACGGCACCGACGCGCAGCGCCGCGCGTGGCTTCCCGCGCTCGCCGCGGGCGAGTCGATCGGCTGCTTCGCCCTCTTCGAAGGGCCCGGCAATCCGGCCCCCGCCGCGGTCGCCGCGCGCGTGGCCGGCGGCAGGATCACCGGCCGAAAGTGGCCGGTGCCCGACGGCTCGACCGCGCACTTCGCGATCGTCGCCGCGCGCGACGCGAGCGGCGAGCTCGGCCTGTACCGCGTGGAACTGGCCGGCCCGGGCGTCGTGCGTACGCCGCTCAAGACCGTCGACCCGACCCGCGATCAGTCGCAGCTCGACTTCGACGCCGCACCGGCCGAGCGCCTCGGCGACGCGCCGTTCGCGTGGGCCGACCTCGAGCGCGTGCTCGACCGTGCCGCGGTGCTGTTCGCGTTCGAGCAGGTGGGCGGCGCGAGCGTGTGCCTGACGATGGCGGTGGGCTACGCGAAGGAGCGCGTCGCGTTCGGCCGGCCGATCGGCGCGTTCCAGGCGATCAAGCACAAGCTCGCCGACGTCTACGTGGCCAACGAACTCGCGCGCTCGAACGCGTATTACGGCGCGTGGGCGCTCTCGACCGACGCGCCCGAGCTCGCGGTCGCCGCGGCCGCCGCGCGCGTGGCGGCCACCGACGCGTTCCACCTCGCGTCGAAGGAGAACATCCAGACGCACGGCGGCATGGGCTTCACGTGGGAGCTCGACTGCCACCTGTACTACCGGCGCTCGAAGATGCTCGCGCTCGCCCTCGGCTCGGCGCCCTGGTGGAAGGAGCGCCTCGTCGCCGGCTGGGAGGCGCGCCTGGACGCGCCGCGAGCCGAAGCCGCCTGAGCCCCGTACGCCCCGAACACGACGCGAGACACCGACCATGGACTTCAGCGACACCCCCGACGAAGCCGCCTTCCGCGCCCAGGTGCGGCAGTTCCTCGACGCGAACGCGACCCTCCTTCAGCCCGGCGACGTCGCGCAGCGCACGCGCTACCTCGAGGGCCCGGAAGCGCTCGCGCGCGCCAAGGCCTGGCAGAAGACGAAGGCCGACGCCGGCTACGCGGGCATCACCTGGGATCCGCGCTGGGGCGGACGCGGCGGCTCGCCGATCCAGGCGGTGATCTACCAGCAGGAGGAGCGCCGCTACAACGTGCCGCGCGGCTTCTTCGAGATCGGCCTGGGGATGTGCATCCCGACGATGATGACGTACGCGACGCGCGAGCAGTGCGAGCGCTACGTGCGCCCGGCGCTGCGCGGCGAAGAGATCTGGTGCCAGCTCTTCTCGGAGCCGTCGGCGGGCTCGGACCTCGCCGGGCTGCGCACGCGCGCCGAGCGCGACGGCGACGACTGGGTGATCAACGGCCAGAAGATCTGGACCTCGGGCGCGCACTACGCCGACTTCGGCATCCTCGTCACGCGCTCCGATCCGGGCGCGCCGAAGCACGCCGGGCTCACGTTCTTCTTCCTTTCGATGAAGTCGCCCGGCGTCGAGGTGCGGCGGATCAAGCAGATCTCGGGGACGTCGAACTTCAACGAGGTCTTCTTCAAGGACGTCCGCATCCCGGACGCCCAGCGCCTGGGCCCGGTGGGCGGCGGCTGGAAGGTGTCGCTCACCACGCTGATGAACGAGCGGCTCGCGGTCGGCGAGGCGCCGGGCCCGGACACCAACGACGCGTTCCGCCTCGCGCGCTCGGTCGAGCTCGACGGCGAACCCGCGATCCGCAATCCCGCGGTGCGCGAGCGGCTCGCGTCGTGGCTGGTCCAGACCGAGGGCCTGAAGTACACGCGCTTTCGCACGATGACCGCGCTCTCGCGCGGGCAGGCGCCGGGCCCCGAGGCGTCGATCACGAAGGTGGTCAGCGCGACGAAGCTGCAGGACATCGCGTCGTTCGGCATGGACCTCCTCGGCGGCGCGGGCGCCGTGATGGACGCCGAGCGCACCGCGATGCAGGCGTGGTTCCAGGAGGCGCTGCTGTACTCGCCCGGCATGCGCATCGCGGGCGGCACCGACGAGATCCTGCGCAACATCCTCGCCGAGCGCGTGCTCGGGCTGCCGTCCGACGTCCGCCCCGACAAGAACGTTCCCTTCAACGAGGTGCCCCGGTCGTGAGTACTCCGAATCCAAGGCGCGCGATGGCGCGCGCGATCGGCTACGCCGCGTTCGTCTACGGGTATCCGCTGGTCGAGTCGTTCCGCACCTGCCGCCTGCAGACGCGCGCCCCGGGCGAAGACGCCGCCACCGGGCGGCCGCTCGTCGACGAGGTCGCGCACTCGCCGCGCCCCTGGACGCACGAGGACCGCGACATCGTCACGCCGGCCAACGACCTCCTCTACACGACCGCCTGGATCAATCTCGCAGACGGTCCGCGCCTGCTCGAGGTGCCCGCGGCGACGTCCGACCCCGGCCGCTACTTCGTGCTCGCGCTGTACGACGCCTACACCGAGAACTTCGCGAACCTCGGCCCGCGCAACTGCGCGCCCGGGGGCGAGACCGTCGTGCTGGTCGGGCCCGGTGCGCCCGATCCCGACGGCTTCGCGGCCGGCCGCCGCGTCGTGCGCTGCCCGACCGACCTCGTGTGGCTGATCGCGCGCGTGGTGGTGGGCGACGGCGACGACGTCGTCGCCGCGCGCGCGCTGCAGCGGCGCATCGCGATCTCGCCCGCGCCGGGCACCGGCCACGGGCGCCGGCCCGACGGCGTCGAGCGCTGGGTCGGAGAGCCGATCGAGACGATGGCCGCGCTCGTCGAGCGCGGCGAGCCGGTCGCGGCGGTCGCCGAGCGCTTCTACGCGAACCTGTGCCGCGCCTTGCCCGAGGCGCCCGGACGCACCGAAGACCAGGGCATGGTCGCGTGGTTCGCGAAGGCCGAATTGCGCCCGTCGAAGGACTTCGAGTGGGGCAACGTCGACCCGCTCGTTCGCGAGGGGCTGGTCGAAGGCCTCGCCGAGGCGGTCGAGCTCGTGGTCTCCGCGTCGCGCAGCCGGCGCGCGAGCCCGTGGGTCGTGCCCACCCGCGGCGGGCGCTACGGCAACGACTACCTCACGCGCGCGCTCACCGCGTACATCGGCCTGGGCATGCTCGCCACCGACGAAGCGGTCTACTGCCCCGGCCACTTCGACGCCGACGGCGCGCCGCTGGTCGGGTCCCGGCGCTACACGATGCGCTTCGCGCCGGACGACACGCCGCCCGCCGACGCGTTCTGGTCGGTGACGCTCTACGACGCCGACCGCTTCCTGTACGGCAACGAGATCGGCCGCCACGCGATCGGCGACCGCACGCCGGGCCTGCGCCGCGACCCGGACGGCGGGCTCACGCTCGTGTTCTCCCACGCCCGCCCGCAGGACGCGTCGAACTGGCTGCCCACGCCCGAGGGCAGGTTCTACCTGATCCTGCGCCTGTACTACCCGCGCGACGGCGTTCGCGGATGGCGCGTGCCGCCGCTGCGGCCGCTGCCCGCGTGATCCGCAGCGCCGCGCCGGTCGCCCCGACCACCCTGCCGGCCACTCCACCGACCGCGACACAGGCATGACCATGACCGCCCCCACCGACGCGCTCGCCGACGAAGCCTTCGAGACCACGTACCCGCTCTACGAGATGGCGCGCATGCGCGCGACGACGTCGCCGCGGCGCACCGACACCGTCGGCTTCCCCGGCGAGCGCGAGGACACGCCGCTGCGCTGGTGCAACGTCTTCGTGCACGCGCGCAAGCTGCTCACCGCGGGCAAGAGCCGCGTCGTCACCCCGAACAACGACACGCTGTACACGAACGCGTGGCTGGACCTCGGCCGCGGCCCGCTCGTCATCGACGTGCCCGACACCGCCGGACGCTACTACGTGCTCGGCTTCCTGGACTTCTGGACGAACCCGTTCGCGCACATCGGGCAGCGCCTGACCGGCACCGGCGCGCGCTCGTTCCTCGTGACCGGGCCCGACTGGCGCGGCGAGCTGCCCGAGGCGTTCCGCGCACCGGGCGCGCACGTCGCGTCGCCGACGCGCTGGGTGTGGATCATCGGGCGCACCATCGTCCAGGGGCCCGAAGACGTGCCCGCGGTGCACGCGCTGCAGGACCGGTTCGTGCTGCGCACGCTGTCCGACTGGCGTGCGGGCCTCGCGCCCCGGCCCCTCGCGTTCGACCCCGGCCCGGCGCGCGCGCCGATGCCGGACGCCCGCACCTACGCCGCCGTGGTCTGCGAAGCGCTGCGAGGCAGCCCTCCGGCGGCGGGCGAACGCGAGCGGGTCGCGCGCTACGCCGCGCTCGGCCTGGCCGCCGACGCGCCGGCGCTCGACGACGCGACGGCCGAGCGCCTGTCGGCCGCGATCGCGCGCGGCCTGGCGCGCCTGCGCGACACCGAGTTCGACGGACGCGCGCAAGGCGGCTGGCGCCACATGCCGGTGCTCGGAACCTCGTTCGGCACCGACTACGCCAAGCGCGCGCTCGTGGCGCTCAAGTACATCGGCGCCCTCGAGAGCCTGGAGGCGACGTACCCGATGGCGCACCGCGACTCGAACGGCGAGCCGCTCACCGGCCGGCACGCGTACCGGATCCGCTTCGCCCCGAGTGCGCTGCCGCCGGTCGACGCATTCTGGTCGATGACGATGTACGACGCGCGCGACTACATGCTGGTGCCGAACGCGATCGAGCGCTACTCGATCGGCGACCGCACGCCGGGCCTCGTGCGCGACGCCGACGGCGGGCTCACGATCCACCTGCGGCACGGCGAGCCGGCCGACTCGGCCGCGCGCGCGAACTGGCTGCCCGCGCCCGAGGCGGGGTTCTACCTGTGCCTGCGCGCGTACATTCCGCGCCCCGAGATGCTGGACGGGCGCTACGACCTGCCTTCGATCGAGCGCGTCGGCTGAACCGCGCCGGCCGGACGACGCCTCCCGCTGGCGCGATCGCGCCCGCATCCGCGTCTCTCGCCCGCGCCGGGTCGCGGCCCTGCGCGCCACTCAGACGAAGATCGTTCCCTGCCCGATCGCGAACGCGCCCGCGGCCGCGTGCCGCCGCGACAAGGCGTCGCGCGCCTGTTCGAGCAGGCTCATCGCCTCCTCCGGCCGCCCGCACACCACGTTGACCGCCGCTTCGCCGAGCAGGCACGCGAGCGCCTCCTCGGGCGTCTCGGGCGTTCCCTGCAGCCGTGCCTGCGGGTGCATCACGGCTCGCAGGCCCCTCTGCCACAGCGCGTCGGTCTGGGCCTTCAGCAGCCCGCTGTCGATCGGCAGCAGGTCCACCGCGACCATGTAGTGGACGCCGGCGGCATCCGCCTTGCGCAGCACCGCGAAGCCGCCGTCGGTGCCCGCGCGCGGGTCGGTGCCGAACGCCGGATTCCAGGCGTCGTTGACGCCGGCGACGATCGCCCCGTCGACGACCTTCCATCCCTGGGACACGAATCCGCCGACGCTGCCCGTGTCTCCCGTGCTGAGCGCCGACGAGAGCCGGAACGCGTTGCGCCGTCCCTGCAGGCGCTCGAGCTGCGCGAATGCGCACCCCGCGAATTGACCTTCCATGAAGCTGATCCCGAGTCGAGTGCGGCACCTGCCGCACCCGCGACTATTCCCGAGCGCGACGCGCTTGTGGGCGCGGGGCCGGGGTCGTCGTGAAGCAGTTCACAGGCGCCCCGACCGCTGGGGCTCGGAGGGCGGCGAGCGGCGCGAGCGCGGGGAGCCCGCGAGATCAGCGGCTCGCCACGCGCTGCAGCAGCAGGCCGGCCGCCGGAAACTGGCCGGACGGCATGCGCGGCAGCAGGTCGTCGGGCGTGAACGGCACGCCGTCCAGGCCGATTCCGCGCAGGTAATAGGCGTCGCGGCCCTCGCGCGCGTAGAAGAACTCGCGCGGCGCCTGCCTCAGCGTCACGTCGGAAGGATCGTAGATCGCCGACTCGTTCTCCGGGCCGAGCGTGGGTTGCAGCTCGGCGAGCGAATCGGGGTAGCGTCCGCGCGCACCGCGGAAGCGCTCGATCGCCGGCACGAGGCCGTCGAGCGAGGACTGCGCGGACTCGATCCGCGCGTCGTCGTACAAGCCGCCGCGCTGGACCACGCCGAGGTAGAAGAGGCCGCCGTAGAGCAGCGCCGTGAATGCGATCCCGAGCGCGCCCAGCACGGCGACGCGTCCGCCGCCGTCGCGGCGCGCCGCGATCCCCCATCCGATCGCGACCAGGCCGAAGACCACGCCGAGCAGCGGAATGAACGACAGCCCCGCGACCGTGTAGGGCGCGGTGCCGATCGTATCGTTCGGTGCGTGCGTGCGGGCGTTCATGCGAGAAGGGTGTCTGCGTCGCCTGTTTGCGAGCGGCGGAGTGCCGTCCGACGACCGAATTAGACCGTTCGTCCCGAGGCCTGTACATCGCACTAAAGGCGTAGTGCGTCGACGGCGCGACGCCGCCCGTTCGAGCGGCCGGAAGTGTGACGAAATGCCTTGACCGGGCCCCGGCGGCGAGCGATCCGTGACGCTCGCGCCGACGCCGCGCCCCGCTCGTCGTGCCGGCCTCGCCGGGCGCACGCCGGCGCTCCCGCACGGCGGCCGCCGCGCGTAAGGTCGAGGGGTACGCCGCACGCGCCTCGACGAAGGTGGCGCGGGTCGGCCGGGAACCGATGAACGACGTCGACCGAACGTTGCTGCTCGTGATCGTTGCACTCGCCGGGGTCAGCGCCCTGTCGTGGGGCACGATCGGCTGGGCACTGCGGGTCACGACGCGCAGCGCCAACCGCTTCTTCCTCGCCAACCTGATGATCGGGCTCGGCGCGGTGCTCGTGACCGGCCGCGGCGCCGAGCCGAGCTTTGTCGCCTATCCGCTCGCCGACTGGCTGGTCCTCGGGGGCATCGCCCTGTTCCGGGGCGGCATCCTGTTCACCGTGCCCTGCGAGCGGCCGTCGGCAGCCCGGCGTCTCGCGCCGCTGGCCGTCGCGATCGCGGCCACCGCGTTCGCGTCGCCCACGCCCGCGTCGTTCACGCTGCGCGCCGTCGTGTTCTCGCTGGTGGCGGCCTGGCTCTGCGTCGGGTGCTGGCAGGCGTGCCGGCACGGGCTCGCCGGCGAGCAGTTTCCCGCACTCGCGCGCCTGTCGATCGGCTGGCCCTTCCTCGCGGCCGGCACGCTGATGGGCCTGCGCGCGCTCGACGTCGTGATCGGGGCGCTGCGCGGCACGCGCTTCGTGCCCGAGCACGAAGGCAGCCTCGGGCCGTTCATGTGGATGATGATCATGCTGCTGATCGCCGCCAACATCGCGATGGTGGGCCTCTCGGTCGGCCGGCTCGTGATGCGCATTCGCGAGCTCGCGGAGCGCGACCCGCTCACCGGCTGCCTGAACCGCAGGGCGTTCGAGGCGCGAATGGCCGCGGAGCTCGAGCGCTGCCAACGCAGCGGCGATCCGGTCGCGTGCATCACGTTCGACCTCGACCACTTCAAGCGCGTCAACGACGAGCACGGCCACGACGCGGGCGACGCGGCACTCGTGCACGCGGTCGAGGTCGCGCGTGCGCAGACCCGGCCGTTCGACGCGCTCGGCCGCTACGGCGGCGAGGAATTCGTCGTGCTCATGCCCGGCGCGAACGAGGACGGCGCCCGCGACGCCGCCCGGCGCATCCGCGCCGCGCTCGCGGACAGGCCGCTCGACTACGCCGGCACGAGCCTGCCGATCCGCGCGAGCTTCGGCGTCGCCGTGCGAGCGCCCGGCGAGACGATGCCGTCGATGCTGCGCCGCGCGGACGCGGCCATGTACGAGGCCAAGCGGCTCGGGCGCGATCGCATCGAAACCGCCGAGGGGCCCGGCGCGACGGCGATGCCGCGCGCCGCGTGAACCGCGCCCGCGCCGAGCGCGCGACGCTGTCATAATCGCCCCGCGGGGCCGAGCGCACCGCGATTCACCGATCGAGGCCCCATGCATCCGTTCGACGTCGCGTTCCGCGACCGGGTCGCGGCGAGCTGCGCCGCGTTCCCGCGCGCAGACGACGCCGTCGCCCCGCTGCCGACCCCGCGCGGCGGCGCGCCGGCCGCCCTCAAGCACGCCGCCGTCGCGATCACGCTCGTCGACGACGGCGACGGCGCGGCCGCGTTCCTGCTCACGCGCCGCGCGGCGCGGCTGAACTCGCACGGCGGCCAGTGGGCGCTGCCCGGTGGGCGCTTCGACGACGGCGAGACCGCGCCCGAAGCGGCGCTGCGCGAGCTGCACGAGGAACTCGGCCTCGAGCTCGGCGCCCGCGACGTGCTCGGCCTGCTCGACGACTACCCGACGCGCTCGGGCTACCTGATCACGCCGGTCGTGCTGTGGGCCGCGGAGAGCCGCGCGCTCGTCCCGAACCCCGACGAGGTCGCGTCGGTCCACCGCATCGGCCTCGAGGTCATCACCGACCCCGACGCGGTCGACTTCGTCGACATCCCCGAGAGCCCGCGCCGCGTCGTTCGCGTGCGCGTCGGCGAGCAGCGCATCCACGCGCCGACCGCCGCCGTGCTCTACCAGTTTCGCGAGCTGCTCGCCGGCCGGCACACGCGCGTCGCCGACCTCGAGCAGCCCACCTTCGCGTGGCGCTGACGCGCCGCGCCGGCCCAAGACCGCAGGAGTCCCGTGATGACCTCGACCCACCGCCAGTGGCGTCTGCGCCGCCGCCCCGTCGGCGACATCGGGCCCGACGACCTCGAGCTCGTGACCGTCCCGAAGCCCGTGCCCGGCCCCGGGCAGATCCTCGTGCGCACGATCTACCTGTCGCTGGACCCGACGAACCGGATCTGGATGAGCGACCGCCCGCAGTACATGCCGCCGGTCGCGATCGGCGACGTGATGCGCGGCGGCGTGGTCGGCGTCGTCGAACGCTCGAACCACCCCGGCTTCGCCGCCGGCGACTACGTTCGCCCCGCGGTCGGCGGATGGCAGGAGTACGTGGTTGCCGACGCCGCGCAGAAACTGAAGGTCGACGACGCGGTGCCGCTGCTCGCGCACATGAGCGCGATGGGCATGACCGGCGCCACCGCCTACTTCGGATTGCTCGACATCGGCCGCCCGCAGCCCGGCGAGACCGTCGTGATCTCCGCGGCCGCGGGCGCGGTCGGCTCGATCGCCGGCCAGATCGCGAAGCTCAAGGGCTGCCGCGCGGTCGGGCTCGCGGGCTCTGACGACAAGTGCCGCTGGGTCACCGGCGAGCTCGGCTTCGACGCGTGCATCAACTACAAGACCGAGGACGTCGGCGCGGCGCTCTCGCGCGAGTGCCCGTCGGGCATCGACGTCGACTTCGAGAACGTCGGCGGCCCGATCCTCGACGAAGTGCTCGCGCGCATCAACCTGAACGCGCGCGTCGTGCTGTGCGGGCTGATCTCGACGTACAACGACGACGGCCCCGTGCCCGGCCCCTACCAGTTCTCGATGATCCTGATGCGGCGCGCGCTGGTGAAGGGCTTCATCGTCAGCGACTACGCGGCGCGCTTCAGGGAGTTCTACGCCGACATGGGGCAGTGGCTCGCGCAGGGCAAGATCCGCTGGCGCGCCGACGTCGTCGACGGGATCGAGAACGCGGCGACCGCGGTCAACCGCCTGTTCACCGGCGCGAACACCGGCAAGCTGGTGGTGAAGGTGGGCGAGGAGCGCTGACGAGAGCGCCGCGCGGGCGGCCGGCCCCGCGCGGGCGCCGGCCGCGCACGAGCGGCACGGGCCTCGCCGTCAGCCGTCGAGCGTCACGCCGGCGTCGCGCACGATCTTGCCGAACTTCGCGACCTCGGCCTGCAGGAACGCCGCGGCGTCCTCGGCGCTGCCGCTGCCCGGCACGATGCCGAGCGAGTCCATCTTCTCGCGCACCGCGGCGCTCGCGAGGATCTTCGCGATCTCGGCGTTCAGCCGCGCGACGATCTCGCGCGGGGTCTTCGCGGGCGCGAGCACCATCGCCCACGTGTTGCCGGTGAAGTTGACGCCCCCGTCGACGAACGTGGGCACGTCGGGATAGCCGGCGAGCCGCTTCTCGCTCGCGATGCCGAGCACCTTGATCTTGCCGCCGCGCACGTGCGGCATCATCGACGACGGGGTGTCGAACATCACCTGGATCTGCCCGCCGATGAGGTCGGTGAGCGCGGGCTGCGTGCCCTTGTACGGCACGTGCTGCATCTTCAGCCCGAACAGCGACATGAAGTGTTCCATGCCCAGGTGCGCGGCGGCGCCCTTGCCGCTCGAACCGAAGTTCAGCTGCCCGGGGCGGGCCTTCGCGTACGCGACGAACTCGCCGATCGAGTTCACCGGCAGCGCGTTGTTCGCGACCAGGATCAGCGGCGCCACGCCGGTGAGCGCGACCGGCACGAAGTCGGCGACCGCGTCGAACGGCATCTTCGGGTACAGCGACGGGTTCGCGGCGTGGGCCGCGATGACCGTGGTCAGCGTGTAGCCGTCGGGCGCCGCCTTGGCGACCATGTCGACGCCGATCTGGCTGTTCGCGCCCGGCTTGTAGTCGAAGAGCATCGACGCCCCGAGCGCGCGCCCGAGCGGCTCGCCGACCATGCGCGCCATCTGGTCGGTGAAGCCGCCCGGCGTGTAGCCGACGATCATGCGGATCGGCTTCGCCGGCCAGCCGGACTGCGCGCGCGCGGCGCCCAGCGGGATCGCGCCGGCGAGCGCGGCGGACAGGGCGCGCAGCGCGCGGCGGCGCCCGCTGCCCGCGGTCGCGGGGCGGTCGTGGATCGGGGGCGCGGAATCACCGGAGGTCGTCATCGCCAATAAGCTCCTGTGCGAGAGGCGCCGCCATGTTGGATCCGCGCTCGCGGCGCTGTCAATCCGGGATCTCACCGGGGTGAGCGCGACTCACTCCACCCGCGCTCCCGACTCCCTCACCGCCGCGCCCCATCGGGCGTGCTCGGCGCGCATGAACTCGGCGAGCTGCTGCGGCGTGCCGCCGAGCGCGGTCGAGCCCTCGTCGTCGAGCCGCGTGCGCAGTTCGGCGCGGCGAAGCGCCTCGTTGGCCGCCGCGTTCAGCCGCTCGACGATCTCGGCGGGCGTGCGCGCGGGGGCCACCAGCGCCTTCCACTCCTCGGCGACGAAATCACGCCAGCCGGACTCGGCGACGGTGGGCACGTCGGGCAGCGCGTGCAGCCGCTGCGCCGAGGTGACCGCGAGCGCGCGCAGCTTCGCCCCGCGGATCAGCGGCAGCGCACTCGGCGGTGTCGCGAAGTAGAGCTCGACCTGCCCGCCGATCAGGTCGGTGTACGCCGGCGACGCGCCCTTGTACGGCACGTGCAGCAGCTTCACGCCGACGCGCCGGGCGAACATCTCCCCGCCCAGGTGCCCGACCGTGCCGCTGCCGGGCGAGGCCATCGCGAGGCCGCCGGTCTTCGCGCGCGCGGCCGCGACGAGGTCGGCGAGCGTGCGCCACGGCGACGCTGCGGCGACGACCAGCACCAGCGACTGCGACGCGACCAGCACCACCGGCGCGAGATCCTCGAGCGGGCGGTAGGGCATCGTCGGGTACAGCGCCGGATTGATCGCGAGGTTCGACGTCTGGGCCAGCCCGATCGTGTAGCCGTCGGGCTTCGCCTTCGCCACAGCGTCGAGTCCGATGTTGCCGCCGGCGCCGGGGCGGTTCTCCACCGCGAACGCCCAGCCGCGCGACTGCGTGATCGACTGCGCGAGCGTGCGCGCGAGCACGTCGGTGCCGCCGGCCGGCGGGAACGGGACGACCAGCCGGATCGGGCGCTCGGGCCAGGACTCGGCGCGGACGGGGATGGGGGCTGCCGCGAGCGCGAACGCGGCCGCGCGCAACAGGATGCGACGATCGGGATTCATGCGGGGTCCTCCGGTCCGGAAACTCGAGCGCGTCACGCCGACACCACCGACACGCCGCGCCCGGTCAGCGAGAGCAGGAATTCCTGCCCCGCACGCCCTGCGCCCGGCAGGTCGTTCGCGACCACGAAGATCGCGCCGAGCTCGGTCTCGAACGTGATCTCCAACGTGTGGCCCAGGTACGCGCAGCGCGCAACGCGCGCGGGCAGCCCCTCGCCGCCGGTCGCGATCCGCCACGCCTCGGGTCGCACGGCGACCCGCACCGCGCCCGCGGCAACGGGGTGCGGCGCGGCGAGCCTCAGCGGCCCGATCCGCAGCGTGCCGTCCACGTCGGCGGTCGCGTCGAAGAGCATCGCCTCGCCCATGAAGCCGGCGACGAACGCGCTCTCGGGCCGTTCTTAGTGGTCGCGCGGCGAACCGGCCGGCGCGACGCGGCCCTGGTCCATCACGACCACCTGGTCGCTGACCGCGAGCGCCTCGCCCTGGTCGTGCGTCACGTACGCGACCGTGAGCCCGAGGCGCTGCTGCAGCGCGCGGATCTCCTCGCGCATCGTGCGCCGCAGCCGCGCGTCGAGGTTCGACAGCGGCTCGTCGAAGAGCATCACCGACGGCTCGAGCACGAGTGCGCGCGCGACCGCGACGCGCTGCTGCTGGCCGCCGGAGAGCTCGCCCGGAAGACGCGCGTCGTAGCCTTCGAGCCCCACGCTGGCGAGCGCGGCGTGCGCGCGCTCGGCGACTTCCGCGGGCTTCGCGCCGCTCACGCGCAGGCCGTAGCCGACGTTGCCGAGCACCGTCATGTGCGGGAACAGCGCGTAGCTCTGGAAGACCATGCACACGTTGCGCTCGGCGGCGCCGAGCCCGGTGACGTCGCGCCCGTCGATCAGCACGGCACCGGACGTGGGCGCGTCCAGGCCCGCGATGATGCGCAGGATCGTCGTCTTGCCGCAGCCCGACGGCCCGAGGATCGTGGTCAGCGTCCCCTTGGGAACGACGACGTCGACGCGGTCGAGCACCCACGGGGAGGATGCGCCGCCGAAGCGCTTGCAGACCTGGCGCAGCTCGATGCCGCCCTTGTTCCCGCTCACGTCGCGGCTCCCCGGAGGTCGTCGACGGTGCGCCGGCCGAGCCTGCGCTCGCCGACCAGGCGCTGGATCGCGAGCGTCGCCGCGAGCATCAGCACGATCAGCACCGTGCAGTACGCGAGCGCCACGCCGTAGTCGCCGTTGCCCACGCGCCCGATGATGTAGGTGGTCGCCAGTTCGGTCTGCGCGGTGACGAGGAAGACCACCGCCGACACCGTGGTCATCGAGCGCACGAAGCTGTAGACGAGCGCGGCGACCAGCGCCGGCTTGAGCAGCGGCAGCGTCACGCGCGCGAGCGTGGTCGCGGTGCCGGCGCGCAGCGTGAGCGACGCCTCGTCGAGCGACCTGTCGATCTGCGCGAGGCTCGCGGTACCGGCGCGCACGCCCACCGGCAGGTTGCGGAACACGAAGCACAGCACGATGATCAGCGCGGTGCCGGTGAGCTCGAACGGCGGCACGTTGAACGCGAGGATGTAGCTCACGCCGAGCACGGTGCCGGGGATCGCGAACGCGAGCAGCGCGCCGAACTCGAACGCGCGCCGCCCCGCGAAGCGCGTGCGCGCGATCAGCCACGCGATCGTCAGCCCGAGCGCCGCGCACAGCGGCGCCGCGATCGCGGAGAGCTCGAGCGTGGTCGCCAGCGAGTTCCACGCGGTGCCCGACCACACGACCCCGTGCTCGCCGCGCTGCACCCCGAACGCGGTCACCAGGTGCGCGAGCGTCGGCGTGTAGTCGCGCCCCCAGGTCTGCACGAATCCGCCGGCGAACGCGAACGCGTACAGCACCACCGTGAATGCGAGCCACGGCACCGCGACCGCGACGCACAGCGCGCGCACCGGCCCGGGCAGCGGCATCGGCACGCCGGCGTCGCCCTTGCCCGAGACCGTGGTGTACGCCGAGCGCCCGAGCAGGCGCTGCTGCGCGACGAAGACCGCGAGCGCGAACGCGGTGAGCAGCAGCGCGAGCGACGCCGCGCGCCCCTGGTCGAACTGCGCGCCGACGATCGCGAAGAAGATCTCGGTGGACAGCACCGCGTACGGGCCGCCGACGATGATCGGGTTGCCGAAGTCGGCCATGCTCTCGATGAAGCCGACCAGGAACGCGTTCGCCAGGCCCGGCGCCATCAGCGGCAGGGTCACGGTCGCGAACGCCCGGACGCGGCTCGCGCGCAGCGTCTGCGCGGCCTCCTCCATCGCCGGGCTCACGCCCTGCACGACGCCGCGCACGATCATGAACGCGATCGGCGTGAACGCGAACAGCTGCGCGAGCACGAGCCCGGGCAGCCCGTAGAACCAGCGCGTGGGCGTGACGTCGAACGCCCACTCGAGCGCCTGGTTCACGAGGCCGGCGCGCCCGAACAGCAGGATCAGCCCGAGCCCGACGACGAACGGCGGCGTGATGATCGGCAGCAGCGCGAGCAGGTTCAGCGGCCGCGCCAGGCGCCGCGCGCCGCGTTCGGCCAGCAGCGCCAGCAGCGCGCCGAGCACCGTGGTGCCGGTCGCGGTGACCGTGGCCAGGAAGAGCGTGTTCCACGCCACGCCGCAGCGCACGCCGCCCGCGAGGCACCCCAGGCCCCAGACGCGCTCGCCGCCCAGGCGCGCGGCGAACTCGGAGAACGAGAGCGCACCGGCTTCGCCGAGGAACGCGCCCGCGAGCGCCTTGGCGACCGGCAGCGCGACGAACAGCGCCAGCAGCGCCGCGCAGACCACGACCGCGCCGGCGACGAAGACGTCGCCGCGGAAAGCGCCCAGCCGCGCGAGGCCCGCGCCCAGCAGCACCAGCAGTGCCGCGAGCACGAGCGCGCCGCCCGAGCCCACGCCGGGCTGGCCGGCGGGCAGCGTGCCGAACGCGTGCTCGAGCGCGTCGAACGCCCAGCCGCGCGCGCCGATCGCGAAGCCGCCGGCGAGCAGCCCCGCGAGCCCCAGCAGCGCACCGCCTGCGAGCCAGCGGCCCTGCGCGCGGCGGTCGGCGCTGGCCACGCCGACCGCCGCGAGCGCGAGGCCGGCGGGGCCGAACCACAGCCACGGGCGGCCGTGGCGCAGCGCCTGCACGACGCCGCTCGCGCCGTCGGGGCCGCCGAAGACCTCGCGCAACGACGCCGCGAAGCCCGCGTCCTGCGGAAAGTACCAGGGCAGCAGCGCGGCGGCCGCGAAACCCAGCGCGATCCACGTCGCGAGCACGCGGCGCGTGCGCGCGTCGGTCCGGGCGATCGGTCGCACGACGGGGCCTCGGGTGTCGGTCGGCGCGCCGCGACGTCGGGGCGCGCGCTCAGCGCGCGGCGCCGTTGACGTCCTTCTCCCAGCGCGCGATCAGGCGCCGGCGCTCGGCGGTGGAGCCGTACTTCGCGTAGTCGTAGTCGATCAGCCGGATGCGCTTGAAGTCCGGCACGCGCGGGTCCACCGGTGTGGCCTTGTTCGACGGCAGCTGGAACTGGCGCGTGGCCGCGCCGAACTGCTGCGCCTGCGGCGTCAGCGCCCACTCGTAGAAGCGCTTCGCGTTCGCGAGGTTGCGCGCGCCCCTGACGATCGACATCGAGCCGATCTCGGCGCCGGTGCCCTCCGACGGCGTGACCGTCGCGACCGGGAAGCCCTGCGCGGCCTCGGTCGGGCCGTCGTGGACGAAGCTGATCGACACCGTCGCCTCGCCGCGCGCCACCGCCTTGATCGGCGCCGTGCCCGAGCGCGTGTACTGCGCGATGCTCGGGTGCAGTTTCTTCATGTAGTCGAACGCCTTGTCCTCGCCCATCAGCTGCACGAGCGTCGCGACCATCGTGTACGCGGTGCCGCTGGACGCCGGGTTCGCGACCTGGATCTCGCCCTTGTACGCAGGATTGAGCAGGTCCGCCCAGCTCCTGGGCACCGGCAGCTTCTTCTTCGCGACGAGCTCGGTGTTGACGCCGAAGCCCAGCGGCCCGGAGTAGATGCCCACCGTGCGCCAGCGGCTCTGCTCGGCCTGGCGCTGCGCCCACGGGTGCAGCTGCGAGAGCGCGGGCGAGCGGTACTCGAGCGTGAGATCCTGCTCGGCCGCCTGCAGGTGCGGGTCGCCGGTGCCGCCGAACCAGACGTCGGTCTTGGGGTTCGCGCGCTCGGCGGCGAGCTGCGCGATCGCCTCGCCCGATCCGCGCAGCGACATGTTGACCTTCACGCCGGTGGTGCGCGCGAACACGGTCTGGATCATGTTGCACCACTCGGCCTGCACCGAGCAGATCACGTTGAGCTGGCCGGCGTCCTCGGCTCGGGCGGGCTGGAGCGCCGCGACGGCGACGAGCACGCCGGCGGCGAACCGGCCCCGGCGCGCGAGGCCCGCGAGCCGCGCACGGGCGGACCGGCGATCGGACATCCCGCTGGCGGCGGGTTCGAGCGATTCGATCGGCTTCATTTGGGCAGCGCCTCCACCTCGCGCTGCCAGCGGTCGATGAGCCGCCGGCGCTCGGCCGCGCGCCCGTACTTCTCGAAGTCGTACTTGATCAGGCGCACGCTGTCGACCGTGGGGATGCGCGCGTCGGGCTTGAACGTCTTGTTCGCCGGCACCTGCAGCGAGTTCGCGCGCGCGCCGACACCCTGCCCCGCGGGGCTCATCAGCCAGTCGTAGTACTTGAGCGCGGCGTCGCGATTGCGCGCGCCCTTCACGAGCGCGATGCCGCCGATCTCGTACGACGTGCCCTCGCAGGGCGCGACCGACTTCACCATCGTGAAGCCCTGCTGGCGCTCGTTCTCGAAGCCGAAGATGAAGCTCACGCCGATGCCGACCTCGCCCTTGGCGACGCTCTTGGCCTGCGCGGTGCCGCTGCGCGTGTACTGCGTGACGTTGCGGTGCAGCTTCTTCAGGTAGTCGAACGCAGGCTCCTCGCCCATCAGCTGCACCAGGCCCGCGAGGATCGTGTACGCGGTGCCGCTCGAGGCCGGGTGCGAGGTCTCGATCTCGCCCTTGTAGCGCGGGTCGGTCAGGTCGGCCCAGCACTTCGGCGCGGGCAGCTTCTTCTTCTTCAGCACGTCCTCGTTGAACCCGAAGCCGATCGCGCTCGTGTAGAAGCCGCCGACCATGTTGCCGCTCATCGCGTACTGGCGCACCGCCCAGCCGTGCAGGTCGCCGAGGTACGCGGGGCGGTACGGCTCGAGCAGCCCCGCTTCGGCCGCCTGCAGGTAGGGGTCGCCGGTGCCGCCCCACCAGAGGTCCGTCTTCGGGTTCGCGGCCTCGGCGCGCAGTTGCGCGAGCGCCTCGCCGGTGGCCTTGCGCACCTGCAGCACGCGGATGCCGGTGGCGGCCTGGAATTCCTTCGCGGCGAGCTCGCACCAGCTCTGGTCGGTGGAGCACAGCGCGGTGAGCTGCTGGGCGGGGGATGGGGCGGCGACGGCGAGGAACGCGGCGCACGCCAGCACGCGGATCGTCGCGCGGACGAGGCTGGCCATGAGGGATCTCCGGGGCTCGAAGATGCGAGCTTAGCGCAGGCGGGGGCGCGCACGCGCCGCGGTGGACGCGGTGCCCCCGCGCGAGGGCGCGCGCGCGGCGCGGAGGACGCGGTGCCACCGCGCGAGGGCGCGCGCGCGGGCGCGGCCTGTTGCCCCGGGGTGGCCGCGGGGCCGCGGCGTCGGCCGGCGCCCTCGCGGTCACGCCGGCGGGAAGGTCAGGCGGGCGTCCGGCGCCGGCGCGCGATGGCGTATCCGGCCAGCGCGATTGCACCGAGCGCCGCCGTTCCCGGCTCGGGAACCGATACCGGCACCTCCCGGATCTGCCAGTCGCCGGTGCCGCAGGTGGCATCGTTCCCGCAAGCGGTCGGCACCGACGAAACCGACACCGAAGGCGAGGCGAAGAAGAAATCACCGGTCGCGGTCTTCATCTCGAAGTCGAACCACGCCAGGCCGCCGATGAAGAAGATGTCCCAGTGCTTGCCTGCGCTCCCGAGGCAGGGGTCCTTGCTCAGGAGCTTGAAGGACAGGGCAGCGCCGGTCTCCGCGCACGTGAAGCCGGTGCCGGAGAACGAGCCTGTCAGCAAGGGGCTGTTCGCCGCCGCCGTCAGATCGAAATCGCCGCCGAACCACTGCACGTGGAAATTGCTGAACGGCGCCGACGCCGACGCGTCGAAGTCGAAGCCGCCGGTCGGCAGCGAGCCGGCGGGAACGGAACCCGTGAAGGCGATGTCGTAGTGGGTGGCAGCGGCGTTCGCCGCTGTCTGGCTCAGTGCGCAGGTCAACGCGAGGCTTGCCGCCGCCACGTTACGCACGAGATTGCGCCAGCGTCCGGTCGTTTCCGTCTTCATGCTGCTCTCCTGGTTGGCCGGATGGCCCCCGGGAAGGGGTCCGCGCCGATCGTCTGCGCAGGGCGCCTGTCCATGCGCTTGTAGGTATGGGCGCGGTTGACGCAAGAAGCGTTCCCGACAGGCAAATCGCCGGCCGATCAATGGCTTGTGCGCGTGCAGCAACCGCGCACGCATCGAAGCGTAAGAATTCTCGACAGGATCTCGCGGCACGTCGGTGCGCAAGCGGTGCACGACGACGACGCAGGGTCCGCGCCGGGCGGACGCGGGAGTCCCGCGGCGCGGCCGCGCCGGCGCGCGAACGCCGCCGCTCAGGCGTGCGCGGTCGCCCCGTGTGCCCCGGCCTCCGGCCCGACCAGCACCAGGTCGCGCGATCCCGCGAACAGATCTCGCGGCGTGAGCCCGTAGACCTGCCGGATCGAGTGGCTGAAGTGCGTGGAGTCGGGATACCCGGAGACGAGCGCCACGTCGGCGAGGTTCGACGGACGGTTCACGTGACGCAGCAGGCTGCGCGCGCGCTGCCAGGTGCGAAAGCTCCGGAACGAGACCCCGGTCTCGTCCTTGAAGAGGTGAAGGAAGCGGGAGAACGACAGGCGCGCGTCGGCCGCGCAGGCCTGGGCGGACGTGGGCGCGCTCGGATCGCGGCGGATCGCGTCGACGACCGACGCGATGCGGGCGTCGAGGCGTCGCGGCGCAAGCGGCGCGCCGAAGAACGCCTCGTCGAAGCTCGTGCCTGCGAGGCCCGCGTCGCCGGCCTCCCCCAGGCGCGCGTGCGCCTGCAGGATGCGCCGGTGCGTCTGCGGCGCGTCGACGACACGCGGCCCGCCGCGCAGGTAGGCGGGCAGCGCGGCCTCGTCCACGGTCTCGGGCTCGACGAGCAGGTCCGCGATGTGGCGGGTCGCGCACGCCAGCAGGTGCGGCAGGTGCGGCGGCACGAGCACGAGGTCGCCGACGAGCCAGCGCTCGCCGTCGACGCTCACGCGGATCGGCGCATCGAGCGCGACGTACAGGCAGATCGCGCCCAGGGTGCGGCGCTTCGGCGCGCCGAGCCTGCCCGCGTAGAAGACGCGGTCGGGTTCGATCCACATCACGCGCGCGCGGTGCGCGGCGGGCGGCGGGATCGGTCCGGTCGGATGCATCGTCGTCTCCTCGCGCGGTCTGTCGCCGCGTCGCGGTGCGGGCCGGGGGGCGCGCTCGATCAGCGACCCTTGCGCTGGCGCGAGAGCTCCAGCCGTGCGATCTGGTTCAGGTGCACTTCGTCCGGACCGTCGGCGATGCGCAGCAGCCGTGCGGTGGCATAGGCGGCGGCGAGCCCGAAGTCGTTCGTGACGCCCGCGCCGCCGTGCAGCTGGATCGCCCAGTCGATGATCTGGCACGCCATGTTCGGCGCCGCGACCTTGATCATCGCGATCTCGGCCTTCGCGACCTTGTTGCCGACGGTGTCCATCATGGACGCGGCGCGCAGCGTGAGCAGCCGGCACTGGTCGATCATGATGCGTGAGTGCGCGATGCGCTCCTGCGTGACGGTCTGCTGCGCGAGCGTCTTGCCGAACGCGACGCGCTCCTCGGCGCGCTTGCACATGCGCTCGAGCACGCGCTCCGACAGGCCGATGAGCCTCATGCAGTGGTGGATGCGCCCGGGGCCGAGGCGGCCCTGCGCGATCTCGAAGCCCCGCCCTTCGCCGAGCAGGATGTTCGACGCCGGCACGCGCACGTCCTGGAAGTCGACCTCGGCGGCGCGATCGGGAACCCCGTAGAAGCCGAACACCGGAAGCGGCCGGATCACGGTGACGCCGGCGGTGTCGAGCGGCACCAGGATCATCGACTGCTGCTTGTGCCGGTCCGGGTTGTCCGGGTCGGTCTTGCCCATGAAGATCAGGATCTTGCAGCGCGGGTCGGTGGCGCCGGTGGTGAACCACTTGCGCCCGTTGATCACGTAGTAGTCGCCCTCGCGGCGGATCGTCGACGCGATGTTGGTCGCGTCGCTCGACGCGACCGCGGGCTCGGTCATCGCGAAGCTCGAGCGGATCTCGCCGGCGAGCAGCGGCTCGAGCCAGCGCTTCCTGTGCTCGTCGGTGCCGTAGCGCGCGAGCACTTCCATGTTGCCGGTGTCGGGCGCCGAACAGTTGAAGACCTCGGGCGCGAGGTGCGAGCGGCCCATGATCTCGGCGAGCGGCGCGTACTCGAGGTTCGTGAGCCCGGCGCCGTGCTCGGAGTCGGGCAGGAACAGGTTCCACAGCCCCTCGGCGCGGGCGAGCTTCTTCAGTTCCTCGACGACCGGCTGCACCTTCCACGGCCCGAGCTCCTGGGACTCCTGGTAGTAGCGCGCCTCGTTCGGGTAGACGTGGCGCTCCATGAAGTCCGTGACGCGCGCCTGCAGCTCGCGGGTCCGGGTGGTGGGTTCGAGGATGTTCATCGCGGGTTCCTGGGTCGTCGGGCCGGGGTTCGGGCGCGCGGGCGCGCCGCGCGCCCCGAGGTGACGGAGTGTACCTGCATTGTCTGACAATCCGTGCTATTTTGTCTGACAAAATTCCGGCGCCCGGATATTGCGCCGCAAGAATCCCGGCCCCGCCTTCGAGGATCGACCCTTGGACCCCCGCCCGCCCGGCACGGCGAAACACGACGCCCGCAGCACGCCCGAACGCGTCGCCGACGCGATCACGAAGGCCATCCTCAAGCGCCGCGTCAAGGTCGGCCAGCGGCTGGTCGAGGCCGACCTGATGCGCGAGCTCGGCGTGGGACGCAGCACGGTGCGCGAGGCGCTGCGGCTGCTGTCGGCGCACGGCGTCGTCGAGCTCGCGCCGCACCGCGGCGCCGTCGTGCGCGCGCTGTCGCGCGAGGACGCGAGCGAACTGCTCGGCGTGATCGAAGTGCTGTGCGGACTGGCCGCGCGGCTCGCGGCACAGCGCCTGGACCACGGCGCGCAGCGCCGCCGTTTCGAGGCCGCGGCGCGCGCGCTGGTCGAGCCGCGCGGCGACGCGGAACTCAACCGTCTTCCGGACGCACGCGCGGCGTATTACCGTGATGTTCGAGGTCGCCGGCAATCCGAGCTCGACCGCGCGCTGCCGCAGCCGCGCGTGCATCTGTTCCGCACGCAGTTCTACGACTACCTGACACGCGCGGACCTGCGCGCGATGGTCGCGGAGTACCGGGGCATCACCGAAGCGATCCTCGCGGGCGACGCGGCGCTCGCGGAGAAGCGCATGCGCCGGCACATCGTGAAGACCGGCGAGCGTACGCTGCCACGGCTCGGGGCGCCGGGCGCGGGCTGAGCGCCGCCGCGCGGCGAGCGGCGAAGCGACGCGCGTGCGTCAGTAGAAGCGCACGGCCGCGTCGAAGAACCAGGTCCGCCGGATCTCGATCACGTCGACATCGCGCGCCAGCGCCGGCGGGAACGCCTGGTAGTGCTCGTGGCTCGTCACGATGTTGCGGATCGCTTCGTCGACCTCCGCCGAGCCGCTGGAAAGCACGAAGGTCACGCCCTCCACCGATCCGTCGCTGCGGACGGCCACGGTGACCATCGGATTCGTGCGGATCCGCGCCGCGACGTCGCGCACCGTCTCGATCGGCGTATTGAACTGGATCTTGCGTTCCCAGGCTTCCGCGTAGCGCACGAGCTCGACATTGGGGTCGACGCGCCCCCAGAGCCTGACGCGACGCGCAGTGCTCAGCGACCGCGGGAGCGTGGGGCCGCTGCGCGCGGCAGCGGCCTCGCGACGCCGGGCCGCCTCTTCGTCGAGCTGGCGCCCGATCGCGCGCAGGCGGGCTTCGCGCTTTTCGGCTTCGTCCTGTTCGGCTCGGGCGCGGGCGGCCTCCTGCCTCGCTGACTCCTGCCTCGCCGCTTCCTGCCTCGCCGCTTCCTGCCTCGCCGCTTCCTGCCTCGCTGCTTCCTGCCCTCGCCGCTTCCTGCCGTGCCGCTTCCTGCCGTGCCGCTTCCTGCCGTGCCACGTGCTTCCTGCCGTGCCGCTTCCTGCCGTGCCGCTTCCTGCCGTGCCGCTTCCTGCCGTGCCGCTTCCTGCCGGGCCGCCTCCTGCCGGGCCGCTTCCTGCCGGGCCGCCTCCTGCCGGGCCGCTTCCTGCCGGGCCGCCTCCTGCCGGGCCGCCTCCTGCCGGGCCGCTTCCTGCCGGGCGGCCTCCTGCCGGGCCGCCTCCTGCTGGAGCGCGACTCGACGAGCCGCCTCGCGACGCTCGGCCTCGAGCCGGGCCGCCTCGTTGCGAGCGTCTTCCAGGCGCCGCGCTTCGCGCTGGATCGCCTCCTGTCGCGCGGCCTCGCGGCGTTCGGCCTCCGCGCGCGCGGCTTCCTGACGCTCGTTCTCGAGACGCCGGGCCTCCCGCTGTGCCGCGGCCTGCCGCAGGGCCTCCCTGCGTTCGGCATCGAGTCGCTCGGCCTCGGCGCGTTCCGCCTCCCGGCGCACGGCTTCCTGGCGCACGGCTTCCTGGCGCTGCGCCTCCCTCTGGACAGCGACCTGTCGCGCGGCCTCGCGACGCTCGGCCTCCGCACGCGCCGCCTCCGCACGCGCCGCCTCCGCACGCGCCGCCTCCGCACGCGCCGCCTCCTGCCTGACCGCCTCCTGCCTGACCGCCTCCTGCCTGACCGCCTCCTGCCTGACCGCCTCCTGCCTGACCGCCTCCTGTCGAACCACCTCCAGACGCGCCGATTCCTGCCGTTCGGCCTCGACGCGTGCCGACTCGGCGGCGGCTGCTTCCTCGCGCGCAGACTCCTGGCGCCGCTCCTCCACCTGCACGGCCGCCAATCGCACCGCCTCCCGCGCGGCGTCACCGGATTCCCGGCTCGCGGACGGCGCGGGCTCCGGGTTCGCGACGACCGCCCCCGCCGCGCCGACTCTCTCGGGCGCTTCGCGCTTCACCGGGTCCTCGCGCCTCGCCGCCTCCGCGACCACGGCGGACTCGACGCGCTCCGCGGCCTCGGGCGGCCGCGCTTCGGCGCTCACCGGATCGGAAGGCCGCTCGGACGCCGGTTCGGCGACCCGTGTGGCGACGGGGTCCGGCGCTCGAACCGATGGTGCATCGCCCGATCGGACCGGACGCGCGGGCGCCTTCGCCGGCAGCGGGCGAATCGCCGGGGGCGGCTCGGGCTTGGGGGGCGTCGACGGCCGCGGCGCGGTCACGACGACGGCGGCCATGCCGGCCGCGGCCGCCGCGGACGGTTCCGCGGAAGCCGGCGACGGCGCTGCGACGGGCGCCGAATCGATCGAAGCGGGCGCCGCCGCCGGACTTCCACCGACCGCCTGCGTCGGGACGAGCACGACGGACTGCACACGCGCGTCGGCGCGCCGCTCCTGCCACGGCAGCCCGAGCCCCGGCAGGCCGAAACCCCGGCCGCCGGCGAAGAAGCTGAACAGCAGCCCGTGGATCAGCAGCGACAGCGTCAGAGCGAGCGCCCGCCGCCAGTGATCACGGTTCATCGGTCGAGACGCCTGTCGAGCGCGCCCCACGGCGCGAGACGAGCGCGGCGACGCCGCGTCGCGCGGCGCCGAGCGCGCAGCACCGGGATCCGAAGCCCGGAGAGAACCGCGTCATCGCCGCCGCGCCACCGCGGTCCGCGTCCGTCGAGAGGCCCTCGCCGCGCCGCCCCGATCAGTTCGCGAAGCGCTTGAGCAGCTGCTTGCCCACCGCCGCCAGGTGCACCTGGTCGGGCCCGTCGCCGATGCGGATGTAGCGCGCGTACACGTACGCGTACGGCAGGAACGTGTCCTGCGACACGCCCGCCGCGCCGAAGACCTGGATCGCGCGGTCGATCACGCGCGCGGCCATCGCCGGCACGACGATCTTGGCCGCGGCGATCAGGTCGCGCGCGGCCTTGTTGCCCTCACGGTCCATCTTGTCGGCGGCGCGCAGCGTCAGCAGCCGCGCCTGCTCGATCTCGCAGAACGAGTGCGCGACGTCCTCGCGCAGCGAGCCCTGCTCGGAGAGCGGCCGGCCGAACGCGACGCGCTGGTTCGCGCGCTTGCACATCAGCTCGAGCGCACGCTGCGCGCAGCCGATCAGCCGCATGCAGTGGTGGATGCGGCCCGGACCGAGGCGGCCCTGCGCGATCTCGAAGCCGCGCCCCTCGCCGAGCAGCATGTTCTCGGCCGGCACGCGCACGTTCTCGTAGACGATCTCGGGGTGGCCCATCGGCGCGTCGTCATAGCCGAAGGTCATGATGTCGCGCACGATGCGCACGCCGGGGGCGTCCCGCGGCACGAGGATCATCGACTGCTGCTTGTGCACGTCGGGGTTGTCAGGGTCGGTCTTGCCCATCACGATCAGCAGCTTGCAGTGCTCGCTCATCGCGCCCGACGTGAACCACTTGCGCCCGTTGATCACGTAGTAGTCGCCGTCGCGGCGGATCTCGCAGCGGATGTTGGTCGCGTCGCTGGAGGCCACCTCGGGCTCGGTCATCGAGAACGACGAGCGGATCTCGCCGGCGAGCAGCGGCTCGAGCCAGCGCTTCTTCTGCGCGTCGGTGCCGTACTTGGCGAGCACTTCCATGTTGCCGGTGTCGGGGGCCGAGCAGTTGAACACCTCGGAGCCCCACAGCACGCGGCCCATGATCTCGGAGAGCGGCGCGTACTCGACGTTCGACAGCCCCGCCCCGTGGTCGCCCGGCAGGAACAGGTTCCACAGGCCCTGGGCGCGCGCGAGCTTCTTCAGGTCTTCGAGCACCTGGGGATTGCGATAGCGGTTGCCCGACGCGATCTGCTCGTCGTACAGCTTCTCGACCGGGTAGACGTGCTGGTCCATGAACTGCTGCACGCGCTTCTGCAGCTCGACCGACCGGGGGCTGTGCTCGAAATCCATCGTCTGTCTCCTCGGATTCCGCCGGACCGGGCCGGCGGGTTGCTTCGTGAATGGGGGTGCGCGCGCGTCGACCGCTATTGTGCGCCGGGCGCGGGCGCGGCCTCGATCTCGGCGACGACACGCCGCGCGGCGACCTGGTCGCCGACGCTCACGTGCAGCGCGGTGACGCGCCCCGCGAGCGGCGCGCCGTGCACGTGCTCCATCTTCATCGCCTCGAGCGTGACCATCGGCTGGCCCGCGCGGACGACGTCGCCGACCGCGACCAGAACCGCGACCACGCGACCGTTCATCGTCGCGCGCAGCTTGCCGTCGCCGCCGCCCTCGGCACGACGGGCCGCGGCGCTGCGCGTCTGGTCCTCGACCGTGCAGGGCAGCCCGCGGTAGTGGACCAGCAGACGGTTCCCGTCGCGGTGGTAGGCGGCGCTCTCGACGACGCCGTCGCAGCCGAACCTCACGGTGTTCGCGCCGATCTCGACCACCTCGAGCTCGAAGTGCCGCCCCTCGACGTCGACCGAGTAGTCGTGCGTGGCGTGCTGCACGACGCCCGCGTTGCACACCCGCCCGTTCAGCTCGAAGCGCAGCGGCACCGGCAGCGAGTGCGACAGCCGCCGACCGGTGGGCCGCGCGCGCGGGCCGCCCGCGGTCTCCTGCAGCAGCACGGCGACCACCGCTTCGGCCCGGGCGCGCAGCTCGACGTCCGGCTCGAGCAGCGCCGCCTGGTGGCGGCCGATGAACGCGGTGGTCGCGCCGCCCGCGGCGAACTCCGGGTGCTCGAGGCAGCGCGCGAGGAAGACCTGGTTCGTGGTGATGCCGAGCGCCACCGTGTCCTCGAGGGCGTGCACGAGCCGCCGGCGGGCGTCGTCGCGCGTGCGCCCGTGCGCGACGATCTTCGCGATCATCGAGTCGTAGTGGCGGCACCTCGGTGCCGGACGCCAGCGCGTGCTCGACGCGCACGCCGTGCGGCGCGCGCCACGTGGTCAGCGTGCCGCTCTGCGGCATGAAGCCGGCGGCGGCGTCCTCGGCGCACAGGCGCACCTCGATCGCGTGGCCCGCGAAGCGCACGTCGGACTGCGCGAACGGCAGCGGCTCGCCGGCCGCGACGTAGCTGCAGCTCGACGAGATCGAGCCCCGTGATCGCCTCGGTCACCGGGTGCTCGACCTGCAGCCGGGTGTTCATCTCCATGAAGAAGTAGTTCCCGTCGCGATCGAGCAGGAACTCGAGCGTGCCGGCGCCCTTCGTAGCCGATCGCGCGCACCGCGGCGACGGCGGTCGCGCCCATGCGCGCGCGCAGCTCCGGCCCGACCGCGGGCGACGGCGCCTCCTCGATCACCTTCTGGTGGCGCCGCTGCACGGAGCAGTCGCGCTCGCCGAGGTGGATCGCATTGCCGTGGCGGTCGGCGAAGACCTGGATCTCGACGTGGCGGGGCTCCTCGATCGCGCGCTCGAGGATCACGGTGTCGTCGCCGAACGCGCTCTTCGCCTCGGAGCGCGCGCTGCGCAGGAGATCCGGGAACTCGTCCGCGGAACGCACCAGCCGCATGCCCCGCCCGCCGCCGCCGGCGGTCGCCTTGATCATCATCGGAAAGCCGATGCGCGCGGCTTCGCGCGCGAGCGTCGCGTCGGACTGGTCCTCGCCCTGGTAGCCGGGGATGCAGGGCACGCCGGCGTCGACCATCAGGCGCTTGGCGCCGGCCTTGTCGCCCATCGCGACGATCGCCTCCGGCGACGGGCCGACGAACACCAGCCCCGCGTCGCGGCACGCGCGCGCGAAGTCCTCGTTCTCGGCGAGAAAGCCGTAGCCGGGGTGCACCGCGTCGGCGCCGCTCTTTCGCGCCGCGTCGACGATCGCGTCGATGCGCAGGTACGACTGCGCCGGCAGCGGCTCGCCGATCCACACCGCCTGGTCGGCCTCGTGGACGTGGCGCGCGTCCGCGTCGGCGCTCGAGTACACCGCGACGGTGCGATAGCCGAGCGCGCGCGCGCTGCGGATCACGCGCAGCGCGATCTCGCCGCGGTTGGCGACGAGGATCTTCCTGAAGGGGGTCGCTTTGATCATGGGGCGATTCGGATGGGGTTCGTCAGGGCCGGGCGACCGAGAACTGGATCGGCTGCGGCGTGCGGGCGTCGGCCTCGCGGCACACCGACAGCACTTTCGCGAGCACCGCGCGCGTGTCGCGCGGGTCGATCACGCCGTCGTCGAGCAGCTTGGCGCTGGTGGTGAACACGCTCATCTGGCTGTCGAAGCGGTCGATGATCGTCTTCTCGAGCGCGGCGATCATCGCGGGGTCCACCGTGATCCCCTTGCGCTGCGCGGCCGCCTCGCTGACGATCGCCATCGTTCGCGCGGCCTGCTCGCCGCCCATCACCGCGGTCTTGGCGTTCGGCCACGAGAAGCAGAAGCGCGGGTCGAATCCGCGCCCGCACATGCCGTAGTTGCCGGCGCCGAACGACGCGCCGCAGAACAGCGTGATCTGCGGCACGGTGGCGTTCGTCACCGCCTGGATCATCTTCGAGCCGTGCTTGATGATCCCGCCCTCTTCGTACGCCTTGCCGACGATGTAGCCGGTGGTGTTGTTCAGGTAGATCAGCGGCGTGCGCGACTGGCAGCACGCCTGGATGAAGTGCGTGGCCTTGGTCGCCCCGGCGGGGTCGATCGGGCCGTTGTTGGTGATGAACCCGACCGGATACCCCTCGATCTTCGCGTGGCCGCACACGGTCGCCGAGCCGTAGTTCTCGCCGAACTCGAGGAACTCGGAATCGTCGACGATGCGCGCGATCACCTGCTTCATGTCGACCGGGCGCTTGTGGTCCATCGGCATGATGCCGAGCAGTTCCTCGGCGTCGTAGCGCGGCGGCTTGAACGCGCGCGGCGGGTCCGCGGGCAGGCCGCGGTTCCAGTCGATCTGCGCCATGATCTCGCGCGCGATGCGGATCGCGTCGCGGTCGTCCTCGGCGAGGTAGTCGCCCAGGCCCGAGACCGTCGTGTGCATCTCGGCGCCGCCGAGTTCCTCCTCGGTGGCCACCTCGCCGGTGGCGGCCTTCAGCAGCGGCGGCCCGGCGAGGAACGCGCGCGAGCGCCCGCGCACCATGATGATGTAATCGGACAGCCCGGTCTGGTACGCACCGCCCGCGGTGGACGAGCCGTGCGTGACCGTGACCACCGGCAGCCCCGCGGCGGACATCCGTGCGAGGTTGCGGAACGTGCTGCCGCCGCGCACGAAGTCCTCGACGCGGTACTGCATCAGGTTGGCGCCCGCGCTCTCGACGAGCTGGATGAACGGCAACTTGTTCGCCAGCACGAGCTCCTGCACGCGCAGCGCCTTGTCCAGCCCCATCGGCTGAAGCGCGCCGGCGTCGATGCCGGAGTCCGACGCCGACACCATGCAGCGGATGCCGGAGACGACGCCGATGCCGGCGACGATGCCCCCGCCCGGCACGCTCTTCTCGGGGTCGGCCTTGTCCATGCCGAACCCGGCGAGCGTGCACAGCTCGAGGAAGGGCGCGCCAGGGTCGAGCAGCAGCGCGAGGCGGTCGCGCGGCAGCAGCTGGCCGCGCTTCTCGAAGCGCTCGCGCGATTTCGCGGACGCGGCGATCGTGCGCTTCTCGACCGTGCGCACGCGCTCGATC
This sequence comes from Burkholderiaceae bacterium, assembly GCA_046348465.1. Taxonomy (GTDB): domain Bacteria; phylum Pseudomonadota; class Gammaproteobacteria; order Burkholderiales; family Burkholderiaceae_E; genus Quisquiliibacterium. The sequence goes on from JAXMEE010000002.1 coordinate 168,289, forward strand.
AGCGCGAGCATGCCGTCGCGGTTGGCCTGGAAGGATTCGCTGGACGTCGAGATCGTGGATTCGATGACTGCCATGGGGACGGGATGTTGAGGTGATCGGTAGGGGCGCACCGGCGCGCCCGCCGGCGGGGCGGGCGCGCGTGGCGCGTGGATCCGGTGCTCGGCGGCCCCTCAGCCGGGACGCCAGTCGGACAGCCGCCGGCCGGCCGCGGCTTCGGCCGCGAGCAGCCGCGACACGTTCCAGTAGCCGAACGGATTGCCGCGCGTGGCCGCGTAGTGCTCCAGTCGCGCCACGACCCGGCGCAGCCCGGCCTCGTCGGCCAGGAACACCGGGCCGCCGCGGTGATCGGGGAAGCCGTAGCCCGCGGTCCAGACGATGTCGATGTCGCCGGGGCGGTACGCGATGCCCTCCTCCAGGATCAGCGCGGCCTCGTTGACCATCGTGTAGAGCAGCCGCTCGACGATCTCCTGGTCGGTCACGTCGTCGCGCCGCGCGATGCCGTGCTCGCGCGCGAGCGCCTCGCAGATGCGCGCCTGCTCGGGGTCGGTGACCGGCGTCCGGCCCTCGTAGCGGTAGTAGCCCGTGCCGGTCTTCTGGCCGAATCGGCCGAGCTCGAACATCTTGCGCACCACCGCGCGGTAGCTCGGGTCGGGCGGCAGCCCGCCGGTCTTGCCGAGCTCGATCACGGTCTTGGCGCCGACGTCGATGCCGGCCATGTCGAGCATCCGGCACGGGCCCATCGCCATGCCCAGGGCCTCGACCGCGCCGTCGATGCGCGCCGGCGGCACGCCCTCCATCATCAGGAACTCGGCCTCGCGCATGTAGACCTCGGCCATGCGGTTGCCGATGAAGCCGTAGCACACACCCGAGACCACCGCCACCTTGCCGATGACGCCGGCGAGCTTCATCACGGTGGCGAGCACGTCCGGCGCGGTCTTCGCGCCGCGCACGACCTCGAGCAGGCGCATCACGTTGGCGGGGCTGAAGAAGTGCGTGCCGACGACGTCCGCCGGCCGGCCGCTCGCCTGCGCGAGCACGTCGACGTCAAGCGTGGACGTGTTGGTGGCGATGATCGCGCCCGGCTTGCACGTGGCCCCGAGCCTGGCGAGCACGTCCTTCTTCAGGTCCATCGCCTCGAACACCGCCTCGACGACCATGTCGCACTGCGCGAGCGCGGCGTAGTCGAGCGTGCCGGTGATGCGGCCCATGCGCACGCCGACCTGCTCGGGCGCGAGGCGGCCCTTCGCGGCCGTCGCCTCGTAGTTCGCGCGCACGATGCCCAGCCCGCGGTCGAGCGCGGCCTGCGTGGCCTCGACGATCACGACCGGGATGCCGACGTTGGCGAAGTTCATCGCGATGCCGCCGCCCATCGTGCCGGCGCCGACGATGCCGACCGACCTGACAGGGCGAAGCGCGAGGTCCTTCGGCAGCCCCGGCACCTTGCCGGCCTCGCGCTGCGCGAAGAACAGGTGGCGCATCGCCTTCGAGACCGGCGACACGCGGCACTCCTCGAAGAGCTTCGCCTCGAGCGCTTCGCCCTCGGCGAACGGTCGCTCGACCGCGGCCTGCACGCAGCGCACGATTCGTTGCGGCGCGGGGTAGGCGGCACGTTTCGTCGTCGCGTCTTTCAGCGCCTTCTCGAACAGGCCGGCGGGCACGCGGGCGGGATCGATCACGATCGCGCTCACGCGGCGCGGCACGGCGCCGCGCTCGAGCAGACGTGCCGCGAAGTCGAGCCCCACTGCGAGCGGATCGCCGTCGGCGACCTCGTCGACGATGCCGGCCTCGAGCGCCTGCTTCGCGCCGATCGGGCGCCCGCTCAGCATCATGTCGAGCGCCAGTTCCGGCCCCGCGACCCGCGGCAGCCGCTGCGTTCCCAGCGAGCCCGGCAGCAGCCCCAGCAGCACCTCGGGCAGCCCCACCTTCGCCGACGGCACCGCCACGCGGTAGTGGCACGCGAGCGCGAGCTCCAGCCCGCCGCCGAGCGCGGTGCCGTGCAGCGCCGCGACCACCGGCCGGTCTTGCGCCTCGAGACGCGCGAGCAGGCGGTTGAACGGCTGGGTGCTGAAGTCGGCACGCTCGAACTGCGCGATGTCGCCGCCGGCGACGAAGGTGCGGCCCTCGCAGTGCACGACCAGCGCGGCGAGCGAGCGGTCGGCCTCGAACTCGCCGACCGCGGCGATCAGGCCCGAGACCGTCGCGACGTCGATCGCGTTGACCGGCGGGTTGTCGATGCGCAGCAGGCCGATCCGGCCGCGACGCTCCAGCGTGACAGGTGAATTCATCTCGCGTGTTCCTGGCGGTTGGGTGGCAGGGCGGGACACGCCCGCGGGGCGCGCCCGTCGCGCCGCCGCGGCATCGCCGGGCGAGCGCAGCGCGGCCGCCCCAAGCGTAGCAGAGCGACGCCGGCCGCACTTGCGTCCACTGGCTGCCCCTGCGCCGAGGGCGGCAATGCGCGTTGTCATTGCGCGTGCCGCGGCCCGCGCCGAGACTGGGATTCGGCGCCCCGTCGCGCCGTCGGGGCGCATCCGCCGGAGCCGATCCATGGATGCACGCAAGGCCACCGTCACGCCGATCGGCCGCGCCCGGCGCTCCCGCGCCGCGCCGTCGCCTGCCGCCACGGCAGTGCCCTCGCCCGTCGCGCCCTCGCCCGTCGCGCCCTCGCCCGTCGCGCCCTCGCCCGTCGCGCCCTCGACCATCGCGCCGACGCTCGTCGGCCTGCCGTTCGAGCGCGACTCGTTCGCCGCGACCGCGCTGGGCGACATCGTCGACCGTTCGGTCCACGCGTCGACCGCCCGCGCGACCGGGGGCGTCTCGCCCGCCGCGCTCGCCGAGGCGTTCACCGACTGGGCGATCCACCTCGCGTCGTCGCCCGGCAAGCAGCTGCAGCTCGTCGAGAAGGCCGCGCGCAAGTCGACGCGCCTGGCGAACTACGCGGCCCGCTGCGCGATGGAGGCTGGGCGCACCGGCACGCGCTGCATCGAGCCGCTCGCTCACGACCGCCGCTTCGACGGCGAGCGCTGGCAGGCGTGGCCGTTCAACGTGATCCACCAGGCGTTCCTGCTGAACCAGCAGTGGTGGCACAACGCCACCACCGGCGTGCGCGGGGTCACCGCACGCCACGAGAACCTCGTGCAGTTCGTCGCGCGCCAGATGCTCGACGTGGCGTCGCCGTCGAATTTCGCGGCGACGAACCCGGACGTGATCGAGCGCACGATCCGCGAGGGCGGGATGAACCTGCTGCGCGGCTGGAGCCACTGGCTCGAGGACTGGGAGCGCGCCGCCGCCGGCCGCAAGCCCGCGGGCACGGAGGCGTTCGCGCCGGGGCGCGACGTGGCGGTCACGCCCGGCAAGGTCGTGTTCCGCAACCGGCTGATCGAGCTGATCCAGTACGCGCCGGCCACCGCGCGCGTGCGCCCCGAGCCCGTGCTGATCGTGCCGGCGTGGATCATGAAGTACTACATCCTCGACCTGTCGGAGCGCAATTCGCTGGTCCGGCACCTCGTCGCACAGGGCTTCACGGTGTTCGCGATCTCGTGGAAGAACCCGCTGCCCGAGGACCGCGAGCTCGGCCTGGACGACTACCGCACGCTCGGCGTGATGGCCGCGCTCGACGCGATCGGCGCGATCGTCCCCGGGCGGCGCGTTCACGCGACCGGCTATTGCCTGGGGGGCACGATGCTCGCGATCGCGGCCGCGGCGATGGCCCGCGACCGCGACGAGCGGCTCGCGTCGATCAGCCTGTTCGCCGCGCAGACCGACTTCACCGAGGCCGGCGAGCTCACGCTGTTCGTCAGCGAGAGCCAGCTCGCGTTCCTCGAGGACATGATGTGGGAACAGGGCTTCCTCGACACCACGCAGATGGCGGGCGCGTTCCAGACGCTGCGCTCCAACGACCTGGTGTGGTCGCGCATCGTGCGCGACTACCTGATGGGCGAGCGCGCGCCGATGACCGACCTGATGGCGTGGAACGCGGACGCCACGCGCATGCCGTACCGGATGCACGCCGAGTACCTGCGCAGGCTCTTCCTCGACAACGACCTCGCCGAGGGGCGCCTCGCCGCCGGCGGCCGCCCGGTGGCGCTCACCGACATCCGCGCGCCGATCTTCGCCGTGGGCACCGAGCAGGACCACGTCGCGCCGTGGCGCTCGGCGTACAAGATCCACCTGCTCACCGACACCGCGGTGACGTTCGTGCTCACCGGCGGCGGGCACAACGCCGGCATCGTCTCGGAGCCCGGCCACCGGGGCCGCGCGTACCGCGTGATGACGCAGGCGAACGACGCGCGCTGGCTCGACCCGGACGCGTGGCTCGCGCAGGCGGCGCGGCACGAGGGCTCGTGGTGGCCCGAGTGGTTCGGCTGGCTCGCCGAGCGCTCCGGTGCCGCCGTGGCGCCGCCCGCGACCGGGGCGCCGCACGCAGGGCTGCCGGTGCTCGGCGACGCCCCGGGCACGTACGTGATGCAGTCGTGAGCGTGCGCACCGCGCACGCGGCCGTCGGCGAGCGCGCGGCCCGCGTGGCGAGCGCCCCGATTTCTAGGCTGGTCGACCTAGATTTCCGCAGGCCGTAGTTTCAGCGCACTACGGTTCCTGCGGAGAATCCACCCCAACGACGCAAGCCCACCCCGAACCGGAGGGCCCGTCGCCCGAGCAACGAACCCCACTACGAACGGAGTCACGCAATGTCCACCGAAACCCTCAGCTCGCTGGCCCACGAAACCGTCGAGATCTACGCCCGCACCGCGAAGGTCATGGTCGACGCGTATCGCACCACCGCCAACAAGGCGCTCGAGGAAGTCAGCGCCCGTCTGGGCCAGGTCGGCGGCAAGGAAGAAGTCGAGCAGCCCGTGAAGTCGAGCCTCGTCAAGGTCGGCAAGCAGGTCGTCGTCGTGATCGGCAATCGCGTCGACGCCTTCTCGTCGGCGGCCGACGACGCGATCGAAATGATCGCCAAGGGCACCGACAAGGCGCTGGGCACGTTCACGCAGGCGGCCGACAAGTTCTACGACGCCTTCCCCGGCAAGGCGGGCGAGTTCTTCGAGCAGGTGAACCTGCCGGCCGTGCGGCTGTCGCGCGACTTCGCCAAGCAGGTCGCGCGCGGCGCCGACACGATCGCCCGGCGCGCTCCGGGCGCCCGCGCCAAGCACGGCGCGACCGACGTCGAAGCCAAGCCGGTGCGCGCCGCCCGCAAGGCGCCGCGTCGCCGCGCCGCCCCGAAACGCGCCGCCAAGGCGTAAGCTCGCCTTCGCGCGGGGCGCGCTGCGCGCCCGTCCGGCACCGGGCGGGCGGGCGCGCCGAACGAAGCCTGCGACGGGCCTCGAACCTCGAGGCCCGTTCGCATCGTCCTCCGAGGGATCCACCGATGGTCAAGAAGGCCGACTCCACACGACCCGCCCCCGCGCGCAAGCCGGCGCGTTCGCGTGCCGCGGCGGCGTCGCCCGCAGCCGCGCCGATCGCCGTTCCCGCGCACCCGCCGAAAGCCTCCGAATCCGGCGCGGCGAGCGTGCTCGAAGCGGGAATCAAGGCGCTCACGCTCGCCAAGGAGCGCACCACCAGCGGCGCGGGCAACGTGGTCGCGTCGCTGATGGACCCGTTCGGCTTCCGCAAGCTCGAAGAGGTGTTCGACCAGCGCGTGGCCAGCGCCCTCGAGCGCCTGGGCGTGCCGTCGGCGCGCTCGCTCGCCGACCTGGTCGAGCGCATGGAGAAGCTGTGCGAGCGCGTCGAGCAGCTCGAGGCGGCCCGAAGGAAGAAGTGACCCGCCGACGCCCGCCCCCCGCGCCGCGTCGATGAAGACCCGCGACCGCATCCTGCTGGCAGGCCTGCGCCTGTTCAACGAGGAGGGTGCGGCCACCGTCTCGACGAACCGGGTCGCGACCGAGCTCGAGATCAGCCCCGGCAACCTGTACTACCACTTCAAGAGCAAGCTGCAGATCGTCGAGTGGCTGCTGCGCCGCTTCGAGGACGAGATGCGCCCGTTCGCGTCGGCACCGGAGTCGGTGGCCGCGCTCGACGACCTCTGGCTCGCGCTGCACCTGGCCTTCGAGAAGATCAGCGAGTACCGCTTCGTCTATCGCGACGCCGACTTCCTGATGCGCGAGTACCCGCAGCTCGCACCGCGCCTGCAGCGGCTCACCGCCGCGTGGCTCGCGACGCTGCGCCGCCTGTACCACGGGCTGGTCGCGCAGGGCGTGCTGCGCGCCGCGCCCGACGAGATCGACCTGCTCGCGCTGCACACCACGTTCACGATGACGTGCTGGTTCTCGTACGCGCGCCTGATGCCCGAGACGCTCGGCCCCGACAACGACTCCGGGCGCGCGGCGTATCACATCCTCACGCTGCTCGGCCCCTACCTCGAGGACGACTCGCGGCAGTACCTCGCCTACCTGAGGCACAAGTACCTGAAGTGACGCGCGCGGCGGGCGCGACGCGGTGGCGCGCGCCGCACAGATCGCGCGCCCGGCGGTCGCGCGCGCGCCCGGGTGGCGATCAGCTGCCCAGGCGCTCCAGCGCGCCGAGCACGGCGTCGCCCATCGCCTGCGAACCGAGCGCGGCTTCGCCCGTGCCCGCGACGTCGGCGGTGCGCGCGCCGTTGCCCAGCGCGGTGGCCACCGCGCGCTCGACGCGCTCGGCCTCGTCGGGCAGCCGCAGCGAATAGCGCAGCGCGAGCGCGAACGAGAGGATCGCGCCCAGCGGGTTCGCGACGCCGCGACCCGCGATGTCGGGCGCGCTGCCGTGCACCGGCTCGTACAGTGCCGGGCGCGAGCCGTCGGCACGCACGCTGCCCAGCGAGGCCGACGGCAGCATGCCCAGGGAGCCCGCGATCGCGCCGGCGCCGTCGGAGAGGATGTCGCCGAACATGTTGTCGGTGACGATGACGTCGAACTGCGTGGGCGCGCGCACCAGCTGCATCGCGCAGTTGTCGACGAGCATGTGCGAGAGCTCGACGTCGGCGAACTCGCGCTGGTGCAGCGCGGTCACGGTCTGGCGCCACAGCACGCCGGTCTCGAGCACGTTGGACTTGTCGACCGAGCACAGCCGACCGCGGCGCGTGCGCGCGAGCTCGAACGCGAAGCGCGCCACGCGCTCGATCTCGTCGGTCGCGTAGCGCTGGGTGTTCACGGCCTCGCGCCGGCCGTCGGCCAGCGTCTCGATGCCGCGCGGCGAGCCGAAGTACAGCCCGCCCGTGTTCTCGCGCACCAGCGCGATGTCGGTGCCGGCCGCGACCGCCGCGCGCAGCGGGCAGCTCGCGGAGAGCGCCGGCCAGTGCCGCACCGGGCGCAGGTTCGCGAAGAGGTTCAGCTCGCGCCGGATGCGCAGCACGCTGCCCTCGCGCCGCACCGCCATCGGCACGCCGTCGTACTCGCCGCCGATCGCGCCGAACAGGATCGAGTCGGCGCTCATCACGGCGTCGAGCGTGGCCGGCGGCATGATCGCTCCGGTCTGCTGCCACGCGCTGTACCCGTACGGCGCCTCGACCATCTCGAGCGGCAGCGCGCGCCGCTCGACGAGCCTCCTCGCCACGCGCAGCGCCTGCGCGATCACTTCCGGGCCGACGCCGTCGCCGCCCAGGACCAGCATCCGGTGAACCTTCATCGTCGATTCCGCTCCGAGTCGTCGGTTTGATGGGGGCCCGGCCTCCGTGCTAAAAGCAGGCCACCGATCCACACCGCGTCGCTCGCACCCGGCCTCGCCGGGCGCCGGGGCGCCGCCGTCACCGAGGAGATCATCGATGAGCACCGCCGCCGCATCCGCCGCAGACTCGGACAATGCCAGAGTCGACGGCCGCCGGGGAGTCCTGACGTTCCCGCGCACCGTCTATCGGGACGATCACGAAATGTTCCGCGACACCGCGCGGCGCTTCATCGAGCGCGAGTGCAAGCCGAAGCAGGCCGAGTGGGACGCGGCCGGACGCGTCGACCGCGAGACCTGGCGCAAGGCCGGCCGCGAGGGGCTGCTGTGCATGTCGCTGCCCGAGGAGTACGGCGGCGCGGGCGGAGACTTCGGCCACCACGCGGTGCTCGCCGAGGAGCTCGCCTACAGCGGCGTCTCCGGCCCGGCGTTCTCGCTTCAGTCCGACATCATCGCGCCGTACATCCTGCGCAACGGCACGCCCGAGCAGAAGGCGAAGTGGCTGCCGGCCTGCGCGCGCGGCGAGGTGCTGCTCGCGATCGCGATGACCGAGCCCGGCGCGGGCAGCGACCTGAAGGCGATCCGCACGACCGCGGTCCGCCAGGGCGACCAGTACGTGGTCAACGGCGCCAAGACCTTCATCTCCAGCGGCCTGAACAGCGACCTGGTCGTCGTCGTCGCCAAGACCGACCCGGCCGCGGGCGCCAAGGGCGTCTCGCTCGTGCTGGTCGAGACCGACCGCCCCGGCTTCAGGCGCGGCCGCAAGCTCGAGAAGATGGGCCAGCGCGCGGCCGACACGGCCGAGCTCTTCTTCGACGACGTGCGCGTGCCCGTGTCGAACCTGCTCGGCGAGGAAGGCAAGGGGTTCGGCTACCTGATGCAGGAGCTCGCGCAGGAGCGCTTCATCATCGCGGTGGGCGCGGCCGCGCGCGCCGAGGCGATGCTCGCGCAGACGATCGCGTACACGAAGCAGCGCCAGGTCTTCGGCCAGCGCCTGTTCGACTTCCAGAACTCGCGCTTCAAGCTCGCCGAGGTGAAGTCGCGCGTCACCGCGATGCGGCTGATGGTCGACCAGTACCTCGCGCAGCACATGCAGCGCAAGCTCACGACCGAGGAGGCCGCGGTGTGCAAGCTGTTCGTCACCGAGGAGCTCACCAAGGTGCTCGACGACCTGCTGCAGCTGCACGGCGGCTACGGCTACATGATGGAGTACGACATCGCGCGCGCGTACGTCGACACGCGCGTGATGCGCATCTACGGCGGCACCAGCGAGGTCATGAAGGAACTGATCTCGCGCAACCTGTGACGTCGGAGCCGCACGCATGAATACCCGCGTCCTGCTCGCGAAGCGCCCGCACGGCTGGGTCGACGAGTCGTGCTTCTCGATCGAGTCGTGCCCGGAGCCCGAGGTCGGGCCCGAGGACGTGCTCGTGCAGTCGGTGTGGCTGTCGACCGACCCGTACCTGCGCGGGCGGATGAACGCCGGGCCCTCGTACGCGCCCGGCTTCGAGATCGGCCGGCCGATCGTCTCGCGCGTGGTCGGGCGCGTGCTCGAGTCGAAGAACGCGCGCTTCGCGGCGGGCGACTGGGTCTGGGGCTTCCTCGACTGGTCGCTGCGCAGCGTCGCGCGGCGCGGCGAGGGCCTGCACCGGATCGACCCGTCGATCGGTCGCCCGAGCCTCGCGATCTCCGCGCTCGGCATGCCGGGCCTGACCGCGTGGGTCGGCGCGATCGAGCTCGGCCAGCCCAACCCCGGCGACACCGTGTTCGTCTCGTCGGCCGCGGGCACGGTCGGCCAGCTCGCCGGGCAGTTCGCGCGGCGCGCGGGTGCGCGCGTCGTCGGCTCGGCCGGCGGCCCGGCCAAGGTCGCGTACGTGCTCGAGAAGTGCGGCTTCGACGCCGCGTTCGACTACAAGGCGCGCGACACCGACGAGGCGCTCGCCGAGCTGTGCCCGCGCGGCATCGACGTCTACTTCGACAACGTCGGCGGCCCCACGCTCGAGGCCGCGCTGCGGCACGCGAACGTCGGCGCGCGCTTCCCGGTGTGCGGGATGATCTCCGCGTACAACGCGCTCGACGACGCCGGCATCCGCGGGCTGCAGGCGATCGTCTCCAAGCGCATCGCGATGACCGGCTTCATCGTCGGCGACCACGTGCACAAGCTCGCCGCGTACCAGGCACGCGTGGCGCCGTGGTTCGCGAGCGGCGAGATGGTGTTCCGCGAGGACGTCGTGCCCGGCATCGAGAACGCACCGCGCGCGCTGATCGGGATGATGAAGGGCGAGGCGATCGGCAAGCGGCTGGTGCAGGTGGCGGACGAGCGGGGGTAGCGAGGGTCGCGCCGAGTCGACGCCCCGCTCGAAATCGCCGCAGCCCGAGCGGCTCGGCTCGGTCGTGAAGGTCGGGACCCGGGGCGCGCCGGATCGGCGCGCGGGCCGGCTACTTGCGTCGGCGCGCGATCAGCCGGACGGCGATCGCGCCGGCCAGCCCGATGCCGAGGAGCTCGAGCGCGCCCGGCTCCGGCACCGTGCCGATCGTGCAGGTCGTGGCCGCCACGGCGCAACCGCCATTGGCGGTGTCCGCCATCGCCTGCGATGCGATTCCCAGCGCCATCAGCGCCGCGGCGATGGCCTTGGTCCACCCTCGAATGCTCATGTCGTCTCTCCTGGCCGTCGGGCGTCGTGTCGCGCCCCGTGCGTCGACGGGCAAGCAAGTTGCATTCCACTCAACGAAATCAATCCCTTGGCGCTGCGCACGCGCGAAAATGTAAACGTGCCCGACATCGGCCACGATCGAACCCGGCGCCCGGTCATTCGGTGCGGACCACCAGGTCGTCGACGGCGACCTGCCAGTACGCCTCGTGCGCGAACTCGATGCGGGTGATCGCGCGCCAGTCCGCGTCGAACCAGACCGGCGTGCCGGCGCGCAGGCGCAGTGACTCCTCGTAGGCGAGGCGATCGCCGCGCCAGGCCCGCACGACGACGTTGCGCGACTCGGCCTGCGGCCACACCAGCGCGACGTACGTGCCCGCGAGGTCGAACGGGCGCGCCGACGAGATCGTCGCCGGGTGGCCCGAGCTGTTGTACGCCACGTACTCGGGCGAGACGACCACGTGGTAGAACCCGGTCCCGTACACCTTCGGGTGCGTGACGACCCAGTTCGTCCATTCCAGGCCGGCGAAGCCGTTGGGGATCTCGACCAGCGTGTCGCCCTTCACCAGGGCGTCGAAGTCGATCTTGCGGGGCTTCGGCGCGGCGGGCGGATCCGCGGCGTCGGCGCGCAGCGTCGAGAACACGACGGGATTCGCGTCCACGCGGACCCGGCGCTCGACGGCGAGCCCCTTCGCGTCCACCCACAGCAGTCGCCACTCGCCGGGCGTGGCCGGGATCTCGAACCGGCCGTCCGCGTCGGGCGCGACCCGCACGCGCGCCCCCGGACGGTCCGATCGCTCGAGCGGCACGCAGCGGGCGCACCCGCCGCGCGCTCGACGCGCCCGGGAAGGTCAGCCGAGGCGCGGCGCCGATCGGCACGCACAGGTTCGCGGCGACGAGGCCGACCGGGAGCCCTCGAGCTCCTTGAACGTCACCGGCTGGGGTGCCGCTCCGGACGTGAGCTCCCACCCCTCCGGCGCGATCGCCCGATAGCGATACGCGCCCAGTTCGCGGACGTCGCCGCGACGGCGTCTATCTTGAGTTTCGCGAACCCTTCCAGGTTCGATTCGACCTTGACGACCGAGCCGTCGAGGCCGATCGAGTTCCACGCGCAGGCCCGGGTAGGAACGGTCGCCGACGTCGTAGGAGCCGCTGCGATCGACGTCGTGGTACGTCCAGCAGGAGATGTTCAGCGTCAGGTCCGACGGGCCGGTCCGCCAGAGGAAGCGCACGCCGGCCCACGCGACCACGACGATCGCGAGGACGATGCCCGCCAGACGCGACGGGGCGGGCGATGTCGCAGCGCGGCGCCCTACTTGCGGCGGCGCGTGATGAGGCGGACCGCGATCGCGCCGGCGACGCCCATTCCGAGCAGCTCGAGCACGCCCGGGCTCGGGCACGGTGGCGAGGGGACTCACGGGCGTGCCCCCGTTATTGGTCGGACAGGGCCCGAATTCGCCGCCATCGCCGATCTGGCATCCCGCCCTGCCGCGCGCAACCGCGGGCGTTGCCCCCAGCCACCGCAGCCGCCACGAACAGCGCACTCGCCCACCGCTTCGCGTTCATCGCTTCTCTTACATGGACACCCGTGTAGCAAGCGAGTCTTCGAAGTCCTGGCTCGGCGGAAACGACTGCGGTCTTACATCCAGCCTTGTGGTGCAGGTCGGACATGCCGGCCGCTGGCCTTGATGGTCATTCGCGAGGCCGGTGCTTATCTCCTGCGGCGGGGTTTGCATCGGCGATGCCTACTTGGCAGCGATTCAGCTTTGTCCGGCCCGCGGTCGACCGCTTCGCCATCACTTCATCGACTCGACTCACGCACTCTTTGCGGCGTCCACTCCTTTTCGGTGGGTTGATCTACGCGGCTGCCGCCTTGGCGCAACCGCTCCCAGGTTTTAGTGCTCTTCCAATCCCGTGATACCGCCCGGCCGTGGGCGACGATCCAGGCCGTGCCGTGCCATCTTGTTGGCCAGCGCCACCACCGCCACGTTCTTGGGCCGGCGCGCCAGCAACTCTTCGAGCCACTTCGGCTTGTCCTTGGCGTGCTCGATCACCGAGCCAACGCCCCGTGAATGAGCAGCGTGCGCGGTGCAGGTCGCCACGCTTGCTCAGGTGCCCCACGCGCACCTTGCCTCCGGTGCCCGCGTGCGCCGGTACCAACCCCAGGCTGGCCGAGAACTCCGCCCCGAGTGCCACGCCTTCATCCCCGAGCGTGGCCGCCAGCGCCGTGCTGCCCAGCACCGATGCCGGGCACCTGGTCGAGCGCGCGCGCGCTGGCTTCGGCACGCAGCGCCGCGATCTGACCCTCGAGTTCGTCGATGCGCCGGCCGACTTCTTTCGAGCGTCTTCAAGTTGCCCGTCCACCAGCACGCGCATCGCCGCCGGCAACTGCTCGTCGATCACCGCTCGCTGCTCGCCCAGCGCCTTCAGCCGGCCTCGCGTCCGCCGCAGCACCACGCCGAACTCGTAGAGCAGCCCGCGCAGCAGTTCACCGTCGCCGTGCGCACGCCGCAGTGCGATCTCGTGCGGTGCAGCGCCAGCACTGCTGCTCCACGCTCTTCTTGGGCACTCGTCGGATGTCGCTGTGCTGCGCCGCCAGATCGCCCGCGCGTCGGCCGCGTCGTCCTTGTGGCTGCGCACGAACGGGCGCACCTGCGCAACCGGCAACAGCTCCACCTCATGGCCCAGGCCCGTGAACACCCGCGCCCAATGGTGCGCGCTGCCGCACGCCTCGTCACGATGCGCACCGGCCGCAACTGCGCGAAGTACGCCGCCAGCCGGGCTCGCACCAGCTTCTTGCGACCGATCTCGCCCGTCTCTGCGTCGACCCAGTGCAACTGCATCACGTTCTTTGCAATGTCCAGTCCGTACGTCGTACGATTCATTCGAGGCCTCCGTCGGCGAAGTTCACCTGGAACTTCACTTTGGCACTCGATGCCGTGCGACGCGAGGCCCCACCTCTCGCCACCGCACTGCCCATGCATCAGCAGTGTTCGTCGGCCCCTCGTACGTCACAGCTTCGGTTCATCGGGGGAGGTGTCCATGCCATCTCCTGGCACGGGGCAATTCTTGTCATTGCCCTCCGCCGCAGCGTTAGCAAGCTCCGTTCCACCGAAGAATCAACCGCACAAGAATATGCGCGCGAAATACTGTAAAGCGGGCGACGGCCACGCCGTGCACGCATGTTCCGAACGCGTGCATGGAGTTGACCTCGATCGCGCCCCCTTATCATGAGCACCCCGACCTCGGGACGCCGCGGCTACGCCACCGCGCACGCGTGCGTCCCGGCCTCGCGAACCACGACACACAGGGAGACACCCGATGAAGCTGAATTCCTCCGTCACCGCCGTGATCACCGGCGGCGCCTCCGGCCTGGGCGCCGCCACCGCCCGCCGCCTCGCCGCGCAGGGCGTGAAGGTCGCCCTCTTCGACCTCAACGAGACGCAGGGCGAAGCGCTCGCCAAGGAGCTCGGCGGCGTGTTCTGCAAGGTCGACGTGACCAAGGAGGACACGGTCGACGCCGGCTTCGCGAAGTCGCGCGCCGCGATCGGCCAGGAGCGCATCCTCGTCAACTGCGCCGGCACCGGCAACGCGGTGAAGACCGCGAGCCGCGACAAGTCCACCGGCGAGATCCGCAGCTTCCCGACCGCGTCGTTCGACCGCATCATCCAGATCAACCTGGTCGGCACGTTCCGTTGCATCGCGAAGTCCGCCGCCGGCATGCTCACGCTCGATCCCCTGCAGGACGGCGAGCGCGGCGTGATCGTCAACACCGCGTCGGTCGCGGCCGAAGACGGCCAGATCGGGCAGGCGTCGTACTCGGCGTCGAAGGCCGGCGTCGTCGGCATGACGCTGCCGATCGCGCGCGACCTGATGAACGAGGGCATCCGCGTCAACACGATCCTGCCCGGCATCTTCAGCACGCCGCTGCTGCACGGCGCGCCCGACAACGTCAAGGCGTCGCTGGCGGCGTCGGTGCCGTTCCCGAAGCGCCTGGGCGAGCCCGACGAGTTCGCGGCGCTGGTGGAACTCATGTGCACGAACGGCTACTTCAACGGCGAGAGCGTGCGCCTGGACGGCGCGATCCGCATGGCGCCGCGCTGAACGCAACCGCGACGACGACAGGACCCCGCCCATGTATCCCGGCAAGTACGCACAGGAACGCCCGAACCACCCGGCGTTCATCATGGCGAGCAGCGGCGAGACGGTGACCTACGCCGAGCTCGACGCGCGCAGCAACCGGCTCGCGCACCTGCTCCGGGCCCACGGCCTGAAGCGGCTGGACCACTACTCGATCTTCATGGAGAACAACAGCCGCTACCTGGAGACGAACGCCGCCGGCGAGCGGGCGGGGCTGTACTACACGTGCGTGAACTCGTACCTGACGGCCGACGAGCTCGCCTACATCGTCAACAACAGCGAGTCGAAGGCGCTGATCACGTCGCGCGCCCGGCGCGACGTCGCGATGCAGGCGATCGCGCAGTGCCCGAAGGTGACGCTGTGCCTGATCGTCGACGGCACCGGCGACGACGGCCCGTTCCGGGACTACGCGACCGAGGTCGCGAAGCACCCCGACACGCCGATCGCCGACGAGTGGCTCGGCACGCCGATGCTGTACTCGTCGGGCACGACCGGCCGGCCCAAGGGCATCGTCCGGCCGCTGCCGGAGAACCCGCCGTCGCAGCCGCTGCCGCTGTTCGACTTCCTGAAGAAGCTGTGGAAGTACCGCGAGGGCATGACGTACCTGTCGCCCGCGCCGCTGTACCACTCGGCGCCGCAGGCCGCGGTGGGGCTCACGATCCGCCACGGCGGCACCGTGATCATCATGGAGCACTTCGACCCCGAGCACTACCTGTCGCTGATCCCGAAACACAAGGTCACGCACAGCCAGCTCGTGCCGACGATGTTCAGCCGCATGCTCAAGCTGCCCGAGGAGGCCAGGAAGCGCTACGACCTCTCGTCGCTCGAGGTCGCGATCCACGCGGCGGCGCCCTGCCCCGCGCAGGTCAAGGAGCAGATGATCGCGTGGTGGGGGCCGATCATCGACGAGTACTACGGCGCCACCGAAGGGCTCGGGTTCACCGCGTGCGACAGCCGCGAGTGGCTCGCGCACCGGGGTTCGGTCGGACGCGTGCTGCTCGGCGACCTGCACATCCTCGACGCCGAGATGAAGCCGTGCCCGAAGGGCGTGCCCGGCGAGATCTGGTTCAAGACCGCGACGCCGTTCGAGTACTTCAACGACCCGGCGCGCACCGCGCAGTCGCGCTCGGCCGACGGCACGATGAGCACGGTGGGCGACGTCGGCTACGTCGACGACGACGGCTTCCTGTACCTGACCGACCGCTCCACGTTCATGATCATCTCGGGCGGCGTGAACATCTATCCGCAGGAGTGCGAGAACCTGCTGATCACGCACCCGAAGGTGGCCGACGCCGCGGTGTTCGGCGTGCCGAACGAGGACCTCGGCGAGGAGGTCAAGGCGGTGGTGCAGCCGATCGCGGGCGTGGTGGCCGACGGCGAGCTCGAACGCGAGCTGATCGAGTTCTGCACGAAGCACCTCGCGAAGATGAAGTGCCCGCGCTCGATCGACTTCACCGACGCGATGCCGCGGCTGCCCACCGGCAAGCTGTACAAGAAGCCGCTGCGCGACAAGTACTGGGGCGACCGGAAGTCGCGGATCGTCTGAGCGGGCCGGCCCGCGCGCGACGTGCCGGCACAGGCACGCGCGCGCAACGAGAGGAGACGGAATTGGACGAGTTCAAGGAACTGAGGGTCGAGATCGACGGCCACGTGGCCGTCGTCACGCTCGACAGCCCGCCGGTCAACGCGCTCACGCGCGAACTGAACGAGGAGATGCTGGTCGCGTTCGACCGGCTCGCCGAGACCGACGAAGTACGCGCGATCGTGCTCACCGGCGCCGGCAAGTGCTTCTGCGCCGGCGCGGATCTCAAGGGCCGCGCGAAATACATCAAGGGCCCCGGCGACATCCTCGCGCACTCGCGCCGCACGCGCGAATGCTTCCACGCGATCCGCGAGTGCGCCAAGCCCGTGGTCGCCGCGGTCAACGGCGTGGCGCTCGGCTCCGGGCTGGGCATGGTCGCGTCCTCGGACATCATCGTCGCCTCGGAGAACGCGTCGTTCGGGCTGCCCGAGATCGACGTCGGCCTGATGGGCGGCGGCAAGCACGGCCAGCGCCTGTTCTCGCACTCGCGGCTGCGGCGCATGATGCTCACCGGCTGGCGCGTGCCCGCGGCCGAGCTCTACCGCACCGGCGTCGTCGAGGCGTGCACGACGCCCGAGGAGCTGATGCCGACGGCGCTGGCGCTCGCGCGCGAGATCGCGTCGAAGAGCCCGCTGTCCACGCGCCTGGCCAAGCACACGCTGAACACGATCGAGGACATGAGCCTGCGCGACGGCTACCGCTACGAGCAGGACATGACCGCGTCGCTGGCGAAGACCGAGGACGCGAAGGAGGCGCAGGCGGCGTTCCGCGAGAAGCGCTCGCCGGTGTTCAAGGGGCGCTGAACGATGGCGCCGTCGGGCCTTCGGGAGCGCGCGCACTACGCGCCGCTCCTCGAAGTGGCCGCGCTGATCGAGTCGGGAGCGCTGTCGCCCGTCGACCTCGCCACGTGGATGCTCGAGCGCATCGCGGCGGTCGACCCGCGGCTGCGCAGCTACGCGACCGTGACCGCGCAGCGCGCGCTCGAGGACGCGCGCCGCGCCGAGCGCGAGATCGCGGCGGGTCGCTATCGGGGGCCGCTGCACGGCATTCCCGTCGCGGTCAAGGACTTGTGCTTCACGCGGGACGTCCGCACGGCGGGCGGATGCGGCGTTCACAAGGACTTCGTGCCCGCGCACGACGCCACGGTCGTGACGCGCCTGGAGGCCGCCGGGGCGGTGCTGCTGGGCAAGCTGAACCTGACCGAGGGCGCGATGGTCGGGTACCACCCCGACTTCGCCGTGCCGCTCAACCCGTGGAATCCGTCGTACTGGCCGGGCGTCTCGTCGAGCGGTTCGGGCGTGGCGACCGCGGCGGGCCTGTGCTTCGCGTCGATCGGCACCGACACCGGCGGATCGATCCGATTCCCGTCGATGGCCAACGGCACGGTCGGACTGAAGCCGACGTACGGGCGCGTGAGCCGGCACGGCGTGCTGGCGCTCGCCGACACGCTCGACCACGTCGGCCCGCTCGCGCGCCGGGTCGCCGACGCGGCCGCGACGCTCGACGCGATCGCGGGCTGGGATGCACACGATCCGACGTCGCTGCGCGATCCCGCGCCCGCCGCGGGCAGCGAACTCGGCGCGGGCGTGCGCGGACTGCGCCTGGGCGTCGACCGCCGGTTCAACGCCGCGGGCACGGACCCGGGGCTCGTCGCGGCCATCGACGAAGCGATCGCGACCTGGGCGCGCCTGGGCGCCGAGATCGTCGACGTGGAGATGGCGCCGGGCTCGGACGCGCTGCGTGAGACGTTCATGACGATCTGCGCGTACGAGGCCGCGCGTGCGCACCGGGCCACGTTCCCGTCGCGCGCCGCCGAGTACGGCCCGTTCCTGCGCGCTTTCCTCGGCCACGGCGCGACGATCGGCGAGGCTCGCTACCACGCCGCGGCCGCCGCGCGGCAGCGGTTCTGCGCGCCGTTCCACGCGCTGCTCGAGCGGGTCGACGCGCTCGTGTGCCCGGCCGGCGGGTGCGCGTTCCCGATCGACGCGAACGCGCAGCACGGCCTGCAGCCGATCCCGGTGACGCTGCAGTCGCAGTTCACGATTCCCGCGAACATGGCCGGGACGCCGTCGCTCACGCTGCCCTGCGGCGTCGCGCCGTCCGGCGTGCCGTACGCGGTCCAGCTGCTCGGCCGGCGCCTGTCGGAGGCGGCCTTGTGCCGCATCGGGCACGCGTACGAGGACGCGACGCGCTGGCACGAACGGCACCCGCCGGTGTAGCAGGCGGCGCGGCGCGCGACTCGGATCGAATACAGGACCGGGCCGCAAGGATCGAGACGCGCGCCCGGACGAACCCGTTGTCCGCGCGGCCGAACGCCCGGATGATGAGCGTGGCCACGAGGAGACAGGACAATGGAACTGAAGGACAAGGTCGTCGTGATCACCGGCGGCAGCGGCGGCATCGGCCGCGCGATGGCGAAGGCGTTCCTGGCCCAGGGCGCGAAGGCGATCGTGCTCGCGGATCTCGACGCGGCGGCGGTGGCCGCGGCGGCGAAGGAGATCGGCTGCGACGGGCAGGCCTGCGACGTGACCCAGGAATCGCAGGTGCAGGCGCTCGTGAAGACCACGGTCGACCGGCACGGCCCGATCGACCTGTTCTGCTCGAACGCCGGGGCGGGCATGCCCGGCGTCCTCACCGACGCGGCCAACGAAGTCTGGCAGAAGCAGTGGGACCTGCACGTGATGGCGCACCTGTACGCGGCGCGCGCCGTGCTGCCGTCGATGATCGCGCGCGGCGGCGGCTACCTGCTGAATACCGCGTCCGCCGCCGGGCTGCTCGCGGCGCTGGGCACCGGCCCGTACACCGTGTCGAAGGCCGCCGCGGTCAAGCTCGCCGAGTTCCTCGCGATCACGCACGGCGACGACGGGATCCGGGTCTCGGTGCTGTGCCCGCAGGGCGTCAACACGGCGATGGCGCCGCGCCGGCTCGGCGACGGCCAGACCGACGGCATCATCGAGCCCGAGCAGCTCGCGCAGACCGTGGTCGAGGCGCTGCGCGAGGAGCGCTTCTACGTCCTGCCGCACCCCGAGGTGGGCGAGTACGTCAAGCGCAAGGCCAACGACATCGATCGCTGGCTCGGCGGGATGCGGCGCCTGCGCAGACGTTCGATGGAGGGCTGAACGCGGGCGGCGCGGGGCGCCGCGGCGGCGCCCGGCCGCGCCCGGCTCACCCGCGCGGCGCCTCGTGCAGCCGCGCGATCCCGATCTCGTCGCCGTCCACGCGCGGATAGCGCTCGAGCACGAGCGGGTCGTGCCCCGGCACGAAGCTCGACGACGCGCCCGCGAGCGCGAGCAGCCTGCGGTGCCCGTCGAGCATCTCGCCCATGTGGTAGACGATCGGGAACGAGCGGCCGCGCTGCGCGTTCTCGTAGAAGTGCGAGGCGTCGGACGCGAGCACGATCCACCCGCGCGCGGTGTGAACGCGCAGCGACTGCAGCCCGCGCGTGTGGCCGCCGATGCGCAGCAGCTCGACGCCGGGCGCGAGCGTCGCGTCGCCGTCGTGGAACACGACGCGGTCCGAGTACACGTGCCGCACCAGCGCGACGACGTCCTCGACCTCGTAGGTGTGGCGGACCGACGCGTGGCACATGCAGCGCCCGGTCGCGTAGGTCATCTCGTCGTCCTGCACGTGGAAGCGCGCGGCCGGCAGCTTGTCGAGGTTGCCGGCGTGGTCGTAGTGAAGGTGCGTGAGGACGACGTCGGTCACCCGCGCCGGGTCGACGCCGAGCACGCGCAGCGACTCGATCGGGCAGCGCATCAGCCGGCGGCCGCGTCGCGCGGCGGTCGATGCGTTGAACCCGGTGTCGACGAGGATCGAACGCTCGCCCGACCTCAGCAGCCAGACGTAGAAGTCGAGCGGCATCGGCCCGTCGTGATCGTCGATCGGCACGAAGTTCTCGGCGCGGCGCCGCTCGACGCGCGCGTAGCGGATCGCGTAGGCCTCCCACGCCGGCAGCGTCATCGTCGTCCCCTCCTGGTCTTCGCGCCGCGGCGAGTGCGCCTCGCCGCGCCACTATGCCAGACGATCGCGGATGCGCGCGAGCAGCGCGCGCACGCGCTCGGCGTTGGCGCCGAAGTCGTGGCGCCCGACGCGCGACATCGAGCGCACGTCCACGCGCGCGCCGCCGCCCGGGACCGGGGCGACGCGCACGACCACGTCGTCCTTGAAGCCGAACAGCAAGGTGGTCGCGGTGGCCTCGAGCCGACCGGTCGACGGGTCGGCGTCGGTGGGCGCGAGCCCGAGGTCGGCGAGCGCGGCCTTCGCCGCGTCGAACGCGCGCCCCGGCGACGCCGGTGTCGACAGCGGTGCGAGGTCGGGATAGGCGGCGCGCTGCAGGTTCGCGACGCTCCGGCCTTCGTACGCCACCGGGTGATCGCCCCGCCGGCGCAGCGCGGCGGCGCGCACGAACGCGGGCGGGTCGTCGGTGTCGGTGCTGATGTCGTGGATCGCGGGCAGGTCCCGGGCGCGCGTTCGCATGCTCCAGGGCAGCGCGCCGGTCACCGCGCCCAGCGCCGCTCCGGCAACCCCGAAGACGACGAGCCGGCGGTGGCCGTCGCGGCGCAGCAGCAGCAGCGCGCCCGTCAGCGACGCGAGGCCGCCCAGCGCAGCGACCCCCGCCGCGCCGATCAGCATGCCGATGCCGAAGCGGTAGTCCCACGCGCCGACGCGGTGCCCCAGCCCGGCGCCGAGGGCGCCGAGCACACCGGCGAGCGCGACGATCGCGCCGAATCCGGCGAGCCGGCGCGCCCCGAGGCTGCCCCGCCCGGGCGTCGAGCCGTCATCGATCGACAGGAACATTCGGACCGCCTGGTGCGCGCCAACGAACGCCCAGTATAGGTCGGCGCGGCCCCCTTCGCCGGGCGCGATTTCGCGCGCGTCACTCGTCCGGTTCCGCCAGCCGGTAGCCCACGCCCGGCTCGGTCAGCAGCAGCACCGGCTCGGCCGGGTCGGCCTCGAGCTTGGCGCGCAACTGGCCCATGTAGAGCCTCAGGTAGTGCGTGTGCTCGACGAAGTCCGCGCCCCACACGTCGGCGAGCAGCTGCCGGTGCGTCACGACCTGCCCCGCGCTGCGCACGAGCCGTGCGAGCAGGTTGAACTCGGTCGGCGTCAGGTGCACGGGAACGCCGCCGCGCAGCACGCGCTGCGCGGCGAGATCGACCAGCACCGCGTCGCGCCGGTACTGCGTGTGAGCCGGGTTCACCGTCGTTCCGCGGTGCCTGAGGGCGACCCGCATGCGCGCGAGCAGTTCGCCGATCGCGAACGGCTTGACCAGGTAGTCGTCGGCCCCCGCGTCGAGCAAGCGGATCTTGCGCCCCTCGGCCTGGCGCGCCGAGATCACCAGCACCGGGATCGGGTGCCGCCTGCGCAGCGCCGCGAGCAGCGTCTCGCCGTCGCCGTCGGGCAGGCCGAGGTCGAGCAGGACGAGGTCGACGCCGAGGTCGTCCGCGGCCGCGGACGCGCGCCGCGCGTGGATGGTGATCGCGAGCCCCTCCGACAGGCTCGCCGCGGTGAGCACCTCGTAGCCTTCGACGACGAGCGCGCCGCGCAGGGTGTCGCGCAATTCGCGGTCGTCCTCGACCAGCAGCACGCGCAGGCTCACGACGCGCCCGGTGCCTCGGCGGACGCCGCCGGCACCGGCCGAAGCGGCAGCTCGAACTCGAAGCTGCATCCGCCGTGCGGGCGGGGCAGCAGACGCAGCTCGCCGCCGTGCGCGCGCGCGATCGCGCGGCACACTGCCAGCCCCACGCCCGCGCCCGGACGCGCGCTCGCGAGCGCGGGCGCCGCGACGGCGTCGCTCATCGGCTCGGCGCCGCGCTGGAACACCTCGAAGACGCGCTCGCGCCACGCCGGCGCGACGCCCGGGCCCTGGTCGCGCACCGCGAGCACCACGCAGGCGTCCTTGCGGCGCACGTCGATCTCGATCGGCGACTGCGGCGGGCTGTACTTGAGCGCATTGTCGACCAGGTTGTCCAGCAGCTGGCCGACCAGCAGCGCGTCGCACCACAGCAGCGGGAGGTCGGGCTCGAGGCGCGCCTTCACGCGCCGGGCCGTGTCGTCGGGACGGCGCGCGTGGCGCAGCGCGGTGCCGACGATCTCCTCGGCGGATTCCCAGTCGCAGGTGAGCGAGACACCGGGCGCGTCGAGCCGCGCGAGCTGCAAGGTGTTGTCGGTCATCCGCCCGAGCAGCGCGGTCTCCTCGACGATCGTGTGCGCGAGCCGGCGCCGCTGCTCGACCGACAGCCGCTCGGCCTGCTCGTCGAGCGACGACGCCGCGCCCATGATCGTCGCCAGCGGCGTGCGGTAGTCGTGGGAGATCGCCGCGAGCAGCGCGTTGCGCACGCCCTGCGCCTGCGCCTGCTCGCGGCTGCGCTGCTCGTCCCGGCGGGCGGCGGCCCTCTGGAGCGCCAGGCCGAGCGCGTCGCACAGCGCCTGCGCGTGCGCGCGCAGGTCGGTCGCGCGCAGTCCGGACGCCTCCGGGATCACGGCCGCGCCCAGGCAGGCGCCGCGGCCGCGCAGGGGCAGGTAGAGATCCTCCAGGTCCTCGTAGCGGCCGGTGCCGGGCCCGATCGGCTGGCCCTGGCGCAGGCAGTGCCACAACGCCGCGCCGCGGTCGCCGTGGACGTCGCCCACGGTCAGCACCGCGCGTTCGTCGTTGTCCGCGGGCAGGGCGTCCTCGAGCGCCAGCACCGCGGCCGAGCCGCCGCCGAGCTCGCGCAGCGCCTCGTGCAGCGCACCGACCTGGGCACGCGCGTCGCTGGTATCGCGCAGGGTGTCGCCCCAGGCGCGCAGCTGCTCGGCGTACCCCGCGTGCCGGCGCGCGAGCGCCGCCTGCCGGCGCAGCGCCGACATCAGCGCGGTGACGATCGCATTCACCACGAGCATCGCCGCCAGCAGCAGCGCGTGCTCGCGCAGGTCGATCGTGAAGGTGCCGCGCGGCGGGACGAACGCCCAGTTGAACGCCAACACCGCCGCGGCGTTCGTCGCGAGCGACGCCCACACCGGCAGCCACGGCGAAGCCACCGCGCACGCGAGCACGAGCAGCATCGCCTGGTTCGCGAGGTCGATCCGGCCGTCGGCCGCGAACAGCGCGATCCAGCCCGCGACCCACGCGACGATTCCCGGCCACGCCTGCGCGAGCGGGCGCGTGTCGCGGGATTCGAGCGCAGCGAGGCTCATGTCGCGCACGGTAGCACCGCGGGCGTCAGGAACGCATCAGGATTCCCGGCGCCGGAGAGCGCCGACGCGCGGCGGGCCCGGCGCGCGCAGGCGGGCCGCTCCGGGTCGCGTGGGCCCGCTATCCGTCCCCGCCCTCGACGAACGCGGGCGCCCGGGGCACCGACGCCCACGCCTGGGGATCGTGCCCGTAGTACATCGCCGTGCCGGCGTCGCGCATCGCGCGCAGCCGCAGCAGCGACGCCCGCATCTGCTCGCGGTCGTGGTGGACCGCCGGCAGCCGCATCTCGTCGAGCGTGCGCTTCAGGTAGCAGGCGTCGCCGCACAGGCACGCGTAGCCCGAGCGCAGCTTCAGCCGCAGCGACTGGTGTCCGGCCGTGTGCCCGTACGTGGGCACGCACACGACGCTGCCGTCGCCGAAGACGTCGTGCTCGCCGTCGGCGAGCTGCAGGTCGTGGCCGTGGTCGTAGTCGGCCGGCGCGTACGCGCCGCCGTCGGCGAGGCCTTCGCCGTGCGCGGCCTCCCACTCGCGCCGCTGCACGACGAGACGCGCGTTCGGGATCTGCGCATTGCCGCCCGCGTGGTCGAAGTGCAGGTGCGAATTGACCAGCACGTCGATGCCGGCGGGGTCCACGCCCTCGCGCGCGAGCTGCGCGCCGATCTCCTCGCCGGGCTCGTAGTGCACGGTGAAGTACTTCGCGGCGGCGCCCACGCGCGCGGCGGCGTCGTCGCGCATCGCCGGGTGCATGCCGCTGTCGAAGAGCACCCGGCCCTTCGGGTGTTCGATCAGCCAGCACGGCACCGGCACCTTCAGCCGCCCGCGCTCGCCTTCCAGCAGCGAGCCGAGCGGCATCGTGAGCCAGCCGGCCGTGAACGCGCGGACTTTGAGCGACATCGCAGCGGGCTCCTCATTCGTAGACGATCTCGCCCTCGGCGCCGGCTTCGGGCGCGTCGGCCGCGTGGTCGCGCACGCGCGCCGTCGCGCGCGCCTGCGCCGACTCACGATACCACTCGTGCGCGATGATCATCGACATCACCTCGCTGGTGCCGGTCCAGATCGACGCGAGGCGGATGTCGCGGTAGATGCGCTCGAGCGGCAGCACGTTCGTGTAGCCGATGCCGCCCACCACCTGCATCGCGTTGTGCACGACCTTCTGGCAGGACTCGGTGACGAACTTCTTGGTCTGAGACACCTGCCGGCGCAGCACGTTCGCGTCCAGCGGGACGTCCGCGGCACGCGAGGTCGTGTACACGAGCGCGCGGCTCGCGTCGAGCAGCGTCGCGGCCTCGGCGACCTGGAAGCTCACGCCCTGGAAGCGGTTGACGACCTGCCCGAAGGCCTTGCGCCGCGACGTGTACGCGGTGGCGACGTCGAGCGCCGGGCGCGCCGCGCCGACGGTCATCGCGGCGGTGCCCAGGCGCTCGGGCACCATCATCGTCGTGAAGACCGGATACGCGCCGTGCAGGCCGCCGACCAGGTTCTCGCGCGGCACCTTCACCCCGCGGAACTGCAGGCGGCCGGTGCCGCCGCCGCGGCAGCCCATCAGCCCGTAGTGGTACTTGACCTCGACCCCGGGGCCGCGATCGACGATGAAGCAGCTGATCGACTGCTGCGGCACCGCGTCCGGGCGCGGGTCGGTGCGCGCGTACACGAGGAAGTAGTCCGCCCCCTCGGCGCCGACGATGAAGCGCTTCTGCCCGCTGAGCAGGAAGTGGTCGCCGCGGTCTTCGGCGGTCGCGGTCGCGCCGAAGAAGTCGGAGCCGCCGCGCGGCTCGGTCAGGCACTCGGCGGCGAAGATCTCGCCGGCGAGCAGGGGCTTCACGTAGCGGTCGATCTGCTCTTTCGTGCCGTGCCTGACGATCGCGTCGCAGACGAGGTCCGCCCCGACGCCGAACACGCACGCGAGTTCGTAGCTCAGGCTGCCGATCTCCTCGCTGACCGCGTTCGCTGCGACCCAGTCCAGTCCGCGGCCGCCGACGGCGACCGGGTGGCGCACGCCGAGCAGGCGCCGGCGCGCGGCCTCGCGCAGCCACTCCCGCGGGAAGCGCACCTCGTCCCGGTCCATGTCGAGGATGAGCTGCCGGGGCGTGTCGCGGACGAAGTCGCGCGCGTCGTCGCGCGCTCGGCGCTGGGCGTCGGAGAAGAGGTGGTCGAACATGGCGTCGGTCTCCGTGTCGGGTTCGTGGCGCGCCCCCGGGGGCGCGGCGGATGCGACCGCAAGCGTGGGCGCGC
The DNA here is from genome assembly GCA_046348465.1 of Burkholderiaceae bacterium. Classification (GTDB taxonomy): domain Bacteria; phylum Pseudomonadota; class Gammaproteobacteria; order Burkholderiales; family Burkholderiaceae_E; genus Quisquiliibacterium. The sequence goes on from JAXMEE010000002.1 coordinate 193,697, forward strand.
GCCGCGGCGCGTGCAATGACGCGGGTCAATTCGACGCGCGGTGCGCCGGCCGTCTTGCGGGCCGCCGCGGCAGCGCCCACCATGTGGGGACGCCCGCCGCAGCTTTCCCCGAAGAGCCGCCGATGACCCTGCCCGACGCCGGTGCCCCGGACTTCGACCTCGATCCCGACGCCGTCCGCGAGGCGCGCGCCGCGCTGCGAGGGCAGGTCGTCGAGACGCCGTTCATGCACTCGCGCACGCTGTCGGCGATCGCCGGCTGCGAGCTGGTGCTCAAGTTCGAGAACCTGCAGTTCACCGCATCGTTCAAGGAACGGGGTGCGCTGAACACGCTGCGGCAGCTCACGCCGGCGGAGCGCGCGCACGGCGTGATCGCGGTCTCGGCGGGCAATCACGCGCAGGGCGTCGCTCACCACGCGCGGCGCCTGGGCATTCCCGCCACCATCGTGATGCCGCGCTTCGCGCCGTTCGTGAAGGTGGAGAACACGCAGCGCCTGGGCGCCGAGGTGGTGCTCGCCGGCGAGAGCTTCGACGACGCGCGGCAGCACATGCAGGCGCTCGCGGCGCAGCGCGAGCTCACCGTGGTGCACCCGTACGACGACGTGCGCGTGATGACGGGCCAGGCGACGCTCGCGCTCGAGATGCTCGAGGCCGACCCCGCGCTCGACGACCTCGTGATCCCGATCGGCGGCGGCGGACTGATCGCCGGCGTCGCGTCGGTCGCGCGCCGGCTGCGGCCGTCGATCCGGGTGACCGGCGTGCAGGCCGAGCGCTTCCCGGCCGCGTGGTCCGCGTACTACGGCCGCCCGTCACCCGTCGCGACGGGCCTGACCACGATCGCCGAGGGCATCGCGGTCGAGCGCCCCGGGCGTCTGACGATGCCGCTGATCCGCCGGCACGTCGACGCGATCGCGCTGGTCGACGAGGCGCAGCTCGAGCACGCGATCGTGCAGCTGCTGGAGATCGAGAAGACCGTCGTCGAGGGGGCCGGCGCGGCCGGCCTGGCGGCGGTCCTGAAGGACCCGGCACGCTACGCCGGGCGGCGCGTGGGCCTGGTGCTCTCGGGCGGCAACATCGACTCGCTCACGCTGGCCGACGCGATCACGCGCCACCTCGTGCACATCCGCCGGATGGCGCGGCTGCTGATCAGCGCGCGCGACGTCCCGGGCTCGCTCGCGCGCGTGGCGACGCTGCTCGGCGAGCAGGGCGCGAACATCGAGGAAGTGACGCACCAGCGCGCGTTCGCGGGGCTGCCCGTGCGCTACGTGCGCATCGACGTCGTGATCAGCACGCGCGGCGAGGCCCACCTCGCGCAGGTCCTCGCGGCGCTGCGCACGGCCGGGTTCGAGTGCGCGGTGGCGGCGGGCTGACGCGTCCGATCACTCGGGCTCGATGCCGGTCGCCTTCATCATCGCGCGGTACTCGTCGAGCTGCTCCTTCGTGAACGCGCCGAGCCGCTCGGGCGTGGAGCCCGTGACGATGAACGCCTGCTTCTCGAGCACCATCGCGACCTCCGGCCGCGATGCCGCCGCGACGTACTCCCTGTTCAGGCGCTCGACGATGTCGCGCGGCATCTTCGCCGGCCCGTAGAGCGCCGCCCACGAGGTGATCGAGAACGCCGGCATGCCGGACTCGGCGAGCGTCGGCACGTCCGGCAGGATCGGGCTGCGCTTGCTGGTGACCACGGCGAGTGCCCGCAGCCTGCCTTCCTTGACGTGCGGCGCGACGGTGCCCGCCGACACGACCATGAACTGCACCCGCCCCGCGATCAGGTCGGTGAGCGCCTGCGGCTCGCCCTTGTAGGGCACGTGGACCATCCGGATCCCGGCCAGGTGCGAGAACTGCGCGCACGACATGATGCCGGTCGTGTTGCCGGTGGCGTAGTTGAGCTTGTTCGGGTTGTCCTTCGCGTACCTGATCAGCTCGGCGACGTTGCTGGCGGGCACGCTCGGGTGCACGACGACGAAGAACGTGTAGCGGCCGATGTCGGCGATCGGCGTGAAGTCGCGCACCGGGTCGTACGGCGGGTTCTTCTTCATCGCGGGCGCGACCGCCATCGGGCTGTTGGTCGCGAAGAACAGCGTGTAGCCGTCGGGCGCGGCGCGCGCGACCTCGGTGCCCGAGATCGCACCGTCGGCACCCGCCTTGTTCTCGACGACGATCGGCTGGCCGAGCACCTGAGACACCGACGCGCTGTAGGCACGCGCGACGGTGTCGGTCGCCGAGCCCGGCGGGAACGGCACGACGACCCGGATCGCCTTGGTCGGATAGTTCTGCGCGACGGCCGTCATCGCGACGGCACCGAGCGCGAGCGCGGTCAGCAGCTTCCTCATCGTCCCCTCTCCTCAGTGGTTCGCGCGCGCCGCGAAATCGGACCCGGCGGTCGGCCGGCCGTGTCGGCGGGCGTTCGGGCGGAATCTACCAGACGCGATCCGTCGATCCCGAATTCCCGGGCCGCGCCGGCATCGGGGTTTCCCCGCACGCCGGGCCCGCCCCGTTCCGGGATCCCTGCGTATACTCGCCCGATGCTCGAGATCTACCACGTCCCGCGCACGCGATCGATGCGCCTGATCTGGCTCTGCGAGGAGCTCGCGCTCCCGTACGAGCTCGTCCCGATCGACTTCTCGCCCGCGTACCGGGCGTCGCCCGAGTGGCGGCGGCTGAACCCGGTCGGCAAGGTGCCCGCGATCAGCGACGGCGACTTCTCGATGTTCGAGTCGGGCGCGATCGTCGAGCACCTGCTGGACTGCCACGGCAACGGGCGGCTGCGCCCGGCGGCCGGCACGCGCGAGCGCGCCGCGTACCTGCAGTGGAGCTGGTTCGCGGAGGCGACGTTCGCGCGGCCGCTGGGCGACATCGCGCAGCACACCGCGATCAAGCCGCCCGAGCAGCGCATTCCCGCGGTCGTCGAGGACGCGCGCGGGCGCGCGCTGCTGTGCCTGGACGCGCTCGACGCCGCGGTGCCCGGCGGCCGCCACCTGGTCGGCGACGCGTTCACCGCGGCCGACATCATGATGGGCTACAGCGGCATGCTCGCGCGCCGCTTCGGCGTGCTCGATCCGGCGAAGCACCCGAACGCGGACGCCTACATGAAGCGGCTCGAGGCGCGCCCCGCGTACGCGAAGGCAAACGCGTAGCCCGGCGCCGCGGGCGCTGCACGTTCGAGCCCGCCGGAAGGATCCGAGACGAAGAGGAGGAGCAGTCCCATGGCGTTCTACCTGACCCAGTCGCTGCACCGCTCGCTGCAGCAGCGCCCGAACGAAGTCGCGACCGTCTTCGGCAAGCGCCGCCAGACCTGGGCGCAGTTCGGCGATCGCGTCGCGCGCGCCGCCGGCGCGCTGCGCGCGCTCGGCGTGAAGCCCGACGACCGCGTCGCGCTGATGGCGCTGAACTCCGACCGCTACCTCGAGTACTACCTCGCGACCTGGTGGGCGGGCGCGGTCGTCAACCCGGTGAACGTGCGCTGGAGCCCGGCCGAGGTCGCGTACTCGCTCGACGACTGCGACACCGCGGTGCTGATCGTCGACGACACGTTCAAGGCGATGGCCGCCGACCTGCGCGCGCGCAGCAAGGCGCTGCGCACGGTGATCCACGTCGGCGACGGCGACCCGCCCGAGGGCATGCTGTCGTGGGAGCGGATCGTCGCGGCGGCCGCGCCGGTGGCGGACGCCCACCGCAGCGGCGAGGACCTCGCGGGCATCTTCTACACCGGCGGCACGACCGGCTTCCCGAAGGGCGTGATGCTCACGCACACGAACCTCGCGTCGAACGCACTCGGCGACGTCGCCGACGGCCTGGTCGCGCCCGAGCGCCCGGCGCTCGTCGCCGCGCCGATGTTCCACCTCGCGGCCGGCGCGCTGATGATGTGCAACCTGATCGTCGGCAACACGTTCGTGATCGTGCCGGCGTTCACGCCGGCGGGCGTGCTCGAGGCGATCCAGTCCGAGCGCGTGAAGAGCGCGCTGCTCGTGCCGACGATGATCCAGATGGTCATCGACTTCCCCGGCTTCAAGGACTACGACACGTCGAGCCTGACCGACGTCGCGTACGGCGCGTCGCCGATCAGCGAGGGCGTGATGAAGCGCGCGCTCGCGGCGCTGCCGAACGCGCGCTTCACGCAGGCGTACGGCATGACCGAGGTGTCGCCGTGCGCGACGTTCCTCAAGCCCTGGTACCACACCGCGGAAGGACAGAAGGCCGGCAAGCTGCGCTCGGCCGGCCGTGCGATGACCGCGTGCGAAGTCCGGATCGTCGACCCGCAGGACAACGAGGTGCCGCGCGGCACCGTCGGCGAGATCTGCGTGCGCGGGCCGGGCGTGATGAAGGGCTACTGGAACAAGCCCGAGCTCACCGCGCAGGCGCTGCGCGGCGGCTGGATGCACACCGGCGACGCCGGGCGCATGGACGACGACGGCTTCGTGTTCATCGTCGATCGCGTCAAGGACATGATCGTGACCGGCGGCGAGAACGTGTACTCGGTCGAGGTCGAGAACGCGCTGTCCCAGCACCCGGCGGTGGCGGTCGCCTCCGTCATCGGCATTCCCGACGACAAGTGGGGCGAGGCGGTGCACGCGGTCGTCGTGCTCAAGCCGGGCCAGAGCGTGACGAAGGAGGCGCTGATCGCGCACACGCACACGCTGATCGCGAACTACAAGTGCCCGCGCAGCGTCGAGTTCCGCGACGCGCTGCCGCTGACCGGGGCGGGCAAGGTCCAGAAGACCGAGCTGCGCAAGCCGTTCTGGGAGGGGCGCGACCGCAACGTCGCGTGAGCGTCGCGCGCGGCGCCGGCTACGCCCTGCCGGTCACCGCGCGGACGGTCGCCACGAGCAGGTCGATGCCGAAAGGCTTGGTGAGCACGCTCGCCATCCCGGCGGCGAGGCACTTCCCGACCTCGCCGCTCGCCTTGTCCGCGGTCTGCCCGACGACCGGAAGCGTCTGCCTGATCGCCCGAATGCGCCGGGTCGCTTCCAGGCCGTCCATGACCGGCATCCGAACGTCCATCACGACGACGTCGAACGCGCACTCGGCCCGCTCGACCGCCTCCAGCGCCTGCAGGCCATCGGCGGCAACGACGACCTGCGCGCCCTCGGTCACGAGGACGTGCCGCATCGCGAGCAGGCTGGTCGGGTCGTCGTCCGCCACGAGAACTCGCACGCCCTGCAACCGCGGGCCTTCCGAACGGATTCGCGCCGGAAAGTCGGTGAGGCTGAGGGGGTTCATGAACTCGAGAGGAGTGCCGGGATCACCGGGCAGGCACGACCGCCACGAAGCGCGCGCCCGCCCCAGCGCTCATTCCACACCCGGGGCAGCGCGCGCACAATTCGTGTCGCCACCGCGAGGTGGCGCGCGCCGTCCGTGCCAGCACGGATGCCCCGTAGCGGAGTGATCTGATTTAGTCCACCGGGCAATGGCCGAGAATTCCCCGCAGGGCGCCCGCGCGGCGACCGACGCGCCGGTGCCCGACTGGACACTCGAGCAGTGGCGCACGATCTGTTCGCAGGCGCCGACCCGCATCGCGGTGCTCGATCCGGAATTGCGGTACATCGCGGCCAGCCCGGGCTGGATCGAAGGCTTCGGCCGCGGCGACCCGGACCTCGCCGGGAAGGGGTTCCACGACGTCCACCCCGGCATCCGCCGCTCGTGGCGATCGGCGCTGGCCCGCGCGAGCGGGGGCCTCGCCGGCACCAGCGAAGGCGAGCATCGGGTGTCGTTCGACGGCGAGCCGATGTGGATCCGCTGGACCTGCACCCCGTGGACGCATCCCGACGGGATCATCGGCGGCGTCGTCGTCTCGGTCGACAACGTCACCGACCGGGTGCGAGACCGCCATCGGCTGACGCTCGCCGAGCAGGAACTGCACCTGGCGCTGGGCGCCGCCCGCGCGGGGACGTGGAAGCTGGACCTGCGAACGTTCGACAACGACTGGTCCGAGCAGACGTGGCGGCTCTACGGGCTCGAGCCGGGTCAGGTCCGCCCGTCGTTCGAGAGCTGGGCCCAGTCGATCGCCCCCGACGATCGCACGCGCGTCCTGGAGTCCGTGCGCGAGCACATCGAACGCCTCGACGAGGGCGAGGTCGAGTGGCGCGTGAACCTGGAGGGGCGCGAACGCTGGCTGATGGCGCGCGGCCGCCCGCTGACCGGGCTCGACGGCCGCGTCGAGCACTACATCGGCGTGGTGATCGACGTGACCGACCGCAAGCTGGCCGAGCAGCGGCTGCTCGCACGCACGCGCGAGCTGAAGACGATCCTCGACTCGATCCCGATCGCGATCTCGCGCATCGACCGCGAACTGCGCTACGTCTTCGTGAACCGCGAGTACGAGACGCTCTTCGCACGCCCCGCGGCCGAGATCGTCGGGCTGCGCATCGACGAGCTGATCGGCTCGGCCGGGTTGGCCACGGCCGCGCCCGCGATTCGCGAAGCCCTCGCCGGGCGCCCCGCGACCTTCGAGAGCCGGCTGACCTTCGCCGACGGCAAGCCGCGCACCATGCGGGTGAGCCTGGTTCCGGACGCGCCGCAACCGGGGAAGGTCGACGGATTCTTCCTCCTTTCGGTCGACGTCACGGCCGAGCGTGCGCGCGAGGCCGAGCTGAACCGGATCCGCGACAAGCTCGACCTGGTGACGGGCCGGCAGGTCGCGCAGCTCACGCTGCTGGCGGTGGCGCACGAGCTGCGCCAGCCGCTGCACGCGGCCGCGACGTTCGCCGAGGTCGCGCGGCAGTCGATCCCCGCGGCCGACGGCGGGCCGGACGGGGCGCGCGCGGTCGAGCGGACGAGCGCCGAGATCCGTCGGGCGAACCGGGTCATCGACCAGTTCCTCGAGTCGATCGGCGGCACGGGCGTCGGCGACCCGACCGGACGCGCACGCGTCGACCTGAACGCGATCGCCGCGAGGGGCCTGGCGGAATTCGAGCGGCACGGGGCCGGCGGGAGCGGCCGTTTCACTTTCCATCCCGGGAGTTCGCCGCTCGAAGTCGACGTGAACCCGGTCGCGATCGCCAAGGTGCTGAACAACCTGCTGCGCAATGCGGTCGAAGCCGTCGAGTCGGGGCCTGCGCAGGCCGCGGCCGCCCCGGCGACCGTGAGCACGGCGCGGCGCGGCGAGCGCGCGGTCCTGTGCGTCGAGGACAGCGGCGGCGGAGTGCCGCGAGGACGGCGCTCGACGCTGTTCGAGCCGTTCCGGACCTCGAAAGCGACGGGCCTGGGCCTGGGCCTGTCGATCAGCCGGTTCCTGGTGGAGCTGGAGGGCGGAGAGATCTGGCACGAGCCGCGGCCGAAGGGAAGCGCGTTCTTCGTCGCGCTGCCGCTGGCGTCGTGAGCGAGTTCACCGTCCACGTCGTCGACGACGACGCTTCGGTGCTCGAAGCGCTCGCGCTGCTGATGCGGCTCGAAGGGTTCGCGGTGCGCACCTATTCGAGCGGACGCGACTTCCTCGCGGCAACGCTCGAAGGCGCCGGATGCGTCGTGCTCGACATGCGCCTGGGCGACATGCACGGGCTCGCGGTGCTCGCGGCACTGAAGCGTCGCGGCAACGGGATGCCGGTCATCGTGCTGACGGCGTACGGGGACATCCCGACGACGGTGCAGGCGATGCGGGAGGGCGCGCGGGACTTCCTGACGAAGTCGGAGCCGCCCCCGTCGCTGATCGCGCGGATCCGCTCGATCCGGGCCGAGCAGCGCCCGCGTGCGCCGGCGCACGAGGCCGACGGCGTCGCGCCGAAGCTCGAGCGGCTCTCGCCACGCGAGACCGAGGTGCTCGCGCTCGCCGCTCACGGCCTCGACAACCGGGCGATCGCGGAGCGGCTCGCGCTGAGCGTGCGCACCGTGGAGGCGCACCGCACGCGCATCGCGCACAAGCTCGAGGTGAAGTCGCTCGCGGCGCTGTTCCGGCAGTCGGCGATCGAACTCAAGCGCCGGCTCACCTGAGGCTGGCGCGAAGCGCGCGCGGCGGGCTGGCCGGGTCGACGCGCCCGGGTGCGATGCGATGGCGGCGACGGCCGGCGCGGCGGGCGCCGGCCGCGCGTCAGCGCAGCGAGAGGTTGTCGAAGCGGTCGAAGAACGCGAGCAGCGCGGCGGCGCTGCCGCAGTCGATGCGCGCCGTGCCCGCCGCCAGCGCGTCGTCCAGACGCGTCTTGCCCGACAGCAGCATCGACCACGTCTCCTTGTCGCAGGTGAGCCCGAGGTCGACGCGCCCCGGTTCGCCGGCCGCCGAGGGGTCGCCCGCGACGAACCGGCCCACGCCACCGACGACGTGCAGGCCGCCCGCGACCCCGGTGCCGTCGAGCGTCAGCCGGAACACCTCGTCGGCGTCGGCCGCGCGCGCCGGGTCGAGCCGGGCCGCGATCGCGCGCAGGAAACGCCCGGGGGCCGAGCGCATCACCACCGGCCGCGCGGGCCGCACCGGCACGAGCCGGCGGCCCGCGCTGCCGGCCTCCAGCGCGAGCGCCTCCTCGAGGTAGAACGCGCGCGTGTTCGCCGCGCTCGTGCGCTGCGCGAGGTGGCGCAGCACCGAGGCCTTGAGCCCCGCGACCTCGCGGTCGCCGACGTCGAGCGCGAGCAGGTGGCTGCAGAGCTCGGCGGCCCAGGAATGCTCGCCGCGCGCGATCGCGTCGTTTGCCTGCGCGATCACGCGCTCGCGCCCGCCCAGCCCGTCCACGAGCAGGCGCGCCCGCCGCGCCGGCGCGACCGGGTGCAGCGTGGAGGTGTCGCGACCGTACCAGCCGAACAGGCCGTTGTGGATCGCGCGCACGTGGTAGGGCGTCTCGCCGTACCACGGCTGCACCCACGGGCTCGCCTGCAGGCGCGCCGGCAGCGCGATCTCGGCGGCGAGTTCGTCGGGCGTGAGCCCGAGGTTGATGCCGCGCGCGGTCTGGTCCCACAGGTACTGGATCGAGTCGCGCTGGTCCGCGAGGCACTCGCGCACGCGCGCCGCGCCCGACACCGGCAGCCCGTGCACGCCGACCAGGTGCTCGGGTTGCGCGGCACGGATCGCGTCGATCGCGTCGACCATCACGAGCGGGTCGCGGTAGAGCTCGCCGCGCAGCGGGTAGATGTTGAACAGGCACGGCCACACGTGGTTGTTGACCACGGTGCGCAGGTCCGGGAACTCGATGATGATCGTGTCGCGCGAGTCGGACGCGAAGCGCCCGTCCAGGCGCACGCGCAGCCCCGCGATGCGCGTCTCGGTGACCGCGGCGGGAAGCCAGCGGGTGGGCGTGACGAACCCGTTCGTCTTCTTGCCCTCGCGCCACATGAACGGCCCGATGCCGTAGTTCGGCATCGAGTCGGGCCCGGTGAGCGGCAGGTGGCGGCCGAACTGGATCATCAGGCGGCGGTTGTACGCCGGGCCGATCTCGGCGCCGACGTCGGCCATCACCTGCGGCAGGGCCTCGTGCGCCCAGACGTCGACGCAGCCCGGCCAGCGGCGCTGCACTTCCGCGGTGCCGCCGATGTAGTGCGAGTGCGAGCAGATGAACGCGACCACCGGCCGGTCGATCGCGGGCCCGAACGCGTCGAGCACCTCGGCCATCTCCTCGACGCACTCGCCGGAGTCGATCAGGATCGCGCCCTCGTCGCCGAGCACGAGCGTCACGTTCGACAGGCCGTAGCCGACCGCGCACCACACGCGCTCGCTCACGCGGTGCGCCTTGGGACGGAAGTCCTCGGAGTGCGCGACGTAGCCCGGATGCGCGATCGCGCCCTTCTCGCTCACCACCGGTTCGATCACCTTCGACACGAATCACCCCCGAAGTCAGCCGGGCGCGGCATCGACGACGCCTTCCGCCCGGCGGCGCCCATTGGACCACACGCCGCGCGCCACGACCGTCGCGCAGGCGACGATCGCGCGCCACCAGCGCCCTAGTCGAGCTTCGCGCCGGAGTCGCGGACCACCTTCGCCCACTTCGCGATGTCCGCCTTCAGCAGCGCGGCGAACTCCTCGGGCGTCGTGAGGAACGGATCGCCGCCCGCCTTCGCGACCTTGTCGGCGATCTCGGGATTCCTCAGCGCCTCGGCGAGATCGGCGTTGATCTGGCGCACGACGGCGGGGGGCGTCGCGCCCGGCGCGAACAGGCCGAACCACGGGTTCACGTCGAAGCCGGGGAAGCCGGATTCCGCGATCGTCGGGATGTCCTTGAACGCGGGCGAACGCTTCGCACTGGTGACCGCGAGGGGCCGGATCGAACCGTTGCTGATGAAGCCGACCACCGACGGCAGGCTGGTGAAGACCACGTCGATCTGGCCGCCGATGAGGTCGGTCATCGCGGGCGCGGCGCCTCGGTAGGGCACGTGCTCGATCTTCGTGCCGGCCGCGGCGTTGAACATCTCGCCGAGCAGGTGGTTGACCGAGCCGTTGCCGGCCGAGCCGAAGGTCATGCGACGCGACTTCGCCGCCGCGGCGAGTTCGCCCACGTTCTTCAGGTTGGCCCTGGCGTTGGTCACCGCGACGAAGGGCACCGTCGCGATCGTCCCGACCGCGGCGAAGTCGCGCTCGGGATCGAATGGCAGGCTCTTGTAGAGCGCGCCGTTGATCGCGTGCGTGCCGACGTAGCTCATCAGCAGCGTGTGACCGTCGGCCGCCGACTTCGCGACCACGTCCATGCCGATGTTGCCGCCCGCGCCGGCGCGGTTCTCGACCACGACCGGCTGCTTCCACATCTCGGACAGGCGCTGCGCGACGATGCGCGCGAGCGCGTCCGACGCGCCGCCCGGTGTCTGCGGCACGACGATCTTCACCGCGTGGTTCGGAAAGCCCTGCGCCGAAGCGGCGTGGGCGGCGAGCAGCGCGGCGCACGCGAGCGCACGCACGATCCATCGAATCAGTTTCATGGTCTCCTCCTCGGGGTTCAGCGATGATGCCCGCCCGCGGGAGCGGGCGGCCCGGCCGGCGCCAGCGCGGCGAGCGCGAGCGCGAACTGTTCGTCGAGCGGCGCCTCCAGCACGGCGGCGTCCAGCGCGGCAGTCACTTCCGAGACGCGCCGCTCGAGCAGGTTGCGCAGCCGGTAGCGCGCGCGCTCCGCGCGGCGCTGCGAGGCGCTCGCGCGCCGCGCGGCCCACTCGAGGTGACGGTCGACGTGTGCGGACAGCGACTCGATCGACGCGGCGTCGCGGATCGACGTCTGCAGCACCGGCGGCACCCAGCCGTCGCGGCCGGTCGGCGAGAGCGCGAGCACGCGCGCGATCTCCCCCGCGAGCCTCGCCGCGCCCGGCAGGTCGCACTTGTTCACCACGTAGAGGTCGGCGAGCTCCATCAGCCCCGCCTTCATCGCCTGCACGACGTCGCCGGACTCGGGGTTGAGCACCAGCACCAGCGTGTCGACCTGGTGGCGCACCGCGTGCTCGGCCTGCCCGACGCCGACGGTCTCCAGCAGCACCTCGTCGAATCCGGCCGAGTCCATCGCGTGCAGCAGCTCGGGAATGTTCTCCGCGAGCCCGTCGCCGGCCGAACGCGACGCGAGCGAGCGCACGTAGAGCTGGTCGGCGCCCTCGATCTCGTCCATGCGGATGCGATCGCCGAGGATCGCGCCGCCGGTGCGCGGGCTCGACGGATCGATCGCGAGCACGCCCACGCGCCGCGTGCGCGCGCGCAGCACGCCCAGGCGGCCCGCGAGGCTGCTCTTTCCTGCGCCCGGCGGGCCGGTGATGCCCACGCGCGGCACGGCGTCGGTCCGTGCGGCGGCGCCGGCGAGCACCTGCGCGACGTCGGCGTTCGCCAGCCGCGTGAGCGCGCGCCCGAGCGCACGGCGGTCGATCGGCGCGCGGGTCATCGCGCGTCGCCCAGCAGCTCGGTCGTGTGCTGCCCGAGCAGCGGCGGCTCGCCGAACGCCGGCTGCGCGCCGTCGAACTTCACCGCGGCGCCGACCGCGCGCAGCCGGGCGCCGTCGCACGGGAGCTCGACGACCATCCGCCGCGCCGCGGCGAGCTCGCTCGCGAGCGCGTGCTCCAGCGACTCGACGCACGAGACCACGATGCCCAGCGGCGCGAGCCGCGCGACCCAGCGCGCCGCGCTGTCGGTGGCGATGAGCTCGGCGATCGCGCCCAGCACGACATCGCGGTTGCGCGTGCGCGCGGCCATGGTCGAGAAGCGCTCGTCGGCCAGCCACGCGTCGCGCCCGGCCTCGGTGCAGAACTTGCGCCAGAACTCGTCGTGCGTGATGAACAGCATCACCCAGCCGTCGGACGCCCGGAAGAGCTGCGCCGGAACGATGTACGGGTGCGACGAGTTCGCGTGCCGCTTCGCCGGCTCGGCGGCGTTCAGGCTCGCGCCGGCGAGGTAGTTCAGCTGCGACATCATCACGTCGAACATCGCGACGTCGACCTGCCCGCCCTGGCCTTCGACGATCTTCGCGAGCAGCCCCATCGCGGCCATGATGCCCGCCGAGTTGTCCACGGCCGAGTAGCCGGTCTTGGTCGGCGGCGCGTCCGGGTCGCCGGTGATCGACATCACGCCGGTGATCGCCTGGATCACGTAGTCGTAGGCGGGGCGCTCGGCGTGCTCGCCCTCGAGCCCGTAGCCGGTCAGCGCGACGCACACGAGCTTCGGGTTGAAGCGCCGCAGCCCCTCGTAGGTGAGCCCGAGCTTGCGGATCGCGCTCGGGCGCAGGTTCGTGACCAGCGCGTGCGCGCCCCCCGCGAGCCGGCCGAGCTGTTCGCGGCCCGCGTCGCTCGCGAGGTCGATGACCACGCTCTTCTTGCTGCGGTTCAGGCTCGCGAAGTACGCGTTGTGCGGCCCGACGCTGTGCGGGCTCACGCGCCGCGCGATGTCGCCGTCCGGCGGCTCGATCTTGATCACCTCGGCGCCCAGGTCGGCGAGCAGCAGCCCGCAGTACGGGCCCGCGAGCATGTGCCCGACCTCGAGCACGCGGATTCCCGCGAGCGGCCCGCTCAAGACGCGAGTTCCTTCGCGACCGCACCCACGACGTCGGCCAGCGGCATGTCGGCGGTGTAGACGCCGCGCACGCCGAGCGCCGCGAGCGACGCGTGGTCCTCGGCCGGGATCGTGCCGCCGACGAAGACCTTGACGTCGCCGGCGTTCGCCGCACGCAGCTGCTCGAGCACCTGCCCGACCAGCTCGACGTGGCTGCCCGACAGGATCGACAGCCCGACCGCGTCGACGCCCTCGTCGATCGCGACGCGCGCGATGTAGTCGGCGCTCTTCCTCAGGCCGGTGTAGATCACCTCGGCGCCGGCGTTGCGCAGCGCGAGCGCGATGACCTTCGCGCCGATGTCGTGCCCGTCGAGCCCCGGCTTGGCGACGAGGATGCGCCGGCCGCGCAGCGGCGTGTCGGCGTGGGATTGCGTTTCGCTCATCTCGATGGTTCTCCGTGTCCGATTCCACCGTGCTCGCGGGGCCCGCTCGCGCACGCGCCGCCGGCGCGCACCGCGGACTTCGCCGCGCCGGATGCCCGCGTCACAGCCGCACCGGCTCCTGGAACTCGCCCCACTGGCGCTTGAGCGTCGCGACCATCTCGCCGACGGTCGCGTACGCGTGGCAGCAGTCGACCAGGTACGGCATCAGGTTCTCGCGGTCGTTGCGCGCGGCCGCGCCCAGTTTCGCGAGGCTGCGCTCGGCCGCTCCGGCGTCGCGCGTCTGGCGCAGGCGCTCGAACTTCTCGATCACGCGCTTCGCCACCCCGGGATCGAGCCGGAACGTCTCGCCGACCTCGTTCTTCGCGTCGTCGCGGCGGAAGTGGTTCTGGCCGACGACGACGGTCTCGCCGGTGTCGACCTTCAGCTTGCGCTCGAGCGCGCGCTCGGCGATGCGCATCTGCAGCCACCCCTCCTCGATCGCCTTGACCACGCCGCCGTAGGCGTCGATCTCGCCCATCACGCGCTCGATCTCCTGCTCCATGCGGTCGGTGTGCTGCTCGACGAAGTAGCTGCCGCCCAGCGGATCGACGGTGCGCGCGATGCCCGACTCGTACGCGATCATCTGCTGCGTGCGCACCGCGATCTCGGCCGAGAACTCGGTGGGGATCTGGAAAGCCTCGTCGAACGCGGCGGTGAAGATCGACTGCGCGCCGCCCATCACCGCCGCCATCGTCTCGACCGCCACGCGCACGATGTTGTTGTACGGCTGCGGCGCGATCAGCGACGAGCCGCCGCACACGACGCCGAAGCGGAAGTGCTGCGCCTTCGGGTCGTTCGCGCCGTAGCGCTCCTTCATCAGCTTCGCCCACAGGCGGCGCCCGGCGCGGAACTTGCACACCTCCTCGAAGAAGTCCATGTGCACGTAGAAGAAGAACGACAGCCGCTTGGCGAACTTCTCGACGTCGCCGCCGCGCGCGCGCAGTTCGTCGACGTACGCAAGCCCGTTGGCCAGCGTGTACGCCATCTCCTCGACCGCGGTGCTGCCGGCGTCGCGCACGTGCGCGCCGGCGATGCTGATCGGGTTGAAGCGCGGCGTCTCGTCGTTGGAGTACAGGATCGAGTCGGCGATCAGGCGCATCGACGGGCGCACCGGGAAGATCCACGTGCCGCGCGCGACGTACTCCTTGAGGATGTCGTTCTGGATCGTGCCGGTGAGCTTCGCGCGCGGCACGCCGCGCTTGTCGGCGACCGCGAGGTACATCGCGTAGATCATCGCCGCGCTGCCGTTGATCGTGAACGACGTCGAGATCGACGCGAGGTCGATGCCGTCGAACAGGATCTCGGCCTCGGACAGGTTCGACAGCGACACGCCGACCTTGCCGACTTCCGGACGCGCCATGGGATCCACGGGGTCGTAGCCGCACTGCGTGGGCAGGTCGAGCGCGACCGACAGCCCGGTCTGGCCCTGTTCGAGCAGGAACTTGTAGCGCTCGTTGGACTCCTCGGCGGTGCCGAAACCCGAGTACTGGCGGATCGTCCACAGCCGGCCGCGGAAGCCGTCGGCGAAGATGCCGCGCGTGAACGGGTACTCGCCGGGCTCGCCGACGCGCGCCGGGTCGACCGATTCGGGGCCGACGCGCACCGGCACCTCGATGCCCGAGGGGCTGGTCTGCGAGACGCGCGGCTCGACGAGCGGGTGTTCGGGGGCGTTCATCGCTTCTCCTTCTTCGGCGCGAGCACGCGGTCGACCGCGGCCCAGTGGTCGTCGTGGGTCCAGGTGCGCACGAGGCCGTCGGCCTCGATGCCGCGGCGCTCGTCGTAAGGCAGGCCGCGGCGCGCGGCGATCGCGTTGGCCTTGCACGCGCGTAGAACGCGAGGCGTGCGCGCCAGCATCGGCGCGAGGAACGCCTGCACGCCGGCGTCGAGCTCGTCCTCGGTGAACACCGCGTCGGCCAGCCCCCAGTCGAGCGCGGTGCGCGCCGGCACGAGCTCGGCGCTCGTCGCCATGCGCAGCGCGCGCGCCCGCCCGACGAGCGTGAACAGGTCGGTACCGCCGCCCCACGCCGAGGTGATCTGCAGCCGCCCGTGCACGTAGCCGATGTTCGCGCCGTCGCGCATGATGCGGAAGTCGCAGGCGACCGCGAGCTCGGCGCCGCCGCCGATCGCGTCGCCGTTGAGCACCGCGACCACCGGCACCGGGCACTCGCGCACGGCGTCGAGCACGCCGCGGCACTCCTCGACCATCGCGAGCGTCTGGGCGTCGGTGCGCACGTCGGCGAGGTCGCGCAGGTCACCGCCGGCGGCGAAGTAGCGGTTGCCGGCGCCGCGGATCACGACGGCCTTCAGTGCCTCGCGCGACGCCGCGTCGAGCAGCGTGCGCCGGATGCCGCCGAGAACGCCGCGCGACAGGGGGTTGAACTTCTCGGGACGGTTCACCGTCAGCGTCAGGACGTCGCCGGCGTCGGCGACGAGCAGGTCTTCATCGGACATCGGCGTCCTCCAGTTGGCGCACGCACTGCAGCAGGCGTTCGCCCAGCCGCGCCTCGGCCGGCTGCATCCGGTGCATCGGGCCGGCGATCGCGACGCCGAGCCCCGTCGCGCCCGTGCGCAGGGGGGCCGCGATCGCCATCACGTCGGCGACGTTCTCGCCGCGGGTTGCCTGCCAGCCGCGCTGCAGGCCCGCGCGCAGGTCCGCGCGCAGGCGGCGCGCGTTCGTCTGCGTGTTCGGGGTCACGCGCGGCAGCGGGTGCGTGTCGAGCCACAGCTCGAGCTGCGCGGGCTCGAGGCCGGCGAGCAGCACCTTGCCGATCGAGCTCGAGTGCAGCGGCTTCAACTCGCCCGCGCGCGACGAGTAGCGGATCGACTGGCGGCCCTCGAGCACCAGCAGGTAGAGCACCGCGTCGCCCTGGCGGGTGCCCAGGATCACGGTCTCGTCGGTCTCGTCGCGCAGCGCCGCCAGCGCGGGCTCCAGGCGCTGCGCGACCGGGTCGTTGGCGCGGAGGTCGTCGGCGAGCTCCCAGAGCCGGCGCGTGGGATAGACGTCGCGCCCGCTGACCACGTACAGGTAGCCGAGCTGCTCGAGCGAGCGCATCACGCCGTGGCAGGTCGACACCGGGATGTCGGTGATGCGCGCGAGCTCGGACAGCGACAGCGGCCGGCGGGCGGCGCGAAACGCCTCGAAGATCTCGAGCGAGCGCAGCGACGAGCGGCCCGGCCCGGCGTCGACGTTCACTGCGCCCCCAGGTTCAGCTTGCGCACCACGCGGGCCCACTTGTCGAGCTCGGTGCGCAGGTGCGCGCGCAGCTGGTCGGGCGTGGACGCGGCGACGTCGACGCCCGCTTGCGCGAAACGCTCGACGAGCTCCGGCGACCTCAGCGCGCGCTGCAATTCCGACGACAGCTTCGCGAGCACGTCGGACGGTACGCCCGCGGGCGCGAAGAGCGCGAACCAGGCGCTGACGTCGTAGCCCGGGACCGTCTCGGCCACCGTCGGCACGTCGGGGAACGCGGGCGAGCGCGCGGCGCCCGTCTGCGCGAGCATGCGCACGCGGCCGGCCTTCACGTGCGGCGCCGCCGAGACCGCGGGCTCGATCATCGCGGCGACCTGCCCGCCGATCAGGTCCGTGATCGCCGGCCCGCTGCCCTTGTACGGGACGTGATGGATCGAGATTCCCGCCATGTCCTCGAGCAGCGCCGCGGCCAGGTGCTGCGAGCCGCCGATGCCGCCGGTCGCGTAGTCGAGCGCGCCGGGCTTCGAGCGCGCGAGCGCGACGAACTCCTGGAAGCTGCGCGCCGGCAGCGTGTTCGTCACGATCAGCGCGAACGGCGTCGAGCCGAGCATTCCCACGGGCGTGAAGTCGCGCTGCGGATCCCAGGCCAGGTTGCGGCTGACCAACGGGTTGATCGCGACGCTGCCGATCGTGCCCAGGCCGATCGTGTAGCCGTCGGGCGCCGAGCGCGCGAGCGCCTCGAGCCCGATCGCGCCGGTGGCGCCGGCGCGGTTCTCGACGACGATGTTCACGCCCAGGTTCGTGCCCAGCCGCTCGGCGACCGTGCGCGCGACGATGTCGGTGGAGCCCGACGGCGGGAACGGGACGATGAGGCGGATCGGGCGCGTGGGGTACGCTTGCGCCCCGGCCGGCGCCGGCACCGGCGCGACGATCAGCGCGATCGCGGCGCACGCGAGCGCACGGATCGCGCCGGTCACGGCCGCTCCCCGTCGTACGGAATGCCGCCCTCGGTCGTCTCCCAGATCCAGCGCGCCGACGGCCGCTCGCGCTCCTCGAGAACGTGGCCCACCAGCCCCGCCGCGCGGCTGATCACGGCGATGCCGCGCATCACCGCCTGCGGGATCCCGATCTCGCCGAGCACCGCGGCGACCGCGCCGGTGGCGTTGATCGTCAGGTGCCGACCGTACGCGCGATCGACCTCGGCGGCGAGCGTCTTCAGCGCCGCGATGTGCCGGCCTGGCACGCCCTCGCGCTCGGCGAGCGCGAACAGCCGCGGCGGGCGCGGGTCGTCCGGGCGATGGTAGGGGTGGCCGAAGCCGTGCATCGGCTTGCGCTCCTTGCGGTGGCGCTCGGCGACGGCACGCGCGCGCGCCTCGACGCCTTCGGGCGCGGCGAGGATCTCCTCGATGAGCGCCGAGCAGCCCTCCATCGTGCCGATGAACGTGCTGCCCACGCCGAGCACGCCCGCGGCGACCGCCGACTGCAGCGCTTCGGGCGCCGCGTCGTACGTGAGCCGCGTGACGATCGCGCTCGGGGTCAGCCCGTGCTCCATCAGCGTGACCAGCACCGCGTCGAGCAGCACGGTCTGCGCGCGCGTGGGCCGCTTGCCGGTCAGGTGGAACACGATCATCTCGGTGAACGTGAGCCCGCCGATCAGGTCATTGACGAGGTCGGCGCCGCGCACCCAGATGCGCTCGGCGGTGTGGTCGGAGATGCCCGTGGTGGGGCGGTTCTTGTCGGTCATGGTCTCGGCCCTCCTGGCGCCCGTTGCGCGGTGGCGTTCAAGCGTCGCGCGTGCCGAACGCGGACAGCCCGAGCAGCTCGCGCCCGATGATCAGCGTCTGGATCTCGGACGTGCCCTCGGGGATGATGCCCCCGCGCGTGTCGCGGAAGATCCGCTCGACGGGCAGGTCTTCGCTGTACCCCGAGCCGCCGTGCACCTGCAGCGCGAGGTTCGCGACCTCGTGCGCGGCCTGGGTGCAGAAGAGCTTGGCCGCCGAGCACTCGAGCCGGCCGGCCGCGCCGCGGTCGAGCGCGCGCGCGGCGCGACGGCACATCTGGCGCGCGGCCTCGGTCTGCACGTGCATGTCGACGATCATCTTCTGCACGAGCTGGTAGCTGCCGATCGGCGCACCGAACTGCGTGCGGGTGCGCGCGTACTCGAGCGCGAGGTCGTACGCGCGCTGCGCGGCCCCCACCGCGCCCGCGGCGACGCTCAGGCGCCCGAAGCCGAGCGTGACCAGGATGTTCTTCAGCCCCTCGCCGACGCGGCCGAGCACCCGCGTCGCCGGCAGCTCCATGGCCTGGAACGCCATCTCGGAGGTGACGGTCGCGCGCAGCACCATCGTGTGCACGCGCTTCGCCTCGTAGCGGTCCTCGGCGCGGTCGACCAGGAACGCGGTGATTCCGCCGGGGCCCGATTCGTCGGGCGCGACGCGCGCCATCAGGATGCCGAGGTCGCCGATCGCGCCGTTGGTGATCCACAGCTTCGCGCCGTCGATCAGGTACGAGTCGCCGCGCCGCACCGCGCGCGTCTCCATGCCCGCGACGTTCGAGCCGTGGTTCGGCTCGGTGATCCCGACCCAGACCTTCAGCTGCCCGGCCAGCAGCGGCGCGAGGTAGCGCTCGCGCTGGGCGGGCGTGCCGAGCTTCGCGAGCATCAGCACCGCCATGTTCATCGTGTTCAGGATCGCGCGCAGGCTGCCCCAGCAGTAGCCGGCCTCCTCCATCAGCAGCGCGTAGTCGGCGTGCGACATGCCGAAGCCGCCCTGCTCCGGCGCGAGGAATCCGCCGAGGAATCCGAAGTCGCGCAGCCGGGCGGGCAGGCTCCAGTCGAACTCGCCGCGCTTCTCGAATTCGCCGACCCGGGGCGAGACCTCGGCGGCGAGGAAGCGCCGGGCGTTGTCGCGCAACAGGCGCTGCTCGTGGGAGAGGTCGTCGTCGTCGGTGCTCATGGGAATTGCCTCGGGGATGGCGCCGGCACGGGAGACTTCGGACCGCGGCGGCTTGCGCCGGCTGCCGCAAGAGTTCAGTATAGTGAAAAATATTTTGGCATTTCGAAAGCTACCGGTCAAACGCGGGCGCGGCGATCGGCGCCCGCGGGCGCGGGAGGCCCCGGGCAGAGCGCGACCGGCCCCGGATCCGACGGAGGACCCTTGACCCGAGACGCTTCGACCCAGGCGGCCGCCGCGCCGCTGCCCTTCCACGGCCTGCGCGTGCTCGACGCGAGCCAGGGGCTCGCCGGCCCGTATTGCGCGATGCTGCTGGCCCAGCACGGCGCGGACGTGGTCAAGCTCGAGCCCCCCGAAGGCGACTGGAGCCGCGGCGTCGGCCGCCGGCACGGCGAGCAGACCGCGCTCTCGCTCGCGGGCAATCGCGGCAAGCGCAGCCTCGCCATCGACATGAAGCGGCCCGGCGCGGGCGCCGTCGTGCGCCGAATCGCCGACCGCTGCGACGTGGTGCTCGAGAGCTTCAGGCCCGGCGTCGCGCAGCGGCTGGGGCTCGGCTACGAGGCGCTGGCCGCGACCAATCCGAGGCTCGTCTACGTGTCGGTGAGCGGCTACGGCCAGGAAGGCCCGTACGCGGAGCGCCCCGGCACCGACACGGTGCTGCAGGCGTTCGCCGGCATGATGGTGTTCAACCGCGACGCGAACGGAACCCCGGCGAAGGTCGGGTTCCTGGTCGTCGACATGCTGACCGCCATGTACGCGTTCCAGGCGGTGTCGGTCGCCCTCTACGCGCGGCTCGCCGGCGGGCCGGGCCGCAAGCTCGACGTCTCGCTGCTGCAGGCCAGCGCCGCGTTCCTCGGCCTGAAGGTGATCGAGGCCGGGATCGACGGCGCCGAGCCGAAGCCGCTGAACGCGCCGGCCGGCGTCTACCGGGCGCGCGACGGCTGGATCGCGATCACGCTCGCCAAGGAGGAGCAGTTCACCGCGCTGTGCAACGCGCTCGGGCGTCCCGACCTGCGCGCCGACCCCCGCTACCGCGACTTCGAGCAGCGCGGCGTGCACCTCGGGCCGCTGCGCGAGGCACTGGACGCCGAGATCGCCCGCCAGGATGCGGCGCACTGGATCGCGCGCATCAGCGAGGCGGGCGGGCTCGTGAACCCGGTGAACACGATCCAGGACTGGCTCGCCGACCCGCACGTGCGCGCGACGAACGCGGCACCGCCGGTGTCGCTGCCCGGCATCGGCGAGTTCGGCTTTCCGCGCATCCCCGGCGCGAGCGTTCCCGCCGACGACGAGCCGCGCGGACAGTGGCCCGGCCTCGGCGCGAACGGCGCGCAGGTGCTGCGCGACTGCGGTTTCCCCGACGACGAGATCGAGCGCCTGCGCGGTGCGGGCGTCCTGGTCGAGCCGGCTTCGAAGTAGAGGAGGACACGTGAACCGACGACAACTCATCCGCGCGGGCAGTGCCGCGCTCGCCGCCGCCGGCACCACCGCCCTGCCCGCCGTCGCGCGCGCGCAGGCCGGCGGATTCCCGAATCGCGCGATCCGGATCATCGTCCCGTTCGCCGCCGGCACCGGCAGCGACGTGGTCGCGCGCTCGGTCGGGCAGCGCGTCTCGGAGCAGACCGGCCAGCCGGTGGTGGTGGAGAACCGCGACGGCGCGAGCGGCGTGGTCGCGACGACGTTCGTGCAGAAGTCCGCCGCCGACGGCTATACGCTGCTGATGGCGGCCAACCCGTTCACGCTGGCGCCGGGCCTGTTCGCGACCCCGCCGTACGACCCCCTGAAGGACTTCGTCCCGGTCGCGAAGGTCGGCGACGTGCCGATCGTGCTGTGCGCGAACCCCGACGCGCCGTTCCGCACGCTCAAGGAACTGATCGCGTACGCGAAGGCCAACCCGGGCAAGCTGAGCTACGCGTCGTCGGGCAAGGGCACGCCGAGCCAGTTCGAGACGGAGCTGTTCAAGCAGGCCGCGGGCGTGAACATCGTCGAGGTGCCGTACCGCAATACCGCGCAGGCGCTCACCGACGTGATCGGCGGCCAGCTCGCGATGTACCCGTCGGCGCTGCCGCTCGCGCTGCCGCAGATCCGGGCCGGCAAGGTGCGCCCGCTCGCGGTGATCGACGCGCGCCGCACGCCCGCGCTGCCCGACGTCCCGACGATGGCCGAGGCGCTCGAGATGCCGTCCTACGTGGCGACGCCACTGTGGTACGGCTTCGTCGCGCCCGCGGGCGTGCCGCGCGACGTGATCGCCAAACTCAATGCCGAGATCATGAAGGCCGTGCAGGCGCCGGCGGTGCGCGAGCGCCTGGTCGGCGTCGGCGCGCAGCTCGTCGACATCCCCAACGAGGAGTTCGCGGGGCTGATGAAGGCCGAGGTCGAGAAGGCGGCGCGCCTGATCAGGGCCCTGGGGATCCGCAATGACTGACGCGGCCGGCGCGCCGCCGGCCCGGCGCGCGCCCGCGCACCGCTTCACGGACCTCGAGCCGGGCGCGGTGTTCGAGTCTTACCGGCGCACCGTCACCGAGACCGACCTCGTCACGTTCACGAACTGGGCGGGGCTTCGCCTGCCGATCTTCATCGACGACGAGCATGCGCGCACCGTGGGCCCGCACGGCGGGCGCATCGTGCCGGGCTTCCTGACCGCGTCGCTGTCGGCCGGCATGATGGAGACGCTGCTCGGGCCCGGCGTGCTCGCCGGGCTGGGCATGGACGCGTTCCGCTTCCACGTGCCGGTGCGCCCGGGCGACACGCTGCGGTTGCGCATGACGGTGACCGAGCGGCGCGAGACGCGCGACCCCTCGCGCGGGGTCGTGTCGGTGGCCAACGAGATGATCAACCAGCGCGACGAGGTCGTGCTGGGGTTCAGGACGTCGGTGCTGATGGCGGTCTGACATCGGCGAGATCTCTGAGCGGCCGACCGGTCAGCCGGCCGAATTGATCGATCGGTCAACGCATGCTATAAGTGTGTTGATCGGTCGATCAAACCACCTGCGATGATTGCCGCCCTCCTCGAGTCGATGTCGCGCCATGCCCGCCGGCAGGGCATGACCGATCGCCAGTGGGCGCAGGCGGCGGGGTTGCGGCACGAGACGCTCTGCCGGGTTCGCCGGCGTGAATCCTGCGACGCACACACGCTCGAGGCGCTCGCCCGTGGATGCGGGCTCTCGATCGCGCTGCGCACCGACTGCGGCGGGAGCGTCGGCGAGGAGGCATCGTTCCCGGCGTCGTTCACGCGCGAGACCGAGGAGCGTCTCCTGCGCCTTTGCGCACTGGGTGACACGACCCCGGAGCGCTGGCGCGCGCTCGGGCCAGGATTCTTCGTCGCGGGGGTCGCGAATCTGGTCGCCAGCGCCAATGGGCTCGACCCCGACGGCCGCTTCGCCAGGCTGGCGGAAGCGCTGCATCCGGGCGTGAGGTCCGTCCCGGCATTCACCCATTGGCTGTCGCGCTCGCCGGTCAGGCCCGGCCGCTTCCTCCCGATGCTGCGGCACCTGCTGCGCCAGCCGCGGCAAGTCCCGAACTGACGTGACGCGACGACGCCGGCCCAGCCCGAAGGCGGATCCGTCGTTCGTGGCGGCGCTGGCGCAGATCGCGGCCAGGATCGCAGCGGCACTTGCCGACGTCGACCCCGCTCGTCTTCCGGTGCACATGTTCATCGCCGGGGGCGCGGCGATGCACCTGTACACGGGCGTGCGCGCGACCGAGGACGTGGACGCGGTATTTTCGTCCAGGATCCTGCTGCCCGAAGATCTGGACGTCTACTACCTGGACGCCCGCGGCGAGCCGCGACTGTTGTACTTCGACAGGCAGTACAACGACACGCTGGGATTGCTCCACGAAGACGCGATGCGAGACTCGATTCCGCTGGCGATCCCCGGCGTCGACCCCGGCGTGCTGGAACTGCGCGCGCTCTCGCCGGTGGACCTCGCCGTCTCGAAGATCGGCCGGTTCGAGGAACACGACCGCGGCGACATCGCCGCCCTCTCACAAGACGGGCTGATCACCGCACGCGCCCTCAGGCGCCGCGCAGAGGAGGCGCTCTCGTACTACGTGGGGCACGCCGGACGCGTGCGCACGTCGATCGACCTCGCCGTGGCGATCGTCGAAGCGAACCGACCTCGGCGCAGGCAGCGGTGAGCCGGCGGCGCCGTTCCCGAGTTCACACCGACTCCCGCATCGTGAACCCCATGTCCGGATATCGCGTGCCGGACACCCGCTCGTGCAGGCGCAGCGCCTCGATGCGCGCGAGCGTCGCCGCGTCGAGCGCGACCGACGCGGCGCCGAGGTTCTCGTCGAGCCTCGCGACCGAGCGCGTTCCGGGGATCGGCACCACGTCGTCGCCGCGCGAGAGCACCCACGCGAGCGCGAGCTGCGCCGGCGTGCAGCCGCGCTCCCGGGCGATGGCGCGGAACGCGTCGAGCAGCGCGAGGTTGCCCGCCGCGTTGCCCTGCGCGAACCTCGGCTGCGAGCGCCGGAAGTCGTCGGCGGCGAGCGTGTCGGCGCCCCCGACCGCGCCGGTCAGCATCCCGCGGCCGAGCGGGCTGTAGGGGACGAACGCGACGCCGAGCTCGCGCATCACCGGCAGCATCGCGTCCATCTCGCGGCTGAACAGCGAGTACTCGGTCTGCACGCACGCGATCGGCGCGACCGCGCACGCGCGCCGCAGCGTGCGCGGGCCGACCTCGGACAGGCCCAGCCAGCGCACCTTGCCCGCGCGCACGAGCTCCGCCATCGCGCCGACCGTCTCCTCGATCGGCGTGACGGTGTCGATGCGGTGCACGTAGTACAGGTCGATCACGTCGACGCCCAGCCGCGCGAGCGACGCGTCGCAGGCCTGGCGCACGTACGCCGGCGTGCCGCTGAAGCCCCGGTACGTCGGGTCTTCGCGCTTGCGCAGGATGCCGAACTTGGTCGCCAGCACGACCTCGTCGCGGCGCGCGGCGATCGCGCGGCCCACCAGCGCCTCGTTGTCGCCGTAGCCGTAGATGTCGGCGGTGTCGATCAGCGTCGCGCCGCGGTCGATCGCGCGCAGGATCGTCGCGACCGACGCCGCTTCGTCGGTGGGCCCGTAGAACTCGCTCATGCCCATGCAGCCCAGGCCGAGCGCGCCGACGAGCGGTCCGGCGGCGCCGAGCCGGCGCCTCGGCAGCGGGGGATGGGGGGATTTCTTGAAGGTCATCGGGGCGACTCCTCGGCCGGGGCGAGGCGCGATGGTGGCACGAACCCCGCGAGACCGCCAACGCCGCCGCGCGGCGCCCGCCCGCGACTGCTTTCTCGGAGGCCGAACTCCGAATATCATCGCGGTGCGGCACGCGCGACGCCGGTGCGCCCAAACGCACCGGTGATCGAGCGCGCGGGCGCCCGGAACGCCGACCCGACCCCTATCGACATGACCGAATCGCGCGCAGTGCAATCGATGGCCTGGGAGATCGGCGTGCCGGTGATCGGCAATCGTCACATGCTCGGCGCGCTCGCGAAGGCCTTCTTCGGCGCGCCGGCGCTGGTCACTGCGCTGGTGGGGCTGCTGCTCGGCCTCCAGGGCGAGTGGCGCGCGATCCCCGGCGTGGCGCTGCTGCTGTTCGGGATCGGGGCGGCGATGTTCGCGACCGGCCTCGCGGTGGCGGCGCTGCTGTTTCGCAACCGGCTGCACGTCCGCATCACCGTCGACGGGCAGGGCGTCGTGGTCGAGTCGATCGACCGCGCCGGCCGCGCGGTGAACCGGGCGAGCGTCCTGGCCGGACTGATCCTCGGCAGCGCCGCGCTCACCGGCAGCGGGCTGCTCGCGACCGCCGGCGAACGCCAGGGGCTGCGCTGGAGCGGCGCGTTCCGGGCGGTCGTCGAGCCCGCCACCCTCAGCATCGCGCTTCGCAACGGCTGGCGCACGCTGCTGCGAGTTCATTGCCTGCCGGGGAACTTCGAGGCGGTCGTGGCCTTCGTGCACGCGCAGATGGCGCTCCACGGCACGCTGCGGCGCGCGGGGACGCGGTCCCCGCTGGGGGCCTATCTCGCGCGGACGCTCGCGGTCGTCCTGGCCAGCCTGCCGTTCTTCGCGGTGCGCGACGTCTACGGTTTCGGCCTGCTGCCCCCGCTGCTGCTGCTGTGCTTCGCCGCCGCGACCGTCTGGTTCGTTCGCCCGATGGCCTGGGTGGTCCTGGGCGTGCTGGCGACCCTCGCGTCGCTGATGGTGATCGGCGGCGTGGCGCCGCGGGCCTCCGCGCTCGGCCGCGGCGTGCGCCTGCGCTACGAGACGATTTCCGGCGACGATTGGGCGATCACCGCGGCGGCGCTCGCCGGCGGCGCGGTCCTCGCGTGGCTCGCGGTCGCCACGCTGCGCCGACGCATCCGTCCGGCGCTCGACGCCGACCTCGAGGACGCCGGCGAGCGCTGAACGCGAAGTTGTCCGGGCCCCGGTGCCGGCAGGCGGCGCCGTGCGCGGCGCCGCGGATCGGCGAGACGGCGCGTGCGGGCGACTTCGAAGCGGTCATTCGGATCAATGACGATTGTCGTGGCGGGCATCGCCGGGGCGGACCATCCTCGTCCTCGAAAGAGGCATCGGGTTTCGTTCCCTCCCAGGGAGTCTGCCGTGATGCGCACGCCATCCTGTGCGGCCGCGAAGTTCGCCTGCGCCGCCGCGTCCGTTCTCCTGCTCGCCCTCCCCGTCGCGCGGCCCGCGTGCGCCCAGGGCACGGCGGCGGCCCCCGCCGCGCCGGTCGCGCGCCTGGACATCGGCGAGACGCGCACTCTCGAGATCCTGCCGCTGGTGGACTGGAACGTCGCGCGTCCCGGGCTGCGCGGCGAGGCCGGGGTGTCGTACCTCGTTCGCACCGACCGCGCCACGATTCTCTTCGACGTCGGCGCGAATGCCGGCAACGACGACCCGTCGCCGCTGCTCGCGAACATGCGCGAGCTCGGCGTGTCGCTCGCCGACGTCGACACCGTCGTGATCTCGCACGCGCACCTCGATCACGTCGGCGGGCCGGGCTTCGCGCGCGCGAAGACCTTCTCGCCGGGCAAGGTGCAGACCGACCTCGCGGGCAAGCGCGTCTTCGCGCCGGAGCCGATGAAGTATCCGGGCCTCGAGCCGATCACCGTCCGCGCGCCTGCGGTCATCGCTCCCGGCGTCGCGACGATCGGCCCGATCACCGGCCATCTCTTCATCGGTCCGATCGCCGAGCAGGCGCTCGCGTTCAGCGTGCAGGGCAAGGGCATCGTGCTGCTGGTCGGCTGCGGCCACCAGGGGCTCGCGGCGGTGCTGGAGCGCACGCGGCAGCTCTTCGACGCGCCGCTGGTCGGCATCGTGGGCGGGCTGCACTATCCGGTTCCGCACGGGCGCGCGATCGTCGCCGGCATCGACACCCAGCGCTTCGCCGCGTGGGGGCCGTTCGGCGGCCTCGGCGCGGCGGACGTGCAACGCGAGATCGGCACGCTGGCCGGACTCGGGCTGCAGTGGGTCTCGCTCAGCCCCCACGACAGCAGCGACGAGACGATCGAGGCCTTCCGCAAGGCCTTCGGCGACCGGTACCACGACCTGCGCGTGGGCGAGTCGCAGGTGATCGGCGCGGCGCGGCAGTAGCGCGCCGCGCTCTCGCGCGCGCAGTCCCTACTCCGCGCGGATGCCCGCCTCGCGCACGATCCTCGCGTTCGCGTCGAACTCGGCCGCGACCTGCGCCGCGAACTGCTCGACCGTGCCGGTGCTCACGACGTTGTCGAGCTTCTCGAGGCGCTCGGTCATGTCGCGCGACTGCACGATGCGGTTGATCTCGGCGTTCAGCCGCTTCATGACCTCGGGCGGCGTCTTCGCGGGCGCGAACAGGCCGAACACCGACGTGAGGTTCGCGCCCGGGTAACCCAGCTCGGCGAGCGTGGGCGTGTCCGGCAGGGCCGGCAGCCTCGAGGGCGCCGCCACCGCGAGCACGCGCAGCTTGCCCTGCGCGATCATCGCATTCAGCGTTGGGCTCGGATTCGAGGTGAGCAGCTCGAACTGCCCGCCGACCGCGTCGGTCAGCACCTGCCCGCCGCCCTTGTACGGCACGTGATTGATGTCGACCTGCGCGCGGCGCCGGATCGCCTCGAGCATCAGGTGGCCGACGGTCGCGATGCCGGAGGTCGCGAGGTTCACCCGCCCGGGCCGCGCGCGCGCCTGCGCGATCGCGTCGTCGAAGGTCTTGCCGGTGAACGCCGGCGTGGCCAGCACGTACACCGGCGAGAACATCACGCGCGCGAGCGGCGCGATGTCCTTCATCGCGTCGTACGGCACCTTCATCACGTGCGGGTTCAGCGTCACCGGGCTGATCGCGGCGAACGCGATCGTGTGGCCGTCGGGCGCGGACTTCGCGACCGCGTCCATGCCGATGCTGCCGCTCGCGCCCGCGCGGTTCTCCACGAGCACCGGCTGGCCGAGCACCGGCGCGAGCCGCTCGGCGAGCTGGCGCGCGGCGGCGTCGGTCGTGCCGCCGGTGGGGTACGTGACGACGATCTTCAGCGGCTTCGACGGCCACGCGGCGGTCTGCGCACCGGCGACGCCCGCGGCGAGCGAGGCCACGGCGGCCAGGGTGACGGCGCAAAGCCGACGCAAACGCCGGCGGCGCTGCGCGGGACACGACGATTCCCGCGCCGGGGCACTCCGTGAAGCGCACTGCGAACCGGTCGTCATCAGGACTCCTCCGCCTGCTCGAACCACCGCCGCGCCAGCCGCGCGAAGAAGCTCGCGCCCAGCCCGAGGATGTCGTCGTTGAAATCGTAGTCGGCGCTGTGCAGCCCCGCGCACGCGTGGCCGACGCCGCCGTTGCCGATGAACGCGTAGCAGCCCGGCACCGCCTCGAGCATGAAGCCGAAGTCCTCGGACGTCATCGCGGGAAGGATCTCCCGGTGCACCTTGCCTTCGCCGACCAGCTCGGCCATCACGTCGCCGGCGAATCGCGCCTCGCGCGGGTGGTTCACCGTGCACGGGTAGCCCGGCTTGATGATCACGGTGGCGCTCGCCCGGTGCGCCTCGGCCACGTGCGTCGCGATGCGCTCGATGCCCTCGACCAGCATCGCCAGCGTCTCGGGGCGCAGCGTGCGGCAGGTGCCGTAGATCGCCGCCTGCGACGGGATGATGTTCTCGATCGTGCCCGACTCGATCTTGCCGACCGTGACGACCGCGCTGTCGAGCGGGTCTGCGTTGCGCGACACGAGCAGCTGCATCTGCGTGACGATCGCGCACGCGATCGGGATCGGGTCGACGCCCGTGTGCGGCTGCGCGGCGTGCGCGCCGCGGCCGTTCACGCGGATCTCGAAGCGGTTCGCCGACGCCATGATCGGGCCGGCGCGCACGCCGAACTCGCCCGCCGGCAGCGCCGGCCAGTTGTGCAGCGCGAACATCGCCTGCATCGGGAACAGGCGCAGCAGGCCGTCGTCGAGCATCGCGCGCGCGCCGGCGCCGCCCTCCTCGGCCGGCTGGAACACGAAGTGCACGGTGCCGTCCAGCGTCTCGGGCGAGCGCGCGAGCACGGTCGCGGCGCCCAGCAGCATCGCGGTGTGGCCGTCGTGGCCGCACGCGTGCATGCGGCCGGCGTGCGTGCTCGCGTGCGCGAACGTGTTGGCCTCGAGCACCGGCAGCGCGTCCATGTCGGCGCGCAGGCCGATCGCGCGCGCCGGGTCGGCCGCGCGCGGGCCCTTGCCGCGCAGCGTCGCGACGACGCCGGTGCGCCCGAGCCCGCGGTGCACCGGCAGCCCGAGCGCCGCGAGCGCGCCCGCCACGCGCTCGGCGGTGCGGTGCTCCTCGTACTTGAGCTCCGGGTGCGCGTGCAGGTCGCGCCGGAACGCGACCAGCTCCGCGAGGTGCGGGCCGATGGCTTCGTCGAGCTTCACGACGCCGTCCCCGGGCGCGCACGCCGTCGAGCGGCGATGCGCGCGCCCCCGCCCGCGATCAGACCGCCACCGCCTTCGCGGCTTCCGCGTACTCCTCGATCTTGTCGAAGTTCATGTACCGGTAGACCGACGCAGCGTCCTTGTTGATGACGCCCATGTCCGCGTTGTACTCGGCCAGCGTGGGCAGCTTGCCGAGCTTGGACGCGATCGCCGCGAGCTCGGCCGAGGCCAGGAACACCTGCGTGTTCTTGCCCAGCCGGTTCGGGAAGTTGCGCGTGCTGGTCGAGACCACGGTGGAGCCTTCCTTGACCTGCGCCTGGTTGCCCATGCACAGGCTGCAGCCGGGCATCTCCATGCGCGCACCGGCCCCGCCGAGCGTCGAGTAGTGGCCTTCCTTGGTCAGCTCGGCCTGGTCCATGCGCGTGGGCGGGGCCACCCACAGGCGCACCGGGATGTCCTTCTTGCCGTCCAGCAGCTTGCCCGCGGCGCGGAAGTGCCCGATGTTGGTCATGCACGAGCCGATGAAGACCTCGTCGATCTTCGTGCCGCTGACTTCGGAGAGGAATTTCGCGTCGTCCGGGTCGTTCGGGCAGCAGACGATCGGCTCCCTGATGTCGGCGAGGTCGATCTCGATGACCGCCGCGTACTCGGCGTCGGCATCCGGCTCGAGCAGCTTCGGCGCGGCCAGCCAGTCCTGCATCGCGCGGATGCGCCGCTCGAGCGTGCGCTTGTCCTGGTAGCCGCCGGCGATCATGTTCTTCAGCAGCACGATGTTCGACTGCAGGTACTCGATGACGGGTTCCTTGTTCAGCCGCACCGTGCAGCCGGCCGCCGAGCGCTCGGCGGACGCGTCGGACAGTTCGAACGCCTGCTCCACTTTCAGGTCGGGCAGGCCCTCGATCTCGAGGATGCGGCCGGAGAACGCGTTCTTCTTGCCTTCCTTGGCGACCGTCAGCAGGCCCTGGCGGATCGCGTACAGCGGGATCGCGTGCACCAGGTCGCGCAGCGTGATGCCGGGCTGCATCTTGCCCTTGAAGCGCACCAGCACCGACTCGGGCATGTCGAGCGGCATCACGCCGGTGGCCGCGGCGAACGCCACGAGCCCCGAGCCCGCCGGGAACGAGATGCCCACCGGGAAGCGCGTGTGGCTGTCGCCGCCGGTGCCGACGGTGTCGGGCAGCAGCATGCGATTCAGCCACGAGTGGATGACGCCGTCGCCGGGGCGCAGCGACACGCCGCCGCGGCTGGAGATGAACGCGGGCAGCTCGCGGTGCGTTTTCACGTCCACCGGCTTCGGATACGCGGCGGTGTGGCAGAACGACTGCATGACGAGGTCCGCCGAGAAGCCCAGGCACGCGAGGTCCTTGAGCTCGTCGCGCGTCATCGGGCCGGTGGTGTCCTGCGAGCCCACCGAGGTCATGCGCGGCTCGCAGTAGGTGCCGGGGCGAACGCCCTGGCCCTCGGGCAGGCCGCAGGCCCGGCCGACCATCTTCTGCGCGAGCGAGAAGCCCTTCTTCGACGCCGCCGGCGCCTGCGGCAGGCGGAACGCGGTGGACGCCGGCAGGCCGAGCGCGTCACGCGCGCGCGCGGTGAGGCTGCGGCCGATGATCAGGTTGATGCGCCCGCCCGCGCGCACTTCGTCGAGCAGGACGTCGCTGCGCAGCGCGAACTTCGCGATCTGCTGGCCGGCCTTCTCGATGCGGCCGTCGTAGAGATAGATGTCGACGACGTCGCCCATCGACATCCCGGAGACGTCGACCTCGATCGGCAGCGCGCCGGAGTCTTCCTGCGTGTTGAAGAAGATCGGCGCGATCTTGCCGCCCAGGCACACGCCGCCGAAGCGCTTGTTCGGCACGAACGGGATGTCTTCGCCGGTGTGCCAGATCACGCTGTTGGTCGCGCTCTTGCGCGACGAGCCGGTGCCGACCACGTCGCCGACGTACGCGACCAGATGGCCCTTCTTCTTCAGGTCTTCGATGAACTGGATCGGGCCGCGCTTGCCGTCTTCCTCGGGCGTGATGCCGGCGCGCGCGTTCTTGAGCATCGCGAGCGCGTGCAGCGGGATGTCGGGGCGGCTCCAGGCGTCGGGCGCGGGGGAGAGGTCGTCGGTATTGGTCTCGCCGCCGACCTTGAACACCGTGACCGTGATCTTCTTCGCGACTTCCGGACGGCTCGTGAACCACTCGGCGTCGGCCCAGCTCTGCACCACGGCCTTCGCGTGCGCGTTGCCCGCCTTGGCCTTGTCGGCGACGTCGTTGAAGTAGTCGAACATCAGCAGCGTGTGCTTCAGGCCCGCGGCCGCGATCGGCGCGACCTCGGCGTCGTCGAGCAGGTCGATCAGCGGCTTGACGTTGTAGCCGCCGACCATCGTGCCGAGCAGCTCGGTCGCCTTGGCACGCGAAATCAGCGCGGTCTTGACCTCGCCGTTCGCGATCGCGGCGAGGAACGACGCCTTGACCTTGGCGGCATCGTCGACGCCCGGGGGCACGCGGTGCGACAGCAGCTCGACCAGGAACGCGTCCTCGCCGGCCGGCGGGTTCTTGATCAGCTCGACCAGCTCGGCGGTCTGCCTGGCGTCGAGCGGCAGCGGCGGGATCCCGAGGGCGGCGCGCTCGGAAGCGGCCTGGCGATAGGCTTGCAGCATCGGATGCTCCTGAAGAAGTCGGATTCGGGCGGAGAACGAGAAACCCGCGCGGCACCGGGCCGCGCGCTCCGGAAAGCCCTCTATTTTAGCCCGCCGCCGCGGGGCTCGCAGCGCGGGCGACGGCGCACCGCAACGGGGCGCCGCGGCGTCAGCGCCGTGTCAGCGCGGCGTGGCGAAGGTCGACGGCACGACCTGCGGCAGCGTGGACGCGCGCTTGGACAGCCAGAACCGGTACGGCGGCGGCACCATCGCGAACGACGGATCCGCGCCGAGCTTCTGCGCGGCGTCCATCGCCCAGTTCGGGTTGTAGAGCATCTCGCGTGCGAGCGCGATCAGGTCCGCCTGCCCGTCGGCGAGGATGCGCTCGGCCTGCTCGGCGTGCACGATCAGGCCGACGGCCATCGTCAGGATGCCCGCGTCGCGGCGGATGCTGTCCGCGTACGGCACCTGGTAGCCGTAGTCGGGCTTGACCGCGGGCGGCGTGCCCAGGATGCCGCCGGAGCTGCAGTCGATCACGTCGACGCCCATCGGCTTGACGAGGCCCGCGAGCACGGCGCTCTGCGCCGGCCCCCAGCCGGCGTCGTCCTCGGCGGACAGGCGCAGGAACAGCGGCTTGTGCGCGGGCCAGCGCGCCCGCACCTGCTCGACGACCTCGATCGCGAAGCGCATCCGGTTCTCCGGCGAGCCGCCGTACGCGTCGGTGCGCTGGTTGGCCACCGGCGACAGGAATTCGTGGATCAGGAAGCCGTGCGCGCCGTGGATCTCGACGACGTCGAACCCGGCGGCGTCGGCGCGCGCGGCGGCGTCGCCCCAGGCGCGCGCGATCGCGCGGATCTCGTCGCGCTCCAGCGCGCGCGGCACCGGCGAGCGCTCGTCGGCGGCGATCGCGCTGGGCGCGACCAGCTCCCAGGCGTCCCAGTCGGGGATCGCGTCGCTGCGCACCAGCGGCTTGCCGCCTTCCCACGGCCGCCCGCAGCGCGCCTTGCGCCCGGAGTGCCCGAGCTGGATGCCGGCCGCCGCGCCGCACTGGCGGATGAAGCCGGCCACGCGCGCGAGGCCGGGCACGAACTTGTCGTCCCACAACCCGAGGTCGCCGACGGTGCCGCAGCCGCGCCGCTCGACCTTGGTCGACTCCATGATCACCAGGCCCGCGCCGCCGGCCGCGTAGCGGCCCGCGTTCATCAGGTGCCAGTCGTTGGCGAAGCCGTCGACGGCCGCGTACTGGTGCATCGGCGCGACGACGACGCGGTTGCGCAGCTCGAGGCCGCGCACGCGCAGCGGGCTGAAGAGGATCGGCGTGGTCATGGGCGTGTCTTCCGGATCGGCGATGGGTGGGCCGCGAGGGCGCGTCGATCCTACAATAGCCTCGCTCCGCCGGCGCGGCGGACTTCGCGCATTGCGGACCGGCGCCGGAGGAAGCTCGCGAAACCAAGGACGCCCCCATGAAGAAGCTCGTCGCGCTCGCCTGCCTCGTGGCCGCGCAGGCCGCCCTCGCGCAGCCCTGCCCCGAGAAGAACGTCGTCTACTGGCAGGCGTTCCCGCCCGGCGGCGAGTCCGACATGTCGGCCCGCCACCAGCAGGTGGTGCTGAAGAAGCGCTGCCCGAAGATCGACGCGATCGTCCAGTACAAGCCCGGCGCCGGCGGCGGCCTGATGTGGACGATGATGAACACGCTGCCCGGCGACGGTCTGAACGTGGTCGGCGTGAACCTGCCGCACATCGTCTTCCAGCCGCTCGAGGGCCAGGTCCAGTACAAGACCGAGGACGTCGTGCCGGTGTTCTGGTTCCACTTCACGCCCGACGTGCTCGTGGTGCCGGAGTCGAGCCCGATCCGCACCTTCCAGGACTTCCTGAAGGCCGCGCGCGCCGCGCCGGGCAAGCTCACGCTCGGCGGCTCGGGCCTGAACTCCGCGAACCACGCGGCCCACGAGCGCATGGACGCCGCGTTCTCGATCCGGACCACGTACGTGCCGTTCAAGGGCACCGGCGACATGGCCACGTCGGTCATCGGCGGCCACGTCGACGGCGCGATGACGTACACGCCGTTCGCGATCGTCAACAAGGGCAAGGTGCGCCCGCTCGCGGTCGCGATGGACAGGCGCCACCCGCTGATGCCCGACGTGCCGACGTTCAGGGAACTGGGCGTCGACTGGGTCGACGGCGCGTTCCGCGGCATCGGCATGCCGAAGTCGACGCCGCCGGCCGCGCGCAAGGCGATCTCCGACCTGTGGGCGTCGCTCAACGACGACCCGGAGATGAAGGAGCTCGCGGCGAAGAACGGGTTCGAGCTCGTCAGCGTCGGCGTCGAGCGGATGGACGCGTTCATGAAGGAGCGCACGCGCGTGTACACGGAGATCGCGAAGCGGATGGGGCTGGCGAAGTAGGCTCGCCGCCGCGCGGCGGGCGCTCGCGCGGGTCGACGATCGCCCGCGCGTCGGTGCCCGAGCGTCGGTGCCCGAGCGTCGGTGCCCGCGCGTCGGTGCCCGCGCGTCGGTGCCCGCGCGTCGGTGCCCGCGCGTCAGTCAGTGCCCGAGCGCGAGCCCGGTGCCGTAGCGCGGATCGTTCGCGCCGTAGACGCGCGCCTTGCCGCGCGGGCGCCCGCCGAGCGACGGCGCGCCCACCAGGATCGCCGCGACGTGATTCGCGGGCCGCTGCTCCGTGAACACGTGGCCCATCGCCTCGAGCAGGCGGCGCGTGTCGGGGCTCAATGCGAACGGCTCGAGCGCGGTCGCCTCGGGCAGCCACTGCTGGTGAAAGCGCGGCGCGTCCACCGCCTCCTGGATCGTCATGCCGTAGTCGATCACGTTCAGGATCGTGTGCAGCACCGCGGTGATGATGCGGCTGCCCCCCGGCGTGCCGACGACCATCAGCGGCTTGCCGTCGCGCGTGAGGATCGTCGGGCTCATCGAGCTCAGCGGCCGCTTGCCCGGCGCGATCGCGTTCGCGTCGCCCTGCACGAGGCCGTAGAAGTTCGGCACGCCTCGCTTGACCGTGAAGTCGTCCATCTCGTTGTTGAGCACGATGCCGGTGCCGGGCACCGTGACCGCGGCGCCGAACCACCCGTTGAGCGTGTACGTGACCGACACCGCGTTGCCCGCGGCGTCGACGATCGAGTAGTGCGTGGTGTGGCTGCCCTCGTGAGGCGGCACGCCGGGGCGGATCTCGCGCGACACGCCGGCACGCTGCGGCGAGATCGCTTCGCGCAGCCGGGCCGCGTACGCCGGGTCGAGGAGGCGCGCGACCGGGTTGTCGACGAAGTCGGGGTCGCCGAGCCAGTGGTTGCGGTCGGCATACGCGTGCCTCATCGCCTCGATCTGGTGGTGCACCGCCTGCGCGGACCGGAATCCCCAGTCCTTCAGCGAATAGCCCTCGAGCACCTGCAGCATCAGGCACAGCACGACGCCGCCGGAGCTCGGCGGCGGCGCCGACACCACGTGATAGCCGCGGTAGTCGCACTCGATCGGCGCGCGCTCGCGCACCGCGTACTGTTCGAAGTCGGCCGCGGCAAAGCGCCCTCCTCCGGCACGACTCGCCTCGACCATCGCGCGCGCGATCGGGCCTCGGTAGAACGCCGCGGGCCCGTCGATCGCGATCGCCTCGAGCGAACGCGCGAGGTCGGCCTGCACGAGGCGCGTGCCCGCGGCGGGCGCGCGGCCCGCGTCCAGGAAGATCGCGGCCGACGCGGGATCGCGCGCGAGCGCACCGGCGGCGATCCCGATCATTTCCGAGTCGCCCTGCTCGAGCTCGAAGCCCTCGCGCGCGAGGCGGATCGCGGGCGCGATCAGCTCGGCGCGAGAGCGCGTGCCGTACTTCTCGCGCGCGTGCTCGAGCCCGGCGACGGTGCCCGGCACCGCGGCGGCGCCGTAGCCGCGCGTGCTCGCGCCGCGCACCGGCTGGCCGGCCGCGTCCAGGTACATGTCCGCGTTCGCCGCGAGCGGCGCGCGCTCGCGGAAGTCCACGAAGGTCTTCGTGCCGGAGGCGAGCTGCAGCGTCATGAAGCCGCCGCCGCCGAGGTTGCCCGCGGCCGGGTACACGACCGCGAGCGCGTAGCCGACCGCGACCGCGGCGTCGACCGCGTTGCCGCCTCGGCGGAGAACGTCCACGCCGACGCGCGTCGCGTGCTGCTGCGCGCTGACCACCATGCCGTGCTCGGCGCCGACCGGCGGCGGCGACGCGGCGCACGCGACGCCGGCGGCGAGCGCGGTCGCGAACCCCGCTGCGAATGCAATGCGCACGTCTGCTGCTCCTCGTCTCGTTGGACCGCGGGCGCCGCCGGCGCCGTTCGGGGAAGGGCTATCCTAGCGGCTTTCCGGACGGCGCCACGCGCCCCCGCGATCCGCGGGCGTTCCCGCCGCCGCACGAAGGACCGATCGCGATGAGACTCGACCCGTACACCGCTCCCGGATTCGTGCTCGCCAGGGTCGGGCACACGTTCGCGCAGGATCCGTACCCCGACTTCCGGATGCTGCGCGACCACGCGCCCGCGTGCCGCCAGCCCGACGGCTCCGTCGTCGTCACGCGCTACCAGGACGTGCGCGAGATCCTCACCGACGCCGCGCGCTTCTCGTCGGACAAGCGCGTCGACTTCAAGCCGAAGTTCGGCGACTCGCCGCTGTACGAGCACCACACGACGTCGCTGGTGTTCAACGACCCGCCCTACCACACGCGGGTGCGCAAGCTGCTCGCGCCGTTCTTCGCGGTGCAGACGCTGCGCCGGATGGAAGAGCGTGTGAGCGCGATGGTCGACGAGCTGCTCGACCAGGCGCGCGAGCGGCGCGTGATCGACGTCATGAGCGAGTTCGCGCTCGCGATCCCGCTGAACCTCGTCGGCGACCTGCTCGGCGTGCCGCGCTCCGAGCGCGAGCCGCTGCGGCGCTGGGCGAACCTGATCCTCGGCGGCCTGGAGCCGGTGAGAACGCCGGAGCAGCTCGCCGAGGGCAATCGCGCCGTCGACGAGTTCAAGGCCTACCTGCGCGAGCTGATCGCGTGGAAGCGCCGCCACCCCGCCGAGCGCGACGAGATCGACATCCTGCGCGCGCTGATCGAGGCGCACGACGCGGGCGAAGGCCTCACCGAGCTCGAGATCATCCACAACTGCGTCTTCATGCTCAACGCCGGCCACGACACGACGACGAGCCTGATCGCCAACGGCGTGCACCTGCTGCTCGAGCACCCGGGCGAGTTCGAGCGCGTGCGGCGCGACCGCACGCTGCTGAAGACCGCGATCGAGGAGATGCTGCGCTTCGAGAGCCCGCTGCAGATCGGCAACCGGCGCGCGCTCGTCGACTTCGAGCTGTGCGGCGAGAAGCTGCCGGCGGGAACGTTCCTGCACGTCGCGATCGCGTCGGCCAACCGCGACGAGCGCCAGTTCGCCGACCCCGACCGCTTCGACGCCGGACGCGACCCGAACCGGCACGTCGCGTTCGGGCACGGCGCGCACTTCTGCGCCGGCAACGGGGTGGCGCGCATGGAGGCGACGGTGGCGTTCACGAAGCTGATGGACCGCTTCCCGAACCTGCGCCGCGCGGGCCCGACGGTGCGCCCGGACCGCTCGCGCTTTCGCGTGATCGACGAATTGCGGGTCGAGCTGCCGACCTGAGTCAGCGCACGATCACCTCGACGCGCCGGTTGCGCGCCTCCGACGCGTTGTCGGGCGTGGGCACGAGCAGGTTGCGCTCGCCGTGGGACGTCACCGTGAGCTCGGTCGCCGGCAGCCCGCGCCGGCGCAGCAGGGCCTCGACCCAGCGCGCGCGCTCCAGCCCGAGCCGCTCGTTCATCGCCTCGTCGCCCTCGGTGTCGGTGTGCCCGATGATCGACACGTCGACCCCGGGACGGGTCGCGATCTCGGCGAGGATGTCGCCGACCAGCCGCTCGGACGCCGGCGTCAGCACCGCCCGCCCGGTCTCGAAATACAGGCGGAAGACTTCGGCGGCCCGCGGCCGTGCGGCGATCGCCGCGCCGAACTCGCGCTCGACGCGCTCGGGCGTCATCGCGAACGCGCCGGGCAGCGGCGCGCCGTCGAGCGTCGCGGCCTGGCCGGCGCGCTCGATGACGGTGGTTCCGCGCGGGCCCTGGACGACGACCGCGCCGGTCGTGCCGTCGGCGTTGCGCTCGAGCACGACGTACGAGCGTGGCCCGGCGGGGGGCGGCGGCGGCGCGGGCGGGGGTGGCGGCGGTGCCGCGCAGGCGACGGCGAGCAGCGCCGTCGCGAGACCGGCGGGAACGCGCAGGCGCAGGATCACTCGTCGACCTTGACCAGGAACCGGGTTCCTCGCACGCCCAGCGTGCCGGTGGGCGTCTTCACCTGCACGGACTCGGGCCGCAGCTTCGCGATCATCCCGGAGACGAACTCCAGCGTTCCGCGGCCGATCCGCGCGACCAGCCCGAGCGAGTTGCGCGCGGGCGCGAAGCGAAACTCGTCGAGCGCCAGTTCGGACTCGCCGCCCAGCGACAGCAGCGTGTTGTCGCGCAGCGCGACGCCGAGCGAGGCCTTCGGCCCGGTGCGCAGCACGCTTCCAACGTAGACCGGGGTGCCGGGCGCCGCGGGAACGTTGGCCGCGCCGGTGACCACCCAGGCGGTTCCACCGACGGTCTTGACCTGGCCGATCGGCTCCCCGGCGTCCTGCGCGTGCACGAGCGAGCCGCCCGAGAGTACGAGCGCGAGGGCCAACAGCAGGTCGCGAAGGCGCGTCATGGTAATTCGACCCATTCAGAATGCCCGGCAGTCTAACGCGATCCCGGGCCGTGCCTCACGTTCAGTGGAGCGCCATCGTCGGGGAATTCGAAGGAAATGAGTCACGAACGGCGGCGCGTCCAGGACAAACGGTGGGGTCCGCGCGACAGGACCGGTCCGGACGGCTGCCGGGCACCACGGGTCGGGTCGGCCAGGCCGCTCCTCGCCGCGCCCGGCCGCGGCGCCGCTTCACGCGCGGCGCCGGTTCACCGGCTCGTCGCGATGCGCCTCGAACGTCCGGCTCAGCCCCCCGGCGCGCTCGTGCCGCCCGCCATCAGCGCGGCCCGGGCCTCGAGCTCGCGCACGCTGCCCAGCACCACCGGGCACATTCGCGAGCCGCCGTCGATGTCGATCTCGGTGCCGTTGACGAACCCCGCGGCGTCCGAGCACAGGAACGCGACCAGCGCCGCGACCTCCTCGGGCCGCCCGGTGCGCCGTGCCGGCGTGAGCGCGATCGCCTGGGCCAGGATCGCGCGCGGCATCGTCGCCACCACCGGCGTCTCGATCAGCCCCGGCAGCACCGCGTTGCAGGTGATGCCGTGGCGCGCGTGCTCCAGCGTCACGTTGTGCGTGAGCCCGACCAGCCCGGCCTTCGACGCCGAGTAGCCGGCCTGGTTGTACAGGCCCGCGCGCGCCGCCATCGACGCGATGTTGACGATGCGGCCCCACTGCCGCTCGATCATGTCGGGCAGCACCGCCTGGATCAGGTTGAACGGGCCGGTCAGGTTGACCTCGAGCTCGCGGTCCCAGCCTTCACGCGTCATGCGCCGCAGCGGCGCGATGTGGTTCGTGATGCCCGCGTTGTTGACGAGGCAGTCCACCGGCCCGAGCTTCGCGCGCACCGCTTCGACCGCGGCGCGCACCTGGGCCGCGTCGGACACGTCGGTGCGCTCGACGTGAACGCGCGCGCCGAGCCGCGCGCACTGCACCGCGCTCTCGTCGACCGACGCGGCGGGGTCCAGCAGGGCGAGGTCCGCCCCGCGGCGCGCGAGTTCCAGCGCGATCGCGCGGCCGATGCCCCCGCCCGCGCCCGTCACGATCGCGACCCTGTCCTTCATGTCCATCCCGCGCTCCTGGCGGCGCCACCGCGCCGCATCACCTTCCGGCGCCACCGCGCCGACGACCCTGCGGCGCTATCGCGCCGCCGTCCCGCGCCGGGCTACATCAGCCCGACGCTCAGCCCGCCGTCCACCACCAGGCTCGCGCCGGTCACGAACGCACCGGCACGCGACGACAGGTACGCCACCGCGTAGCCGATCTCCTCGGGCTGACCGAAGCGCCCGAGCGGCGTGCGCTCGATCACCTTCGCGCGCTCTGCGTCGTTGTACTTGTCGGCGAGCTTGGTGAGGAACAGCCCCGGAAGAATGGTGTTCACGCGCACGCCGTCGGCGCCGCACTCGAGCGCGAACGAGCGGCTCATCCCGATCAGCGCGGTCTTCAGCGTCGAGTACAGCGCCAGGCCGCGGTCCGGGTGCAGCGCCGCGACCGACGCGATGTTGACGATGCTGCCGCCGCCGCGCGCCTTCATCAGCTTCGCCGCCGCGCTCGACAGGTACCAGTAGCCGCGCAGGTTCACCTCGACGGTCTTGGTGAAGAGCGGCGGGTCGGTGTCGGGGATCGAGCGCCACGGGCTGAGCACCGCGTTGTTCACGAGGACGTCGAGCCCGCCGTGGGCCTGCCCGAGGTGCGCGGCCATCGCGTCGATGTCCTCCATGCGCCCGATGTGGCAGGCTCGGGATTCCGCGCTCAGGCCCTGCGCGCGGAACGCTTCGGCGACCCTGTCGCACTCGGCCTGCTTGCGGCTGCTCACGATCACGTGCGCGCCCTGCTGCGCGAGCACGCGCGCGGTCGCCTCGCCCAGCCCCCCGCTCGAGCCGGTCACGAGCGCGACCTTGCCGGAGAGGTCGAATGCGCCGCGCGGCGCCGCGGCGCTCACGCCTTGCTCCCGGGCGCCGCCGCCTTCGGCGCGCGCGTCGCGAGCGCGAGCGGCGCGACGCGCTCCAGGCCCACCTGGCGCAACAGCGACGGATCGACGTCCTCGCGGCGGGCGGTGGTCTTGTACGTGTATTGCCGGCAGGGCATGCCGGGCTCCTTCTGCGCGTGGCCGTCGATCACGAAGAACAGCGGCCCGCCGTTGAACTGCGCCCGGTTCGACGCCGCGCAGTGCGTGCAGTACGTCGGCGCGTTCGAACGGTTGAAGTTGATCGGGTGCGGCTCGGGCATCAGCGGCGCGAGCGGATCGCCGTAGTGGAACATGTCGCGCCACGCCTGGCCGCGGAACAGCCGCCCGCCGCTGCCGCAGGGGTCGAGCCGCACGACGAAGCGGTCGTCCTCCTCCGTGAGCGTGAAGTCGGCGCAGTGGTAGTTCCAGGTCGCGGCGGTGACGCGCACGAGCTCGTCGTCGGTCATCGCGGCATAGCGCGGGAAGCCCGCGACGAACGCCGGCTCGTAGGTCTGCGCGAGCATCTCGGACAGGTAGTCGGGGCCGCCGAGCTCGAGCGCGGTCGCG
Source organism: Burkholderiaceae bacterium (assembly GCA_046348465.1). GTDB lineage: Bacteria > Pseudomonadota > Gammaproteobacteria > Burkholderiales > Burkholderiaceae_E > Quisquiliibacterium. Next base: position 234,920 of record JAXMEE010000002.1, read on the forward strand.
TAGAAGCACTCGAGCAGGCAGATGGAGAGGTCGTGCCACGGCTTCCAGTCGAAGCGCTGGCCGTCGAGCAGCGTCTCGATGTCGTGGTCGCCCGCGGCGAGCCGCTCCGACGCGAGTTGCGCGCGCGTCTTGCACGCGAGCGCGAGCTCGCCTGGCGCGAAGAGCTTCTCGCCGCGGTGCGCGGTCTTGCGGTAGCGCTGACGGCAGAAGCCGTCCGGGCCCTTCTCGGTGGTCCAGACGTCTTCGCCGACGGCGGCGTTGAGCGCACGCTGGCTGGCCTTGCACAGCTGGCAGAACGACGACACGCCGTCGGACCAGTCCGCGTACCAGGTCGGGTACTTCGTCGTCGCTCCGGCACGCTCGAAGCGCCCGCCGCTGCCGCAGGGCGCCAGGTCGACGATCACCTCGTCGTCGCTCTCGCCCACGGGCACGACGCCCGCGCCGACCTGCTGCTTGAAGACCGCGATCAGCGCCTCGATCGCTTCGCGCTCGCGCCCGGCCTCGAACTCGTCGACCCAGGTTCGCATGACCTGCGTGCCGATGCGAGCGAGCGCGGCGAGCGTCTTCTCCTCGCCGAAGTCCTGGCGCAGCTTGCCGACCTTGCGCGCCAGCGCGTGGCCGCACAGCGCGTCCAGGCCCGCGTGCGCGGTGCCCATGCGGTCGAGCAGCTCACTCACGGTCGCGAGGTCGCCCTCGCGCAGCGCGTCGATCGCGAGCGATTCGTACGGGCGCGCGATCTCGTCCAGCTGCGCCTGCGTGTACAGCCTCGTCATGTTCCGTTCCCTCCGCGCCGCGCGACGGGCGGGCGCGAAGGGCATCGTACACTGGGCGGCCGAGCGCGCGGCGCCCGAAGGTCGGGCGCGCGCGGATTGCGTTCCACGACGGCCGAGGATCGAACGGTGCACGTCCCCTTCGCCCAGGAGCTCCCCTTTTCGCGGGTGCTCGCGTTCCTGTGCATGCTCGCCCTCCTGCGCGCGCGTTCCTGCCTGCGCGCACTCGGATTCTCCCGCGCGCTCGCCTTCTCCCGCGCGCTGCCTTTCCCCCGCGCGCTGCCTTTCCCCCGCGCGCTGCCTTTCCCCCGCGCGCTGCCCTTCTTCGCGGCGTGCCTCGCGGCGAGCCTCGCGGCGGGCGCCGGGCACGCCGAGATCCGGACCGTGACGCGCGGCGACGCGGCGATCGAGTGCCGCGTCGACGGACGCGGCCCCGCGGTGCTGATGATCGCGTCGCTCGGGCGGCCGGCGGAAGACTTCGACGCGCTCGCCGCGCGCGTGGCCGGCGCGGGCTACACCGCCGTTCGGCCGCAGCCGCGCCGCGTCGGTGCCAGTCGCGGGCCGATGCAGGGACTGACCCTTCACGACCTCGCGCTGGACGCGCTCGCGTGCGTGCCGGACCCGACCGGCCGGGTCGTCGCGATCGGCCATGCGTTCGGCCAGCGCGTGGCGCGCACGCTCGCCACGGAGTGGCCCGAGCGCGTCGCGGGCGTCGTGATGCTCGCGGCCGGCGGCAAGGCCGCGATGAAGCCGGGGGCGCGCGAGGCATTGACCGCGGTCTTCGATCCGACGCTGCCCGCCGACCGGCACCTGCACGCGGTCGAGGTCGCGTTCTTCGCGCCCGGCAACGACCCCGCGGTCTGGCGCAACGGCTGGTTTGCGCCGGTGGCGCAGATGCAGAGCGCGGCCACGCGCGCCTCGCCGGTGGAACGCTGGTGGAGCGCCGGCCGCGCGCCGATGCTCGTCGTGCAGGGCGTGCAGGACGCCGTCGCACCACCGGAGAACGGGCGCGCGCTCGCCGCCGAATTCGGCGCGCGCGTGATCCTGCACGAGATCGACGGCGCCGGTCACGCGATGCTGCCCGAACGACCCGAGGAGATCGCCGCCCGGGTGCTCGAGTTCCTCGCGCGCGTCGCGCGCTGATCGGCACGCGCGAGCGCGTCCGACACCCGGAGAACGAATCGATGAACACCGACACCCCCGCGGGCTCGACGGCCGCGTTCGACCCCGACGCGTACCGGCTGACCCCGCAGCGCTGGTTCGAGGACTTCGCGCCCGGCGAGCGCTTCCCGATCCCGTCGCGCACGATGACCGACGCGCTGTTCGCCGCGTTCCAGCTCGCCAGCGGCGACAACCACCCGATCCACTACGACGTCGAGCACTGCCGCGCGCGCGGCATGCCGCACATGCTCGCGCACGGCTACCAGGTGCTGATCCAGGCGGCGGCCGGGGCGGGGCTGTTCCCGCACACCGTCGAGGACTCGCTGAAGGCGTTCATCGACCAGTCGAGCCGCTTCCTCGCGCCGGTGTACGTCGGCGACACGCTGTACCCGCTGCTCGAGGTCGCGAGCCTCGTGCCGGGGCGCTCGACCGGCGTGCTCGAGATGAAGGTCACGATCCACAACCAGCGCGGCGAGCTCGTGATGGACGGGACGCAGCGGTACCTGCTCAGAAAGCGGCCGCAACAGTGAAGAAGAAGTCCCCCCCGGATCGTCCGAAGGGATCGGCACGAAGGGCCGGCGAGCACGTTGCCGAGGGACCGGCGAGTGTCTACAATGTAGACACATCGTCGCAAGAAGCGGAGGTCTCTTTGGGCGCGGTCATCCGAAAGTGGGGAAACAGTCCGGCCATCCGCATCGGGTCGGCGGCGATGAAGGTCGCGTCGTTCTCGCTGGAGCAACGGGTGACCCTCCGGGCATCCAAAGGACGGATCGTGATCGAGCCCGTGCGCAATCCCGAGTATTCGCTGGAGGATCTCGTCGCGGCGATCACGCCGAAGAACCGCCACGACGAAGCGGACTTCGGCGGGCCGGTCGGCAAGGAGTCCTTGTAGTGGGCGCGCGAGCGTACGTTCCCGACGCCGGAGACGTCGTCTGGCTCGCGTTCGGCCCGCAAGCCGGCCGCGAGCAGGCGGGCCGCCGGCCAGCACTCGTCATGAGCCCGGCGATCTACAACCGGAAGTCGGATCTGATGCTCTGCTGCCCGTTGTCCACGCGAGTCAAGGGGTATCCGTTCGAGGTGGCGGTCAGCATCGAAGGCCAGGACGGCGTAGTGCTGTCCGACCAGGTCAAGTCACTCGATTGGCGGGTGCGTCGCGCGCGACGGATGGGCTGCGTGCCGCCCTCCGTGATGCTCGAAGTGCGCGCCCGGATCAAGGCGCTGCTGGCCATCCCGTAAGACCCCGGCGGTCATCGACGTTTCGCCCTCGGACGCTGTCGCCCGATAATGAGTCCTCGCGATCCGAAGGACCTTGCCGTGACGATCTCCACCGTGTTCGACTACGACCGCGCCGTGCGCGAGTTTCGCGCCGAGCCGCCGCGCACGTTCAACTTCGGCCGCGACGTCGTCGACGCGCACGCCGCCGCGCGTGACCGGCTCGCGCTGCTCGCGACGAACGACGCCGGCGCGGCGGTTCGCTACGCGTTCTCCGACGTCGCGCGCCGATCCGCGCAATACGCGCGCGTGCTCGCGCGTGCCGGCCTGCGCGCCGGCGACCGCGTGCTCGTGCAGCTGCCGCGCCTGGCCGACTGGCACTTCGCGATGACGGCGTGCACGAAGCTCGGCGCGGTGCCGGTGCCGTGCATCGAGATGCTGACCGCGAAGGACGTCGGCTACCGGATCGCGCACTGCGACGCCGCCGGCGTGATCACGACGCCCGCCAACGTCGCCAAGTACGCGGGCAACGCGACGCTGCGCGTGCGCGCGTGCATCGGCGCGGCCGACGGCTGGATCGACCTGCCGGCGGAAGCCGCGCGCGAGCCCGGCGAGTTTGTATGCGCGGACACGCCCGCCGAGGCGCCCGCGATCCTGTACTACACGTCGGGGTCCACCGGCATGCCCAAGGGCGTGACGCACGCGGCACGCGCGATCTGGGCCTGGAAGTACTCGGCGCTCACGTGGCAGGGCGTGGGGCCCGACGATCTCCTGTGGTGCACCGCGGACACCGGCTGGTCGAAGTCCGGCACGAGCTCGCTGTTCGGCCCCTGGGGCGCGGGCGCGGCGGTGATGTTCCACGACGGCGTGTTCGACGCGCGCCGCCGCCTCGAGTTGCTCGCCGAGCACCCGGTCGATGTCTTCTGCGCGGCGGCCACCGAGTTCCGCCAGTTCGTGCAGCTCGATCTCTCGGTGCAGCGATTCGCGAAGCTGCGCCTGTGCGTGTCCGCGGGCGAGTCGGTGAACCCCGAGGTCGTCACGAAGTGGAAGCGTGCCACCGGGCTCGATCTGCTCGACGGCTACGGCCAGACCGAGACGCTGATGACGATCCTGAACTATCCCGGCATGCCGGTGAAGCCGGGCTCGATGGGCAAGCCGATCCCGGGGTCGCATTTCGAGGTGATCGACGACGCCGGCGCGGTACTGCCCGACGGCACGGTCGGCCACGTCGCGATGGCGCTGCCGCACCCGCAGTTCATGCTCGGTTACTGGAACGACCCCGACAAGACCCGCGCGCAGATCGTGGCCACGCCGCGCGGCGAGCGCTGGATCACCGGCGACACCGGTTACCGCGACGCCGACGGCTACTACTACTACGCGGGGCGCGCCGACGACATCATCGGCTCGGCCGGCTACCGCATCGGGCCGATGGAGGTCGAGAACGCGCTGATGGAGCACCCGGCGGTGCGCGAGGTGGCGGTCGTCGGCAAGCCCGACGCGAAGCGCGGCGAGATCGTCAAGGCGTTCGTCGTGCTGCGCGACGGCGTCGCGGGCAGCGACGCGCTGGCCGCGGAATTGCAGGAATTCGTGCGCACCGTGACTGCGCCCTACAAATACCCGCGCGAGATCGAGTTCCGCGCGGAGCTGCCGAAGAACGCGGCGGGCAAGCTGTTGCGGCGGGTGCTGCGGGACGCGGAGCGCGGGCAGGCACCGGGCGACTGACGCCGATCGGTGTCGCGCCGCCCGCGCCTGCGCGCGCGCCGGGCACGCCGCGCTGATCGACGGCCGACGACACGCCCCGTTCGCCCCGGGGCCCGGCGTCAGTCCCGGTCGGGCGCCCCGGGCGGAAACAACGATCGGTACGGCCGCGCCGCGTCGACCACGCGCGCGAACGACGGCCGCGCGAGCAGGCGCCGGCGGTACGCGCGCAGGTTCGCCGCCGCCTCGCCGATCGGGTGCACCCAGTCGGCGTAGAAGAGCGACGGCGCCGCCGCGCAGTCCGCGAGGCCGAATCCGCTCGCACAGGCCCACTCGCGGCCGCTCATCCGGCGATCGAGCCACGCGTACGCGGTGTCGAGCAGCGCGTGCGCGTCCGCTCGTGAGCGCTCGTCGCGCGCGTCCGCGGGACGCATGGAGTCGGCGACGATGCGCTGCATCGGCGTCATCACGTACTGGTCGAAGAACCGGTCCACGAACCGGACGTCGAGCGCTTCCCGCGGGTCCGGGGGAACCATGCGCACGTGTCTTGCGTGGTTGAGGTCGAGGTGCTCGATGATGACGCTCGACTCCATCACCGGGCGATCGTCGTCGACGAGCACCGGCATGCGCCGGATCGGCCAGAGTTCGGTGAAGCGCTGCAGCGCCTGCGCGTCGCCGAAGTCGAGCAGGCGCATCTCGAACGGGATCGCGTTCTCGTGAAGCGCGATCAGCACTTTCTGGCAGTACGACGAGAACGGGTGGGCGTGGAGAACGAGGCTCATCGGTACGGGGCTCCGTGGGGGGAAGCCGAGCCACGCCAATGCGATGGCGGGGCAATTCGCGCGATGCTAGCGCGCTTCGCGACAAGCACGCGCGAATACCCGGGTCTCGCGCAGACGAACCCCCGTGCCCGGCGCGCCGGCACGCATGCGCCGGCGCGCCGAGATCGGGCGACACCCGCGCGGCCCCGTCCGATCAGATCGTCAGCCACATCTCGTCGCGCATGCTCCCCGGGACCATGTTGACCGCGTTGCGGCCGATCAGCTCGTGCCAGCGCGCGTCGCCCATGATCTTCGCGCCCAGTGCCTCCAGCGTCGCGACGTCGGTGTAGCGCCCGGCGAGCGCGCAACGCATCGGATCGCCCGTGCCCGCGGGAACGACGCAGAACGAGTTCGCGCCGATCGAGCCGAAGTACTCGACGAGTTCCTTCATCATCGCCATCGTCGCGCCCAGGCGGCCCGGCAGGATGCCCATGACGCGCGCGTAGAGCAGCGCACCGGTGGCCGGGGTCGGCGGCGGGAGCACGATGCGCCAGAAGTCGTCGTTCACGCTCTCGGCGACCACGTGCTGGGAGCTGCGGCCGGCGAGCTGCTGGAACGTCGGGTCCGCCATCACCTTGCGGTAGTACTTCTCGATGGCGGACGAGGTCTCGTACCGGGACGCAATTGCCACCCGGCCCGGGTCGTTGCCGAACGGGATCTGGAATTCGTACTCGACGCCGTTGGCGCGGTGGTACGCCTGGAGCTCGCGGGCGACTTCGGTGTAGGCGCCGAGCCGACCCGGCAACAGCCCCATGCTGCGACGATGAACGATGGTCATGACGGTCTCCTCCGCCCGGCGTCCGTGACCGGGCATGCGCGCTTCGTGACAACGCGTTCCGCCGCGAGGCGGGGCGCGGCTCACGGACCGGCACGCCGGCCGTGCGCCGGGAGGTCGAACCGTGCACGACTGCACGGCCTGTCCGCGCGTCAGGATCTGCCCGGGCGCGCGACCGCGTCAAGCAGGACTTGACGACCTCAACGTCGGTTGAGTTCCGGTCCCGCGGGCGCGGGCGGCTCGACCCGGTCGCGCCGCGCCAGCGCGGGAAAAAGCCGCCACCACGCGATCGCGACGAGCACCGTCCCGACCCCGCCGACGACGACCGATCCGACCGGCCCCCACCACGCGGCGGTCGCGCCCGACTCGAACTCGCCGAGCTGGTTGCTCGCGCCGATGAAGATCGAGTTCACGGCGCTCACGCGGCCGCGCATCGGGTCCGGCGTCTCGAGGGCCACCAGCGACTGGCGCACGACGACGCTGACCATGTCGGCCGCGCCGGTGACCGCGAGCGCGACGAGCGAGGTCGCGAAGTCGGTCGACACGCCGAACACGACCGTCGCGGCGCCGAAGACGGCCACCGCGGCCAGCAGCTTCGCGCCGACGCGCCGTGCCAGCGGCCAGCGCGCGAGCGCCACCGACATCGCGAGCGCGCCCGCGGCCGGCGCCGCGCGCAGCAGGCCGAGCCCGAACGCGCCCACGTGCAGGATGTCCTTCGCGTACATCGGCAGCAGCGCGGTGGCGCCTCCGAGCAGCACCGCGAACAGGTCCAGCGACACCGCGCCCAGCAGCGCCGGGCGCGAGAAGATGAAGTGCAGCCCGGCGAGCACCGTGCGCAGCGTCGCCGGCTCGGCCGGCGGCGGCGCGTGCTCGTAGCGCACGCGCAGCACGAGCGCGAACGCGATCGCGAAGAACGCGGCGCACACCGCGTAGACCGCGGCCGCGCCCGCGACGAAGATCGCGCCGGCGAGCGCCGGGCCGCCGATGATCGCGACCTGCAGGCCGGACATGCTCACCGCCATCGCCTGCGTGAGCAGGCGCGGCGGCACGAGCAGCGGCGTGAGCGCCTGCTGCGCGGGCATCTGGAACGCGCGCGCCACGCCCAGCAGCACCGACGTCGCGAGCAGCAGCTCGCGCGACGCCCAGCCGCCGCGCGACGCCGCGAACAGCACGGCGACGATCGCGAGCTGCAGCACCATGACGCCGGCGACGATGCGCGCGCGGTGCAGCCGGTCCGCGAGGTGCCCGGCGGGCAGCGTCAGCACGAGCGCCGGCACGAACTGGAACAGGCCGACGAGGCCGAGGTCCCACGCGCTCGACGTGACGTCGTACATCTGCCAGCCGACCGCGACCATGACCATCTGGCCCGCGGTCGTGGCCGCGAGCCGAGCGAACCACCAGCGGACGAAATCCGACAGGCGCCAGAGCGCCGCGAGGCCGTCTTGGGACATGGGGGCGCAGGATAGCAGGCGGCCTGGCGCACCCGGCCGGAACTTCGACGCGAGCCGTCCCGCCCGCGCTCAGCCCGCCTCGCGCACGGTCCACACGATCGCGTCCTCGGCCCCCGGCGCGCGGGCGTCGGCGTCGGCGTCGAGCGCGAGCATCGGCCCGTGGGCGCGCACCGCGCCCGCCCAGAGCTCGCGCCACGCGCCGAACAGCACCTCGCGGTGTGCCGGGTCCAGGTCGCGCAGGAATCGAACACCCCGCTGCACGACGACGGCGCGCGCGGGCGACGCGCCCGGTTCGACGCGCACCTCGTCGCCCATGCCGCGGAACATCGCCGCGAGGTAGGCGGCCGCGCAGTCGGCGCCGCCGTCGCGCGCACCGACGAGCGCCGCGGTCTCGCGCCAGCACTGCATGCCGATCAGCCGCGCCGCGTGCCCGCCGAGCGCGAGCGCCTGGTCCGCGCCCACCAGCCCCGAGAGCTCGACGAGCCCGTTTCGCACGTACTCCATCGCGTAGTTGCGCCGCGCCTTCGCCAGCCGTGCCTCGTCCCAGTGCTGCGGCGGCGGCGCGGGCTGGCGCGCGGGATCGAAGCGCGGCGGACGCTCGCCGGGCGCGAAGCGCAGCCGCTCGTGCTCGGCGAGCGGGCGGTCGTGCTCGAGGAAGTAGCCGCACAGGCCGAATTCGCCGGTCATGTCCTCGCTCACGCACACGAAGCCCAGGCGCGGATTGCCCAGCGAGACGCCGTTGTGCGCGTACCAGCCGCGCAGGAACCCGCGGCTGACCTCGACCGGAATGCCGCAGATCACCGGGCCGGCGTACATCCAGCGCGGGTAGCGGAAGCGCACCCAGGCCTTGCGGTCGTTCTCCTCCATGAACTCGACCGCGACGCCGCCGATGTCGTTGGACAGCACGTGATAGCGCGCGCACGCGACCGCGTGCGGCAGCCCGCGCAGGCCGAGCTTGTCGAAGCTCGACAGGAACTTCGCGAGGTGCTGGCGGCGGAACAGCCGGAACGCCCACTCGCCGGTGGTCGCCGCGCCCTTGCGGGTGGCGAGCACGAGCTGCAGGCCGAGCAGCAGGTCGTGGTGAACGCGCGCCTGCGCGGCGATCGCGGCGGCCGGCGTGGGGTCCTCGGAAGGTGGACGGGACTTCTCGCTCATGGGGGAACGCCGCGGGAGGCTCCGGGCGCCTCGAGGCTGCGCTCGCACGATGCTATCGCGCGGCCGCGCGACGGGGCAATCGCGGCGTCGCGCGGGCAATATCCACGTCGCGCGCCATGTCTTTGCGGGCGTGCGCCGGTCCGCGGTGACCATGGCGACGCATCGACAATTCAACGCAGCACCCACCGGAGGATCGACATGGTCAGGATGTTCGTGAGGCACAAGGTCGGTGACTACCGAACGTGGCGCAGGGCCTACGACGCGTTCGGCGACGAGCGGGCGTCGATGGGCGTCGCGGCGCACGCCGTCTACCGCGGCGCCGACGACCCGGCGGACATCACGGTGTCCCACGACTTCGAGAACATCCGCAAGGCGCGCGCGTTCGCCGCCTCGCCGCGGCTGAAGGAGGTGATGAAGGGGGCCGGGGTCGCGAGCGTCCCGAGCATCTGGTTCGTCAAGTCCGCTTAGCCGGTCCCGAGCTGGCGCCGCGGAGCCCCGCGCTTCGCGGGGCCGCCCGATCTTAACCACACGGTTAAAATCGGGCATGCTCGCCTCCTCGCCCTCCCCGCCCTCCGCACGCCGGCGCACCCGCACCGCCCGCGACCCCGAGCAGACCCGCGCGCGGATCCTCGCCGCCGCGCGCGCCGAGTTCGCGCGTGCGGGCCTGGACGGCGCGCGCGTCGACCGCATCGCCGAGCAGGCCGGCGCGAACAAGCGGATGCTCTACTACTATTTCGGCAGCAAGGACGACCTGTTCCTCGCGGTGCTCGAAGCCACGTACGAGCACATCCGCGACGCCGAGAAGGCGCTGCACCTGACCGAGGTCGAGCCGGCGACCGCGATCGAGCGCCTGGTCCGCTTCACCTGGACCTATTATCTCGAGAACCCCGAGTTCCTGACGCTGCTCAACACCGAGAACCTGCACCGCGCGAGCCACCTGAAGCGATCGGCGAAGGTGCGCTCGATGCACTCGCCGTTCGTCTCGATGATCGGCGAGATCCTCGATCGCGGCGCGCGTTCGGGCGTCTTCCGCTCCGGGGTCGACCCGGTGCAGCTCTACATCTCGATCGCCGGACTCGCGTACTTCTACCTCGGCAACAACTACACGCTGTCGGCGATCTTCGGGCGCGACCTGAAGGCCGCGAAGGCGCGCGCCGAGCGCCTCGCGCACATGATCGAGCTGGTGCTCGCCTACCTGAGACGCGAATGAACACGACGCTGCCCGCCCGCTTCGACGACGCCGAGCACCTCGAGGACGTGATGACCGCGCCGACGCCGGCGCTCGAAGCCGACCTGGCGCGCGTGCCCGGCGACCTGCTCGTGCTCGGCGTCGGCGGCAAGATGGGCCCGACCCTCGCGCGCATGGCGCGGCGCGCGTCGCCGAATCGGCGCGTGATCGGCGTCGCGCGCTTCACCGAGCCCGGGCTGCGCGCGAAGCTCGAGGCGCTGGGCGTCGAGTGCGTCGCGGCCGACCTCCTCGACCGCGACGCGCTCGCGCGGCTGCCCGACGCGCCCAACGTCGTCTTCATGGCCGGGCGCAAGTTCGGTTCGCAGGGCAGCGAGTGGCTGACGTGGGCGATGAACGCGCTCGTGCCTGCGCTCGTCGCCGAGCGCTACGCGGGCGCGCGCATCGTCGCATTCTCAACCGCGTGCGTGTACCCGTTCGTGCCGGTGGGCGGCGGCGGCGCGCGCGAGGACGTCGCCCCCACGCCGCCGGGCGAGTACGCGAACTCGTGCGTCGCGCGCGAGCGGCTGTTCCAGCACTTCTCGCACCGGCACGGCACGCCCGGCCGCCTGATCCGGCTGTCGTACGCGATCGACATGCGCTACGGCGTGCTGCACGACCTCGCGCGCAAGCTGCTCGCGCGCGAGCCGGTCGATCTCGCGATGGGCCACGCGAACGTGATCTGGCAGGGCGACGCGAACGCGCAGGCGCTGCGTGCGCTCGCGCACTGCACAGCGCCGACGACGCCGCTCAACGTCAGCGGGCCGATCTCGAGCCTGCGCGCCGCCGCGACCGGGCTGGCCGAGCGGCTGGGCGTCGCGCCGGTGTTCGTCGGCACCGAGGCGCCCACCGCGTGGCTGGTCGACGTGACCGAGGCCACTCGCCTGTTCGGCCCGCCGACGGTGCCGCTCGCGACGATGCTCGACTGGACCGCCGACTGGGTCGCGCGCGGCGGCGCGAGCCTGGGCAAGCCGACGCACTACGAAGTGCGAGACGGGAACTACTGACGGCCGCGGCCGGGCCGGCGGAGCGCGCGACGGCGCCCGCGGGCGCGAACCGGCGCCGGGAGAGGCAAGACGATGAGGATCTCCGACATTCCCGCCGACAGCCTCGCGCTGCTGCGCCGCGGCACCGTGATCCCGGCGCACCTGCTCGCGCTCGACCGCGAGCGCCGGCTCGACGAGCGCCGCCAGCGCGCGCTGTCGCGCTACTACCTCGACGCGGGCGCGGGCGGGCTCGCGGTGGGCGTGCACTCGACTCAGTTCGCGATCCGCGAGCGCGGCCTGTACGCGCCGGTGCTCGAGCTCGCGATGCGCACCGCGCGCGAGTGGGTTCCGCCGGGCGGGCGACGCGCGCTCTTCATGATCGCGGGCCTGGCGGGCCCGACCGCGCAGGCGATCGCCGAGGCGCGCGTCGCGCGCGACCTCGGCTACCACGCCGGGATGCTCAGCCTCGCGGCGATGAGGGGCGCCGACGACGACGCGCTGGTCGCGCACTGCCGCGCGGTCTCCGAGGTGATGCCGCTGGTCGGCTTCTACCTGCAGACGGCGGTCGGCGGCATCCCGCTGTCGGCCCGCTTCTGGGAGCGCTTCGCGGCGATCGACAACGTCGTCGCGATCAAGACCGCGCCGTTCGACCGCTACCGCACGCTCGACGTGGTGCGCGGCGTCGTCGCGGCACGCGCCGAGGAGCGCGTGACGCTGTACACCGGCAACGACGACCACATCGTGCTCGACCTCGTCACGCCGTTCGACGTGCCGCGCGACGGGGGCACGGTGCGCGTGCGCGTCCGCGGCGGGCTGCTCGGGCACTGGAGCGTGTGGACGAAGGCCGCGGTCGAATTGCTCGCGCGCGTGCAGGCGCACGTCGGGCGCGGCGCGATCCCCGAGGACCTGCTCGCGCTCGACGCGCGCGTGACCGACTGCAACGCGGCGCTGTTCGACGTCGCGAACGGGTTCGCGGGCTGCATCGCCGGCTGCCACGAGGTGCTGCGCCGGCAGGGCCTGCTCGAGGGAACGTGGTGCCTCGACCCGAGCGAGGGACTGAGCGAAGGCCAGGCCGACGCGCTCACGCGCGTGCACGAAGCCCACCCGATGCTGACCGACGACGCGTTCGTCGCCGCGAACCTCGCGCGCTGGCTCGAGTGAGCCGGCCGCGAAATTGACTTCACCCCGCCCCTTCAGTAGAGTTTTAACCAAACGGTTACATCAAGCCGATACCGAGGAGAACGAACCATGACCCGTGCGTTCCTGAAGACCCTGGCCGCCGCCGCCGTCGGGCTGGCGTTCGCCGCGGGCGCCCACGCCCAGCAGTGGAAGCCCACCAAGCCGATCACGATCATCGTGCCGTGGGCCGCGGGCGGCTCCACCGACCAGGTCACGCGCGTGACCGCCGCCGAGCTCGAGAAGGTGCTCGGCCAGAAGATCGTCATCGTCAACCAGCCGGGCGCTTCGGGCTCGATCGGCACCAAGGGCGCGCTCGACGCCCCGCACGACGGCTACACCTGGACCGCGGGCGCCGCGCAGGACCTCGGCAGCTACGAGACGCTCGGGATGCTGAAGACGAAGATCACCGACTGGCACCTGTTCCTGAACGTCGCGAACGTGCAGGTGATCGGCGTGAACGCGAACGCGCCGTACAAGACCCCCAAGGACCTCCTCGACGCGATGAAGGCCCGGCCCGGCCAGATCCCGGTCGCGACCGCCGGCGTCACGTCCGCGGGCCACAACGCGATGGAGCTGATCTCGAAGGTGACGGGCGTGAAGTACCGGCACGTCACGTACGACGGCGGCAATCCCGCGGTGGTCGCGACGGTCTCCGGCGAGACCGAGGTCACGACGCAGCTCGCGGTCGAGCAGGCCGACATGATCCGCGGCAAGCGCATCCGCCCGCTCGCGACCGTCAGCGACAAGTCCCTCGACATCGAAGGCTACGGCACGATCGAGCCGCTGTCGAAGACGCTCGCCGGCTTCAAGGCGCCGGCGAACTACTTCGGCATCTTCGTGCCGAAGGGCGTGCCCGACGAGGTCGTCAAGACGCTCGAGAAGGCGTGGGCCGACAGCATCTCCAAGAGCGACGTGCTCAAGAAGTACGCGGCGAGCCGCGGCGCGCTGTTCGCTCCGCACACCGGCGACGAAGCGCAGAAGGCCGTGTTCCCGGCGATCCAGGCCAACGCGTGGCTGCTGTTCGACAGCGGCAAGGCGAAGGTCTCGCCCGACAGCGTCGGCATCCCGAAGCCCTGACGCGCCTGCCGCGTCGCGCGCCGCGCCCGCCGCGGCGCGCCGGCACGGCGGCCCGCCGACGATGTCGAGCCCCGAAACCGCGCCGGACGCCGGCGACCCCGTTCCCGCCGCGCCTCGCAGGGGGTCGCCGCGCGGCGACGTCCTCGAGGCGATCGCGTGGATCGCGCTCGGCGTCGCGACCGCGATCGGCGCCTGGAACATGGACCGACTCGAGCGCCAGGACGTCAATCCGTACACGGTGCCGGGCCTGCTGCCCGGGCTCCTGGGCGTGGCGATCGTCTTCTTCGGCGTGCTGCTCGCCGCCCGCGCGTGGCGCCAGGGCGCGCTCGGCGACGCACCGGGCACGCGCGCGGCGCCGACGCCCGCGAACGAGCGGCGCCGGCTCTGGACCGTCCTCGCGCTGTGCGTCGGCTACGTGGTCGGGCTGGTCGGGCACGGGCTGCCGTTCTGGGTCGCCTCCGCGGCGTTCGTCGCGGTCACGATCGCGCTGCTTCAGCGCGCCGAGCGCGTCGCGAACGGGCAGCCGCTGCGCGGGCTCGTCGTCGCCGCGGTGATCGGCGTGGCCAGCGGAATCGTGACCACGATCGTGTTCCAGGAGCTGTTCCTGGTCCGCCTTCCCTAGCCGCGCCGCCGAGGACGGAGCCGCGCGATGCTCGAAGGCCTGCAGATGCTGGGAACCGCGTACCTCGGCTTCCTGAACTTCTGGTCGATCCTGTACGGGCTCGGCGGCGCGCTGCTCGGCATCGTCGTCGGCGTCCTGCCCGGGCTGTCCGCGACGCTGTGCATCGCGCTGCTGACGACCCTCACGATCAAGATGACGCCGAACGACGCGATCCTGATCCTGATCTGCTCGTACGTGGGCGCGCTGTACGGCGGCAGCCGCACGGCGATCCTGCTCAACATCCCCGGCACGCCGGCCAACGCCGCGGCGTGCATCGACGGCTACCAGCTCGCGCTCAAGGGCCAGGCCGGCCGCGCGATCGGCATCGCCACCTCCGGTTCGTTCACCGGCACGCTGTTCGGCGTGCTTTGCCTGGCGGCGTTCACGCCGGCGCTCGCCGAGATCGCGCTCTCCTTCGGCGCGTTCGAGTTCTTCTGGCTCGCGCTGTTCGGGGTCACGATGTCCGGCAGCATCGTCGGAGAAGACCCGATCAAGGGCTGGATGATGGGCTGCGTGGGCCTGCTCGTCGCGCAGGTCGGCCAGGAAGGCCTGTACGCGTACGACCGCTTCACGTTCGGCTGGGACGAGCTCTCGGGCGGCATCTCGCTGATCCCCGCGCTGATCGGCGCGTTCGGCTTCGCCGAGGTGCTCACGTCGCTGTCGGACCCGATCGAGCACAAGCTCGTCGACCTGCGCGACTCGGTCCTGCCGCGCTGGCGCGAGGTCGCGCAGTACTGGCGCACCGTGATCCGCTCGGGCGTGATCGGCGTGGTCACCGGCATCCTCCCGGGCATCGGCGAGGACGCGGGCGCGTGGATGTCGTACGCGGCCGCCAAGGCGGCCAGCAAGGAGAAGGACCAGTTCGGCAAAGGCTCGATCGACGGCCTGATGGCCGCCGAGACTGGCGACATGTCGGCGATCCCCGGCGGCATCATCCCGGCGCTCGCGCTCGCGATTCCCGGCTCCGCGCCGTCGGCGGTACTGATGGCCGCGATGATCATCCACGGCATCCAGCCGGGGCCGATGCTGATGGTCCAGAACCCGCAGTTCGTCTACGACGTCGTCGCGATGACCTCGCTCGCGACGGTCACGATCCTCGTGTTCGGCCTGTTCCTCGTCAGGCCGCTCATGGTCGTTCTGCGGGTGCGGCACACGGTGCTGATGCCGATCGTCTTCGTGCTGTGCACGGTCGGTGCGTTCGCGATCGCGTCGCGCCTGTTCGACGTCTACGTGATGATCGCCGTCGGCATCGGCGCGTTCTTCCTGCGCCGGCGCGGCTACGAGATGGCCCCGTTCGTGCTCGGGCTCGTGCTCGGCGACCTGCTCGACAAGAGCCTGCGCCGCGGGCTCGTGCTCTCCGACGGCAGCGTGGCGCCGTTCTTCACGCGCCCGATCTGCGCGGCGCTCGCCGCGGTCACCGTGTTCACGATGCTGATGTACATCCCGGCGTTCAGCACGCGGGCCAGGCGCGCGTGGGGCGCGCTCGTCGGCCTCGTGTGGCGGCCGAGGGCGTGAGCGGGAGGCACCGGTGAAGTTCGCGCTGTGCAACGAGGTGCTCGCGCACCTGCCGTTCGAAGAGCAGTGCCGCGCGGCCGCGGCGCTCGGCTACGCGGCACTCGAGCTCGCCCCCTACACGGTCTTCGAGGACCCGGCGCGCGCGAGCGACGACGACGCGCGCGCGATCGCGCGCACCGCGGCCGCGCACGGCCTGTCGATCAGCGGCCTGCACTGGCTGCTGGTCAGGCCCGAGGGCCTGTCGATCACGAGCGCCGACCGCGCCGTGCACGCGCGCACGGTGGCGTTCATGCGCCGGCTGGTCGCGCTCGCCGCCGTGATGGGCGCACGCTACCTGGTGCACGGCTCGCCGAAGCAGCGCGCGCCCGCCCCCGGCCAGTCGCTCGGCGACGCGCTCGCGCGCGCGACCGAGGCCTTCGCGCGCGCCGGCGACGCCGCGCGCGACGCCGGCGTCGTCTACTGCGTGGAGCCGTTGTCGGCGGACCAGACGCCGCTCGTGAACACGCTCGAGGAGGCGGTGGCGCTGGTGCGCAACGCCGGCAGCGACGGCCTGCGCACGATGCTCGACACGAGCTCGGCCGGGCTGGCCGAGTCCGAGCCGGTGCCCGACCTCGTCCGCCGCTGGATGCCCGGCGGGCTGGGCGCGCACGTTCAGCACAACGACCCGACCCGGCGCGCGCCGGGCCAGGGCGCGATGGCGTTCGGCCCCATCCTCGCGGCGCTCGAAGAGACCGGGTACGCCGGGGAGATCGCGGTCGAGCCGTTCGACTACGTGCCCGACGGCATGGGCAGTGCGGCCTACGCGATCGGCTATCTGAACGGACTGGTGCAGGCGCGCCGTGGCTGAGACCCTCAGGCACCGCGACGCGGCGATCGCGGCGGTGGCGCGCGAGTCCGTCGTCGCGCACGAACCGCGATGAGCCACGCGCCGCAACTCACGATCCTCGCGATCGACCTGTTCGAGCGGCCGGTGCGCCTGCGCCTGCCGTTCCGCTTCGGCGTGGTGACGCTCACCGAGTGCCCGCAGGCGTTCGTGCGCGTGCGCGTGCGCACCGGCGACGGCCGCGAGGCGACCGGGGCGGCGGCCGAGCTGATGGCGCCGAAGTGGTTCGACAAGAACCTCGCGCTCACGAACGACGACAACTTCGCGCAGCTGCGCGGCGTGCTCGCGATGGCGCGCGACGCGTACCTGTCCGACACCGCGCCCGCGACCGCGTTCGGCCACTTCGCGCGCCACCACGACGCGCACGAGCGCGCGGCGGGCACGCGCGGGCTCAACCCGCTGCTGGCCGCGTACGGGCCGGCGCTCGTCGACCGCGCGATCCTCGACGCGCTGTGCCGCGCGCTCGGCGTGCCGTTCCACGCCGCGGTGCGCGCGAACCTTCCCGGCATCGGCGGCGCGCACCCGGCGTTTCGCGACGTGCACCCGGCGACGCTGTTCGCCGGCACGCGCCCGGCGGCGCACGTCGAGGCGCGCCACACCGTCGGCATGGTCGACGCGATCACGGCGGCCGACCTCGGCACGCGAGTCGACGACGGCCTGCCCGAGACGCTCGACGAGGTGTGCGCGCGCTACGGCCACCGCTGGTTCAAGCTCAAGGTCGGCGGCAAGCTCGACGCCGATCTCGCGCGGCTCGAAGCGATCGCCGGCGTGCTCGACGGCCGCCCCGAGCCCTACTTCGCGTCCCTGGACGGCAACGAGCAGTACGCGGACGCGGCGCAGGTCGCCGAGCTCCTGGCGCGGATGCGCGCCACGCCCGCGCTCGCGCGCCTGGCGGCGTCGATCGCCTTCGTCGAGCAGCCGATCGCGCGCGCGGTCGCGCTCGGCGACACGCCCGCCGCGGACCTGCGCGCGGCCGGCCTGGACCTGCCGGTGATCATCGACGAGTCCGACGGCCCCCTCGACGCGTTCGAGCGCGCCCGCGCGCTCGGCTACCGCGGCGTGTCGAGCAAGACCTGCAAGGGCGTGTACCGATCGATCCTCAACGCCGCGCGCTGCGCGCGCTGGAACGCGGCCGCGGGCCCCGGGCACTTCTTCATGTCCGGCGAGGACCTCACCACGCAGGCCGGGCTCGCCGTGCAGCAGGATCTCGCGCTCGTGGCGCTGCTGGGCGTCGGCCACGTCGAGCGCAACGGCCACCACTACGTGAACGGCATGGCCGCGCTGCCGGCCGCCGAGCAGCAGGCGTTCCTCGAGGCGCACCCCGACGTCTACGAGCGCTCGCACGGCGCGGTGAGGCTGCGCATCACCGGCGGGCGCATCGCGCTCGGCTCGCTCGACTGCGCGGGCTTCGCGAGCGCGGCGCTGCCCGACTTCGACGCGATGGCGCCGCTCGCGCCGCCCTCCCCCGAGCCGCCGCCGGGCCCCGGCCCGGACGGCGCCCGCAGTCAACACTAGGAGCACGACGATGGCCGTCCAGCGACTGGGCATCATCATGAACGGCGTCACCGGCCGCATGGGCACGAACCAGCACCTGATCCGCTCGATCCGCGCGATCCGCGAGCAGGGCGGCGTCGTGCTGTCGAACGGCGATCGCGTGATGCCCGACCCGATCCTGATCGGCCGCAGCGCCGACAAGGTCGAGGCGCTCGCGCGCGCGCACGGCGTCGAGCGCTGGGGCACGAGCGTGGAGCGCGCGCTCGAGAACCGCGAAGATGCCGTGTTCTTCGACGCGGCGACCACGCAGATGCGCCCGGCGCTGCTCGAGCTCGCGATCGCCGCCGGCAAGCACGTGTACTGCGAGAAGCCGGTCGCGACGAACCTCGACGACGCGCTCGCGATCTGGAGGAAGGCCAAGGCTGCCGGCATCCGCCACGGCGTCGTGCAGGACAAGCTCTTCCTGCCGGGCCTGCAGAAGCTGAAGATGCTGCGCGAGGCCGGCTTCCTCGGGCGCATGCTGTCCGTGCGCGGCGAGTTCGGATACTGGGTGTTCGAAGGCGACCTGCAGCCGATCCAGCGCCCCTCGTGGAACTACCGCGACGAGGACGGCGGCGGGATCATCCTCGACATGATCTGCCACTGGCGCTACGTGCTCGACAACCTCTTCGGCGAGGTGCAGTCGGTGTCGTGCCTGGGCGCGACGCACATTCCCGAGCGCTGGGACGAGCAGGGCCGCAAGTACGCCGCCACCGCCGACGACGCGGCCTACGCGACGTTCCAGCTCGCCGGCGGCGTGATCGCGCAGATCAACAGCTCGTGGACCACGCGCGTGCGCCGCGACGACCTGGTCACGTTCCACGTCGACGGCACGCACGGCTCGGCGGTCGCGGGGCTCACCGACTGCCGCACGCAGTCGCGCGTGAACACGCCGCGCCCGGTGTGGAACCCGGACGTGAAGCAGGCGCTGAACTTCTTCGACCACTGGCAGCCGGTGCCCGACTACGTCGCATTCGACAACGGCTTCAAGACGCAGTGGGAGGCGTACATCCGCCACGTCGTCGAGGGCGCGCCGTTCAAGTGGGACCTGCTCGAGGGCGCCAAGGGCGTGCAGCTCGTCGAGTGCGCGCTGCGCTCGTGGAAGGAGCGGCGCTGGGTCGACGTGCCGGCGCTGGCGTCGTGAGCCGGCTCGCGACAGGAGAGCGCCCGTGAACGCCCCCGGCACCGACACCCCGACGATCGCCCTGCCCGTCGCCGGCGGCCGCCTCGAGCCGTACCGGCTCGGCGCCCCGCGCGACTTTCCCGAGCGCGCGACCGCGCCGTTCACGCGCGTGGCCTACTCGGCCGCGCACGTGGTCGCCGACCCGCGCGCCGACGTCGACCCGTGGATCGGCTGCGCGATCGACTGGGACGCGACGCTCGCGGTCCGGCGGCACCTGTGGCGGCTCGGCCTGGGCGTGGCCGAGGCGATGGACACCGCGCAGCGCGGCATGGGACTCGACTGGCCGACGTCGCTGGAGCTGATCCGCCGCTCGATCGACGCGGCGCGCGACGTCCCCGGCGCGCTGCTCGCCAGCGGCGCCGGCACCGACCACCTCGCGCCCGACGCCGCGCGCAGCGTCGGCGACGTGATCCGCGCGTACGAGGAGCAGGTGTCGGCGGTCGAGGGGCTGGGCGGGCGCGTGATCCTGATGGCGAGCCGCGCGCTCGCGCGCGTCGCACGATCGCCCGACGACTACCACCGCGTCTACGACCGCATCCTGTCGCAGGTGCGCGCGCCGGTCATCCTCCACTGGCTCGGCGACATGTTCGACCCGGCGCTCGCCGGCTACTGGGGCCACGCCGACGCGAACGCCGCGATGGACGTGGCGGTCGACGTCATCAACCGCAATGCGGCGCGTGTCGACGGCGTGAAGATCTCGCTGCTCGACAAGGACAAGGAGATCGCGATGCGACGGCGGCTCGACCCGCGCGTGCGCATGTACACCGGCGACGACTTCAACTACGCCGAGCTGATCGCCGGCGACGCGCACGGCTTCAGCCACGCGCTGCTCGGCATCTTCGACGCGATCGCGCCGGCGGCCGGCGCCGCGCTCGCCGCACTCGCCGCCGGGGACCGTGCTCGCTTCGACGCGATCCTCGCGCCGACCGTGCCCTTGTCGCGCCACGTCTTCCGGGCGCCGACGCGCTTCTACAAGACCGGGGTCGTCTTCATGGCGTACCTGAACGGGCTGCAGGACCACTTCACGATGGTCGGCGGGCAGCAGAGCGCGCGCTCGCTGCCGCACCTCGCCGAGCTCTTCCGGCTCGCCGACCGCGCCGGGCTGCTGCGCGACCCGGCGCTCGCGTGCGCGCGGATGCGCGCGGTGCTCGCGGTCCACGGGGTCGCCGGATGACGCAGGCCGCGGGCGTCGCCGCGCCGCTGCGCGACTTCGCGCACGGCCCCGAGTGGCTCTCGATCAACACGGCCACCGTTCGCAGGCAGTGGCGGCTCGACCGCATCGTCGACGAGTGCGCGCGCCGCGGCATCCGCGCGATCGCGCCGTGGCGCGACCAGGTCGCCGCGGTCGGGCTCGACGCGATCGCGAAGCGGATTCGCGACGCCGGCCTCGTGCTCTCCGGCTACTGCCGCGGGGGCTTCTTCCCGGCCGCCGACGCCGCGGGCCTGCGCGCCGCGCTCGACGACAACCGGCGCGCCATCGACGAGGCGTGCACGCTCGGCGCCCCCTGCCTCGTGCTCGTCGTCGGCTCGCTGCCGGGGGCGCTCGAGGGCCGGCCCGCGCACCGCGACATCGGCCGCGCGCGCGCCGAGGTGCGCGACGGCATCGCGGCGTCGCTCGAGCACGCGCGCTCGGCCGGCATGCCGCTCGCGATCGAACCGCTGCACCCGATGCAGGCGGCCGAGCGCGCGTGCGTGAACACGCTCGAGCAGGCGCTCGACCTGTGCGACGCGCTCGACCCGCACGCGAGCGGCGCGCTCGGCGTCGCGGTCGATCTCTACCACGTGTGGTGGGACCCCAAGCTCGAGGCGCAGATCGCGCGCGGCGGCGCGCGTCGCCGCCTGCTCGCGTACCACGTCTGCGACTGGCTCGTGCCCACGCGCGACCTGCTCAACGACCGCGGCATGATGGGCGACGGCGTCATCGAGCTGCGGCGCGTGCGCGGCTGGATGGAGTCGGCCGGCTACGCGGGCTTCGCCGAGGTCGAGATCTTCTCCGAGCGCTGGTGGGGCGAGCCGGGCGAGACCGTGCTCGACACCTGCGTGCAGCGGCACCGGTCAGTCGTCTGACCGGACGGTCCCGGGCGCGGCGCCCGGATCGTCCGGGCGATCCGCACCGTCCGCGGACGGCGAAAGTTCCGCGGGCTTCGCCTGGCCCGAGCGCGGCAGCCGCGCGGTGAACCAGAACCGGCTGCCGACCCCGGGCGTGCTCTCGACGCCCACGCGCCCGCCCATCAGCTCCGCGAGCCGCTGGTTGATCGCCAGGCCCAGCCCGGTGCCGCCGTGACGCCGGGTGGTGGACGCGTCGCCCTGCTCGAACGCGTTGAACAGGCGCGCGATCGTCGGCGCGTCGATCCCGATGCCGGTGTCGTCGACCTCGAAGCGCACCGTCGCCTCGCGCTCGGACGACTCGATCACGATCGCTCGCATCGTGACGCTTCCGCGCTCGGTGAACTTGATCGCGTTCGACGCGTAGTTCAGCAGCGCCTGGCGCAGCCTCACCGGGTCGGCGAGGAAGACCCCCTGTTCCGCGGGCGCCTCGACCGTCAGCTCGAGACGCCGGGCGCGCGCCTCGTCCGCGAGGATCGTCTGCACCTCGTGCAGCAGCGGACAGAGCCGGACCGGGTACGGCTCGAGCACGAGCCGGTGGGCCTCGGCCTTGGCCAGGTCGAGGATGTCGTTGATGATCGCGAGCAGGTGACGGCTCGCGGTGTCGATCCGGTCGAGCCGCGCGGCGTGCTCGCCCGTGACGCCGTCGCGGCGCATCAGCCACGTCATCCCGGCGATCGAGTTCAGCGGGGTGCGGATCTCGTGGCTCATGTTGGCGAGGAACGCGCTCTTGGCGATGTTGGCCGCCTCGGCCTGCCGCAGCGCGTCGCTGAGCTGGCGCGTGCGCTCCTCGACGAGCCGCTCGAGGTGGAAGCGGTGCGCCTGCAGTTCCTCGGCGAGCCGCTTCTTCTCGGTGACGTCCTCCTTGACCGCCACGTAGTGCGTGACCGCCTCGCCCTCGGCGCGGATCGGCGTCACCGTCGCGTGCTCGACGAAGACGGTGCCGTCGCGGCGCCGGTTGACGAACTCGCCTTCCCAGGTCCGGCCTTCGCGCAGGCACGCCCAGAGCTGCTCGAAGGTCGCGCGCGGCGTGTCCCCCGACTGCAGCACGCGCGGGTTGCGTCCGATCACCTCGTCGCGCGCGAAGCCGGTCTGGCGCAGGAACGCGTCGTTCACGTATTCGATCCGCCCGTCGAGGTCGGTGATCACGACGCTCTCGGGGCTCTGCTCGACCGCCGCCGAGAGCTTGCGCAGTTCACGCTCGGCCCGCCGCCGCGCGCTCACGTCGCGCGCCGAGTTGTACAGCAGCCGCCGGCCGTCGACCTCGAACGGCGTCGCGCTGACCTCGACGTCGACGAAGCTGCCGTTGCGGCGGCGGTGGCGCGTCTCGAAGACCGACGGGCCCTGCGCCGCCAGCAGCTCCCGGAGCCGGGCGTCGAGCGCGGGCGCGGACGACAGCGCGTCCCACTGGGAGACGTGCATCGTCGCGAGCTCGTCGTGCGAGTAGCCGAGCATGCGGCAGAACGCTTCGCTGGCTTCCACCACCTGCCCGTGGGCGTCGAGCACGTGGATGCCGTCGCTCGCCGTCCTGAGCAGGGCGCCGCGGCGGCGGCTCGACGCCTGCAGCGCCCCCGCGTGCCGCCAGTCGCGCTGGCGGGCACGCAGGATCAGCGTCGAGGCCAGCGCGAGCGCGCCCGCGATCAGCGCGAGCAGGCCGGCCGACCACGCGGCCTGCCGCCGCCAGGGCCCGAGGAAGTCGTCGGTCGCGAGGCCGGCGATGACGAGCAGCGGCGCCCCCGGGACCCGCACGTAGGCATTGGTGCGCTCGATCGCGTCGATCGCGGTGCGGGCGACGTACGCCCCGCGCTCCGGCGCGTCGCGCATCGCGCGCGTCAGCTCGACCGACACGCGGTTCGTTCCGATCGGCGCCGGGCCGCCGGGATCGCCGGTGCGCCGCGCGACCAGCCGAAGCCCGGTCGTCCGCAGGCTGATCGCGCCGTGCCGGCCCACGTCGGCGGCGGCGAACATCGACTCGACCTGCCGCACCGGCAGGTTCGCGAACACGACCCCGGCGAAACCGCCGTCCGATCGCTCGAGCCGCCTGCTCAGCGTCACGACCCACTGGCTCGACACGAGCGCGATCGTCGGGTCCGAGATCAAGAGCGACGGATCGCGATCGCGTGCCGCGCGCACGAAGAACGGGTCGTCGCGGACGTCCAGCGCCAGGCCGCTGCGGCGCGAGATCGCCGAGCGGATCCGCCCGTTCGCGTCGGCGACGCGGATCGACTCGATCTCCGGCAGCAGCCGGAGCGGCATCGCGAGCGCGTCGTCGACCGCCGCGTCGTCGAGGTCGGGGTCGCCGCCCGCACGACGCAGCCGCGCCTCCACCGCGAGCAGCTCCTGGTCGATGCGGCGCAATTCGGCGTGCAGGGCCGCCGCGAGGCTGGCGGCCAGGTTGCGCGCCGCCGTCGCGGCACTCGCCTCGTCCGCCGCGCGCACCGCGTGCAGCGAGTACGCGGCGACCGCGAAGCACAGCGCGAACACGTAGGCCGAGCCCGCGAACAGCGACGACGCCAGCCCGCGCGACCGCGCGTCGATCGACGCGTCGGCACGGTGGTGTGCGCGGCCCTTCGCCCGCGCCCAGCGGGAACGCCACCCGCCCGACACCTGGCCCTCCGGAGGACAAAATCGGACGATGCTTCCACGCGCCGGCGGCGGGAGCATTGCGTTCGATCAGTGGGCCGGCCCCTAATCCCCACTTCTGGGGATATCCCGATCGTTTCCCTCGGGGAACGCCCCGACGATCGCCGGCCGGTTCAGCGGCGCAGGTGGTACGCGCCGTCCGCCGCGTCCCGGGCGACGCGCCCGTCGCGCTCGAGTTCCGCCAGGTGCTGTGCGATGCTGCGCGCCTCGGCCGAATCCACCCAGGTGTCGGTCGCCTCCGGTTTGTAGACGACGCGGGCCGCGGCGAGCTCGGCGAGCGTGCGCGGCCGCTCGCCGAGCAGCTCGAGCACGCGCGCCTCGCGCTCGTCGACGCGGGCCGCGAACACGCGCAGCAGGCGCAGGAATTCGGCGCGCTCGGTGACCACGCCCTTGTGGTGCGACGTGATCCACACCCGCGCGGGGACGTCGGGCACGCGCCCGATCGTGCGCCGGAAGTCGGCGAGGCTCGACGTCGCGTCGCCGTAATACGGGCCGAAGCTGGAGAGGTCGATGTCGCCGATGAACGCGATGCCGCCGGGCTCGACCAGCAGCACCGAGTGGCCCGCGGTGTGGCCCGGCATGTGGATCGCGGTGACGCTCACGCCGCCGCCGAGGTCCCAGCGCGCGCCGTCCGCGTACGGCATCGCGTCCGGCCGCGGCACGTAGAAGAACTTCTCGCGCAGCATCGGCAGCATGCCCTCGAGCACCGCCTGCGAATAGCCGTAGTGGCGCGCGAGCCCTTCCCAGCTTCGCGCCGCGTCGACGTCGGCTTCGTGCACGTGCACCCGTGCGCGCCGCAGGCGGTGCAGCCCGGCCATGTGGTCCTCGTGGACGTGGCCGAGGATCGCGAGGTCCGCGTCGTCGAACGCCGGGCCGATCGCGTTGGCCACGCGCGGCGTGTCGAACACCGCGACCGAGTCGCGCCCGCGCACGACGACCTGATTGCCGTCCGGGTACTTGCCGGCGCTGTCGCCGAAGTACACGCGCACGGGGCCGAAATCGGCGCAGGGGATGGACTCGCTCATGGGTGCAATGCCGCCTGGTGGAAGCCGGGATCGTACTTCATACTGCCGCCACCCCTGGCCCTTGCCCCTCGGCGACCGACATGAGCGCGAACGACCTCGAAGCCCGGCTCCTCGAAGACACCGCGCGGCTCGCGCGCGAGCTCGTCGCGCCGAACGCCGCCCGCTGGGAGCGCGAGCGGCGCATCGGCCGCGAGGGCGTCGACGCCGCCGCGGCGATCGGCCTGACGCGGCTCGAGGTGCCGGTCGCGCACGGCGGGCTCGGGCTGCCGTTCTCGACCAAGGTCAAGGTCGCCGAGATCCTCGGCGCGGCGGACTTCGCGTTCACGATGTCGCTCGTCAACACCGCGAACGTCGCGGCCAAGCTCGCGCGCGACGCGCCCGAGTCCGTCGCCGGCCGCTACGTCGGCGACCTGGTCGCGGGCCGGCGGCTGGGGTGCACCGCGCTCAGCGAGCCGGGCGCGGGCTCCGACTTCGCGTCGATCGCGACGAGCGCCCGGCGCACCGGCGGCGGCTGGCGCCTCGACGGCGCCAAGGCCTGGATCACGAACGCGTCCGACGCCGACGTCCTCCTCGTCTACGCGCAGACCGAGCCGGGCTCGGCCGGGCGCGGCATCGCCGGCTTCCTCGTCGACGGGCGTCGCGCGGGCTTCGTTCGCGAGCCCGCCTTCGCGCTCGGCGGCCAGCACGCGATCGGCACCGGAGGCTTCCGGCTCGAGGGCTACGAGGCGGCGGACGACGAGCTGCTGCAGCCGCCGGGCCGCGGATTCAGGTCGGCGCTGGCGTCGATCAACGGCGCGCGCACGTACATCGCGGCGATGTGCTGCGGCATGGTCGGCGAGTGCCTGCGCGTGGCCGGCGCGTACGGCGAGCGGCGCCGCACCTTCGGGCGGGCGCTCGCGGACCACCAGGGCTGGCGCTGGCGCCTGGCCGAGGCCGCGAGCGAGCTCGCCGCGTGCCGGCTGATCGTCGCGCAGGCCGCGTCGCTCGTCGACGCGGGCGCGGACGCGCAACTGGTCGCCGCGCAGGCCAAGTGGCTCGCGACGCAGATGGCGGAGCGGCGCATCCCGCAGCTCGCGCAGGCGATGGGCGCCGAGGGGCTTCGCGAGGAGCACCCGTTCGGGCGCCACCTGCACGGCGCGCGCGTGGCGAGCTTCGTCGGATTTGCCCAGCGAGATGTTGCCTCAGCGCATCGGCGCGGTGATGCGGCGCGACCCCGCCCGGACGCGGCGCGACCCCGCCCGGTGACGCGGCGCGGCCCCGCCCGGTGACGCGGCGCGGCGTCGTTCGCCGTCGCGCCGCGCAGTTCAGTCCCGCAGCCAGCGCAGCAGCTGCTCGAGGACCTCGGGCCGCGACAGCAGCTCGAGGTGCCCCATCGGCGCGCCGACCCACTGGTGCGCCTCGGGGAACGCGAGCGTGAGGGCCGGATCGGCGTGGCGGCCGAGCGCACTGTCGACCGGCACGAGCCCGTCGCCGACGACGCGTTCCGGCACCGGCCCGAGCCCCCGGCCCAGCGTCGCCGCGGCGGCGAAGCAGCGCACGCCGTCGGGCAGCGGCACGAAGCGCCAGCGCCCGCCCGTGACCGATCCGTGGCGCAGGTCGCGGATGCCGGCGCTGACGGTCTTGTCGATGCGGGTGAACGGCGCGAGATACGGGCTGAGCTCCAACAGCCAGACCAGACCCTGGCTGCCGCGCTCGAGCGGCGCGCCGTGGTGCGGCGTGCCCAGGAAGACCAGGTTGCGGTGCCGGCGCGGCCAGGCCATGCCGGCGTCCAGCGCGTGGCGGCACGCGCCGCGCGCGACCAGCCCGCCCATGCTGTGCCCGAGGATCGTGAGCTCCTCGAGCGGCACCGGCCAGTTCGCGAGCGTCGTTTCGAGCAGTTGCGCGAGCTCGCTCGCATTCTCGCCCACCGGCCGCCCGGTGTTGTAGCGCAGGTAGAGCGGCGTGAAGCCGAGCGCGTCCGCGAGCGCCCGTCCGTGGTCGGCCCCTTCGCGGCGCCACTGCAGGTCGTTCATGCACAGGCCGTGCACGAGCACCAGCACCTTGCCGCGCGCCGGCCCGGCGCCGGCCTCGCCCAGTCCGCGGCCCGGCTCGTGCGGGTCGACCGGCCGCCCGCGATGGCGCAGCGACATCGGGATCGCCAGCGGATTGCCGGTGCGCGCGAGGTGGTCGCCGCGAGCACCGTTGACGGCCGACACGATCGCCAGCCGGCGCGCCGAGGCTTCGCCGTCGGGGAGCGCGTCGGCGAGCGGCGCGAGCAGCGCGTCGAGCCCGAGCCCGGCGGCGTGGACGCCCCCGCGCACGGCGCGGTAGACGAACCCGGTCACGCCGCGCGTGCGCTCCGCCACGCCGGGCCCCAGGGGCGGCGCGCCGCGCTGGATCGTCCGGTGCATCTGCTCGACGGTGTCGACGATTCCCTGGGTCGCCTCGACGGCGAGCCGGCTCGCGCCGCGCAGGTGGGTCAGGTGGGAACGGTTCAGTCGGGCCACGGTCTTCTCCTCATCGCGCCAGGGCCCTCACGACCCCGAGCGGATCGTTGCGGATCGCGCGCAGCAGCGCACGCCCCGGGCCCGTCGGGGTGCGCCGGCCCTGTTCCCAGTTGCGCAGCGTGCCGAGCTCGATGCCCAGCAGCTCGGCGAACTTCGGCTGGCTCAGCCCGGTCAGGGCGCGCACGGCGCGCACGTCGATCGGGTCGTCGCGCGCGCCCGTCGCGGCCGGGGGCGGGGCGATCACGGACCTCGCGAACCGGGCGAGACGCTCGCGCCGGCGCCGGCGCCGTGCGCGTGCGGCCTCGAGCAGGGCGAGAAAGACGTCGCGGGTCACCGGTGCGGGGGCGCGGGGTGGGAATGCCGCAGACAGTACGCCAACGGCGCACGTACGTCAATGACGCACCCACGGCGCGGGCGCCCGGTCCCCGGAGACCGCCTCGACGCCGGCACGCCCGGGCCGGGGCCGGCGCGTTCGCCGTCGTCCTACTCGCCGCCGAGGCCCAGCGTGTCCGGCTGCCGCTTCTCGATCGCGTACTTCAGCAGCGCCGCGGACCGGTACACGCCGTGGGCGAACTTGCCGTACGGCAGCGTCACGAACAGCGCCATCACCGCGCCCAGGTGCAGCGCGAGCAGCAGCCCCATCGCGCCGGTGTCGCGCCCGAGCAGCAGCGCCAGGCCGGTCGCGCTCGTGACGAGCAGCAGCGCGATGAAGCCGCGGTCCATCGGCCGCTGCGAGGGCTCGCCGGTCTCGGGGTGGCGGCGCAGGTTCAGCCACAGCAGCCCGGCCGGGCCGACGAGCAGCGCGAGCCCGCCGAACGTGCCGAGCAGCACCGGCGCGCTCGCGACCGGGTACGGCGCGTGCACGCCGAATACGTAGTGCTCGATCGTCGCGGACGCGGTCGCCGCGAAGCACGCGAGGAAGCCGTAGAAGGTCAGGTGGTGGAAGCGCCGCCGCACCGGCGTGAACGCGTCGTCGGCCTCGTTGCAGCCCGCCCTGTCTCCACCGCCGTCGAGGTACCTGAGCGACAGCGCGTCGTGCGCGGCCTCGACGGCCGCGGGCGCGACGATTCGCCCCGGGGAGACGTCGCGCCAGAATCGGCGCACGCCGATCGCGAGCGCGAGCGCCGCCCACGCGAAGGGAGCGGTGAACAGCGGCACCATCGCCCCGTGCGGCAGGATCGCGTAGAAATCCCCGGCCATCGGCGCGTGCAGCAGCGCGCCGCGCGAGGCCAGCAGCAGCGCGACGAACAGCGCCAGCCCCGCCGCCAGCGCGAGCGCCAGCACGAGCCCGTTGCGCCGGTACAGTGCGCCGAACCCGGCCGGCCAGGCGTAGTGCGAATAGGTATCCGCGCGCACGCGCGCCATCGCGCGCGGCACGTTCAGGCTGAACTCGTGCGGCGGCGCGTACTGGCACGCGTGGTAGCACGCGCCACAGTTGTGGCACAGGTTCGCCAGGTAGTTCACGTCGCCCGCCGGGAATTCCAGCCGCCGCGTCATCGCCGGGAACACCGCGCAGAAGCCCTCGCAGTAGCGGCACGCGTTGCAGATCGTCATCACGCGGGCCACTTCGTCGACGTTCGCCGCGACACTTCCCGCGCCCGCGCCCGCGATCGGAATCGCGGCGCCGCCGGCGCCTCGCGCGTGCGCCGCCGTCCCCTGCTCAGGCCGCATCGCGTGCCCCTTCCTCGCGCAGCGCCGCACGCCCCGCGTTCGTCCCCGCGATCCGCCCGAACGCCGTGCCGATCGACATGCCCACGCCCGCCGTGTACCCCTTGCCCAGCACGTTGCCCGCCATCATCTCCCCGGCGACGAACAGGTTCGGGCTCGGGACGCCGCCGAAGCGCACCGCGGCCGTCTCGTCGGTCTTCAGCCCGAGGTAGGTGAACGTGATCCCCGGGCGCACCGGGTACGCGTGGAACGGCGCCGTGTCGATGCGGCGCGCCCAGTGCGTCTTCGCGGGCGCGAGCCCCTCGGTGCGGCAGTCGTCGAGCTTCGTGTGATCGAACGTCCCCTCGCGGCACGCGGCGTTGTACGCGGCCAGCGTCCCGAGGAACGCCGCCTCGGGGATCTCGAGCGCGCGCGCGAGCGCGGCCGGCGTCTGCGCGCGCACCCCCGGGAACACCGGCGGCATGAAGCGCCCGATCGCCTTCGCGTCGATGATCGAGTAGGCGATCTGCCCCGGCTGGCCCGCGACCAGCCGCCCCCAGATCGCGTAGCGCTTGGGCCAGAAGTCCTCGCCCTCGTCGTAGAAGCGCAGCCCTTCGCGGTTGACGACGACGCCCAGCGACACGCAGTCGATGCGCGTGCAGATGCCGCCGTCGTAGAGCGGCGCGCGCGCGTCGATCGCGACGCAGTGCGACTGCGTCGGGTCGCCGATCGTGTCGGCGCCCGCGTCCATCATGAAGCGCAGCAGCACGCCCTGGTTGAAGCGCGTGCCGCGGATCAGGAAGTTCTCGGCCGGCCACTCGCCGCGCTCGTTGCGGCCCCAGGCCTCGCGCAGCCACTCGCGGTTCGACTCGAAGCCGCCCGCGGCGAGCACGCACGCGCGCGCCTCGATCCGCTCTTCGCCGGAGTACGCCGCGACGAACCGCCCCTCGCGCAGCTCGAGCCGCTCGACCGGAGCCTCGTAGCGCACGCGCGCGCCGAGCCGCTCGGCGCTGCGGTAGTACGCGTTGACCAGCGCCTTGCCCCCGCCCATGAAGAACGCGTTGGTGCGCGCGACGTGCAGCGCGCCCGACAGCGGCGGCTGGAAGCGCACGCCGTGGCGGCGCATCCAGGTGCGGCAGGTGGACGACTCGCGGATCACGAGCCGCGCGAGCTTCTCGTCGGTGATGCCGCCGGTGACCTTGAGCAGGTCCTGCCAGTACTCCTCCTCCGGGTACGCGTCGACCAGCACGTCCTGCGGCGCGTCGTGCATGCAGCGCAGGTTGCGCGTGTGCTGCGAGTTGCCGCCGCGCCAGAGCTTCGGCGAGGCCTCGAGCATCAGCACGCTCGCGCCCGCTTCGCGCGCGCAGATCGCGGCGCACAGCGCCGCGTTGCCGCCTCCGATCACCAGGACGTCGACCACGTTCACTCGCCGGTGATCTTGCGCTCGCGGATCACCTTGCCCCAGGTCGCGGTCTCGCGCGCGATGTACTTCGCGAGCTCGTCGCGCGTGCCCGGCATCGGCGTGAGCCCGTGCTGGTTCAGCGCGTCGACGACGTCGGGCGACTTCAGGACCTTCACGAGCTCGGCGTTCCAGCGGTCCAGGATCGCGGGCGGCACCTTCGACGACGCGACGAACGCGTACCAGTTGGTCGCGCTGAAGCCGGGGAACCCGGACTCGTCGATCGTCGGCACGTTCGGCAGCGCGGGCAGGCGCTGCGGGCCGGTGCTCGCCAGCGGCACGAGCTTGCCGCTCTCGATGTGCGGCTGCGCGGTGGAATACGTCGAGAAGTAGGCGGCCACGCGGCCGCCGAGCAGGTCGATCAGCGCCGGCGCGCCGCCCTTGTAGGGCACGTGCACGGTGTCGATCTTCGCCATCTCGTCGAGCAGCTCGCCGGCGAGGTGCGACGCCGAGCCCTTGCCGGTCGACGCGTAGTCGAGCTTGCCGGGGTTCTTCCTCGCGTACGCGACGTACTCGGCGAACGTGCGGATGCCGGTGCCCGAGTGCACGACCAGCACGTTCGGGAAGTTCACGCCCATCGTGATCGGCGCGAGGTCCCTGACCGGGTCGTACGGCAGCTTCATCAGGTGCGGCGCGATCGCGAGCGGGCCCACCGACCCGAACAGGACCACGCTGCCGTCGGCGGGCCCGTTCGCGGCGAGCTGGTGCGCGATGTTGCCGCCGGCGCCGGGACGGTTGTCGATCACGACCGCCTGCTTGAGGTTGTCCGCGAGCTTCTTCGCGATCACGCGCGCGCCGGTGTCGGCCGCGCCGCCCGCGGCGAATCCGACGATGATCGTCAGTGTCTTCCTGACCGGGAACTCCTGGGCGCCCGCGGACAGGGCGTTCGCCGCGAGCGCGAGCGCCAGCAGGGCGCGCGCGACCGGAAATCGCGTTCTCATCTCGTCTCCCTCCACCGGGCACGGCCCGACGCCCGCCCGCGACTGCCATTGTCCAGGTTCGGTCCGCCGGAATGAATTGCATAATTCCTCATGATTGATGTGTGCGGCGCATAAGAGGAGCGTGTCGATGGCGGTCAATTTCGAGCTCGACGACCTGCAGGCGTTCCGCGCGGTCGCGGAAATGAAGAGCTTCAGCAAGGCGGCCGAGGCGGTCCACATCTCGCAGCCGGCGTTCAGCCGCCGCATCGAGAAGCTCGAGTCCGCGCTCGGCGTGCGCCTGCTCGACCGCAACACACGCCGCGTGACGCTGACGGCGGTCGGCCGCGACTTCGCGCGCAAGGTCGAGCACCTGCTCGACGAGCTCGACGCGTCGCTGCTCGAGGTGCGCGGCGTCGCGACGAGCCGCATGGCCGAGGTCGCGATCGCGTGCGTGCACTCGACAGTGCGCTACTTCGTGACCGGCGTGCTGGGGCGATTCCACGCCGCGTTCCCGAAGATCCGCGTGCGGGTGCTCGACGGCTCGGCCAACGAGGTGCTCGCCGCGGTCGCCGGCGGCCAGGCGAGCTTCGGCATCGACTTCATCGGCGCGAGCGAGCCCGAGATCCGCTTTCGCCTGCTGCGCGAGGATCGCTACGTCGCCGCGTGCCGGCGCGACCACCCGCTCGCGAAGCAGCGTTCGGTCCCGTGGCCGGAGTTCTGGCAGTACGAGACCGTCGGCGTCGCGCGCGAGTCGGGCAACCGCCTGATGCTCGACAAGGCGCTCGCGCGCGTGCCGGGCCGGCCGCACGACGTGTTCGAGGCGCAGCACCTCACCGGCGTGCTGAGCCTCGTCGAAGCGGGGCTCGGGGTCGCCGCGGTGCCGGCGCTGTCGATGCCGGGCCCGGAGCACCCGCTGCTCGCCAGCGTCGGCCTGCACGGCCCGGTGGTCACGCGCCGCATCGGGCTGATCAGCCGCAAGGGGCGCACGCTCGAGCCGGCCGCGCGCGAGCTCTACGAGCTGTTCACGAGCGCGTCGCGCGACGAAGCGCCCGCGCCCGTTCCTGCCGGGCGGCGCTGACGGCCGAGTCCGACCGCAGGCTCAATACCCCATCTTCTTCTTGAGCTCCTGGTCGACCCACAGCCGCGCGTAGATCGGGCCGGGCCGCACCGCGCCCGCGCGCAACTCGCCGCCGTAGTTCTTCACCCACGGCCACCACGCGGTGTAGATGTAGGGCGTGGGCAGCCAGATGTAAGGGGCCTTGTCGAGGATCTCGCGCGTGAGCAGGCGCACCTTCACCTGGCGCACGCGCTCGTCCGGCTCGCGATAGAGCTCGGCGATGCGTTTCTCGAACTGCGGGTCGTCCCACTGGCTCGGGTTCCACACCTGGCCCTTGAGGAAGCTCTTGCGCAGCGTCGTCGTCGGGTTCGTGTGGCCGTTGTTCATGAAGTAGCCGGGGGCGTTCGTGCGCGTCGTCATCGCCGACAGGAACGCCGCGTACTCCATCGGCTGCACTTCGAGGGTCACGCCGACCTTCTTCAGGTAGGCGGCCACCAGCGGCAGCAGGTCCATGTGGTCGGGCGCGCACGAGCACACCTGCACCTTGAAGCTGAAGCCCTTCGGGAAGCCCGCTTCCGCGAGCAGCTTCTTCGCCTTCTCGGGGTTGTACGTGAACAGCTCCTTGACGGAATCCGGCATCACGTCGAGCGGCTCGAAGTAGCCGAGGTAGTCCGGGTGCTGCGGGTACGCGAAGAGCTCGGCGTTGCCGCCGTAGTAGGACTTGACGATCTCCTGCTTGTTCACCGCCATGTTCAGCGCGCGGCGCACGCGGATGTCGTCGAAGGGCTTCGTGTCGACGCGCATCGCGAGGAAGGTGCCGCTCATGTTGAGCCAGCGCGACCACTGCAGCTTCGGCGCGCTGCGCTTGAGCTCGGCGACCGCGCTCCAGCGGATGTTCTCGAGCAGGTCGAGCTTCGCGGTGCGCAGCGCGGTGATGTACGTCGCCTCGTCCTTGATCGTGCGGAAGACGACCTTGTCGACGAACGGCAGCTTGTACTCCTGGCCGCCGATCTTCTCCTTGTCCCAGTAGTTCGGGTTGCGCGTGTACGTGTTCGAGTTGCCCTGCACGTAGTCGGTGAGCATGAACGGGCCGGTGCCGTTGACGTTCTTCCAGTTCTGCGCGCCGGCGTCCGCGACCTCCTTCGGCACGATCGGCGAGTAGTAGCCCCAGCCGAAGCGGTAGTCCCACTCGGCGTTGTACTCCCTGAACGTGAAGACCACCGTGTACTTGTCGCGCGCCTCCACTTTCTCGACGTGGTCGAAGTAGGTCGCGATCTTCTTCGGGCTCTTCTCGAGGCGGTTGTAGCTGAAGATCACGTCGTCGGCGACGAGCTCGCGCGACTTCATCACGCCCGGCTTCTCGGGGAACATGATCCCCTTGCGCAGCGTGACCTCGACGCGCAGCGGGTTCTCCTTCCACTCCCAGCGCTCGGCGAGCTCGCCGCGGATCGCGTCGCTCGGCAGCCACGCGTCGGCGTAGAACGGGTGCTTGCCGCCGTGGCGGCGCGACTTCGACAGATCGGCCGCGAACAGCTGCTCGTAGAACTGGCCAGTGTCGTGGTTGAGCTTCCAGTTCCAGTCGGCCGGGTCCCACGACAGCGCGGACAGCGTCACGTAGACGGTGCCGATGTTCACCGTGCCGCCGTATTGCGGCTTCTCCTGGGCGGATGCGAGGCCCGCGCAGCAGGCCAGACCGAGCGCGAGCAGGCGCGCGGCGAAGACGAACGGACCCATGGCTCCCCTTTTCCACGAGCAGTGCGGCCTCGGGTCGAGGGCCGCTTTCCCGGGGGGTTATGTCACGAATCCGCGCGGCACGGCAAGCATTCCCGACGCTGCGATGCAGCACGCCTCAGGACAGCGCGAACCCCTCGTATCCCGCCGCCGCCACCGCGTCGCACTTCTCGACGTACGCCGGGAAGCCGATCAGCGGCATGAACTGCCGCGGCTTGCCGGGCACGTTCGCGCCCAGGTACCACGAGTTGCAGCCCGGGTAGAGCGTCTTGTCGGCGACCGCGTTGACGTGATCGACCCACGCGGCCTCGGCGTCGGGTGTCGCCTCGATGCGCGACAGGCCGCGGCCGCGCACGTGCGCGATGCAGTCCGCGATCCAGTCGACGTGCTGCTCGATCGACACGATCATGTTCGTGAGCACCGACGGGCTGCCCGGCCCCGACACCGTGAACAGGTTCGGGAAGCCCGCGATGCCCAGCCCGAGGTAGGTGCGTGGACCGGCCGCCCACTTCTGCGCGAGCGTGACGCCGCCGCGGCCGCGCACGTCGATCTTCAGCAGCGTGCCGGTCATCGCGTCGAAGCCGGTCGCGAACACGAGGCTGTCGAGCTCGAACTCGCGCCCGCCGGCGCGCACGCCGCGCGCCGTGATCTCCTCGATCGGGCGTGCGCTCACGTCGACGAGCGTGACGTTGGATCGGTTGAACGTCTCGAAGTAGCCGGTGTCCAGGCACAGTCGCTTGCAGCCGATGCGCTGCTTCGGCGAGAGCACCTTCGCGGTGGTCGGGTCGCGCACGATCTCGCGGATGCGCGCGCGGACGAACTCGGCCGCGGTCTCGTTGGCGCGCTCGTCGAGCATCAGGTCGCCGAAGGCCCCGAGAAAGCCGAAGCCGCCGGTCCTCCAGCGTGCGGCGTAGGCCTCGTGCCGCTGCTCGTGCGTGGCGTCGAGCGCGGACGACTCGTTGCGCGGGGTGTTCGCGCCGAACGCCGCCGGCATCCGGCGGTTGCGTGCGCGGAACGCTGCGTAGTCGGCCTTGACGCGCGCCTCGTACTCGCGCTCGAGCGGCGCGTTGCGCGCCGGGATCGAGTAGTTCGGCGTGCGCTGGAACACGACCAGTTCCTCGGCCTGGCGCGCGAGGATCGGGATCGCCTGGATCGCGGACGACCCGGTGCCGATCACGCCGACGCGCTCGCCCTCGAAGTCCACCGGCTCGTGCGGCCAGCGGCCGGTGTGGAACGTGCGCCCGGAGAAGCGCTCCAGGCCCGGGATCTTCGGCAGGTTCGTCGACGACAGGCAGCCGGTGGCCATCACGAGCCAGCGCGCGCTCACCTCGGACTCGCCGCGCGCGCCGGCGTCGAGGCGCACCCGCCAGCGGTCGTCGGACTCGTCGAAGTGCGCGGCGAGCACGCGCGTCTCGAAGCGGATGAGCTCGCGCAGCGCGAAGCGGTCGGCGACGTGGTTCGCGTAGGCGAGGATCTCGGGCTGCGCGGCGAAGCGCTCGGTCCACTGCCACTCCTGCTGCAGCGCGTCGGAGAACTGGTACGAGTACTCGAGGCTCTCGACGTCGCAGCGCGCGCCCGGATAGCGGTTCCAGTACCAGGTGCCGCCGACCCCTGCCCCCGCTTCGAAGGCCTGCACCGACAGGCCCATCGCGCGCGCCCGGTGCAGCATGTACAGCCCCGCGAACCCCGCGCCGACGACCACCATGTCCAGCCGCGGCACGCCCGCGGCCGCGCCGCCGTGTACGCCGTCCACCATCCTCGTCTCCTTCGTCGTCTCGATTGCGGCGCTCTCCGGCGCCCGCCCGAGACTGTGGCGCACCCGCCGTGCCGGTGCAAGCGCGGGCCTCGCGAGGCGAACCGCCGCCGCTTCGGTTATGGTCACGCGTGATGGATCACCCCCGTATCGCGCCGCGCGCGCGGCCTCGACCCGCATGACGCCGAATCCCCCGCCCCGCCGCCGCGCCGCGTGGGCGTTCGCGCTCGCCGCACTCGGCCTGGTCGGCTCCGTCGCCTGGCTCGGGGCCCGCGAGGGCGGTCGCTGGCCGTGGCAGCTCGCCGGCGACGTGCGCGCGACCCGGGCGGCGAACCCGCACCTGGACGTCGCCGTCGTGGAGGTCCGTCACACGGGCAGCCGCGGGACCGCCCAGTCGTACCCGGTGTTCGCGCTGACCGACCGCGCCAGCGGCGCACGCGCCCTGATCATGGCCGAAGCGGTCGACGCGGCCCGGGTTCGCTTCATCGCGTGCCCGGCTCAACTGCCGGCGCCGCCGGACGCGTCCGAGGTCGCGTGCCTCGCGGTCGCGGGGAAGGACGGCCGCGAGCGACGCTACCTCGCGTGCCGTCACCCCGACGGCGAACGGGCCCGCGCGTTCTGGATCGAGGCGGCACGCGCGGGCGCACCGATCGAGGGAGCCTACCTGATCGAGCCGGACCGCTTCTGGGTCGCGGAACGGTCGCGATGAGCCCGCCGGACGGCACGCCGTTCGCCGCGATCCTGCTCGCCGTGCTCGCGAGCGCGTGCTTCGGCACCGGGCTGATCACGACGCGCTTCGGCATGCGCGGCGCCGACGCGCGCGGCGGCGCGGCGATCAGCGTGCCGACCGCCGCCGCGTTCTTCGCGTGCGTGAGCGTGTTCGCGCTCGACGTGTCGGCGTTCGACGCGCGCGCCGCCGCGGTCTTCGCCGCGGTGGGCCTGTTCTTCCCGGCGGCGGTGACGCTGATCAACTTCGTGTCGACCGAGCGCCTCGGCCCCGCGCTCACCGGCTCGATCGGCGGCACGTCGCCCGCGTTCGGCATCGTCGCCGCGCTCGTGGTGCTCGGCGAGCCGATCCCGGCACGCGCGCTGCCCGCGGTCGCGGGCATCGTCGCCGGCGTCGCGCTGATGTCCTGGGCGCGC
The DNA here is from genome assembly GCA_046348465.1 of Burkholderiaceae bacterium. GTDB lineage: Bacteria > Pseudomonadota > Gammaproteobacteria > Burkholderiales > Burkholderiaceae_E > Quisquiliibacterium. Next base: position 272,175 of record JAXMEE010000002.1, read on the forward strand.
ACGGGGCCGTCGCGCGCGCACGCCGCGTGGCTGCTCGCGCTGCCGGTGGCCGGCGCGGCGATCCGCGGGCTCGCGCAGGTCTTCGCCAAGCTCGGTCTCGCGTGGTGGCCGAGCCCGCTGGCCGCGACGCTGATCGGCTACCTGGCGTCGGCGACGGTGCTGACGATCGCGGCGCGCGCACGCCGCTCGCGACCGGCGGCACGACCCGACGCGCGCACGATCGCGTTCTTCGTGGCGACCGGGCTGCTCAACGGCCTCGCGCTGCTGCTGTCGTACCTGGCGCTGCGCCGGGCGCCGGTCGCGCTGGTCTCGCCGATCGTCGCGAGCTACCCGATCTTCACGCTCGCGCTCGCGGCGCTGCTGATCCGCGACGAGCGCGTCGGCGCGCGCAGCGTCGCGGGCGCGCTGCTCACGATCGCCGCGGTGGCGTGGCTGGTGTCGGGCTGACGGCCGCCCGCCGCGAGGCGGCGCGGCGCACGGCCGCTCACTGGAACGGCGGCTCCTCCCACCACGGGAAGAAGTCCGGCATGTCGGCCGACACCTTGTTCGGGTAGGCCGGCGCGCGCTTCTCGAGGAACGAGCTCACGCCCTCCTTCGCGTCGGCCGAGCGCCCGCGCGCCTGGATCGCGCGGCTGTCGACGCGGTGCGCCTGCATCGGGTGGTCCGCGCCCGCCATCCGCCACAGCATCTGGCGCGTGAGCGCGACCGAGACCGGCGAGGTGTTGTCGGCGATCTCGCGCGCGAGCGCGCGCGCCGTCGGCATCAGGTCCTCGGGCGCGTGCAGCGAGCGCACCAGGCCGCGCGCGAGCGCCTCCTGCGCGTCGAACACGCGCCCCGTCATGCACCACTCGAGCGCGGTCTGCATGCCGACGACGCGCGTGAGGAACCAGCTCGACGCGGCCTCCGGCACGAGCCCGCGGCGCGCGAACACGAAGCCGAAGCGCGCCGCGGTGGACGCGATGCGGATGTCCATCGGCAGCTGCATCGTCACGCCGACGCCGACGGCCGCGCCGTTGATCGCGCCGATCAGCGGCTTCAGGCTGCGGTACAGGCGCAGCGTCGTGAGCCCGCCGCCGTCGCGAAAGACGTCGCCCACCTGCGTCTCGCGCCGCGCGGCGTCCGCGCGCGCGGCGTAGTCGAAGGTGCTGCTGCCGGCGGAGAGGTCGGCCCCCGCGCAGTAGGCGCGCCCGGCGCCGGTGAAGATGACCGCGCGCACCGCGTCGTCCGCGTCGGTCTCGTCGATCGCGGCGATGATCTCGTCGCGCATCCGGGTCGTGAAGGCGTTCATCTTCTCGGGCCGGTTCAGCGTGATCGTCGCGATGCCGTCCTCGACCGAGTACAGGATCGTCTCCAGGTTCGTCAGTGCCATCGGGTTCCTCGACAGTGGGCGGGCGGGCGCGCCGTGCGCAGCGCCGGGGCCAGAGCGTACCGCAGGCCGCCCGCCCGCGGGACCGCGGGCCGTTTCGCTCGCACGTGCGATCATTCGCCCCGACCCGAGGCCGGGTCGCCCGACCACAACGACAGGAGACCCCACCTTGGACGTGAGAGAAGCGATCGCCAGCCGGCGCTCGATCCGCGACTTCCTGCCCACGCCGGTGCCCGGCGAGACGATCCGCCGCGTGCTCGCCGCCGCGTCGCGCTCGCCCTCGGGCGGCAACGTGCAGCCCTGGCACGTCGACGTCGTCGCCGGCGAGCCGCTCGAGTCGCTCAAGGCGAAGATGCGCGCGATCGCCGAGGGCGCGCCGCGCAGCGAGCCGCTCGACTACAGCATCTACCCGAAGGAGCTCGTCTCGCCGTACCGCGACCGCCGCTTCAAGTGCGGCGAGGACATGTACGCGACGATGGGCGTGGCACGCGAGGACCGTCCCGCGCGCCTGCGCTGGTTCGCGCGCAACTACCAGTTCTTCGGCGCGCCGCTCGCGCTGTTCTGCTCGGTCGACCGGCGCATGGGCCCGCCGCAGTGGTCCGACCTCGGGATGTTCCTGCAGACGGTGATGCTGCTGCTGCGCGCCGAGGGGCTGGACAGCTGCGCGCAGGAGGCCTGGTCGGTCTATCCGGTGACGGTCGGCGAGTTCCTCGGCCTTCCGCCGGAACGGATGCTCTTCTGCGGCATGGCGATCGGCCGGCGCAACCCCGATCACCCGGTGAACGGCCTGGTCACCGACCGCGCACCGCTGGAGGAGTTCGCGAGCTTTCGCGGGATCTAGGGCCTGTTCACACTACGAATGAGCCCGCGCCGGGCGCCGCCGCCCGTCGGCCCGGACGGGCCGCCCTCCGACCGCGCCGCAACATCGGCTTGCGCGCACCGCCCGCGCTCGCGAAAATGAACGGGTCTGGCGCGAGCCTGCGCCCCGGAGCCCCTATCATGCCCCCAGCCGTCGATCGGCGCCGCTTCTGGCGCGCCCTGTTCACCGCACCGGTGATCGTGCAGGACGGCGACGGCCGGATCACGGCCGAGCTCGTCGACGTCTCCCTGAACGGCGCGCTCGTCGAGGTGCCCGACCTCTGGGAGGGCCGCGTCGGCCAGCCGGTCGACCTCGAATTCCCGCTGTCGGAGGCCGTCGTCGTGAAGATGTCGACCACGGTCGCGCACCTCGAAGGCCGGCGCGTCGGGCTGAAGTGCGAGCACGTCGACCTCGACAGCATCAGCCACCTGCGCCGGCTGGTCGAGCTGAATTCGGGCAATCCGGAGCTGCTGCGGCGCGAGCTCTCGGAGCTGATCCACCCGCTCTAGGGTCCCCGCTTCAGTCCTCGTCCGGATCGGGGCGCGGCGGCGCGCGGCGCGGAAGCGACAGCGCGAAGCGCGTGCCCTTTCCCGGCACGCTCTCGACCCGGATCTCGCCGCCGAGCACCTGCGTGGCGAGGTTGTACACGATGTTCAGCCCCAGCCCGCTCCCGCCCTTGCCGAGCTTCGTCGTGAAGAACGGGTCGAAGACGTGGCGCAGGTGCTCGTCGGAGATTCCGGAGCCGTCGTCGGTGAATTCGAGCTCGACCGTGTCCGCGCCGGGCTCGCGCGCCGACAGCGTCATCGTGCCCGCGCCGCGCCCGTCGAACCCGTGCATCACGGCGTTGGACACGAAGTTCGTCACGATCTGGCCGATCGCGCCCGGGTAGCCCTCCATCGCGATGCCCGGCGCGACGTCGACCCGCAGCGTGTAGGGCGACTTGCGCAGGCCCGCGCGCAAGGTCGTCGCGACCTCGTCGAGCACCTTGCGCAGGTCGAAGGGGCGGCGCTTCTCGCTGGTCTGGTCGACCGACACCTGCTTGAAGCTCGCGATCAGCTCGTGCGCGCGCGCGAGATTGCGCAGCAGCAGTTCGGCCGCGTCGCGCGCCGACGACGTGAAGCCGGCGAGCTCGGAGCGGCGCATCTGCGCCGCCCCGGCCCGCGCGTCGAACTCCACGGTCTGGTCGCGCAGCGCGCTGGCCACCGTCACGCAATTGCCGATCGGCGTGTTCAGTTCGTGGGCGATGCCGGCGACGAGCGCGCCGAGCGCGGCGAGCTTCTCGGAGCGCACCAGCGATTCGTGCGCCCGCTCGAGCTGGCGCAGCGTCTCCTCGAGCTCGGCATTGGCCCGCTCCAGGTTGCTGGTGCGCTGGCGAACCCGCTCCTCGAGCTCGCTGTTGAGCTCGCGGATGCGCCGCTCCGCGGCCCGCTGCCCGGTCACGTCGCGCAGGATCCAGACCGCGAACCGGCGCCCGCCGTCCTCGAGCACGCGCCCGGCCATCTCGACGTCGAGTTCACGCCCGTCGCGGCGCCGCATCCGGTAGGCGCGCATCGGAACGCTCCCGTCGCGCTGGATCGCTTCGCGGGCGCGGTCGCGGTCGGCGGGGTCGACCCAGAGGTCCAGGTCGAGCGCGCCGCGGCCGATCGTCTCGGACTTGGGCCAGCCGAAGGTCACCTCCCAGTGCCGGTTCACCTCGACGAATTCGCCGCCGGGCATGTCGACGACGATCACCGCCTCGGGGATCAGCTCGAACGTGAGCGCGAGCCGCTGCTCGCTCTCGCGCAGCGCCCTCTGGGCGGCACGCGCCTCGGTGACGTCGTGAACGACCGTGAGCAGGTACTCCTCGCCGCCCTCGACGAACAGCGCGCACGACAGCTCGGCGACCACCTCCTCGCCGTCGCGGCGGCGCAGCCGCGCCTCGAACTTGCGCGCCTCGCGCTCGCGGCGGATGCGCTCGGCGAGCGCGCGTCGTTCGGCGGGGTCGGCCCAGACGTCGATCTGCACGGACGTGCGCCCCACCATGTCCTCGCGGCGGTAGCCCAGCAGCGGCCCCCAGTGACGGTTGACCTCGACGTACAGGCCGTCGGAGGCGCGGCTGATCGCCATCGCGTCCGGCGTCGTGTCGAACACCCGCGCGAAGCGCTCGCCGCGCTCGCACGCGACGGTCTCGGCGCGCAGCATCCGGTTGAACTGCGCCGCCAGCGCCCGCAGCTCGTCGACGCCGCGCTCTTCGACCTGCACGCGCTGCGCGCCGGAGGCGACCGCGCGCGCGGCGGACGCGATGTCCTCGATCGGGCCCACCACCCGACGCGAGACCGCACTGATCCCGAAGACCATCACGCCGAGCGTGCCCAGCAGCAGCGCCGCACCCGTGCCGAAGCGCAGGCGCGCGGCCGATTCGAGCTGCCCCGCGCGCTCGCCGGCCTCCGCCGAGATCGCGCGCATGAGCGGGACGAACGCTTCCAGCGTCGCCACCGCGAGCCCGCTGTAGGCGGGTGCCGGGATCGGGCTCGGGCGCGCCTGAGCCCAGGCGCCGAGCACTTCGTCGTTGCGCCGGCGCAGCACGCCGAACACCGCTTCGTGCAGGCCGCCCAGCGCGGCGGTGATCGCGGGCGCATCCGCCAGCGCGACTTCGTGCTCGAGCATCCACCACGCGGCGTCGGTGCGCGAGCGCATGCGCCTCACCGTCTCGACGAGCGCCGGCGGCGGCACGGCGCCGAGCGCGCTGGCCGCGACCATCGGCGATGTCTCGTCCCCGATCGAGGCGCGCAGCCGCATCGTGTTCAGCCGGACGTCGATCAGCCCGTCGAAGACGCTGTCGCGCGCCGCGGCGTGCCGCACGTGCGTGCGCACCACGGTGTCGAGCTGCTCGAAGACCTCGCGGAATCGCTGCGCGACCTCGCCCGTTGCCGACGGGTCGCGGTCGGCCAGGGGCCGCCCGAGCGCGTCGTCGACCGCGCGCCGGACCGCCGCGAGCGCCGACGTCGCCCGGTTCAGCGGCTCCGCCGCCTGGGGCGCCAGGCCGCGCCGCGCCCGCACCAGCGCCGCGTCCGACGACGCTCGCCACTCGGCGAGCGCGCGCCGCTGCGCGTCGTCCGCCGGTTCCGCGTGCGCGAGCAGAACGACCGTGCGGCCGCGCTCGAACCCGAGGGACGGGATGCCGGCGAAGACGTCGTCGGCGACCCGATTGCCGTTGGCGATCGCCGCGGCGCGCTCGCGGTCCTGCCAGCCGGCGTGGACGATCAGCAGCGACGCGACCAGCTGCATCAGCCCCATCAGTGCGAGGCCCCCGACGACGAGCCGGCGAAGCCCGCCGCCGGACGGCGCGGGGACCGGTGGGTCGGAGGAGCTCATCGCTGGCGGGGTGACGGGATGTCGGAGGGAACGAAACCGGCGCACGGCCCGGCGGCGGGCGCCGCGCGCGCGCTTGTGGCGCGCCGCCGGATCGGCGACCATCCCCCGGGGGGGGCCCGCGTGCATCGTAACAGGGTCGAGGCACGGCGGGCGCACCGGAATTCCACGTGAGCCCGAACGCAACGCCGCCGAGACACACCCGACCGGCCGACGCGACGCCTTCCAGGGCCTCCCGTCCGGGGTCCGCACTGGAGGACGCCGCGCGCGGCCCGCCCGAGGCGGCGCTCGCACGGCTGCACGCGTCGCCCGAGGGCCTGACGCGGCGGCAGGCCCTCGCGCGCCTGCGAAGCCACGGCCGCAACGTCGCGTTCGACGAGAAGCGCGGCACGTCGCCGGCGCGCCTGCTCGAGCTCGTCGCATCGCCGCTGTCGCTGCTGCTGCTCGGGCTGGCGGCGGTGTCGTGGGCCACGGGCGAGCCGCGCGGCGCGCTCGTGATCGCGCTGATCGTCGTGTTCTCCGCGCTGCTCGGCTTCGTTCAGGAGTACCGCTCGAGCAGGGCGGCGGAGCGGCTGCGCGCGATGGTCGGCACGACCGCGTCGGTGCTGCGTCGCGCAGGGCCCGAGCGTGCGGGCGCCGAGCCCGCCGGTCCCGAGACCGCGGGCCGGGCGATCGAGGTCGCACTCGAGGAGATCGTTCCCGGCGACGTCGTTCACCTGAGCGCCGGCGACATGGTGCCCGCCGACGTGCGCGTGCTGCGTGCGCGCGATCTCTTCGTCGACGAGGCCGCGCTCACCGGCGAGTCGCTGCCGGTGGAGAAATTCGCCGACGCGCCGGCGCCTCCGGACGCGCCGCTCGCGGCGCTGCGCAACGTCGCGTTCATGGGCACGCACGTGGTCTCGGGCACCGCGCTCGCGCTGGTCGTCGCCACGGGCGCGGCAACGCACTTCGGGGCGCTCGCGCGCTCGATCGCGGGGCCGCGCGAGACCACCGCGTTCGATCGCGGCGTGCGGCGCTTCACCGTCCTGATGATCCGCTTCATGGTCGTCATGGTGCCGCTCGTGTTCGTCGTCAACGGGCTGTCCAGGGGCGACTGGCTCCAGGCGTTCCTGTTCGCGACCGCGGTCGCGGTCGGCCTCACGCCCGAGCTGCTGCCGATGATCGTGACGATCAACCTCGCCAAGGGCGCGATCGCGATGTCGCGCGAGCAGGTGGTCGTCAAGCGCCTGAACGCGATCCAGGACTTCGGCGCAATGGACGTGCTGTGCACCGACAAGACCGGAACGCTCACGCAGGACCGCGTCGTGCTCCAGCGCCACGTCGACCTCGCCGGCGAGGAGAGCGAGCGCGTGCTCGAGCTCGCGTACCTGAACAGCGCGCACCAGTCGGGGCTGAAGAACCTGCTCGACGTCGCGGTGCTCGAGCACGGCCGCGCGCTCGACGCGGTGGTGCGCGCGGGCGAGCGCCACGCGAAGGTCGACGAGGTGCCGTTCGACTTCCAGCGGCGGCGCATGTCGGTGATCGTCGCGGCCGGCGACGGCGCGCACCTGCTGATCTGCAAGGGCGCGGTCGACGAGGTGCTGGCCGCGTGCACGCACGCGCGGATCGGCGGGCAGCCGGTGCCGATCGCCGCCGGGCACGAGGACGACGCGCGCAGCGCGCTGCGCTCGCTCAACGAAGACGGGTTCCGGGTGATCGCGGTCGCGTGCCGGACGCTGCCCGCCGGAGCGCGCGCGTACTCGGTCGCCGACGAGCGCGAGCTCGTGCTCGAGGGTTTCGTCGCGTTCCTCGACCCGCCCAAGGAATCCGCGGGCCCCGCGATCGCACGGCTGCGCGCGCAGGGCGTCGCGGTGAAGATCCTCACCGGCGACGGCGACGTCGTCGCGCGCCACGTCTGCCGCCAGGTCGGGATCGACGTCGGACGCACCCTGCTCGGCGCCGACGTCGACGCGCTCGACGACGACGCGCTCGCGCGCGAAGCGGACGCGACCGTGCTCTTCGCGCGGCTGTCCCCGGCGCAGAAGGCGCGCGTGATCGGCGCGCTGCACGCGCGCGGGCACGTGGTCGGCTTCCTCGGCGACGGCATCAACGACGGCCCGGCACTGAAGGCGGCCGACGTCGGGATCTCGGTCGACACCGCGGTCGACGTCGCCAAGGAGTCCGCCGACATCATCCTGCTCGAGAAGAGCCTGCTCGTGCTCAGCGAGGGCGTGCTCGAGGGGCGCAAGGTCTTCGGCAACATCGTCAAATACCTGAAGATGAGCGCGAGCTCGAGCTTCGGCAACATGCTGAGCGTGGTCGGCGCTTCGGCGTTCCTGCCGTTCCTGCCGATGGCGCCGGTGCAGGTGCTGTTCGTCAACCTGCTGTACGACGTTTCCCAGACCACGGTCGCGACCGACGACGTCGACGCCGAGTACCTCGAGCGCCCGCGCCGCTGGGACATCGCCGGCATCGGCCGCTTCATGCTGTGCGTGGGCCCCGTGAGCTCGCTGTTCGACTACGCGACGTTCGCGCTCCTGCTGGCGGGCTTCGCCGCGTGGGACGCGCCCGCGCTCTTCCACACGGGATGGTTCGTCGAGTCGCTGCTCACGCAGACGCTCGTGGTCCACGTGATCCGCACCGGCGGCGTCCCGTTCGTGCACGGTCGCGCGAGCCTGCCGCTGCTGGTGAGCACGATCGCGGTCTGCTGCGCGGGCGTGCTGCTGCCCGCCTCGCCGCTGGCGCCCGCGCTCGGCCTGGTGCCGCTGCCGCCCGCGCTGTGGGGCGCGCTCGCCGCGATCGTCGCCGCCTACCTGTGCGCGGCGCAGCTCGTCAAGCACTGGCTGGTGCGCCGCTTCGGCCCGAGCTGAGGACGTCGTCCGGCTCGCCCGCGCGAACGCTCGACCACGCGTCGTGCGCGAACCCCGGGAGGTCGGCGCCGTCGACGTTGTCGACGACCCGTACGCAGTCGGCCTCGGACGGGTCCACCGGCTCGCGCGAAGCGAGCTGCGCGTCGAGCACGCGCAGGTCGGCGTCCGACGCGTCGGTGCCCGCCGCGTGGCGCGCCGAGACGCGCTCGCGCAGCACCGGCTCGGGTGCGCGCACGTCGACGATCGCGAAGCGCACGCCGTGCGCGCGCGCGAGCTCGCGCAGTCGCGTGCGCCGGGCACGCTCGAGGAAGGTCGCGTCGACGATCACGGTGAAGCCCGCGCCCAGCACCTCGCCGGCCAGCCGTGCGAGGCGCTCGTAGGTGTCGGCGGTGGCGCGCTCCGAGTACATCGCGCTCGTCGCGCCGCCGTGGTCGTCGGCGGCGAGCCCGTGGGCGCGCTTGCGCTCGACGTCGGAGCGCACGCGCACCGCGCCGGCGGCCTCGAGCAGCGCCTGGCTCACGCGCGTCTTGCCCGACCCCGACACCCCGTGCATCGCGATCAGCCACGGTGCGGGCCGCCGGTCGAGCGCCTCGGCGAGCGCCATGTCGGCGCGGCACTCGTCCCACGCCGCCGCCGACGGCGCGCCGGCTCGCTCGCGCTGCGCGGCGCGAATCGCGGCGACCTTGGCGCGCACCAGCGCGCGGTAGCGAAGGTAGAACGGCAGCAGCGCGAGGCCGGCGTAGTCGCCGGTGAGCTCGAGCCAGTCGTTCAGGAAGCGCGCGGCGAGCTCGGGCCGCCCGCGATGGAGCAGGTCCATGACGAGGAACGCGACCTCGCTGGCGACGTCGATCCAGCGGAACGCGTCGTTGAATTCGATGCAGTCGAACACGACCGGCACGCCGTCGAACTGCGCGACGTTGCCCAGGTGCAGGTCGCCGTGGCACTCGCGCACGAAGCCGTCGCGATTGCGTGCGGCCGCCCGCGCCGCGACGCGCGGCCACTCGCGCGCGTGCCCGTCGCGCAGCCGCGCGAGCAGCGCGCGCTCCGGCGCGCCGGCGAGCAGCGCGTCGAGCGCGTCGAGGTTGTCCTGCGCGAGGCGGCCGACGTTCGCCGGGTCGCCGTGCACGCTGCCGCCGCGCGGGGCGGGCAGCGCGAGGTGGAAGCGCGCGACGATGCGCGCGAGCGCGTCGACGTGGGCGGGCTCGAGCCGGCCGTCGCGGGCCATGCGGTCCCACTGGTCGCGCTGCGCGAACGCGCGCATGCGCACGGCCCACTCGATCGCTTCGCCGTCGCCGCCCAGGCGCGGCGACGCGGCGTCGCCGGTGACCGGCACCACGTCCAGGTACAGCGCCGACGCGAGACGCCGGTTCAGGCGCAGTTCCTCCTCGCAGAAGAAGCGCCGGCGCGCGAGCGCGCGGAAGTCGACGAAGCCGAGGTCGACCGCCTTCTTGATCTTGAACGCGTCGTCGCCGACGAGCAGCACGAACGAGATGTGGGTCTCGATCGGCTCGGCGACCGAAAGGCCCGAGGCACGCGCGCCCGCGCACAGCGCGGCGACCAGCGCCCGCTGCGCGGCGAGCGCGTCCGTGTCGCCGCCCGCGAGGTGCGTACCGAAGCGTTCCGACGCGGACGCGGCGGCGCGCTGGACGGGCAGCGGCGGCATGCGGTCCATCATAACCCTGTGCGCGCCGGGGACGAAGGCACGGGGTCTCCCCGCCGCCACGCATAAGCACATGCGCACTTGACAGGCCGGCAGCGCACGCCCGCCGCGCGGCGTAGACTTCCCGTCCCGAAAACCACCCGCCGACCACCGCCATGAAAGCCGAATCGATCCTCGCCACCATCGGCAACACCCCGCACGTCCGCATCAATCGCCTGTTCGGGAGCACCCACCAGGTGTGGGTGAAGGCCGAGCGCGCGAACCCCGGCGGCTCGATCAAGGACCGGATCGCGCTCGCGATGGTCGAAGACGCCGAGCGCAGCGGCAAGCTCGCGCCGGGCGGAACGATCATCGAGCCGACCTCCGGCAACACCGGCGTGGGGCTGGCGATGGTCGCCGCGGTCAAGGGCTACAAGCTCGTGCTGGTGATGCCGGACAGCTTCTCGGTCGAGCGCCGCCGCCTGATGCTGTCGTACGGCGCGAGCTTCGTGCTCACGCCGCGCGCCAACGGCATGTCCGGCGCGATCGCCAAGGCGCAGGAGCTCGCGGCGCAGACGCCCGGCAGCTGGATCCCGCAGCAGTTCGAGAACCCCGCGAACATCGACGTGCACGTGCGCACCACGGCGCAGGAGATCGTCCGCGACTTCCCCGGCGGCGTCGACTTCCTGATCACCGGCGTGGGCACCGGCGGGCACCTGACCGGCTGCGCGCGCGTGCTCAAGCAGGCGTTCCCGAAGCTCAAGGCGTTCGCGGTCGAGCCGACGCTCTCGCCGGTGATCTCCGGCGGCAAGCACTCGCCGCACGCGATCCAGGGCATCGGCGCGGGCTTCATCCCGAAGAATCTCGACACCTCCGCGATCGACGGCGCGATCCAGGTCGACCCCGAGCACGCCAAGGAGATGGCGCGCCGCTGCGCGCGCGAGGAAGGCATGCTCGTGGGCATCTCGTCGGGCGCGACGCTCGCCGCGATCGCGCAGAAGCTGCCCGAGATCCCGGCCGGCAGCACGGTGATCGGGTTCAACTACGACACCGGCGAGCGCTACCTGTCGGTGGAGGGGTTCCTGCCGGCGGAGTGAGGTTCGGGCGGACCCGCGGCGAGTTCGCCGCAGGTCCGCGTCGAATCGCGGAATTCATGCAGAAGTGCAGAATCCTGAATTTCTGAAATGATTCGCACATGAAGACGACCGTCACGATCGGCAGCCGCGGCGTGATCACACTCCCGGCGGCGTTGCGCCGTGCCCTCGGACTGAAGCCCGACGACCAGCTGCTCGCCGAGACGACGCCCGACGGCCTGCTTCTGCGCCCGGCGGTCACGCTGCCGATCGAGCTCTATACGCCGGCCCGTGAGCGGGAGTTCGATCGTTCCGAGGCCGAGCTCGCGGAAGTTCTCGGCGGCGGCACCCGCCGGCCCGCTGGGCGCGCTCGCACTGCGCGGCCACTCAAGCGCTGACCGTCCCCAGCGATCCGATGCGCATCTTCCTGGATGCGAACATCCTGTTTTCGGCCGCGAAATCCGACGGCGCGATTCGCGAGCTGCTCAGGCGCCTCCTCGACGCGGGCCACGAGTGCTGGATCGACGATTTCGTGGTCGCCGAGGCTCGGCGAAACCTCGTCGCAAAGGGTCCCGGGGCGATCGGCAATCTCGATGCGCTGATCGGTCGGCTGAACACCGGCACCGTGCGCGAGCCGCCGCGCCCGACGGCCGACGTCGACTGGTTGCCCGTCAAGGATCGCCCCGTGCTCGACGCAGCGATTCGCCTGGGCTGCGATGCACTGGTCACCGGCGACCGTACGCACTTCGGGCCCGGCTTCGGTCGCTCGTATTCGGGCGTGACGATCCACGCGCCGGCGTCGGAGGCGGGCAATGCGAGCAGGCGGGTGCCCCGGGTCTTCGCGCCGGCGACGACGCGCACTCGCGCCGCACTCGAGCGCGCCCGGCGGCACATCGACTTCGGCCGGGGAGTCCCGAACGGCGCCATGCGCAGGCGCGATCGACCCGGTCGCGACGCGGCCTCGGTGCGCGGCCCTCACCTGAGAGGGTGTTTCCTAAATGATTTCCTGCGCCAGTCTCGTTGCGAGGATACGCGCCTCGGTCAGCCAGACCCAGGCCAGGGGTGCCCAGTCGGAGCGGTCGTGGTGAGCGATCAGTCGACGAGCGCGTTCGTTCCAGGCGTGAGTGCGCTCGACCACCCAGCGCTTGGCTTGAACGACGAAGCCCTTGGGAACGACCTCGGGCCACAGCGGTTGCTGCTCGGTTTGCCAGGTGCCCGTGGTTCGGTTGCCGGGATGGCGCACGATGTGCACCGCAATGCCATGCGTCTTCTCGATGGCCTCGGCGCAACGCCCGCCGTACGCCGCGTCGGCGAACAAGGCCTTGAGGCCCGGAACCTTGGCATACGCCTTGGCGACCACAGGCTCGGCCGCATCGCGGTCCTGCACGCTGGCCGCCGTGACCGTCACGGCCAGCAGCAAGCCCAGCGTGTCGACGACCAGATGGCGCTTGCGGCCCTTGACCTTCTTGCCGGCATCGAAGCCGGTGTTGCCGCCCTGGGCGGTGCTGCGCGTGCTCTGCGCATCGATGATGGCCGCGGTGGGATCGGGCGCGCGGCCGATGCGGTCGCGCCACTGCTGGCGAAGGCGGTCGTGCATCCGCTCGAAGGTGCCGGCCTGCGCCCAACCGCGAAACGCCTTGTACACCGCACGCCAGGGCGGGAACGACTTGGGCAGCAGGCGCCAGGCGCAGCCCGTGCGCACGACATAGCAGCAGGCATTGACGAGCAAGCGTCGCTCGTGCGTCGGTGGCGCGCCGCGCCCGCCATGACGCTCGAACAGGTCGGCCACCAGCGCCCACTCTGCATCGCTCAGGTCGGTGTTCATGCCGCTGGGGCCGTCCTCGCGTCGATGCCGCTGGGTGTAGCCCACGCGGGAGGCGGCGCTGCCTTGAACGGCAGCCCGCTCGGCGGGCTTGCGCGTGGGCCGCATGCGCTTGACGCCCGCTTGCTTGAGCGCTTTGCGAACCGTCGCCGAGCACACGCTCAGGCCGCAGCGGCGGTTGAATTCCCGCGTCAGTTCGTCCAGCGACGAGCGCGGCAACTCGTGCGCGATGGCCGTCAGCACTGCGCCGTGATCGGCCGTCAGCAACGCCTTGCGTCCTGGGCGCCGTTTTCTCTGTTCTTCCGAATGCCTCAATCAGTCCCTCGCGAGTTGGCCGATTCTGCATCGATCAACGCACGAGTAATTGATTTGGGATACACCCTCTGAAAGGCGATATTCAAATCGCCATGTCGGCAAACGTTACACTCTTGCACACCAAACGGTCGCGGCGACTCGCAAGTCATTGACTGCAAACGACTGGCCGCGCACGGCACGATTCCTGCTTCCAACCCTTTCGGTCCGCACGCCAGCGAGGTCGTCGTCTGGCGCACGGACCGCACGCCCGCCGCGAAGCGCGCGGGCCGTTCGACACGAAGGGGAGGAAATCGTCGTGAAATTCGGCTGGGCTGGCAGATCAATCAGGGCGCTCGCCTCGTGCGCCGCCTGGCTTGCATTCGGAACCGCGCAGGCGACGACCCTGCTCGTGATCGACGCCGACGGAAAACTGGCGGGAGCGACCGGACTGACCGTCGGAGACAGGATCTATTCGGTGGAATTCGTCGACGGAAGCTGCGCCTCGCTGTTCACGGGCTGCGACTCGAACGCCGACTTCGCGTTCTCGTCTTCGAGCGACGCGGTCGCCGCCAGCATCGAACTCGTTCGATCGGTGTTCGTGGGCCGCTTCGATAGCGATCCGGGGCTCACCCGCGGATGCCAGGACCAGCCGTTCTGCCACGTGATCACCCCATACGCGAGCCGGAATCTCGGGCATGCATTCGAGTACGTCGACGCAATGAACGGCCTCGATGACGACACCGATGGTGTCACAGTCCCCCTTCAGGACGAGGCCTCGCGCGACCTGAGCGCCGAGCCGCATCTCGCATTCGCCAGATGGACCGAGGCCATCACGGTCCCCGAACCAGGATCGCTCGAACTGGCGCTGGCCGCCACGGCGGGGTGGATCCTGCGGGCGGCCCTGCGTGCTCGAACTGCCCGACGCGCCCGGCGCCTCAGATGACTGACGCCGAGCACCCGTCCATCGGGATGATCGCCCCCGACACGTAGCTCGCCAGTCCGCTCGCGAGGAACACGGCCACGTTCGCCACCTCCTCCGGCTCGCCCATCCGTCCCATCGGGATCGCGCGCGTCTGCTCGGCGAGCAGCTCGTCCTTCGGGCGCCCGCTCGCGCGCGACGCGGCCTGCAGCCCCTCGTCGACGCGCGAGGTCCGCGTCAGGCCCGGATTGATCGCGTTCACGCGCACGCCCCTGTCCGCGTAGGCGCGCGCCAGGCCCACCGTGGCCAGCATCAGCGCCGAGTTCGCCGCGCCGCCCGCGACGTGCAGCACGCCCGCCTGCCGGCCGCCCTGCCCGATCACGTTGACGATGCTGCCGCGCCCGCGCGCGGCCATCGCGCGCGCGACCGGCTCCATCAGGTGAACGTACGTGAAGTACTTGGCGTCCATTGCCTGCCGGAACGCCGCCGCGTCGAGCTCGTCGACCGCGTAGCGCTTCGCGGCGCCGGCCGAGTTGACGAGCACGCCGATCGGGCCGACGTCGCGCTCGACCTCGGCCACGACACGCGCGGCCGCGGCCGCGTCGACGAGATCCGCCGCGCGCACCTGCATCGCGAGCCCCTCGGCCGCGAGCCGCGCGCGCGCCGCCTCCAGGTTCGCCGCGCTGCGCGACACGCCCACCACTGTCGCGCCCTCGCGCGCCAGCGCCCGCGCGCACGCCAGGCCGATGCCCTTGCTCGCGCCGCTCACCAGCGCGACCACGCCCTGCAGGTCCGTCTTCATCGTCGAGTCCTCCCGTGTCTTGCGATCCGGCACGCGCGCGACGCAGCCGGCGCGCTGCCGGCACGAGCATAGCGCCCCGCGGCGCTCATTGCCGGTTCCTCGATAACGAATCCACTTTTCCTTGGTTCACTCGCGGCGGGCACGCGGGCACGATGCGCTCCTGGCCGATGCCGGCGGGCGCCCCGCCGTCCGGTCGCCCAAGACCCGACCATGTACCTCTACGACGAAATCGACCAGCGGATCGTTGACGAACGCGTCCGCCAGTTCCGCGACCAGACCCGCCGATTCCTCGCGGGCGAGCTCTCCGAGGACGACTTCCGCCCGCTGCGGCTTCAGAACGGCCTGTACCTGCAGAAGCACGCGCCGATGCTGCGGGTCGCGATTCCCTACGGGCTGCTCGCGTCGCGCCAGTTGCGCACGCTCGCGCACATCGCGCGCGACTACGACCGCGGCTACGGCCACTTCAGCACGCGCCAGAACTGCCAGTTCAACTGGCCGCGTCTCGAAGACGTTCCCGAGATCCTCGAGCTGCTCGCCGGCGTGCAGATGCACGCGATCCAGACCAGCGGCAACTGCGTGCGCAACGTCACCGGCGACCAGTTCGCCGGCGTCGCCCCCGACGAGCTCGTCGACCCGCTGGTGTGGTCCGAGATCATCCGCCAGTGGTCGACGTTCCACCCGGAATACGCCTTCCTGCCGCGCAAGTTCAAGATCGCCGTCAACGGCGCGATCGAGGATCGTGCCGCGACGCGCGTGCACGACATCGGCCTGCACGCGGTGCGCGCCGCCGACGGCGAGATCGGCTTTCGCGTGATCGTCGGCGGCGGCCTCGGGCGCACGCCGATCGTCGGGACCGTGATCCGCGAGTTCCTGCCGTGGCAGCACCTGCTCACGTACCTGGACGCGGCGCTGCGCGTGTACAACCGCTTCGGGCGGCGCGACAACAAGTACAAGGCGCGCATCAAGATCCTGGTCAAGGACCTCGGCGCCGCGGAGTACGCGCGCCTGGTCGAGGAGGAGTGGGCGCACCTCGCCGACGGCCCCGGCACGCTGATCCGCGAGGAGGTCGAGCGCATCGCCGGCCGCTTCACGCGCCCGGCGTACGAGACGCTGCCGCGCACCGACGCCGCCTTCGAGGCGCAGCGCGCGACCGACCGCGCGTTCGCGCGCTGGGTCGGGCGCAACGTGCACGCGCACCGCGTGCCGGGGTACGCCGCGGTCACGCTCTCGCTCAAGCGCACCGGCATCCCGCCCGGCGACGTGAGCGCCGACCTGATGGACGCGATCGCCGACCTCGCCGACCGCTACAGCTTCGGCGAGCTGCGCGTCACGCACGAGCAGAACCTGGTGTTCGCCGACGTCGAGCAGCGCCGGCTGCACGAGCTGTGGACGATCCTCGCGTCGCTCGGGCTGGCCACGCCGAACCTGGGCCTGCTCACGAACATCATCTGCTGCCCCGGCGGCGACTTCTGCGCGCTCGCCAACGCCGCGTCGATCCCGGTGTCGCTCGCGATCCAGGAGCGCTTCGACGACCTCGACTACCTGCACGACATCGGCGAGCTCGACCTCAACATCTCGGGCTGCATCAATGCGTGCGGCCACCACCACATCGGCCACATCGGCATCCTGGGCGTCGACAAGGCCGGCGAGGAGTGGTACCAGGTGACGATCGGCGGCCGCCAGGGCGACACCGCCGCGATCGGCCGCATCATCGGCCCGTCGTTCGCGCGCGCCGAGGTGCCCGACGTGATCGAGCGCCTGCTGCGTGCGTATCTCTCGCTGCGCGATTCCGACGCGGAGCGCTTCGTCGACGTGGTTCACCGCGTCGGCCTCGACCCCTTCAAGGAAGCCGTCTATGCCAACGCTGATTGACCGCAGCGGCCCGCGCCGCGACACGTGGGTGCGCTTCGCCGGCGACGCCGCCGCGATCGCGCCCGACGCCGACGTGATCCTGCCGCTGGACGACTGGCGCGAATACCGCCAGTGCTGGCTGTCGCGTGCCGGCAAGGTCGGCGTTTCGCTCGGACCCAGCGACGACCCGGCCGCGATCGCCGAAGACCTGAAGCACCTGTCGCTCGTCGTGGTCGATTTCCCCTCGTTCACCGACGGCCGCGGCTACTCGACGGCGCGCCTGCTGCGCGAGCGCTACGGCTGGACCGGCGAGCTGCGCGCCGCCGGCGACGTGCTGCGCGACCAGCTGTTCCTGCTGGCGCGCGTGGGCTTCGACACCTTCGCGCTGCGCGACGACCAGGACGCCGCCGCGAGCGTACGGGCGTTCGGCGACTTCAGCGAGGTCTACCAGGCCGGCGTCGATCGCGGCCCGCTGTTCGCACGCCGCTTCGCGCGGGAGCTCGCGAGTGTCGCCTGACGGCACGACGCGCGTTCGCACGCGCGCCGACGACGCGACGCTCGCGCTCGCCGACGCGGTGCGCAGCCACCCGGGCGCGGTCTTCACGACCAGCCTCGGGCTCGAGGACATGGTCGTGCTCGACCTGATCGCGCGCGCGAAGCTGCCGGTCGAGGTCGTCACGCTCGACACCGGGCGACTGCACGAGGAGACGTATTCGCTGCTCGACGTCGCGCGTGCGCACTACGGCGTCGCGATCCGCGCGCTGTCTCCGGACGCGACCGAGCTCGAGTCCTTCGTCGCGGCGAACGGCGTCAACCCCTTCTATCGCGGCATCGAGCTGCGCAAGCGCTGCTGCGAGATCCGCAAGCTCGGGCCGCTGCGCCGGGCGCTCGCCGGACGCGGCCTCTGGATCACCGGGCTGCGACGCGCGCAGTCCGCCACGCGCGCCGGCATCTCGCTGCTCGAGCACGACGCCGCCCACGGCATCGCCAAGCTCAACCCCCTGGTCGACTGGAACGACGACGACGTCCGCGCCTATGCGCGGGACTTCGACGTCCCGGTCAACGCCCTGCACGCGCGAGGATTCCCCAGCATCGGCTGCGCGCCGTGCACCCGCGCGGTGTCCGCGGGCGAGGATCCGCGCGCCGGCCGATGGTGGTGGGAGCAGCCCGAGACGCGCGAGTGCGGCCTGCACATGTCCCCCGACGGCCGGCTGGTCAGGGCGATCCGCCCGCTCCCCGCCGAGACCGTGCCGACCTGATCCCCGGGCACACGCCGCGACCCGGCCCGCGCCCCGACGCAACGACGCGACCTCACCCCGGCCGCCGTCCCCGAAGGCAACACGACACGCCATGAACGACTCAGCCCTCCTCGACGAACCGCTCGCCGCGCAGCGACCGCGCGCCGACCGGCCCGCGCGCCGGCCCTGGACTCACCTCGACGCCCTCGAGGCGGAGTCGGTGCACGTGCTGCGCGAGGTCGCGGCGCAGTGCCAGCGCGTCGCGCTGCTCTTCTCCGGCGGCAAGGATTCCGCGGTCGTGCTGCGGCTCGCGGAAAAGGCGTTCTTCCCGCAGCGCGTGCCGTTCACGCTGCTGCACGTCGACACCGAGCACAACTTCCCGGAGGTCATCGAATTCCGCGACCGCATCGTGCGCGAGCGCGGGCTCGACCTCGTCGTGCGTTCGGTGGGCGACTCGATCCGCACCGGCCGGGTGCGGCTGCGCCGCCCCGACGAGCCGCGCAATCCTCACCAGTCGGTGACGCTCCTGGACGCGATCCGCGAGTTCGAGTTCGACGCGTGCATCGGCGGGGCGCGCCGCGACGAGGAGAAGGCGCGCGCCAAGGAGCGCGTGTTCTCGTTCCGCGACGAGTTCGGCCAGTGGGACCCGAAGAGCCAGCGCCCCGAGCTCTGGTCGCTGTACAACGGCCGCGTGAACCCCGGCGAGAACGTGCGTGTGTTCCCGCTGTCGAACTGGACCGAGCTCGACGTCTGGCAGTACATCCGCCGCGAGGGCATCGAATTGCCGTCGATCTACTTCGCGCACGAGCGCGACGTCGTCCGCAAGGGCTCGGCACTGGTGCCGGTCACCGAGGTCACGCCGGCCGTGCCGGGCGCGAAGGTCGAGCGGCTCACGGTGCGGTTCCGGACCGTGGGCGACATCACCTGCACCGCGCCGATCGAGTCCGACGCGCGCACGCTCGACGACATCGTGCGCGAGACCGAGTCCACGCGCGTGTCCGAGCGCGGTGCCACGCGCCTTGACGACCAGGCCAACGAGGCGGCCATGGAACTGCGCAAGCGCGAGGGCTACTTCTGATGAACGCCCCCCGATCACCGAGTACCGGACTGCTGCGCTTCGCGACCGCGGGCAGCGTCGACGACGGCAAGAGCACGCTGATCGGCCGGCTGCTCTACGACAGCAAGAGCCTGCTCGCCGACCACCTGACCGCGATCGAGGCCGCCTCGCGACGGCGCGGCCTGTCCGAGCCCGACCTCTCGCTGCTCACCGACGGCCTGATCGCCGAACGCGAGCAGGGCATCACGATCGACGTCGCGTACCGCTACTTCGCGACACCGTCGCGCAAGTTCATCATCAGCGACTCTCCGGGCCACGTGCAGTACACGCGCAACATGGTGACCGCGGCGAGCACCGCCGACGTCGCGGTGCTGCTGGTCGACGCGCGCAACGGGCTGGCCGCGCAGACGCGTCGCCACGCGTACCTGTCGCGCTGGGTCGGCATCCGGCGCGTCGTGCTCGCGGTCAACAAGATGGACCTGGTCGGCTTCTCGCGCGAGCGCTTCGACGCGATCCGCGACGACTTCCTCGCGTTCGCGCGCGACTTCGGCTTCGCGCAGGTGCAGGCGATCCCGCTGTCGGCGCTGCACGGCGACATGGTCGTCGACCGCGGCGACGCGCTCGAATGGTACGACGGCCCCACGCTGCTCGAGTTCCTCGAGTCCGTCCCGGCGCGCCACGACGACCGCGGCGGCCCGCTGCGCCTGCCGGTGCAGCGCGTGGTCCGCGTCTCACGAGCGCAGGCGCAGCCGCACGCCGACGTCGACGCGGGCGGCCTGCGCGGCTACCAGGGCACGATCGCGTCCGGGCGCGTCGCGGTGGGCGACGAGATCGCGGTGCTGCCGTCCGGGCTGACGGCACGCGTCACGTCGCTGCACGTGCTCGAGCGCGCGGTCGACGCGGCGTTCGCCGACCAGGCGATCACGGTGGGACTGGACCGCGAGATCGACGTCTCGCGCGGCGACGTGATCGTCGCGGAGCGCGCGCGGCCGCCCCTGTCGACGCGCGTCGAAGCCGAGGTCTGCTGGTTCGACGCGGAGCCGCTCGACCGCCACCGCGCCTACCTGATGCGCCACGGCACGCAGACGGTGCGCGCGCGCGTCGCCGCGATCGGGCACCGCGTCGACGTCGAGACGCTCGAGCGGCATCCCTCGCCCGAGTCGCTCGCGATGAACGACATCGGCCACCTGCACCTGTCGGTGCAGCGCCCGCTGCCGTTCGAGCCTTATCGCGAGAACCGTGCCGGCGGCGCGTTCGTGCTGATCGACGAGGTGACGAACCGGACGGTGGCGGCGGGCACGGTCGCCTGACTAGCCGAACTCCGCGTCGCGCGACGGCGACACCGCCTGGCGCACGCTCGCCTCGTCCAGATCGGCCGAGCACAGCTCGATGAAGCGGTACCCGAACCCGCGCAGGTAGTGTCCGCGGCGCACCGCGATCCGCGCGACGTTCACCGCGAAGAGGTCGCCGGTCTCGATGAGCGCGAGGCCCGGCTCGCGCCCGGGAACGTAGCCGATCGACGCGATGATCCCCACGCCCAGCCCCAGGCCCACGTAGGTCTTGATCACGTCGGTGTCGAGCGCCGACATGACGATGTCCGGCGCGAGCCCGGCCTGGGCGAACGCCGCGTCGATGCGGGTGCGGCCGGCGAACTCGCGGTGGTAGGTGATCACCGGGTACTCGGCGATGTCGGCGAGCGTGATCGAGGCCTTGCGCGTGAGCGCGTGGCCGCGCGGGACGACGACCGCGTGCCGCCACTCGTAGACCGGGAACGACGCGAGCCCCGGCTGCAGGTCGAGCGCCTCGGTCGCCATGCCGATGTCGACCTCGCCCGCGTTGAGCATCGCGACGATCTCCTTCGGGCTGGCCTGGTGCAACTCGAGGTGAACCTTCGGGAATTCCTTCACGAAGCGCCGGATCACGTCGGGCAGTGCGTAGCGCGCCTGCGTGTGCGTGGTCGCGATCGCGAGGCTGCCCGCGTCGCGGTTGGCGAACTGATCGGCGAGCTGGCGGATGTTGTTCGCGTCGAGCAGCATGCGCTCGACGACGACGAGCAGCTCCTTGCCGGGCTCGGTCATCCCGAGCAGCCGCTTGCCGCGCCGCACGAACAGCTCGACGCCGAGCTCGTCCTCGAGGTCCTTGATGTGCTTGCTCACGCCGGACTGCGACGTGAACAGCGCGCTCGCGACGTCGGTGAGATTGAAGTTGCGCCGCGCGGTCTCGCGGATGATCCGAAGCTGCTGGAAGTTCATGGACACGGTCGGCGCGTGGCGCCGCAAGAGAGCGCCCCGCGCGGGCGCGCGGAGCCGATCGTCACCGTAGCGCGCGCGCGGGCGCCGTGCCAGCATCCCCCGCGCGAGTGCAATGCTTATGCGCGGTTCGACGGTCGGGCGGGCGCTCGCGGCCGCCGGGACTCCACCCGGCGCGCGGCGGATCAGCCGATGCGGACCGGGATCCGGCGCCGCCCGAAGGGCTGCCCGAACGCGCCGAAGCGGCCCGCGATCGGCGTCGAACAGCGGCGGCAGCGCCCTTCGCCGTCGAGCGCGTAGCCCCCGATCTCGTACCAGTCGCGCTCGATCACCGCCGCGCCGCATCCGGGGCAGTTCGTGGTGTCGCCGGCCGCGTCGTGCACGTTGCCGGTGTACACGTAGCGCAGGCCCTGCGCGAGCGCGATCTCGCGCGCCCGCCGCAGCGTCGACGCGGGCGTGGCCGGCACGTCGGTCATCCGGTAGTCCGGGTGGAAGGCGCTGAAGTGCAGCGGAACGTCCGGCCCGAGCTCGCGCGCGACCCAGCGCGACAGCGCCTCGAGCTCGGCCGCGGAGTCGTTCAGGCCCGGGATCAGCAGCGTGGTGATCTCGAGCCAGCACGCGGTCTCGTGCACGATGAAGGCGAGCGTCTCGAGCACCGGCGCGAGGTGCGCGCCGGTCTGGCGGAAGTAGAAGTCGTCGGTGAAGCCCTTCAGGTCGACGTTGGCCGCGTCCATCTTCGCGAAGAACTCGCGCCGCGGCCCCGCGTGCACGTAGCCCGCGGTCACCGCGACGGTCTTCACACCCAGCGCGTGGCACGCGTCGGCGGCGTCCATCGCGTACTCGGCGAAGATCACCGGATCGTTGTACGTGAACGCGACGCTGCGACAGCCGGTGCGCTGCGCGGCGCGCGCGATCGCCTGCGGGCTCGCGCGGTCCATCAGGCGGTCCATCTCGCGCGACTTCGAGATGTCCCAGTTCTGGCAGAACTTGCACGCGAGGTTGCATCCCGCGGTCCCGAACGACAGGACCGCCGAGCCGGGGTGGAAGTGGTTGAGCGGCTTCTTCTCGATCGGGTCGACGCAGAAGCCCGAGCTGCGCCCGTAGGTCGTGAGCAGCATCTCGTCGCCGACGCGCCGGCGCACGAAGCACAGGCCGCGCTGTCCGTCGTGCAGGCGGCAGTCGCGCGGGCACAGGTCGCACTGCAGCCGCCCGTCGTCGAGCGCGTGCCACCAGCGCGCCGGGTGGCGTTCTTCGGGGAGGTCGTCGCGCGCGTTCACCGGCCGCCTGCGCCCCCGGCGCCGCCCTCCACCCACTTGAGCACCGCATACCGCTCGAGCACGACGTCGGGCGCCCAGAAGTCGGCCGGCAGCCCCGCCTTGCGCTTGAGCTGCGCGAGGAACTCGGCCGGGTCCGGCAGGCTCTCCCACACCTGCGGCAGGAAGGTCGCGCGCCGGCCCCGCCAGCTCAGGATGACGCCGTCGGCGTGCGGCACGAGCGCCTCGCGCGCGTGCGCTTCGTCGCGCACCGGCAGCGGCCGCGCCGGCGCGAGCAGCGACACCTCGACGCGCACCTGCTCGTACTCGCGAACGTCGAGCGGTTCGAAGCGCGGGTCGCGGAACGCCGCCGCGAGCGCGTTCGCGCGCACGTCCTCGCCGAGCGGCCGATGAGCCTGCAGGGTGCCGATGCAACCGCGCAGGCGCCCGCGCTGCGTGAGTGTCACGAAGGTCGCGCCGTGGCGCGCGAGGCCGGGGTGATCCGCCGGCCTCCCGGGGTCGAACCCGAACGCGCTGCCGATCGTCGCGCGCGCGCGGCGCAGCAGCAC
Organism: Burkholderiaceae bacterium; assembly: GCA_046348465.1. GTDB lineage: Bacteria > Pseudomonadota > Gammaproteobacteria > Burkholderiales > Burkholderiaceae_E > Quisquiliibacterium. The sequence continues at coordinate 295,366 of JAXMEE010000002.1, forward strand.
GCGGCCGAGGGCGTCGGCGTCGGCAGCATCGCGGGCGGCAGCATCGCGGGCGGCAGCATCGCGGCCGGTGGCATCGCGCGAGGCGGCGGGCGCGGCGCCCGAGGCGGCGTCGGCCGCGGACGCATCGGACGCCGCCCGCGCGCCGCCGGCCTCGAACGCGATCGAGCAATAGCCGACGACGCGATCGCGCGGGCCGGCGGTGTCGCCGGAGTTGCGCAGGTCGACGAGCCTCGGCGACAGTCCGTGGCGGGCGGCGCACAGCAGCGCGCCGTTGATCGGCGTCGCCCCGCACGCCTGTTCGTGGTCGATGCGCGGCTCGAGCGCGAGGATCGCGGCGGCCGTGCGGTGGTCGATCGCGCGGCAGGCGTCGTACGCGTGATAGTGCGAGAGGTCCGAGCTCACGAGCACGAGCGTCTCGTCGCCGCCCCACAGCGCCTCGATCACCCGCGCGACGTCTTCCGGCGACGCGTGCCCGACGACGAGCGGCACCAGCGTGAACCCGCCCAGCACCGTCTGCAGGAACGGCAGCTGAACCTCGAGCGAGTGCTCGGCGGCGTGCGCCGCGTCGCTCACGACGACCTGCGGCAGCGACTTCGCGAGCGCGACGCCGGGGCCGTCCAGCGGCACCACCCCGAGCGGCGTGCGGAACGCGTCGACGCCGGGAAGCGCGAGCCCGCGCACCGCGACCCGGTGCGCCGGGCCGAACAGCACCACGCGCGTGATCCGCCCGGCCAGCGGCGCCAGCCGGGCGTACGCGCGCGCCGCGACCTCGCCCGAGTAGACGTAGCCGGCGTGCGGAACGATCATCAGCTTCGGGGCGGGCTCGGCCGGCACGCCGCGCACGCCGTCGAGCATCGCGCGCACGTCGCGCGCGAGCACCCGCGGCTGCTGCGGATAGAAGGTGCCGGCGACGGCGGGCGGCCGGATGCGGGGAGCGGTGGCGTTCATGGCGATACGTGAGGTCGCCCGAGCCCGGTTTCAAGCGCCCGCCGGGCGGGCTCGGGATCCCCGCGCGGCGCGCGGCCGGCCGCCCCGCCTCAGCCCGGCTGGCCGTCCACGCGCGGCCGCGAGAGCTTCGGCCAATAGGCGACCAGATAGACGGCGAACGCGGCGCACCACAGCGCCGCCGAGGCCTCGACCCAGCCGAGCGCGGCCTGCGGCAGCAGCAGCGGGCCGAAGACGCGCGCCAGCGCGGCCAGCTGGACCAGCACGTACATGGTCGTCTCGGAGCGCCCGGCCGTCAACATCCGGCCGGTGTGGCCGAGCGCGGTGCGCGTGATCATCCCGATCACCAGCCCGCCCACCGCGCCGAGCGCGAACGCGTGCAGCGCCAGCGGTCGCGCGACCAGGCCGGCCCCGGCCGCGGCGAGCATGACGAAGCCGACGCAGATCCACGCGTAGCCGGCGTGCAGGATCCACAGGATCGGGCGGGCGCGCGTCGCCAGCGGGCGCCAGCCCCACAGCCGCGCCGCGTGCAGGCCCGCGGCCGCCAGCGCCGCGGGGACCGTCGCCAGCGCGGGCGCCCCCGCGAGCTCGAGGCCGAATGCCAGCACGCCCGCCGCGATCGCGGCGCGGTCGAGGCGGGCATCGCGAAACTGCGACAGGCCGCGGATCGCGTTCGCGGTGAACATCGGGATCACGCGCCCGCCGATCACGAACGTGAGCGTGACGACGAGGTAGAGGGCGAAGCGCACCGGCGCATCGGGCGGGAACGCGGTCCACGCGCCGGTGGCCGCCGCGTAGAACGCGCCGTCGGCGAGCGCGAGCACGACGAAGAGCACGCCGACGAAGTAGTTGCGGCGGTTGCGCGCGCGCACGAGCACCGCGAGCAGCGCGAACGCGACCAGCGCGAGGAACGCGAGCTCGAGCGCGAACGCCAGGCCGGGCGCCCCTGCGAGGTACGCGACGCGCACGGCGAGCCAGAGCGCGGCGAGCGCCGCCAGGCGCGCGCCGCGCGGCGTCGGCAGGTTCGTCCAGTTGCGCACCGCGGTGAAGAGGAATCCGGCGATGATCGCGACCGCGAATCCGAACACCATCTCGTGCGAGTGCCACAGGTGCGCGGGCAATCCCGCCGGCGCCCGCGCGGCGCCCGCGTAGAACACGACCCACAGCGGCACGCCGACCGCGGCGAACGCCGCGCCGAGCAGGTAGAACGGGCGAAAGCCGAGCCGCCACAGCGCCGGCCCGTCGTCGGCGGCCGGTCTCGCGGGTTCCGGGGTCTGGATCTGCAGCAGCATCTTCTCGATCGTCCTTCAGTCGCCGTTGGCGCTCGTGCGCCGGGCCAGCGCCGCCAGCAGTGCCACGAGCACCGCCGCGACCGTGTTGTGCGCGGTCGCGACCCCCAGCGGCTGGCTGCCGACGGCCACCGACAGGCCGAGCGCGCACTGCACGCACACGCCCGCGACCAGCATCGCGGCCAGGCCGCGCGTCGCCGGTACGGCGGCGAACAGCGCCGCGCGCAGGGTCGCGAGCACCACCGCCAGCGCGCCCAGACGGTGCACGAAAGCGAGCATTTTCGCGCCGCCGTCCGGGCCCGACCCCTGCGCGCGCAGGGGATCGAGCGCGTCCCAGCCGAACGGCGGCGACGGCAGGCACGCGAGCCCGTGGCAGGCGTCGACCGCGTGGCGCGCGCTGATCATCACGCCGATGTACGCCTGCGCGAAGACCACCGCGAGCGCGAGCGCGGCGGCCCGCGCGGTCACGTGCGAGCGCGCGGACGCGGGCACTGCGGGGGCGCGCGCGGCCATCCAGCCGAACGACGCCGCGAGCAGGAAGCCGCCGAGCACGTTGCCCAGCGTCACCGCGGGCAGGTCGTGCGGCGTGTAGCGTCCGAGCCAGGCGAGCAGCACGGTGAGCCCGAGCGCCAGCGCGGCCGCGGGCCGCTCGCGAGGGCGCAGCCGCGACCCGCCGACGAACGCGATGATCACCGCCAGCAGCCCGACCGTGGTCGCGCTCGCGCGGTGCGCGGCGCGCGCCGTGGGGACGAATCGGGCGGCGGCGCCGCCGGGGGACGGGACCGTGGTCGCGTCCGACGCACCCGACGCACCCGGGGCCGTGCCGGCCGTCCCCGTGCCCGCCATCGCCCGATAGCACGCCGACCAGCCCTCGCAACCGACGCCGGACTGCACGTGGCGGATCAGCGCGCTCGACCCCGTGATGCACACGGTCAGCGCGAGCGCCGCGAGGATGCACGCGCGGATCATGCGTCTCGCGGCGGCGACGCGCCGGCCGCCACCGGCGCGCCGCGCATGCAGCGGAGCGCGACCACGATGAACGCGAGACCGCCGACGATCGCGACCAGCCCGCCGAGCCCCATCAGGCCCATGCCCATGACCTCCTGCGGCGTGCGCAGCACCTGCTCGGCACCGGCGACCTTGCGCTGCACGCCGTAGCCGCCGGACCACACCAGCCCGAGGATGTGCAGCAGCTGCCCGCCGCCGTAGAGCACGGGCTGCCAGGTCGCGAGCCGGCCCTGCGGCGCGCGAAAGCCCAGTCGCGGCAGCAGCGCGTACGCGAGCCCCATCAGCGCGAGCGTGACGCCGACGATCGAGCCGTGATAGTGCGCGGGAACGCGAACGTCGGAGCCGCGGATCAGGAACCCGATCCCGCCGCCGATCGTGAAGAGCACGAGCGACGCTGCGAGCGCCGAGCGCAACGGCCGGGCGACCGGCGACGGGTCGCCGCGGCGCGCGAGCGCCGCGCCCAGCGCGAGCACCATCGGCAGGATCGCGAGCCCGCCGCCGAAGCGCATCAGCCAGGTCATCATCTTCTGGTGCTCGACCGCGAGCACGGTCCACTTCAGGTAGATGAGCGGCGCGACGAACACCGACGCCAGCCCGATCGCGTACACGAGCACGACGACGCGCGGGCTGAGCGCGAGCGGCGAGCCCACCAGCGTCGCGAGCCACGCCCACGCGACCAGCATCAGCAGCGTCCACGTGAACTGGATGACGTGCCCCGGGCCCCAGAACAGCAGCTCGTAGTAGGTCTTGCCCTCGAGCTCGCGCGGCACCTCGAACCACGACCACGCCATCGCCAGCAGCGCGACCGCGCTGGCGACCGCCGCCGCGTTCAGGCCGAACCTGAGCGCGTCGGCGCCGTCGAGCGCGAGCCCCACGCGCACCGGCGCCGCGAGCGAGCGCAGCGTGAGGATCGCGAACCCGATCCCGAACACGAGCAGCCCGTACAGGAACACCGGGCTCTCGAGCACCGGCACGTAGTTCGACATCACCGGGCGCGCGACGCCCGTGAACGGCGCGACCGCGATCAGCACCGTGCCGATCGCGGTCGTCCACAGCGCGAACCACGCCGCGCCGAGCCAGCGCCGCCCGCTGTTCAGCGTCCAGAGCATGCCGGCCATCGAGACGAACCACACGAGCACCGACAGGTCCACGTGAACGACCAGCGCGACGTGGAAGAAGTCGACCCCGGGAATCAGCCGTGCCACGTGCGGGGTGCGCGCGAGCACGAGCAGGACCGAGAACAGGCCCGAGCCCACGAGCGCCGCGAGCCCGAGCCAGAGCCAGCCGACGGCGATCGAGCGCTGCTCGGCGGCCGGGATCGCCAGCTCGAACCGGTGGCGGTTCGCCGCCCCCGGCGCGTCCTCGTCGCGCCCCCTCGTCCACTCCATCGACAGTGTCTTCATTGGATCACCACCCCTCCGCGATCGGCGATGAAGTCGACCAGCACGACCTGTCCCGGACGCAGGTCGACGCGCGCCTGCCGCTCGTAGTTGAAGCCGCTCACCCGCACGTCGTCGTTGACCTGCACCCGGATCACGTGCGCGCCCGCCGCGATCGGCAGGCGGTGGTAGCCGCTCGCGGCACCGTCGCGACGCAGCCCCGCGGGCGCGAACGACTCGTCGTACAGCGCACGGCCGTCGAGCTCGACGCGGATGCGCACCGGCGAGCGCTCGCGCTGGCAGTCCTGGGCCGTGCGCAGCTGCGGCGGCATCCTCGCGAGTTCCTCCGCGGTGCGCTCCCGGCAGTCGGTCGCGAACTTGCCGGCGTGCTTGAACGACAGCCGCAGCAGTGCCTGGTCCGGATCGAGGTGGCGATACGCGGGCCAGACCGAGAACACGCCGACGAAGGCCGCGAACGCGGCGTACAGCAGCACCTGGCCGCCGATGCGGGCGGCGGATTCAGCCATGGAGCGGATCTCCGGTTCGGGTTCGCCGCGCCGGCGCGAGGGCGGGTGGCGGCAGGTGAGACAGCTCGGCGACGAACGCGTCGATGCGCTCGCGCAGGCGGGCCGTGTCCTCGCGCGCCGCCTCGAAGACGCGCACGCGCGCGGCCGGCACGCCGGCGCGCAGGCGCGGCTCGCGAGCCCGCGCGAAGCGCTCGAGTGCCCAGCGCGCGCCGAAACGGAACTCGCAGTCTTCGGCGGGGCACGGCGCGACCACGACGCCGCCCGCGCCGGCCCGCAGCGCGTACTCGACGAACGAGGGCGGCAGCATCGCCGCGCACGGGACGCTCCACGCGAGCACGCGCTCGCCGTCGGCCTCGACGCGGGCACCGTGCCGGCAGCCGAGGACGACGACCGGAGCCGCGGCGCCCGAGCCGATCACGCCCGCGAGCCCCGACTCCAGACGCGCCCGCAGCGCGTCGATCGGCTCGCCGGGCAGGTCGATCCCGGTGACCAGTCGCTCGCCCGAGCGGAACGGCGTCGACGACGGGCACGCGCCCACGCAGATCCCGCAGCTCGCGCAAGCGTGCTCGGCCACCACCGCGACGAGGCCGCGTCCGCGCGGGTGCGGCGCCATCGCGATCGCCTCGTACGGGCAGTCGGCGAAGCAGCGGCTGCAGCCGTTGCAGTTCGCGGCGTCGACCCTCGCCGCGGCCGGACGCCGGCGGGCGCCGATCCACGGCGCGGCGAGCAGCGCGAACGTGAGCGCCGCGCAGGTCCACCAGACGAGCGCGGCGTGCCCCGCCGTGATCGCCGGATACGGTGCGAGGTAGAACCAGTCGATGGGCAGCACCGGCGCGACGCGCGCCGCGTCCGCGGGCGGCATCGACAGCGCCGGCATCGCCGCCGACAGCGCGACGAGTGCCGCGAACGTCCACGCCTGCGCCGCGCGGGCCGGCGACGTGCGCGGGCGGGTGAGCCGCTGCACGTGCACCCACATCGCGGCGAGCAGCGCCAGCGGCACGCCGATGTGCAGGAACGCCATCAGCGAGAAGAAGCGGTCCGACATCACGCCGTCGGCGACGAAGTTGCGCACCAGCGACGGCCCGAAGCCGGGCAGCGCGCCGAACCACTCGGTGGTGCCGATGCCGACGAACAGCGCGAGCTCGTCCCACACGAGCCAGTATCCGGTGACACCGCTGGCGAACGCGAGCCACAGCGGCGCGACCCCGGTGATCCACGAGAAGCGGCGGTGCCCGCGAAAGCGCCCGAGCGCCCACTCGCGCAATGCATGGATCGCCATCACCGCGACGAACGCGTCCGACGCGTATCGGTGCAGGCTGCGCATCGCGCCGCCGAGCCGGCCCTGGCCGTGCGTGAGGTGCTCGACCGACGCCCACGCACCCGCGAGGCTCGTGTCGAAGAACACGTACAGCCAGATCCCGGTCGCGGTGATCAGCCAGAACAGGTAGAAGCCGATCGCGCCGAGCTGGCGCAGCGGATTGGCGCTCGCGCCGCACAGCGCGTCGAGCGCGCGTTCCGCGCGGCGCACGAACGCCGCCGCCGCGCCCGCGTGCTCGGGCGCGGGCTTCGGGAGCGGGGTCTGGACGAGTGCGGCGGCGGTCATCGTGTTGCCCGGTGCGCTCGACGGCGGCGACCGGCGAGCCGATCCTCGCGCGCCCATCGTCTCGCCGCTTTGATCCGCGTCAAGTGCGTGGGGGCGCCACTGCGAACCCGCACGTTCAGGGCGCCGTTCGGCGCCCGCGGCGCAGCTCTCGACCGATGAACGCGGCGATCGCGCCGAGCGTCGTGAGCCCGGCGAAGACCTCGAAGAACAGCGAATAGTTCGCACGGTAGCCGCCGGACAGCGGGTCGTAGACCGTGCAGTACAGCTTGACCTTCTCCCACAGGTTCGACGGCGTGAACGCGCGCGACGCCTGGCCCGAGAGCAGCTCCTTCAGCGGCCCGACGAGCATCGGCAGGTCGAAGTTCTCGCCGTACACCTGGCGGTAGACGGCGCCGTCGGCGTCGACGATCGAGACCTGCGTGATGTGGTCGAAGCCCTTGGGCGTGGCCTGGAAGACGAAGCCGAACTCGGCCGCGAGCGCCTCGGCGCGCGCGGGCTCCGGGCTGAGGAAGCGCCAGCGCGGGTCGTCGATCCGGTTCTGGCGCGCGAACGCGGCCATCGCCGCCGGACTGTCGAAAGGCTGGTTGAAGCCGATCGAGACGACCTCGAAGCGGTCGTCGCCGAGCGCCGCCCGCGCCGCCGCGACCGCGCGCGCGAGGAACTGCGTGGCCACCGGGCACGCCTGAAAGCAGCCCGTGTAGACGAAGCTGACCACCAGCGGCCGGCCGCGAAAGTCGGACAGGCGCACCGCGCGCCCTGCGCTGTCGGTGAACGCGAAGTCGCCGAGCGTCCTGCCTTCGGCAGCCTGGCTCGTGCGGAACGCGCGCTCGACGTCCTGCGGGGCGCCGCCGCCCGCGGAGGACGCCGGCGTCGCGGCGGCATCGGCCGGCGTCGCGACGGCGCGGGGCGCCGGCACGTTGCCGCTCGCGGAGGCGGCGCACGGCCCCGCCGCGAACGCCGCCACCGCCGCGAACGCGAGCGCGGCGAGCGTGTCAGCCGCCGATCGCACCGCGCAGCCAGCCGTCGGCGATCGCGCCGAGCAGCAGCAGCGACAGCTGCACCAGCGAAGCGCGGAAGCTGCCCACCGCCGCGGTGCGCCCCGGCGCGCGCACCAGCCGCCACGCGCGCTGCAGGAACAGCGCGCCGCCGGTCGCGGCGCACGCCGCGTAAAGCCAGCCCGGCGACAGGAACGCGAGCGCGAGCGAGAGCGCGACCAGCACGACCACGTGCGCGAAGATCGCCTGCGCCGCGAGCCGATCGCCGCGGACCACCGGCAGCATCGGAACGCCCACGCGCGCGTAGTCGTCGCGGCAGACGATCGACAGGCTCCAGAAGTGCGGCGGCGTCCACAGGAAGAGGATCACCGCGAGCAGCAGCGCCTCGCGCGAGAGCGCGGGCTCGACCGCCGCGGCGCCCGCGAGCACCGCGAAGCTGCCGGCCGCGCCGCCGACGACGATGTTCCACACGGTGCGGCGCTTGAGCCACACCGTGTAGACGACCGCGTAGAAGAACGCGCCGAGGAACGTGTAGAACGCCGCGCTCGCGTTCGTCGCCAGCCACGCGGCCGCGACCGACACGCCGGTGAGCCCGACGATCAGCGCGACCCATCCGCGGTGGTGGCGCATGCCGCCGGTGACGAACGGGCGCTTCTTCGTGCGCGCCATCTGCGCGTCGAGGTCGACTTCCCAGAACTGGTTGAACGCGCCCGCGGCCGCCGACGACACCAGCACCGCGAGCGTGAGCACCAGGCCCTTCCAGGGATCGACCGTGCCCGGCGAGATCATCAGCCCGGCGAGCGCGGTGAGCGCGATCGTGAAGCCGATGCGAAGCTTGAAGACGTTCAGGATCGCTCTCACGTCTGCTCCCCCGAGGGCCGGGGCGCCTGCCCCCGGCCCGCGAACGGCGGCCTGCGCGGTCGCCCCGTCGCTCAACTGAGCCCCCACACCGTCGACAGGTACTTCCAGTTGACGAAGTAGTACAGGACGAACGCGGTGAGGAACACGAGCGCGAACACGAACGTGCCCGGCGCGGCGAAGCCCGCGTGGCCGTGTCCGGTCAGCGACGCCTGCACCGGCAGGCGCAGCGGGTTGATCTGCGTCGTGTAGGTGCCCTCGTCGAGCTTCCTGCCGAACAGCAGCGTGCCGACCGTGATCCCGATGTAGATCGCGCCGCCGATGATCGCGATCACGCCCGAGACGCCGCAGATCGCCAGCATCAGCAGCGCCGTGCCCGGGTACTCGTAGGGCAGCGCGGCGCCCGCGAACGTGATGTCCCAGTGGCGGCGCGGCACGCCCAGCGTTCCGGCGCCCATCATCGCGAGGCAGAACACGCCCATGCCGAGGCCGAAGATGTACGGCTGCCACTTCGCCAGCCCCGGGAGGATCATCTCGCGGTTGAACAGCACCGGCAGCAGGAAGTACGTGAGCGACATGAACGCCAGCGTCGTCCCGATCACGACCGTGGCGTGGAAGTGCCCGGGCACGTAGATCGTGTTGTGGATCAGCATGTTCAGCTGCTCGGTGCCCATCATCACGCCCGAGATGCCGCCCAGGAAGCCGAAGCCCATCAGCGAGATGAACATGCCCGAGAACACCGGGTTGCCCCACGGCGCCTTGCGCACCCACTCGAACAGGCCTTTCGTGAAGCCCTTCTTGCGCTGCGCGACCTCGATGGCGCCCGGCACCGTCAGGCCGTGGATCATCGACGCGAGCACCGCGAGGTACATCGCGTAGCTGGTGTTGAACACCTTCCACTCGGTGCCGACCGCCGGGTCGGACAGGATGTGGTGCGCGCTCGCGAGCTGCAGGAAGCAGATGTAGAGCAGGAACGCGGTGCGGCTCACGCGCTCGGACATCGGCGTGGCGCCGAAGACGATCGCGGCGATCGCGTACCAGACGGCGACGTGCGCGCTGACGTTGATCTGCTGCGACGAGTGGCCGAACGCCCACCAGATCACGCGGTACATCGCGGGGTCGATGTGCTTGATGTAGCCGACCGACCACAGGAACGTCGGGATCAGGATGATCGCGCCCGACGCGATCGTGAAGATCGCGATGATGCACGCGGTCATCGCACCGAACGTCACCAGCGGGATCGAACCCTCGTAGGTCTTCTCGGCCTTCGCGACCACCAGCGTGCCCAGGAAGATGAAGCACGCGATCAGCGCGCCCACCGCGAACAGGATCAGCCCGAGGTAGAACGCCGGGTGCGCGGGCATCGGTACGTACGAAGTCATCATCACGGTCGCGCGGCCCGTGAAGATCGCGACGTTGAACGTGACCGTGCCGATGATCATCAGCGCGAACGCGAGCCACGCGAGCCGTGGCGTCGCCAGTCGACACCTCAGCAACGTCGACGAGCAGAAGTACAGGATCGCGACCTCGAAGAAGATGATCCAGATCACGAGCATGTCGAGCCCGTGAGCGGTCAGGTACAGGTAGAAGTTGTCCGCGTCGATCAGGTGGATCGCCTGCCAGCGCGTCAGCGTGATCAGCAGGGCCAGCGTCCCCCCGACCAGCAGCATCACGACCGCCGCGACCGCGTTCAGCTTGATCAGCGGCTCGGCGGACTTGTGGAACTGCAGCCCCGTGCGGGGGCAGGTCCGGAACATCGCATCGCTTGCCATCGGCTCCGCCTCCCTCTTATTTGACGTACAGCCGGGACACCATCTTGTGGTGCCCGATGCCGCAGAATTCATTGCAGACGATCGCGTAGGTGCCCGAGCGGTTGGGCTGGACCGTCACGACGTGCTCGTACCCCGGGAGCACCTGGATGTTGATGTTCTCCGGCTGCAGCGAGAAGCCGTGCTGGTAGTCCATCGACGTCAGGTGCAGGCGGTACGTCTTGCCGCGCTCGAGCTCGAGCACCGGCCACCAGTCCCACAGCCGCGCGGTCAGGTAGACGTCGCTGCCGGCCGGAGGCGCCACCACCGGGAACTTGTTGCTCTCCTCGGTGCGCACCGTGAACTTGTCGACCATCTCCTGCGCGGCCTTCGCGTACAGCTGCGGCTTGACGCGGTAGGTCTCGGACGACAGGTTCTGCCTGCCGTACACGTGCCAGTACGGCATCATGAAGAACATCACCATGCACCAGACGAACGCGATCGCGATCCAGAGGATCTCGACCTTGTCGATCGGCTGCTTCCACCAGATGCGTTGTGGCGGGGGAAGGATTGCGCTCATCGCTCGGGCTCCTTCGCGCTATTTCGCGAGCGGACTGATCGGCACCGTCGCGATCTCCATCACTCCCCAGAGGATGTAGAGCACGGTCGGCAGCGCGACACCGAGGAAGAGCAGCAGGAACGGGTTGTCCAGGATCTGCTGGAAGGCGGGGATGCGCTCTTGCTGCGCCCCGTTGTTCGTCGACCCCTGATCGGCCATGGCGATTCCTCCTTTTGTGTAAGGCGTGCGGCGAATCATGATCAACGGGGATCCGCGCGGCCTTGATGGGGATCAAACGAACTCCACGCGAGCCCCGGTACGCTCCCGGCGTCGAAGGATCGTAGACGACCGGAACGCGGAGAACGGGAAACGCCATGGAGCTCGTGATGTTGCAGACCCCCACCGGCGAGACGGTGGAGGAATCGTCCACGGCGCGCCCGGCGCGCGCGATCGCGTGGTGGCTGTTCGTGTGCTGCGCGCTCGTGTTCGCGATGGTCGTCGTCGGCGGCGTCACGCGGCTCACGCACTCGGGGCTGTCGATCGTCGAGTGGAAGCCCCTCGTGGGCGCGATCCCGCCGCTCACCGACGCCCAGTGGGCCGAGACCTTCGCGAAGTACCAGGCCACGCCCGAGTTCAAGCTCGTCAACCACGCGATGACGGTCGACGAGTTCAAGGGCATCTTCTGGTGGGAGTACTTCCACCGGCTGCTCGGCCGCGCGATCGGGCTGGTGTTCTTCGTCCCGCTGGCGTGGTTCGCTCTGCGCCGCCGCATCGACCGGCCGCTGGGGCTGAAGCTGGCCGGCATCTTCGTGCTCGGCGGCCTGCAGGGCGCGATGGGCTGGTACATGGTGAAGTCCGGCCTGGTCGACGACCCGCGCGTGTCGCACTTCCGGCTCACCGCGCACCTGGGCATCGCGTTCCTGATCCTCGCGGCGATGCTGTGGGTCGCGCTCGACGTGCTGTTCCCGGCGCGCGCGCACGCGCGGCCGGCGGCACGCGCGGGCCGCACGCTGTCGTGGTGGGTGACCGGCACCGCCGCCTGGATGGTGCTCACCGGCGGGCTCGTCGCCGGCATCCGCGCGGGCTACGCGTACAACACCTTCCCGCTGATGAACGGCCACTTCGTGCCGCCCGAGATCCTGATGATCGAGCCGTGGTGGCGAAACTTCTTCTACAACATGGCCACGGTGCAGTTCGACCACCGCATCGGCGCGTGGACGCTGGTCGCGCTCGTGCCCCTGCTGTGGATGCGCGCGCATCGCTCCCCCGAGCGGCGCGTGCGCGTGAGCGCCGACCTGCTCGCGCTCGCGGTCGCGGCGCAGGTCGCGCTCGGCGTCGCCACGCTGCTCACCGGCGTCGCGATCCCGCTGGCCGCCGCGCACCAGGGCTGCGCCGTGCTCGTCTTCTGCGCCGCGCTGGCGGTGAACCACGCGCTGGCGCGCTGACGGAGTCCCGATTGACGCGGCAGATTCAACGTCTCGGCCAGTGGCTGTTCCTTCGCCTGGACAGCGTCGGCAACGCGGTCTTCGGCGAGCGTCTCAACCCGCTCTACTACCTCGGCGCGATCGGCTTCTGGATGTTCTGGGTCGTCGTCGCCAGCGGCCTGTTCGTCTACGTGTTCTACGAGACCGGCGTCGACAAGACCTACGCGTCGATGCAGGCGATCACGCACGGCCAGTGGTACGCCGGCGGCATCATGCGCAGCGTGCACCGCTACGCGTCCGACGCGATGGTGCTGGCGATGCTGCTGCACGTCGCGCGCCACTTCTCGTTCGACCGCTACCGCGGCTTCCGGGCGTTCTCGTGGATCACCGGGCTCGCGTGCCTGTGGCTCGTCTACATCTCGGGCGTCAACGGCTTCATGCTGCCCTGGGACCGCCTCGCCCAGTTCGTCGTCGTCGCGACCACCGAGTGGCTGGACGCGCTGCCGGTGTTCCGCGGCATCCTCACGCGCAACTTCATCACGCCGGAGGCGATCACCGACCGCCTGTTCTCGCTTCTGTCGTTCCTGCACATCGGGATCCCGCTGGTCGTGCTGCTCGCGCTGTGGATCCACACGCAGCGCGTGCCGCGCGCGTCGATGGTGCCGCCGCGCCGGCTCGCGTGGGGCACCGTGCTGATGCTGGTCGCGCTCGCGATCGTGCGCCCGGTCGCGAGCGAAGGCCCGGCGGACTTCGCGAGCGTGCCCGCGACGCTTTCGTTCGACTGGTTCTACCTCGCGGTGTACCCGCTGATCTACGCGTGGGACCCGATCAGGCTGTGGATCGCGCTCGCCGCGGCGACGCTCGTGTTCGCCGCGCTGCCGTGGCTGCCGCCGCGGCGCGCGGCGCGCGGCGCGCCGCGGCAGATGATCGTGCACCCGGGGCGCACGCCGGTGCCGGTGCGCCCGGACGAGACGCTGCTCGACGCCGGCCTGCGCGCGGGCGTCGCGATGCCGTACGAGTGCCGCTCGGGCGGCTGCGGCGTGTGCAAGGCGTCGGTGATCGGCGGCGACGTGACGATGAGCGCGTACCAGCCGGGCGCGCTGTCGGACGCCGAGCGCGCGGCCGGGCGCATCCTGCTGTGCTGCGCGTGCGCCGAGGGCGACGTCGAGCTCGAGATCGAGCCGGGCGCGGCGGCGCGCGGCACGCAGGCGCGCGCCTGGACGGCGCGCGTCGAGCGCATCGAGCCGCTCGGCCACGACGTGATGCTGCTCGCGCTGCGGCTGCCCGACGGCGAGTCGATCTCGTTCGACGCCGGGCAGTACGTGAACGTGGTCCTCGAGGACGGGCAGCGCCGCAGCTACTCGTTCACCGCTCCTTCGGGCTCGACCGCGCTCGTCGAGCTGCACGTGCGGCGCGTGCCGGGGGGCCTGTTCACCACCCGCGTGTTCGAGTCGATGAAGCCCGGCGACACGCTCGAGATCGAGGGCCCGAACGGCTCGTTCACGCTGCACGAGCCCAGCGACAAGCCGCTGATCTTCGTCGCCGGCGCGACCGGCTTCGCGCCGGTCAAGAGCCTGCTCGAGCAGGCGTTCATCCTGGAGATCCGTCGCCCGCTGGTCCTGTACTGGGGCGCTCGCAAGCGGCGCGACCTGTACATGGCCGAACTCCCCGAGCGCTGGGCGCGCGAGCACCGCAACTTCCGCTACGTGCCGGTGCTCTCCGAGGCCGGCCCCGACGACGCGTGGGACGGCCGCACGGGGCTCGTCCACGAGGCGATCCTCGCGGACTTCCCCGACCTCACCGGATTCGCGGTCTACGCGTGCGGATCGGCAAAGATGGTCGAGGCGGCGCGCCCCGCGCTGGTCACGCAGGGGCTCGCCGAGGACGCCTGCTACTCGGACGCGTTCGTCCCCGCGGCCGGCGGCAGGCTTCAGTCGTGGTAGTTGGGAGGGTCGAGGTCCTCCGACCAGTTCACCGACGGCGCGGGCGTGCGCGCGAGCCAGTCGTCCATCAGGCGGACGTGTTCGGCCTCCTCCTCGAGCATCTCCTCGGCGGCCGCGCGCAACTCGCCGACGGGCGCCGACGCCACGAGCTTCTCGTAGAAGCGGTGCGCGCGCTGCTCGTTCATGCGCGCGATCTTCAGCGCGTGGTGCGGCGTCATCAGGTAGTGCAGCTCGCCGTGGTCGCCGGTCTCGGGGCCTTCCATGCCCTCCCACCGGTACGCGCGCGCGCCGCCCGGGGGCGCGTCCGTCCAGCCCATCTTGTCGCGGATCTGCTGCGCGTGCAGGTTCTCGATGCGGGCCATCTTGCCGAACAGCTCGGCCACCTCGCGATTGTTGTGCGCCTCCATCACCTCGGCGAACTCCGCGTAGCGCTCGGCCGCCTCGCTCTCCATCGCGAGCGCCATCGCCATCAGGTCGTCGATGCTCGACAGCGCCGCGATCCCGTCCTTCGCCGGTGCCTTGCCGGCCGCTTTCTTCGTCATAGCGCGAACTCCTCCTCCAGATCCTTCACCGTCCGGCCGCCCTGCCCCATCGGCGGCGCGTACGGCGCCCGCTTGCCCGTGTAGAGCACGCCGATGTTGAAGCCGTCGTCGGTGAGCAGCCGGCGCGTGGCGCGCACCGGGTCGTCGGTGGGCGCGACCGGCGAGGGCCGCACCAGGCCCTTCCACTCGCGCTGCTCGGGGCGGAACGTCACGCACGGCGACAGGATCTCGACGAACGAGAAGCCCGGCGCGCGGATCGCCTGCGCGAGGATGTCGGCGGTGCCGTTGGGGTCGCCGGAGAACGCGCGCGCGATGAAGTTCGCGCCCGCGGCGAGCGCGACCACCAGCGGGTGGAACACGCGCAGCCCGGTGCCCACCGGCGAGAGCTTCGAGACCCAGTCGGGCTCGGTGGTCGGCGACGGCTGGCCCTTGGTCATGCCGTACACGTGGTTGTCCATCACCACGTAGGTCATGTCGACGTTGCGCCGGCACGCGTGGATGAAGTGGTTGCCGCCGATCGAGTAGCCGTCGCCGTCGCCGCCGGCCACCAGCACGGTGAGGTCGGGACGCGCGAGCTTCAGCCCGGTGCCCGCGGCCAGCGAGCGCCCGTGAACGCCGTGAAAGCCGTAGCACGAGGTGTACGCGGGGATGCGCGACGAGCAGCCGATGCCCGACACCACCGCGACCTGGTGCGGCTGCAGCTCCAGCAGCGCGAACGCCTTGGTCACCGACGACAGCACGGAGTAGTCGCCGCAGCCCGGGCACCAGATCGGCTTGTAGTCGGACTTGAAGTCGGCGGCGGTGCGGCGGATCACCGGCGCCTCGGGGGCGGTGCTGCTCATGCTGGGCTCCATTCGAGGATCGTGCGGTGGACTTCCGCCGCGCGGATCGGCAGCGGACCGGGGTGGCAGTAGCTGCGCACCTCGCCGGGGAGGTCGTAGACCGAGCGCAGGTAGCGGTGGAACTGCGCGCTGTGATTCTGCTCGACGACGAGCACGCGCCTGGCGCCCGCCAGCGCGAGCGCGAAGTGCTCGGGCCGCGCCGGCGACAGCAGCCGCACCGACACCAGCCGCGCCTTCACGCCGTCGGCCGCGGCGCGCGCGAGCGCCTCGCGCACCGGGCCGGTGGCCGATCCGAGCGTGATCACGACCAGGTCGCCTTCGCCTTCGAGGTCGGCCCAGCGCGCGCCGTAGTCGGCGAGCTCGAGCTTCCTCTGGCGCTTGGCGAGCTGCCGCGCGTGGTCGCCGGCCTGGCTCGACGGGATGCCGCGCTCGTTGTGCTCCAGGCCGTCGGCGGTGTAGGCGATGCCGGGCGTGCCGGGGATCGCCATCGGCGAGACGCCCGACGGCGTGTCCGCGTAGCGCTTGTAACCCTCGGTGTTCGCCGCCGCGACCAGGCGCCCGCCCTCGAACGCGAGATCCGGCGGGCGATCGATGATCGCGCGCGTCTGGCCGAAGAACTGGTCGGTGAGCACCAGCGCCGGCGACTGCAGCGTCTCGGCCAGGTGGACCGCCCACTGCGTCGCCGACAGGCAGTCGGTGAACGAGTTGGGCACGACGACCAGCCGCGGCGCGTCGCCGTGCAGGCCCGCCGTGGCGATGGAGATGTCGCTCTGCTCGCTCTTGGCCGGGATGCCGGTGGACGGGCCGCCGCGCATCACGTCGACCACCACCACCGGGATCTCGGCGGTGACCGCGAGCCCGAGCGCTTCGGTCATCAGCGACAGGCCGGGGCCGGCGGTCGCGGTGATCGAGGGCACGCCGCCGTAGGCCGCGCCGATCGCCATGTTGATCGACGCGAGCTCGTCCTCGGCCTGCACCAGCACGCCGCCGACCTTGGGCAGCGCCGGCGCGAGGTACTCGAGCAACTCGGTGGCGGGCGTGATCGGGTACGCGGCGCAGAAGCGCACGCCGCCGCGCACCGCGCCGAACCCGGCCGCCTCGTTGCCGGTGATCGACCAGCGGCCCGTGCCGCTGCCCGAGCCGCGCGGCGCACGCGCGGCGGTCACCTTGCCGGCGGCTTCGCGGCCCGCCGCGGCCGCCTTCAGGCTCGCGTCCAGGGAGTCCCGCGAGCGCTTGCCCAGCGACTTGCCGATCACCGACGCCACCGTCTCCGGCGGCAGCCCGAGCAATCCGCCGGCCAGCCCGAGCGCGATCATGTTCGGCCAGCTGCCGGCGATCGACTTCGAGATCGCCTTGAACTCGAGCGGCACGAACGCGGCGCCGGTGCGGGCGAACGCCTCGGGAAGACTGCCTTCCTTCGGGTCGCCGAACACGATGCTCGCGGCGTCCAGCGGGATCTCGTCGGCGAAGCGCTGCAGGTTCATCCAGTCGACCGCGATCAGGTAGTCGAAGCGGTCGTGCATCGTCTCGACGGGGCGATCGGACAGGCGCAGCAGCGCGGCCGCCTCGCCGCCGCGGATCTGCGGCCCGCTGGTGCGTACCATGAGTCCGTACAGGCCGGCGAGCGCCGCCGCCTCGAGCAGCATCGTGCCGGCGGTCATGACGCCGGCTCCGCCCGATCCGGCGATCGCCATCGAAATGCCGGCGCCGCCCGGCGCCGGCTCAACGTGTGGGGTCATCGATGCTGCTCTCCTGGTGATCGGCCCCGCGGGGGCCGGGTCGGCCGCGCGCTCGCGGCCTCTGTCAGTGTGCGCCGCCGTTGCGCCGGGGCCGCTCGGCAACGCGCCGGCCACGCGTGTCGGATCAATGCCAATTGGCAATGCCGCGGGGTGCGGCGTCCTTCAGAATGGCGCCCGGGCGCGGCCCGCGACCGGCATCCGCGCGATGGATCCTGCATCATCGATTCGAGGAGATTTCGAATGGCTCTGCTCATCAACGACGACTGCACCGCCTGCGACGCGTGCCGCCCGGTGTGCCCGAACGAGGCGATCGCGCTAGGGGACCCCTTGTACACGATCGCGCCCGAACGCTGCACCGAGTGCGTCGGCGCCGAGGACGAACCCCAGTGCCAGCTGGTGTGCCCGGCCGACTGCATCGTGCCCGACCCCAAGCGAAAGGAGTCGCGCGAGCAGCTGCTGGCCAGGTACAACGCGCTGCGCGGCTGACGCGCGGCCCCAGGGCGCCGGCTCGACGATACACGCGATCGCGGCCGGGGCACAAATCGCCGGCCGGAACCCGCACGCGATGAATCGCGCTGCGCCGGCGGCCGCGCGCACGGCGCGCCACAAATAAAAAGGGCGATCCGCGTGCACTTGTCACTGCGGTCGCCCGAAACACCAGGAGGACGGTGTAGGTGAAGCGTAAGGGGCCGGCCGATCCGCGTCCTTGAGAATTATCAACGGATGTGGACGTCGTGTTTCGAAAAACTCACAACCGCCCCCGCCCGCGGCGACCGCGCCACACCGAAGCCGCCACCGACGCGAGGAACGTGGCCAGCGCGATCGCGTTGCCCACGGCGCCCCAGGCGCGCCACTGCGGCGCGCCGGCGAGGCCGCCCGCCACGCGCAGCACGAGCGACGCGTGCAGCAGCGCGAGCGGCACGTAGAAGCCGGGGTGGAACGGCATGCGCACGCGAATGACCGCGGGGAAGATGATCGGCGCGTGCCCGAACACCATCGCCATCACGAACCCGAGCAGCAGCGCGTGCAGCGCCGCGTCCCAGCGCAGCGGATCGGGCACGAGCGCCGCCGCGATCGTGAGCAGCGCGCCGATCGCGAGCCAGGCGTAGCCGGAGATCAGTGCGCGCCCGATGAACCCGGTGAGGCCCGCCTCGCGCGCGGTGCGGCGCGCGACGTCCTGGCGCAGCAGCCAGCCGGCCAGCAGCAGGTAGCCCGCGCCGAGCGCCACGCGCGCGGGCGCACCGGCGAACCCCCAGCCCGGCGACGCGATCACGACGAGCGCGAGCAGCCCGACGAAGACCCGCCGCGCCGCCGGCGCCGGCGGCATGAAGCGCGAGAGCTCGAGCCGCTCGCCGGCGATCGTCACCACGAGGAAGCTGATCCACAGCCCGATGCCGGCCTCGACGCTGCCCGACGCGATCCACGCGAGCGTGCCCGCCGGCCAGCACGCGGCGCCCACGACCAGCACCTGCGCGTGCAGCTGCGGCTGGCGCCGGTGCAGCCGGACCGACGCCGCGACCAGCACGGCGCCCGCGGCGAGCTGCAGCCCGGCGACCCACCCCGCGGGCGCGCCCACCCACAGCGCGACCGCCCCGAGCGCCGACGCGAGCGGCGCCGCGGTCGCCCATCCGCGACCGAGCGCGACGGCGCGCTCGAGGCTCACCACCGTGCCGAAGAAGCCGCCGATCATCAGCAGCGCGTGCGCGGCGACGTGCTCGCCGGTGGCGACCGGCACCGCGACGCCCGCGCGCAGGAGCCCCGCCAGCACGCCCAGCACCAGCGACCCGATCGCGCACGCGAGCAGCGGCAGCCGCGGCCCCGGCCCGCCGGCGCCGCGGTCCCGCCCGCCCGGCGCCTCGCTCAAGGCCGCGACCAGCCGAAGAAGCCCTTCGCCTCTTCCGACATCATCGACGGATCCCAGGGCGGATCCCAGACGAGCTCGACGTCGACGTCGGGCACCTGCGGCAGCGCGCGGCGGATCGCGCTCAGCGCCTCTTCGACGATCTCCTCGCCCAGCGGGCACGCCGCGGACGTCATCGTCATCCGCACCCGGACCGACGCGGGCGACGCGTCGATCGAATAGACCAGCCCGAGCTGGACCACGTCGAGGCCGGCTTCGGGATCGATGACTTCGGACAGCGCGTCGCGCACGCGCTGCGCCAGGGGATCGAGGAGCTGTTCGTCATTCATGCGACCATGGTGCGGCCGGAACGATCCCCGGGCTTTGATGCGGGTCAAGCGGGATCGGCCAGCCGCCCCGGGAAGATGCATTAAAATGCACTTCAATGACTCGAGCAGCACTATTTTTCTTGCCTCGATCGCCCTTCACCGCTACGCTGCGCATTGATCTGGATCAATAGACGGCGGCCATCGCCGCCCCGCTCGCCCAGGAGGAGACCCGTGAGCATCAACTACAGCGAACGCATCCCGAACAACGTCGATCTCGCGAGCAACAAGTCGCTGCAGCGCGCGCTCGAGCACTGGCAACCGGCCTACCTCGACTGGTGGAACGAGATGGGCCCGGAGAAGTCGCAGACCGCCGAGGTCTACCTGCGCACCGCGGTCAGCGTCGAGGCCAAGGGCTGGGCGCACTTCGACTACGTCAAGATGCCCGACTACCGCTGGGGCATCTTCCTCACGCCGCAGGACCCGCAGCGCACGATCTCGTTCGGCGCCCACAAGGGCGCGCCGGTGTGGCAGGAGGTGCCCGGCGAGTACCGCTCGACGCTGCGCCGGATCATCGTCACGCAGGGCGACACCGAGCCGGCGTCGGTCGAGCAGCAGCGCCACCTCGGCCTGACCTGCCCGTCGCTGTACGACATGCGCAACCTGTTCCAGGTCAACGTCGAGGAAGGCCGCCACCTGTGGGCGATGGTCTACCTGCTGCACGCGCACTTCGGGCGCGACGGCCGCGAGGAAGGCGAGGCCCTGCTCGCGCGCCGCTCGGGCGACGCCGACAACCCGCGTATCCTGACCGCGTTCAACGAGAAGACGCCCGACTGGCTGTCGTTCTTCATGTTCACGTTCATCACCGACCGCGACGGCAAGTACCAGCTCGCCGCGCTCGCCGAGAGCGCGTTCGACCCCCTGTCGCGCACCTGCCGCTTCATGCTGACCGAGGAGGCGCACCACCTGTTCGTCGGCGAGTCCGGCATCGCACGCATCATCCAGCGCACCTGCGAGCTGATGGCGCAGCACAAGACCGACGACCCCGCGAAGATCCGCGCGCTCGGCGCGATCGACCTGCCCACGCTGCAGAAGTACCTGAACTTCCACTTCAGCGTCACCAGCGACCTGTACGGGTCGGAGATCTCGTCGAACGCCGCGAGCTTCTTCACCAACGGGCTGAAGGGCCGCTTCAACGAGACCGGCATCGCCGACGACCACCAGCTCCACGGATCCGAATATCCGGTGATGGACGTGGTCGGCGACCGCATCGTCGCCCGGCACGCGCCCGCGCTCTCGACGCTCAACGAGCGGCTGCGCGACGACTGGGTCGCCGACGTCGCCAACGGCGTCTCGCGCTGGAACCGGGTGCCCGAGAAGCACGGGATCCCGTTCCGCTTCTCGCTGCCGCACAAGGGCTTCCACCGCAAGATCGGGCTGTTCGCCGAGTACCACGTGAGCCCGGACGGCCTGCTGATGTCCGAGTCCGACTGGACGCGCCGCCACGGCGACTGGCTCCCGAGCGCCGAGGACCGCGCGTTCGTGCACTCGCTGATGGGCCGCGTCGCCGAGCCCGGCAAGTTCGCGAACTGGATCGCGCCGCCGGCCACCGGCATCAACAAGCAGCCGGTGGACTTCGAGTACGTGCGCTTCAGCTGAGCAGCGCCCGATGAGTGCCGCCCCCGATGCTGCCGGCCTGGTCCGGCAGCACCTGATCGACCCCGAAGTCTGCATCCGCTGCAACACCTGCCAGGAGATGTGCCCGATCGGCGCGATCGAGCACGACTCGCGCAACTACGTCGTGAAGTTCGACGTCTGCAACTGGTGCAACGACTGCATCTCGCCGTGCCCGACCGGCGCGATCGACCACTACCGGAACGTGGCGCCGGGGCGCCCGTACACGCTCGGCGAGCAGTTCGCGTGGGACGCGCTGCCCGCGCCCGGCGAGCCGGCGATCGCGCAGGCGACCGACGTCCCCGAGGACGTCGCCCGCATCACGCAAGTGGCCACCCAGGGCCAGGGCGGGCACGCGTCGCCGCCGTGGTCGGCCGCGCACCCGTACGTCAACCTGTACACGCCGGAGCGCCCCGCGACCGCGACCGTCGCGGGCAACTTCAGGCTCACCGCCGAAGACGCGTCCGCGGACATCCGCCACATCGTGCTCGACTTCGGCCAGGCGGCGTTCCCGGTCCTCGAGGGGCAGTCGATCGGCATCCTCGCGCCGGGCGAGGACGACGCCGGGCGCCCGCACCACCTGCGCCTGTACTCGATCGCGAGCCCGCGCAACGGCGAGCGCCCCGGGTACAACAACCTCTCGCTGACGGTCAAGCGCGTGACCGAGGATCACGACGGCCGGCCCGTGACCGGCGTGTGCTCGAACTACCTGTGCGACCTGAAGAAGGGCGACAAGGTGCGCGTGGCGGGCCCGTACGGCACGACCTTCCTGATGCCGAACCACCCCGGGTCGTCGATCCTGATGGTGTGCACCGGCACGGGGTCGGCGCCGATGCGCGCGATGACCGAGCGCCGGCGCCGGCGCATGGCGCTCGAGGAGGGCGGCGAGCTGATGCTGTTCTTCGGCGCGCGCGCGCCGGGCGAGCTGCCGTACTTCGGGCCGCTGATGAAGCTGCCGAAGGAGCTCATCGACATCAACTTCGCGTTCTCGCGCGTCGCCGGCGAGCCCAAGCGCTGGGTGCAGGACCGCATCCGCGAGCGCGGCGCCGACGTCGCGCGGCTGCTGAACGACGCGAACACCTACGTCTACCTGTGCGGGCTCAAGGGGATGGAGCGCGGCGTCGACGAAGCCTTCCGCGACGTCTGCCGCGGGCACGCGCTCGACTGGGACGCGCTGCTGCCGCGCCTGCGCGCCGAGGGGCGCTATCACGTCGAGACGTACTGAGCGGCCGGGCCGGCTGCCGGCGCGCCGCCGGGCCCGCGCCGCGGCGCGGCGGCGGACGCCCTACGGAATCACCAGGACGTCGGTCTCGAGTTGCTGAGCGAGGTTCTGAACGACGCTGCCGAGCACCTGCTCCTGCCAGCGCGCCCCGGCGTGCTTGCCGAACACGACGAGGTCGGGCGCGAGCTCGCTGACCGCCTCGATCACCGCCGGCACCGGGTGCCCGTGCGCGAGGTACTCGGCGGCGCGCCGCCGGCCCGTGCCGCGCACCTCGGCCCAGTACGCCTTCAGCCCCGCGGCCGCCTCCACGCCGCGGTCTGCGCGATAGCGGCCGAGGGCGTCGCGGTCGGCGCCCATCAGCTCGAGCGCGGTCTCGTGCTCGCCGCGGAATGCGTGCACGAGCGTGATCGACGCCTTGGGCAGCATCGCGCAGACGGTCCGCCCGACGTGCAGCGAGCGCTCGGTGAGGTCGGTGGCGAGCAGCGCCTTGCGGTAGGCGCCCTCCGTCGGCTGGCGCACCATCAGCACCGGCGCGAGCGAGCGCCACAGCACCTTGAGCGCCGTTCCGCCGACCGCCGCCGGCCGCAGTCCGCCCTGCCCCCGGTTCGCGAGCACGACCAGGTCGGCCTCGCGCGCCGACGCGAAGGTCGCGATCTCGTCGGCGGGCTTGCCCGGCACGACGTGGCACTGCGCCTTGACGCGGAAGCGGCGCGACAGCGCCGCCGCGGCCTGCTCGAGGCGCGCGCGGTCGCCCTCGACCGACGGCGAGTTGCCGTCGCCGAAGTACTGGCTGAACATCCCGGTGCCCTGCGACCACAGGCCGTGCCTGGGAACGTGCAGCAGGTGCAGTTCGGCACCGCTCGCGCGCGCGAGCTGCGCGGCGCGCTCCAGCGCATAGTGCGCCCAGGCGGAAAAGTCGGTGGCGGCGAGGATCGTCTTCATCGGGGGCTCCAGGCGACGCTTCGCGCGTCAGTTCGCGGCCACCTCGTCGGTGCGCCGGTCGCCGCGGGAGTCGACCCACGACACCGCGATCCGGTCGCCGGGCCTGGCACCCCGGACCCTGAACTGCAGGTAAGGGTTCTTCGAGATCGCGGGGCCCAGGTGCGCACGCAGCACCGGCCTGCCGTTCAGCGTCGCGGTCACTTCGGTGATGTGCCACGCGGGGACGAGCTTTCCGGCCGCGTCCTTGCGCTGGCCGCTCTCCATCTCGTGGGCCATCAGCACGCGCACTTCGGCCACGCCGTCCCGGACGGTGGCGCGGATTCGCGAAGGGTCGGTCATCTCGCTCGCGTCCGGACGAGGGCGGCCGTCAGCCGCAGCCTCCGATCGTGACCTTGATCTCGCGACGGGCCCAGTAGTAGCGCCCGTCGGCGCGCACCAGCGCGACGACCTGCGAGGTCTGGCTCATCTTGATGCGCAACGTCACGTCCGGATCGGTGCCGTCGGGAATCTCGAACGCGCCCGCGAGCGCGTTCGGGTTCCGGTCGACGAGCAGCGCGATGAAGTCGGTCCGGGGCAGTGCGCTGCGCACCGCGACCTGGACGACCGCGCCGTTCTCGGCGATCTCGGGCGCGGTGATCGCCACTTCGCGGGAGTCGGCCGGGGCGCCGGCGCCGAGCGCCTTGAGCGCGTCGGACACGGACCGCGCCTGGAAGGCCGCGGCGTTGAACGCCTGCGCGTCGGCCGCGCCGGCGCGCAGCAGTCCGGCCGAGCCGAGCGCCGCCTGGAAGCCGGCGCCGCCGGCCGCGCGCAGCGTCAGGCGTCGATTGGTATCCATGGTCGTGACCCCGATTCCTGGGCGTTCATTCTATCCGAGCCCCCGCGCAGGCCGGTCGTGCGAACCCGAGGCCGCGCCGGCGCGACACGCGCCGCCGCGTCAGTGGAAGTGGCTCGCGTCCGGCTCGGTGTCGTCGGGCATCTCGGCGTGGACGATGTCGCCCTTCGGGTCCGGGTAGAGCGGCGCGCCGCAGTCCTCGCAGAACTCGGGCTCGTTCAGGTCGGGCCACACGCGGACCTCGGTGACGCCGACTTCCTTGAGCGTCTCGCGGATCGTCTCGAGCGGCGAAGGTTCGTCGGTCTCGCTCTCCGCGCCGAGCAGCGGCCAGACCACGCCCTGCGCGACGTCCTCGGAGTCTCCGCAGGACAGGCCGATCCGGTACTCGTCGATGCGCTCGGTGCCGAACGCCGCGATGCTCGCCGACAGTTCCTGCGGCTTGACCGCCATCTGGTGCGTCAGGAAGTGCACCGCGGCGCGGATCGCGTACGGCCGAACACGGCGGTCGGACTCGCGCATGTTGATGTGGTAGGCGTCCGGCAGCAGGCACTCGAACCCGCAGCCGGGCAACAGCGGCTCGAGGTTCGGGCGCCCCTGCGAGATCCACTGCTCGAGGCACTGGACGCGCCCGGCGTGATCGCTGGCCTCGAGCTCCTGCCAGCGGAACGCCGGCTTGCCGCGCGGCACCGCGACGACGCCGAGCACGTAGCGCGTGTCCGCCAGCATCTCGGCCGTCTCGGGCAGCGACTTCAGGTCCATGCGCGGCTGCGAGCCGCCGATCGCGCCGGTGCCCAGGCGGCGCACCAGCCGGCGCAGCTCGGCGAAGTCGCGCGGGAGCTGGTCGATGCTGTACAGGTAGGGCACGATCCGGAAACGGGCCTCGCGCGCGAGCACGTGCGACTGCCAGTGGGCGGAGAGCGTCTGCGCCGCCTCGGCCGGCAGCGGGCCCGACGGGATCTTGAAGCGCGTCCAGACGATCAGCGGCGCCGAGACCAGCAGGCAGTCCCAGGCCTGGCCGTCGACCTCGAGCACCAGCGACTCCGACGCGTCCTCGACCGCCTCGATCAGCGCGCCGTAGGCCTCGCCGTCGGTCTGGTTGAGGCGGTCGAGCGCGTCGTAGACCGCCTGCGAGTGCGTGCCGTCGAGGAGCCGCTCCAGGCGCGCCGAGAGCGCGGCTTCCCAGAAGCGGTCCTCGGCACGGCTGCCGGAATTCGACAAGCCCAGCGCCGCGGCGACCAGCCGCTCGGCGTCAGGGTTCAGGTGGGATTTGCGATCGCGCAGGCTGCGCGAATGGCGGGACTCTTTCATCGCAGTCCAGTTCGAGGCAAGCCTGCCAGTGTACCGCGATTCGAGGGCGGCTCCGGTGCGCGCGCGCTCAGCCCGGGGGGGCCGCGGGCTCCAGCCGAGCCCACAGGCTCGGCCCCTTCGCGTCCTTCTGGATCGCCTCGAGCAGCGCCCGGTGCGCGGCCCGCTCCGCGTCGCCGGCGCGCACGACCGCGAGCCCCGACGGCGGCCACGCGTCGTCGCCGTCGCCTTCCGCGCCCGGCGCGCCCGGCGACTGCAGCGCCATCTCGAGGCTGTCCTGGCCGCGGGTCATCGCGAGGTAGACGTCGGCGAGCAGCTCCGCGTCGAGCAGCGCGCCGTGCAGCTTGCGGTGCGCGTTCGAGACGCCGTAGCGTTCGCACAGCGCGTCGAGGGAGTTGCGCTTGCCGGGGTGCAGCTCGCGCGCCATCGCGAGCGTGTCGCGTACCGACGCGCACGCGCCGGCGAAGCGGCCGCGCCCGATGCGCTGCAGCTCGGCGTCGAGGAAGCCGACGTCGAAGGGCGCGTTGTGGATGATCACCTCGGCCCCGGCGGCGAAGGCGAGCACCTCGTCGGCGACTTCGGCGAAGCGCGGCTTGTCGCGCAGCATCTCCTCGGTGATCCCGTGGACCTGCATCGCGCCCTCGTCGATCGCGCGCTCCGGGTTGACGTACAGGTGCAGGTGGCGGCCCGACAGGCGCCGGTTCACGACCTCGACGCAGCCGACCTCGATGATGCGGTGGCCGTCGTCGACGGTCAGTCCGGTCGTCTCGGTGTCGAGCACGATCTGTCGCATGCGCAGGCCTCCGGTTCGCGGGCGGTGTCGGGTCGGGGCCGCGCGCGCCGCGCGGCCGGCGCGGCCGACGTTAGCACAGCCGCCCGGCGCGCTGGCGGTTGGTACCATCGGCCTGCCGCCCGACCGGAGTCGATCGAATGGCCATTCCCACCCCCACGGACGCCGCCGCCGGCGCCGCCGACGCGCGCACCGCGGGCCCGCCGCAGGCGCGCGCGGCGATCCGCGCGCTCGGCGCGTCGCGCATCCGCGAGGTCGCCAACGCGGGGCTCGGCGTCGACGGCGTGCTCGCGTTCTGGTTCGGCGAGCCCGACCAGGTCACGCCGGCGTTCATCCGCGACGCGGCCAAGGCGGCGCTCGACGCGGGCGACACGTTCTATCGCCACAACCTGGGCATCGCGCCGCTGCGCGAAGCGCTCGCCGACTACGTCGCGCGCCTGCACCGGCCGGTCGGCGCGCAGCGCGTCGCGGTCACGAGCTCGGGCGTGAGCGCGCTGATGCTCGCCGCGCAGCTGCTGCTCGGCCCCGGCGACCGCGTCGCGATCGTCGTCCCGGTGTGGCCCAACGTCGCCGAGATCCCGAAGGTGCTCGGCGCGCGGGTCGATCGCGTCGCGCTGCGGCTGGACGGCGAGTCCGGACGCTGGCGGCTCGACCTCGACCGGCTGCTCGACGCGATCACGCCCGCCACCCGGGCCGTGGTCGTGAACTCGCCGAACAACCCGACCGGCTGGGTGATGGACGCCGCCCAGATGGCCGCGCTGCTCGGGCACTGCCGGCGCACCGGCACCTGGATCGTCTCGGACGAGGCGTACGAGCGCCTGGTGTTCGACGGCAGCGGCCTCGCGCCGTCGATCCTCGACGTCGCCGACGCCGACGA
The DNA here is from genome assembly GCA_046348465.1 of Burkholderiaceae bacterium. Taxonomy (GTDB): domain Bacteria; phylum Pseudomonadota; class Gammaproteobacteria; order Burkholderiales; family Burkholderiaceae_E; genus Quisquiliibacterium. Next base: position 322,575 of record JAXMEE010000002.1, read on the forward strand.
TCGCGTGATCGTCGCCAACACGCTGTCGAAGGCCTGGCAGATGACGGGCTGGCGCCTGGGCTGGCTGGTCGTGCCCCCGACGCTGGTCGACGACCTCGGCAAGCTGATCGAGTACAACACCTCGTGCGCGCCCGGCTTCGTGCAGGCGGCCGGCGTCGTCGCGGTGCGCGACGGCGAGCCGGTCACGCGCGCGTTCGTCGAGGCGCTCGGCCGCCGCCGCGACGCGCTGCTCGAAGCGCTCGCGCCGATTCCCGGCGTCACGGTCGGACGGCCCGACGGCGCGATGTACGCGTTCCTGCGCGTCGACGGGTGCGACGACAGCCTCGCGCTCGCCAAGGCGCTGGTGCGCGAGCGCGGGCTCGGGCTCGCGCCGGGCTCGGCGTTCGGCGACGAGGGCGAGGGCTGGCTGCGCTGGTGCTTCGCCAAGCCGGAGGAGGAACTGCGCGAGGGCGCGAGCCGGCTCGCGCGCCACCTCGCGCAGCGCCGCCCGCGCCTTCGCTAGCTAGCGCGCCGCCGGGCGCGCCCCCGGCACGCCGCGGTTGGCGAGCGCGTCGGCGCGCTCGTTGCCGGGGTGGCCGGCGTGGCCCCTGACCCAGCGCCAGTCGATGTCGTGGGTCGCTGCGAGCGCGTCGAGCTCGCGCCAGAGGTCGACGTTCTTCACCGGGTTCCGGTCGGCGGTCTTCCAGCCGCGCGCCTTCCACGCGCGCATCCACTCGCTGATGCCCTTCTGGACGTACTGGGAATCGGTGTGGATCGTCACGCGGCTCGGCCGGTTCAGCGCCTGCAGCGCGCGGATCACCGCCGTGAGTTCCATCCGGTTGTTGGTCGTCGCCGGCTCGCCGCCGAACAGCTCCTTCTCGTGCGCACCGTAGCGCAGCAGCGCGCCCCAGCCGCCCGGGCCCGGATTGCCCTTGCAGGCACCGTCGGTGTAGATGTCGATCGCCGTGTCCGGGGTGACGCCTGTCATGCGTGGATCGCCTTCGCCTTGGAGGGTGCGCCGCGCCGGTGCGCGGGCTTGCGGCCGCCCCGAGGCCCGGATTCGGACTTGTCGGCGCGGGCGACGCGGATTTTAATGGCAGTCGCAGGGATGCGGGTTCCGAGGGCCGCGGCGTCTCGCGGCCTCGAGCAGCGGCCCACGTCGGCCGCCGGGAGGCATCGATGCTCGAAAAACGGATCGTCAGGTACCTCGAGGGATTGCGCGCGCGCCAGCCGCTGCCGCTGGAGGTCTCGCTCTGGGACGGCAACACCGTGGCGCTGGGCGACGCGCCGCGGGTGGCGGTGCGCCTGAAGGACGGCACCGGGGCGCGCAGCTTCATGCGCCCGTCGCTGGGCACGCTCGGCGAGAGCTTCGTCGAGGGACACATCGACGTCGACGGGCCGATCCGGTCGGTGGTCTCGATCGCGGAGGCGCTCGCGCGCGCCCGGGAGCGTGCGCGCACCCGGGGCGCGATCCCCGGCCTGATCGCCCGCCACACGCGCCGCAGCGACCGCAAGGCGATCGAGTACCACTACGACGTCTCCAACGAGTTCTACGCGCTCTGGCTCGACCCGCTGATGGTCTACTCGTGCGCGTACTTCCCCGACGGCGTCGACGACCTCGCGACCGCGCAGGTGCGCAAGCTCGACCACGTCTGCCGCAAGCTGCTCCTCGCGCCGGGCCAGCGCCTGCTCGACATCGGCTGCGGCTGGGGCGCCCTCGCGATCCACGCCGCGCGCCACTACGGCGTCCACGTGGTCGGCGTCACGCTGTCGAGCGGGCAGTTCGAGCTCGCGACCCGGCGCGTGCGCGAGGCCGGGCTCGAGGGCCGCGTCGAGATCCGCCTGCAGGACTACCGCGACATCCCCGTCGACCCGCCGTTCGACCGCATCGCGTCGATCGGCATGTTCGAGCACGTGGGACTGAAGCGCCTGCGCGGATACTTCGACCGGATCCACGCGCTGCTCAGGCCCGGCGGCATCGCGCTCAATCACGGCATCACGTCGTCGGACGCCGACAGCCGCAGCGTCGGGCTGGGCGCCGGCGAGTTCATCGACAGGTACGTGTTCCCCGACGGCGAGCTCCCGCACGTCTCGCTCGCGATCCGCGAACTCTCGGCCGCGGGGCTCGAGCTCGCCGACGCCGAGTCGCTGCGGCGCCACTACGCGAGGACGCTGTGGCACTGGTCCGACGCGTTCGAGCGCAATCTCGAGCGCCTCTCCGCGATCGCGGGCGAGCGGCGCGCGCGCATCTGGCGCATCTACCTGGCCGGCTGCGCGCACGCGTTCGCGAACAACTGGATCAACCTCTACCAGCTGCTCGCGGTGCGCCCCGAAGCCACGCCGCAGGGGGCCGCCAGCCCGCTGCCGATGACCCGCGACTACATGTACCGCTGAGGCGCACGCACCGGCCGCGGCGCCGAGACGGCCGACGGCGCGCTCGCGCGCTGCGTGGCCGCGACGTTCGGGGGCGCGCTCGCGCGCTGCGGCGCCGCGGCGGTCTTTGGAGCGCTCGCGCGCTGCGTGGCCGCGACGTTCGGGGGTGCGCTCGTGCGCTGCGGCGTCGCGACGGCCGCGGGCCCGCGCACGGTGACGCCGCGCTTCCAGGCCGGCCCCACCAGCCGCATGGCGCGCACGCGCTTGATCGCCGACAGGAAGTAGACCGCGCCGCAGACGGGCCACCAGCGGTCGCCGGCGCGCTCCATGAACGCGGTGCGATCCAGCCAGCGCTGCGTACGGCACGGCGGCCGGAAGCAGCCGAAGCGGCCGCGCTCGACCTCGAAGCCGAGCAGCTTGAGCCAGTCGCGCAGCCGGGGCTGCCCGAGCAGCACGCTCTCGCGCGGCAGGAACGGCGGCAGCACGACGCGCGGCATCAGCTGGCGCGCCGACCACAGGCTGACCGGGTTCAGCCCGGTGAGGAGCACCCGGCCCTCGGGCCTGAGCACGCGATCGACTTCGCGCAGCACCTGGTGCGGGTCGTGCGCGAACTCGAGCACGTGCGGCAGCACGACCAGGTCGAGCGACTGCGACGCGAACGGCATCTCCTCGAAGTGCGCGAGGCGGACCGTCGTGACGGTGGAGTCCGGGTGCCCGCCGGAATCGGCGGCGTCGTCGAGGAAGCGCGCGTGGATGCGGCTCGACATCCGGTTGTTGCGCAGGCAGTCGAGCTGCGGCAGCCCGCACTGCAGTGCGAAGTAGCCGAACAGGTCGGCGACGGACGCGTCGAACTGCGCCTGTTCCCAGTCGATCATGTAGCGCCCGGGCGGCGTCGACAGCCAGTCGATCCACCCGGTGCCGCCGCTGACTCTGCGTTCGTCCACTTCCCGGCTTCGTCCAAGGGCCTGTTCGCCCGTAGTGTACGACGTGAGATTTTTCACGCCGACTTGACCGTTCGTCCGCAGGCTCGTACGATCCGCAGGTTGCGCGCAATTCATTTATAGATAAGAATCAAAGACTTAGGAGAGCTTGTTGCTGTTTGCTCTTGACCCGCCCCTCGGGCGGACCCGCCGCCGGGCGGGGTGGATGCTCGCACTGCTGTTCGCCGCCGCCCCGGCCTGGGGCGAGGAGCCGGTCGTCCTGAGCTCGGTCGCGCCGCTGCGCGCGTACGGCGAAATCGCCCCGATCGAGCGCTCGCCGGTGACCTTCGAGCGCTCGCCCGCGCCGGCCGGCGGCCTCGCGGGCGCGGCCGCCTCGCCGTCTCGCACCGACGCGGGCGCGCCGGAGGCAGTGCCGCCCCCGGGTGCGGCCGAGCCCGCGCTCCTCGAGAGCGCGCAGCCCGGCGCCGATTCCGCCTCGGCGGGCCTGCCGCCCGAGCCCGCCAGCCTGTGGGAGCGCATCCGTGCCGGGTTCGCGATGCCGGAACTCGCGTCGCCGCTGGTCGCGGAGAAGGAGCGCTTCTACCTGTCGAAGCCTGAATACCTGCAGCGCATGTTCGCGCGCGGCAACCGCTACCTGTACCACATCGTCGACGAGATCGAGCGTCGCGGGATGCCCACCGAGCTCGCGCTGCTGCCGTTCGTCGAGAGCGCGATGAACCCGGTGGCGCTGTCGCCGGCCCAGGCCGCCGGCCTGTGGCAGTTCATTCCCTCGACCGGGCGGCAGTACGACCTCGACCAGAACTGGTGGGTCGACAACCGCCGAGACGTCGTCAAGTCCACGCAGGCCGCGCTCGAATACCTGCAGAAGATCTACGCGATGCACGGCAACGACTGGTTCCTCGCGCTCGCGTCGTACAACTGGGGCGAGGGTGCGGTCGCGCGCGCGGTGCGCAAGAACCAGCTGCGCGGCCGTCCCGCCGACTACCTCAGCCTCGACATGCCGGCCGAGACGCGCCACTACGTGCCCAAGCTGATCGCGCTCAAGAACATCCTGCTGCGCGCCGGCGAGCTCGGCGTCGTGCTGCCCGAGCTGCCGAACAGGCCCTACTTCGCGACGATCGAGAAGACGCGCCCCATCGACCTCAAGCTCGCGGCGCAGTTCGCGCAGATGAGCGTCGAGGAGTTTCTCGCGCTGAATCCGGCGCACAACCGCCCGGTGATCGCGGCGAGCAGCGACAACGGCATCCAGCTGCCGGCCGACCGCGTCGACGCGTTCCTCGACGCGATCGACCGCCACGAGGAGGCGAAGAAGGTGTTCGCGTCCTGGCAGCCGTACACGCTCAAGCCCGGCGAGTCGATCGAGTCGATCGCGCAGCGCGGCGGCGTGCCCGCGTCGGAGCTGCGGCGGGCCAACGGGCTGCGCGACTCGCAGCGCATCCTGTCGGGCACGCGCATCCTCGCGCCGCACGCGAGCGTCGAGGACGAATCCCGCGTCGACAGCTTCGTCGCCCCGCGCGTCGTCGAGCAGGTCGAGCGCGCGGCGGTCTATCACACGGTCGGGCGCAAGGAGTCGCTGGCGAGCATCGCCGGCCGCTACGGCGTGTCGCAGGCGGTGCTCGCCGCGTGGAACGGCCTTCGCCAGGGCGTTCGCCGCGGCATGCGGCTGCTGGTGCAGCCCGCGTCCACGCAGACGCTGCTCACGACCGAGTCCGGCGAGCGCCAGGTGCTGTCGAGCGCACAGCGCGCGCCCGCGGCGGTGAAGGTCGCGGCGCAGGCGCCGCACGAGGGCGCCGCCGTGCTCGCGCAGCCGTCGTCGCGCCCGCAGGCGGCGGCAGCGCCGGCGCGCGCACGCGGCGCGCTCGCACCGCGTCACGGCGCCGCCGGTCACCGGGCGGCCCGTCACGAGGCGCGTCCGGCGAGGGCGGTCACGGCCGTGCGGCAGGCGCCGCGCGCGAGCAACGAGCGCCGCGGGGGCAAGGTCTGATCGTGCTTCGGGGGCCTCGGCCCGAGGCCCCCGGCACGCCGGAGTCGAGGAACCCGTCGCCGCGGTGAAGGTGCCCCGGCGAGCGCGGGCTCGCTCAGCGAGGCCCGGCCGCGAGGTCCGACGCCAGCGTCGGACCGGCGCTCGCACCGGCGAGCGCGACGATGCCCTGGTGCAGCCCCTGACGATCGCGCGCCTGCGCGGCCGCCTTCTTCACGATCACCTTCGCGATCGGCCCGATGTGCGTCGCGAGCACGCGCTCGGCGTGGTCGAGCACGGCCTGCGGCAGCGGCGCCGCCGCGCCGTCCGTCACGCGTGTTCCCGTGCGCGTCGCGGACGCGTGCGCGTCGGCCGCGAGGTCGCGCGAGGGGCCGCCCGCCCCGGTGAGCGTCGACTGCAGGAAGTCCGCCCGCTCGCCCGCGTGCGGGAGGTGCTCGGCCAGCCGCTCGCACAGCGTCTGGACGTCGGTGCACTGCGCCGCCGCGCGCCGCACCAGCACCTTGGCCACCGGCCCGAGGTGGACGGTCAGCCTCGACTCGACGCGCGCCAGCGTCTGCGCGTCCCATCCCGAAGGCACGAGGCTCGCGGTGCCGCGCGTCTCGCCGGGTCGCGTCGACGCGTGCCCGGGCGCGCCGCCCGACGGCGCGGTTCGAGGCCCGCCCGCGCGCTCCGGTCGCACCGGGTCGACGATGACCGTCTCCTCGGCGAGCGTCGGCGCCACCGGCCGCGCGTTCAGCTCGACCAGCGCCTGCCGGAACCGGGCCGCGTCCTGGAAGCGGCGGTCGCGATCGGTCGCCATCGCGCGCAGCACGACCTCGTCGAAGTGCGCCCACTGCTGCGCGCCGGCCACGCTCGACGGCGGCGGCGGCGTCTCGGTCGCGGTGCGGAACATCACCGACTCCAGCGATCCCGTGAACGGCAGCCGGCCCGCGAGCAGCTGGTACAGCAGCGCGCCGGCCGCGTACACGTCGACGCGGTGGTCGATCGGTTCGGAGCCGAACTGCTCGGGCGCCATGTAGCCGGGCGTTCCGATCAGCGCGCCGTCCAGCGTGAGCCCGTTGGCCTCGATGCGCGCGATGCCGAAGTCGGTGACCTTCAGCTGCCCGGTGCGCGTCACCATCAGGTTCGCGGGCTTGATGTCCCGGTGCCAGACGCCGCGCTCGTGCGCGTACTCGAGCGCGTCGAGGAGCTGGCACATGATGCTCAGCACGTCGTGCTCGGGGAAGCGCGTATTGCGCGCGAGATACTCGCGCAGGCTCGCGCCCGACACGAACTCCATCACGATGTAGGCGCAGTCGTCGTCCTCGCCGTACTCGTGAACCGCCGCGATCCCCGGGTGCATGAGCCGGCCCGCGGCTTGCGCCTCGTTGCGAAAGCGCGCGACCATCGACGCGCCCTTCTCGGAGCCCTCGACGAGTTCGCGGCGGATCGTCTTGATCGCGAGCGGGCGCCGGATCACGGGGTCGAACGCCTCGTAGACGACGCCCATCGCGCCCTCGCCGATCACGCGCGAGATCGGGTACTTGCCCAGGCGCTGCGGCACCCTCATCGCGGCACCCTCATCGCGGCACCCTCATCGCGGCACCTTCATCGCGGCACCCTCGTCGCGGCACCCTCGTCGCGCCGGCCCGGCACCGCGCCGCGCGAGGCCCGCGCGCGCGCGCCGGATCCGCTCACGGCGCCTCACGCGTCGAGCATGCTCATCGCATGCTGCAGGCTCTTGCGCATGCGGCTGAACGAGTCCGCGAGCACGCCGATCTCGTCGCGTCCGCCGGTCGCGAATTCCGGTGCGTCGAGCTCGCCGAGGCTGACGCGGTCGGCCAGCCCCGAGAGCACGCTCACCGGCCGGATCACGAGGGCGTAGAGCATGATGTTCAGCGCCAGCCCGATCGCGACGAACACCGCGACGATCAGCGTCATGAAGACGCCGAAAGCCTTGTCGGCGCGCTTGAGCGGCACGTCCATCGGCACCGACATGATCTGCGCGCCGATCACCTCGTTCATCGCCCATCCGTAGCCGTTCGAGGGACCGTACTTGTCGACCATCGGGCGCGGCGCGGCGTCGACGGTGCTGTGGCACGGGAGGCAGCCGGGGTTGGTGATGCGGATCGGGCGCGCGATGTACAGCGAGCGCCCGGCCGGGGTGTCGCGCTGCCCGATGAACTCGGTGACGTCGGCGTTGTTGCGGAACTGGCTGACGATGTCGACCTCCCAGTCGACCGCACGGTCGCGCGGGTTCGTCGGGTTCAGCGTCGCTTCCTTGTACGAGTACTCGGGGTACTTCTTGCGCAGCTCCTGGATCACCTCGGTGGCCGAGTACGCGGGCACCGACTGCGGCAGGAACGTGTACTTCATCTGCGTCTGCAGCAGCGGCGCGATCTGGTTGGTCGTGTACGTTCGCACCGCGACCGCCTTCTCGAGCATCAGCCGCGCATTGCCCAGGATCTCGTCCTCGGCATTGCGCTGCAGCAGGTTGCGCGCCACGTACGCGGTCACCGCCAGGCCGGCGACGAACACGAGCACGAAGATCAGGTTGAACTTGAGCAGCAGTTTCATCGGGCCTCCCGGCTCGGTGGGCGCATCGCGGACCGGAACCGGCGATTTTGCCACCGGGCGCGCGGCCGTGCCGGACCGTTCGGCGCGCGCGCACCGGCGCTCAACCTCCGCTGCGCGACCCGCCGGGGTTCGGCGGCGGCTCGAGCGCCGGCCCCCACTCGGGATGCAGGCGCAGGCCGGACTGAACCGCCGCGCGAAACGACGGGTCGGCGAGCCGCACGCGCCAGCGCGCGACGAATCCGCGGCGCAGCGCGGGCTCGGCGCGCATCCATCCCTCGACGTCCGAGTAGCTCACGGCGGCGCCGGGGCGCAACGGCACGTCGCGCCCGGCGAAGCGCGCCGCGTGCGCCGGGATCGTGTCGCGGAAGGGCCGCGGCAGCGCGTCGAGGAAATCGGCGGAAGGACGCTTCGCCGTCGCGGGCTTGCCGTGCGCGGGCCGGTTCAGGAATTCGCCCGGCGCGAGCGCGAACGCGGCGTTCGCGACGCGGTCGCGGCCGCGCGCCGGGCCGGACTCCGCGAACAGCTCGGTCGCCGCGGCGCTCACGGTGCAGACCGCGGTGCCGGCGGTCTCGGAGACCTCGACGTGCGGTGTCACGATGCCGGCGGCGCCCCCGGAGACCGAGAGCTTGGCCGAGCCGCGCAGCACGTAGGCGAGCGCCGTGCGCGCGCCGTGGGCCGACACCCCCCGCGGTGCGACCATCAGCTGCGTCCCCGGACCGGCGTCGACGATCGCGCCGCCGGCGAACTCCATCCTCGCCCAGGCGCCCGCCGCGACGTCGACGATGTCGTCGGCGCGCAGCCGCGCCCCTTCGCCGAGCGGGTGGCGCGTGGCGTCGCGAACCACGTGGGCGGCACCGTCGACGATCGTCGCGATCGCGGACGCCGGGCTCGAGTCGGACGACTGCGCCGCGCTCGCGGGCGGCAGGCCGGCGAGCGCCCCGAGCAGCAGGACGGCCGCGCTGCGCGCCCGCCTTGCGGGCTCGCCGGACCGCGCGATCGGGCCGAACGCGCGCCGGCGCACGCGATCGGGCGGAGTCGTGGCAGCGGCGGGTTCCGGCATGCGCGGATTCTGCCACCTCGCGCGTCGCGGCGCCGCGACGCCCCCGGGCACGTCGCGGGTGCGTCCGCGGCGCGCGCGGATTGGTACCATACGTGCCCGGCCGCGCCCGCGCGCCCCACGCAGATCGAGGAGATGACGATGAAGCTCGAGCGCATCCATCACGTCGCGTACCGCTGCAAGGACGCCCGCGAGACCGTCGAGTGGTACGGCAAGTACCTGAACATGGGCTTCGTGCTCGCGATCGCCGAAGACCACGTGCCCTCGACGCACGCGCCGGACCCGTACATGCACGTGTTCCTCGACGCCGGCGGCGGCAACGTGCTCGCGTTCTTCGAGATCCCGAACTCGCCGCCGATGGGCCGCGACCCGAACACGCCGGCGTGGGTCCAGCACCTCGCGTTCAAGGTCGACAGCGTGCAGACGCTCGAGCAGACGAAGGCCCGGCTGGAGGCCGACGGCATCGAAGTGGTCGGCGTGACCGACCACGTCATCTTCAAGTCGATCTACTTCTTCGACCCGAACGGCCACCGGCTCGAGCTCGCCGCCGACACCGCGACGCCCGACATGCAGCCGCGCCTGGACGCGGTCAAGTGGCAGATGCTCGAGGAGTGGAGCCGGACCCGGCGCGCGCCCAAGCACGCGGCCTGGCTGCACCAGTCGGAACTCTCGGGCGTCTCGGGGAGCTGAACGCCGCTGGCGCGCGGGCGGCGCCCGCGCCCGGCTTCAGATCTCGAACAGCAGGTCGACGTCGGGCGGCACGAACTCGGACGTGCACGCACGCTCCATCGCCTCCTTGAGGCGGTCGTCGCCCCAGTAGAGCTCGCCTTCGACGACGAAGGTGGGAGACCCGAAGATCCCGAGCGTTCGGGCGCGCTCGGTCTGCGCCCTCAGAGCCGCCTTGATCTCGTCACCTTGCGCGCGCGCGAGGATCTCGGCCGGTTCGAGGCGCATGTCGCGCATCACCGTCCCGAGGTTGCCGTCGCTGCCGATCGGGCGGTCTTCGGTCCAGTGCAGCGCGAACGTGCGCTCGGTGAACTCGCGGCACCAGCCGTCCTGGCAGCCGACCATCCCGATGCGGGCCGTCAGGAGCGTGTCCGGCGGATAGTGCGACGGCTTGCGGAACGGAATGCCGTGCCAGGCCGCGCGCCGCTCGAGGTCGCGCCACATGTAGGCCATCTTCGCCGGGTTCGTCAGGAACGGACCTTTCGGCATGCCGAGCGCGGACAGGATCGGCGTGAGCAGGAACGGCCTCCAGGCCACCTCGACCCCGGCGCGCTGCGCCATTCGCCCGATGCGGGCCACGCTCAGATAGCTGTACGTGCTGCCGTACTCGAACCAGAATTCCATGCTCGCCATTGGCCGGTCCCTTGCCGTCGCCTGTGCTCGCAAGCGCTCCCCGACGCCCGCCCCCGGCACCGGGCGGATCACGTCCGAGCGCTCCCCCCTCGCCGCCGACGTCAGTATCGTTGGATTCGGAGCCTGCGTCACCGCCCGCGTTCGCCGGGCGTTCCGCGAGCGGCCCGCGGGCGTTCGGCCGGCGTCGCGAGGGAAGGATGGGCGGCGAGCCGCCGCACGAGCTCGGGCTGGCGGCTCACGCCGACCTTTCCGAAGATCGTGCTCAGGTGACAGCGCACCGTGCGCACGCTGATGCCGTGGTCGGCCGCGACGTCCGCCGGCGAGCGTCCGCCCGCGACCGCGATCGCGACGCGCGCCTGGGCGCCGGTCAGGCCCCAGGCGCGCGAGACGAGCGCGGCGTCGAGGCCGGGCGCGGGCGCCGGCGCGCGGAGGTCTCGAAGCTCGAGCAGTGCCCGCACCGGGCCGCCGTCCGGCGCCGCCAGACCCGACACGCGAATCAGCAGCGCCGCCGGCGCTCGCGCGCGCGACGGGACGACGATCCGGCGCGCCGGCGCACACGCGAGCCGCGCGAGGCCCGCGCGCACGTCGGCGAGCGCGGCTTCGAAGCCCGCCTGGATGGCCGGCTCGAGGAAGACGACGCGCCCGAGCCGGCGGGCGACGACGACGCCGGCGTCGAGCCACGCTCGCGCGGATTCGTCGCATCCGAGCAGCTCCGCCTGCCCGCCGATGAAGAACCTGGACGTCGACATCGTCAATGCGTGCTCCCTGGTCACGCCGGACGAAGCTAGTGCCCCTGCGGGGCCCGAACAAGTCAACGTCGGTTTAGTTGCAAGCCGTGCGAATCGCGCGGCCGAAAGCGGCTCAGCGCCGGCGCCGGGCGGGCGTCCCCGCGACCGCGACGATCTCGGCGCCGCCGCCGCCGCCGCTCGGCTCCGGAAACGCGTACAGGCGACGCGCGAGCTCGAGCTGCCCCTGCAGCCCGAGCGCCTCGTACACGCCGCTCAGGTGCGAGCGGATCGTCCGGACCGTCACGCCGAACTCGCGCGCGACCTGCGCCGGCGTTCGCCCGGATGCGATCGCGACGGCCACCCGGGCCTGCGCGCGCGTCAGGCCCCACGCGAGTGCGACGAGGTCGGGGTCCGGGCCCGGCTGCGCGCCGCCCGACGAGATCGGACGCAGTTCGACCAGCACGCACCCCTGCGGCGCCGTCGCGCCGACGGCGAGCGCCGGGGCCGGCGCATCCATCCGCGTCAGGCGCACGCGGCACGAGCCCGGCGCGGGTGCGCGTTCCCGGCACACGAAGCCGGTCGCCGGTCCGCCGGCCGCGGATCGGCAAGCCTGCGCGCCGAGCAGCGCTTCGAGAGCGTCGCCGAGGCGAGCGTCGGCGAGCGCGTCGACGAACGCGAGCCGCCCGCCGGTCTGGACGATCGGCGAGCCCGAATCGAGCATCGCCCGGGCCCGCGCATCGCAGCCGAGGACGCGGCGCCCGGCGTCGACGAATATCAAGGCTCTTGGCATCGAAGTGCGCGGCCCGGCGAGGCTGGGCCGATCATAGTGCGCGCGGCCCGGGCGCGCTCAGCTGCGCATCGCGCCGCGAACCGCGCCTCCGACCACGACGAGTTCGCGAGCCGGGTCGAGCGAGGGATCGCACACCAGGCGCAGCGCAAGCTCGGCCTGGCGCCGCACGCCGAGCTTGCGATAGATGCTCTTGAGCTGCGTGCGAACGGTGGAGAGCCCGACACCGTGCGCGCGCGCCACGTCGTCGGGCGTGTCTCCGCCCGCGATGCCGATCGCGATGCGCGCCTCCGCGGCGCTCAGCCCCAGCGATCGCGAAACCGCGAGGGCGTCCAGGCTCGGCTGCGCGCGCGCCCCATCGACGAAGGTGACGACGACGGCGGCGCAGCCGACGTCGGACGCGATCGGATCGAGCGGGCTGAGCAGCACGTAGAACGGCGGCGCGCCGTTCGATCGACCCCGGCACACGAGGCAGGCCTCGCGCACGCCGTCCGGCGGCGGCGGCGACGCCGCGAAGCCGTCGACCCGGGCCACGAACGCGCGCTCGAGGTCGGGATCGACGAAGCGCACGCAGCCTCGTTCGAGTTCCACGCCGCGGCGCTCGTCGAGCAGGGCACGGGCGGCGGCATTCGCGGACAGGGGGCGCCGTTCGGCATCGACGATCAGGATCGCGGTCGGCATCGGGGCAGGGCTGTAGAAAGGACGGCACGGTGCCGCCTCCCCCGATTGTGCGAAACAATCCGGACCCGCGCCTCGGTCAATTGACCGAGGCCACCTCGAAATTCACGCCCGCGGGCGCGGGCGGATCCGACGCCGCCCCCTGGGCCGCGATGCCGAGGCTGTCGTTCGGCCGGCCGCGTGCCGTGCGATCAGCCGACGGCGAGCCCGTCGCGGTAGCCGCGGCCGCGGGCCGCGTCGCGCCGGTCGCCGCTGTCGGCGAGCGCCAGCCAGCGCGCGTGCTCGGTGGGGTCGCTGAAGGCGTCGCCCAGGTGGGCTCGCCGCACGCCCACTCCGTAGCCTTGCCAGTAGTCGGCGTGCCGCGCGTCGATGCGCGCGAGCGCGTCGGCGTGCACACGCTCGCGCTCGAAGATCGCCTGGTTCATCCGTATCCCCGCCTGGTCGTCGCCGCGACCGGGTCGCCCCGCGTCGCATCAACCTTCGTTTACTTCCATAAGGCTAGCCCATTGGGGTGGCTTTCGCAAGGGACCTCGTCGTTTCGCGGGCCTCCCTGGGGGGTGGCTTCCGGTCGCGCGCCCCCGTCTCGCACCGGCGCGCGCTCGGCGAAACGCGGGCCGGCTACCCGCCGACCACCGCCTCGAACACGACCAGCGTGTCGCCGGGCCGCAACGGCGCGTTCTCGCGCAGGGGCCGCGGCAGGAAGTGGCCGTTGAGCGCGGTGCCGACCTTCGCCGGCGGATCGCCGAGCTGGCGAACGACGTCCGACGCGGTCAGCCCCGGATGCCACGGATGGGGTTTCCCGTTGACGGTGACGGTGGATCTGCGCACGTTGGGTCTCCCGGAATCGTTGAGGCGCCTTCAGCCGGCTCGGGCCGCCGCCGGCGGCGGCTCGCCCTTCGGCCCGTAGGCGCTGAGAAAGACGTCGATCGACGCGCCGATCAGCGACGCGTCGTCGTGTTCCGGCGGCACGCCGGGCTCGGCGTCCGAGCACTCGCGCAACATGCCCAGGAACTGGCGCGCGGCGAGGCCGGGGTCGCGGCACTCCAGGCGCCCGCCGGCGGCGGCGTGCTCGAAGTACCGCGACAGCCGCGCGATCAGCTGCGAGCGCCCCGTCCGGTAGAACTCGCGCGCCATTTCGAGCGCCCGATGCTGCTCGGTCTCGGGCGGGTGCGCCATCGCGTTCTGGCGCTCGTCGCGCACGAACGCGAGGATGTCGGCGCCGGCATCCGCCAGCGCCGCGCGAACCGCCCGGGCCGGGTCGATCTCGACGGCCGTCTTCGACGACAGCGCCCACCAGTGGGACTCGAGCGCCGCGCGCACGACCGCGTCCTTGGACCCGAAGCGGTTGTAGAGCGCGCGCCGCGAGATCCCTGCCTCGTCGGCGATCGACTCCATGCTGATGCCCACGAGCCCGCGCTCGACGATCATCCGGCGCACGGTCTCGACGATGTGCTGGGACGTCGCCGTGGACTTCGGCCGGCGCCGCTTCGGCGGCTCGTCCGTCACCATCCGCGGCCTCCCGCCGATCCCTCGCGTCTTCTCCCGAGGGCGCGGACGCCGCGCCCCGCCGCGCCGTGCGCCCTCCGCGCGGCGAGCCCGACCGCCCGCCGTCCTGCCGACCGCTCCAAGCCTGCCCCCTGCTCGCTGATGCCCGACCTCGTCCGGCAATCCCGCGCGCATCGCGAAGATCAATTCCCGATGCCCGTTTGCCGCCCAAAGAGGTTAGCCCAGTTGCACGAGATATGCAATCCGATGCCGCAGTTCGCGGTCGCGGTCGCCCCGCGACCGCCCGGCCTCGGCACGCGGCGGCGGCGCGCGGTTCGTCAGGGCTGGTGCTGCACCGTGCCCGCCGGGCACGAGGCATTGCCCTTCATGACCATGAAGTTCTGGTTCTCGAGGCTCTCGGTCACGTTCGCGTAAGTGGCCGGGTGCTCGGCGTTCGTGATGCCGCCGCTGCCGTCGTAGTCCGCCGAGTAGCGGCAGATCTTGTCGTTGCCGGAGCCGGTGCCGATCGAGATGCCGCCCACGTTCATCGTGCCGCTCCAGACCGACGGCGTCGCGCCGTTCGGCAGCACGACGCACGTGTAGGTGACGAATCCCGCGTAGGTCTTGGTCGCGAGCGCGCTGTCGTTGTAGCAGGCGTCGAAGGTGCCCTGCGTCAGCGTGAACACCAGCGTGAACGGCGAGCTCAGCGTCGCGTTCGCCTGGTTGTCGACGGCGATGAAGCCGCTCACCAGGTAGCCGGTGATGTTCGAGCAGGTCCAGCCGGCCAGCGCCGAGCCCGCGCCGGTGCAGATCTTCGTGAGCACGCCGGTCGTGTTGTTGAAGACGAGGTGCAGCGACGCGGCGCCCCCCGGCGGCGTGAACGCGCTCAGCCCGCCGCCGACGTCGATCGCGGGCACCGGAACGTTCAGGTCGCGGTTCTTCGGCTTGCGGATCGGGGTGCCCGCGGGCGTGACCGTGAGCCCCAGCGAAGAGCTCGGGTTGGTGCCGGCGATCACGGTGTTCAGGTTCGCGTTGCGCGCGTTGCCCTGGCGGTCGGTCCAGCCGACGTCGACGACCGCGGTCTTGCTCTTCATCGGCGCGGGCGCGTCGGTGACGGTCCACGCGACCGTGTACGTCGCGTTCGTGCCCACCACGTTCTGCGAGCCGCTCGCGATGTTCAGGAATCCCCACTGCCCGGCCGCGACCTGCGCGCCGGTGTACGCGGCCACCTGCTGGTATGCGCGCAGTTCCTCGAGCTTGCGCTCGCCGACGATCGTCGCCTCGCTCATCTGCTTGGCGAGGTCCGACGCGCCCTGCATGCCGATCGTGATCCGAGCGATCGCGAGCAGGCCGAAGCCGCCGATCGCGAACGCGATCAGCGCCTCGAGCATCGTGAAGCCGAGCACGCGCCGGCGAGTGCGGGCGCGCTCGCGGCGCCCGGTCCCGCGCTCGCGCTGCGTGATCCGCGCAGCCATCAGAAGTCCCTCCACGCGCCGGGAACCTTCGCGAAGTCGCCCGTGGTCTCGCGCAGCCGGCGCAGCACGTTCGGGTCGTACGTCGGGTCCGGCGTCCCGGTCGCCGTGAAGCTGCCCTCGGCGATCGCCGCGCCGATCACCTGCGCGTTCCCGCCGCCGGTGTTGTCCCAGACGCCGTTCTGGCAGTAGACGACGCCGTAGATCGTCATCGTTCCGCGCAGCTCGACGTTGCCGTTGATGACCATCACGACCGGACTCGTCGGGCTGCCGTAGACGCCGTTGGCGTTCAGCGTCATGTCGCCCTCGACCCAGATCGTGCGCGCGCCGCCGTCGACCGCCGCGGTCATCTGTGCGTTGCACACGCCCCCGCAGTTGACGACCGTGGTGCTCGCCTGGCTCTTGAACTGGTCCTTGGTCATGCCGAAGTACGTCATGAACATCTGGTCGTCGGTGAGCGCGGCGAGCGAGCCGTCGTTGCCGACGAGGCTCGACGTCGGCGGCGTGCCGGGCAGCGTGTGCAGCGTCGAGTCGTTCAGGAAGCCCGTGATGCTGCCGCCGGCGTTGATCGTGATGCCGTTGGTGCCGGGGTCGGTGTTGCTCGCGGTGATCGCGTTCGAGCCGAAGTCGACGTTCTGCTTGGCGGTGATCGCCGCGGCCGGCAGGCTGGACAGGCCCGACAGCGCCTTGATGACCTGCGTGATCGTCGCGGTGCCGTCCGCGGTGCTCGCGCTCGGCACGCACGGCTGCTGCGAGTTCGTGCAGCCGACGACGCGAACGCGAACCATCGTCGCGTCGGCGGCCACGTTCGCGAACTCCACGCGGAAGGTCGGGCAGCCCTCGGGCGCCGAGCACGACGCAACGGTGGCCGCGTTGCCGTTGGCGGGGCAGCTGCACGACCACGCGCCGCCGATCAGCGTGCACACCGGCATCGACGTCGCGAACGCTTCCTTGAAGCTGCCGTTGGCGTCGGGGTCGAGGTACACGTCGCGGAACTGGCGGTCGGTCGCGACCGCGCTGGTCGCGCACGCGTTCGTGATCTTGCGCGCCGCGTTCAGGTTCGCCAGCGTCCACTCGACGCCGGCCTCGGCGGCCTCGATCGCGCGCACCGAGCGGTACTGATTCGCCGACGTCTTGCGCTCGAACAGCACGTTGCGATTGGCGAAGAACACGATCAGCGTCATCAGCCCGAGCACGATCACCGTGCCGAGCAGGGTGGCCGCGCCCTTCTGGCGCCCTCGATCGGACAGCATCGCGTGACTCCTCAGGGGCACGAGCCCTCGATCCAATCGTTGCGCACGCGCACCGACTCGGTCAGCGTGCGCGTCACCGTGGCGTCGCTGCGCAGCGTCCCGGTGAGCGACACCGTGATCTGGCGCACGTGAACGAGCGGCGGCGTCGGCGCCACCGGCCCCGGGCCGCCCTTCAGGCAGGTCGTCGTCGCGGTGCGGTCGACCGGCGTGAACGTGAGCGCCGTGATGTTGGTGAGGTCGGCGTCCGACACCGGCGTCGTCGACACGACGTTGCCGGCGGCGTCGAGCACCGCGAGGTCGACCCGCCCCGCGCTCGCGTCGCGCACGATCCGGAACGTCTCGTTGCCGTCGAGCGTGCCGTTGCCGTTGACGTCGTACAGGTACGTGATCTGACCGGCGGTGGCGGTGTCGATCGAGAAGAACGGATTCGCCAGCACCGCGGCGATGCCGGGATACCAGACGCCGTTGACCGCGTTGCCCCAGTACGTCGCGCGCCGCAGGTCGCGCACGACCATGTCCATCGTCCCGCGCAGCTCGTTGTTGAGCCGCGTCATCCTGAGCATGTCGGTGTTGCTGCGCAGGTTGCTCGCGAAGAGCGACAGCGCGCCCGTCAGGACGATCAGCCCGATCGACAGTCCGATCATCAGTTCCGGCAGCGAGATGCCCCGCTGCCGACGCCGGTGCGCGCTCAGCACGACGGATACCCCGTGACGGTGCCGGACGGCGAGCACAGCCGCGCGCGCCCGACCGCGTTGACCTCGGCGTTCATCTGCAGCGACCCGAGCGTGAACTGCACGGTGCCGGTGACCGCCGCGCCGGCCGCGTCGACGCTCTGCCCGCGCCGAGGGTCGATCAGGTAGCGCGCCACGCCGGCGCCGCCGGCCGAGAACGACGCGTCCGCGAGCGTGACGTTGGGCGCGTCGGTCGACGAGACCGTCTTGATGCTGCAGCTGTTGGCGACGGTGCAGTCGCACGCGGCCGCTCCCTGGTGGATGCCGTAGCACCAGGCCGAGCCCGGCGAGAAGCTCACGCTGACCGTCGAGTTGCGCTGCACCGCCTCGGAACGCGCGTACTGCAGGTCGGCGTAGAGGTTGTCGGCGACGCCGCGCAGCCGCGCCCGGTTGCGAACCGCGTCGAACGACGGCGCCGCGACGACCGTGAGGATCGCCAGGATCGTCACCGCGGTGAGGATCTCGATCAGCGTGACGCCGCGCTGCGCGGCCGCCGGCCGCGCGGCCTTCGCGGCGCGCGAGCGTTCACAGGCCCCAGCACGCATTGCTCGGCCCGTAGGTGGTCGTGTTGCCCGCGACCGTCACGGTCATCGACGTGCAGCCGGTGTCGCCCGACTGCTTGGCCTGCGCGGTCGCGGTCGCGGTGTAGCCGGTCGCCGTGGCCCCGCTCAGGCTGATCGCGTAGTTGCCGCCGCTCGTCGTCGCCGACACGCCCAGCGTGCCGACCGCCCCCGCGTAGGTGACGTTCGTCGAGCGCCAGCGCTCCTGAGCGGCCTGCAGCTGCATCATCGCCTCGCGCGCCTCCGCGCGGCGGCTCTTGCGCATCTGCTGCTGGTAGGCGGGCATCGCGACGACGCCGACGATCGCGGCGATGACGACGACGATCATCAGCTCGATCAGCGTGAAGCCGCGGGGGGGGCGACGCATGGGGCAGGACTCCTGTGAATCTTCGGGATCGAGTTTGATCGCGCGTCCCGCGGCGGGATTCCCGGACGCGACGGGCGGCCGCGCGCGGCGGACCGGCGCGGGGGGGGGTGCACGCGTTTTTCTGCTATGTGCAGCCGGCCGGATCACCGCCGCGAACCCCGCCGCCGAGCAGCTGCTGGGACTGTCCCGCGCCCAGCTTCTCGGCGTGACGTCGGCCGATCCGCGCTGGCACGCGATCCGCGAGGACGGCACGCCGTTCCCCGGCGACGAGCACCCTTCGATGACGACGCTGCGAACCGGAGTCGCGCAGCGCGACGTGGTGATGGGCGTCTTCAATCCGAGGCTCGACGCCTACCTGTGGATCAGCGTCACTTCGCAGCCGGTCGTTCCCGGCGCCGACACGTGCTGCGCCGCGACGTCACAGCCCCCGAGCACGCCGACAAGCTCGCCAAGATCGCGAGCGCCGCCGATCACCTGCTCGCCGTGATCAACGACGTGCTCGACATCTCCAAGATCGAGGCGAACAAGGTGGTCCTCGAGCGCGGCGACTTCGAGCTCGAGGACCTGCTCGCGCGCACCTGCACGATGATGGACGAGCGCGCCCGCGACAAGGGGCTCGTGCTGTCGTTCGAAACCGGGCCGGGGCTGGGCACGGTCAGCGGCGACGCGACGCGGCTGGGGCAGGCGCTGCTGAACTACCTGGCCAATGCGGTGAAGTTCACCGGGCGCGGTCGCGTCACGCTGCGCGCGAACGTCGTCGAGGACGCCGGCGACGACGTCCTCGTGCGCTTCGAGGTGCAGGACACCGGGATCGGCATCGATCCCGCCCAGGTGCCGCGCCTGTTCAAGCCGTTCCAGCAGGCCGACGACTCCGCCACGCGCCGCTTCGGCGGCACCGGGCTCGGCCTGGCGATCACGCGTCAGCTCGCGCAGCTGATGGGCGGCGACACCGGCGTGGAGAGCACGTCGGGCAGCGGAAGCACCTTCTGGATGACCGCGCGGCTCGGCCGGCCGCGGCGGCCGGAGCGCGCGCGCCGGCTCTCGCCGCTTCAGGGGCGGCGCGCGCTGGTCGTCGACGATCGCGCCCGTCCCCGGCTGGCGCAATCCGACCTGCTCAGGGGATTCGGGCTCGAGGCCGAGGTCGCGGCGTCGGGCGCGTCGGCGATCGACGCGGTGCGGCGCGCCGACGACGCCGGACGCCCGTTCGACCTGCTGCTGATCGACCTCACGATGCCGGGCATGGACGGCTTCCAGGCGCTGGCGGCGCTGCGTGCACTGCCGCTGACGCGCGCACCGCTTGCGCTGCTCGTGACCGTCGCGGCCGACCCGGCGATCGAAGACGACGCGCGCGGGGCGGGCTTCGCCGACGTGCTGGTCAAGCCGCTCGCGCCGGCGACGCTGCGGGAGGTCCTGATCCGCCGGCTCGCCGAGCTCCCGCCGGCCGAGATCCTCCCGCACGCCGCGCCGGCCGCGCCGCCCGCCGGCGACGTGCGCCAGACGCTTCGCCGCGAGCACGGCGACGCGCGGCTGCTGCTGGTCGAGGACGATCCCGTGAACCGGGAGGTGGCGCTGTTCGTGCTCGAGGAGATCGGCTGGCCGGTCGACGTCGCGGGCGACGGGCGCGAGGCGCTCGAGCGCTTCGCCGGCACCGACTACGCGCTGGTGCTGATGGACATGCAGATGCCGGTGATGGACGGCCTCGAGGCCACGCGCCGGATCCGCGCGCTGCCCCGGGGGCACGCGGTCCCGATCCTGGCGATGACCGCCAACGCGTTCGCCGAGGACCGCGCGCGCTGCCTCGAAGCGGGGATGAACGACTTCGTGACGAAGCCGGTCGTGCCCGACACCCTGTTCGCGATGCTGCTGCGCTGGCTGTCCGGGCGGCGCGGCGGCTGAATCGGCGCGCGGCGGGCGCGTCTCGAATTCCCCGGCGATGCCGCCGGGCCGGCCGGGGGGCACCGTTGCGCGCCCCCCTAAATTCGGATACGCCGCTCCCTTAGAAAGGGGATTCCCCCCTAGAATTGCAGGGCGTGGCATGAGTTCCCCGGCGCCCGCCGGCACCCGCGCCCGACTCCGCACGCCCACGATGAGCGCCCCCTCCTCGCCCACCGGCCCCGAAGTCACGGGCGTCTTTCGCGGCCACGTCGTGTGCATCGGCGCGTCCGCCGGCGGACTGGACGCGCTCGAGCGCTTCTTCCGCAACTGCCCGGCCGACACCGGCGCCGCGTTCGTCGTCGTGCAGCACCTGTCGCCCGACCACAAGAGCATGATGAGCAACCTGCTCGCCCGGCACACGACGATGCCGGTCGTGCTGGTCACCGACGGCATGACGATCGAGGCGAACCGCCTGCACCTGATCCCGCCGGGCTCGGTGATGCGCGTGTCCGACGGCGTGCTCCGCCTCTCGCCCAAGAGCCCGCGCGGCCTCACGCTGCCGATCGACATCTTCTTCAATTCGATGGCGCAGGCCTGCGGCGAACGCTCGATCGGCGTGATCCTGTCGGGCACCGGCACCGACGGCACGCGCGGCGCCACCGCGATCAACGTCGCCGGCGGCCTGCTGATGGTGCAATCGCCCGAGCTCGCCGGCTTCGACGGCATGCCGCGCAGCGCGATCGCCACCGGACTGGTCGACGTCGTGCTGCCGGCCGAGGAACTGCCGGGCGCGCTCGTCGCGCACCTGCGCCAGCTGCCCGCGGCCGACGCGGACGCGCCGGCTCGCTCGACGACACTGGAATCGCTCGCCGACCACGAGGTGGTCGACGCGATCCTGCTGCAGCTGCGCCAGGTCGGCGGCATCGACTTCAGCGATTACAAGCCGGCGACGGTGATGCGGCGCATCGAGCGGCGCCAGCACGTGCGCCACGCGCCGAGGCTGCACCAGTACCTGTCGCTGCTCGAGCGCGACCGCGGCGAGGTGCTGACGCTGCGCCGGGAGATCCTGATCTCGGTGACGAGCTTCTTCCGCGATCCGGACACCTTCGCCTACCTGGCCGAGCACGTGATCGCGCCGCTCGCCGCCGGCGCGCCCGGCGGCGAGACGCTTCGCGTGTGGGTCGCCGGCGTCGCCACCGGCGAGGAGGCGTACACGATCGGCATGCTGTTCCTCGAGGCGTTCGAGCGCGAGCGCCGCTGGCCGAACGTCAAGATCTTCGCGACCGACGTCGACGCGCAGGTGATCGAGACCGCGAGCGCCGGCACGTATCCGGAGTCGGCCGCGGCCGAGCTCTCGCCCGAGCGCCTCGAGCGCTTCTTCACGCGCAAGGGCGACACCTTCGTCGTGCGCGACGAGCTTCGGCAGTGCGTGGTCTTCGCGCGCCACAACCTGCTCGTCGACCCTCCGTTCACGCGCATGGACCTCGTCGTCTGCCGCAACACCCTGATCTACTTCCGGCCCGAGGCCCAGGAGCGCGCGCTGCGCTCGCTGCAGTACGCGCTCAAGGAAGGCGGCGCGCTGCTGCTCGGCTCGAGCGAGTCGCTGTCGGCCGGCAGCGACGCGCTCCAGACCCTGAGCGCTCGGCACAAGATCTTCAGGCGCACCGGCAGCCCGCCGCTGCCGTACACCGACCGGCGGGCACGCGACCCCGGCCTGCGCGCGACCGACGCGCGCCCCGTCCCCGCCGCCCGGGGCCGCCCCGCCCCGAGTCGCGACCGCGCGGCCGAGGCCGGACTCGCCACCCTGCTCGGCGCGTTCGCGCCGCCGGCGATCCTGGTCGGGGAGAACCACGAGGCGCTGCACTACTACGGCGACGTCTCCGGGTACTTCCGGGCGCGCGACGGCACCGCGAGCCTCGACCTCGCGCGCCTGCTGCCCGAGTCGCTGACGCCGGTCGCGACCACGCTGGTCTACAAGTGCGTGCGCGAGCGCGCCGCGCTGGTCTCCGAACCGGTCACCGTGACGATGACCGACGGCACGCGGCGCCCGATCCGCGTGAGCGCGCACCCCGTCGGCGGCCAGACCGGCGAGCGCCTCACGCTGCTGTGCCTGCGAGCCGAGCAGGCGCAGGACGCGCGCCCGGCCGAGCCCGAGGAAGTCGACGCGGGAACGCTCGCCCGGCTCGCGGTCCTCGAGCGCGAGCTCGCCGCCACGCGCGAGAACCTGCAGTCGACGATCGAGGAGCTCGAGGCGTCGAACGAGGAACTGCAGTCGACGAACGAAGAGCTGATGGCGTCGAACGAGGAGCTGCAGAGCTCCAACGAGGAGCTGCAGTCGGT
The DNA here is from genome assembly GCA_046348465.1 of Burkholderiaceae bacterium. Classification (GTDB taxonomy): domain Bacteria; phylum Pseudomonadota; class Gammaproteobacteria; order Burkholderiales; family Burkholderiaceae_E; genus Quisquiliibacterium. The sequence continues at coordinate 345,097 of JAXMEE010000002.1, forward strand.
CAACGAGGAGATGAGCACGATCAACTCCGAGTTCCAGGAGAAGCTCGTCCTGATCGACCGCACCAACGCCGACCTCGAGACCCTGACGAAGGCCACCGGCGTGGCCAGCGTGTTCGTCGACGGCCACTTCGACATCCGGCGCTTCAGCCCCGACGCGACGCAGGTCTTCCGCCTGCGCGACGTCGACGTCGGGCGCCGGCTCGACGAGATCTCGCACCTGCTCGCATACCCCGACCTCATGCAGGACGTCGAGCGCACGCTCGCGCTGCAGCGCCCGCTCGAGCGCGAGGTGCCGAGCACCGACGGCCGGCGCACGTTCCTCGTGCGGATGCACCCGTACCAGCTGCCGTCGAGCCCCGACAAGGGCGTCGTCGCGACCTTCGTCGACGTCTCCGCCGTGCACGACGCGCGCCGCCTGCAGGCGATCATCGACGCGCTGCCCGAGCACATCGCGGTGCTCGACGTGACCGGCCGGATCGTGATGATCAACGCCGCGTGGAAGCGCTTCGCGCGCGCCAACGGCGATCCCGAGCTCGCGCACAGCGGCGTCGGCGCGAACTACCTCGACGCGTGCACCCCCGGCGGCGACGACGGCGCGATCGCGCTGGCGGCCGCGCGCGGGCTGCGCGGCGTGCTCGAGGGCTCGCTGCCGGCGTTCTCCATCGACTACCCGTGCCACTCGGCCACCGAGAGGCGCTGGTTCGTGATGAACGCCGCGCCGGTGGTCGGGAGCGAATTCGGCGCGGTCGTCAGCCACGTCGACGTGACCCGGCGCGCGGACGGCGCACGGCCGTGAAGCCGCGCCCCGTCAACATCGACGAGCTGCGCGCACGCGCCGAGCGCGCGATCGCGCAGGGACGCGTCGCGCTGGACCGGCGCGCGGCGCAGGACCCCGACACCGACATCGCGCGCGTGCTCGAGGAACTGCGCATCTACCAGGCCGAGCTCGAGATCCAGAACCAGGAGCTGGTGCGCGCGCAGGCCGACGGCGCGCTGCACCTGGCGCGCTACCGGGCGCTGTTCGAGCAGACGCCGCTGCCCGCGCTCGTCATCGACGAAGGCGGCTTCGTCTGCGAAGCGAACGAGCGCGCGCGCGCGCTGCTGGAGCTCCCGGCGGGGGCGTCCGCGGTGCGCCGCTCGATCTACCAGCTCTTCGACGGCCGGGGCCGTCACGCGCTGCGCTCGATGCTGGGCGACCGCACGGTGCGCGCGCCGCGCGTGGCCGAAGGCCTCGGAGTGCGCGCGCTGGGCGGCCGCGCGGCGTCGGTCTGCGATCTCCACCTGATCCACCTCGAGACCGACGCGTCCGCGGCGGCGAGCACGCTGATCGTGCTCGCCGATCGCACCGCAGAGGCCGAGCTTCGGCGACACGACGAGCGCCTGCGCAAGATCGCCGCCCACGTGCCCGGGGCGCTCCTGCAGTTCGTGCGCATGCCCGACGGCTCGATGAGCGTGCCGTACGCGAGCGACGGCATCGAGGAGCTGTTCGACGTCGCCCCGGAGGCGATCGCGGACGACGCGCTGCCGCTGCTCGACGCGATCGACGCCGCCGACCGCGGCCGCATCGGCGCGTCGCTGAACCGGTCCGCCGCGGGGCTCGAGCGCTGGCACGAGCAGTTCCGCGTGCGGCTGTCCGACGGGCGCACGCGCTGGATCGAGGGCGAGGCGACGCCGGAGCCGCTCGACGGCGGCACGGTGCGCTGGCACGGGCACCTGCGCGACACGACCGCGCGCAAGTCGATCGAGGAGGAGCTGCAGGCCCGGCGCGACCACCTCGAGGAGCTCGTCGGCGAGCGCACCGCGGACCTCTCGCTCGCCAAGCAGGCCGCGGAGGCCGCGAACCAGGCCAAGTCGACCTTCCTCGCGAACATGAGCCACGAGCTGCGCACGCCGCTCAACGGCATCCTCGGGCTGTCGGCGCTCGCGCGGCGGCGCGCCGACGACCCGCGCACGCACGACTTCCTCGTGAAGATCGAGCACGCGGCGCGCGACCTGCTCTCGATCATCGACGACGTGCTCGACATCTCCAAGATCGAGGCCGACCGCCTGAGCCTCGAGCAGACGGAATTCGTCGTCGACGAGGTCGTCGAGCACGTCGCCACGCTGGTCGGCCCGCGCGCGGCCGAGAAGTCGATCGCGTTCAGGACCGGCGTCGGACCCGGCGCCGCCGGCCTGCGCGTGCGCGGCGACCCGCTGCGCCTGGGGCAGATCCTCCTGAACCTGACCGGCAACGCAGTGAAGTTCACCGGCCAGGGGAGCGTCGACTTCGAGGCGCTCGTCGTCCGTCGCGGAGAGGGCACCGTCGGCCTGCGCTTCGTCGTTTCGGACACCGGGATCGGCATCGCCCCCGAACACCGCGAGCACCTGTTCACCGCGTTCCGCCAGGCCGACAGCTCGATGACCCGCAAGTACGGCGGCACCGGGCTCGGGCTCGCGATCAGCCGCCGGCTCGCGCGCCAGATGGGCGGCGACGTCACCTTCGAGCCGCGGCCGGAAGGCGGCAGCCGCTTCCGGCTCGACGTCGAGCTGCCGCGGGTGCCAGACGCGGCGCCGGCGCTCGACCCGGCGCCGGCGCCCGACGCGCGGCCCACCGCGAGCGCGGCCGAGGCGCGGATCCGCGAACGGTTCCGCGGCCGGCGCGTGCTCGTCGCCGACGACGACCCGGTGTCGCTCGAGGTCTGCCGCGAGCTGCTCGAGGGGGTCGGGCTCGAGGTCGACTTCGCCGTCGACGGCGAGCAGGCGCGCGAGCTCGCGGCGACCGGCGCCTACGCGCTGATCCTGATGGACCTGCAGATGCCGGGCACCAACGGGCTCGACGCGACCCGCGCGATCCGTCGCCTGCCGCGGGTCGGGTCGGTGCCGATCGTCGCGATGACCGCGAACGTCTTCGCCGAAGACCGCAGAAGCTGCTTCGAGGCCGGAATGAACGACTTCCTCGCCAAGCCGCTGGACGTCGACGCGCTCTTCGGGAAGCTGGCCGAGTGGCTCGAATGAGCGTGGAGCTCTTTCCCTGGATCGAGCACTTCGACACCGGGCTGCCCGAGGTCGACGTCGAGCACCGGTCGCTGATCTCGCGCCTGAACCTGCTGGCGGCGGAGTTCGCGTTCGCGATCGACGAGCTCGACGCGCAGCGCAGCTTCGACGGGATCGTCGCCTGCATGGCCGGGCACTTCTCGGTCGAGGAGGCGATCTGGGCCCGCTGGCTGCCCGACGGCCCGCCCGCGGCGGCGCACCGCGAGGGCCACGCGAAGTTCTCGCGCGAGCTCGAGAGCCTGCGGCCGGCGCCGGGCGAGTTCGCGTCGCCGCGCACGGTCGAGCGCACGCTCGCGCAGCTCGGCGAGTGGCTGTCGACGCACTTCCTCGAGACCGACCGGACCGCGGCGCGCATCGCGCTCGCGCTGCGAGGCGGCCAGGGGCCGGGCAGCGCGCGCACCGCGGCGATCCAGCTCACGCACGCCGAGTCGCAGGCGCTGATCGCGCCGGTACGCGCGATGTACGCGAAGCTGTGCGCGAACACCCTGGCGCTGGTGCTCGAGGTCACCGCCGCCCGGCGCACCGAAGCCCGGCTGCGCGACAGCGAGGAGAACTTCCGCACGTTCTTCGACACGATCGAGGACTACGTCTTCGTGCTCGACGCGCAGGGCACGATCGTGCGCGTGAACCGTGCGGTCGTCGAGCGGCTCGGCTACGCGCCCGGCACGCTGCTCGGCCGCCCGGTGCTGGCGGTGCACCCGCCCGAGCGCCACGACGAGGCGCGCGCGATCATCGCCGCGATGATCGGCGGCGACACCAGCCACTGCCCGATCCCGATCCTCGCCGCCGACGGCCGGCAGATCCCGGTCGAGACCCGCGCGGTGAAGGGCCGCTGGAACGGCGCCCCGGCGATGTTCGGCGTCAGCCGCGACGTCTCCGAGCGTCAGCGCACCCAGCGGATGCTCGAAGTGGAAGCCGAGCACCGGCGCCGGCTCCTCGACGAGGCCGCCGAGCGCGAGTTCTTCTGGCGCGAGAGCCAGCGCGTGGGGCAGCTCGGCGGCTGGCGCGCGGACCCGGTCTCGAACACCGTGATGTGGACCGACGGCGTCTACGAGATCGTCGAGATGCCCTCCGACTACAAGCCCGACCTCGCGACCGGGCTCGACTTCTACGTGAACGGCTCGCGCGAGCGCGTCGTCGCGAGCCTGGAGCACGCGATGTCGACCGGGGAGCCGTTCAACCTCCAGGTCCAGGTGCGCGGCGCGCGCACCGGAACGGTCAAGTGGGCCGCGCTGCGCGGCTCGCCGCACCGCGACGCGTCGGGCCGGATCGACTACCTCTCCGGCACGCTGCAGGACATCACCGAGGACAAGCGGGTCGAGGGCGAGCTGCTCCAGCACCGGCACCACCTCGAGGCGCTCGTCGCCGAGCGCACCCGCGAGCTGTCGCTGGCGAAGGAGGCGGCCGAGGCGGCCAACGTCGCCAAGGGCGCGTTCCTCGCGAACATGAGCCACGAGATCCGCACGCCGCTGAACGCGATCGCCGGCATGGCGCGGCTGATCCGCCGCGGCGGGCTCACGCCGCGTCAGTCCGATCACCTCCAGAAGCTCGAGGGCGCGGGCGAGCACCTCGGGCAGCTCGTCAATGCGATCCTCGACCTCTCCAAGATCGAGGCGGGCAAGTTCGAGCTCGACGTCGCCGAGGTCGACGTCGGCGCGGTGGTCGGCGCGGCGGTCTCGATGCTCGCGGACTCCGCGCGGGCGAAGGGCCTGTCGCTCGTCAGCGAGGTCGAGGTGCCCTCCGGCGGCCTGCTCGGCGACGCCACCCGGCTGCGCCAGGCACTGCTCAACTACGTGCACAACGCGGTCAAGTTCACCGACGCGGGCAGCGTCGTCGTCGCGTGCCGTGCCGAGGACGAGGACGCCGACGGCGTGCGCCTGCGCTTCGAGGTTCGCGACACCGGGGCCGGCGTCGAGCCGCAGGCGCTCGCGCGGCTGTTCACCGCGTTCGAGCAGGCCGACAACTCGATGACGCGCCGGCACGGGGGCACGGGGCTGGGCCTGACGATCACGCGCAAGCTCGCACAGATGATGGGCGGGGACGCCGGCGCGACCAGCACGGCAGGCGCGGGCAGCACGTTCTGGTTCACCGCGCGCCTGCGCCGGGCCGTGGCGCCCGCGCGCGAGCTCGCCTCGGAAGCGCCTGCCGACGCACCGGCCGCGATCGCCCGCGCGTACCGCGGCCGGCGCGTGCTGCTCGCCGAGGACGAGCCGATCAACCGCGAGATCGCCACGCTGATGCTCGAGGACGCGGGCCTCGAGGTGAACGCCGCCGAGAACGGCGAGCGCGCCCTCGCGCTGTTCGACGCCGGCGACTTCGACCTGGTGCTGATGGACGTGCAGATGCCGCGCATGGACGGCCTGCAGGCGACGCGGCTGATCCGCGCTCGCGCGACCGGCGCGCGGGTGCCGATCCTCGCGATGACGGCGAACGCGTTCGCGGAGGACCGCGCGCGCTGCTTCGAGGCGGGAATGAACGACTTCATCTCGAAGCCGATCACGCCGGAACGCTTCTACGGAACGCTGCTGCGCTGGCTGGATCCGGCGTCGCGGCCGGGCTGAGCGCCCGGCCCGGCCCCGCGTTCCGGAACACCCGCGGGCGCGGCCGCCTTGCCGGCGGCCGGCGCGCGGGCAATGATGCGCCGACCCCTTCCGGAGACACGCCATGTCCGACGCCGAATTCGAGACCCTGATCTACGAGACGCCCGAGCCGGGCGTCGCCCGCATCCGGCTGAACCGCCCGGAGCGCGCGAACGCCCAGGACACGAAGCTGCTCTACGAGCTGAACGCGGCGTACGACCGCGCCGCCCACGACGACGACGTGCGCGTGATCGTGCTCGCCGCCGAGGGCAAGCACTTCTCCGCCGGCCACGACCTCTCCGAGACCGACCCCGCCGGCGCGATGCGGCGCTATCGCACCGTGGGCACGATGTGCGGCTTCGGCTGCGCGGGCGCCGAGGCCCAGATGTCGCGCGAAGAGGAGATCTACACCGGATTCTGCGAGCGCTGGCGCAACCTGCCCAAGCCGACGATCGCGGCGGTGCAGGGCAAGTGCATCGCCGGCGGCCTGATGCTCGTGTGGCCCTGCGACCTCATCGTCGCGAGCGACGACGCCTCGTTCGCGGACCCGGTCGTGAGCTTCGGCGTCGGCGGGGTCGAGTGGTTCCACCACGTGCACGAGCTCGGCATGCGCAAGGCCAAGGAGCTGCTGTTCACGAGCGAGGCGATCGGCGCCGCCGAAGCCCTCGCGCTCGGCATGGTGAACAAGGTCGTGCCGCGCGCCGAACTTCAGGACGCGGCGCTCGGGCTCGCGCGCAAGATCGCGGGGAAGTCGCGCTTCGCGCTCAAGCTGGCCAAGCTCGCGCTCAACGGCGTCGCCGACGCCGCCGGCCGCGACGCCGCGATGAAGAACGCGTTCCACCTGCACCAGCTCGCGCACACGCACAACCTGCAGGTGTTCGGGATGCTCGTCGACCCGACCGGGCTGCCCGAGGCCACCCGCAAGGCGATGGCGGCGCGGCTCGCCGCGCAGGGCAGGTCGTAGGCGGCGGCACGGCGCGGCCCGCGCGCCGCGAACCCGCATCAATGCCACGATTCGAGCGCGCGTCCCACTAGGGATTTCCGCGAGGTCGCGGGCCTTTCCGGCGCGCGCGCGCCGGGGTAATGTTCGCTGCCCCGGCGCCGCCCACGGAGGGTCCAGCGATGTACCAGCGAATCCTGCTCGCCTACGACGGATCGGAGTCCGGCCAGAAGGCGCTCCTCGACTGCCGCGAGCTCGCGCAGTGGAGCAAGGCCGGCCTGTACCTGGTCGCGGTGCGCCCGTACCCCGGCGCCGCGATCGGCTTCGAAGGCATGATCGTCGAGCGCGGATTCGACGACGAGACCCGCCAGCAGTACCAGGACATCCTCGACGACGGGCTGCGCCGCCTGCGCGAATCCGGGCACAACGCGCAGGGCGAGGTGCTCGTCGGCGACCGCATCGATCAGATCGTCGAGTACGCGAAGAAGATCCGGGCCGACCTGATCGTGGTCGGCCACAAGCACCTGGACAGCTGGACGGCGCGCTGGTGGCGCGGCTCGTCGTCGCCGGCGCTGATCGAGCGCGCGCCCTGCAGCGTGCTGGTGGCGATCACCTGACGCACGCGGCCGGTCGAGCGCCGCACTCCCGCGACCCGCACCGGCCGGCCCCCGACGGCGCGGCCCCCTCCCGCCGCCTATCCCGCGAGCGAGTCCGCGAACGCGCGCGCCGCACGCCGGGCGTCGCTCATCAGCCGGTCGACGATCGCGCCCGCGGGCTCGATCGCGTCTGCGAACCCGCCCGCCGGGCCGAGCGACACGATCCCGTCGTCGACGTGGCCGTCGCGGTAGACGCGATCGCGCGTCCGCGTCGACAGGATCAGGTCGCCGAAGTCGGCGTGCTGGCGCGCGCCCGCCGCCTCGAGCCGCTGCACCTCGCGCGCGGTCGCGTTGTCCATCACGCGCCAGGTGTCGTTGAGGCTGCCCAGGATCGCGATCGAGCAGCGCTCGTCCATCTCGACGATGCGGCGCTTGACCGCGTCGTGCATCTCGATCTCGCTGGCCACCATGAAGCGGCTGCCCATCACGACGCCGGCCGCGCCCATCGCGAGCGCGGCCGCGATCTGCTGGCCGCAGCCGATGCCCCCGCCGACCACCAGCGGGATCTTCACGCGCTGCAGCGCGACCGCGCCGTTGACGAACGTGGACAGCGGGTTCGCGCCGGGGTGGCCGCCCTCCTCCATGCCGACCAGGCACACCGCGTCGACGCCGATGCGCTCGGCCGTGACCGCGTGGCGCACGCTCGGGCACTTGTGGACCAGCAGCGCGCCGCCCGCGTGGATCGCCGGCAGGAACTCCTCGGGCGACGTGCCCGCGCTCTCGAAGTGGCGCACGCCCTCCTCGAGCGCGATGTCGATCCACGCCGGCGCGTCGCGGTTCCAGCCGGGCCGGCGCGAGATCGTCAGGTTCACGCCGAAGGGCTTGCCGCCGGTGAGCTCGCGGCAGCGGCGCAGGTCGCGGCGGTACTCGTCGAGGCCGTCGAACGAGCGCGGCGTGACGAACCCCATCGCGCCCGCGTTGACGACGGCGGCGACGACGCCGGAGCGGCCGAGCTGGTGCATGCCGCCCAGCAGGATCGGGTGGCGGATGCCGAAGAGCTCGGTCAGCCGCGTGCGGAAGACGGGCGCCTGCACGATCACGCCGCCTTCGCCGCGGGGACGCCCGCCTGCGCGAGCAGCCGGGCGGTCGCTTCCTGCGCGGCGCGGTACTCGCGCTCGAGCTCGGCGACGAGCTCGGCCACCGGCTGCACCGCGTGCACGCCCGAGACGGTGTGACCGGCGCTCCAGATGTCCACCCATCGGCGCGGCGCCGCGGCGTCGCGGTTGTGCTCGCCCTGCAGCTCGCGCGCGCGTTCCGGCGTCACCGCGCCCTCGAAGTGCTTCGGGTCGAGCCCGGCGCGCACGAACGACGGCCGCAGCATGTTGGTGTCCAGGCCCGTCATCGCGCGCGTGAGCATCACGTCGTCGAGCCGGCTGTCCACGAGCATCGCCTTGTACGCGTCGGCCGCCATGCTCTCGGGCGTGGCGATGAAGCGCGTGCCCATCATCGCGAGGTCGCAGCCGAGCGTGCGCGCCGCCCACAGCGCCGCGCCGTCGGAGACGCCGCCGGACAGGATCAGCGGGCCGTCGTAGAACTGGCGCACCGCGCGCGCGAACGACATGCCGTTGACCCACCCGGTCTGGCCGCCCGCGCCCGCGGTCAGCAGCACCAGCCCGTCGGCGCCGACCTCGAGCGCCTTCTCCGCGTGCCGGATCGACGCGACGTCGGTGAACACGCGGCAGCCGACGTCGTGCAGCGGCGCGACGATCCGCTCGGGCGAGCCCACGCTCGCGATCACGAGCTCGACCTTGTGCCGGATCAGCGTCTGCACGTCCTCGGCGAGCTGCCGCGGCTCGCTGCGCATGATGATGTTCGGGCACGGCGGCGCGGTCGGGCCGTCCACGCGCGCGCGGTCCGCGGCGATGCGCGCGAGCCAGGCGTCCAGGCCCTCGGTGGTGCGCGCGTTCACGGTCGGGAACGCGCCGATCACGCCGTTGCAGCACGCGGCCGACACGAGGTCGGGCCCGGAGACGCGCAGCATCGGCGCGGCGATCAGGGGCAGCCTCAGCGTCGAGGCGAGGGCGGGGTCGAGACTCACGGTGGGCTTCCTCGGTGGATGTTCGTCTGGGTGGCGACGCCCCGATCGAGCAGCGCGATCAGGGCGTCGGCGATTCTCGGCAGGTTCACGCGCTGCGGGTCGACCATGTACTGGGCGACCGCGCCGCGCAGGGACGCGGCCACCAGCAGCGAAAGGGCCTCGACGTCGACGCCGGGGTCGGCCTCGCCGAGCTCGATCGCGACGCGCAGCTCGCGCTCGAAGAAGTCGACGAAGCGGCGGTTCATCGGCCGCACGACCTCGAGCAGCTCGGGCATCGACGAGATCGACTCCGACCACAGCACGTGCCAGGCACGCGAAGGCGTCGGGTCGTCGTCGACCAGTCCGAGGTAGCCGCGGATCGTCGCGCGGATGTTCGGCAGGCCGCGGCGGATCTTCCCGAACCCGCGCTTTTGCCACCAGCGCACGATCTTGCCGCTGACGCCCTGCACGATGAATTCGTAGACGTGGACCAGCAGGCCCTTCTTCGAGCCGAAGTAGTAATTCGGCAGCGAGTGGCTGAAGCCGGACTCGCGGCCGACGTCGACCAGCGACAGCTTCGCGGCGCCGCGGGCGGCGACCAGCCGGATCGCGGTCTCGGTCATCCGGCGGATCGATTCGTCGCGAAGCTCCGCGTTGGTGCGCGGGGCATCGCGTGCGGGAGCGGTCACGGGTTCACTCCCGCCACAGGCCCGCGAAGCGGACCAGCCCGTCCGGCACCACCGGCAGGTCCTTCACGTGCCGCTTGGTCACGATCGTGTCGCTCACCACGGTCAGGTACGCGTGCGGCAGCACGTCGCGCGCGAGCACGCGGGCGAGCTCGGAATAGATCTCGCCGCGCCGGGCGGGATCGGCCGTCGAGATGCCCTGCTCGAGCAGCTCGTCGACCCGCTTGTTGGACCAGCTGCCGTAGTTGCTGCTGGGATTGCGCTCGGAGAACTGCGAGTGCAGGAACGTGTACGAATTCGTGTGCGGGTCCACGCGCCCCGTGAATCGGTAGATCGACGCTTCGTAGTTCTTCGACGACATGTTCTGCACCAGCCGGTTCTGGTCGTGCGGCACGAGCTCGATCCTGATGCCGACCGCGGCGAGCATTTCCTGGAGCGACTGCACCAGGTGGCGCGTCTGCGGGTCGTTGTTGTACTGCAGCTTGAACTCGACCGGCTTGCCGACCTCCGCCACCAGCTTCTTCGCGGCCGCGGGGTCGTACTTCGGATAGACGTCGACCGGCTGCTTCACCATCGTGATGCCGCGCCCGAACGGGCTGTACGCCGGCGATCCGACGTGGAACCACAAGGTCTTGCGCAGCAGCTCGCGGTCGATCGCGTGCGCGACCGCGCGGCGCACGCGCAGGTCGTCCAGCGGCGGCACCTTGGAATTGAAGTAGACGCCGTCGGATCCGAATCCCGCCGGGCTGAGCACGACGTGGCGCCTGTCGGTCTTCATCTGGGACACGAAGTGCATCGACGGCTGCATGATCACGTCGGCCTGCCCGGCCTTGAACGACGCCTCTCGCGTCTCGGTGTTCTGAACGCCGCGGAACTCGACCCGGTCCAGGTGCGGCAGGCCCTTGCGCCAGTAGGCCGGATTGCGCTCGAACACGACGCGGCTGTTGCGCACCCACTCGACGAACCGGAACGGCCCGGTGCCGACCGGCTTCGTGCCGACGCCCTTCGGGTCGGCCTTGAACGCGGCCGGCGACACCATGATGCCGATCGCGTCCGCGAGCACGGCCGGCAGCGCGACGTAGGGCTTGACCATCCGGATCTCGACCGTCGACGCGTCGAGCGCCTTGTAGCTCTCGAAGTCCGCCCAGCCCGACAGGCAGCGGCACAGGTTGGCCGGGTTTCGCGTGCGATCGAAGTTCGCGACCACGGCCGCGGCGTCGAGCGGCGTCCCGTCGTGGAAGCGGATGCCGGGCTTGAGCCTGAGCGTCCACACCTTCAGGTCGTCGGAGGCCGTGAACGTGTCGACGAGCAGCGGCACCACCTTGCCGTTCGGGTCGACGTCGAACAGCGGCTCGTACACCGGCGTCGACAGCTGCCGCTCGGTGAACGTCCCCGTGCGGATCGGGTCGATGACCGCCGGGTCCTGCGCGAGGCTGACGACGATCGTGCCGCCGCGCTTGGGCTCGGCGGCGGCGGCTGCCGCCCCGGCCGCGGCGACGGACAGCGCGAGCGCCGTCGCGAGCGTGAAGGCCGTGCGCGCGGCGCGGTGCGGTGCGGTGCTGATCATGCGTCGTCTCCTCGTGATGTCGACATGTCCGTTCGCCCGGATCACGACGGTGCCGCCGCGGTCCCCGCCGCCGCCGCAGCTTCGTCCGCGGGCAGCGGGTGATGACACGCGACGAAGTGGCCCGCGACGCCCGCCGGCGCAATCTCGGGAACCTCGCGCGCGCAGCGGTCGTCCGCGCGCGGGCAGCGCGTGCGGAAACGGCACCCCGAGGGCACCGCCAGCGGCGACGGGGTCTCGCCGCGCGGCAGCTCGCGCCGCGGCGCGCGGCGCCGTGGCTCGAGCGAAGGCACCGACGCGAGCAGCATCGACGTGTACGGGTGGCGCGGCGCCGCGTACAGCGACGTGGTCGGCGCGACCTCGCACACGCGGCCCAGGTACATCACCATGACGCGGTCGCTCACGCCGCGCACCACGCCCAGGTCGTGCGAGATGAACAGCATCGTCAGCCCGAACGCCGCCTTCGCGTCCTCGAGCAGGTTCAGCACCTGCGCCTGCACCGAGACGTCGAGCGCCGACACCGGCTCGTCGCACACCAGCAGGTCGGGGCGCAGCACGAGCGCGCGCGCGATGCTCACGCGCTGGCACTGCCCGCCGGAGAGCTCGAACGCGCGGCGCCCGCCGTACGCGCCCGGGTCGAGCCCGACGCTTCGCAGCGTCTCGGCGGCCGCGTCGTCGCGCTCGGCGCGCGTGCCGCGCCCCGCGACGTCGAGCGGCATGCGCACGACGTCGAGGACGCGGTGCGCCGGATTCAGCGACGACAGCGGGTCCTGGAAGACCATCTGCATGCGCCGGCGCAGCTCGCGCAGGCGCGCGGCGGGCGCATCGTACAGCGACGTGCCGTCGAAGACCGCCCGCCCGGACTGCGGCGGCGGCAGCGCGAGCACCGCGCGCGCCAGCGTCGACTTTCCCGAGCCCGACTCGCCGACCACGCCGAGCGTCTCGCCGCGCGCGAGGTCGAAGCTGACGTCCGACAGCGCCTGGACGCGCCGGCCGCCCTTCGCCGCGAAGGTTCGCACCAGGCCGCGCGCGTCGAGCAGCACGCCGCCGCCGCGCAGGTGCGCGTGCCCGGTGCCGGCCACGTCAGCCGACCTCCGCCGGGTGCCAGCACGCGAACGCGCGGCCGCCGGTGTCCGCGGCCAGTTCCGGCGCCTCGCGCACGCAGCGCTCGGAGCGGTGCGCGCAGCGCGGCGCGAACCGGCACCCCGGCGGCGGGTCGACGAGGTCGGGAGGCCGGCCGTCGATCACCGGCAGCCGCGCGTGCGGCGCGCCGTCGAGCCGCGGCACCGAGTGCAGCAGCGCCTGCGTGTAGCGCATCCGCGGACGCGCGAGCACCGTGCCGACCGGGCCGCGCTCGACGACGCGCCCCGCGTACATCACCGCGACGTCGTCGCACATCTCGGCGACGACGCCGAAGTTGTGCGTGATCAGGATCAGCGCGCTCGCGTGCCGGTCCTGCATCCGGCGCAGCAGGTCGAGGATCTGCGCCTGCACGGTCACGTCGAGCGCCGTCGTGGGTTCGTCGGCGATCAGCAGCCGCGGGTTGCACGCGAGCGCGATCGCGATCACCACGCGCTGGCGCATGCCTCCGGAGAGCCGGTGCGGATACTCCTGCAGGCGCTGAACCGGGTCCGGGATGCCGACCTCACCGAGCAGCTCGAGCGCGCGCGCACGCACCGCGGCCGGTGCCAGTTCGGTGTGCTCGTGCAGCACCTGCCCGATCTGCTGCCCGATCGTGAGCACCGGGTTCAGCGACGTCATCGGGTCCTGGAAGATCATCGCCATTTCGCGTCCGCGCACCGTGCGCATCTGGCGCTCGGTCCAGGTGCGCAGGTCGCGCCCGTCGAACAGCACGCGCCCGCCCGGCGTGCGCGCGGTGTCCGCCGGCAGCAGCCCGATCAGGCTGCGCGCGAGCACCGACTTGCCCGAGCCCGACTCGCCGACGATGCCCAGCGTGCGCCCGGCGTCGAGCTCGAACGACACGCCGTCGACCGCGCGCAGCTCGCCGCGTGCGAGCGCGAAGTGCGTGCGCAGGTCCTCGACTCGCAGCAGCGGCACGTGCCCGGGCGTCGAATTCGACGCGTGCCCGGCCGTCGCGGGCGACGCGTGCCCGGCCGTCGCCGGCGGCGCGCTCGGGCCCTGCGCGAACGGCGCGCTCACGCCTGCCCCCCGCGGCCGTCGACGCGCCGGCGCAGTTCCTCGCCGACGAGGTTGAGCGCGAAGATCGTCAGGAAGAGCGCGAGCGCCGGCAGGAACACCGCGTGCGGCGCGTCGAGTGCGCGCGACTGCTCGCCCGCCATCATCGAGCCGATCGTCGGGGTCGGCGGCGGCACGCCCAGCCCGAGGAAGCTCAGCCCCGCCTCCGCGAGCGCCGCGACCGCGAGCATCAGCAGGCCGAACGCGAGCAGCGACGGGACCAGGTTCGGCAGCAGCTCGCGCCAGAGCATCCGCGCGTGGCCCATGCCGGCCGCGCGCGCGGCGGTGACGAAGTCGAGCGCCGCGAGCCTCAGCGTCCCCGCGCGGGCGATCCGCGTCACCGACGGCACGAACACGATGCCGAGCGCGACGATCACCTTCAGCAGCGCGTTGCCCGGGTAAGCGACCATCGCGATCACCAGCACCAGCGGCGGGAACGCGAGCAGCACGTTGACCGCCGTCATGATCGTGCGCTCCACCCAGCCGCGGAAGTAGCCGGCGACGATGCCGAGCGCGCCGCCGAACACCAGCGCGAGCAGCACCGATCCGAAGCTCACCGCGAGCGTCACGCGAAAGCCGTGCACGGTGCGCGCGAACACGTCGCGCCCGAGCGAGTCCGCACCGAACCAGCGGCCCGCGCCCGGCGCCGCGAGCATGTCGGGCAGACTCTGGCGCAGCGGATCGGCGATCGGCAGCCAGGGCGCGGCGAGCGCGGCGAACGCGACCAGCGCGAGCCACGCGAGCGACAGGCGATAGCCGAGCGGCGCGCGGCTCACGTCCGGGCCCCGCGGCCGGGCGCGCGCATCGGGCTCGCGTCCGCGCGCCCCATGCGTCAGGCCTCCCCGTCGCGCGCCAGGCGCGGATCGACGAGCACGTAGACCACGTCGGTCGCGAGGTTGATCAGGATGAACGCGAACGCGACGAACAGTACGATCCCCTGCGTGACCTGGTACTCCTGCTGGTAGATCGACTCGACCAGCAGCTGCCCGACGCCGGGGAGCGCGAACATCGTCTCGACGATGATCGCGCCGCCCATCAACCGTCCCATGTTGATGCCGACCACCGTGATCAGCCCGAGCGACGACGGCTTGAACGCGTTGACGAACAGGATCCGCCAGGTCGGCAGGCCCATGCCGCGCGCGAGCGCGACGAAGTTCTGCTGCAGCGTCGTCACCATCTCCGAGCGCAGCATGCGCAGGTACACCGGCACCTCGACCAGTGCGAGCGCCGCCACCGGCATCGCGATGCTCTCGAGGTTCTCGACCACGCTCTCCGAGAGCGAGACGAAGCCGGTCGCCGGCAGCCACTGCAGCTGCAGCGCGAAGAAATAGATCATCGCGAGCGCGAGCACGAACGGCGGCACCGACAGCAGCGCGATGCTCGCGACCAGCGTCCCGTGGTCCAGCGCGCTGCCGCGCCGGTACGCGCTCCAGATCCCGCCCGGGATCGACAGCACGAGCGCGAGGATCTGCGTGAGGACGATCAGCTCGATCGTGACCGGCAGCCGCGACAGGATCACCTGCAGCGTCGGCTCGCCCGAGTGGATCCCGCGTCCGAAATCGCCCTGCAGCACGTTGCCGAGCCACATCAGGTAGCGGATCGGCAGCGGGCGGTCCAGGCCGAGCTCGGCGCGCAGCGCGGCGACGCGCTCGGGCGTCGCCGAGTCGGCGAGGATCAGCAGCGCGAGGTCGCCGGGCAGCAGCGCGATCAGCAGGAAGCTGACCACGGAGACCGCGAACAGCGTCCCCGCGAAGCCCGCGAACGCGCGCAGCAGGCGGCCCGACATCGGCGGCGGCGCTTCGGCAGTGTCGCGCGGCGAGGGGCGCTAGTCGCGCTGCAGCGTGTGCACGTAGCACACGGCGCCCACGCCCACCATGTGCGCGAGCCCGGTCTTCGCGCCCTTGTGCTGGCGCGCGCCCGCGGCCCCGCGCAGCTGCAGCGCGATCTCGCCGATCTGCCCCACGCCCGTGGGCCCGATCGGGTGCCCCATCGCGATCAGGCCGCCGGACGGATTCACCGCGCAGCGCCCGCCGACGTCCCACGCGCCCTCCTTGAGCATCGGCACCGCCCGGCCCGGCGCGCACAGCCCCATCGCCTCGACGTACTGCACTTCCTCGACGGTGAACGCGTCGTGCAGCTCGACGATGTCGAGCTGGTCGGGTCTGAGCCCCGCCTCGCGCAGGCAGATCTCGGTGGTCTCCGACGTCAGGTTCGCGTCGAACGTCGTGTTGTCGTCGTACACGCGCTGGCTGCGCGACGCGGACCCCGTCACGCGCACCGGCTTGTCGCCCGAGATGTTCAGGCGCCGGATCGCGTCCTCGGACGCGACGACCACGGCGGCCGCGCCCTCGCCCACCGGCGTGCACTGCAGCGTCGTGAAGTTGCCGGCCACCGGCCGCCCGCCGAGGATCTCCTCGAGCGTGCGCACCTGCTGGCGGTGCGCGTTCGGGTTCTTCGCGCCGTTGGCGTGGTTCTTCACGGCGACGCGCGCAACGTCGTTCGGGTCCACGCCCCAGCGCTGCGTGTACTGGTCGGCGAGCAGCGCGAAGTGCGTGAACGGCACGATCGCGTCGTCGGCGAGGTTGCCGATGCCGGTCTTCGCTTCCGCGCGCCCCCGCGGCCCGCTCGTCGGCGGCTTGTCGACGCCGAGCACGAGCGCGACGTCGACCAGCCCGCTCGCGACCTCGATGCAGGCCTTGCGGAAGGCCGCCGAGCTCGACGCCGACGCGTTCTCGATGTGGATCAGCTCGATGCCGCTCGCGCCCAGGTGGCGCAGGATCGGCCGGCCGGGCGCCATCGGCAGCAGTGCCGTGGCGACGAATGCCGACTCGACCGCCGGGAACTCGATGCCCGCGTCGGCGAGCGCGCCGCGCACGGCCGCGAGCCCCAGCGTCACGAACGTGGTCTCCGACAGCGGCTGGTAGCGGTGGTAGCCGGCGCCGACGACGTACACCGGGCGCAGGTCCTTCAGGGTCTTGGGCATGGCCGGCTCGCTCAGGCGGGTTGGACGGGGGCGAAGCGCAGGTCGGCGACGGTCTCGCCGTCGTCGGCACGGCCGACTTCCGCGAGCAGCCCCTGCATTCGGGTGCCGATCGGCAGGCGGTCGGCGCGGTCCTGCGCGAGCAGCGAGCGCACGACGGGGCCGTCGTCGAGCTTGACCGAGACCACGACGAACGGCGCGGTGCGGTCCTTGGCGGCGTGCAGCAGCACGCGCGCCGACGCCACCAGCGTGCCCCGCGCGTCGAGCGCCGCGGCGGCGAGCGCGTCGCCGGTGGCGCCGCACTTCTCGCAGCCGTAGGCCTGCATCGGGAAGAAGACGTAGCCGCAGCGGCAGCGCCCGCCGTGCAGCTGCGGAATCGTCGACGGCCCCTGCGGAACCGTGTACAGGTCAGGCTTCAGCGCACGCATTCCGGGCGTCTCCTGTCTTGCAATGTGCGAGTCGGTCAGGTCGGCGGAGTGTGCATTCTTGTTTGCAGCTGCGCAAGTATCCAGTGAATTTCGGTTTCGATTCACGTGATCCTTGATACTGATCCAATTTCTGGATAACATCGCTCGCCCGGCAACCCGACAAGACCGGAAGGAGACGAACCCGATGCTGAACGGCGTGCGAGTGCTCGAGGTTTCGCGCCCGCAGACCATGCTGGCCGGGCGCGTCCTCGCGGACCTCGGCGCCGACGTCGTCGTCGTCGAGCCGCCCGGCGGCGCGCCGGGGCGCCGCCTGCCGCCTTTCCTGGGCGAGCGCGCCGGGCTCGAGCGCGGCCTCGCGTGGCACGCGCTGAACCGCAACAAGCGCGGCGTCACGATCGACGTCGACTGCACCGACGGGCGCGACGCGTTCCTGCGGCTCGCCGCCGGCGCACAGGTCGTGATCGAGGGCGAGCAGCCGCGCTTCGAGTCGCTCACGGAGCGCGGTGTCGTCCACTGCGCGGTGCGGGCGTTCTCCGCGAACGGCCCGAAGCGCGACATCGCGTACACCGACCGCACCGTGGTCGCCGCCGCGGGTCCGCCGTACTACACCGGCGACGGCGACCGCGGCCCGCTGCACCTCCCGGTGCCGCAGGCGATGATGGAAGCGGGTGCGGAGGCCGCGGTCGCGGTGCTCGCCGGGCTGGCCGCGCGCGAGCGCGACGGCGCGGGCCAGCGCGCGGGCGTGTCGATGCGCGTGGCCGCGATGATGAGCGCGTTCTCGGCACCGTACTACCGCGGAACGAAGGAAGCGAAGCCGCAGCGCACGTCGGCGCGCCGCCCGGTGGTCGGCATCCGCGCGCCGCAGTTCTACGCGTGCCGCGACGGCTTCGTGCAGGTCAACATCTCCACCGGCGGGTTCGGCGCGCTCACGCGCCGCATGACCGAGTGGGTCGCCACGCGCGTGCCGCTCGCGGCGGACGTCGTCGACACCGACTGGACGCGCTTCCCGTACGGCGACGACGCGGACGCCGCGCGCCGACTGCAGTCGACGATCGACGCGCTGACGGCCGCGTTCGCCGCGATGACGAAGTTCGAGATCGGCGACGCGGCGCGCGAGCACGGCTTCTTCGCCGCGCCGCTGCTGGACATGAGCGACGTCGCGCGCTTCGCGCAGTACCGCGAGCGCGGGCTGTGGGCGAAGCAGACGCTGCCGGACGGCCGCGCGATCGACGCGCCGGTGCGATTCGCGCACTTCACCGACTTCACGATCGAGTCCGGCCGACCGGCACCCGCGCTCTCCGAGCACACGCACGAGCTGCTCGAAGAGGCGGGATTGTCCGGCGCGGAGATCCAGGCGCTCTTCGCGCACGGCGTCATCTGAGGCCCCCCGCATGAGCCCTCCCCTCGCCGGCCTGCGCGTGCTCGACCTGAGCTGGGTGATGGTCGGCCCCATGACCGGGCGCTACCTCGCCGATCTCGGCGCGGACGTGATCAAGGTCGAGAGCCGCAGGCGCATCGATCCGCTGCGCACGCTCGGGCCCTTCGTCGACGCGGTCCCGCACCCGGAGCGCACGGTCTCGTACCACTTCATCAATGCCGGCAAGCGCAGCGTCGCGATCGATCTCTCGCACGAGGCCGGCCGCGAGGTGGTGCGCACGCTCGCGCGCGCATCGGACGTCGTGCTCGACAGCTTCACGTCCGGCACGCTCGACCGCATGGGGCTCGGCTGGCAGCGGCTGAGCGCAGAGAATCCGCGGCTGGTGATGGCGTCGACCTGCCTGTTCGGCCAGACCGGGCCCGAGCGCGCGGCCGCGGGCGTGGGCACGCTGGGCGCGGCCTACTCGGGCGCGAGCCACCTCGTCGGATGGGAGGATCGCCCCCCGACCGGTCCGTTCAGTGCGTGGACCGATTCCGTCACGCCGCGCTTCATCGTCGCGTGCCTGCTCGCGGCGCTGCGCCGCCGCGCACTCACGGGCAAGGGCTGCTACGTCGACGTCGCGCAGGCGGAGGCCGGGCTGCAGTTCCTGCTGCCCGAGTATTTCCGCTACGCGGCCAACGGCGACGTGCCCGGGCGCCGCGGCGCCGACGTCGACCCGCACCGGGCGCCCAGCGGCAGCTTCCCGTGCGCGGGCGCGGACCGCTGGATCTCGATCGACGCGTCGGCCGACGCGCACTGGCGTGCGCTGCGCGCGCTCGCCGCGCCCGCGCTCGACGGCGCCGCGTTCGATACGCTGGTGGGGCGGCTGCGCGCGCGCGATCGCCTGCACGCGACGCTCGCGGCGTGGACCGCGGCGCGCGATCGCGACGCGCTCGAGCGCGAACTGCAGGCCGCCGGCATCCCCGCGCACGTCGTCGCCGACTGCGACGACCTCGCCGACGACGCCGACCTCGCCGCCGACGGCTACTACGGCCCGATCGAGGACCCGATGATCGGCCGCCAGCGGATGCGCGGCGCGCAGTGCTCGATCGCGCCGGCCGGGACGATGCCGCCGCGCCCGGCGCCGCGGATCGGCGACTCGACCGACGCGGTGCTGCGCGACGTCGCCGGCTTCTCCGACGAGCACGTCGCGGCGCTGCGCCGCGACGGCGTGCTCGAGTAACCCTCACCGAGGCTTCCGAACGAACCATGTACCCGTTCACCGAACACACCCGCGCGATCGTCGACGTCGTGCGCCGCCTCGTCGACGACCACCAGATGCCGCTGGAGCGGCGCGTGCTGCGCGGCGAGACGCTCACGCGCGCGGACCGCGAGCCCGGCATCCGCGCCGCGCGCGCGGTCGGCCTGTGGGGGCTGACCGCGCCCGCCGAGCACGGCGGCGCCGCGCTGTCGATGGTCGACAAGTGCGCGATCGCCGAGGTCAATCACCGCTGCCTGGTGCCGATCCGCTTCGGCGGCAACGCGCTGCCGCCGATGTACGCGCTCGCCGGCGAGCAGAAGCGCCGCTACCTCGACCCGGTCCTCGACGGCACGCTGCACCTGTGCTTCGCACAGACCGAGCCGGGCGGCGGGGGCGATCCCGCGGGCGCGATCAGCACGCACGCGAAGCGCACCGAGCGCGGCTGGGTGATCAACGGATCGAAGATCTGGATCAGCAGCTTCGCCGACGCCGACCTCGTCTTCGTGCTCGCGCGCACCGAGCAGGGCAACCGCACCGGCGGCATCTCGATGTTCGCCGTCGCGAAGGACAACCCCGGCATGATCGCGCGCGAGGTGCCGATGCTCGGCACGTTCAAGACGCACCAGCTCACGTTCGCCGACTGCGAGGTCGACGAGCTCGCGCTGATCGGCCTGGAGGGCTCCGGGTTCAAGAGCGCGCAGTACACGCTGTCGCTGGCGCGCGTGGACGTCGCTGCGCGCGCGCTCGCGATCTCCGCGCGCTGCATCGAGATGATGATCGCGCACGCGAAGGAGCGGAAGGTCTTCGGCCAGGTGCTCTCGGAGCTGCAGGAGACGCAGTCGAAGATCGTCGACTCGTGGGTCGAGCTGCAGCAGAACCGCCTTCTCGTGTACGCGACCGCGGAGAAGATCGACCGCGGCGAAGACGCGCGCGTCGAGGCGGGGATGGTCAAGATGACGTGCACCGAGATGTGCGGCCGGATCATCGACCGCGCGATCCAGCTGCACGGCGCCGCGGGCTGCACCTACGAGCACCCGCTCGCGCACTGGTACGACCACCAGCGGATGTCGCGCATCTACGAAGGGCCGACCGAGGTCCACAAGTACCGCGTGATCGCGCGCCGGCTGATGCAGTAGCCGCGCGGCGCGAAGCGCGCGCGCACGCACGCCGGGCGCGCGCCGCCACGCCCCGGAACGAACGACGAAGATCGACGAACGCACCAGGAGACCGGATGTCATCGCCCCCGCCCCCTTCCCCGCCCGCCCCCGCGGGCCCGCGCGAGCCGGTCGCGCAGACGATCGAGTACTGGGCGCGCGAACGCCCGGACGCGGTCTCGATCGCCGAAGCCGAGTCCGAGCGCACGCTCACCTTCGCGCAGCGCAACGCGGGCGCCGACCGGCTCGCCGCCGCGCTGGCCCGGCGCGGCGTCGGCGCCGGCGACATCGTCGTCGTCCGTGTTCACAATCGCATCGAGTGGGCGGTCGTCGCGTCCGCACTCGCCAAGCTCGGCGCACGGCTGCTCGGCATGAACTTCCGGCTCACCGCGGCGGAGGTGAAATTCGTCCTCAACGACAGCGGCTCGGTCGCGGTGATCTGCGACGACGCCGATCCGGCCGCGCTGCTCCCCGCTTTCGACGGCACGGCGCTGAAGGCAGCCGTCTCGATCGACGCCGACGCCCCCGGATTCGAGCGCCTCGACGCGCTGCTCGCCGAGGACGGCGACGCGCGCTTGTTCTCCGCGTCCGACCCGCAGATGGTGATCTACACGTCGGGCACCACCGGGCTGCCCAAGGGCGTGACCAAGGAGCTCGCCCTCGACACGATCACGCTCGAATACCTCGCCGACGTGCGCGGTACGCGCGCCGGCGACGCGGAAAGCGTCTACCTGGTCACGATGCCGATGCACCACGGCTCCGGCCCCGCGCAAGTGTTCGGTGCGACGCGCGTCGGCGCGAAGGTCGTGATGGTTCGCCGCTTCGATCCGCTCGTGACGCTGGCCGCGATCGAGCGGCACCGCGTCACGAACTGGACCGGCGTGCCGACCATGTACAAGCGCATCGCGGCGCTGCCGCCCGAGGCGATCGCGGCGCGCGACCTGTCGTCGATCCGCTCGCTGGCGGTGGGCGCGGCGCCGGTCTCCGACGAACTCAAGGCCTGGATCATCGAGCACCTCGGCGACTGCCTCGCCGAGGGCTACGGGTCGACCGAGACCGGCATGATCAGCACGATGCCGCCCGAGATGCAGAAGAAGAAGCCCGGATCGAGCGGGCGCCTGTACCGCCACGTGAAGGCCGAGATCCGCGACGGCGACGGACGCGTGCTGCCCACCGGCGAGACCGGCGAGATCTGGGTCTGGACCCCGGTGAACATCGACCGCTACCTGAACGCGGCGCCGCTCGGCCCCGACACGCGGGACGCGCGCGGGTACTTCCGTACCGGCGACATCGGCCGGCTGGACGCCGACGGCTTCCTGTACGTCAGCGACCGCGCCAAGGACATGGTCATCGTCGGCGGCGCGAACGTGTACCCGGCCGAGGTCGAGCACGCGCTGGTCGCGCACCCCGCGGTGATGGACGCGGCCGTGATCGGCATTCCCGACGACGAGATGGGCGAGCGCGTGCTCGCGTTCTGCGAACTGAAGCCCGGCCGGCGCGCGACGCCCGACGAGCTGCTCGCGCACTGCGCGTCGTCGCTCGCGACGTACAAGCGCCCGCGCGAGATCCGCATCGTCGACGAGCTCCCCCGCAACACCGTCGGCAAGCTTCTGAAGCGCGACCTGCGCGCCCCCTTCTGGAAAGACAAGGAGAGAAAGGTATGAGCACGAAAGACATGGTGAGCATGGAAGGCCGCGTGGTCCTGGTGACCGGCGCGGGGCAGAACGTCGGCCGGCAGATCGCGCTGCACATGGCCGAGCACGGCGCGGCCGGCGTCGTCGTCAACGACTACGTGCTCGATCGGGCGCAGGCGGTCGCCGAAGAGATCCGGGCGGCCGGCGGCGACGCGATCGCGCTGCAGGCCGACGTCAGCAGCCACGACAGCGTGAAGGCGATGTTCGCGAAGGCGGTCGAGAAGTACGGCCGCGTGGACGCGCTCGTCAACAACGCGGGCAACGCCGGCGCGACGCCGGACCCGGACTCGCGCAAGCCGTTCTACGAGACCGGCCCGGACGTGTGGAAGACCTGGATCGGCGTGAACTTCGACGGCGTGATCAACTGCACCGCCGCGGCGCTGCCCGGCATGATCGAGCGCAAGACCGGCAAGGTCGTCACGATCATCTCCGACGCGAGCCGCTGGGGCGACGCGGGCATGGAGATCTACGCGGGCGCGAAGGCGGGCGCGGCGGGCTTCATGCGCTCGGTCGCGCGTGGCATGGGCCGCTACAACATCAACGCGAACTGCGTCGTGATCGGCGCGATGGCCACGCCGATGATCGAGGCGCGCATGGCGCAGGACCCGGAGCGCGCCAAGCGCATCCTCGAGAAGTACATCATCCGCCGCATGGGCAAGCCCACCGACGTCGCGAACATGGTCGTGTTCCTGACCTCGTCGGCGAGCGACTACGTGACCGGGCAGGTGTACCCGGTCAACGGCGGCTTCACGTTCGCGCTGTGAGGAGGCCGAGATGAGCGAGACCCCGAACAACACGGTGCTCACCGAGCGCCGCGGCCACGTGCTGGTCGTCACGCTGAACCGCCCCGAGGTCAAGAACGCGTGCAACGCGGAGCTGGCGCGCGGCATGAACGCCGCGATGGACCTGCTCGACGACACCGACGAGCTCTTCGTCGGCGTGATCACCGGAGCGGGCGGCGACTTCTCCGCCGGCGCCGACCTCAAGGCGGCGGCGCGCGGCGAGCTGCGCGAGCGCCTGCCGCGCGGCGGCTTCGGAATGTTCAAGCGCCCGTCGCGCAAGCCGCTGATCGCGGCGGTCGAGGGCGTCGCGGTGGGCGGCGGCCTGGAGCTGTGCCTGTCGTGCGACCTGATCGTCGCGGCGCGCAACGCGCGCATGGGCCTGCCCGAGGTGCGCCACAACGTGGTCGCGATCGGCGGCGGGCTGTTCAGGCTGCCGAAGCGCATCCCCTACCACATCGCGATGGAAGTGGCATTGAGCGGCACGCTTCGCGACCCCGAGTTCTTCGCGCGCTGGGGGCTGGTGAACCGCATCGTCGATCCGGGCCAGGCGCTGCAGACCGCGCTCGACTGGGCCGAGGCGATCATGGTCAACGGGCCCACCGCGCTCGCCGCGACCAAGGAGATCGTGTTCCAGGGCGGCAACTGGACCGACGTCGAGGGCTGGGACGCCCAGATGCCGATCGCGGCGCGCGCGCTCGAGTCGGAGGACCGCGCCGAAGGGCTCAAGGCCTTCGTCGAGAAGCGCAAGCCGGTCTGGAAGGGGCGCTGAGCGCCGCGCCGGAACAACCAGGGGGAGACGACCTCATGCGGGTTTCGGACTACTTCGACGCGACGGCGCAGCGCCAGCCCGAACGCGTCGCGATCGTCGAAGGCGACGTCGAGATGAACTTCGGCGACGCGCAGCGCTTCGTGCACGCGGTCGCGCACGCGCTCGACCGCGAGCCGGGCCTGCGCCGCGGCGCGCACGTCGCGATCTACGCGCCGAACCACCTGCGCATTCCGCTGCTGCACCTGGGCATCAACCGCAGCGACCGCGCTTGGCTGTCGGTGCACACGCGCAATCCGGTCGAGGTGAACCTGCAGGTGCTCGGGTCGATGGACTGCGAGTTCGTGTTCTTCCACAGCGCCTACGCGGCGGTCGTGCCGCAGTTGCGCGCCGGGCTGCCGAAGGTCGTGAAGTTCGTCTGCATCGACCGCGCGTCCGAGCACGGCCCGTCGATCGACGAGTGGATCGCCGACTGCTGGCAGCCCTATGCCGCCGGCGAGGAAGATCCGCTGTCGCCGGCCTTCGTGCAGCCCACCGGCGGCACCACCGGCCCGTCGAAGGCGGCGGTGCACGCGCACCGGGGCCTGGAGACCTCGTTCATGGCGGGGCTCGACGGGATGGACATCACCGACCAGACGCGCTACCTCGCGGTGGCGCCGCTCACGCACGCCGGCGGCATCACCGCGCAGCACACGCTGCTGGCGGGCGGGTGCGTGGTCGTCGTCAACATGACGCACCCGGAGCAGGTCTTCGACGCGATCGAGCGCTGGAAGATCACGCACGTGTTCCTTCCGCCCACGGTCATGTACATGCTGCTCGCGCTGCCGCGCGCGAAGACCGCCGACTGCTCGTCGCTGCGCCGGTTCTTCACCGGCGCCGCACCCACGGCGCCCGAGAAGACGAAGGAGGCGACGCGGCTGTTCGGCCCGGTCATGGCCGAGGGCTACGGGCTGACCGAGTGCGGCATGCCGCTGATCGTCAAGAAGCCGTCGGACTACGTGCTGCCGGACGGCGGCTTCGACGAGGAAGCCTTGCGCTCGGCAGGCCGCGCGGTGCGCGTCGCGCGCGTCGAGATCATGGGGCCGGACGGGCGCATCCTGCCCGCCGGCGAGCGCGGCGAGATCGTCGTGCAGTCGGGGACGGCGATGCTCGGGTACTACAAGAACCCCGACGAGACCGCGGCGCACAAGCTGCACGGCTGGCGCCACACCGGCGACGTCGGCGTGAAGGACGCCCGCGGCTTCATCACGATCGTCGATCGCCTGAAGGACATGATCGTCAGCGGCGGCTTCAACGTCTTCCCGGCCCAGGTCGAGGCGGTGATCCTCGGCCACGACGCGGTGATGGAGTGCGCGGTTGTCGGCGTGCCCGACGAGAAGTGGGGCGAGGCGGTCAAGGCGGTGGTGCAGCTCAAGCCCGGGCGCACCGCGAGCGAGGACGAGCTGATCTCGCTGTGCCGCGACAGGCTCGGCGGCGTCTACGCGCCGAAGTCGGTCGAATTCTGGCCCGAGCTGCCGCGCAGCGCGGTCGGCAAGCTGCTGCGGCGCGAAGTGCGGGCGAAGTACTGGCAGGGGCAGTGGCGATCGGTGTGACGAGGAGTTGCGCATGAGGATCTCCGACTACTTCGACGCGACCGCACAGGCCCAACCCGGGCGCGTCGCACTGCTCGAGGGCGACGTCGCCGTGACCTTCGGCGACGCGCAGCGCTTCGTGCACGCGGTCGCGCACGCGCTCGACCGCGAGCCGGGGCTGCGCCCGGGCGCACACGCGGCGATCTACGCGCCGAACCATCACCGGGTGCCGCTGCTGCTGCTCGCGATCAACCGCTGCGACCGCGTCTGGCTCTCGGCGCACACGCGCAATCCGGTCGAAGTGAACGTCGAGGTCCTGTCGTTCATGGACTGCGAGTTCGTCTTCTTCCACAGCGCCTGCGAGCACCTGGTGCCGCAGCTGAAGGCGGGGCTGCCGAAGGTGGTGCGCTTCGTGTGCATCGACCGCGCGTCCGAGCACGGCCCGGCGCTCGACGACTGGGCCGCCGGCGACGGCGCGCCCTACCGCGCGGGCTTCGAAGACCCGCTCGCCACCGCGTTCATCCAGCCCACGGGGGGCACCACCGGTCCGTCGAAGGCCGCGGTCCACACGCAGCGCAGCATGGAGATGATGTTCCACTCCAACCGCGAGATGGCCGGCTACACGCCGGACTCCCGCTACCTCGCGGTGGCGCCGCTCACGCACGCCGGCGGCCACGCGGCGCTCGCGACGATGTGCTGCGGCGGCAGCGTCGTGGTGATGAACATGACCGCGCCCGACCAGGTGCTCGACGCGATCGAGCGCTGGCGGATCACCGACGTCTTCCTCCCGCCGACGCTGATGTACATGCTGATCGCCGCGCAGCAGGCGATGCCGCGTGACGTCTCCAGCCTGAAGCGCTTCACGACCGGCGCCGCGCCGGTCGCGCCCGAGAAGATGAAGCTGGCGACCGCGCTCTTCGGCCGGGTGATGGCCGAAGGCTTCGGGCAAACCGAGTGCGGCAGCCCGCTGATCGGCAAGCGCCCCGAGGACTACCTGCTCCCCGAGGGTGGTTTCGACGACGCGGCGCTCGCATCCTGCGGGCGCCCGATGCGATACGCGCGCGTCGAGATCATGGACCCCGACGGCCGAATCCTGCCGCCGGGCGAGCGCGGCGAGATCGTCGTGCAGTCGAGCATGACGATGCGCGAGTACTACAAGAATCCTCAGGAGACCGAGAACTTCCGCCGCTTCGGCTGGGGCCACACCGGCGACGTCGGCGTGAAGGACGCGCGCGGCTTCGTCACGATCGTCGACCGCCTGAAGGACATGATCGTGACCGGCGGCTTCAACGTGTTCCCCGCGCAGATCGAGGCCGTGATCCTCGAGGACGAGGCGGTGCTGGAGTGCGCGGTCGTCGGCGTGCCCGACGAGAAGTGGGGCGAGGCGGTCAAGGCGGTGGTGCAGTTGCGACCCGGCAGGACCGTCGAAGCCGAGGCGCTGGTCGCGCGCGTGCGCGATCGGCTCGGCGGCGTGCACGCGCCGAAGTCGGTCGAGTTCTGGCCGGAGCTGCCGCGCAGCGCGGTCGGCAAGCTGCTGCGCCGCGACGTGCGCGCGAAGTTCTGGCAGGGGCAGTGGCGCTCGGTCTGAGCCCGCCGCTGCCGCCGTCCACCGGAGGAGTCCCGAGATGTTCCCGTTCCTGACGAGCGAGCAGGCCGAAGCGGTCGACGCATTCTCGAAGTTCTGCCGCGAGCAGATCCAGCCCGCCCTGCGCCCGCACGACGCGCGCAGCGGCCTGCCGCGCGAGGTCGCGCTCGAGTTGCAGCGACGGCTGCTGCCGTTCGGGCTCGGCAACGGCCGCGTGCCGGTCGAGGACGGCGGCATGGGGCTGGACCCGGTCACCGCGGGCGCCCTGCTCGAGGCCGGCGTGCAGCACGCGGGCGGCATCGCCGGGCGCGCGTTCATCAACGAGAGCGTCGCGCTGCTGCTGTCGCGTTACGGCTCGGCCACGGTCAGGCGCAAGTACCTCGCGCCGCTGGTCGCGGGCGAGCGGATCGCGGCGTCCGCGAACACCGAGCCCGGCGGCGGATCGAACGTCGCCGGCGTGACCACGCGCGCGACGCGCACCGCCGGCGGATTCCGGATCTCGGGCCGCAAGGTCTGGATCACGAACGGCCAGGACGCCGACTTCTGCACCGTGCTCGCGCGCTCGTCCGAGACCGGCCGGCTCGACCTGTATGTGGTCGACCGCGCCGAGCACGGCTTCACGTCGACGCCGCTGGAGACGATGGGCGAGGTGAGCACCGCCGAGCTCGCGTTCGACGACGTCGAGATCCCCGGGGAGAACCTGCTCGGCACCGACGGCGGCGGGCTGGGCGCGATGCTCGCATCGTTCCAGGAGGCGCGCGCGTACGTCGGGCTGACGTCGCTGGGCTCGGCGCTCGCCGCGCAGGAGGCCGCGCTCGCGTACGCGAAGGAGCGCACGCAGTTCGGCGGCCCGATCGCCGGCAAGCAGCTGATCCAGGCGTTGCTCGCCGACAACCAGGTCGACCTCGACGCGGCGCGCCTGCTGTGCTTTCGCGCGCTCGAACTGCGCCGTCGCGGCCTGCCGTGCGCGACCGAGGCGTCGATCGCGAAGCTGTTCGCGACCGAGGCCGCACAGCGCGTGGTCGACCGCGCGCTGCAGGTCCACGGCGGCTACGGCACGAACCCCGCGTTCCCGCTCGAGAGGCTCTATCGCCGCGTGCGCATCGGCACGATCGTCGAGGGCACGTCCGAGATCCAGCGCCTGGCGATCGGCAAGGCGCTGACCGGCATCACGGCGTTCTAGTGCGTGTGCACCCGAGGCGCGAGCAGGACGTGACGGGCGTTCGCACGAAGGACACGAGCAGACCATGACAGGCGTCCTCGACGGCGTTCGCGTGCTCGAAGTGGCTGGGATCGGTCCCGGGCCCTTCTGCGGGATGCTGCTCGCCGACCTCGGCGCCGACGTGGTCGTCGTCGAGCGCCCCGGCGGCGCCGCGCGCGCCCGGCCGCAGCAGATCACGCGGCGCGGCAAGCGCTCGATCGTGCTGGACCTGAAGGCTCCGGGCGCGATCGAAGCGCTGCTGAAGGTCGTCGAGCGCAGCGACGCGCTGATCGAGGGCATGCGCCCCGGCGTGATGGAGCGCATCGGCCTGGGGCCCGACGTGTGCCTCGCTCGCCGCCCGTCGCTGGTCTACGGCCGCATCACCGGCTGGGGCCAGGACGGCCCGCTCGCGCAGCTCGCCGGCCACGACAGCAACTACACCGCACTCTCGGGCGCGTTGTGGTTCGCGAGCCCGCCCGGCCAGCCGCAGGTGATGCCCGCGACGATGATGGGCGACGTCGGCGGCGGCGCGCTCTACCTCGCGATCGGCCTGCTCGCCGGCGTCCTGCGCGCGCGTGCCGACGGCACCGGGCAGGTGGTCGACGCGGCGATGGTCGACGGGGTCGGGCACATGATGAACCTGCTGCTGGGCATGATCGCGAGCCGCGGCACCGGCTTCGCGCGCGGCAGCGCCGGCTTCGATTCGGCGCACTGGGCCGGGCGCTCGTACCGCTGCGCCGACGGCCAGTGGGTGAACATCGCGTCGCTCGAGCCGCAGTTCTACTCGGAACTGCTGCGCCGTCTCGGCCTGGACGGCGACCGCCGCTTCGTCGACGGCCAGATGGACCCGAAAGCCTGGCCCGCCCTGACCGCGGAGCTCGAGCAGCTCTTCGCGACCCGCACGCGCGCCCAGTGGTGCGACACGTTCGAGGGCAGCGACGCCTGCTTCGCGCCGGTGCTCGACCCGCGCGACGCCGCCGCGCATCCGCACATGGCCGCGCGCGGCGTGTACCGCGAAGTCGACGGCGTGCTCCAGACCGCGCCGGCACCGCGCTTCTCGGCGACGCCGTCGCGGGCCGATCCGCCCCCGGTGCCGCCCCCCGGCGCCCACACGCACGAAGTGCTCTCGGACGCCGGGCTCTCGCCGGCGGACATCGAACGGCTGGCGCGCAGCAGCGCGCTCGGCCCGTCAACGCCCTGACTCTCACACACGAATCCAAGAGGAGACGACCCGAATGAAGACGACAAGACGCGAAATCCTGGCCGCCACGGCCGGCATGGCGCTCGCCGCCGCCGCCGGCCCCGCGACGGCCCAGAAGAAGTACGACACCGGCGCCAGCGACAAGGAAGTCCGCATCGGCAGCACTCAGCCGCTGAGCGGGCCGGCTTCGCCGTACGCGGGCATCGGCAAGGCGATGGTCGCTTACTTCAAGATGATCAACGACCAGGGCGGCATCAACGGCCGCAAGATCAGTTTCTTCCTCTACGACGACGGCTATCAGCCGCCGCAGACGGTCGACAACACGCGCAAGCTCGTCGAGCAGGACGAGGTGCTGTTCACGCTCGGCAGCCTCGGGTCGCCGACGCAGCTCGCGGTGCAGCGCTACATGAACCAGCGCAAGGTGCCGCAGCTGTTCGTCTCCGCGCCCGCGAGCAAGCTCGCCGACGCGAAGAACTTCCCGTACACGATCAACTTCGCGCCGGTCTACGAGATGGAAGGCGCGGTCTACGCGAAGCACATCGTCCAGACGAAGCCGCAGGGCAAGATCGCGATCCTGTACCAGGACGACGACGCGGGGCGCGCCCTCTTCAAGGGCCTGAAGGACGGCCTGGTCGCGGGGGGTGCCGCGTCGCGCATCGCGATCGAGCAGACGTACACGTCGACCGACCCGACGATCGAATCGCAGGTGATCTCGATGAAGGGCTCGGGCGCCGACGTGGTGGTGCTGATCACGCTGCCGAGAATGACCGCGATCGCGCTGCGCAAGATGGCGTCGATGGACTGGAAGCCGACGACCTACGTGGGGAACGCGGGTTCGTCGGTGAGACTCGCGATCGAGCCCGCCGGCCCGGGCGCCGGCAACGGCGTGATCACGTCCGATTACCGCAAGCGCGTTGACGATCCGCGCTGGGCCGACGATCCCGGCGTCAAGGGCTACCTCGCGTTCCGCGAGAAATACCTGCCGGGCGTGGCGCTGTCCGACGAGACCTACTCGGTCGGCTACGACATCGCGGCGGCCGGTGCCGAGATCATCCGCATGGCGGGCGACGACCTCACGCACGCGAACATCCTGAGGATCATGCAGTCGCTGAAGAACTTCGGCGGCCCGCTGACGCTTCCCGGGTTGGGCATGACGACGACGCCGACCGACTACCTCGGCTACAAGGCGCTGCAGCTGATGCGCTTCGACGGCAAGGCCTACGTGCCGCTGGGCGGCGTGGTCGGCGCGCACTGAGGGGCGAACGATGAACACGACAACTCGATCGATCGCTCGCCGGACGATGTCCGCCGCCGCGATTGCGGCCGTGCTCGCGGCCGCGGCCGCCACCGCTGCCACCGCCACCGCCGCCGAGCCCAGGCGCGGCGGCACGCTGTCGATCGGCCTGGCGCAGGACCCGCCGATCATCGACCCGATCCGCACCGGCACGTTCACCGAGCGCCAGCTCTCGACGCCGGTCTACGAGCCGCTGTTCGACGTCGACGTCAAGGGCAACATCGTGCCCTTCCTGGCCGAGAGCTACACGGTCTCCGACGACGTCAAGACCTGGCGGATCAGGCTTCGCCCCGGCATCCGGTTCCACGACGGCACGCCGCTCGACTCGGCGGCCGTGGTCGCGAACTTCGAGCGCACGCGCAATCCCGCGAATCGCTGCCGCTGCCTGTGGCTGATGGGCGACTTCAAGGACGTCCGCGCGATCGATCCGCTCACGGTGGAGATCACGCTGACCGCGCCCAACAGCGCGCTGCCGAGCACGCTCGCGGACGCGCCCGGCATCATGGTCTCTCCGACGGCGTTCAAGGCCGACCCCGCCGGCATCGGCACGAAGCCGGTGGGCACCGGCCCGTTCCGCTTCGTCGAATGGGTTCGCAACAGTCGCATCGCGTTCGAGCGCAATCCCGACTACTGGCAGAAGGGCAAGCCTGCGCTGGATCGGCTGGTCTTCCGCGGCTACCAGAACACCGAGACGCGCGAGGCCGCCTTCGTCTCCGGCCAGACCGACGTGATCCTGCAGCCGACGATGCACTTCATCTCGACGATGAAGAGCGACAAGCGCCACGTCGTGCTCTCGCCGGCGGGCTTCGGCACCGAGGGCGTGTACCTGAACGCGAAGAAGGCGCCGCTCGACGACCTCCGCATCCGCCGCGCGATAGCGCACGCGATGGACCGCGAGCTGATCAACCGCACGCTCGGCTTCGGCGTGCCGAGCGTGGCCTACAGCCCGTTCGGTCGCGGCATGACGTCGATCCGTCAGCCGGTCGCCGATTACCCGAAGTTCGACGTCGCGCGCGCGAAGGCGCTCGTGAAGGAGTACGGCAAGCCGGTCGCGTTCAGCCTGCAGTACAACAACACGCCGGGCACGCGCCACCTCGCGCAGTCGCTGCAGCAGATGTGGGCGGCGGCGGGGATGACGGTCGAGCTCGTTCCGTACGACCAGAACCGCCTGGTGCAGAACATGACGTCCAAGCAGTTCGAGGCGTCGATCTACCGCTACACCGGGCGTGCGGACCCGCACGCGAATTCGCACCCGTTCTTCCACTCGCGCTACGCCGAGGAGAACCCGTCGGCGAACTACGGCGGCTACTCGAGCAAGCGCGTCGACGAGCTGCTCGAGCAGGGCATGGCGACGGTCGACCCGGCGAAGCGCGCGACGATCTACTCCGAGCTCGCGAAAGTGCTGGTCACCGACGTGATGCCGTACGCGTACCTGAACAACGTCACGGACACGATCGTGACCAAGCGCTTCGTCAAGGGCATTCCGGTGGTGGCGGACGGGCTGGTGAGATTCGGGGAGGTGAGCCGCGAGTAGCGGGAGGACGTTCGGGAGGACGTTCGTTCGGGAGGACGTTCGTTCGGGAGACCGGGCGCGCGAGGACGTGCCCGCCCGGTCAATCGCCTCCGACGTCCTTGCCGAGCCCGCGCTCCACGAGGCGCACCGCCGCCGCCGCGATCCGATCGAGGTCCACGCGCTCCGGATCCGCGAGGTGCTGAGCGATGACCCCGCGCAGCAGCCCCGCGAGCAGGATCGCCATGGAGTCGACGTCGATCGACGCGTCGACCTCGCCCTGATCGATCGCCAGGCGAAGCTGCCGCTCGAAGTAACCGACGAAGCGCTGGTTCCACGGGCGGACCACTTCGAGCAGCTCGGGCATCGACGAAATCGACTCCGCCAGCAGCACGTGCATTGCGCGCGACTGGAACGGATCTTCACTCACCACGCCCAGGTACGAGCGCAGCGTCGCGCGGATGTCGTCGAGCCCCGGGCGGATGCGCTCGGGAATGCGCCGCCGCGTCCACGCCCGGAAGCGCGCGGCCGCGCCACCGACGATGTGCTCGTAGGCGTCGAGCAGCAGCCTGCGCTTGGAACCGAAGTAGTAGTTCGGCAGCGAGTGGCTGTACCCCGACCCGCGCCCAACGTCGACCAGCGAGAGCTTCGACGCGCCGCGCTCGGCGATCAAGCGGATCGCGGTCTGCATCATCCGCGCGATCGCCTCCTCGCGCAGCGCGGCGTTCGTGCGCGGGCGCTCGCCGGACGAGGGCGGACCGGGTGCGTCGGCGGGAGCGGGCGAGGTCATCGGCGGGTGTGGGCTGCAAGGCAGCGGCGCGTGGCCGTCGCCAGTCTACCGCGACGGCGACCGATCCCCGCCGGACGGTACCGCGCGCGCGTGCCTGCGCGCCGACGGGCTGCGGCACGGCACGCGCGGAATCGGACCGCGCGCGGACCGCAATCGCGCGCGCCGGGCGGCCCCCTCGCGCCGCGCGCGGGTAGGATCGAGGAACGAGTCCGTCGTCGTCCCGCCGCGCACCTGGGAGGTCTTCCGATGAAACGCCGCACGCTGCTCGCGGGCCTCGCGCTCGCTCCCGCCCTTCGACCCGCGCTCGCGCAGGCACCGGCCGCCTGGCCGTCGAAGCAGATCCGCATCTACGTGCCGTTCAACGCCGGCAGCGGCTCCGACACCGGCGCGCGCGTGTACGGCGAGATCCTCGGCAAGATGACCGGGCAGCCGGTGGTGGTCGAGAACCGGCCCGGCGCGAGCGGACAGCTCGCCATCCAGGCGACGAAGCAGGCGCCGGCCGACGGCCACACGATCCTGCTCGCGTCGAACTCGCCGCTGACCGTGAACCCGGTCGTGATGAAGAACCTGCCGTACGACCCGTTCAAGGACATCCGGCCGGTGATCGGGCTCGGGCGCGGGCCGGCCGCGTTCGTCGTCAAGGGCGACGCGCCGTTCAAGTCGATGCAGGACGTCGTCGCGTTCGCGAAGCGCGAGCGTCGTCCGCTGAATGCCGGCAACTACTCGGCGGGCTACCAGCTGCTGAACACCTGGCTGGGCACCGCGGGCGGCATCGAGGTCACGCACATCGCGTACAAGGGCGGCATCCAGATGGCCAACGACGTCGTCGCGGGCCAGCTCGACATCGTCGCGACCGACCTCGGCGGAATCATGCCGCTGGTGCAGGACAAGCGCGTGCGCGTGCTCGCGATCACCGGCGACAAGCGCCACCCGATCAGCCCCGAGTCGCCGACGATGATCGAGAGCGGCTTCCCCGACTTCGTCAGCTGGGTCTGGACGGCGTTCTACGTGCGCGCCGAGACGCCGGACGACGTCACGAACCGGCTCGCGGACCTGATGCAGGAGGTGCTCGTCGCCGACAAGGCGAAGGCGTACCACGCGTCGATCAACGTCGAGGTGATGGCGTTCCGGCCCGACGAGATGCGCAGGTTCCAGCTCGGCGAGTACGAGCGTTTCAAGCGCGTCGCCGACGCCGCCGGCGTCAAGCCGCAGTGACGGCGCGCGCACGCGATCGCGCCGGCCCGCAGAACCCAGCGATGAACACGATGACCGACACCCCGATCCCCGCCGCCACTGGCCCGCTCGCGGGCATCCGCGTGCTCGACCTCACCGCGGTGCTGCTCGGCCCGCTCGCCACGCAGATCCTCGGCGACTTCGGCGCCGACGTGATCAAGGTCGAGGGCCCCGACGGCGACCTGATGCGCATGAACGGCATCTCGCTGCACAAGGGCATGAGCTCGATCTTCCTGGCGGCCAACCGCAACAAGCGCTCGCTGTGCATCGATCTGAAGTCGCCCGAGGGCGCCGACGCGCTGCGCCGGCTGATCCCCACCGTCGACGTGCTCGTGCACAACATGCGCGTGCAGGCGATCGAGCGGCTGGGCTTCGGCTACGAGGCGGTCGCGAAGCTCAATCCGAAGATCGTCTACTGCGTCGCGACCGGATTCGGCCAGGACGGGCCCGACCGGGACCGCCCCGCGTTCGACGACATCATCCAGTCGGCGTGCGGGCTCGTCGACATCTGCTCGCGCGGCCGCGACGCGCCCGACTACGTGCCCAGCCTGGTCGCCGACAAGACCACCGGCATGGCGCTCGCGAACGCGGTGATGGCCGCGCTCGTCCACCAGGCCCGGCACGGCGAAGGCCAGTACGTCGAGGTGCCGATGCTCGAGACGATGACCGCGTTCGTGCTCGCCGAGCACCTCGGCGGGCTGGCGTTCCGGCCCTCGCCCGCGCCGGCCGGATACCCGCGCATGCTCGCCGGCGGGCGCAAGCCGCACCGCACGAAGGACGGCTGGGTCGCGATGCTGCCGTACACCGACCGCCAGAGCCAGGCGTTCTTCGAGGGCGCGGGCCGCCCCGAGCTCGCCGAGTGGGTGCGCACCGCCGACCGTTCCGACAAGAACGCCTACGTGCGCCAGCTCTACGCGTACATGCGCGAGATCACGCCGCTGCGCACCAGCGCCGAGTGGCTCGCAACCTGCGAGGAACTCGACGTGCCCGCCACGCGCATCTGGAGCATCGACGAGCTGCCCGAGCACCCGCACCTGAAGGCGACGCACTTCTTCGAGGACGTCGAGCACCCGACCGAGGGGCCGATGCGGCAGATGCGCCCCCCGACGCGGTTCTCGAGGACGCCGGCCAGCGTGCGCCGGCACGCGCCCGGCATCGGGCAGCACACCGACGAGGTGCTTCGCGAGGCCGGGCTGGCCGACGCGGACATCGATCGACTCATCGCTCGGCCAGAGCCGCCAGAAAGATGACGGGGCTCGGCGAAGGCCGGCGGGCCTTCGCCGAGGGCGCTGGCCGTGGCCCGGGCCCCGAGCACTCGAGTCCGAGGCGATCGCCCCGGTTCTCGAGCCGCGCTCGGCGCCCGTCAGCGCAGCCCGAGCCCGCGCGCGATGATCCCGCGCAGCACCTCAGTGGTCCCGCCCTGGATCGTGAGCTTGGGCGCGGCGTGCAGCTCGTGCACGAGCCCGCGCTGGAGCCGCCGCACCGCGGGGTCGTCTTCGTCCATCGTCGCGGCCAGGTCGCGCACGCGGTGCGGCAGCGCCTGCTCCCAGAGCGTCCCGAGGTCCTTGACGATCGCGGCTTCGACGACCGGCTCCTTCTTCATCTCGAGCATGCCGGCCACCGACACCGACATCCGCCGCAGCGTGTGCAACTGCGCGACGAGCCGCCCGACGCCCACCTGCACTCGCACGTCCGAGCGCTCGTCGACCGCGTCGACCAGCAGCTTCATCGCCTCGAACGTCTCCAGGAAGCGCTCGGGGCCGCTGCGCTCGTACGCGAGCTCGCTGGTGGCCTGCTTCCACGCGCCGTCGATCTCGCCGATCAGGTTCTCGGCGGGAACGAAGACTCCGTCGAACACCACTTCGTTGAACTCGCGCTCGCCGCCGATCTGACCGATCCGGTTGCACGTGATGCCGGGCGTCTTCATGTCCACCAGGAACGACGTCAGCCCGTGCCGCCGGTTCTCCTTCGTCGGCGGCGAGGTGCGGAACAGGCCGATCATGTAGTCGGCCCGGTGCGCGATGCTGGTCCAGATCTTGGTGCCGTCGAGCCGGTAGCCGCCATCCACCGGCGTGGCACGGGCGCGCGCAGCGAAGAGGTCCGAGCCCGAGTCGGGCTCGCTCATGCCGATGCAGAAGCACGCGTCGCCGCGAACGATGCGCGGCAGCACCTCGCGCTTGATGCGCTCGTTCGCGTAGCGGATCAGCGTCGGGCCGCTCTGGCGGTCGGCCACGAAGAAGTGGCGCACCGGCGCGTTCGCCACGCGCATCTCCTCGGTGACGACGTAGCGCTCGAGGAAGCTGCGCTCCTGCCCGCCGTAGGCCTTCGGCCAGGTCATGCCGATCCAGCCGCGCGCCGCGACCTTGCGGGCGAAGCGACGGTCGACCTCCCCGTCGGCCTCGCTGCGGTCGGGATCGTAGGTGCCCGCGGCCACCTCGTCGGCGAGAAACTGGCGCACCTCTTCGCGCAGCGCCTGGCAGTGCGGCGGCAGGCGGACGGGATCGAATTGCAGGGACATGGTTCGTGGTCTCCCGTTCAGCGCGCGGCGAGCAGCCGCCAGAACTCGCCGCTCGAGCGGGCGGCGACGAGCGTGGCCAGCCGCCGGCTCCACTCGACCTCGTCGCCGAATTCGTCGCGCCATGACAGCGCCCGCAGCGTGAAGCGGTGGAGCACGTGCTCGACTGTGAACCCGATCGCCCCCATGACCTGGTGCGAGATCGCGGCGCCGGCCTCGGCCGCTTCGCCGCAGCGCACCTTCGCGGCACCCACTTCCAGGAGGAGCTCGTCGGCGCCGATGTCGTCCGAGGCGATCGCGTCGGCCGCGGACTGCGCGACCGCCACGGCGGCCGCCACCTCGCCGCCCAGGCGGGCGAGGTTGTGCTGGACCGCCTGGAACTTCGAGATCGTCTTGCCGAACGCGACGCGCTCCTGCGAGTAGTTCACGGAAATTTCCAGCATCGCCTCCAGCGCCCCGGCGATCTGCGATGCGCGCACCGTGCCCGCGAGCATCGCGACGCGATCGACGCCGACGCCCTCGACCCCTGCGCGATGCGCATCGGACGACGCCGAGATCTCGACGTCGTCGAGCGCGTCTCCGGCGAGGCTGCGTCCCGGCGTGAACGCGCACCGGCTCGCCGGCACGAGCGCGACGCTCGCGCCCCGGGCGCCGGGCGCGAGCACGAGCAGGTGATCGGCCTCGCACGCGAACGGCACCTTGCGGGCGTGCGCATCGACACGGCCCGCCGGGTCGATCGCGACCCGCGCGCGTCCGCGGGGAAGGACGAGCGCGATCCGACCGGCCGGCACCGGGATCCCGGCACGTCCGAGCACCCAGTTCGCGACCATCGTATCCACGAGCGGGACCGCGAGCGCCGCCCGCCCGGCCGCACGTACCACCGCGAATCCGTCGGCCATCGAGAGGTCGGCGCCTCCCAGCGCCTCGGGCGCCCACGCGGCGGGCAGGCCGGTGTCCTCGAGCGCCTGCCACAGCGGCGCCTTCCAGCCGTCGTCGCCGCGCAGGATGATCGACTGCGGATCGGCGAGGTCGCGGAAGACCCGTTCCGCCGTCTCCAGCACCAGGTTGTCTTGCGTTTGCACTTGTCCGCTTCCTCGTGAACGCCCCGGATCCGGGCCGAACGCTCAAAGTAGAGGGGTGCGTGTGAAATCGCAAGCGCAGGCGGCGCCCATCGTGCGCGCGGCATTCCGATCGCCCGCGCCGCGACCGCGCCCGCGCCGCGATCGCACCGGCGAGCGATCGGGTCGGCGAGCGATCGGGTCGACGCGCGCCTGTGGCGTCGCGGGTCCGTGCGCCTCAGCGGGCGCCCAGGTCCACGCGTGTGAGCCGATACGCGCGCGCCGCCGCCCCGCCGAACAGCGCCCGCTTCTCCTGCGCGGACGCACCGGCCGCGATCCGCTTGAACGCGTTCCACGCGACCGCGTAGCCGCACCAGCGCTTCTGCACCGGGAAATTGCTCTCGAACATGCAGCGCCCCGCGCCGAACAGCTCGACGCAGGGCTCGACGAACGGGCGCCACGCGCGCGCGACCGCGTCGGACGCGGGCGGGACCGACTTGTCGGCGGGCGGATCGCCGGGCAGGCGGATCGGGATCGCGCCGACCTTCACGAACACGTTGGGGTGCTCGGCGAGCCGCTTCATCGCGGCCTTCCAGTCGGCGACGACCTCGTCGCGGCGACCCGCGTACGGCCCGCCCAGGATCGGCACGCCGATGTGGTTGAGCACGATCGTCAGCCCGGGGAAGGCGCGCGCGACGTCGGCGACCTCGTCGAGCTGCGTGTGATAGACCCACGCGTCCAGCGAAAGACCGAGCGCGTCCAGGCACGCGAGGCCCCTGCGCACGCGTGCGTCGCCGAGCATTCCGGGCTCGGGGAACGCGCGGTGCAGGCGCTCGTCGGCGTGCCACACGGTCGCGAAGCGCACGCCGCGAAAGCGCCCGCCGCCGGCGGCGACGTGCGCGCGCAGCACCGGCTCGGCACCGTCGCCCAGGCGCAGGTCGACGTTGCCGACGATCGCGGCGCACACGCGCGCCGGGCCGAACGCGCCGCTCGCGCTCATCGCGGCGACGCCGTTGACGAATTCGGTCTCGCCGAGCGAGCGCCACTCGTCGGGGCCGTCGGCGCGGTACATCGCGCGGCACTCCTCGAAGACCGTCGCGCGCACGTCGTGGCCGCTCGCGAGGTCGGCGAGGAGCTCGGGCATCAGGTACACGTTGCCCGGCTGCGCCCACAGGTGGTGGTGCGGGTCGACGATCGGGAGCCCCGGCTCGAGGATCTCCTCGACGTGCCGGTCGAGCCACGCGGGGTCGACGGTTCCGGCGAATCGGCTGTTCTCGCTCAATTCCTTCTCCTTCGCTCGCACGCGATCGCCGACGTGCCCGGCCACGCACCCTTCGATGAATCGCGATGAGCCGAAGAGTACGCCTGCAACGCGCGAGTTTCGACGCGAAGCCGAGACCGGCGCCGACCGAAAGCGCAGACAATGGAGCATCCGGATCAACGACCCGTGGAGGATTTGTTTCCGGTCCGCCGACGGGCTCGCCTCCGACGTCGAAATCGTCGACTATCACTGAGAGGCCAACGAGTGCGCAAAGTTCCCTACCCGACGCCCGGCGAGGTTCTGCGCGAGGAATTCCTGGTCCCGATGGGCATTTCGGCCTATCGGCTGGCCAAGGACATCGGCGTTCCGCAGATGCGCATCAGCGAGATCGTCGCGGGCAAGCGTGCGATCACGGTCGACACCGGCTTGCGACTGTCGCGCTATTTCGGGCTCAACGACGGCTTCTGGACGGGGCTGCAACTGGACTACGACACCGCACGCGCCAAGGACGAACTGCGCGCGGAGATCGCCAGGATCGAGCCGCTCCGCGCGGCCTGAGGCGGGCGGGCTCGCCCGACCGCACCGCAGGCTTGCGCGAGCACTCGCGGCGGCCCGCCTGCGTTCACCCGGCGGTCAGTCCGCGACGAACCCTTTCCAGGTCGTCAGGTACTCGACGAACGCCGGCCCGATCACCTGGCTTCGCAGGTACTCGCGCGTGACCGGCCGCTCGACGCTGCGGAACCCGGCGTCGGCGAGCGCGCGCTTCGGGAAGTCCTGCTGCAGGATCGCGCCGCGCCCGAGCAGCACGAAGTCCGCGCCGTGGTCGACGCAGCGCTGCGCGGTCGCGGCGTCCATGATCTTGCCCGCGACGCCCAGGCGCGTCGCGCCGCGCTCGAGGTCGGTGAAGTGGTCGATCAGCGGCTTGCCCGCGTACTTCGGGTCGCTCGGCTCCTTGAAGCAGTCCCACAGCGACATGTCGAGGTAGTCGATTCTCCCCGACGTCATCAGCCGGCGCGCGAGCTCGCGCATCTCCGCGAGGTCGATGCCCCAGCGCTCGGGCGACAGGCGCACGCCGACCTGGAAGTTCGCGCCGGCGCGCGCGCGGATGCCGTCGACGATCTCGAAGAACACGCGCGCGCGGTTCTCGGGCGAGCCGCCGTAGCGGTCGGTGCGGCGGTTGTTCTCGCGGTCGAGGAACGCGGCCAGCTGGTAGCCGTGCGCGCCGTGCAGCTCGACGCCGTCGATGCCGGCGCGCTCGGCGCGCAGCGCGGCGAGCACGAAGTCCTCGACCAGCTGCTCGACTTCCGCAGTGGTCATCGCGCGCGCGCCGGTCTCGACGTCGTCCCACGGCGCGAGCAGCGGCTCGCCGGGGAAGCGCGCCTCGGAGCGCCGCCCGCCGTGCACGAGCTGCACCGCGCACGCGGCACCGGCCGCGTGCACGCCGTGCGCGAGACGCTCCAGGCCCGCGACGTGGTCGTCCGAGGCCACGCCGAGCTGGCCCTCGATGCCCTTGCCGCTGCGCTGCACCCAGGACGCCGTGGTCAGCACGAGCGCGAAGCCGCCCTCGGCGCGCGAGACCAGCCAGCGGTACTCGTCGTCGCCGAGCGAGCCGTCCGGGTGGCTCTGGCAGTTGGCCATGGGCGCGAGCACGAAGCGGTTCTTCAGCGCGGGGCCGCGGGCGAAGGCGACGGCGTCGGACAGGGATCGGGTCATCGGGGCGGGCTCGCGGTGGAGGTGAACGGGCCGGCCAGGGGCCGGCGGCAGCAGTGTAGCAATGCGCTCCCGGCGCGCTTCGCGATCCCGAGCGATCCGGTGCCCGCTTGCGGCGAGACCGTCGCCCCGCGCGCGTGTCGCGACGCTGCTAGCATGCGAGGCATGAACCCGGCGACGATCCACGTGGCCTGCCTGTGCGCGGCGTGGTGCCGCACCTGCGAGGCGTACGAGCACGTCCTCGAAGCGATCGCGCGCGAGCCGATGCACGACGCGGCGCTCCTGCGCTGGCACTGGATCGACGTCGAGGAAGAGGCCGACCTCGTCGGCGACTACGACGTCGAGACCTTCCCCACGCTGGTGATCGCCGACGCCGAGCAGGTGCGTTTCGCCGGCCCGCTGACGCCCCAACCCGAGACGCTGCGGCGCCTGCTGCGGGCGACCGTCGCCGACGCCGCGAGCGGATCGCGCTGGCCCGACGTGGCCCCCGAGATCGCGTCGTTCGCCGAACGGCTGCGCGCGCGCCCGGTGCGCGACTGATCCGCGCGCCCCGGACGGCGCCACCGGCGCGCGGCTTCACCGCGCGCACGCCGCGTGCGCCTCAAGGGAATACCGGCTCCCCGAGATTGAGCATCAACCGGTTCGCCCACGCGAAGATCGCGATCGCATGCACCAGGTCGAGGATCTCGAGCGCGTCGAGCCCCGCCGCGCGCACCTCCCGAAGCGCAGACGCGTCGAACGTCCCGGGCCCGCGCGTGAGCGCGATCGACGCGCGCACGATCGCCCGCTCGCGCGCCTGCGTGCCGGCGCGCTCCGGGTCCTCGAACACCTGCACGATCACGTCGTTGCGGCGCGCGAGCTGCTCGAAGCGCAGCGCGTGCACGGCCGCGCAGTACACGCAGCCGTTCACGCGCGACACGACCGTGCTCGCGAGCTCGCGCTCGGCGCGCGACAGTCCGCCCGGGGCGTACATGATCGCGTTGAACGCCGCCGAGCGCTCCTCGAGGATGCGCGGCTGCCAGCCGAGCGTGAGGTAGTAGTCCGACGTGGTCGCCGTGGGGTGGCTCGCCTTCAGCACCGCGAGCTGGTGCTCGCTGGCCTGCGCGACGTCGAGCACCGGCAGCCACGCCTTCCAGCCCAGCGGCTCGCTGGTGAAGCCGTTGGCGCGCACCGGCTCGCCCGGCGCCGGCAGGTTCGCGGGATGGACGAACACGGTGTCGTCGGCCGCGGGCGCGGCGGCGGGCGCCGCGTCGAGCCCGGCCATCGCGCGCAGGCCCGCGACCACGCGCACCTGGTACGCGACGAGCCCGATCAGTTGCGCGAGCGTGACCACGTCCGGCGTGGACAGCCCCGCCGCGGGCAGCGCGAGCAGCGCGGCGCGCGTGCCGTCGAGCGGCCGCCGCGCGAGCGTGCAGGCGTAGGCGACCGCCGCGTCCAGCCGCGTTCGATCGGCGGGCGGCGCGCACGCGTCCCGTCGCTCGCGATAGTGCGCGGCGAGCGCTTCGCCGCCGCCGAGCCTGGCCACGGCCTCGGCGGCCGCGAACCTCTCCGCGAGACCGAGTCCGGGCAGGTCGGGATCGAAGATCGCGTCGACGCTGCCCTGGCTGGCCGCGACCACCTTGTCGCGCCGGCGGCGCAGCGCGTGCAGCGGGCCGCCGGTGGCGAGCGGAACGCAGGCGTCGATCAGGTCGTGGGTATCGGTCTTGCTCATCGGGTCGTCCTCGCGGGCGCGTGCCCGCGGCTTCTGTTTCGTACAGCGCGCGCCGCGCTCTCACGCACCGGGGAATTCGCCGGGCGTCCACTCGTCGCCGAGCAGCTCCGGCTCCGAGAAGCGTTCGAGCACGTCGAAGTGCAGCGCGGCGTCCTCGGCGAGCAGGCGCGCCGCGAGCCCGCGCGCGAGCCGCTGCGCGCCGTCGCTGATCTGCGGGATGTCGCCCGCGCCCGCGCCCTGCGACAGCGCGCCGGCGAAGTTGAAGCAGTGCACGCGCTCGAGCCCCGGGCACGCGCCGGGCGTCTTCGGCTGGAACTCGAACAGGTCGCCGAGGTCGGGCGAGCCGGCGAGCTCCTCGTCGTCCTCGCCGGGCGGCGGCACGAAGCGGTCGCCCCACAGTCGCACGTGCGGCGCGATCGCGGCGAATTCGGGGCGC
Organism: Burkholderiaceae bacterium; assembly: GCA_046348465.1. Classification (GTDB taxonomy): domain Bacteria; phylum Pseudomonadota; class Gammaproteobacteria; order Burkholderiales; family Burkholderiaceae_E; genus Quisquiliibacterium. The sequence goes on from JAXMEE010000002.1 coordinate 388,266, forward strand.
AGCGACCAGTTCGTCCGGAACCCGGTGCTGAAGATCACGTCGTCGGTCTCGAGCGCGCCCTTGGGCGTGGCCAGGCGCAGCGATCCGTCGGCCGCGACCTGCACGCCGGTCACCGGCACGCCGAAGAGGAAGCGCGCGTTCGCGTGCCGCGAGACCCGCTGCGTGCTGCCGCGCGGCGGCGGCACCTGCTGCACGTTGATGTAGTGCCGGAAGCGCCACTTCCACTCGTCCGGGAGCGCCCAGAAGCCGTGCGCCATGCCGGGGTTGCCCGAGCCCTTGCTCTTGTTCACGCGCGGCAGGTCCGCGCGGCGCACGAGCAGGTCCACGCGCGCGGCGCCGTGCTCGAGCGCGGTCGCCGCGACGTCCATTGCGGACGAGCCGCCGCCGATCACGGCCACGCGCCGGCCGCGATAGCGTTCGCCGTCCCAGACGTCGGCCGAGTGCACCCAGCGCTCGCGCGGGAGATCGCGCGACCACGCCGGTACCGACGGGCCGCCCAGGCCGTCGCGGCCGGTGGCCAGCACGAGTCGTCGCGCGAGCACCTCGTAGCGCGGCCCCGCCCCGCCGCCGTCGGCGACCTCGACGCGCACCACGCCGTCGGCGCGCGGCTGCACCGACACCACGTGCTGGTCGTTGCGCACCGCCAGCGACAGCACGCGCCGGTACCAGCGCAGGTAGTCGGCCCACTGCACCGTCGGGATCTTGTCGAGCGCGGCCCACGCGTCGTCGCCGAACTGCGCCGTGTACCACGCGCGGAACGTCAGCGACGGGATGCCGAGCGCGGGGCCGGTGAGCTCCTTGGGCGAACGCAGCGTCTCCATCCGCGCGGTGGTGGACCACGGCCCTTCGTGGCCGGCCGGCGCGCGGTCGAGCACGAGCGGCGGGATGCCCAGGTGCTTCAGCGACGCGGCGAGCGCGAGCCCGGCCATGCCGCCGCCGACGACGACCACGTCCTCGACGCGCACGCCGTCGCGCTGCGTCCTCGGCACCCAGGCCTTCGCCGGCAGGCACAGCGTATCGAGGTCGCGACGGACCTGGGCCTCGAGCGCCTGCAGCGACGCGGGCGGCGAGCCGAGAGAGGAATGCATCGTCGTGTCCATGGGAACGCGCGCGGCGCGCTCGCCGCGCCGGGTCAGTCGATCGTGATGTTCGCGGCCTTCACGACCTCGGCCCACTTCGCGCGGTTGGCCTTGACCGTCGCGCGGAACTGCTCGGGGCTCTCGATGCGCACGCTGTTGCCCGCGCCCTCGAGCTTCGCGCGCACCTCCGGGGTCTCGAGCACGGTGCGGATCGCGCCGTTGAGTTTCGCGACGACGCGCGCGTCGGTGCCCTTGGGCGCGAACAGCGCGAACCAGATCGAGCTGTCGAACCCGCTCGTGCCCGGCAGCCCGCTCTCGGCGATCGTCGGCACCTCCGAGACCGCCGCCACGCGCTTGAGCGTCGTGACGCCGAGCAGCCGGACCTTGTCGGCCTTGTACTGCGCGAGCACCGTCTGCACCTGGTTCATGATGCAGCAGGTCTCGCCCTTGAGCACCGACGCGATGGCCTCGGGCCCGCCCTTGTACGGCACGTGGACCATGTTCAGGCCCAGGCGCGCATTGAACTCCGCGAACGCCATGTGGGTGCCGGTGCCGTTGCCGGTGGACGCGTAGTTGTACTTGCCGGGGTTCGCCTTGACGATCTCGACGAACTCCTTGAGCGTCTTCGCGCCGATCACGTCCGGGTTCACGGTGAGCACGTTGGAGACGTCCAGGATCGGCGCCACCGGCACGAAGTCGTCCTCGACGTCGAAGCTCAGCCGCTTGTAGATCGCCGCGTTGCTGCCGTGGGTCGCGGCGGTGCCGAACACCAGCGTGTAGCCGTCGGGCCGGGCGCGCGCGACGTACTCGCTCGCGATGTTGCCGGCCGCGCCCGTCTTGTACTCGACGACGATCGGCTGGCCGAGCAGCCGGCCGAGCGGCTCCTGCAGCTGGCGCGCGACGACGTCGACGCCGGAGCCGGCGGGGAACGTCATCACGAACGTGATCGGGCGCTGCGGCCAGTCGAGGCCCTGGGCGCGGGCGGCCGGGAACCACGACGCGCCGGCGGCGGCGACGACGAGCAGGAACGACGCAAGGATTCGGTGGAACGCACGCATGGGGCACCTCGAAACGGCGGGCACGCGTGGGACCGCGCCCGGAGGGTGCACATTGTGTCAGAGCCCGCCGCCGCGCGTGCGCCGACGGGCCGCGTCGCGAGCAAGGATATTCGCGGGCCGCATGAGCCGCCCGCCGCGACCGCCATGCGCACGCCGGGCACGCGGTGCCCGAACCCGTGCGGCATGCAGACGACGCCGGGCATCACCGCGTCGCTGACCTCGGCGCGCACCGGGCGCCCGTTCTCGACGCGGACGTCGATGCCGCAGGCGGCGTCGATTCCCTCGCGGGTCATCACCTCGCGTCGGCAATGACAATTCTCCGTGACAGCGACGGGCGTCGCTGCGAGGCTGGCGATGCCGCGCGCGGGGCCTCGGGCCGTCGACACGCCCGCGCCCGGCGCGACCCGGCCGCCGGCTCCCGAGGTCGCGGCCCGGAGATCAGCGCGATGGCCGCAGTGTCCCTGAAGAACGTCGTGAAGCGGTTCGGCTCGAACACCGTCGTCGACGACCTGTCGATCGAGGTGCACGACAAGGAGTTCGCCGTCCTCGTCGGGCCGTCGGGCTGCGGAAAATCGACCGCGCTGCGGATGATCGCCGGCCTCGAGCAGCCCACCTCCGGCGACATCCGCATCGGCGACACCCTCGTCAACGGCATGGCGCCGAAGGACCGGGACATCGCGATGGTGTTCCAGAACTACGCGCTCTACCCGCACCTGAGCATCCGCGACAACATGGGCTTCGGCCTGCGCATCCGCAAGCTGCCCAAGGCCGAGATCGACGCACGCGTCGACGAGGCGGCGGCGATCCTCGGCCTGACGGACCTGCTCGAGCGCAAGCCGAAGGAGCTGTCGGGCGGGCAGCGCCAGCGCGTCGCGGTGGGCCGCGCCATCGTCCGCAAGCCCAGGCTCTTCCTCTTCGACGAGCCGCTGTCGAACCTCGACGCGAAGCTGCGGGTCGCGATGCGCGCCGAGATCAGCAAGCTGCACCGCCGGCTGGAGGCGACGATCATCTACGTCACGCACGACCAGGTCGAGGCGATGACGATGGCCGACCGGATCTTCATCCTGAGCCGCGGCGTGCTGCAGCAGGGCGGTGCACCGATGGAGGTGTACTCGTGCCCCGCGAACCGCTTCGTCGCGGGATTCATCGGCTCGCCGGCGATGAACTTCATCGACGCCCGGGTGCTCGAGCGCGGCGGCGCCCTGTTCATCGACGCGGCCGCGTTCCAGGTCGAGGTGCCGGCGCCCCAGTGCGATCGATTGCGGCCCTACGCGGGGCGGCCGGTGGTGTTCGGCGTGCGCCCGGAGGACATCGTCGCGAACGATCGCGCCCCGGCGGGCGCCGGCGAAGTGATCCCCGCGCGGGCCGACGTCGTCGAGACGCTGGGATCCGAGATCTTCGCCCACCTCGCGTGCGGGCCGCACAACGTCATCGCGCGAATGGAGATGCCGGACCGGCCGATGCACGTCGGCGAGACGGTCGGCATCGGCTTCAGGATGTCGAGGACGCACGCGTTCGATCCCGACACCTCGCAGACGATTTTCTAGGGCGCCGGCCCGATCCGGCGTTGCGTTCATTTCGATCCGACACGTGGAGCAAACAATGAGAAGGCAATTCACGAAGCGGCTGGCGATGGCGGTCTCGCTGTGCATCGCCGCGGGCGCCGGCGTGGCGCAGGCGCAGCAGGTGACGATTCGCGTGCTGCTGGCGAACCACCCGTACGGGGAACTGCTCAAGGGCGCGATCCCCGAGTTCGAGAGCGCCACCGGCATCAAGGTGAACGCCGAGAGCCTGCAAGAGAGCCAGCTGAGCACGAAGCTCGCGACCGAGTTCGCGACCAGTTCCTCGTCGGTCGACGTCTTCATGACGCGTCCGCCGCAGGAAGGCAAGATGTTCTACAAGAACGGCTGGTACGAGCCGCTCGCGAGCTACGACTTCGCCGACTACCCGAAGGTCGCGATGAGCCTGGCCACGTTCGGCACCAAGCCGTACATCGTCCCGCTCGTCACCGAGTGGCAGGTCATGTACTACCGCAAGGACCTGCTCGCCGCGGCGGGCCTGAAGCCGCCGGCGAACTTCGCCGAGCTCGAGGCGGCCGCGCGCAAGCTGAACTCGGCGGACGTCGCGGGCTTCGCGTCGCGCGGCAAGGGCGCCGCGTCGGTGACCCAGCTCTCGAGCTACGTCTACAACTACGGCGGCACGTACCTCGACAAGGGCGCCGCGATGTTCGACTCCGCGGCCGCGGTCGAGGCGATCCGCTTCTACGGCCGGCTCGACGGCACGTACGGTCCCAAGGGCGTGACCGCGATGTCGTGGGAGAACATCATGCCGCTGTTCCAGGCGGGCAAGATCGCCATGTGGACCGACGCGTCGGTGTTCTACGGCCAGATCGTCGACCCGGCCAAGACCCAGCTGAGCGCCGACAAGGTCGGCATCGCGAACATCCCGGCGGGGCCGAAGGCGAACGCGCCGTTCTACGTGACGTCGTGGGGCATGGCGATCGCCAAGCAGTCGAAGAAGAAGGACGCCGCGGTCAAGTTCATCAACTGGGCGACCAGCAAGGACCTCGCGGTCAAGGCGATGATGAGCAACATCACGATGGCGCGCTCCTCGGTCTGGGAAGACAAGGCGGTGCTCGCGAAGGTGAACCCGGGGCTCGTCGAGACGCGCGCGTTCGCCGCGAAGAACGGCACGCCGATCGACCGGCCGTACATGAGCGCCGTCGGCGAGGCGCGCGACCTGATCGGCGAGCTCGTGATCGAGTCGATCAACACGCGCGGCGAGTCGCCCAACCTCGCGAAGATGGCCAAGGACCGCGTCGCGAAGGTCAACGAGCTGCTCGAGGACACCGGCGAGTTCGGCAAGTGACGCAGGCCACGGCCTCGCGCGGGAACCGGGCGACGGCGCACGGACGATGATCCGGTCGAGCTTCGCCGAGCGCAACCTGCACCGGATCTTCCCGCTGCCGGCGATCGTCTTCGTCGCCGTGCTGATGGTGTTCCCGGTGCTCTACACGTTCGCGCTGAGCTTCAGCAACTGGAACCTCACGTCCGGCAACCCGCCCGGCTTCGTCGGGCTGCGCAGCTACGCGCGGGTGCTCTCCGAGCCCCGCTTCCTGAACGCGATCGTGCGCACGTTCGCGTTCACCGCCGCCGCGGTCGCGATCGAGGGCTTCCTCGGCGTCGCCGCGGCGCTGGTGCTGAACCGCGCGTTCGTCGGCAAGGCCGCGGCGAAGCTGTTCCTGCTGCTGCCGCTGGTGGCCACGCCGGTGGCCGTGGGCATCGTGTTCAACCTGTTCTACGACCCGACGATCGGGCTGCTGAACTTCGTGCTGCAGTCGTTCGGCCTGCCGCCCGGGATGTGGGTGTCGCACGCCGGCACCGTGCTGATGTCGCTGGTGATCGTCGACGTCTGGCAGTGGACGCCGATGATCACGCTGATCGTGCTCGCGGGGCTGGCCGGCGTGCCGGACGACCCCATCGAGGCGGCGCGCATCGACGGCGCGAACGAGTGGCAGGTCATCCGCATGGTGACGATCCCGATGGTGATGCCGGTGATCCTCACCGCGCTGATCCTGCGCCTGATCGACGCGCTCAAGACCTTCGACATCATCTACGCGATGACCGGGGGCGGCCCGGGCTACGCGTCCGAGACGCTCAACATCCTGGGCTTCAAGTACAGCTTCGAGTACTTCCGCATGGGGCAGTCGGCCGTGATCCTCGTCGCGCTGTTCCTCGTGGTGTTCGGCTGCAGCCTGCTGATCATGAGGCTTCGCAACGCGTCGGAGTCGTGACGGCGGCCGGGCGCCCGCCGGGAGAGGAATCCGCGATGCAACGCAAGGTCCTGTTGAACGTCGTCTTCTACGCCGTCGTCGTGCTGATGGCCCTGGTGGTGCTGTTCCCGTTCCTGTGGATGCTCTCGTCGTCGTTCAAGACCCAGGTCGACATCATCGCGTGGCCGCCCAAGCTCCTGTTCGAGCCGACGCTTCGCAACTACGAGAAGGTGTTCGGCGAGCAGAACTTCCTGAAGTACTTCGTGAACTCGACGATCGTCGGCACCGCGTCGGTGGGCCTGTCGCTCGTGCTCGGCCTGCCGGCCGCGTACTCGATCGCGCGCTTCACGCAGCGCCGGCTCGCGGTGTTCATCCTGCTGGCGCGGCTGATGCCGGGCATCGCGTTCCTGATGCCCTGGTACGTCGTGTTCTCGCGGATGGGCCTGATGGACAGCTACACGGCGCTGATCTTGAGCCACATGCTGATCACGCTGCCGATCGTCGTCTGGATCATGTCGAGCTACTTCGCGACGGTGCCCGCCGAGCTCGAGGAATCCGCGATGGTCGACGGCGCCACGCGGCAGTACGCGTTCTGGACGATCATCCTGCCGCTGTCGGGGCCGGGGATCATCACCGCGACCACGCTGTCGTTCATCTTCTCGTGGAACAACTTCATGTTCTCGCAGGTCCTGAGCATGGAGAAGACGAAGACGCTGCCGATCGCGGTCTACAACTTCCTGTCCTACGCCGAAGTCGACTGGGGCAGCGTGATGGCGGCCGCCGTCGCGATCATGGCGCCGGCGATCGTGCTGACGATGGTGTTCCAGAAGTACGTCGTGAAGGGGCTCACGATGGGGGCGGTGAAAGGCTGAGCGCCCGGAGCACGCGATGAAGATGACGTTCCGCTGGTTCGGCGACGCCGACCCCGTGAGGCTCGAGCACATCCGCCAGGTGCCCGGCGTGCACGGCATCGTCTCGGCGGTCTACGACGTGCCCGTCGGGGAGGTCTGGCCGCTCGAGCGGCTCCTGGCGCTGCGCGAGCGGATCGCGTCGCACGGGCTCGCGTTCGACGTGGTCGAGAGCATTCCCGTGCACGAGGACGTGAAGCTCGGCAAGCCGGCGCGCGAGCGCCTGATCGAGAACTTCTGCGCGAGCGTGCGCCACTGCGCCGCGGTCGGCGTGAAGGTCGTCTGCTACAACTTCATGCCCGTGTTCGACTGGACGCGCACCGAGACCGCGAAGGTGCTGCCGGACGGCTCGACGACGCTCGCGTTCGATGCCGCCGAGGTCGCGCGGATCGATCCCTCGAAGGGCATCGCGCTTCCCGGATGGGACGCGAGCTATCGGCCGGCGCAGCTCGCGGGCCTGCTCGCCGAGTACGCGTCGGTCGGCGAGGAGCGGCTCTGGGAGAACCTCGAGTTCTTCCTGGAGCGCGTGATCCCCGTCGCCGAGGCGGCCGGCGTGCGAATGGCGATCCACCCCGACGATCCGCCGCGGCCGATCTTCGGGCTGCCGCGGATCGTTAAGAACCGGAATGACCTGCTCCGGCTCACGCGGATCGTCGATTCGCCGAGCAACGGGCTGACGCTGTGCTCGGGCTCGCTCGGCGCCGACCCGTGCAACGACGTCGAGGCGCTCGTTCGCGAGTTCGGCGGCCGCGGGCGGATCCACTTCGCGCACCTGCGCAACGTGAAGGTCGAGCGCGACGGCACGTTCTTCGAGTCCTCGCACCGCTCCTGCGACGGGTCGCTCGACATCGCGCGCATCGTGAAGGCCTACCACGACGTCGGGTTCGACGGCTGGTTCCGTCCGGACCACGGCCGGATGATCTGGGGCGAGACCGGCCGGCCGGGCTACGGACTGTACGATCGCGCGCTCGGCGCCGTCTACGTCAGCGGCCTGTGGGAGGCGATCGACAAGTTCGCCGGCGCGTCGTAGGGACCCCTTCCCCCGGTCGAGCGTCGATGCGATGCTGTCGGTCGCCGACACGACCAACCCCTGGGAGCCCCTTCGATGGAACTCTGGCAACTCGACGCCACCGATCTCGCGCGCCTGATCCGCACCGGCCGCGCGTCCGCGCGCGAGGCGGTGCAGTCCTGCCTCGCGCGCATGGACGCGGTGAACCCGGCGCTGAACGCCGTGGTGCGGCGCATGGACGACGAGGCGCTCGCCGCCGCCGACGCGGCCGACGCCGCGCGCGCCCGCGGCGACGCGCTCGGCCCGCTGCACGGCGTGCCCGTCACCACCAAGGTCAACGTCGACCAGAAGGGGCACCCCACCGACAACGGCGTCGTCGCGTTCAGGGACCTGATCGCCGCCGAGGACAGCCCGGTGGTCGCGAACCTGAAGCACGCGGGCGCGATCGTGATCGGCCGCACCAACGCGCCGGCGTTCTCGATGCGCATGTTCACCGACAACGCGCTGCACGGTCGCACGCTCAACCCGCTCGACCCGGCGATCACGCCGGGCGGCTCGAGCGGCGGCGCAGGCGCGTCGGTCGCGACCGGCGTCGGCGCGATCGGCCACGGCAACGACATCGGCGGCTCGATCCGCATCCCCGCGACCTGCTGCGGCATCGTCGGCCTGCGCACCGGGTTCGGGCGCGTGCCGGCGTTCAACCTCACCGCGCCCGGCGGGCGCCCGATGGGCGCGCAGCTGATGTCGGTGCAGGGCCCGCACACGCGCACCGTGCGCGACGCGCGCCTGGCGCTCGCCGCGATGGCCCGCGGCGACCGCCGCGACTGGAAGTGGGCCGACATGCCGCTCGCCGGCCCCGCCCCGGCGCGCCCGATCCGCGTCGCGCTCGTGCCCGAGGTGCCGGGCGGCGTCACGCACCCGGCGCAGTCCGGTGCGGTGCGCGCGGCGGGCCGGCACCTCGCGGCCGCCGGCTACCACGTCGAGGAAGTGCTGCCGCCCGACATCCCGCGCGTGGTCGAGCTCTGGCACCGCATCTGCGTCACCGACGTCTTCGGCAGCCTGTGGCCGCTGATGAAGCAGGTCGGCGACGCCGACGGCCAGGCGTCGATGGGCGCGTGGCTCGAGTACCACGGGCCGGCGGACCTGCCCGACTACACGGCCGCGCTCACCGAGCGCGACGCGCTGCTGATGCGCTGGCTCGCGTGGTTCGAGCAGTGGCCGCTGCTCGTGATGCCGGTGCTGTGCGACCTGCCCCCGCCGCAGCGCCACGACGTCACGCCCGACGGCCAGCGCGCGACGCTCGACTCGATGCGCTCGTCGCTGGTCGCGCCGATGCTCGGGCTGCCGGGCCTGGCGGTGCCGGTGGGGCGTCACGGTCGGCTGCGCCCCGGCGTGCAGATCATGTCCACGCGCTGGCGCGAGGACCTGTGCCTGGACGCGGGCGAGGTGATCGAGGCGGCCGAGGGCGTGGTGACGCCGATCGATCCGGTGCGTGCGTGAAGGCGGCGCGCGCGTGAAGGCGCTGCACACGTGACGGTGTTGCGTCCGTGACCACAGGATCGGCGCCCTCCGAGCTCGTGTACATCGCGCCCGTCTTCCGCGTCGCCGACCTCGAGCGCTCGATCGAGTTCTATCGCGACGGGATCGGCTTCGCGGTCGAGTTCGTTCACGCCGGGTTCTACGCGTCGCTGAGACGCGATGGCGCGCGCCTGCACCTGAACTGCGGCACGCCGTTCCCGCGCGACGACGCGGCCGTTCGGCGCGCCGAGCACATCGACGCTTGCGTCGTCGTCGCGAATGCCGCAGCGTGCCTCGCGCGCGTCGAGGCGGCCGGCATCCTGCCGTCGGTGCCGTTGCGGACGATGCCCTACGGCACCGAGTTCTACGTGCGCGATCCGGACGGGTACGTGCTGGGGTTCTTGGAACCTGCGCGCGACTGAGCGGCGCCTGCGGACCCCGACTGGGGCGGAGAACCTCGGCGGCGGCCGGCCGGGCATGATCGGTGCCACGCCGAAATGTATATTACGGTAATATACATCAATGATCGACCTCGCCTCCATCGTCGGCTTCGACTGGGACGCCGGGAACGCCCGGAAGAACGAGAAGCACGGCGTATCGAGCGCCGAGGCCGAACAGGTATTCTTCAATGTCCCGTTGCTCTTGGTGGCGGACGCCAGACACAGCGTGCGAGAGGCGCGATTTCACGCATTGGGCAAAACCGATGTAGACAGACGCCTGCACGTCACGTTCACGCTGAGGAGCACTGGCTCCCTGATTCGCGTGATCTCGGCGCGAGACATGCATCGAAAGGAGCGGACGATCTATGAGCAAGCCGCGTAAGCCGATTCCAAAGTTCGCGAGCGAAGCCGAGGAGCGAGCGTTCTGGGAATCGCACGATTCCTCCGACTTCATCGATTGGACCACGGCCCGGGCGGTGGTCCTGCCCAATCTCAAGCCCACGACCCGGACCATTTCGCTGCGCTTGCCGCAGCACTTGCTGGACTCGATCAAGGCCGCAGCCAATGCACGCGACGTCCCCTACCAGTCCCTCATCAAGGTGTGGCTGCAGGAAAAGGTCCGCAGCCACTGACCCAGTCCTTCGCCACGCATCGCGCCCCCGGAGACGCCGGATGAACTTTCGATCGCCCCCCTCGCGAGCCGCCGCGCTCGTCGCCCTGACCCTGGCCCTCGCCGCCGGCACCGCCCGCGCCGCCCCCGACGAACGCCTGCTCGACGCCGCGAAGAAGGCGCAGCCTGCGGTGATCGAGACGCTGAAGACGCTGGTCGCGATCGAGTCCGGCAGTCGCGACCTCGAAGGGCTCGCGAAGATGGCCGACGTCGTCGAGCAGCGGCTGCGCGCGCTCGGCATGCGCACCGAGCGGCGCAAGTCCACGGCCGACCCCGGCGCCGACATCGTCGTCGGCACGTTGACCGGCAGCGGGCGTCAGCGCGTGATGCTGCAGGGGCACACCGACACCGTCTACCCGAAGGGCATCCTGCAATCGCAGCCGATGCGCCAGGACGGCAACCGGCTCTACGGCCCCGGCATCGCCGACGACAAGGGCGGCATCGCGACGATCCTGCACGGGCTGAAGATCCTGCTCGACAGTGGCTGGCGCGACTTCGCGACGCTGACCGTGCTCTTCAATCCCGACGAGGAAATCGGCTCCCCGGGCTCGGGCGAGACGATCGCGACGCTCGGCGAGCAGCACGATACGGTGCTCTCGTTCGAGCCCACGGGTGCGAAGGACGTCGTGAAGGCGGAGTCGGTGCTGCTCGGCGCGGCGGGTGCCGCGCGCGTCGTCATGGAGGTCAAGGGCCGGTCGTCGCACGCCGGCGCCGCCCCCGACCAGGGACGCAACGCCGCGCTCGAGCTCGCGCACCAGATCGTGCAGACGCGCGACATTGCGAAGTCGATCCCGGGCGCGCAGCTGAACTGGACAAGCGTGTCCACGAACAACGCCTTCAACCAGATCCCCGAGACCGCGACCGCGGTGGCCGACGTGCGCTCGCTGCGCCCGGACGCGGACCTCGAGGTGCTCGCGGCGCTGCGCGCCAGGGCGACCGCGTCGCCGCTGGTCCCCGACACGCGCGTCACGTTCGAGATCCTCAACCGACGCCCCGCGTACCTCGCCGGCGCGAAGGGCAAGGCGCTGGCCGAACTCGCGCAGTCGATCTACAAGGAGATGGATCGCCCGCTCGCGCTGGTGCCGATGACCGGCGGCGGCACCGACGCCGGCTTCGCGGCGCGCTCGGGCAAGCCCGCGGTGCTCGAGAGCCTCGGCCTGCCCGGGTGGGGCTACCACGCGCGCGACGAGTACATCGAGATCGACGCGATCGTCCCGCGGCTGTACCTGGTCACGCGGATGCTGGTCGAGCTCGGCAAGCGTTGAGCGGCGGGTGATCTCGTGGGTGACACGATCCGCCTGACCTCCGACGACGGGCGCGAGTTCGACGCGTTCCTCGAGACCCCGGCCCGCGCCAACGGGCGCGGCATCGTGCTGCTGCCCGAGGTCTACAACGTCAACCAGTGGGTGCGCGGCGTCGCGCGGCGTTACGCGGACCAGGGCTTCACGGTGCTGGTCCCCGACCTCTTCTGGCGCCAGCAGCCCGGCTGCCACTACGAGTACGACAGCCCCGGGCCCGCGCGGGAGCAGGGCGAGCACGTCGACGTCGACGCCGTCGTGCGCGACGTCGGCACGGCCGCGGCGCGGCTGCGCGCGACGCTGGGCGCGCACGCGCGCGTCGGCGCGGTCGGCTACTGCCTGGGCGGGCGCCTGGCGCTGCTGGCGGGCACGCGCGAGCCGGTCGACGCCGCGGTCTCGTACTACGGCGTGAAGCTCGACCAGCACCTCGACGAGCTCGCGCGGCTCGCCAAGCCCGCGCTGCTGCACTTCGGCGACGAGGACCCGTGGGTGCCCAACGACGTCGTGCACGCGGTGCGGGCGCGGCTTTCGGGCCTGGCGAACGCGAGCGTCCACGTCTACGCGGGCGCCGGTCACGCATTCGATCGCAACGGCCAGCCGACGTACCGCACGCAGGCCGCCGAGACCGCGTGGCAGCGCACACTCGCGCTGCTGGCGAGCGCGCTCTGACGCTAGCGTGCGGGGGCCCCCCGCCCGCGTCGCGGCGCTGATGCCTTCCCGAACGCCTCGACCGCGAGGTCGATGAACGCCCTCACCTTGGGGGTCAGGTAGCGGCTGCTCGGGAACAGCGCGTGCACCGGAACGGCCGCCGGCCGCCAGTCGGGCAGCACCCCCACCAGCGCTTTCGGGGACGGGGCCGCACGCGCGACGACCAGGGGAAGCTGTGCGATGCCCAGCCCCCGGACGGCGGCGTCGCGCACGGCGAAGCTGTTGTTGATCCGCAGCCGGGGCGCGGTGTCGATGCGCCGCTTCTCGGTGCCCCGCTCGAGCCGCCACCCGACCCGGTGGCTGCCCGCGCTGAAGACGAGCAGATCGTGCCGCGACAGGTCCTCGGGCGATCGCGGGACGCCGCGGCGCTCGAGGTACGCCGGGCTCGCGAAGAGCCCGTAGTGCAGCTCGCCGATGCGGCGAGCGGCCAGGCGCGAGTCCGGCAGCTCGCCGACGCGGATGGCCAGGTCGAACCCCTCGTGGACGATGTCGACGAGGCGCCCGGTGAAGTCGGCCTCGACGCTGACCTGCGGATGGCGCTCGAGGTAGTCGTCGATCCAGCGTCCCACCGCGATCATCCCGAACTCGACGCCGCAGGTGATCTTGAGCACGCCGCGCGGCCTGGCGAGCACGCGCTGCGCGACCCGCTCGGCGTCCTCGACGGCCCCGAGGATTCCGACCGCCCGCTCGAAGATCTCGCGCCCCACCTCGGTGAGCGACAGCGAGCGCGTCGTGCGCTCGAGCAGGCGCACGCCGAGCTCGCGCTCGAGCTGGCCGACGACCCGCGACAGGTGGGCCTTCTGGGTGTGCATCGCCTCCGCGGCCCGCGTGAAGCTTCCGGCCTGGACCACCTTCACCAGCGCGGTCAGCGCAGCGAGTTCCATTGTTGTCTATTGAGGCAACAGTCCGTCACATTTCTCAGTATTGGTCGATCGCCTCGGAACGTCAATACTGCGCGTCGCCCCCGAACGTCTCACGGAGAGAAGCGCAGCATGAGCCTGAAGGACCCCAACGTCGTCCGCCCGAACTCCCGCAGGCGCGTCGCGATCGTCGTCGCGAACCCCGCCGTGTCCACGACCACCGGCTGGCCCGTGGGCTTCTGGTGGAGCGAACTGACCCACCCGTACCTCGCGTTCGACGAAGCCGGCTACGACGTCGACGTCTTCAGCGCCGACGGCGGGCGCTGCGAGGCCGACGCGATGAGCGACCCCGACGACGCCGTCTGGCGCTACGGACTGCTGCCGCGCGACCGGCACGTCATGCCGTGGCGCATCGAGGACGAGATGAAGGCCCTGGGCGCCAACTACGTGCAGGCGGGCCTGTGGCGGGGCTTCGCGGTGCGAGACGGCAACCTCGTCACCGGGCAGCAGAACTTCTCGGGCACCGAGACCGCGCGCCTGGTCGTCGAGGCACTCGGCCGATGAGCAAGTCCCGGCTGGAAGCGTTCAGCGACGGCGTGCTGGCGATCATCATCACGATCCTCGTGCTGGAGCTGAAGGTGCCCCACGGGGAGGACCTCGCGACGCTGCGCCCGCTGCTGCCGGTGTTCCTGGGCTACGTGCTGAGCTTCGTCTACGTGGGCATCTACTGGAACAATCACCACCACATGCTGCACGCGTGCAGGCGCATCGGCGGGGCCGCCCTCTGGGCCAATCTCCACCTGCTGTTCTGGCTGTCGCTGCTGCCGTTCGTCACGGGCTGGATGGGGGAGAACCACTTCGGGCAGCTGCCGACCGCGCTCTACGGCGTCGTCCTCCTGATGTCGGCGATCGCCTACTGGCTTCTCGCGCGCGCGCTCATCGCCGCCGAAGGGGCCGATTCGGTGCTCGGGCGGGCGATCGGCCGCGATGCGAAGGGGACGCTGTCGCTCTTCGTCTACGCGGCGGCGATTCCGCTCGCGTTCGTGAACCCGTGGCTGTCGCAGGCCTGCTACGTGATCGTCGCGCTGACGTGGCTCGTCCCCGACCGTCGCATCGAGCGGGCCCTCGCGGCCGCCGAATAGGTCCGGGGTCCGCGGGGGCGCCCCCGCGCCCGCCGCGTGCGGTCGCGGGCACCGGAAGCGACGCGGGGGTGCGAGCGCGGCGCGCCCGGATTCAGCGCGTGCCGTGCTCGCCGGCCAGCCGCGCCAGGCACGCCGCCTGCCACGCGTGCTCGGGCGCGAACGAGGCCCGGTCGGCCACCGCGCCGTAGCCGCCCGCGGCGTAGACCGCGGCGTACGCCGCGTAGTCCGCGGCCTGCCTCGCCTTGCCGGCGAGCGCGTTGGCGACCGCGTACGTCGCCGACACCGCGGCGTGCCCGCAGCCGTCGATCGACTTCGAACCCGGGTGCCCGTTCGCCAGCCGCAGGGCCCGGTGCGCGCACTCGTCGAGCCGCGCCCGGTCCAGTCCGCCTGCGAGGTACGCGCCGAGCGCGCCGAGGCATTCGACGGCCGCGGGGTCTTCGAGGAGATGCCCGACGCGCTGCGTACACGCGAAGCCGAATTCGAATCGCAGGCGCTCCCGGGCCGGCAGGTCGAGCCCGGCCTCGGCCGCGATCGGATCCAGCGCACTGGTCATCGCCGCCCCCTGTTCGTCGTCGTGCTAGCGCGGCCGCACGCGCGTGCCCGCGTCCAGCCGCACGCACTCGGCGTTGAAGTACCCGTTCTCGCACAGGTACGCGGCCAGGCTCGCGAACTCGGTGAGATCCCCGAAGCGCTTGGGGAATTCCATCTGGCCGAGCAGCGAATCGACGACGCGGCGGTCGAGCATCCTCGCCATGCCGGTGTCGAAGACGCCCGGCGCGATCGCGTTCACGCGCACGCCGACCTCGGCGAGCTCGCGCGCCGACGGCAGCGACAGGCCCACGACACCGGCCTTGCTCGCCGCGTAGCCGGTCGCGCCGATCTGGCCCTCGAACGCCGCGATCGACGCGACGTTGACGACGACGCCGCGCTCGCCGCCCGCGTCGGGCGCGTTGCGTGCCATGCGCTCGACGCAGTGC
The DNA here is from genome assembly GCA_046348465.1 of Burkholderiaceae bacterium. Classification (GTDB taxonomy): domain Bacteria; phylum Pseudomonadota; class Gammaproteobacteria; order Burkholderiales; family Burkholderiaceae_E; genus Quisquiliibacterium. Next base: position 403,705 of record JAXMEE010000002.1, read on the forward strand.
GCCATCACGTTGAACGTGCCCACGAGATTGACCATCACGGTGCGCCTGAACTCCGCGCAGTTTGTCGCCCTGCCCTGGCGGTCGAGGATCTTCATCGGCGACGGGATGCCGGCGCAGTTGACGCAGACGTCGATCCGGCCGAAGCGCTCGATGCAGGCCTCGACGCCGGCCGCCACGGCCGCCTCGTCGGTGACGTCGACGCGGCGGTACAGCGCGCGGGCGTCGCCGAGCCGCTCGACCAGTGCCCGGCCGCCCTCGTCGTCGATGTCGAAGACGGCGACCTTCGCGCCCTTGTCCTCGACGAAGTACTCGGCGGTGCGCCGGCCAAGGCCCGAGGCCCCGCCGGTGATCACCGCGACCTTGCCATCGAGCTGCATCGTCTGCTCCTTCGCCTCGGTTCGGGGTCCGCGGACACGCGCCCGCGCAGGACGAGGGCCGGCCCCGCGACGGGGATATTGTAGGCATCCTGCAGCGCGTCGACCTCGAGCCCGCGCCGCACGGCGCCCGTCGCATTTCACGATGCCAGAAGGGTTGTTCCGCGGCCCCGGAAACGGCGGTCCTAAGCTGACTCACGCCAGCGTTCATGGCGCCGGCGAGTCCGCTGCGCGCCGGCCTGGCGAATGGGAGGACTGACGATGCTGTCCGACGCCCCCGTCACGACGATGTTGCCGGTCAAGGACATGGAACGCGCGCGCGCCTTCTACGAAGGCCGCTTGCGCCTGAAGCCAGGCGGCATGCGCGCCGACGGCAAGTTCGTCTACCACGTCGGCGGCAGCACGCTCGCGCTGTTCCCGAGGCCCGAGGGAACGAAGGCCGAGCACACCGCGGTCAGCTTCAGGGTGGACGACATCGCGGCCAGCATCGGGGAGCTCGAGCGCGCGGGCGTGAGATTCGAGGACTACGACCTTCCCGGCCTGAAGACCGTCGACCACGTCTGCGTGCTCGGGAGCGAGAAGGCCGCGTGGTTCAAGGACACCGAGGGCAACGTGCTCTGCCTGCACGAGGATCTTACGCCGCGGTAGGACTCCCCGCCGACGCGGTGCGCCCGGGCCGCGCGCCCGCCCGCGCCCGTGCCGGCGACGTCGGGCGCGGGTCTGCGACGCGATATCGGAGATTCCCCTACGCCGCCCGTGAGGGCTCCAGGAACCGGGCCGGGAGAACCCTCGGATGTCCGTTTATTGTGGATCTATTTGTCCACTTTTTGGCGTTTCCATCCCCCATCCATGTGAAATGATTTGCGGCGTGACCACGGGGCCGCCGGAGTCCGGATCGGCATCCTGCGGATGCAATTCGGTCTTGCCGCGAGCCTGCGATGCCGCCGTCGTCCGCGAACGTCATCACCGGGGACAAAGATGAATCTCAGGAACACGAAGATCTCCACGCGCCTCGTCTTCGGATTCGGCCTTCTCGCGCTGCTCACCCTCGGGATGGGCGGGATGTCGCTCGTCAAGATTCGGACGGTCGACGAGGAGTTCCGCCTGGTCGTCGACGATCGCTACCCGAAGATCAGCTCGCTGACCGGCGTCAAGGACGACCTGAACGTGATCGCCCGCTCGATGCGCAACACGCTGATCCTGGACGACCCCGCGGCCGTCAGGAAGGAGGTCGGCCGGATCGACGAGGCGCGCAAGGACGCGGCCAGGCGAATCGACGCCCTGGCCGATCAGGTCCACACGGACAAGGGCAAGGCAGCCTTCGCCAGGCTCGTCGAGGCGCGCGCGAAGTACGTTCCGTTGCAGGCGAAGTTCATGGAACTGGCGGGCGCGGGCAAGGCGGCGGACTCCAAGGCGCTGCTGGTCGGCGAACTGCGCCCCGCCCAGCTCGCGTACTTCAACGCGCTGGACGACATGATCAAGTTCCAGGAGTCGCTGATGACCGAGTCCGTCGGTGAGGCCGCGTCGGCGTTCGCGAGCCTGAAGTTCGCGATCGTCGCCACGCTGTGCGTGTCGATGCTGATGGCGGCGGTGCTCGCGGCGTGGATCATCCGCTCGATCACCGTCCCGATCAACCGTGCGGTCGAAGTCTCGCGTGCGGTGGCCGCGGGGGACCTGACCGTGCGCATCGACGCCGAGGGAGACAACGAGACCGGCCGGCTGCTGCACGCGCTCAAGGACATGCAGGCGTCGCTCACGAAGGTCGTGGGCGTCGTGCGCCAGAATTCGGACCACGTGGCCACCGCCAGCGGGCAGATCGCGCAGGGCAACCTGGACCTGTCCAGCCGCACCGAGGAGCAGGCGAGCGCGCTGCAGCAGACGGCCGCTTCGATGGAGCAGCTGAGCACCACGGTCAAGCAGAACGCCGAGAACGCCAGCCAGGCCAACCAGCTCGCGATCAGCGCGTCGACGGTCGCCGCGCGCGGCGGCGAAGTGGTCGGGCAGGTCGTCGAGACGATGAAGGGCATCCACGCGAGCTCGCAGAAGATCGCCGACATCATCGGGGTGATCGACGGGATCGCGTTCCAGACCAACATCCTGGCGCTGAACGCGGCCGTCGAGGCCGCACGGGCCGGAGAGCAGGGCCGCGGCTTCGCGGTGGTGGCGGGCGAGGTGCGCACGCTGGCGCAACGTGCCGCCGACGCGGCCAAGGAGATCAAGACGCTGATCACCGCCAGCGTCGAGCAGGTCGCGCAGGGGACGTCGCTGGTCGACCAGGCGGGCGCGACGATCCAGGAAGTCGTGAGCTCCGTGAGCCGGGTGACGGACCTGATGGGCGAGATCACCGCGGCCAGCAGGGAGCAGAGTTCCGGCGTCTCGCAGGTGGGCGACGCCGTCGCGCAGATGGACCAGGCGACCCAGCAGAACGCGGCCCTCGTCGAAGAGAGCGCCGCCGCCGCCCGCAGCCTGGAGGACCAGGCCAAGCAGCTCGTGCAGGCGGTCGCCGTCTTCCGGCTGGAGAGCGGCGGTCACGCCGCCGCCCACGCGCTCGCCTCGTAGACGCGCGACGATACTTCGGCAGATGACCTCGAAGGCGCAATGGCATGGTCACCGGTGAACTCGCGACACGGCCGGCGAGTCGGCCGTGCGTGGGATCGTCACGCTGTCCGGGCGCGCCGGCCGCGGATTGCAGATGCACGTCCAGTCGTTGGCGACGAGTCTCGGAAGATTGCTGATCTTCGAGGAATCGCCGGAACCCTCGGCGCGCTCCGCGCTCACGGCGCTGCAGGCGCGGATCGTCGAGCTGGAGCATCAGAGCGCGACCGATCGGCTGACGGGCGCCTGGAACAGGCGTCACCTGGACCGCGTCGTCGAGTCGGAGATCAGCCGGAGTCGCCGACAAAGGCTGCCGCTGTCCCTCGTCCTGATCGATCTCGATCGATTCAAACGGGTCAACGACGACTACGGGCACGCCGTCGGCGACGACGTCCTCAAGGCGTCCGTCGAGGTGCTGCGCTCGAGGCTGCGCGCCTGCGACCAGATCTTTCGGTGGGGCGGCGAAGAGTTCGTCGTGCTGGCTGCGTGCTCTACCAGCTGGGCGACCCCCGGGCGGTACTCGCCTGCCTGCGCGAAGCCCAGACGATTGCCCGGCGGCTGCAGGACGAAAGCCGGCAGGTGCGAGTGGCGGCCTTCATCACGAGCGTGCACACCATGCTCGGCCAACTTGAAGACGCCGTCGCCATCGGCCAGGCAGCACGCCAGGCCGCACGCCAGCACGGCGAGCTCGAACTGTGCATCCACGCGTCCAACTTCCTGGTACAGGCCCACTACTACCGCGGCGACTACGACAGCGTGCTCGAACTCGCAACCGAGAACCTGGCCAATTGGCCCGACAGCTGGGCCTACAGGTATCACGTGGGCAATCCCGCTCCCGCCTCGATCTTCAACCGCGCGTTCATGGCGATGAGCCTGGCCCAGTTTGGCCGCTTCGATGAAGCAGCGACCTACGAGACCCAGGCCATCGAACTGGCCGAACCCACGCAGAATGCGTTCGCCATCGCGGTCGCCCATGTCTCCGTGCCGGTTCTGCATGCGTTGCGTGAGGACTGGTCGACCGCCCGTTCGAGGATCGAGCGCTCCATCGCGGCGGCTCGGACTGGCAATATCGTCGGTTTTCTCTCGCCAGCCCTGGCTGCTTCGGCGTGGATCCTGGCAGAAAGCGGCGAGCCGGGCGAAGCTGCGCGCCGAATGGAAGAAGCCCGGGCACTGCTCGACCGGCAGTCGGCCGACGGCATCGGCAACGTTGGCGGGGCCTATGCTTATCTCGGCCGCGCGTGCGTGGTCCTGCAACTCGTCGATGAAGCGCGGGCCTTCGGCCTGCGAGCGCTCGCACTGTCGCAATCGCAGTCAGGGTTGGCAGCCCACGCGCTGCTGCTGCTTGGCGACATCGGACGCACAGCAGTTGCGGGCGGCGGTGACAGTGAGGCCAGCTACCGTAAGGCGCTGGGCTTGGCCGCACTGCGTGGCATGCGCCCGCTCGAAATGCGGTGCCATGCCGGGCTGGCAGCGCTCCTGCGGTCCCAGGGCCGTGACCAGGAGGCCGATCGCCACCTGAGCTTGTGTGCCGACATCCAAGACGAGCTTGGGTAGCGTGTGCGGGATTCGCAGCCTGTGCCCTGGTCGTGGTCTGCCTGCGCCGGACCGGCAGCAGCCTCAGTGGGGGCGCGAGGGATTCGAACCGATCGACCGCGCCGGATGCGTGCAGGCCACCTGACGCAGTCCACCCGCCTTGATCACTGACGTATATGATCATCATATACGCTCATGATCGACCTCGATGCGATCGCCGGATTCGACTGGGACGCCAGGAACGCCCGGAAGAACGAGAAGCACGGCGTCTCGAGCGCCGAGGCCGGGCAGTCCTTCTTCAATAATCGATGGCCCTCGGACCCGTCGTCGGTGAACTCGATCGCGTCGATCGTGACGCCAGCGCCGAACAAGTGCGTGCGGAACTCAAACGCGCACGAGGGGGAAAGTCGACATTTCCGGTCAAACCGACGCAACGCTCCGCGCGATGACCTCCGACACCCACGTATTGAGGCTCTTGCCCTGTGTCTGAGCGATCGCCGCAGCGCGCGCATGAAGTTCCGGAGACAGACGCAGCCGGAACTGTCCGGAGTACGGGTGATTGGGCTCTCGGCCGAGCTTCCTGCATGTCTCGAGGTAATCCTCCACCGCCTCCTCGAACGCGGCACGCAACTCGCCGACCGATTCACCGTGGAAGCCGATCACGTCGCGAATCCCCGCGATGTGTCCGACGAAGCACCCGTCGTCTTCGCTGTACTCCACACGGGCGGCGTATCCCTTGTGCGACATCGTGTTCATGGCCTGATCCCCAAACTCTCCAGCAATCGACGCGCGTCACGCACCTGGTAGGGCTTCGCCTCCTTCGCCGGATGAGGTCGGTGGAAGGTCCCGACGAGGCCATCCTTCTCGAACCGCACGCGCGAGCCTCTGCCTTCGATCACCCGGAAACCGATTGCGACCAACAGTGCCTCAATCTGGCGCCATTCGAGCGATCGCGACACTGGGTCGGTGAAGACGGCCGCCAGGGTCTTGCGGTGAGCGGCGTTCATTCTTTAATGGTACCATTTATTGGAACCTCTGCGCGCGAACCACCGCGCGCGCACGATCAAGCTCTCGCTCGATGCGTCGGTCAATATTGCGACCGCGCTCGGACGATGCGTCAGCTTCGAACTCGAGGCTGCGGCATGACCCAGAGTGATCAGTGGCTTAGGAGAGTCGCCGTCGTCGGATTCCTGTCCCAGGCGCGCATTCGTGCGCGCATGCAGGCCGTACGCATGTACTGCGACGGGCCCCAGAACGAGCCTTGCCAATTGGCAACCCGTCCCTCGGCGCCGCACGCGGAGCAGCGCCAGAGGATGGACTCGTCCTCGCTCATGCCCGTCTCCACGCGGCGCTCGCGGCGCTTGCCGCACTTGAAGCAAGACGGGCCGGGCGTGCTCTCGGGGCGGTCGAAGTCGGAGGCGTGGGCGACAACGACCGCCGTCAGGAATTCGGGCATCTTTCGCGCGGATCCCCGCTGAGCGGCGATCGTACCCTTGGGGTCGAGAAAGTGCGCCCCGCTGCGGATGTCCGAGGACACGAAGCACAGCGCTCGGGAACCCGCTCGGGACATGCACCGAAAGGAGCGAGCGATCTATGAGCAAGCCGCGTAAGCCGATTCCGACGTTCACGAACGAGGCCGACGAGCGCGCGACGTGCCGTACCAGTCCCTGATCAAGGTGTGGTTGCAGGAGAAGGTCCACGGTCACTGATCGGTGAACGTTCCACGACGAGGCATGCCATGCTGTTCATGGTCATGGAACGCTTCAAAGACGACGACATGCTGCCCACCTACCGCCAATCGCGGGAGGGCACCAGGATGCTGCCTGAAGGCCTCAACTACATCGAACAGGACTGAATTGGCGGAGGGTGAGGGATTCGAACCCCCGAGGAGCTTGCGCCCCTAACGGTTTTCAAGACCGCCGCATTCGACCGCTCTGCCAACCCTCCGGGCCCCGGCATTGTAGTCGACGCTTCCGCGGCCGCCCCGCGCAGGCCGACGCGCCGTCGAACCGACGCAGGCCCCACGCGCAGAAGGCGCGCCTCACCGCCCCCCGCCGCGCCCCGTCAGCGCCATCGCCACCTTCGGGATCAGCTCGGGCCGGTGCCGCAGCCCG
>JAXMEE010000003.1:0-397656 GCA_046348465.1 Burkholderiaceae bacterium
ATTCTCGCGGCGTTTGTCTGAGCGGAGCTCGCGGCACGCGAGCGCAGCGAGTTACGCCGCGGGCCCTGAGGGCGAGCACCGCAGGGCAGCCCCCGGAAGGGGGCCGCCTCCCCCGCGCCCGAAGGGCGGTCCGCTCACGGCCTTGCCCGCTCAGGCGCCCGCCCGCTTGGCGACCGGCGAGAACGAGTCGATGAGCTGCATCCGCGTGGACTGCAGGCGGCTCGCGACGACGCCGAGCAGCCGGTGCATCAGCGCGTAGCCGAAGGCGGTGTCCTGGCGGCAGGCCTCGATCAGGCGGTTGCCGTCGAATGCGTACATCTCGACGGCCTCGAGCGCGCGCGCCTGGAAGTACTTGCCCTGGCCCATCAGCACCGCGGACCAGCCGAGCTCGTCGCCGGCCGTCAGTGTGTGCACCCGCACGATGCCGTCGGGGATCACGATCTCGAGGCCGACGCGGCCCTGGGCGATCAGGTAGAAGTCGTGGGTGTCGTCGCCTTCGCGGAAGATGATCTGGTCCGGCGAGAAACGGACTTCGCGCGCGAGCGTGCGCAGCTTCTCGAAATGCCGGGGCTCGAACTCGTCCGCGAAGTGGTGCTTGTTCAGAACTGCCTGAAGCGCCTCGATCGACATTTCGTTGCTCCCTTGGTCGGTTGCGTGCGCCGGAAAGTCTAGCACCGAGGCCCGCGGACACGATTGACAATTGAAGGACAATCGAGAGGACTTCGGAGGGTGACGATGGACGACGAACTCGAAGCGCGCATCCGCTCGGGACGCGCGCTGCACGAATCGATGGGGAACTTCCACGTGATCGCGTGGGACGAGAAGTCGCGCAGCGTGCGTGCCGGCTTCACCGTGCGGCGGGAGTACTGTCACACGAACGGCACGGTCGCCCAGGGCGGCTTCATCACCGCGTGGCTCGACGCCGCGATGGCGCAGGCGGTACACCACGACACCGGGCACACGCTCACGGTGGCGAGCCTCGAGATCAAGGTGTGCTTCCTGGAGCGCGTCGGGCCGGGCGAGGGTACGGTCGAGGGCCGCGTCGTGCGCCGCGGCAAGCGCGTGGTGTTCCTCGAGGGCGACCTCTGGAGCCCGGACGGGCGCCTCGCCGCGCAGGCGACCTCCACGGGCATGCTGGTGCCGCTCGGCGCGGCCCCCGGCTGAAGCCGCGGCGCGCGGGCTCAGGAACTCGCGGCGTCGCGCCGCCGGCGGGCGACGGCACGCGCGGCGCGCCAGGCGCGCCAGCGCCCGCGTGCCCGCATCCGCCAGGCGCGAGCGCTTGCGCGTGCCCGCGCGACCGGCGGCCAGGACGTGACCCGCTCGTAGACGCGAGCCTTGATCTTCAGCAGCGCGTCGATCCAGCGGCTCGCCCACGGGATTCGGCGCACGTTCGGCTGGACCGCCGACCACAGCCACGCGAGCATCGCGGTGCCGGTCACCTTGGCGGCGGCGAACACGCCGACGCCGAGCCCCGCGTGACCGCGCGCGAAGAGCGCCAGGCCGACGACCTTCAGCGGCAGCAGGACGAGCGCGGGCGTGAGCAGTGCCGCGAGCGCGGCGTACGGCGGCAGCGAGCGCACGGCGACGTCGACGCGTCGCAGTGCCGGCAGGCGCATCAGCCCCGAGACCAGCCGCGTGAGCGGGTCCCAGAGCCAGTCCTCGAGCGCGAACACCAGCGCCGCGAGCAGCACCAGCGGCGCGAGCAGCACGCGCTGCCAGCGGCGCCTGCCGCGCCCGTTCGTGCGCTGCTCTGGCTGCAACGTGGCGTCCTCCTCGTGACCCGAACGGTCGCCGCGCCCGGGCCGGGGCACTGGCTGCGCGGCGCATCCGCCGGGCGGCGTTCGCGCAGGCGCGGCCAGCGAGTGTACTCTTCAGGCCGGATCGCGATGGGAGTCCGCCGGGCGCGTCGCGATCGACGGGAGAAAGAACAATGACGACCGCGGGCAGCACGCCGGCCTCGCCGGCCGACGTCAACGGGGTGCGAATCCACTGGGACGCCTTCGGCGATCCCGCCGATCCGGCGCTGCTGCTGATCATGGGCCTCGCGACCCAGATGATCGCTTGGGACGAGCAATTCTGCGCGATGCTCGCCGCGCGCGGCTTTCGCGTGATCCGTTTCGACAATCGCGACGTCGGACTGTCGAGCCGGCTCGACGCGCTCGGGTTGCCCGACGTCGGTGCGATGTTCCAGAAGGCGCTCGCGGGCCAGCCCGTGACGGCCCCGTACACCTTGCGCGACATGGCGCTCGACGTGATCGGGCTGATGGACGCGCTGGGCATCGAGCGCGCGCACGTGGTCGGCGCTTCGATGGGCGGCGCGATCGGCCAGGAGCTCGCGATCCACCACGCCGCGCGCGTGCGCAGCCTGACGTCGATCATGTCGACGTCGGGCAAGCCGGGGTTGCCGATGGGCCGTCCCGACGCCGTGGCGCTGCTGTTCACGCCGGCGCCGATCGATCGCGACGGCTACTGCGCGAGGCAGGTTCAGGTCGCGCGGCTGCTGCGCGGCCCCGGATTTCCGGAAGACGAGGCGCGCGACGCCGCACGCGCCGCGCGCAGTTTCGAGCGCGGGCCGAGCCCGGCCGGCGCGGTGCGCCAGCTCGCCGCGACGCTCGCGTCCGGCGACCGCACGTCCGGGCTGCGCCAGGTCGCGGTGCCGACGCTCGTGATCCACGGCGACGCGGATCCGCTCTTGCCGCACGCGCACGGCGTCGACGTCGCGAACGCGGTGGCGAACGCGAGCCTGCTGACGGTCCCGGGCATGGGTCATTCCCTGCCGATCTCGGCGTGGCCGGGGATCGTCGACGCGATCGCACGGCACGCGTCGGCGGCGGTGGCCCGCTGAGCGGGTACGGTCGCCGGCCGGTGCATCGGACAGATTCGAAAACCAACGACGAGGGAGGAGGTCCTTCATGAACATCCGGACGATCAACACCGGCGGGGAGCCCGGCCGCGCGAACGCGGGCGCGCGCGGGCTGCTGGCGCTGGCGTGTGCAACCCTGGCGGCCTGCGCGAGCGCGCCGACGCCGTCCGCACCGCCGCCGCCGACGTCGCCCGCGCTGGTTCCTCAGTTGCGCCCCGGCATGCCTGCCGGCTATCTGCCACGCGGCGACCTGCCGAACAGCTTCACGCTGCTCGCGCCGCCGCCGGCACCGGGCTCGCCCGCGGCCGCGCTCGACCAGTCGGTCTACCGTTCGACGCGCGCGCTCAGGGACTCCGCGCGCTGGAAGCTCGCGGCCGATGACGCGGTGCTCGCGTTCCCGATGGTTGCGCAGAACTTCTCGTGCGCGCTCGGCGTCGGGATCTCCGCCGAGGCGACGCCGCATCTCGCGATGCTGCTGCGACGCAGCCTCGTGGACGCGGGGCTGTCCACGTACGCGGCCAAGGATCACTACAAGCGCCAGCGCCCGTTCGTGCAGGCGAAGGAGGCGACCTGCACGCCTTCCGACGAGCCCCAGCTGTCACGCGACGGCTCGTACCCGTCGGGGCACTCCGCGCTCGGATGGGCGAGCGCGCTGATCCTCGCCGAGATCGCTCCGGAGCGCACCGATGCGCTGCTCGCGCGTGGCCTCGCGTACGGCCAGAGCCGCGTGGTCTGCGGCGTTCACTGGCAGAGCGACGTCGACGCCGGGCGCGTCGTCGGCGCGGGGGCGGTCGCGCGCCTGCACTCGAACCCGGTGTTCAACGCACAGCTCGCGCTGGCGCGCGAGGAGGTGGCCGCCGCACGGGCGAAGGGCTCGCGTCCCGAGCGCGATTGCGCGGCGGAGGCGGCGGCGCTCGGCGGCAAGCCCTGAACCCCGGCGCCGGCGCTCGCGCCGCCGTGTTCGCGGTCACGGCCGGAGGAGCCACTCGAAGTCGGCGTCCGGGTTCATGTCCCAGAGTTCGGCGCGGGTTCGCCAGGTCCGCGTGCGCCAGTGGCGGGGGTCCACGCGCTCGCCCTGGGCGCGGACCCAGTCCTCGATCGGGCGCTGTGCCTCGCTCGCACCCATGCGCTGGCTGACCAGCGTCGCGTCGCCGAGCATCAGGTAGCGCAGCTCGCCGCGCGCGACGCTTCGTCGCAGCGCTTCGACGTCGATCGCCGGGTCGAGCCCGTGGAAGCCGCCGCGCGCCATCACCGGCTCGCCGTGCGCGATGATGATCGGCGCCGCCAGTTGCGTGGACGTGGTGCTCAGCAGCCAGCGTTCGCCGGCACGATGGCGACGCAGGTAGTCGACGAGTCGCGAGGTATCGGGCAGGCGGCCGAAGCTCGCGAGCACGCGCCGGTCGATCTCGCCGAGGTCGGGGTCGAGCCGGCGCAGGTCCGCCGACGGCGCGATGCCCTGCGCGGGCCTGAGCACGGCGCTCAGCGCCCAGGCCGCCGGCAGCACCAGCAGTGCGCAGACGCCCAGCGTCGCGCCGATTCGCGCCGATGTCGCGCTCGCGGTCGCGCTCGCGGTCGCGCTCGCAGTCGCGCTCGCAGTCGCGCTCGCAGTCGCGCTCGCCGCTGCGCGTGCCGTGCCGCGCGATGCGGCCAGCAGCGCGGCGATCGCCAGCGCGACCGCGGCCACCATCGCGGCGTGGATTGCCCCGCGCCAGTCGCCGATGTGCTCGAGCAGGAACGCCGGCGTCCAGCCGAGCGCGTCGGCCGTGATGGTCAGTTGCCACGCCGCCGTGACGGCCAGCAGCGCGGCGAGCGCGGTCGTGCCGGCGTGCGGTCGATCCGGGCGGCCGAGCCTCCACAGCCACACCGTTCCCGCACCGGCCAGCGCCGCGACGGCCGGTGCCAGCGTCGACAGGTAGTAGAAGTGCATGATCCCGCCGGCGGCGCTGTAGACGGCCGTGTAGGTCGCCCACCAGAGTCCCCAGAGCAGCAGCGCGCTCTTCGCCGCGGGCTCGATGCGCGCGCGGCCCGAGCGCGCCAGCGCCGGCACGAACGCGACCAGCGCGAGCGGTGCCAGCCACGCGAACTGGGCCGCGAGCTGGCCGTCGGCGAGCCGCAGCGGGCCGACGGGGGCGCGAACGAACAGGCGGGCCAGGGCGCCCCGCCCGCCGCCGGGCGTCGATGTCGCGTCCGCCGGACTCGCGGCGAGGCCCCGTGCGTTGCCCGCCGCGCCGGTCGTCGTGCCCGGTGAACCCGCGTCCGCTCCCGCCGCCGCGCCGCCCGGCGCGCGCGGGGCCGCGGCGGCGGACACGCCCGCGGCGCGAGAGCGGAACTGCGCGACGAAACGCCCGGCGCCGTTGTGGCCGACGAGCAGCTCGAACATCGAATTCGTCTGCGAGCTGCCCACCCAAGGACGGTCGTTCGGCGACGCGAGCTCGACCGCCAGGGGCCAGGGCAGGCACGCCAGCGCCAGCACCACGCCGCCGAGCGCGAGATCGCGCACCCTGCGCGCCGGCGCAACCGGCGCGCGTGCGAGCCAGGCGAGCGCGAACGCGGGCAGCACGACGAAGGCGGCGAGCATCTTCACGTTGAATCCGACGCCCACGAGCGCCATCGCGCCCAGCAGCGTGCGCGTGCGGCCGGTCTCGCAGGCGCGCAGCAGCGCCCACGCGGCCAGCATCAGCGTCAGGACCAGGAACGTGTCCATGTTGTTGGTGCGATTGACCGCGACCGAGATCGGAGCCAGCGCCATGAACAGCGCGGCGAGCAGCGCGGCGGCCGCGCCGAACGGCGGCCGCGACATCCGGTACAGCACCCAGACCGACGCCGTGCCCGCGATCGCCTGCGGAACCAGCAGGCTCGCCGGCGTGTAGCCGAAGAGCTTCGCGACCCCGACCTGGATCCACAGCGCGAGGGGCGGCTTGTCGACCGAGATGAAGCCCGAAGGGTCGAAGGCCACGAAGAGGAAGTTGCGCGCGCTCTCGGCCATGCTGCGCACGGCGGCCGAGTAGTACTCCGCGCCCCAGCCGTTCTGGTCCAGGCCCCACAGGCGCAGGCCGAGGGCCAGCATCAGGATGCCGGCGAGCGCGCCGCGCTCGCGCGCCGTGGGCACGGAAACGGCGGAACTCATCGCTCGGCCCCGCGCCCGGGCGCGGGCCGCGTCTGCGACGCGGGCGGATCGGCGACCCGAGTCAGCCGCAGCATCAGGTCGGCGGCGACCGAGAGGATGCCGCGTTCGGCGTGCGTCAGCCGCTGCTGCATCACTCGCGCGAGCCGTTCGCGCTGTGTGCGCGCTTCCGACAGCAGCAGGGTCGTGCCCGCGCGCGTGATCGCGACGTCGACCCGCCGGCGGTCGGTCGCGTCCTGGTGGCGGACGATCGCGCCGCGCGCCTGCAGGTCCGCGAGCAGCCGCGTCATCGATTGCGGCTGGACGCCGAGCTCGGCTGCGATCGCGCCCGCCGTGCTCGGGCCGTCTCGTTGCAGTATGGCGAGCGCCCACAGTTTCGACGTTCCGATCGAGCCCGGCGAGCGCGAGTCGTGCATCCAGCGCTGCAGGGCCGACGCCGCGCGGTGCAGCCGCGTGGCTTCGTCGAGTCCGTCCAGGGGCGGGATTCGGCGAGTCATTTTAGAAGCTTAGCGTATCAATTGGCGGCGATCAAAGCCTTGCGGGATCCGGGGGTCCTCGCGATCCAATTGGAAGCATGCCGTCCGGTGGCTGTGGTGCCGGCCCGGATTTGGAAGCTTAGCGTTTTATCTGGCGCCCGCGCGTCGTGCTCCGGCCCCCGGTCGTCGGCACCCGCCAGAAAGCGAAGAGCCCGCTCGCGCGGGCTCTTCTCGGTTCGCCGGCCCGACGTGCGGGCCGGCTGCGTTCGGGTTGCCCGGGCCGGCGAACCGGCCCGTGCGCCCCGGCGGGCTTACATGTCCATCCCGCCCATGCCGCCCATGCCGCCCATGCCGCCGGGCATGCCGCCCGCGGCCGGCTTGTCTTCCGGCTGCTCGGCGACCATCGCGTCGGTGGTCAGCATCAGGCCGGCGACCGACGACGCGTTCTGCAGCGCGGTGCGCGTGACCTTGGTGGGGTCGACGACGCCCATGTCGACCAGGTCGCCATAGGTGCCGTTCGCGGCGTTGTAGCCGAAGTTGCCCTTGCCCTCGAGGACCTTGGCGACCACGACGCTCGGCTCGTCGCCGGCGTTGGAGACGATGCAGCGCAGCGGCTCTTCGACGGCGCGCATCACGATCTTGATGCCGGCGTCCTGGTCGGGGTTGTCGCCCGCGACCTTGACCTGGGCGCGCGCGCGCAGCAGCGCCACGCCGCCGCCCGCGACGATGCCCTCTTCGACGGCCGCGCGCGTGGCGTGCAGCGCGTCCTCGACGCGGGCCTTCTTCTCCTTCATCTCGACTTCGGTCGCGGCACCGACGCGGATCACCGCGACGCCGCCGGCGAGCTTGGCCACGCGCTCCTGGAGCTTCTCGCGGTCGTAGTCGCTGGTGGCCTCGTCGATCTGCTGGCGGATCGCCTTGACGCGCGCCTCGATGTTCTTCGTGTCGCCGGCGCCGTCGATGATCGTGGTGTTCTCCTTGCCGATCTCGACGCGCTTGGCACGGCCCAGGTCGGCCAGCGTGGCCTTCTCGAGCGTCATGCCGGTCTCTTCGGCGATCACGACGCCGCCGGTCAGGATCGCCATGTCCTCGAGCATCGCCTTGCGACGGTCGCCGAAGCCGGGCGCCTTGACCGCGACGGTCTTCAGGATGCCGCGGATGTTGTTGACGACCAGGGTCGCCAGCGCCTCGCCTTCGACTTCCTCTGCGACGATCAGCAGCGGCTTGCCGGCCTTGGCGACCTGCTCGAGCACCGGCAGCAGGTCACGGATGTTGGAGATCTTCTTGTCGTGCAGCAGGACGAACGGGTCGTCGAGCACGGCGATCTGCTTGTCCGGGTTGTTGATGAAGTACGGCGACAGGTAGCCGCGGTCGAACTGCATGCCCTCGACGACGTCGAGCTCGTTGTTCAGCGACTTGCCGTCCTCGACGGTGATGACGCCTTCCTTGCCGACCTGCTCCATCGCCTTGGAGATGATCTCGCCGATCTCGCTGTCGGAGTTCGCGGAGATCGCGCCGACCTGGGCGATTTCCTTGGTCGTCGTGCAGGGCTTGCTGAATTTCTTCAGCTCTTCGGTCAGCGAGCCGACGGCCTTGTCGATGCCGCGCTTCAGGTCCATCGGGTTCATGCCCGCGGCGACGTACTTCATGCCTTCGCGAACGATCGCCTGCGCCAGCACGGTGGCGGTGGTGGTGCCGTCACCCGCGTTGTCGGAGGTCTTGGAAGCGACTTCCTTGACCATCTGCGCGCCCATGTTCTGGAACTTGTCCTTCAGCTCGATCTCTTTCGCGACCGAGACGCCGTCCTTGGTGACGGTGGGGGCGCCGAAGCTGCGCTCGAGCACCACGTTGCGGCCCTTCGGGCCCAGCGTGACCTTGACCGCGTCGGCGAGGATGTTCACGCCCGCGACCAGCTTGTGGCGGGCATCGTCGTGGAACAGGACTTGTTTGGCTGCCATTGTTCAGTCTCCTGGATGATTCCGGAATAGAGGGGAGTGGAAGTCGTCCGAGGCTCAGCCTTCGACGACGGCCATGATGTCTTCTTCGCGCATGACGAGCAGCTCGTCGCCGTCGACCTTGACGGTCTGGCCGCTGTACTTGCCGAACAGCACCTTGTCACCGACCTTGACGCCCAGGGGACGCAGCTTGCCGTTGTCGTCGACCTTGCCGTTGCCCACGGCCAGGATCTCGCCCTGATCCGGTTTCTCCGCGGCGTTGTCCGGGATCACGATGCCCGACGCAGTCTTGCGCTCGGTGTCGAGGCGCTTGATGATCACGCGATCGTGCAGGGGACGAAGTTTCATGAACTTGGCTCCTAAATTCTTGAATGAATTGACTTTTTTGAAAATCGAGGCCGCCCGGGAGCGGCCATGAACGAGGCGACGGTGTGGTCTTGGCGACGTCACCGCATCGAGCGGTGTTAGCACTCATCGTCTGCGAGTGCTAATAATAGCGGCGGGGCGACGAAATTTCAAGCGGCTCCGCGCGGAGCCGAGCCGGGGAGGCGGGCGTCAGGCCGCCCGCGTTCCGAAGAGCTCGACCGCCCGGCGCACGAGTTCGGCCGGCGACGCCACGCCGAGCTTGCCGCGCAGCGACGCCCGATAGAGCTCGACGCTCTTCACCGAGCGGTTCAGCCGCGTCGCGATCTCCGCCGACGTGTACCCCTGCGCGATCATCTGCAGGACTTCGTACTCGCGCGCGTTCAGCCCCTGGATCGGGGCGTCCTCCGGCGGCGGCGCGGCGGGCGCGGCCTCCGCGGTGAGCAGCCGGTGCAGCCGGCGCTCGACCGCCGGGCTCACGTAGATGCCGCCGGCGAGCAGCTTGCGGATCGCCTCGACGAGCTGCTCGGTGGCGGCCTGTTTCATGAGGAATCCGCGCGCGCCGGCGACGAGCGCCCGTTCCGCGTACAGCGATTCCGAATGCATCGACAGCATCAGCACCGGCAGGTCCGGCGAGTGCTGCAGCAGGCGGCGCGTGAGCTCGATGCCGGACACGCCCGGCAACGACACGTCGACGACGGCGAGGTCGACCGTGTGCTCGCGCAGGATCGCGAGCGCGGAGTCCGCGTCGCGCGCCTCCCAGGGGCACTCGAGGTCGTCGGTCTGGCCGAGCAGCAGGCTGATCCCGCGGCTCACGATCGGGTGGTCGTCGACGACGAGCACCTTGCGCCTGGGGGTGGCGGGGGGCGTGTTCTTCACGAGTCCGTTTCCTTTCGAAGGTGCAAGGGGGCGGCGTGCGCGGCGCCGCGAAGCAGCAGCGTGACCTCGCTGCCGCCGCTCTCGAGCCGGTCGATCGAGAATTCCGCGTCGATGGCCTGCGCACGCAGTCGCATGCCGACCAGCCCGATGCCGCCGCTGCTGCCGGCACGGTCGACGTTCCACGACAACCCGTCGTTGGCGATGCTGATCACGAAGTCCGGCCCCAGGGACTCGAGCCGCACCGTGATCTGGCGCGCCTGCGCGTGCCGGATCGCATTGGACACCGCCTCCTGGACGATGCGGATGATCTCGTGCAGGACTTCCGCGCCGATGCCGGCCGGTTCGTCGATCGCCTGGACCTCGCAGCGAATCCCGTGCAGCCGCTCGATGTCGGCCGCGAGCTGCTCGAGCGCGTCGCGCAGCGACATCCGCTCGTAGGTGATCGGCCACAGCCCGTGGGCGGTCGCACGCGTGCGCGCCACCGCCTCGTTGAGCAGCTGGACGAGCAGGCCGGCGTCCGCCGGGCGCGACGGCTCGCCGGCCTCGATCGACTCGAACAGCGACCGGGCGAGGAACGCGACGCCGGTCAGGAACTGTCCGAGGCCGTCGTGCAGTTCGGCCGCGAACTGGCGCTTCTGCGCGTCCGCCGCCGAGAAGGCCTGGCGCTGGCTCATCTCCTGGCTGACGAGGCGTTCCTGCAGCTGGATGTTCTGGAGCAGCAGCCGTTCGACCGCGTCGTCGGACGACTCGCCGCCCCGCACGCGCGCGCGCACCGACGCGACGAAGCCGCCGAACCCGGGCAGCTCGACGCGCTTGAACGACAGCGACCAGCCCGCGCCCTGGTCGCCGCCGCCGGCGAGCCCGGCGAAGTGCTCGCGCAGCCGCGCCAGGGCCTCGGCGAGCGGCTGCCCCGGCGCGACGCCCGCTTCCAGGCCCCGGCCGTTCGCGTGGAGCACCTGCAGGGCGTCGTCGGCGACCAGCGCGATCGAGCCGATCGATTCCATGCCCGCGAGCAGCAGCGATGGCACGCGTGCGGGCGGCGACGGGACCTCGCGCTCGGCGCCGGGCAACGGAACGACGCGCGCGCTCACGCCGCAGCCTCCGCGCCCGGGCGGGCGAGCCCCCAGCGGCGCATCCGCGCCTGGAAGTGCTCGGGATCGGGGGGCATCGCCAGCAGCTCGACCCCGGCATCGCGCGGCGGCGCCGTCGCGTCGAGACCCGGCCTCGCGAGCGTGTCGGCGAGCGCCTGGGCGAGGACGACGAAGGCGGTGCCGGAAAGCCCCGGCTGCCGGCGGGCTTCCTCGATCTCGAGGCACTGCGCGATCGGATCGGCGCCCGCGTCGCCGATGCAGGCGACCGCGATCGCGCGGTGGCGCGACAGCATCACGAGCTCGTGCAGGTTCTGAACGGTCAGCAGGTGCGCGTGTCCGCCCGCCGCGAGTGCGCGCCGGAGCGTGGCGCGCGTGCGGGCGTCGCCGCCGACGCAGACGATGCTCGCGCGCGGCGCGGGCAGCGTCGAGTAAGCGGCCCACCGCGACGGAGCGCCGCCGCGCGTGCGCTCGACCGAGGCCGCGCGCAGGGCGAGCGTGAACGCGAGCGCTCCGCCCGGCCCCGTCGAGGCGTCGATCGACGCGCCCGCGGGCTCCGCGAGCCGCTGGGCGAGGAACCAGACGATGTCGTCGTCGAGGCCGTCGGCCGCGCGCGGCGCTTCGTCGACGGGCGCGATCGGGGCCGTCGCGGAAGTCACGACGGCCGTGTCGATCACGAGCGCGTGCCGCATCGATCCCGACGACTTCAGCGAGAGCGCGAGCCGCCCGCCGATCGGACTGCGACGCACCGCGACGTCGAGCAGGCTGACGACGATGCGATGCAGCCGTTGCGGCTCCGACCACACGTGCAGGTCCGCGGCGTCGGCCGGGAGCGGTACGACCTCGACCCCGTGACGCCGGGCGACCTCGCCCAGGCGCGCCAGCGCCTCGCGCACGATCGGCTCGAGCGGCAGCGGCTGCAGCACGACCCCCGCGTCGGTGACCTCGAGCCGGGCGAGATCGAGCAGGTTGTTCAGCCGCGCGAGGAAGTCCTCGTTGACGACGCTCACGCGGGCGAGCTGCTCGCGCAGCTGCGCGAACTGGGGCAGGCTCGCGCTGGCGAGCAGCGGCGAGAGCGTGCTCGACAACGTCGTCAGCGGGCCGATGATGTCCTCGGCCAGGCGCGCGAGCACGACGGTCTTGGCCTGGTCGGCCGCTTCGACGCGGGCCTTCTGCAGGCGCAGCGACTCGGCCTGGCGTCGGGCGGTGGCGTCCCACGCGACGCCGATGACGCGGTCCGTCGAGCCCTCGGCGGTTCGCACCGGAACGCCCTTGATCGTCACGTGCGCGAGCTCCCGGTTCGGCATCAGGAAGCGAAGCTCCGCGTCGAGATCGCGTCCCTGGTCGAGCGCCTCGCGCAGCTCGGTCTTCAGGCGGGCGAAGTCGTCCGGCAGCAGCGCACGCACCAGGCAGTCGAATGCGGGCACGCCGTCGGCGGGCGACGCGCCCGCGAGCGCGAAGCAGCGAGCGTCCCATTCGAGCGCGCGGCGGCTCGCGTCGTATTCCCAGATCCCGATGCCGGCGCCCGAGGTCGCGAGCGTCAGGCGCTCGGCCAGCGAACGGATCGAAGCCTCGACCGCGCGCCGCTCGGTCAGGTCCGAGGCCGTGCCGACCATGCTCACGAGGCTGCCGTCGGGCGCGCGCCGCACGAGGAACGTCTCGCGGATCCAGCGCACTTCGCCGCCGGGCAGCTGGAACGGGACCTCGATGTCGCCGCGCGTGCCGTCCTGGGCCGCGGCGCGGAACTTCTCGTAGATCTCGGCGCGGTCGGCCGGGCGCACCAGTGCGTAGGCCTGTTCCCTTCCGAAGACGGGCCCGTCGATCGCCTGCCCGTGCAGGCTGCGGGTGCGGCGGTCGGACGTGAACTGGTCGGTGCGCGCGTCCCACTCCCACACGCCGATCTGCGCGGTCTCGAGCGCGAGCTGCAGGCGATCGAGCAGGTCTTCGCGCGCCTCGTGGGCGTCGACCTCGGCGCCGATGTCGCGCAGCGTGCCGACGACGCGTTGCGTGCGGCCGTCGTCGCCGCGAATCGCGAGCGACGACGCCTGGAACCAGCAGGCGCTCCCGTCCGGCCGCACGATTCGGGCGCGAAAGGTGTTCTCGCCGCCGTCCCGGATCAGCGCCACCATCTTCTCGTGCATCCGCGGCACGTCGTCCGGGTGCACGTGGCGGTAGACGTCGCCGGCGGGCTCCTCGAAGTGGGCGTCGGGATAGCCGAGCTGCAGCAGCAGCTCGGTGTTCCAGGTCACGCGCCCGGTGTGCATGTCGAGTTCCCAGAACCCGAGGCACGAGCGCACCGCGTCGAGGCGCCAGCGGGCGATCCTGAGCTGATGTTCCGCGGCCTCGGCGCGCGCAACGGCGTCGCCCTGTGCCGTGAGCCACAGCACCCGGTTCCGGCCGTCCGGCGTCGGGCAGGCGTCGATCCGCCACGCGGTGTCGCCGATCCGCACCCCGGGCGAATCCGGTCCGCCCGGCGGTGCTCGCAGCGCCGCCCGCGCCTCGGCGGCCCACGCCGGGTCGCTTTGCCAGAGCGCCTGCGCGGCCCGGTTGCGGGCGCGGATCGCGCCGTCGGACCCCAGGATCACGGAAGGAATCGGCGCGCTCTGCCAGGCGAACGAATCGGCGCCGAGCGCGGCGGACGTCGGGTCGGTCTCGCACGGAGCATCCGCGGGATCGGCCCGATCCTGGGCCGGGTCGGGCGGCGTGCCCGGGCTCCGCGGTCCGTGTCGAACGTCTGCGGGCGGAAGGTCGTCGGTTGAACGGCGAGTCGACTGCACGATCTTTTGGATTTTGCGCATTCGTTGCGTCGCGCCGTGGGGATCGGGTAGATCCGTGACGCTCGGCAGGCGCCGTAGCCGCCGAGCGCCCTCTTTCGGTGCGCCCGCGAGTTCCAATGTACCTCAATATGTGGGGGATTCGACGCCTTGACAACCCCGGTCAACCCGCGTGTCCGGCGAAGCACACGCAAAACGGCGTCGGCGTGCCGCCGCCTCGGTGAGCCCGCCCGCACCGCACGGCCGGCCCGCACCCGCTGCGGAACGCGCACAGGCCCGTCGTGCGACGTCCGCGCGCCCGACTCGGGCACAATGTCGCCCGATCGCCCGATCGCCCGATCGCCCGCGGCGCCGCGTGCCGCCCCGTCTCATGGACCCGTCCGACGTCGTCTCGCTCACCCGATCGCTGATCGCGATCGACACGATCAATCCGCCCGGCCGCGAAGCCGGCTGCGCGCGACAGCTCGCGCGGCTGCTCGAGCAGTGGGGATTCGCGGTGAACCTGCACGGGTTCGCCGATGAACGCGCGAACCTGGTCGCGACGATCGGCGGTCGAGACGACCGCGCGCCGATCGTCCTCACCGGGCACCTGGACACCGTGCCGCTGGGCGCCGCGCGCTGGGAACGCGCCGCGTTCGGCGGCGAGACCGACGGCGACCGGCTCTACGGGCGCGGCGCTTCCGACATGAAGGGCGGGATCGCCGCGATGCTGGTGGCCGTCCGCAGGCTCGCGCCGCGGCTGGCCGGCAGCGCGGGGCTCAAGCTGGTGCTCACCGCGGCCGAGGAGGGCGGTTGCGTCGGCTCCCGACACCTCGTCGAGGACGGCGGTGCGCTGGGCGGGGCGGGGGCGATCGTCGTCGGCGAGCCCACGTCGAACTATCCCCACGTCGGACACAAGGGCACGATCAAGTTCCACGCCGGCTTCCACGGCGTGGCCGCGCACGGCTCGATGCCGCACCTCGGCGAGAACGCGGTCTACAAGGCCGCCTGCGCCGCGTGCCGGCTGCAGGCGTTCCGCTTCGATCGCGACGAGGACTACGACGAGGCCGCGCGGCGCGCCGGCACGCGCGCGGCCGGCGGGCACCCGGTGATGGGGCACCCGACGCTGAACGTCGGCACGCTGCACGGCGGCGACACGATCAACTCGGTGCCGGACTTCGCGAGCATGGGCGTCGACATCCGCACCGTCGCCGGAATGGACCACGCCGCGGTGCTCGCGCGCGTGCGCGAAGCGGTCGGGCCGCAGGCGACGCTCGAGGTCTTCCAGGACTCGCCGGCCGTCTGGACCGACCCGGCGGATCGCTGGGTTCGGCGCGTCTTCGACGCGTGCTCGCGCGCGCTGGGCGAGCCGATCGAGCCGCGCACGACGACGTACAACACCGACGCCGGCAACCTGCGCCGCGCGTGGCCGCGGGCGCCGGTGGTCGTGCTCGGCCCCGGCGAGGCGGCGCTCGCGCACCAGACCGACGAGTGGTGCAGCGTCTCGCGGCTCGGGCAGGCGGTCGAGCTCTACGAGTTCATCGTGCGCGACTGGTGCGGCCTCTGACCCGGCGGCGCCGGGCGTTCGAATCCAAGGAGAATTCCGTCATGAACCGAGTCTTCCGGCTGGCCGTCGCGGCGGCCCTGTTCGCCGCGGCCGCGGCCGCGCCGGCGCAGTCCGCGCGCACGATCCGCATCGTCGTCCCGTTCGCCGCCGGCGGCGTGCAGGACGTCCTCGCGCGCTCGATGAACGCCGAGCTCGGGCAGGCGCTCGGCGCCACGGTGATCGTCGAGAACCGCGCGGGTGCGGGCGGCACGATCGGCACCGCGTCGGTCGCGCGCAGCACGCCCGACGGGACGACGCTGGTGCTCGCCGCCGCGAGCCACACGATCGCCGGCTCGCTGTACGCGAAGCTGCCGTACCACCCGCTGCGCGACTTCACGGCGGTCGCCCACATCGGCCGGGCCGGCTACGTGCTGATGCTCGCGGGCGACGTCCCCGCGAAGACGGCCGGCGAGTTCGTCCGCTGGGTCAAGGCGAGCCCGGGCCGCTACAACTACGCGTCGGCCGGCAACGGCAGCGCGACGCACCTGGCGATGGCGTACTTCGCGGGCCTCGCGGGGCTCGACATCGTCCACGTCCCGCTCAAGGCCACCGGGGAAGCGGTCGGTGAAGTGCTCGCGGGGCGCGCACAGGCGGTGATCTCGGCGAGCATCGGGGCGCTGCCGTTCGCGCGCGACCCGCGCGTCCACCTGGTGGGCACGACCGGCCGCACGCGCTCGAAGTTCCTGCCGGACCTGCCGACGATCGCCGAGAGCGGGCTGCCCGGCTACGAGTTCGATTCCTGGTTCGGGCTGCTCGCGGCGGCAGGCACGCCGCGCGCCGAGGTCGAGCGCATCAATGCCGCGGTCGCGAAGGTGCTCGCCGACCCCGCGGTGCAGGAGCGTCTCGCGCGCCAGGGCGTCGAGCCCGCGACGATGGTGCCGGAGGCGTTCGACGCGCTGCTGCGATCGGACTTCGACGCGATGGCGCGTGTCGTGAAGACGTCGGGCGCAAGGATCGATTGAGCCCCGCGCGCGGCCCCGCGAAGTGAGCTCGCCGGACCTGCTCGACGCGACGCTCGCGCGCGCCCGCCGCGTCGAGACGACCGCGGGCGGCTGCCGCGTCGTCTGGCGCGGCTGGGGCGAGGGCGACCCGATCGTCCTCACGCACGGCGGTCACGGTTCCTGGAGCCACTGGGTGCGCAACGTGGCGTCGCTGTCGGCGCGGCGCACCGTGTGGGCGCCGGACATGCCGGGCTACGGCGACTCCGACTCGCTCGCCGAACCCGGCGACGCGGCCGCGATCGCCCGCGTGCTGTCGGCGGGTGCCGACGAGCTCTTCACGCGCGACGCCCCGCTCGACCTCATGGGTTTCTCCTTCGGCGGCGTCGTCGCGGGCTTCCTCGCCGCGCTGCGGCCCGCGCAGGTGCGCCGGCTCGTTCTCGTCGGCTCGGCGGGGCTCGGCATCACGCGCTTCGAGGGCCGAACGATGCGCCCGTGGCGGCACCTGACCGACGCGGCCGAGCTGAACGCGGCGCTCGCGCAGAACCTGCAGGTGCTGATGCTGCACGACCCGGCGAGCGTGGACGCGCTCGCGCTGCGGCTGCACCGCGAGAACTCCGAGCGCACGCGTTTTCGCAGCAAGGACATCTCGCGCAGCCGCTCGCTCGTCGACGTGCTCGCGGCCTCGCCCGCGCGGCTCTACGGAATCTGGGGCGCGCAGGACGTGACCGCGCTGCCCGACGTGCGCGGCCGCGGCGAGCAGTTGCGGCTCGCGCACGCCGACGCCCGCTTCGAGGTCATCGAGGGCGCCGGGCACTGGGTTCAGTACGAGCGCGCCGAGGCGTTCGACGCGCTCGCCGCCGGATTCCTCGACGACGACGCCGGCGCGGGCGCCGGCGAGCGGCCCGGCGGCGGACCGGCCGCGAGGTGGCCCTAGGCGGCGGCCGGCAGGTAGCGCACCGCGAGCACGCCGTCGATCGAGCCGATCGACTTCACGACCTCGGCGGGCACCGGGCTGTCGACGTCGACGAGCGTGTACGCCATCTCGCCGCGCGACTTGTTCATCATGTTGTGGATGTTCAGGCCGGCCCGGGCCATCGCGGTCGAGATCTGCCCGACCATGTTCGGCACGTTCGCGTTCGCGATCGCGATCCGGAACCCGGACTCGCGCGGCACGACCACGTCGGGGAAGTTGACCGCGTTGCGCACGTTGCCGTGCTCGAGGTAGTCGCGCAGCTGGTCGGCGACCATCGCGGCGCAGTTGTCCTCGGCCTCGCGCGTGGACGCACCCAGGTGGGGCAGCGCGATCACGCCCTTCTTCCCGTTGATCGCGGCCGACGGGAAGTCGCACACGTACTGGCGCAGCCTGCCGGAATCGAGCGCGGCGAGCGCGGCGGACTCGTCGACGACGCCCTCGCGCGAGAAGTTCAGCAGCACGCTCGCGTGGCGCATCTGCTCGATCGCGGCCGCGTCGATCAGGTTGCGCGTGGCCGCGACCAGCGGGACGTGCAGCGTGACGAAGTGGCTCGCGCGCAGGATCTCGGCGACCGAGT
Source organism: Burkholderiaceae bacterium (assembly GCA_046348465.1). Taxonomy (GTDB): domain Bacteria; phylum Pseudomonadota; class Gammaproteobacteria; order Burkholderiales; family Burkholderiaceae_E; genus Quisquiliibacterium. The sequence goes on from JAXMEE010000003.1 coordinate 17,599, forward strand.
TCGCGCGCTTGACCTGCGAAGGCAGGCTCCACGCGGCGTCGACCGTGATCTCGGGGTCGTAGCCGATCACGTGCATGCCGAGGCGGATCGCGGCGTCCGCGACCAGGCATCCGATCTTGCCCAGGCCGATCACGCCCAGCGTGTGGCCGGAGAGCTCGAAGCCCGCGAACGACTTCTTGCCGTCCTCGACGCGCTTGTCCATGTCCTTGTCGGCGGGATCGAGCCCGGCGACGAACGCGAGCGCCGGCGGCAGATTGCGCGCGGCCATCAGCATGCCGGCGAGCACCAGCTCCTTGACCGCGTTGGCGTTGGCGCCGGGCGCGTTGAAGACCGGCACCCCGCGCGCGCTCATCTCCTTGACCGGGATGTTGTTGGTGCCGGCGCCCGCGCGACCGATCGCGCGCACGCTCGACGGGATCGGCATCGCGTGCATGTCGGCCGAGCGCACCAGGATCGCGTGCGGCTCGGCGAGGTCCTTGCCGACCTCGTAGCGCTCGCCCGGGAGGCGCCGCAGCCCGTGCTGCGAGATCTGGTTCAGGACCAGGATGCGGAAGCTGTCAGCCATTCTTCTTCTCGAATTCGCGCATGTACTCGACCAGCGCGCGCACGCCCTCGACCGGCATCGCGTTGTAGATGGAGGCGCGCATGCCGCCCACCGAGCGGTGACCCTTGAGCTGCAGCATGCCGCGCGCCTGGGCGCCCTTGAGGAACGCGTCGTCGAGCTCGGCGTTCTTCAGCGTGAAGGGCACGTTCATCCGGGAGCGGTCGGCGCGATCGACCGGATTGCGGTAGAAGTCGGTGGAGTCGAGGTAGTCGTAGATCAGCTTCGCCTTCTCGACGTTGCGCTTCTCGATCCCGGCCACGCCGCCCTGGCGCTTGAGCCACTGGAACACCAGGCCCGCGATGTACACCGAGTACGTGGGCGGCGTGTTCAGCATCGAGTCGTTGTCGGCCTGCTGCTTGAAGTCGAGCACGCTCGGCGTGCCGGCCGGCGCGTGCCCGACGAGGTCCTCGCGAACGATGACGATGGTCAGGCCCGCGGGGCCGATGTTCTTCTGCGCGCCGCCGTAGATCACGCCGTACTTCGAGACCTCGACCGGGCGCGACATGAACGTGGAGGAGACGTCGGCGACGAGCGGGACCTCGCCGGTGTCGGGCACCCAGTTGAACTCGACTCCGCCGATCGTCTCGTTCGAGCAGATGTGGACGTAGGCGGCGTTCGGGTCGAGCTTCCAGTTCGCGCGCGCGGGCACGTACGTGAAGTTGCGGTCCTCGGCGGACGCCGCGACGTTGACCTTGCCGAAGAGCTTCGCCTCCTTGATCGCCTTCTTGGACCACTCGCCGGTGTTGACGTAGTCGGCCGACGCCTTGCCGCGCATCAGGTTCATCGGGATCATCGCGAACTGCAGCGTGGCGCCGCCCTGCAGGAACAGCACCTTGTAGTTCGACGGGACGCCCATGAGCTCGCGAAGATCGGCCTCCGCCTGGGCGTGGATCGCCATGTACTCCTTGCCGCGATGGCTCATCTCCATCACGGACTGGCCGGATCCGTGCCAGTCGAGCATCTCCGCGGCCGCCTGCTGGAGGACTTCCTCCGGGAGCACCGCGGGGCCGGCGCTGAAATTGAACGTCGTACGCATTCTGGACTCCAGGGTCGATTCGCCGCGATCTTATCGCAATGCAGCGCGCGGGCCGGCGCGCGCCGACGCCGCGGGGCCCGCCCCGGGGGCCGCCGCGCAGGGCCCGCGCGGCCGCCGCGCGCGTCGCTCAGCGACGCTGCGAGATCCACAGCCCCGCGGCGACGCACGCGAGCGCGAGCGCGAAGCGCGCGTCGAGCGGCTCGCCCAGCCACGCGGCACCGATCAGCGCCGCCGTCAGCGGGCTGAGCGCCATGAAGACGGTCACGCGGGTCGGCGAGGCGCGCGCGAGCGCCCACAGCCACAGCGTGTATCCGATCCCGCTGCTCAGGCCGACGAATCCGGCCGCGAGCCAGCCGTCCGCGCGCAGCGCCGGCGCGCGGCCGGACGCGATCTCGAGCGCGGCGGCGCCGGCGAGGAACACCACCGAGCACGCCATCGCGAACGCGCTCAACTGCAGCGCCGGGTAGCGCGCGAGGTAGGGCCGGTAGAAGACGCTGCACGCCGCGCCGCTCGCGGTGCCGGCGAGCACCGCGAGATTGCCGATCCACTGGCGATCGCCCGCGCCGGGGTCGAACGCGCGCGGCCCGAGCGCGATCGCCACGCCGGCGATCGTGAGGGCGACGCCGCCCAGCGACGCGGGCGTGAGCCGCTCGCGGCCGAGCGCCGCCGAGATCAGCAGCGTCATCAGCGGCATCGTCGCCAGCACGAGCGCCGCGCGCCCGGCGGGGATGTACTGCAGGCCGACGTTGAGCAGCGCGACCAGCACGCCGAACTGAAGCACGCCGAGCACCGCGATCGGGGCGAGGTCGCGGCGCGCGAACGCGACGCGCGGCGCGCGCAGCACGAACGGCAGCAGCACGCCGACGCCGATCAGGTAGCGCAGGAACGCGAGCGTGGAGGGGCCGCACTGCTCGAGCGCGAAGCGCGACACGACCGTCGCGGCGCCGACCTGGACGCCGACCGCGGCCCCCGCGGCGAGCGCCGCGCCGCGGGCGCGGCCGCTCAAAGCTCGAGCTCCCAGGTCTCGCCGACGAGGTCGTGCCCGAATCCGCGGTACGGCTCGCTCGCGACGAGGCGATAGCCCGCGCGCCGGTAGATCTCGCGCGCCGCGAGCAGCACGTCGTTCGTCCACAGGCGGATGCGCCGGTAGCCGGCCTCGCGCGCGAACCGCGCGCACTCGTCCACCAGGCGCCGGCCCAGCCCGGCCCCGCGCGCGTGCGGCTCGACGTAGAGCAGCCGCAACTGCGCGGTGGTCTTCGACAGCCGCACGAGGAACACCGAGCCGACGATGCCTTCTTCGCCCTCGGCGATCCAGCAGCGCTCGCACTCGGGCCGGTGGCGGCGCACGAAGCGTGCCGCGATCTCGGCGACCATCGCCTCGAAGGTATCGTCCCAGCCGTATTCCTGCGCGTAGAGGGCGCCGTGCCGGTGCACCACCCAGCCGATGTCGCCGGGCCGGTGGCGGCGCAGCCGGTAGCCCGGCGCCGTCGCGGCGCCGGGCTCGATCAGCGCCTCGATCTCGGCCATGGCGCGCACGAGCCGCGCGCGCGCGCCGGCGGCCAGCGGAGCGATCATCGCGTCGACCTCGCGTCGCGCCTGGCGGTCGAGCCGCGCGAACGCGCCGCGACCGGCACGCGTGAGCGCGAGCAGGCCCTGGCGGCGGTCGGCGGGGTTCGGCCGGCGCGACACCAGCCCGGCGCGCGCCAGAGCGCGCAGCAGCCGGCTCAGGTAGCCGGCGTCCAGTCCGAGCGCGTGGGCGAGGTCGCTGGCGGTGGCGCGCTCGCGGTGCGCGAGCTCCCAGAGCACGCGCGCCTGCGCCAGCGGGAACTCGCCGTGCAGCAGGCCTTCGCGCAGCACGCCGATGCGGCGCGTGTAGAAGCGGCTGAAGCGCCGGACCGCTTCGACCTGGCGTGCCCTCGCGGAGCGCTGAACGGGCATCGGGGACGCCTTCCTGCCATCGGGAGAATACTTGCCATTGTCAAGTAATCGGCGAGCCTCGGCAATGCTCGCTCGTCGTCGCTCACTCGTCGGGCACGAACTTCAGCGCGACGCCGTTGTTGCACCAGCGCTGGCCGGTGGGCGCGGGGCCGTCGTCGAAGACGTGGCCGTGGTGCCCGCCGCAGCGCGAGCAGTGGTACTCGGTGCGCCGGGCGAAGAGCTTGCGGTCGACCTTGGTCTCGAAGGCGCCGGGCAGCGCGCGGAAGAAGCTCGGCCACCCCGAGCCGCTGTCGTACTTCATGTCGGACGTGAACAGCGGCTGCCCGCAGCCGGCGCACACGAAGCTGCCCTTGCGCTTCTCGTCGTTGAGCGGGCTGCTCCACGGGCGCTCCGTGCCCTCGCGGCGGAGCACGTCGTACTGTTCGGCGCTCAGGCCGGCATCGGAGGGGCTTTCTTTCCTGGCGGTCATTTCAGGGACTCCTGGTGTGCCGCCCGGGCGATGTGCAGGGCCGGTTGCGGCGCCCGTATCGAGCCACGGCGGCGCGGAAATGGCAAGATGCCGGCTCCATCGTGGGGGCAAGGAGCGGACATGCAGGGCGGAACTCATCCCTGGAGCGCGCAGCAGCGCGTGCACTACGGCCAGCCGTCGGCGGCGCTGATCGCCGAGGAAGTGCGGCGCGCGGGCGCCTCACGGGTCTTCGTCACCACCACGCGCTCGATCACCGGCGGGGCGTACGTCGCCGGCTGCATCGAGGCGCTCGGCGCCGCGTTCTGCGGCAAGTTCGACGCGATCCCGGCGCACAGCCCGCGCGAGTGCGTGATCGAGGGCGCGGCGCGGCTGCGGGCCGCGGGCGCGGACCTCGTGCTCGCGATCGGCGGCGGATCGGTCGTCGACGCGACCAAGGTGATGCTGCAGTGCGTGTGGTTCGGCATCGACACCGTGGCGGGCCTGGACGCGATCGTCGCCGGCCGGCACGCCGGCGGCGCCGACGCGAGCGCCTGGGAGTCCGACCCGCGCGCGCTGCGCATGGTCGCGGTGCCGACCACGCTGTCGGCCGCCGAGTTCAGCCACCTCGCGGGCGTGACCGACGCGGCGCGCGGACTCAAGCAGATGTACCTGCACCCGATGGCGGTGCCGCGCGCCGTGATCCTCGATCCGGCGGCGACGCTCGCGACGCCGCTCGAGCTGCTGCTCTCGACCGGCATGCGCTCGATGGACCACGCGGTCGAGCGCTGGTGCGCGCTGAAGTCGCTGCCGTACTCCGACGCGCTGTCGCGGCAGGCGATGACGATGCTCGCGCAGGCGCTGCCCGCGGTGAAGGCGGACCCTTCGTCGCTGGACGCGCGCGCCGACGCGCAGGTGGCGATGTGGCTGTCGCTGCTGCCGCAGGCCACCGGCGTGCCGCACGGCGCGAGCCACGGCATCGGCTACATCCTCGGCGGCGCGTACGGGGTGCCGCACGGCGTGACCTCGTGCCTGATGCTGCCGGCGGTGCTCGAGTGGAACGAGCCGGTCAACGGCGAGCGGCAGAAGACGGTCGCGCAGGCGCTCGGGCGCCCCGGCGAGCGCGCCGGCATTGCGATGCGCGACTTCGTGCGCGCGCTGGGCGTGCCCTGGCGGCTGCGCGACGTCGGCCTCCGGCGCGAGCAGCTGCCGGAGATCGCGGCCCGCTACGACGGCACCGGGCCGATCTCGACGAACCCGCGTCCGGTTCGCGGGGCGGCCGACATCGTCGAGATCCTCGAGATCGCCTACTGAACCGTCGCGGCGGCGCGCGCGACCGGCCGCCGGTCGAGCGCTCGCGCGTGCCCGCCCGGCCGATAGACGAAGATCAATGCCAAGGGCCGCGCGCGGCCCCAAGATGTCGGCAACCCGCCGGGCCGCGCGCCCGGCACCGAATGGTCAGCAGGACGACGCAGGAGACGACGATGTTCCGACGCATTCTCGTGCCCACCGACGGGTCCGATCTGTCGAACCAGGCGCTGAACGCCGCGATCCGCCTCGCCGAGGAGAACGGCGCCGCGCTGGTCGTGCTCAACGTGCAGCCGGTGTACCGCCCGCCGGTGGTCGCCGAGGTGCCGGTCGCCGACGTGTACTCGCAGGAGGAGTACGAGGCCGGCGCGCTGCAGGTGTCGAACAAGCTGCTCGGCGACGCCGCCGCGCTCGCGACCGCCGCGTCGGTGCCGCACAAGCTGGTGCCGCAGCTCGACGCGAGCCCGTGGGAGGCGATCATCCGCGTCGCGCGCGAAGAGGGCTGCGACCTGATCTTCATGGCCTCGCACGGCCGGCGCGGCATGGCCGGGCTGCTCCTGGGCAGCGAGACCCAGAAGGTGCTCACGCACTGCAAGATCCCGGTACTCGTGTACCGCTAGCCGCGGCAGGCGCGCCGGGCGTCGCGCGCGGGCGTGCGCCGCGGCGCCGCCGAAGCGCGGCGCGCCGCGACAACCCGCCGTGCGCCGGGAGCGCGCGGCGTTACGCGATCTTCGAGTACGTCGCCCCCGAGGGCGCCGTCTTCAGGTAGCGGTCGAACGCCATCGCGACCGCGCGCACCAGCAGCCGGCCCTTGGGCATGACGTCGATGCCCTGCGCGTGCAGGCGCACGGCGCCGGCGTCGTGCATCGGCACGAGCTCGGCGAGCGCGTCGGCGAAGTAGCTCGACGCGACGATGCCGTGCCTGGCCTCGATCTCGGGCCACCACACGCGGAAGTTGCACATCAGCGACTGGATCACGTCGCGGCGCACGAAGTCGTCGTAGCCGAGCGAGATGCCGCGGCAGATCGGCAGCTCGCCCTGCATCAGGCGCGCGTAGTAGGCCTCGAGCGACTTCTCGTTCTGCGCGTAGACCGACCCGACCGCGGAGATCGACGACACGCCCAGCGCGAGCAGGTCGCCGGCGTCGTGCGAGCAGTAGCCCTGGAAGTTGCGGTGCAGCCGCCCCTCGCGCTGCGCGACCGCGAGCTCGTCGTCGGCGCGCGCGAAGTGGTCCAGGCCGAGGTACGCGTAGCCCGCGGCGCGGAACTTGCCCACGGCGAGGTCGAAGAGCTGCGAGCGCGTCTTCGCGGACGGGAGCTCCTCCTCGTGGATGCGCCGCTGCGGCTTGAACAGGTGCGGCAGGTGCGCGTAGTGGTAGAGCGCGACGCGGTCGGGCTTGGCGTCGATGGTGAGGTCGAGCGACTTCTCGAAGCCCTCGACGGTCTGCTTCGGCAGGCCGTAGATGAGGTCGACGTTGATCGAGTGGAAGCCCGCCTCGCGCGCGGCGTCGATGAGGCCGCGCGTGTCCTCGTACGACTGCACGCGGTTCACCGCGACCTGGACGTCGTGGTCGAAGTCCTGGATGCCGAGGCTGATCCGGTTCAGTCCGAGTGCGCGCAGCGTCCACAGGCGCTTGGGCGTCACGGTGCGCGGGTCGACCTCGATCGAGTACTCGCCGTCGGGCGCCATCTCGAAGCGGCTGCCGATGGTCTCGAACAGCTGCGCGAACTCCTCGTCGAGCATGAAGGTGGGCGTGCCGCCGCCGAAGTGCAGGTGGCTGATGCGCTGGCCGCGCCCGATGACCGTGGTGACGAGGTCGATCTCGCGCTGCAGTGCCGACACGTACTGCGCCGACTTGCCCTGGTGCTTGGTGCCGATCTTGTTGCAGCCGCAGTAGTAGCAGATGGAGCGGCAGAACGGGATGTGGAAGTACAGGCCGAGCGGCGCCTGCTTGCGGCCGGCACGCTCGAGCAGCGCCTGCGTGTACTTGGCGGGATCGAACGACGCGCTGAAGCGGTCGGCGGTCGGGTACGAGGTGTAGCGCGGGCCGCGCCCGCCGAATCGTTCGATCAGCGCCGGGTCGAGCTCGATTTCGCCGAAGGCCTGCATAGGAGACTTCCTGTGTGCGGAGGAGGGGCAGAGTGTCACCCGGGGCGATGGCGCGCGCATTGACAACGCGCAGTCGTGCCCGGCCTCGCCCCGCGTGCGCCCGATGCGCAGCGACCGCATCGAGTATGCGCCGAAGTGCCGATAACCCGGAAGGCTTCAGGGGCTTGCGGCGTGCCGATCCGGCGCTCCGCGCACGCGCGCCGTCACATGCCCGCGTCGCGCTCCGGCGTCGCCGAGATCTTGTGGATCGCGAGATCGGCGCCGTTGAACTCCTGCTCGTCGTCGAGGCGCAGCCCCATCGTCGCGCGAAGGATTCCGTAGACCGCGAGCGCGCCGACGACCGCGACCGCGATGCCGCCGGCCGTTCCCAGCAACTGCGCACCGAAGCTCACCCCGCCGAGCCCTCCGAGCGCCTTCTGCCCGAAGATCCCGCAGGCGATGCCGCCCCAGGCGCCGCACAGGCCGTGCAGCGGCCACACCCCGAGCACGTCGTCGATCTTGAGCCGGTTCTGCGTGAGCGTGAACATCTGCACGAACAGGAACCCCGCCACCGCGCCGACGAACAGCGCACCCACCGGGTGCATCACGTCGGAGCCCGCGCAGACCGCGACCAGCCCGGCGAGCGGGCCGTTGTGAACGAAGCCCGGGTCGTTGCGGCCGGCGAGCGTCGCAGCCAGCGTGCCCCCGACCATCGCCATCAGCGAGTTGACCGCGACCAGGCCGCTGATCTTGCCGACCTCCTGCGCGCTCATCACGTTGAACCCGAACCAGCCGACCGAGAGCACCCAGGCGCCGAGCGCGAGGAAGGGGATCGACGACGGCGGGTGCGCGCTGACGCGCCCGTCCTTCGAGTAGCGCCCGCGCCGAGCGCCGAGCATCACGACCGCGACCAGGCCGACCCAGCCGCCCACCGCGTGCACGACGATCGAGCCCGCGAAATCGTGGAAGTTCTCGCCGGTCAGCGTCTTGAGCGCGTCCTGGATCCCGAAGCGGTTGTTCCAGGCGATGCCCTCGAAGAAGGGGTAGACCAGCGCGACGATCAGGAACGACGCGCACAGCTGCGGGCCGAAGCGGGCCCGCTCCGCGATGCCGCCGGAGATGATCGCGGGGATCGCCGCGGCGAAGGTGAGCAGGAAGAAGAACTTGACGAGCTCGTAGCCGCTGCGCGCGTTCAGCGATTCGGCGCTGCCCATGAAGTGCACGCCGTAGGCGATCAGGTAGCCGATGAAGAAGTAGGCGATCGTCGACACGGAGAAGTCGACGAGGATCTTCACCAGTGCGTTGACCTGGTTCTTGTAGCGGACCGTGCCCAGTTCCAGGAACGCGAATCCCGAGTGCATCGCGAGCACGAGGATCGCGCCCAGCAGGACGAACAGGGTGTCGGTGCCATTCTTCAGTGCGTCCATTCCTCGATCTCCCTTGGCGAACGCACCAAATAAGCACGAAACGTGCCCAAAGTCGGGATTTTGCGCGCAACGATGGCGCGGCGAGGCGTTCCGGTGGGGCGCCGCCTGCCGACGGCATCGAGGGGTGTCCGCGTGGTGCACCGACAAGTGGCGTCGGTGAACCAGTCGCAGGCGCGGTGCACGAATATCGTGCGGACGCTGGGCGTCGGCGACGCTCAGTCGTCGACTGCCACCGTGTAGTTCAGTGCCAGGCGCCCGCCGTCGGGGTAGACGGTCTGGCCCGTCATGTACGACGCGTCGTCGCCGGCCAGGAAGACCGCGACCTTCGCGACCTCGTCGGGCTCTCCGAGCCGCTTCATCGGGGTGCGCGCGAGCAGGCGCCGGCGCGCCTCGGGCGAGCCCATCACCGCGTTGCGCGCGAGCTCGGTCGCGATCGTGCCGGGCCCGACGGCGTTGACGCGGATGCCGTGCGGCGCGAGCGCGATCGCCATCACGCGCGTGAGCTGGTTGACGCCGCCCTTGGACACCACGTAGGGCACCTGGTCGGGGATCGCGAGCACCGCGTTCACGCTGCTCATGTTGACGATCGCGCCGCCGCCGCCCTGCGCGACCATCTGCCGCGCTGCCGCCTGCCCGAAGAGGAAGTACGACCGGAGGTTCACCGCGAGGACCCGGTCGAAGTCCCGCTCGTCGAGATCGAGGAACGACGCGGCGTGCGTGATTCCGGCGTTGGCGAGCAGCACGTCGAGCCGGCCGAAGCGCTCGACCGCGGCCTCGATCGCCCGGCGCGGGAACCCGGGCGCGGTGACGTCGCCCGCGAGGAAGGCCGCCGCCGGCCCCAGCGCCGTCGCGAGCGCCTCGCCCGCGGCCGCGTCGACGTCCACGACCATCACCCGGGCGCCCTCGGCGACGAAGCGGCGCGCGCAGGCCTCGCCGATGCCTTTCGCGCCGCCGGTCACGAGCGCCACCTTGTCCTTCAGCTTCATCGTCGCCTCCGTGCGTCGGCCCCCGCCCGGAGCCTGCGCGCAGGATAACGCCCCGGCGATAGAATCCGCGCCATGGTGCGATGCCCGACGGAACACGGCTCGCGTCGCACGCGGGCGCGCGCGCTCGCCGCGGCGGCCGTCGTCACGGGCGGTCTGGTGCTCGCGTGGAGCGCGCGGGCCGCTCAGGGGGCCGCGGCGGCGCGCGGCGCGGCGAACGCCTCGGGGGCGCGCGCCGAAGCCCTGGCCGGGGTTTCGCGCAATGACCCGAGCACCTCGGCCGTGCGCAGCGACGCCGGCCCGGCCGCGAGCGGCGCCCCGGTGGCCGCCTGGCTCGCGTCGGCCGGCATCGCCGCCGACCACGTCGGCCTGGTCGCCCTGCCGCTCGACGGCGGCGCGCCGCTGCTGCAGCACAACCCGGCGCGCGCGCTCAACCCCGCGTCGACGATGAAGCTGGTGACGACGTTCGCCGCGCTCTCGCTGCTGGGCCCGGAATACCGCTGGCGCACGAGCGCGTTCCTGCGCGGCCGGCTCGAGTCCGGCGTGCTGCGCGGCGACCTCGTCCTCAGGGGCGGCGGCGACCCGAAGCTCGTGGTCGAGGACCTGGCCGAGTTCGTCGCGCGCATGCGCGAGTCGGGCCTGCGCGAGATCGCCGGCGACCTCGTCGTCGACGACGCGATCTACGACGTCGGGCCGGCCAGCGTCGATCCGTTCGACGGCGATCCCTCGCAGCCGTACAACGTGCGCCCGTTCGGGCTGATGATGAACTTCAAGGCCACCCGCGTGGTCGTGCAGCCGGCCGGCCTGTCGGCCAGCATCGAGCTCGACCCGGCGCTCGCCGGCGTGAGCATCGACAACGAGGTGCGCGTGCTGCGCGGGCCCTGCCGCCACGGGATCTCGGGGCTCGAGGTGCGCGACGGCGGCCCCGACGCGCAACCGCGCGTTCGCGTCTCCGGGTCCTATTCTGCGGCGTGCGGCGAGCAGAGCGCGTTCACGGCGGTGCTCACGCACCGGCAGTTCGTCGAGGCGCTCTTCCGAGCTGCGTGGACGTCCGCGGGCGGCATTTGGAGCGGGCGCGCGCGCGTCGAGCGCGGCGCCGGGACGGGCACGCCGTGGCTCGAGTGGGTGTCGCCGCGCACGCTCGCCGACGTCGTGCGCGACGTCAACAAGTTCAGCAACAACGTGATGGCCCGGCACCTGCTGCTGCAGCTCGCGAGCGACACCGCGGGCCCGGACGGCGCGAGCGCGACGCCCGAGCGCTCGCGCGGCGTCCTGCACGCCTGGCTGGCGCGCCAGGGCCTGGACTTCCCGGAACTGGTCGTCGACAACGGCTCCGGTCTCTCGCGCAGCGAGCGCATCAGCCCGGCGCACCTCGCGAGGCTGCTGGTCCACGCGGCCTCCGGGCCGCTGGCCGACACGTACCGCGAGTCGCTGCCCGCGGTCGGCGTCGACGGCACGATGAAGCGCCGGCTCGTCGGCGACCCGGTCGCCGGCCGCGCGTGGATCAAGACCGGCAGCCTCAACGACGTGAAGGCGATCGCCGGTTACGTCGACGCGGCGTCGGGGCGGCGCTACGCGGTGGCGATGATCGTGAACGGGCCGCAGGCCGAGGCGTCGCGCGCCCTCCAGGACGAGTTCCTGCGCTGGGTCCGGCGCCAGGGATGACCAGGCCGTGATCGAATCCGAGGCCGGGTCCGGGCCCCGCGTTCACCGCCGTTCCGCGAAGGACGCGGCGCGGTGAGTCGCGTGTCCGCCGCCGTGTGGGCGCTCGCGGTCGCGCTGCTGCTCGCGCACCTGCTGTTCCTGCCCTATGCGTCGACACCACTCGCCTTCGACGAGGCGTTGCGGCGTTTCGCCGGCCTGTCGTGGGCGGCACTCGGCTCGGACCAGAACGTCGCGCTGGTCTCGCGCACGCTGATGTTCGCCCCGCTCGGGCTGCTGCTGGCCGTCGCGCTCGTGCCGCGGCCGCGATCGGCGCGTGCGGTCGCCGGCGGCGCGCTCGCGGCGGCGATCGGCGTCGCGTGGGCGCTGTGCGTGAACTTCGCGCAGCTGTGGTTCCCGGCGCGCACGGTGCTGCTCAACCTGGTCGTCGCCGAGGTCGTCGGCGTCGCGGCGGGGGCGCTCGGCTGGGGCCTGGCGGGCGCGGCGTGGCTCGGGTGGTGGGAACGCACGACCTCCGGCGGGCGCGGGGGCCTGCGTTCGGCGCTCGGCGCCTACGTCCTGGTCTACGTCGCCGTGTCGCTCACGCCCTTCGACTTCGTGACGAGCCGGGCCGAGCTCGCCGAGAAGGTGGCGGCGCGGATGGTCGCCGCGTGGATGCTCTCCCAGGATTGCGGCCCGGCGCCGTGCAGCCTGAAGTTCCTCGCGGTGCTGCTCGCGTCGGTGCCGGTCGGCGCGTGGCTCGCCGGCCGGCGCGCGCGCCCGGGCCTCGCGTGGGGTGGCGCCCTGGCCGTCGCCGGCGGGCTGGCCGTCGCGATCGAGGTCCTGCACTTCTTCATGGTCAGCGGCGTCAGCCAGGGGGCGTCCGTCGTGGCGCGCCTGGCCGGGATGATGGCCGGGTTCGCGCTGCGGCCGCTCGTCCGCCGGCTGCCGGCGTTCGACGCACGGCGCTACGCGCGCCCCGCGCTGCTCCTGGGCTTCGTGCCCTGGCTCGCGGTCCTGCTCTACGTCGTCGGCTGGGGACGCGCGCCGTTCGTCGGCGTCGGGCAGGGGCTCGCCCGGCTCGGCGACGTCGTCTGGATGCCGTTCCTGAACCTCTACTTCGAGGGCTACCAGTCGACGATGCGCAGCGTCATCGTGCACGTCGTGGTCTACGCGCCGGTGGGCGTGTTCATGTGGCTGCTCGCGCTCGGCGGCGGGCGGCGGCCGCCTTCGGCGCTGCTCGCCGGCGTGCTCGCCGCCCTCGTCTGCGCGGTCGCCGAGACGAGCAAGCTCTTCCTGGCGGGACGGCTGCCGGATTACGCGGACGTGATCATCGCGGCGCTGGCCGCCGGGATGGCGCTGGCGGCCTTGAATCGCTTCGCGACGGGGCCGCGCGAACGACCCGCCGCCGGCCCGGCCGGCGCGCCACCCGATCGCATCGCGCGCCCGTTCGGCGACGCGCCTCGTCGCATCGACGGCGAGGCGGGCTCGATCCCCGGGTCCAGGCACGGCGCCTCGGGCGCGGCCGGCCCCGGCGTCGCGGCGGGCAGTTCGGACTCCGTGCGCGCTCGCGCCTTCGGTCGCGTGCTCGGCGCCTGCCTGGTCGCCGCCGCCGCCGCGACCGCCGCCTTCTACCCGGTCGCCCCGTGGGCGCTGGCGCTCGCGCTCGCGAGCTGCGCCGTGCTGGTCTGGCGCGTTCCCGGCGCCTGGCTGCTGATCCTGCCAGCCGCGCTGCCGGTCTTCGATTTCGCTGCGCTGACCGGGCGATTCTTCTGGGACGAGTTCGATGCGCTCGTGGCCGTCACCGCCGGCGTGTGGCTGCTGCGTCGCGGCGGATCGGGCGGCGGCGCGATCGGCGCGCCGCCCGCCGGCGCGTGGCTGCTCGCGGCGTCCGTCGTCGCGAGCGCCGCGATCACGTCGACCGGACTGACCGCGGGGGACTCGGCCGGGTTCTTCAGCTACCTGAGCCCGCTGAACTCGGTGCGCGTGCTCAAAGGGTACGTCTGGGGCGCCCTGCTCGCGTGGATCTGCGTTCGCGACGCCGCCACGGATCCGAACGCGCCCGCGCGCCTGTGCTCGGGGCTGGCGCTCGGGCTGGCCGCCGCCGCGGCCGGCACGTTCTGGGAACGGTGGACCTTCGCCGGCGCACCCGGCTTCGACGACGCGTTCCGGGCCGCCGGGCTCGTGTCGGCCACGCACGTCGGCGGCGCCTATCTCGAGGCGCTGCTGGTCATGCTCGCGCCGTTCGCGCTCGCGGTCGTCGTCGACGCGCGGCGCCCGGCGATGCGGGCGCTGGGAATCGTCGCGCTCGGGCTCGGCGCGGCGGCGCTCCTGATGACGGTCTCGCGCGCCGCGGCGGTCGCGTGGGGGATCGCGGCGTTCACTTTCGCCGCGGCGTTCGCGTGGAAGCGATCGTCGTTCTCGCGGACCGCGCGGGGGCGCCTCGCCGTCGTGGCGGTGCCCGTGTCGGTCGCCGTCGTCGCCGGGATCGCGGTCGCCGGTGTCGGCACGCGGGCGCTGGCGGAGCGCCTGTCGATCTCGGGCTCGGACCTGTCGTTTCGCGTCGCCCACTGGCGGGAGTCGCTGGACCTGCTCCCGGCCGGCGCGGCGGGCAAGTTGCTCGGAACGGGACTGGGCAGCTACCCGCGCGAGTTCTACGTGGCGCGCGGTGCGGCACAGCGGCTCGGCTCCTATCTCGTGCTGCCCGCGTCGGGGAGCGATCCTGCCCGGCTGGTCCTGGCGGGCGGGCAGGGGCTGTACGTGGATCAGCGGCTCGAGTCCGCGCCGAACGTCGACGCGACCCTCTCGGGCCGGATCCGGTCGACCTCGGGCCGCGCGACGCTCGGCGTCTCGCTGTGCGTGAAGTCGCTGCTGAATTCGCTCGGCTGCACGCAGGCGTCGGTGCAGGCCGGCCCCGAGTGGCGTGCGTTCGAGGTTCGGGTCGCGCCGGTCGCGGTCGTGCCCGGGGGGGCGGCGCCTCGTCCGCCGGTCACGCTGTCGCTGAGCCACGCGGAGTTCGGGGCGCGGATCGAGGTGGCGGAACTGTCGCTGCGGGCGGGGGCGGGCGAGCTGCTCAGGAACGGGGGGTTCGTCCGCGGGATGGACGGCTGGTTCCCGACGTCCGACGTCCACCTCGCGTGGCGGGCATTGAACACGCCGGTGCAGGTGGCCGTCGAGCAGGGCCTGCTGGGGCTGCTGGCGTGGGCGGTGCTGCTGTTCTCGATCGTGCGCGGGGCGTTGCAGCCGACCGTTCCGGCGGCGCGGGCCGCGGCGGCGCTCGGGGCGCTCTCGGGACTCGCGGTCGTGGCGCTGTTCGATACGGTGCTCGATGCGCCGAGGATCGTGATGGCGATCGCGCTGGTGGCCAGTGCGATCGCGGCGCGCTCGCCGGCGAGACCGGCGGCTTAGGTCAACCGATCAGGGGCAGGACGTCGCGTTCGCGGTCGGCGAGGTCGAGACGCTCACCGAGAAGGTCTCGGACGTCGCGGTGTTGCACAGGCTGTACGGCCCGGTGCCGGTCACGACGTAGGTGTAACTGGAAGCGCCGTACGTGTAGGTGATGGATCCGTTGGCGATCGCCCAGGTGCCGACCGTCGAGGTCGGGTCCATCGGATCGGCGCCACGCTTGTAGTCGGTGAGCGTGCCGTTCTCGGCATTGTTGTCCGAGCCGACTGCGCCCAGCGATTCGTTCCACTTCTCGGTGGACGGACCCACGGTGCGGATCGCGCAGTGGTACTTGCCCGCGCCGCCGAATGCGGACTTGATGTCCTGGTTGGTCAGCAGCCCGGTGGTCGGGCAGGCCGCCTGCGCCTGTACCGCCGACAGGGCCAGTGCCACCGCGGATGCTTTGACAATCGACTTCACGTTCTCTTCTCCATGCTTCCGCCGCATCCCACGGCGGCGTTCGAAGGCTGCCCGCGCGCTGACCCACAGTAACGCCTGCCCAGCCACTGCAACCGGCAGCGACCCGATCCTAAGGCTGTCCGCGAAAGCATGCAAGTTTCATACCGAAATGCGGGTGACGAGTCTAATTCATTGAATTGTGGAGTGATTTCCGGTCTGGTTCGTGGTCGCGTCAGCGCTGATCGGGGCGCCCTGTAAGATTTTTCGGCATCTCGACCGCCGCCGATCCGGCGCGCTCGCGCCGTGCGGTCACGCTCCCGAGCGCGACTCGAACGCCCGCCACACCTCGTCCACCCGCCGCTTCACCGCCTCGTCCATCACGATCCCCCGCCCCCACTCGCGCGACGTCTCGCCCGCCCACTTGTTCGTCGCGTCGATCCCCATCTTCGAGCCCAGCCCCGACACCGGCGACGCGAAGTCGAGGTAGTCGATCGGGGTGTGCTCGACGATCGTCGTGTCGCGTGCCGGGTCCACGCGGGTCGTGATCGCCCAGACCACGTCCTTCCAGTCGCGGGCGTCGACGTCGTCGTCGACGACGACGATGAACTTCGTGTACATGAACTGCCGCAGGAAGCTCCAGATCCCGAACATCACGCGCTTGGCATGGCCGGGATACTGCTTCTTCATCGACACCACCGCCATCCGGTACGAGCAGCCCTCCGGAGGAAGGTAGAAGTCGGTGATCTCGGGGAACTGCCTGCGCAGGATCGGGACGAACACCTCGTTGAGCGCCACCCCGAGCACCGCCGGCTCGTCGGGCGGCTTGCCGGTGTAGGTGGTGTGGTAGACCGGGTCGCGGCGCATCGTGATGCGGTCGATCGTGAAGACGGGGAACCAGTCGCGCTCGTTGTAGTAGCCGGTGTGGTCGCCGAAGGGGCCTTCGAGCGCCATCTCCCATCCGCCGCCCGCCGACGGCGGCAGCGCCGACGTCCAGCCCGCGGCCGCGGCGTTGCGCGCGGTCAGTGCGCCGTCGGGGTCCGGGCGGATCGCTCCCTCGAGCACGATCTCGGCGCTCGCCGGCACCCGCAACTCGCTGCCCAGGCACCTGACGAGCTCGGTCTTCGCGCCGCGCAGCAGCCCCGCGAACTGGTACTCGGACAGGCTGTCGGGCACCGGCGTGACGGCACCGAGGATCGTCGCGGGGTCGGCGCCGAGGGCGACCGCGATCGGGAACGGCTGGCCCGGGTGCGCCGCCGCGTGGTCGCGGAAGTCGAGCGCGCCGCCGCGGTGGGCCAGCCAGCGCATGATCGTGCGGTTCGGGCCGATGACCTGCTGCCGGTAGATGCCCAGGTTCTGGCGCGGCTTGGCCGGCCCGCGCGTGACGACCAGGCCCCAGGTGATCAGCGGGCCGGCGTCGCCGGGCCAGCACGTCTGAACCGGCAGTTCGCCGAGGTCCACCGCCGCGCCCTCGCGGACGACCGACTGGCAGGGGGCCGAGCCGACCTCGCGCGGCGCCATGTTCAGCACCTGCTTGAGCACCGGCCACTTCTCCCAGGCATCGCGCAGGCCCTTCGGCGGCTCCGGCTCCTTGAGATAGGCGAGCAGCTCGCCGACCTCGCGCAGCGCCGCGGTCGATGCCTGGCCCATCCCGAGCGCCACGCGCTCCGGCGTGCCGAACAGATTGGCCAGGACGGGCATCGACCAGCTGCGCTCGCCGTCGCGCGGGGCCGTGATCAGCAGCGCCGGGCCTCCCGCCTTCAGGACCCGGTCCGACAGCTCGGTGATCTCCAGGCGCGGCGACAGCGGCGCGGCCACCCGCTGGAGCAGTCCGCGCGCCTCGAGTTGGTGCATGAAGTCCCGCAAATCCGTGTACTTCATCAGGATTAGTCCAATAACCTGCACTAAAGTTCAGATATTCACCCGGGTTCGGGTTGACCGTGTCCCCGGGGCCTTCCTATCATTCGGCCACTCTCAAGCGGATCCGTCCACCTGCCGGGCGATCCCACCCCCAGACCAGACTCGAGGCGGCCCTCCCGGGCACGCGAGCGAGCGGCCCCTGGAGCCGGACGCCGATCCGGCCCGATCGGGAAGTCAACACCGATCGCTTGACTGCATTCTGTAGTGAGCGAGCCAAAACGGCCTCGTGCCGCAAGGAGTCGCGATGCTGAAACAGCATTGGATCGGTTTGGTGTTCGAGGCGTTCGTGCGCGTGATCGCGGCCGCCCGATACGGCGTCGCGAGCGCGCAGCTGTGCGCGGTCGCCGCCTTCGTGATCGCCTGCGGGGCGATCCACGTGACGCCGGCGTCTTTCGAGTCCGAGCGTGACGACCTGGCCGGCGGCGCGTCGGTCGCGTCGCCGCTGCCGGGCGAGGTCACGGCCCCGGCCGATGCGTTCCTCGAGACCTCGCCGCGCCGCCCGGCGCGCGTGTCCGCCACGGCGGAGCAGAAGAACATCGCCCGTTTCCTGGCCGGCAAGTACCAGCTCGCCATCGACCGCGTGCTCGAGTTCGTCGAACTCGCCTACCGTGCCGGCAAGGAGGTCAAGGTCGATCCGCTGCTGATCCTGGCGGTGGCCTCGATCGAATCGAACTTCGACCCGACCGCGCAGAGCGAGCGCGGCGCCCAGGGGCTGATGCAGGTGCTCACGCGCGTGCACGCCGACAAGTTCGCGCCGTTCGGAGGCGCCGCCGCCGCGTTCGATCCGCTCGCCAACATGAAGGTCGGGGCGCAGATCCTGAAGGACTACCTGCTGCGCGACGGAACGATCGAGGCCGCGCTCAAGGCCTACGTCGGGGCGGCGACGCTCACGCACGACAACGGCTACGGCGCGAAGGTGCTTTCGGAGCGCCAGCTGCTCGCCGACGCGGCGGCCGGGCGCCCGGCTGCGGCCGCACCGGCAACGGCAGCGGCGGCGCCGGGGCGGTCGGCCGAGGTGCGGGTCGACGCCATCGCGACGCCTGTCCTGCACACCCTGGACGCGCGGCCTTCGCAGGCGGCGCCGGAGGGGCGCGGCACTCATGCCGCGGATGCGCGCACGGTCCACGGCGCCGACGCCCACGGCCACGGCGCCGACGCCCGAGGCGCGCACGTGCCCGAGGTACGCGCTCCGCAAGGGACGGACGCCCGCGGCGCCGAAGCCCGCGGCGGGCAGGGCGCCGCCGAGCTGCGCGGCATCGCCCCCGCCGGGGCGGAGGTCCCCGTCGCGCCCGTCTCCGCGGACGCGGTGCCGCCCGCCGAGGCGTTCGCACCCTCCGCGATCCGGCCGACGCGCGACATCTGACCCGGTCAGGCGGCGCGCGAGTGCGCGTCGCGGCCGGGGCGCGCCTGAAGGTAGCGCCCGATCCTGGCGATCGCTTCGCGCAGGTTCTCCATCGTGTTCGCGTAGGAAAGCCGCAGGTAGCGATGCGGCTCGTGCGCACCGAAGTCGTCCCCGGGGACCACCGACACGTACGCGTTGCGCAGCAGCTCGTCCGCGAACGCCGCGCTGTCGTCGCTGAAACGGCTGCAGTCGACGTAGACGTAGAACGCGCCGTCCGGCTCGACCGGCACGTCGAGGCCGATCTCGCGCAGCGCCGGCACGATGTAGTCGCGCCGGCGCCGGAACTCCTCGCGGCGGCGCTCGAATTCCGCCAGCGACTCGGGCTCGAAACACGCGAGCGCCGCGTGCTGCGCCAGCGTCGACGGGCAGATGAAGAGGTTCTGCGAGAGCTTCTCGAACACCGGCGCGGTCGATTCCGGGACGACCAGCCATCCGAGCCGCCAGCCGGTCATGTGGAAGTACTTCGAGAAGCTGTTCGTGACGATCACGTCGTCGCCGTATTCGAGCGCGGAGCGCGGCACGCCGTCGTAGCTCAGGCCCAGGTAGATCTCGTCGACGATCGAGAAGCCGCCGTGCGCGCGCGAGACGTCGAGCAGGCGGCCGAGCTCGTCGAACGGGATCGACGTGCCGGTCGGGTTCGCGGGCGACGCGAGCAGCGTCCCCTTGCAGCCGTCGCGCCAATGGCGCTCGAGCAGCGCGGCGGTCATCTGGAAGCGCTCGGCAGGGCCGACCGGGACGAGCTCGGGAATGCCGTCGAACGCGGCGACGAAGTGCCGGTTGCACGGGTAGCTCGGGTCGGTCATCAGCACGCGATCGCCGGGGTCGACCAGCGCGCAGCACGCGAGCGACAGCGCGGCCGACGCGCCCGCGGTGACGACGATGCGCGACGCCGGGATGTCGAGCCCGTGCGCGGCGCGGTAGTGGCCGGCGATCGCGCGGCGCAGTGGCTCCAGGCCCATCGCGCTCGTGTACTGCGTCTGCCCGGCGCGCGCCGCGCGCTCCAGCGCGCGCACGACCGGCTCGGGCGCGGTGAAGTCCGGCTCGCCGATGCTCATGTGGATGACGGGCAGGCCCTGCGCCTGCAGCGCGTTCGCCTGCTTGAGCAGTTCCATGACCTGGAAAGGGGCGATCCGCCCGGTGCGGGCGGCGAGCGGGGGAGGCTTCATCGGGAGTCCTTGCGATGTCCCCGACGGGGACGGCGTCGATTGTAGTGCGTCGCCGAAGCGCGCCGCGCCCGGGCGCCGGTGCGGCATCACCCCAGCCGCACGACGCCCTCGGCCGCGAGCGCGTCGATCTGCGCGTCGTCGTAGCCCGTCTCGCGCAGCACCTCGCGCGTGTGCTGGCCGAACACCGGAGCGGGCCGCGTCACGCGCGCCGGCGATGCCGACAGCGCGATCGGCAGGCCGAGCGCCCTCGTGCGCCCGGCGCGCGGATGGTCGACCTCGACCACCGCGCCGCGCGCGGCGACCTGCGGGTGCGACAGCGCCTGCCCGATGCTGTGGACCGGGCCCGCGGGCACGCCCGCGGCGTCGAACGCCTCGACCCACTGCGCGGTGGTGCGCGTGGTCGTGACCGCCTCCATCTCCGCGACGAGCGCTTCCAGGTTCGCGCGGCGGTCGTCGTTGAGTGCGAAGCGGGGATCGGTCTTCCACTGCGGGTGGCCGAGCACGTCGGCGATCCGCTCCCAGTTCGGCTGGTTGGCGCCGCCCACGTTCACGTAGCCGTCGGCGGTGCGCAGCGCCTGGTAGGGCGCGGCCAGCACGTGCCCCGAGCCGAGCGGCCCGGGCGACGCGCCGGTGGCGAAGAAGATCGCCGCGTGCCAGTAGGTCTGCTGCAGGGCCGCCTCCATCAGCGACGTCTCGACGCGCTGGCCGCGGCCGGTCTTGAGCTTGTGCACGTACGCGGCGAGGACACCGGTCGCCGCGAGGATGCCGGCGTTGATGTCGGCGACCGAGTTGCCCGGCTTGGCCGGCGGCCGGCCGGGTTCGCCGGTGATGCTCATCAGCCCGGCGAAGCCCTGGGCGATCAGGTCGAACCCGCCGCGATCGCCGAGCGGGCCGTCGCGCCCGTAGCCCGAGATCGCGCAGTAGATCAGGCCGGGGTTCAGCGCGGACAGCACGTCCCAGCCGAGCCCGAGCCGCTCGAGCGTTCCGCGCCGGTAGTTCTCGGTCAGGACGTCCGCGCGCTCGACCATCTTCAGCAGCACCTCGCGGCCCTTCGGGTGCTTGAGGTCGAGGGCGATGCCGCGCTTGTTCCGGTTGAGCATCATGAACGGCGCGCTCTCGCCGGCGACGCGCGGCTCGCGGTAGGCGCGCGAGTCGTCGCCCCCGGGGATCTTCTCGACCTTGATCACGTCGGCGCCGAGGTCGGCGAGCATCATGCCCGCGGTCGGGCCGGCCATGATCTGCGCGAGCTCGAGCACGCGCACGCCGGCGAGCGGGCGGTGGTCGGGCAGCGGGGCCGGGGCGGGAGCGGGGGCGTCGGCCACGATTCAGCGCCCCTTGAAATCGGGCTTCGCCTTCGCGAGGAAGGCCCGGTAGCCGGTGCGGAAGTCCTCGGTGTCGAAGCACTCGAAGCACTCGAGCCGCTCGGCGTCGGTGAGCGGGCGCGGGTCGCGCAGCCGGCGCGCGAACTTCTTGTGCCAGCGCGCCGCGAGCGGCGCACCTTCCGCGATGCGCTGCGCGCACGCGCGCGCCTGCGCGGCGACGTCGGCGTCGGGCACGACGCGCGTGACCAGCCCGCGCGCGAGCGCCTCGCGGGCGTCGAGGATGCGGCCCTCGACGAGGATCTCCATCACGGTGTCCTGCGCCACCAGGCGCGCCAGCGGCGCCATCTCGGCGTACGCCATCACGAGCCCGAGGTTCTTGATCGGCGCGCCGAAGCGGCTCGATTCGCCGCACACGCGCAGGTCGGCGAGCGCCGCGATCTCGAGGCCGCCGCCCACGCACACGCCGTGGATCTGCGCGACGATCGGGTGCCGGCAGGCGTCGAGCGCGGCCGCGGTCGCGTGCATGATCGCGCCGTACTCGATCGCCTGCGCGCGGTCGGCGCGCTCGGTCTCGAACTCAGAGATGTCGTTGCCGGGCGAGAACGCGCGCTCGCCGGCACCGCGCAGCACGACGCAGCGCACGGTGTCGTCGGCCGACAGCGCGTCGATCGTCTCGCCGAGACGCCGCCACATCGGCTTCGTCAGCGCGTTCAGCTTGTGCGGGCGGTTCAGCACCACGGTGGCGATCGGGCCGTCGCGCTCGACGACGATGGTGTCCTTCGCGGACGCGTCGTTCGTGCTCATCGCCGCCTCACGCGCGCGGCGCCGGGGCCTGCGGCGCGGGCGACGGCGCGGCGGGCGCGGAGCCCGCGCCAGGGGCGGGAACCGGCGCGGCGCTCGCCGCCAGCGCGCGCATCGCGGCCTGCACGCCGCCCGGACGATGCGGCACCCCGGCGAGCCCGAGGCTCATTTCGACGCCCCCGAGCGTGCCCACCAGCATGAGGTCGTTGAAGTCGCCGAGGTGTCCGATGCGGAACACCTTGCCGGCGACCTTGCCGAGCCCCTGGCCGAGCGACAGGTTGAAGTGCGACAGCGCCACGCGGCGCAGCGCGTCGGCGTCGTGGCCCTCGGGCATCAGGATCGCGGTCAGCGACGCGCTGAACCCGTCGGGGTCGGCGCACAGGATCTCGAGCCCCCACGCGCGCACCGCCTCGCGGGTGGCGTGCGCGTGGCGCTCGTGGCGCGCGAACACGGCCGCCAGCCCCTGCTCGAGCAGCATCGTGACCGCCTCGTGCAGTCCGTAGAGCAGGTTCGTCGCCGGCGTGTAGGGGAAGAAGCCGTTCGCGTTGGTCGCGAGCATCTCGCCCCAGTCCCAGTACGAGCGCGGCATGCGCGCCGTGCGCGAGGCCTCGAGCGCCTTCGGGCCGATCGCGTTGAACGACAGCCCCGGGGGCAGCATCAGGCCCTTCTGCGAGCCCGCGACCGTGACGTCGACGCCCCACGCGTCGTGGCGGTAGTCGATCGAGCCGAGCGACGAGATCGTGTCGACCATCAGCAGCGCGGGGTGCCCGGCGCGGTCGATCGCCTCGCGCACCGCCGGAATGCGGCTGGTGACGCCGGTGGAGGTCTCGTTGTGGACGACGCACACCGCCCGGATCCGATGCGCGCGGTCGTCGGCGAGGACGCGGCCGATCGCCTCGGCATCCGCGCCGCGGCGCCAGTCGCCGGGCACGAACTCGACCGCGAGCCCGAGCCGCTCGGCCAGGCGCTTCCACAGCGTCGCGAACTGGCCGGTCTCGGCCATCAGCACGGTGTCGCCGGGCGACAGCGTGTTGACCAGCGCCGCCTCCCAAGCGCCGGTGCCCGACGCCGGAAAGACGACGACCGGGGAGCGGGTCTGGAAGACTTGCCTCAGACCCGCGAGCACCGACTGCCCGAGGCGCTGGAATTCCGGGCCGCGGTGATCGATCGTCGGGTGGTCCATGGCGCGCAGGATCCGGTCCGGCACGTTCGTGGGGCCCGGGATCTGCAGGAAGTGCCGCCCGCTGGGGTGCGAGTTCAGCGACAGGCCTTGTGAGAGTGTCATCGAGTGCTCCGCATCGCGATTGCTCGTTCGCATTTTGTATGCAAAACTCTCGCGACACAAGCTCAGGCAAGTGCACGCTCCGAGGCCGATTGCATGCAAAACCACGTCGAGACCGCCGTCACCTGGCCGGACCGCCCGATCGAGCGCCGACCGCTGCACGAGGAGGTGGCCGAGCGGCTGCGCGAGCTGATCACCGAGAGCGTGATCGCGCCCGGCGCACGCCTGAACGAGCGCGTGCTGTGCGAGCGGCTCGGGGTGTCGCGCACGCCGTTGCGCGAGGCGTTCAAGGTGCTCGCCGCGGAGCGGCTCGTCGACCTGCACCCGAATCGCGGCGCGAGCGTCGCGACGCTGTCGGCGGACGACGTCGGGCACCTGTTCGACCTCATGGCCGCGCTCGAGGGGCTGTCCGGCGAGCTCGCCGCGCGGCGGCGAACCGACGCCGAACTCGCCGAGGTGCGGGCGCTGCACTTCGAGATGCTCGCCGCGCACGCGCGCCGCGACCTGCCCGCGTACTACCGGCTGAACCGTCAGGTGCACGCGCTGATCAACCGCTGCGCGCGCAACCCGGTGCTCACCGAGGCCTACGACAGCGTGAACCTGCGCATCCAGCCGCTTCGATTCCGCTCCAACTTCAATCGCGACAAGTGGGATGCGGCGGTCGCCGAGCACGAACTGATCGTCGACGCGCTCGCCGTGCGCGACGCCGCGGCGCTGCGCGGACTGCTCGAGGCGCACCTGCGGCACAAGCGCGACGCGGTGCTCGAGGCGCTCTCGATCGAGACCGAAAGCGGGGCGCTCGCGGGAGCGCGCGCGTGAGCGCGCCGGCGGCCGTGTCCCGCGTCGACGCCGCGCCGCTCGAGCGCAGCCGGCTCGCTCAACGCCTGCGCCGCACGCTGCGCGGCGACGTGCTCTTCGACGCCTTCTCGCGCGGCCGCTACGCGACCGACGCGTCCATCTACCAGGTCGAGCCGGTCGGCGTCGTGGTCCCGGCCGACGAGGCCGACGTGATCGCCGCGATCGAGCTCGCGCACGAGATGCGGGTGCCGATGGTGCCGCGCGGCGGCGGCACCAGCCAGTGCGGGCAGACCGTGGGCGAGGCGCTCGTCATCGACCACAGCCGGCACCTGAACCAGGTGATCGCGATCGACCCCGGCGCGATGACGGCCGAGGTGCAGCCGGGCATCGCGCTCGACCGCCTGAACGCGGCGCTCAAGCCTCACGGGCTGTGGTTCCCGGTCGACGTGTCCACGTCGGCGCAGGCGACGCTCGGCGGCATGGCGGGCAACAACTCGTGCGGCTCGCGCTCGATCGCGTACGGCAACATGGTGCACAACGTGCTCGGCATCGACGCGATCCTGGCGGACGGAACGCAGGAGTTCTTCGGGCCGTTCGGCGCGGGCGCCTCGCGTCCGATGGGCTCGGCGCGCACCGGCGCGCTGGTGTCGCGGCTGTTCGAGATCGCGGCACGCGAGCGCGACGAGATCGCGCGCGCGTGGCCGAAGGTGATGCGCCGCGTCGGCGGCTACAACCTCGACGTCTTCCACCCGCAGTCCGAGCGTCCGTACACGGCCGACGGCTCGCCGAACCTCGCGCACCTGCTCGTGGGCTCGGAGGGCACGCTGGCGTGGTTCCGCCGCCTGCACCTGAAGCTCGCGCGGCTGCCGCGCCACAAGGTGCTCGGCGTCGTCAACTTCCCGACCTTCCACGCGGCGATGGACAGCGCGCGCCACCTGGTGACGCTGGGCCCGTGCGCGGTCGAGCTCGTCGACCGCACGATGATCGAGCTCGCGCGCGACAACCCGGTGTTTCGCCCGACGATCGAGCGCGCGCTGATCGGCCGTCCCGACGCGATCCTGCTCGTCGAGTTCGCCGGCGACGACCGCGACGACCTCCTGCGCCGGCTCGCGCGGCTGGTGGAGATGGCGGGCGACCTCGGGCTGCCCGGCGCGGTCGTCGAGATGACCGAAGAGGCCGCGCAGAAGGCGCTGTGGGACGTGCGCAAGGCGGGCCTGAACATCATGATGTCGCTGAAGGGCGACGGCAAGCCGGTGAGCTTCATCGAGGACTGCGCGGTGCCGCTCGAGCACCTGGCCGAGTACACCGACCGGCTCACGCAGGTGTTCGCGAGGCACGGCACCCGCGGCACCTGGTACGCGCACGCGTCCGTGGGCACGCTGCACGTGCGCCCGATCCTCGACATGCGCACCGGCGGGCCCGAGGGCGGCGCCGCGAAGATGCGCGCGATCGCCGAGGAGGCCGCCGAGATGGTGCGCCGGTTCAAGGGCGCGTACTCCGGCGAGCACGGCGACGGCCTGGTGCGCACGGAGTGGGTCCGCTGGCAGTTCGGCGAGCGCCTCGTGCGCGCCTTCGAGGAGGTCAAGGACGCGTTCGATCCCGGCGGGCTGATGAATCCCGGCAAGATCGTGCGCGGCACGCGCATGGACGACGCGCGGCTGTTCCGCTACCCGCCCGGGTACGCGGTCGCGCCCCTCGAGACCGCGCTCGACTGGTCCGCGTGGAACGTGCGCAACGACCCCGCGACCGAGCGAATCAGCGCGCCGGGCAGCGGTGGGGACCCGGCCGGCGGCTTCTCGAAGGCGGTCGAGATGTGCAACAACAACGGGCACTGCCGCAAGTTCGACGCGGGGACGATGTGCCCGAGCTACCGCGCCACCGGCGACGAGCGCCACGTCACGCGCGGCCGCGCGAACGTGCTGCGCCTGGCGCTCTCCGGGCAGCTGGGCCCCGATGCGCTGACCTCGCCCGAGATGCGCGCCGCGATGGAACTGTGCGTGAGCTGCAAGGGCTGCCGGCGCGACTGCCCGACCGGCGTCGACATGGCGCGCATGAAGATCGAGTTCCTGCACCACTGGGTGCGACGCCACGGCCTGGCGCTGAAGGACCGGATCGTCGCGTACCTGCCGCGCTGGGCGCCCGCGGCGTCGCGCGTGCCTTGGCTCGCGAACCTGCGCGACACGGTGCCGGGGCTGCCCGCGCTGTCGGAACGCGTGCTCGGGCTCGCGCGAACGCGCCGGCTGCCGAGGTGGCGCCGGGACACGTTCCTGCGCGGCGCGGGCCGCGCGGCGGACGCGCCGGGCGGCGGCGCGGCGCGGGCTCGCGACACGAGGCACGGCGCCGGCCGCGGCGACGACGTCCGGCCGCGGCGGCGGCGGCGACGCGCGAAGTCGCACTGCTCGCGGACACGTTCGACAACTATCACGAGCCCGAGAACCTGCACGCGGCGGTGCGCGTGCTCGAGGCGGCCGGCTATCGCGTGCACGTGCTGCGCCCCGCGGCCGACGACCCCCGGCCGTCCCGGCCGCTGTGCTGCGGGCGGACGTTCCTGTCCGCCGGGCTCGTCGACGAGGCCCGCGCGGAAGCCGCGCGCACGCTCGCGGCGCTGCGCCCGTTCGTCGAGCGCGACGTTCCGGTCGTGGGCCTGGAACCCTCGTGCCTGCTGACGCTGCGCGACGAGTACCTGGCGATGCGGCTGGGCGACGACGCGGGCCGCGCCGCGACCCGCGCATTCCTGTTCGAGGAGTTCCTGGCCGCGGAGCTCGCGGCGGGGCGGGCGACGCTGGCGCTCGGACCCACGCGCTGGCGCACGGCGCTGCTGCACGGCCACTGTCACCAGAAGGCGTTCGACTCGGTGCGCCCGATCCAGCAGCTGCTCGCACGCGTTCCGGGGCTGGAAGTCAGGCTCGTGGAATCGAGCTGCTGCGGCATGGCCGGCGGCTTCGGCTACGACGTGAAGCACCAGGCGGTGTCGACGCGGATGGCCGAGGCCGGGCTGCTGCCGGCGGTGCGCGGGGCCGACGAGGACACGGTCGTCCTCGCCGACGGCACCAGCTGCCGCCATCAGATCGCCGACGGCGCCCGGCGCGAGGCGTTCCACGTCGCGCGCCTGCTCGACGCGGCGCTCGGCGCGCGCCGACAATGAGGTTTCCGCGGCGGCCCGGACGCCCGTGCACCGGGCGTGCGCCGCGATCCGAACGACGATCCGAACGAGGAGGAGGAGCGATGCCGACGACCATTCCGACCCCGGGCGCCCGTTCGCGCCTGCTCGCCGCGCTCCGGCGCGGAACGCCCGACGCGGCGCACGCCGGGCATCGATGGTGGCGGGTCGCGGCGGCGTACGCCGCGCTCCGGCGGGTACCGCTCGCCGGCGCGCTCGCCGCGGCGCTCGCCGCGACCGCGCCGGCCGCGCCCGCGCAGGAGGTGACGCTTCGGATCCACCATCCGCTGCCCCCGCCGTCCACCGCGCACTCGAAGTTCCTGCTGCCCTGGACGCAGAAGATCGAGCGGGAGTGCCCCGGGCGCGTGAAGTTCCAGGTCTTTCCGGCGATGCAGCTCGGCGGCACGCCGGTGCAGCTCTACGACCAGGCCAAGGACGGCGTCGTCGACCTCATCTGGACCGTGCTCGGCTACTCGCCCGGGCGCTTTCACGCGCTGGAGGCGTTCGAGCTGCCGTTCATGACGCGCACCGCGCAGGGCTCGAGCCGCGCGCTGTGGGAGTACGCGCAGGCCAACGGGGTCTTCGCCGGGGAGCTCAAGGACGTGCACGCGCTCGCGCTGCACGTCCACGACGAGGGCGTGATCCACACCACGGCGCGGCCGGTGCGCACGCTCGCGGACTTCAGGGGCCTGAAGCTGCGCGGCCCCACGCGCCTGACGACGAAGATGCTGCAGGCGTTCGGCGCGACGCCGGTCGGCCTGCCGGTGACGCAGGTGGCCGACGCGATGTCCAAGGGCCTCATCGACGGCGCGATCGTGCCCTGGGAGATCGTCCCGGCGATCAAGCTGCACGAGCTCGCCCGGTTCCACTCCGAGACCGATCCGAAGGCCCGCGCGCTGTACACCGCGACCTTCGTGTTCGCGATGAACCGGGCGAGCTACGGAAAGCTCCCGGCCGACGTGAAGCGCTGCATCGACGCCAACAGCGGCGCGGAGCTCTCCGCCTGGATCGGCAAGATCTGGGACGAGTCGTCGGTCGCGGCACGCAAGCTCGCGGTCGATCGCGGCAACACGTTCCACACCGTGCCCGCGGCGGAGCTCGCGCAGTGGGAGAAGGCCGCCGCCGGCGTTCAGGACGAGTGGTCGAAGGAGGCCGCGTCCAAGGGCCTGGTGCCGGCCGCGCTGCTCAAGAGCGCCCGCGAGACGATCCAGAAGTACGACGCGAACTGATCTCGAAACACGAAACTCCGAGGAGACCCCCAGATGACCGCCCCCGCCGCCCGCAGCACGCCGCCGTTCCGCGCCGACCACGTCGGCAGCTTCCTGCGCCCGAAGTTTCTCCTCGATGCCCGCGAGCGTCGCGCCAGGGGCGAGATCGGCGCCGCCGAGCTGCGCGAAGTCGAGGACCGCGCGATCCGCGACGTGGTGCGCTTCCAGGAGGATCTCGGCCTGAAGGGGATCACCGACGGCGAGTACCGGCGCACGTACTTCCACGTCGACTTCCTCGAGCAGCTCGCCGGCGTCGAGGTCAAGGGCGGCATCGCGGTCAGCTTCCACGGCGCCGGCGGCAACGTCGACTTCGCACCGCCCGTGATGCACGTGACCGGCAGGATCCGTCACGTGCGGCCGATCCAGCTCGCGGACTTCGAGTTCCTGAAGTCCGCGACGACGCGCCTGCCCAAGGTCACGATCCCGTCGCCGACGATGCTGCACTTCCGGGGCGGGCGGGGCGCGATCGACCGCGTCGCGTACCCGGAGCTCGACGCGTTCTACGCCGACGTCGCGGCCGCGTACCGGGCCGAGCTCGCGGCGCTCGGGGCGGCCGGCTGCCGCTACGTCCAGCTCGACGACACGAACCTCGCGTACCTGTGCGACCCGAAGATGCGCGAGGGCGCGCGCCAGCGCGGCGACGACCCCGACGAGCTGCCGCGCCGCTACGCGCGCTTCATCAACGAGGCGATTCGCGACCGGCCCGCCGGGATGACCGTGTGCATCCACCTGTGCCGCGGCAACTTCAAGAGCGCCTGGGCCGCCGAGGGCGGCTACGAGCCGGTCGCCGAGGCCCTTCTCGACGAGCTGAAGGTCGACGGCTACTTCCTCGAGTACGACGACGCGCGATCGGGCGGGTTCGCGCCGCTGCGCTTCACGCCGAAGGGCAAGATCGTCGTGCTCGGGCTGGTCAGCACGAAGGTCGGCTCGCTGGAGTCCAAGGACGAGCTCAAGCGCCGGATCGAGGAGGCGTCGCGCTACGTCGCCCTCGATCAGCTCGCGCTGTCGCCGCAGTGCGGCTTCTCGAGCACGGTGCACGGCAACGACATCGCGGTCGAGGCGCAGGCCGCCAAGATCCGGCTCGTCGTCGAGACCGCGAACGAGGTCTGGGGCAGCGCCTGAGCTCCCGACGCGCCGGGGCGCGCCGCGCGCGGCGGCCCGGCGACGGATGATCGAATCAACCGAAGCAGGAGGCATCCGACGCCATGGCGATCGACCCGCAATTGCGACAGGCCGCGCTCGAGTACCACGAGCAGGGGCGCCCCGGAAAGATCTCGGTCACCGCGACCAAGCAGCTCGTCAACCAGCGCGACCTCGCGCTCGCGTATTCGCCGGGGGTGGCCGCGGCCTGCGAGGAGATCGTCGCCGACCCGGCGGCGGCCTTCCGCTACACGAGCCGCGGCAACCTCGTCGCGGTCGTGACCAACGGCACCGCGGTGCTCGGGCTGGGCGCGATCGGCCCGCTCGCGGCCAAGCCGGTGATGGAGGGCAAGGCGGTGCTCTTCAAGAAGTTCGCCGGCATCGACGTCTTCGACCTCGAGCTCGCCGAGAACGACCTCGACCGGCTCGTCGACATGATCGCCGCGCTCGAGCCGACGTTCGGCGGCATCAACCTCGAGGACATCAAGGCGCCCGACTGCTTCTACGTCGAGCGCAAGCTGCGCGAGCGCATGCGCATCCCGGTGTTCCACGACGACCAGCACGGCACCGCGATCGTCGTCGGCGCGGCGCTCACCAACGCGCTGCAGATCGTCGGCAAGGACATCGCGAAGGTCAAGCTGGTGTGCAGCGGCGCCGGGGCGGCCGCGCTCGCGTGCCTTGACCTGCTCGTCGATCTCGGGATGCCGGAGTCGAACATCTGGGTCGCCGACCTCGCCGGCGTGGTCTACGAAGGCCGCACGGAGCTGATGGACCCGGACAAGGCGCGCTTCGCGCAGCCGACGTCCGCGCGCACGCTCGGCGAGATCATCGAAGGCGCCGACGTGTTCCTGGGGCTGTCGGCCGCGGGCGTCCTGAAGGGCGAGATGGTGGCGCGCATGGCCGCGCGCCCGCTCGTGTTCGCGCTCGCGAACCCGACGCCCGAGATCCTGCCCGAGGAAGTCAAGGCGGTGCGCGACGACGCGATCATCGCGACCGGCCGCACCGACTACCCGAACCAGGTCAACAACGTCCTGTGCTTCCCGTTCATGTTCCGCGGCGCGCTCGACGTCGGCGCGACGACGATCACGCGCGAGATGGAGATCGCGGCGGTGCAGGCGGTCGCCGATCTCGCGCGCGCCGAGCAGTCGGAGGTCGTGTCCGCGGCGTACGGCTCGAGGGGGCTCGCGTTCGGACCCGAGTACCTGATCCCGAAGCCCTTCGACCCCAGGCTGATCGAGCGCATCGCGCCGGCGGTCGCGCGTGCCGCGATGGCGTCGGGCGTCGCGACGCGCCCGATCGCCGACTTCGACGCGTATCGCGCGCAGCTCGAGCAGTTCGTCTACCACTCGGGCAACTTCATGAAGCCGATCTTCGCCGCCGCGCGCGGCGGCGAGCGCCGGCGCATCGTCTACGCCGAGGGCGAGGACGAGCGCGTGCTGCGCGCCGCGCAGGTGGTGGTCGACGAGAACCTCGCGCGGCCCGTCCTGATCGGGCGGCCGGCGGTGGTCGAGCGCCGCATCGAGCGCTTCGGCCTGCGCATCCGGCCGGGCGAGGACTTCGAGCTGGTCAACCCCGAGTTCGACCCGCGCTATCGCGACTACTGGCAGGAGTACCACCGGCTCACCGACCGGCGCGGCGTCACCGAGGCGTACGCGAAGATCGAGATGCGGCGCCGGCTGACGCTGATCGGCGCGATGATGCTGCGCCGGGGCGAGGCCGACGGCCTGATCTGCGGCACGTTCGGCACCTTCGGGCTGCACCTCGACTACATCGACCAGGTGATCGGCCGGCGCCCGGGCGCGAGCGTGTACGCGGCGATGAACACGCTGATGCTGCCGAACCGCCAGGTCACGCTCGTGGACACGCACGTCAACGTCGACCCGAGCGCCGCGCAGCTCGCGGAGGTCACGCTGATGGCCGCCGAGGAGCTGCGCCGCTTCGGCATCCTGCCGAAGGTCGCGCTGCTGTCGCACTCGAACTTCGGCACCTCGGACAGCCCGTCCGCGGTGAAGATGCGCGAGGCGCTGGCGCTGATCCGCGCGCGCGCGCCGGGGCTGGACGTCGACGGCGAGATGCACGGCGACACCGCGCTCGACCCGCAGTACCGGGCGGCGACGATGCCGCGCTCGACGCTCACCGGCGAGGCGAACCTGCTGGTGATGCCGAACATCGAGTCGGCGAACATCGCGTACAACCTGCTCAAGACCGCCGCCGGCAACAACATCGCGATCGGCCCGGTGCTGCTCGGCGCCGCGCGGCCCGTGCACGTGCTCACGCCGTCGGCGACCGTGCGCAGGATCGTCAACATGACGGCCTGGATCGTCGTCGACGCGAACGCGCAGCGCTGAGCGCCGCGCGCGGCGGGCGCCGGGGGCGGAAAGGACCGCCGGCTCCCGAGTGTTGCGCGCGGTACGCGCGTCGCCCGCCGCGGTGCGGAATCGAGCGCCGTTCGTCGGCGCCGCCGGGCCGACCGGGCGCCGCCCGCGCGTACCGCGTTGACCCGTCCCGAGACGGCCCGTTAGGCTGCGAGTGCGGGGGCTTCCTCGCGTCCTGCGCTCATCGCCATCCCCGTGACAACCCTGGAAAAGCCGACGGAAGAAGACTCGGTGCGTGGCATCCCCGAGGATGCGCGCAGGCGCTTCGAGCTGCTGCAGGACTGCCGCGAGCTCGTCATCTCGCGCCTGTCGAAGATGGTCGGCGAGGCGCTGAACAAGATGAGCGAGGAGCTGGCGGCGCTCGCGCTCAAGCAGAAGGACTCCGACGAGCAGCGGGCGCTGATGGACGCCGTCTCCGTGGTGCGCCAGCACCGCACCGAGATCGAGCTGCGCTTCCGGCGCTCGTTCACCGACGTCTTCGAGCGGCGGCTGTTCAACCAGGCACTGCCGGGCGTCGCCGCCGTCGACGCGGGCGAGCTGACGCTGGTCGACGACGACGTGATGCAGCAGAAGCTCGCGGTCGACAAGCTCGTCCACCGGGCGCGCGGCAAGCTCGACCCCGACGAGGTGCTCGGCGTGCGCGCGCGCTTCGCGGCGCTGCTCGAGCGCGAGTGGTTCGAGGAGGAGAATCACCCGGCATCGCCCGAGGCCATCTTCGAGGCGCTGAAGGCCGCGCTCGCGGAGATCGCGCCCAAGGCGGAGGTCCAGTCCGCGCTGCTCGACGCGTTCGAGCCGCACGTGTCCGCGAACCTCAACGAGGTCTACTCGACCGTCAACGACCGCCTCAAGGCGAACCGGGTGCTGCCGAAGATCCGTCCCCAGGTCGCGATCAAGCCGGGCCAGAAGCGTCCCGGCGACGCGCGCCCGGGTGAGCGCGCCGCCGGCGCGCCGGGCGGCGACGGCCCCGGCGGGGCCGGGCACGGCCACGCCGGCGCCGGATTCGGTCAGCCGGGCGCCGGGCAGGGCTGGGGCGGGCCGCACACCGTCCAGGAAGTCCAGTCGGTGCTCACGCAGTTGTCGCAGGGCACGCCCGCCGCGCGCGCGAGCGCCACGCGCATGCTCGCGGACCCCGACATCTTCGCGGTCGCCGACCTCCCGATCCCGACGGTCGAGCCGCCGCTGATCGACGCGATCACGAACCTCCAGGCCACGAGCGCGACGGCGCCGGTGATCCCGACCGAACTGCTCGCGGACCTCGCCGACCGGGCGCGCGAGAAGGGCTCGCCGCTGGACCAGCTGACCGTCGAGATCGTCTCGATGGTGTTCGACTACATCTACGCCGACAAGCGGCTCGCCGACATCGTCAAGCAGCAGCTGCTCAGGCTTCAGGTGGTCGCGGTGAAGGCGGCGCTGATCGACCGCAGCTTCTTCGCGCGACGCCAGCACCCGATGCGCCGGCTGATCGACCGCATCTCGGAGGTCGCGGCGGACCCGGATGCCGACCTCTCCCCCGGCGCGCCGCTGGTCAAGGGGCTCGAGTCGGTCGTCGAGTGGGTGCTGCTGGACTTCGAGCAGGACCTGGGCACCTTCGACAAGGCCCGCGAGCGCATCGAGAAGCTCGCCGCCGAGGAAGCGGTCCGCGCCGGCGAGCGCATCGCGCAGCTCACGCGCGACGCCGAGCGCAGCGAGCAGGTCGCGCAGGCGCGCGACCTGGCGCGTGCCCGGATCTCCGACCGCCTCGATCCCGACACCCCGGAGTTCGTGCGCGGCTTCCTCGACGAGTGGTGGTCGCTCGCGCTCGGCGAGGCGCAGGTCGCGGGCGCCGAGTCGGCGGTCGGCTTCGAGGAAGGGCTCACCGTCGCCGAGGGGCTGATCTGGAGCGCGGCGCCCAAGTACCCCGAGGACGTTCCCAAGCTCGCGGCGCTGCTGCCGAAGCTGATCAAGGGGCTGATGACCGGGGTGCGGATGATCGCGATGCCCGACGATCGTCGCCAGGCGTTCTTCGACGAGCTGCTGAAGACGCACACCCGGCTGATCGAGACCGCCAAGCAGACCGCGGCCGCCGCCGCGGCGCGCAAGCCTTCGAACCTTCGCATGCGTCCCGACGGCAAGATCCAGTTCACCCCGATCGTGCAGGCGGTCAGGGCGGTGCCGCAGACCACCGACACGCCGATCCCGATCGAGCAGCGATCGGCGCTGCCGGACCTGCGCCGCGGCGACTTCATCGAGGTCGACGACGGCAAGGGCGAATTCCTCGCGTTCAAGCTCTCGTGGGTGAGCCCGGCGCACAAGCTGTACGTGCTCAGCCGCTTCCCCGACGAAGCGCGCTCGCTCGAGCGCGCGCAGCTCGCCGCGATGTTCCAGGCCGGGCGTGCCCGCGTCGTCGAAGGCGGCTCGACGCTCGAGAAGGCGATCGAGTCGATCGCGAGCAAGCCCGCGGCGGACGACTCGCCCGCGACCCGGCCGCACGCGCAGGCGCTCGCCGCCTGAGCCGCCGGCGCGCGGGCGCTCGCCGCCTCGAGCCGCCGGCGCGCGGGCGTCCGGCGCGTCGACGCCGCCGCCGCCCGTACGTTGCCGCTTCGCCGCCGCGTGCTCGCCTCGGCGCGGCGAGGCGCGGCAAGGCTTTCTCGTGCGCGGCTTCTGCTTTAGCATGGCGCGAATGTGGACGCGCTGCCTTTCGTTCGTCGTCGCGATGCTGCTGCTGTGCGCGGGTGCGCTCGCGCGCGAGCCTCGCGCCGACGCACCCGCGATCGCCGCGGTCGCGGCGTCGGAGCTGCCGCCCGAGGCCCGCGAGACGCTCGCGCTGATCCGTCGCGGCGGCCCGTTCCCGTACGCGAAGGACGGCACCGTGTTCGGCAATCGCGAGGGCATTCTGCCGCGACGCCCGCGCGGGTACTACAAGGAGTTCACCGTGCGCACGCCCGGTTCCCGTGACCGCGGCGCGCGCCGGATCATCGCCGGAGGGCCCGAGGGCCGCGCGGCGGAGTTCTTCTACACGTCCGACCACTACCGGTCGTTCCGCCGCATCAGCGAGTGAAGCCATGAGCGCGTTCAGCAACATCCCGCCTCAGGCAGTCCTGCCGCTGGGCACGTACGACCTCGAGGAACTGCGCAAGTCCGCGCGGCGCGCCGACCAGCGGCTGCTGCACGTGAGCCTGGCCGGCGCGCGCGACAAGGGCGACGTGCTCGCGCGCATCGGCGAGGCGTTCCAGTTCCCGAAGCACTTCGGGCGCAATCTCGACGCGCTCTACGACTGCGTGACCGATCTCGAGCCGTTGCCCGACGCCGAGAACCCCGGCTTCGTCGTGATCCTCGAGGGCGTGCCCGACGCCCCGGGGTTCGACGGCGAGCAGCGCGACGCCCTGCTCGACGTCTTTCGCGACGCGGCCGACTTCTACTTCGACCGCCAGACCGCGTTCCGGGTGTTCTACTCGGTGGCCGGCCGGACCTGACGCGCGGCCCCGCGCGCGGGCGGCGTCACAGGTCGCCGAAGCGGGCCTGCAGCGCGGCGACGGCCGCGAGGCCCGCGGTCTCGGTGCGCAGCACGCGCGGGCCCAGCGACAGCGCGCCGCAGCCCGCGGCCAGCGCCTGCGCCAGCTCTTCGTCGGACAGCCCCGATTCGGGCCCGACGAGCAGCTCGACGTCGTCGCCCGGCGAGGGCAGCGCCCCGATGCGCGTTCCCGTCCCCGGCGAGAGCACGAATCGCCGTGCACCGGCGCGCGGCGACGCGAGCCAGGCCGCGAGCGCGAGCGGCTCGTGCACGACCGGGAGGCGGTCGCGGCCGCACTGCGCGCACGCGGCGGCCACGAGCCTGGCCCAGTGCTCGG
The DNA here is from genome assembly GCA_046348465.1 of Burkholderiaceae bacterium. GTDB lineage: Bacteria > Pseudomonadota > Gammaproteobacteria > Burkholderiales > Burkholderiaceae_E > Quisquiliibacterium. The sequence continues at coordinate 53,370 of JAXMEE010000003.1, forward strand.
CGCGCCGGCGCGCGCGATCCGGGTCCAGGCGCACGACCGAGCGCGCGCTCGCGAGCGGCACGATCGCGTGCACGCCGAGCTCGACCGCCTTCTCGATCGTCCAGTCCATCTTCTCGGCCGACGACAGGCACTGCGCGAGCGTGATTCGCAGCGGGCCGTCCGGCAGGCCGGCCTCGACACCGTCGACGCGCAGGCGGCAGCGTCGCGCGTCCGCGTCGAGAACGCGCGCGGCGAAGCGCCGGCCCTGGCCGTCGAAGAGCTGCACGGGCTCGCCCGCCCGCAGGCGCAGCACGCGCGCGAGCTGGTGCGAGGCGTCGGGGGCGAGCTCGACGACGTCGCCGGTCAGGTGCCCGCCGGGGACGTGCAGCCGCGGGATCCGGGGCGTGCCCAAGTCCGCGTCAGCCCAGCAGGTGCCGATAGAAGTTCGGCAGCGCGAACAGGGCCCGGTGCACGTCGCCGTTGTAGAGCTGCAGGTCCGCCACGCCGCGCTCGGCCAGGCGCGCCTCGACGTCGGCGGGCTCGAGCACGGCCGGGTCGATCGCGTCGGACGCGACCGCCATGCCCCAGTACGCGCCGTACAGCGGCACGTACGTGCCGAGCGGGCGAACGGTGCGAAACACCGACGAGAGCTCGGCGAGGAGCGCGCGCACGCGTTGCGGCTGGAATACCGGCGAGCCCAGGTGGAGGCTGATCGCGCCGCCGGGCGCGAGCGCCTCGCGCGCGATGCGGAAGAACTCCGCCGTGTACAGGCGCCGTGCGGGCGTGTCGGGGTCGGTCAGATCGAACACGATCAGGTCGAAGCGCTCGCCGGTGTCGCGCGTGAACTCGAAGCCGTCGCCGATGTGGACCTGCAGGCGCGGGTCGTCCCAGACGCCGCGGTGCACCCGTTGCAGGTGGCGCTTCGCGACGCGCACCACCTCGGGGTCGAGCTCGGCCATCACCACGCGCCGCATCCCGCGGTGCTTGAGCAGTTCCTCGCTGGAGCCGCCGTCGCCGCCGCCGATCACCAGCGCGCTCGCCGGCGCCGGGTGGGCGACCGCGGCGCAGTGCACGATCGGCTCGTGGTAGAAGAACTCGTCTCCTTCCGAGGTCATGTAGCTGCCGTCGAGCCTGAACAGCCGCCCGAACTGCGGCGTGTCGAAGACCTCGACGGTCTGGTGCGCCGAGCGCACCGTCTCCAGCCGCCGGCGGGCGCGGAAGCCGTAGGCGCTGTCCTCGTTGAGCCACTCGAGCAGCAGCTCGCCGGCGTGCGAGACGGGATCGGCCGACCCGCGCAGGATCCGGTTCGTGTTCTGCTCGGCCGGCGCGAAGGCCACGATCAGCGCGTCCATCAGGCGCTCGGCCTTTCCGGAGTTGTCGGTCGAGAAATTGCAGACGTAGACGTCGAGCGTGACGCCGTCGCGCTCGGGCCAGGTGTGCAGCGCCAGGTGCGACTCGGCCAGCAGCAGCGCGCCGGTGACCCCGCCCGGCTGGCCCTTCCAGTGCGGGAACGTGAACAGCCTGTCGGCGACCAGCGTGAGGCCGACGTCGGCGATCGCGGCGCGGCAAAGCCGCGCCAGTGCGGATTCGTCGGTCAACAACGAAGGGTCGCAGGCGCAGCCGTACAGGTCAGCGGTGAGATGCAGTCCTTGCATGTCGGGCGCGAGGTCCGGTTCTCGCACAGGCGCGGTGCACCCGCGCGTCTGGGTCGGCGTTCGCGCGGGCGAAAAGACGCAGTCGCGCGCAAAGCAAAGCTCTCCATTATAGCGATCCGCGCCACAGTGCCCCGCGATCCCCCTCGCACGCTTTGGTAAAATCGGAGGTTTTCCAGCGAGGGCGTGCGTGATGACTTCGAGCGATGCGGCGGGCGTGAGCACGGGCGATCCTTCGCAGCGGATGGCCGATGCCCTTCGCGTCCTGGCGATGGACGCCGTCCAGCAGGCCAACTCCGGGCACCCCGGCATGCCGATGGGCATGGCCGAGATCGCCGTCGCGCTGTGGGCGCGGCACCTGAAGCACAACCCCGCCGATCCGCATTGGGCCGACCGCGACCGCTTCGTGCTGTCCAACGGCCACGGCTCGATGCTGATCTACTCGCTGCTGCACCTCACCGGCTACGACCTGCCGCTCGAGGAACTGCGCAACTTCCGCCAGCTGCACTCGAAGACGCCCGGGCACCCCGAGGTGGGCATCACGCCCGGCGTCGAGACCACCACCGGCCCGCTCGGCCAGGGCCTCGCGAACGCGGTCGGCATGGCGCTCGCCGAGCGCCTGCTCGCCGCGCGTTACAACCGCGAGGGCTTCCCGGTCGTCGATCACGCCACGTACGTGTTCCTCGGCGACGGCTGCCTGATGGAGGGCATCTCGCACGAGGCGTGCTCGCTGGCCGGCACCTGGAAGCTCTCGAAGCTGATCGCGCTCTACGACGACAACGGCATCTCCATCGACGGCGACGTTCGCCACTGGTTCGGCGACGACACCGTCGGGCGCTTCCGTGCGTACGGCTGGCACGTGATCGCCGACGTCGACGGGCACGACGTCTGGGCGCTCGATCGCGCCCTCGCGCAGGCGCGCGAGTGGGCCGCGAACGGGCGCGACGGCGTCTACGCGCCGACGCTGATCCAGTGCCGCACCGTGATCGGCAAGGGCTCGCCGAACCGGGCCGGCACCGCGAAGGCGCACGGAGAGCCGCTCGGCGCCGACGAGCTCGCCGCGACCCGCGCGGTGCTGGCCGCGCGCGGCGGCGCGTTCGAGCCGTGGCAGGTGCCTGCCGACCTCTACGCGGCCTGGGACGCCCGCCCCGCGGGCGCGCAGGCGCAGTCGGCGTGGGCCGCGATGTTCGCGTCGTACAAGGCGCAGTTCCCGTCCGACGCCGCGGAGTTCGAGCGCCGGATGAGCGGCGCGCTTCCGCCCGACTGGGACGAGACCCTCGACCGCATGCTCGACGACGTCGTCGCCAGGGGCGAGAAGATCGCCACGCGCAAGGCGTCGCAGAACGCGCTCAACCACCTCGGCCCGGCCGTGCCCGAGATGCTCGGCGGCTCGGCCGACCTCACCGGCAGCAACCTCACCGACTTCAAGGGCTGCGGCGCGCTGCGCGTGTCCGCCGACGGCTTCGTGCCCGGGCGTCACGTGAACTACGGCGTGCGCGAGTTCGGCATGGCCGCGGTGATGAACGGCCTGGCGCTGCACGGCGGCTTCATCCCGTACGGCGGCACCTTCCTCACGTTCTCCGACTACTCCCGCAACGCGCTGCGCATGGCCGCGCTGATGAAGCAGCGCGTGATCCACGTCTTCACGCACGATTCCATCGGGCTGGGCGAGGACGGGCCGACGCACCAGTCGGTCGAGCACGCCGCGTGCCTGCGGCTGATCCCGGGCATGGACGTCTGGCGTCCCGCCGACCCGCTCGAGACCGCGCAGGCGTGGGCCGCCGCGATCGAGCGCCGCGACGGCCCGACGTCGATGCTGCTGTCGCGGCAGGCGGTGCCGTTCTTCACGCGCTCGCCGGCGCAGGTGGACGCCGTGCGCCGCGGTGGCTACGTGCTGCGCGACGCCGAGGAGGCACGCGCCGTGATCATGGCCACCGGCTCCGAGCTCGGCGTCGCGATGGCCGCGCGCGATCTGCTCGCCGACGCCGGGATCGCCGTGCGCGTCGTGTCGGTCCCCTGCACCAGCGTCTTCGACCGCCAGGACGTCGCCTACAAGCGCTACGTGCTGCCCGACGACCTCCCGCGCGTCGCCGTCGAGGCCGGCGTGACCGACTTCTGGTGGAAGTACGGCTGCGCCGCCGTCGTCGGCGTCGACCGCTTCGGCGAGTCGGCGCCCGCGGGCCAGGTCTTCGAGCTCTTCGGGCTCACGCCCGCGAACGTCGCCGACACCGTGCGGGCGGTGCTGCCGCGGCGCGCGCGGCGCTGAATTCCTCTGTCTCGCGCTCCTTGATCGATCTCCTCCAAAAGAAAGGACTCCTCCCATGACCATTCGAGTTGCCATCAACGGGTACGGCCGCATCGGCCGCAACATCCTGCGCGCGCACTACGAGGGCGGCAAGGCGCACCCGATCGAGATCGTCGCGATCAACGACCTCGGCTCGCCCGCGACCAACGCGCACCTCACGCAGTACGACACCGCGCACGGCAAGTTCCCCGGCACCGTCAAGGTCGAAGGCGACGCGATGGTCGTCAACGGCGACCGCGTCAAGGTGCTCGCCAACCGCGACCCGGCCGCGCTGCCCTGGGGCGAGCTCGGCGTCGACGTCGTGCTCGAGTGCACCGGCTTCTTCACGAGCAAGGAGAAGGCGGGCGCGCACCTGAAGGGCGGCGCGAAGAAGGTCATCATCTCGGCGCCCGGCGGCAAGGACGTCGACGCGACCGTCGTCTACGGCGTGAACCACGACGTCCTGCGTGCCTCGCACACGGTGATCTCGAATGCCTCGTGCACCACCAACTGCCTGGCGCCGCTGGTCAAGCCGCTGCACGACAAGATCGGGCTGGTCACCGGCCTGATGACGACGATCCACGCCTACACGAACGACCAGGTGCTGACCGACGTCTACCACGAGGACCTGCGCCGCGCGCGCTCGGCCACGATGTCGATGATCCCCACCAAGACCGGCGCGGCCGCCGCGGTCGGCCTCGTGCTGCCCGAACTCAACGGGCGCCTGGACGGCTACGCGATGCGCGTGCCGACGATCAACGTCTCGATCGTCGACCTCTCCTTCATCGCCGCGCGCGACACCTCGGTCGAGGAGATCAACGGCCTCATGAAGGCCGCGTCCGAAGGCCCGATGAAAGGCATCCTCGGCTACTCCGACGGCCCGCTGGTGTCGGTGGACTTCAACCACAACCCGGCGTCGTCCACCTACGACGCGACGCTGACCAAGGTCTCGGGCCGGCTGGTCAAGGTCTCTTCGTGGTACGACAACGAGTGGGGCTTCTCGAACCGCATGCTCGACACCACCGTCGCGCTGATGGCGGCGAAGTGACCTCGCGCGAGGCGGGCCGACCATGCGATTCAAGCGACTGACCGACCTCGACCTGCGCGGCAAGCGGGTCTTCATCCGCGCGGACTTCAACGTTCCGCAGGACGACGCGCTGCGGATCACCGACGACACCCGCATCCGCGCGTCGGTGCCGGCGATCGAGCACTGCCTGAAGGCGGGCGCGGCCGTGATGGTCACGTCCCACCTCGGGCGCCCGACCGAAGGCGCGTTCGCGCCCGCCGACTCCCTCGCCCCCATCGGCGAGCGGCTCGCGCAGCTGCTCGGCCAGCCCGTGCGGCTGGTCTCGAACTGGGTCGACGGCGGCTTCGCCGTCGCGCCCGGCGAGGTGGTGCTGCTCGAGAACTGCCGCTGCAACAAGGGCGAGAAGAAGAACGACGACGCGCTCGCGCAGAAGATGGCGAAGCTGTGCGACGTCTACGCCAACGACGCGTTCGGCACCTCGCACCGCGCCGAAGCCACCACGCACGGGATCGCGAAGTTCGCGCCCGTCGCGTGCGCCGGCCCGCTGCTCGCGGCCGAGCTCGACGCGCTCGGGCGTGCGCTCGGGGCTCCGAAGCGCCCGCTGGTGGCGATCGTCGCGGGCTCGAAGGTGTCGACGAAGCTCACGATCCTGAAGTCGCTGGCCGGGAAGGTCGACCAGCTGATCGTCGGCGGCGGCATCGCGAACACGTTCATGCTCGCGGCGGGGCTGCCGATCGGCAAGTCGCTCGCCGAGCGCGAACTCGTCGGCGAGGCGAAGGCGATCATCGACATGATGGCCGCGCGCGGCGCGCGCGTGCCCATCCCGGGCGACGTCGTCTGCGCGAACGAGTTCGCGGCGGGCGCCGCGGCCACGGTGAAGGCCGCGGCCGACGTCACCTCCGAGGAGATGATCCTCGACATCGGGCCGCGCACTGCGGCCGAACTCGCCGGCGGCCTGAAGCAGGCCGGCACCATCGTCTGGAACGGCCCGGTCGGGGTGTTCGAGTTCGACCCGTTCGCGGGCGGCACGAAGGCGATCGCGCACGCGATCGCCGAGTCGCCCGCGTTCTCGATCGCCGGCGGCGGCGACACGCTCGCGGCGATCGCGAAGTTCGGCGTCACCGACCGCATCTCGTACATCTCCACCGGCGGCGGCGCCTTCCTCGAGTTCCTCGAGGGCAAGGTGCTGCCGGCGGTCGAGGCGCTCGAGGCGCGCGCCGACGCCTGATCGGCCCGGCGCCGGTCGCTTCGTGCGGCCGGCGCCCCGGCGGCCTTCGCACCCGCCCGAGCCGGCCTGCACCATGAATGGGCGGGCGACGGCGCGGGCGCCGCGACGCGCTCGCGCGCCGCCGATTCGCGCGACAATGCGCGCTTCGCCTGTCCGACCGGAATTCCCCGCCATGCTTCGCGCCACCAAGATCGTCGCCACCCTCGGCCCCGCGTCGAACAGCCCGGAGGTGCTCGAGCGGATGATCGGCGCCGGCGTCAACGTGGTGCGGGTGAACTTCTCGCACGGCAGCGCCGAGGAGCACGTCGCGACCGTCGCGCGCGTGCGCGAGATTGCGTCGCGCCTGGGCCGCGACATCGGCGTGCTCGCCGACCTGCAGGGCCCGAAGATCCGGATCGGCAAGTTCGCCGACGGCAAGGTCGACCTCGCGCCCGGAGACCGATTCACCTTCGACATCGACTGCGAGCTCGGCGACCGCTCGCGGGTCGGCCTCGACTACAAGGAGCTCGTCGAGGACGTGCACCCCGGCGACACGCTGCTGCTCAACGACGGCCGGATGACGATGACCGTCGAGCGCGTCGGGTCGCGCACGATCGACTGCACCGTGGTCGTCGGGGGCGTGCTGTCGAACCGCAAGGGCATCAACCGCCAGGGCGGCGGGCTGTCGGCGCCCGCGCTCACCGCCAAGGACATGGAGGACATCCGCACCGCGATCGCCGTCGGTGCCGACTTCCTCGCGGTGTCGTTCCCGAAGAACGCGAGCGACATGTACATGGCGCGCGAACTGATGCGCGCGGCCGGCGGGAAGATGCTCGTGATCGCCAAGATCGAGCGCGTCGAGGCGATCACGAACCTCGAGGAGATCCTGAAGGCGTCCGACGGCATCATGGTCGCGCGCGGGGACCTCGCGGTCGAGGTCGGCGACGCCAGCGTCCCGGCGCTGCAGAAGCGGATGATCCGCATGGCGAAGGAGTTCAACAAGCTCACGATCACCGCGACGCAGATGATGGAGTCGATGATCGAGGCGCCGGTGCCCACGCGTGCCGAGGTCTCCGACGTCGCCAACGCGGTGCTCGACGGCACCGACGCGGTGATGCTGTCGGCCGAGACGGCCGCGGGCAAGTACCCGGTCGAGACGGTCGAGGCGATGGTGCGCGTGTGCTTCGAGGCCGACCGCTCCCACTCGCAGCCGCTGGACACCGAGTTCCTGAACCGCACGTTCACGCGCATCGACCAGTCGATCGCGATGAGCGCGCTGTTCGTGTCGCGGCACATGGGCATCAAGGCGATCGTCGCGCTCACGCAGTCGGGCTCGACGGCACTGTGGATGTCGCGCTTCGATTCCGGCGTGCCGATCTACGCCCTCACGCCGGAGGAGTCGAGCCGCCGGCGGATGAGCCTGTACCGCGAGGTGCACCCGATCCTCTTTCCGTACCAGGCCCACGAGCGCGAGGCGCTGCTGATCGAGGCCGAGCACGCGCTGCTCGCGCGCGGTGTCGTGAGCAAGGGCGACCACGTGATCATCACGATCGGCGAGCCGATCGGGAAGTCGGGCGGGACGAACACGTTGAAGATATTGAAGATCGGCGAGCACGGCTGATCGGGGGCGCGAGGGCGTTCGCTCGGGGGGCCGAGCGCGCGAGGGCGTGCCCGGCGGGCGTTCGGCTTGCGCACCGGTCCTCGGGGCCGGCCGCGCGCCCAGGCACCGATGCGCCGCCGGTGGGGGGGCCGGGTCGCCCACGGCGCCGCCCGCCGCGAGGAGACGCCAGGCGGGCGAAGGATCTCGTCGCCTTCCTATCTCGACCTTCACACCCCCACCGCATCGGCAAGGGCGCGGGCGCTGCCCTCGGGGCGGGCGCGTCGGAGGCGCCGAGAGCGCAGCCAGCGGGGCCGGCGTGCGCGCGAGCGCACGCTTCGTTCATCGAACTCGGGGCGGTTGTCTGAGCGGCGCGAGCGTCAGCGAGCAGAGCGAGTTCCGCCCCGCCAGGCCCCGAAGGCGAGCACCGAGGGCAGCCCGACCGAAGGGCGGGCCGCCTCCTCCGCGCCCGCACCGAGGGCAGCGCCCGCGCCCTTGCCCGCTCGGTCCCCAATCCCGCGTAGCGCGTCGGCGACGCCGACGCCCGCTCCGCGGACGTTTTCACGTCGTCGCCACCCTCTCGGGCGCATAATTTCGCATCCCCTCCTGGAGTTCATCATGCCCCTCGTATCGATGCGTCAACTGCTGGATCACGCCGCCGAGAACGGCTACGGAATCCCCGCCTTCAACGTCAACAACCTCGAGCAGGTGCAGGCGATCATGGCCGCGGCCGCCGAGGTCGACGCGCCGGTGATCATGCAGGCGTCGGCCGGCGCCCGGAAGTACGCCGGCGAGGCCTTCCTCAAGCACCTGATCGAGGCCGCGGTCGAGTCCTATCCGAAGGTGCCGGTCGTGATGCACCAGGACCACGGCCAGTCGCCGGTCGTGTGCAGCGGCGCGATCGCCCTCGGCTTCTCGTCCGTGATGATGGACGGCTCGCTGCTCGAGGACGGCAAGACGATCTCGACCTACGACTACAACGTCGACGTCACGCGCAAGGTCGTCGACATGGCCCACGCGGTCGGCGTCACCGTCGAGGGCGAGCTCGGCTGCCTCGGCTCGCTCGAGACGATGAAGGGCGACAAGGAGGACGGCCACGGCGCGGAAGGCACGATGACCCGCGAGCAGCTGCTCACCGACCCCGAGCAGGCGGCCGACTTCGTGCGCCGCACGCAGGTCGACGCGCTCGCGATCGCGATCGGCACGAGCCACGGCGCCTACAAGTTCTCGCGCAAGCCCACCGGCGACATCCTCGCGATCTCGCGCATCAGGGAGATCAACGCGCGCATCCCGAACACGCACCTCGTGATGCACGGCTCGTCGTCGGTGCCGCAGGACCTCCTCGCCGTGATCCGCCAGTTCGGCGGCGACATGAAGGAGACCTACGGCGTGCCGGTCGAGGAGATCCAGGCCGCGATCAAGTTCGGCGTTCGCAAGATCAACATCGACACCGACATCCGGCTCGCGATGACCGCCGCGGTGCGCCGCTACATGGCCGAGAACCCGTCGAAATTCGACCCGCGCGACTTCCTCAAGCCGGCGCGCGAAGCGGCCAAGGCGATCTGCCTGCAGCGCTACCGCGAGTTCGGCTGCGAAGGGCAGGGCGGCAGGATCAGCGGCGTGCCGCTCACGGTGATGATCGAACGCTATCGCAAGGGCGAGCTGGCGCAGGTCGTGAACTGACCGGGGCACGGCGGCTCGGCGGCGCGAATCCGCCGGCGGCCGGGAGCCCGTTCGAGTCAGCGGGCGGCGTACAGCAGGTAGTAGGTGCCCCGCCTCGCGTCGCCGATCCGCTGGCGCGACGCGGAGGTCACCGGGACCCGGCACGCCTTGCCCGGCCCGGATTCGCCGCCCGAGATCAGCGACTGTCCGCCTTCGGTTCGGCGCGCGCCGTAGGCATCTGACAGCAGCATGGGGTCGAACCTCCCGTAGGGATCGTGGACCACGAGGCTGAACTCCGCGGACGACTGGCCGCGCACGTATCCCTCGTAACCGATGACGAGAACGATGTGGCCCGCGACCCGCGCGTGGCTCACGCTCATCAGCACGGGAACGCGGTCGTCGATGCACGCGACGATGCGCTCGAGCGCCGCGGCCTCGTCGGCGGTCGACTGGTACCGGAAGATCAGGTCGGGGAAGTACTGCTCGAGCCACCACTTCAGGTTCACGTGCGCGTTGCGCGCCGGTGATGGCCGGTCCGGCGACTCGTTGACGTCCTTCCAGATGGTGTGGATGTCACGCGCCGCGGCGCCCGTCGATCGCAGCACGATCGCGCGCTCCAGGTACGTTGCCATCATCTTCAGGCAAGTCGACTGGCAGGTGATGCCGGTCGGCTGCACGAAGTACGGGACGTCGAGGATTCGCGAGGTGCCGGAGGGTGAGTTCATCCGAGTGCTCCCTGGGATGCGATCGCGCCCGCTCCGAGCGCCGGGGCTACGGGTTGTGCAGCGCCGCGCGCAGCGTCCCCGCGCACAGCGCGACCGCCGCGTTCGCCTCGTCGATCACTCGGCCCATCGTGACGAAACCGTGGATCTGGCGCTCGAAGCACACGTGCGTCGCGCGGTTGCCGGCCTCGCTGAGCTTCTGCGAGTAGGACAGGCCCTCGTCGCGCAGCGGGTCGAAGCCCGCCGTCAGCACGAGCGCCGGCGGCAGCCGCGTGTGGTCGGCGGCCAGCAGCGGCGACGCGCGCCAGTCTTCGTCGTGCTCGCGCGTGGGCAGGTAGTGGCCGCGGAAGTACGTCATCGTGTCCTGGGTGAGCAGGTAGCCCTGGCCGTTCGCGTGGTACGACGGCGTGCCGAAGCGCATGTCGGTGGCCGGGTAGATCAGCAGCTGGAAGCGGATCGGGAGATCGCCCGCGTCGCGCGCGTGCAGCGCGACGACCGCGGCCAGGTTGCCGCCCGCGCTGTCGCCGCCGACCGCGAGGCGCGACGCGTCGACGCCGAGCGAGGCCGCGTTCGCGCGCACCCAGCGCGTGGCGGCGATGCAATCGTCGACCGCGGCCGGAAAGCGATGCTCGGGCCCCATCCGGTAGTCCACCGCGACGACCGCGCAGCCGGCGCCGTTGGCGAGCTCGCGGCACAGCGTGTCGTGCGTGTCGAGGTCGCCGATCGTCCAGCCGCCGCCGTGGTAATAGACGAGAACGGGCAGCGCGTCGGCGGCGGCGCTTCCGCGCGGGCGCACCAGCCGCAGCGGGATCGGCCCGTGCGGCCCCGGGGCCTGCAGGTCGCGCGAGAGCGCGACTTCGGGCGGTGCGGGCTGCGTGACCGCACGGCGGTCGCGGTACAGCGCGCGGGCGTCGGCGGGGCTGAGCGTGTGCGTCGGCGGCATGCCGCTCGCTTCGATGAGGGCGAGCAGCGCGCGGGTCTGCGGGTGCAGCATGAAGGTGGCTCCGGTCGGGGTCGTGGAGGGGCGCGGGCCCGTCGAGGCGTCGCGCGAAGCGGCGATGATGCAGGCACGGCGGCGCCGCGGCAAGCGGGTGCGACGCCGTTGCGATCGACCGGTGCGGTACGTTCTCGTGACGCGCGTGCGCGACACGTGGTCGCGATACGCGAGGAGGCGTCGTGGTCTTTGTCCAGGGCGGTCGGCAGGTGCACGATGATGGGCGCCGTTCGGCAACGCGGGCACAGGGGAGGCACGAGATGGCGGTACGCGGCGCATCGGCGGTTTGGAAGGGAACGCTCAAGCAGGGCAGCGGACGAATGAGCCTGGGCAGCGGCGCGTTCGACGGCCCGTTCAGCTTCGGAACGCGCTTCGAGGAGGTGCCGGGGACGAACCCGGAGGAACTGATCGGCGCGGCGCTGGCCGGTTGCTTCTCGATGTTCCTGTCGGCACTGCTCGACAAGGCGGGCACGCCGCCCGCGAGCGTCGAGACGTCGGCGAAGGTCCATCTCGGCGAGGGGCCGACGGTCCACCTGATCGAGCTGACGACGCGTGCGGTCGTGCCGGGCATCGCGGACGCCGCGTTCCAGGCGCACGTCGCGAACGCCAAGCAGAACTGCCCGATCTCGAAGGCGCTCGCCGGCCCCGAGATCCGGGTGAACGCGACGCTCGTGCAATGAGCCCGCGGCGCGGCGGCGGCTCGCCCGCCGCGCGGATGCGGCGGCGCACGCTGGCCGCGTTCGCGGCGCTCGGCAGCGTGACGCTGCCCTTGCGCGGGCGCGCGGCGTCGGAGGCCACGCCCGCGATGACCGAAGGCCCGTTCTACCCCGAGCGCTTCGCTTCGGGGCCGTCGCGATCGCTGCGAGCCCCCGGCCTCGTCGCGGGCGAGCCGCTGCTGCTCGAGGGGCGCGTCGGCGATGCGAACGGGGCCCCGCTCGCGGGCGTGCGCGTCGAGATCTGGCAGTGCGACGCGCTGGGCCGCTACCGTCACTCGCGGGACACCGCGCGCGGGCCGCACGATCCCGGCTTTGCGGGCTTCGGGTGGATCACGACCGACGCCCGCGGCGGGTACGCGTTCGAGACCATTCGCCCGGTGCCCTACCCGGGCCGCACGCCGCACATCCACATGGCGATCGACGCGCCGGGGCGGCGCCTCGTCACGCAGGTCTTCGTCGCCGGCGAGCCCGGCAATGCCTCCGACATGCTCTACCGGATGCTCGGCCAGCGCGCGCGCGAACGGCTGACGGTGGCGCTGCGGGGCGCGCAGACGGGCTGGGCGGCCCGTTTCGACGTGGTGCTCGCCGCCTGAGCGCTCGTTACGGCGCGCGCGCCGAGAAGGTGTCGCAGTCCTGCAGCCGCCCGGAATCGAGCCCGGTGCGGAACCAGCGCGTGCGCTGCTCCGACGAGCCGTGCGTGAACGAGTCGGGTACGGCCACGCCCTGGGCGCGCTTCTGCAGGCGGTCGTCGCCGACCGACGCGGCCGAATCGATCGCCTGCTGGACGTCGCCCCGATCGAGCCAGCCCTTGGCCTGCTCCGAGAGTTTCGCCCACACGCCGGCGTAGCAATCGGCCTGCAGCTCCACTCGCACCGACAGCGCGTTGAACTGCCGCTCGTTCATTCGCTCGCGCGCCGACTGTATCTTCGCGCTGGTGCCCGCGAGGTTCTGGAGGTGGTGGCCGACCTCGTGCGCGATCACGTAGGCCTGCGCGAATTCGCCGCCCGCGCCGAGCTGCTCGCGCATCACGCGAAAGAAGCCGAGGTCGAGGTAGACCTTGCGGTCGGCCGGGCAGTAGAACGGCCCCGACGCCGCACTGCCCGCGCCGCACGCGGTGTGCGTGCGCCCGTCGTAGATCACGAGCACGGGCGGCTCGTAGCGCGCGCCGCGGCGCGCGAACTCCGCGCTCCAGACGTCTTCGGTGCTCGCGAGCACGACCGCGCTGAAGCGCTCCGCGCGGTCGTCGGGGGCGGGCCGGTGCTGCGCGTGCGGTGCCGGCGACGGAGAGGGCGCCGAGTCCATCGGGCCGCCCGCGAGGATGCCCAGCAGCGTGAGCGGATTGATGCCGAGCAGCCAGCCGCCGACGAGCGCGATCACGATCGTCCCGAGACCGATGCCGCCGCGCCCGAGCGGCACGCCGAACCCGCCCGTGCCGCCGCCACCGCCGCGCCGGTCCTCGACGTTGGTGCTCTCCCGCTCGCCTTCCCAGCGCATCGCCGAACCTCCCGCCGCGAGCCCATGAAGTTATCAGGGTCGTTGATCGCGTGCTAGCTTGACCGCGCGCCGAATCCGGTCGGCGCCCACCCTGGGGAGGTGCCGGTGAAGGCGATCGTTTCGTGGGCAGTGCTCGCGTCGGCTGCGATTCCGGCGGCCGCCGCGGACGCGCAGGCCGGGCGTGCGCGTGCCGAGACCGTGTGCGCCGCGTGTCACGGCGCGAACGGCGTCAGCGTCAGCGACACGATCCCGAACCTGGCCGGGCAGAAGGCGCGCTATCTCGAAGCGCAGCTGCGGGCCCTGAAGGCGGGCACGCGGCGCAGCGACGTCATGAACGCGATCGCCGCGCAGCTCGGCCCGGACGACATTGCCAACGTGGCCGCGCACTACGCGGCGCAACCCGGCGCGGCGGCCGGCGCGAAGTCCGACATGCTGCCGAACGTGGCCAGGTCTTCGGTGCGTTTCCCCGAGGGATACCGGGCCACGTTCACGCGTTACCACGCGATCAGCTTCCCGGAGACGCGGCAGGTGCGCCACTACTTCGCCAACGACGTCGCGCTGCGCGCCGCGCGCGAAGGACGGCCGCTGCCCGACGGTTCGGTGCTCTTCGCCGAGGTGCACTCCGCGAAGCTCGACGCGGCCGGCCGGCCGGTGAACGGACCCGACGGCGTGTTCGTCGCCGACCAGCTGCTGTTCTACACGGCGATGGCGCGCGACTCGGGCTGGGGCCGCGACATTCCCGAGATGCTTCGCAACGAGGACTGGAACTACGCGGTCTTCACGCTCGACGGGCGGCACCGACCCGGCGTGAACCAGGCCGAGTGCCTGGCCTGCCACAAACCGCGCGACAAGGTCAGCTTCCTCTTCACGCTGGAACCGCTCGCCGCCGCCGCGAAGCCGCGATAGCGCGTCCGGCCGCGCTCGGGCCGGCGATCAGCGCCGGAGGCTCGGGCGATCGAGCGAGAACATCGCGAAGGCAGGGTCCGGGCGGCCGAGCAGCGCGTCGGCGGTCCACGCGCCCGTGACCGCCGACATCGTCAGCCCGAGGTGGCCGTGCCCGAACGCCGCCCACACCGCCGGCACGCCCGGGATCGGCCCGAGCACCGGAAGCGTGTCGGGCAGGCACGGACGGTGGCCCATCCATTCGCGCTCGTCCGCGCCGGGGGCGATCGCCGGTGCCGACGGGAACACGTCCGCGAAGCAGCGCCGCAGCAGCGCGACGCGCGCGTGCGTCGGCATCGCGTCGAGGCCGGCGAATTCGACGGTGCCGCCGACGCGAACGCCCTCGCGCATCGGGACGATGAACGTCTTGGAATCGGCCGCGACCACCGGCCGCTCGAGCGCCACGTCGGGCGCGACGATCAGGTCGGGCCGCTGCACGTGATACCCGCGCTGCGACTCGAGCGGCACGTGCACGCCGAGCGGGCGCAGCAGTCCGGCCGACCACGCCCCCGTAGCCAGCACGCTCGCGCGCGCGGGCCAGGCGCGCCCGAGCGCGTGCACCGCGCCGCCGGCGTCGAGCGCGTCGACTCCCGCGCGCACGAACTCGACGCCGCCTTCCCGCAGCGCCTGCGCGAGACGCACGCACAGGCCGTGCGGGTCGGCGATCGTCGCCGGCTCGGGCAGGTAGACCGCGTGCGTGTATCGCTCTCCGATGCCAGGCTGCAGCGCCAGCAGCCCCGCGCGGTCGACGCGCTCGGTGCGCACGCCCAGCGCCTCGCGCAGCCGCCACCCGAACCCGTCCTTGGCCATCGCGCCGGCCGACGGGTAGACGTGGAGCTGCCCGGTCACGCGCAGCAGTTCGGGCGCGCCGATCTCGTCGAGCACGCGCTGCCACGCCGGCAGCGTGGGCGACAGGATTGCGAGCAGCGCGTGCGCGAGCGTGCGCACGCTGGCCTCGTCGGACACGCGCGCGAAGCGCACCAGCCACGGCATCGCGCGCAGCAGGTAGCTGCGACGGATCACCAGCGGCGCGTCCGGGTCGAAGAGCATCGACACGCCGCTGCGCGTGACGCCGGGCGTCGCGAGCGGCACGACCGAGCCCGCGGACAGCGAGCCGGAATTGCCGAACGACGCGCCGCTCCCGGGCTCGTCGCGATCGAACACGCGCACGGGCTCGCCGCGTCGCACCAGCGCCCACGCGACCGACAGGCCGACGATGCCGGCTCCGACGACGTTGATCATGGTGCACCCCGCGCCGGCCGAGGCGCGCCCGAAGTCCCGATGCCGCGATCGTACCGCGCCGCCCCTGCGATGCGTCGCGCGGATGTCGAAGCGGCTGCGCGCGGGCGCCGGCTGAAGTAGAGTGGCGCGATGTCCGCGGCCGCCCCCGTCGAACCGGCGCCGTCGCCTCGCGCGAGCGCGCCGGCGCGGCGCGCGCGCTGGCTCCTGCGCTCGCCGGGCGTTCGCACCGCCGACGTGATCGCGCTCGGCGAGTCGGGCGTGCTCGGCGCGCAGGGCATCGAGCGGGCGCTGCGCGTCGCGGGCCTGGCGCCGTCGGCCGACGGCTGGCGCAGTCGCGTGCAGCAGCTGCTGTTCGGCCTGGCCGCGGTGCTGTTCGTCGCCGGCGTGGTCTGCGTGGTCGCCGCGAACTGGGCCTCGATCGGGCGCTGGGGACGCTTTGCGCTCGGCCAGGCGGCGCCGGTCGCGGTGGTCGCGCTGGCGCTGTGGCGCGGGCTCGACACGCTCGCGGGAAAGATCCTGCTCACGGTGGCGTGCGGCCTGATCGGGCCGCTGCTCGCGCTGTTCGGCCAGACGTACCAGACCGGCGCCGACGTCGACGCGCTGTTCCGGGCGTGGGCCCTGCTCGCGCTGCCGTGGACGCTGGCGAGCTGCTTCGCGCCGGCGTGGCTGCTGTGGATCGTCGTCGTCGAGTTCGGGGCGGGCGCGTGGATCCACACGTTCGACCTGTGGCGATTCCTCTGGTTCGGGTTCCTGCCCTCGTGGCTGGGCGCGTGCGCGTTGCAGGCCGCGCTGCTGGTGCTGTGGGAGCTCGCCGCCCACCGCTTCGACTGGCTCGCCGGCCGCTTCACGCCGCGGCTGCTGGCGTTCTCGCTGCTCGCGCCGCTGACGCTGTGCGCGTCGGCCGCCGTGCTGATGACGAGCGGCAGCAGGATGCTCGGCGCCGGATTCTTCGACTGGTCGCTGTATTTCGGCGCCGCGATGTGGGGAGCGGTGCTCGTCGCCGGCTGGATCGCCTATCGGCGCGCGACCATCGAGCTCGGGATGCTGGGGCTGGGCTGGCTCTCGGTCACCACGGTCGCGATGTCGGCAACGGCGCGCCTCGTGATCGACACGCGCGCGGGCGCGGCGGGCCTGCTGCTGGCCGCCGCGGTGCTGTTCGCGGCCTCCGCGATCGGACGTCGCTGGCTGCGCGCGCTCGCGCAGGAGGCCCACGCGCGCGACGCCGGCCCCGCCGACGCGCCGGTCGATCGGACGGCACGATGACACGCGACGAATTCGAGCAGGCGCTTCGGGCGCGCGGGCTGATCGGCGAGGCGCCGCTGCCGCCGCGCGCCGGCGCCGCGATGCCCTGGCACCTGACCGTGGCGTCCGGTACCGGCGCGTGGCTGGCCGCGTGCCTGCTGCTCGCCTTCCTCGGCGGGACGCTCGGTCGCGTGCTGGAGTCGGCGCCGCTGCGGGGGCTGATCGGTGCCGTCGTGTGCGCGGCGGCACCGCGCGTGGTCGCCGCGCTCGGCCTCGGGCCCGGCGAGGACCGGGGCGCGCAGCGGCCGTTCGCCGAGCAGTTCTTCCTGGTCGTCTCGCTCGCCGGCGCGCTGCTGCTCGGATCGGCCGTGATCGTCGTCGGGCACGGCGTGGTGCTGCAGACCGGGGCGGTGGCCCTGCTCGCGGGAGGGCTCTACCTGTACAACCCGGAGCCGGTGCACCGGACCGTGATGGCCTGGACCGTTGTCGGCGCGCTCGCCGGGGTCGGGATGCTGCTGCGCGCGGAACCGCTCGTGAGCGCGCTGCTCGCCGCGGCCTGCGCCGCGATCTGGCTGGCGCAGGCGCCGCTGACCGCGCGCGGGCACTCGGACGTGCCGCGCACCTTCGGCGTCGCGTGCGCGCTGGCGCTCATGCTGATGCAGCTGCCCGACGTGGCGTCGGTCACCGAGCTGATCGAGAAGACGGTCCGGCTCGCCCCGGGTCGCACGGCAATGCTGCGTGCCGCACTGCTGTGCGCGGTGCTCGCGGTCAGCGGCATCGTGATCGCGCGCCGGCTCGCGGCCGGCGGCGGGCGGGTGCCGCCCGGGGCCGTGTTCGCGATCGTCGGCGGCTGCGCGCTGCTCGCCGCCGCGACGGCGAAGATCCCCGGCATCGCCGCCTGCGTGCTCGTCTGGGTGCTCGGGACCTGGGCCGCGCGCGCCGGGCTGCGCCGCATCGCGCTGCTGGGGCTCGCGGGCTACCTGTACATGCTCTACTTCTCGATGAACTCGACGCTGATGGCCAAGGGCGTGGCGCTGATCGGGACGGCGGCCGTCCTGCTCGCGATGGGATTCGTGCTCGCGCGGGCCGGCGGGAGGCGGTCGTGAGCGCGGTCTCGCGCGGGCGGCTCGCGCTCGTCGCGGTCGGCGCGGCCCTGCTGCTCGGGGGCTACAACGCGTCGATCTACCAGAAGGAACGGTTGCTCGCGCGCGGAACCGTCGTGCGCCTCGCGCTGGCCCCGCGCGATCCGCGCGCGCTGCTGACCGGCGACTACATGGCGCTGAACTTCGCGCTCGCGCGCGAGGCCGCCGCCGCGGCGGGGCGGGGCGGGCCCGCCGATCTGTTCGCGATCGTCTCGGTCGACGAGCGCCGCGTCGCGCGGCTGCTGCGCGTGCAGCAGCGCCCGACGCCGCTCGCCGCCGGCGAACTCGTGCTCAGGCTGCGCGTGCGTCGCGACGGCCCCCGCCTGGGCACCGACGCGTTCTATTTCCGCGAGGGCGACGCGCGCCGCTACGAGCCGGCGCGTTTCGGAGAGTTCCGCGTCGACGCGGGCGGCGAGATGCTGCTCACGCAGCTGCTCGGCGCGCAGCTCGAGCCGCTGTAGGCCGGGTCGTGCCGTCGCAGCCGCCGCGCGCGCGTGCCGCGTCGATCTCGTTCATCCTCGTCACGGTGTTCCTCGACGTGCTCGGCATGGGGCTGATCATCCCGGTGCTGCCCCCGCTCGTGGGGGAGTTCGTCGACGGCGCGCGGGCACAGGCGACGTGGTACGGCCTTCTCGTCGGAGGGTACGGTCTCGCGCAGTTCGTCGCCGCGCCGCTGCTCGGTGCGCTGTCGGACCGCTTCGGTCGCCGGCCGGTCCTGCTGCTCACGCTCGCGGGGCTCGGGGCGGACTTCCTGCTGATGGCGCTCGCCGGTTCGCTGCCCGTGCTGATGATCGCGCGGCTGATCGGCGGCGCGACGGCGGCGACCGTGTCGGTCGCGTCCGCCTACGTCGCCGACGTCACCACACCCGAGCACCGCGCCCGCGGCTTCGGGATGATCGGCGCGATGTTCGGCATCGGCTTCGTCGTGGGACCGGTCGCGGGCGGGCTGCTCGGCGACGTCGACCTGCGCTGGCCCTTCTACGCCGCCGCCGCGCTCACGGGGCTGAACGTCCTCTACGGCGCGTTCGTGCTGCCGGAGTCGCTGCCCGCCGAAAGGCGAACCGCTTTCGCGCTCGGGCGCGCCAATCCGCTGTCGGCGCTCGGCGAGTTCCTGCGCACGCGCGGCGTCGGCGCGCTCGCGGCCGTCTTCACGCTGGCCACGCTCGCGCAGTTCGTGCTGCACGCGACGTGGGTGCTCTACACCGGCGTGCGCTTCGGGTGGGGCCCGCGCGACGCGGGGCTGTCGCTGTTCGCGGTCGGGATCGCCGCGGTCGCGATGCAGGGCGTGCTGCTCGGCCGCCTGGTGCGCCGCTACGGCGAGCGTCGCGTCGCAATCGCCGGCCTGGTGTCGGGCGCGCTCTCCTATCCGGCGTACGCGCTCGTGCCGCAGGACTGGATGGTCTACCCGGTGATCGTCGGCAACCTGCTCGGGTTCGCCGCGGTGCCCGCGATCCAGGCACTGATCTCGCAGGCGTTCGACCCCTCGAAGCAGGGCAACGCGATGGGGGCGCTGAACGCGATCAGCGGGATCGCGACCGTCGTCGCGCCGCTCGCGGGCACCGCGATCTTCGCCCAGGTGGCGACGCTGCCGCCGGGGGATCCGCGAATGGGGGCGACGTTCTACCTGAGCTGCGCGCTGCAGTCGCTCGCGACGCTCGTGGCCCTGCGCGCCTTCGCGCGCGTCCCGGGCGGACCCGGCGGCGCGAGCGCCTGAGGCGCGCCCGAGACCGAGTCGAGCGAACGCAGGAATGCGACGAGGTCGTCGGCGTCGCGTTCGGAGAGCCGCAGCGGCTGGAGCAGCGCCTCGCCGTCGGCGTGCAGCCTGTCCGGATCGAGTTCGGAGTAGTGGCGAACCACGTCGCGCAGCGTCGCGAATCGGCCGTCGTGCGCGTACGGCGCGGTCGCGCCCAGGCTGCGCAGCGTCGGCGTGCGCCACTCGCCCCAGTGCCGGTGCGCGAGCGTGACGGTGCGGGTCTTCAGGGCGCGCTCGTCGACGCGTCCCGCGGCGTCGCGCTGGTCGTTGTGGGGGCCCAGGAGGTTGAAGCGGTCCGCCCGCACGCGCTCGATGCCGCGGTAGCGTCCGGGATCGACCCTGCCGGGCTCGACGACGAACGGAACGCCCGCGTCGTGGAACTCGCCGTTGCCGAAGCCCGGTCCGGCGTGGCAGATCCAGCAGTTGCCGCGCCCGACGAAGATCCTCAGGCCGCGCAGCGCGTCGCGCGGATACGCGGCCGCGGCGCGCGCGTCGCCGCGGGCGAGCGCGTCGCGGAAATCGTCGAACGCCGTGCGCGGCGAGCGCAGCGTCTCGAGGTAGGCGGCGATCGCCTTCGCCGCGGCGACCGCGAGCGCCTCGTCCGAGTCCGCCGAGCCGGGGAAGATCCGCGCGAGCGCGGTCGCGGTGGCCGGATCGGCGCGCACGCGCGCGGCGATGCGCGCGACGTCGGAGCCCATCTCCCCGGGCGCGAGCAGCGGGCGCAGGCTCGCGGCCCACAGGCTGTCGGCCCCGCCGTCCCAGCCGAACCAGCGCTGCAGCCCGACGTCGAGCAAGGTCTGCGTATTGCGGTCGTGGCGCGCGAGACCTTGCGCGCGCGGCAGGCCGTCGGTGAATCCCCGCGCCGGGTCGTGGCAACTCGCGCACGACAGCGTCGCGTTCGCCGAGAGCGCCTTGTCGAAGAAGAGCCGGCGGCCCGCGGAGATCGCATCGCGCTCGCCGGAGGCACGATTGCTCGGGTCGCGCTCGAACGGCGGCGGCCAGGGCCCGTGCAGCAGCACGCGCGTGCGCTCCTCGGCGCCGAGATCGCAACGCGCGGCGCGGTCGGCCGCGCGCGGGGCGCCCGACGCGAGGGTGAGCGAAGTCGCCAGGACGATCGCGACGAATGCCCGGGCGGCGCGGCGGGGCGTCGCCGCTCGCCCGCGAGAGCGGTCGCGATCCCGAGAGTGGCTGCGCAGCGGCGCGCGCGGCACGGCGGGCGGGCTGAGCGTCAGCGCGGCGGAAGGCCGTCGGGCGTCCGCTTGGGCTCGACGATCTCGAAGCGCGGCATGAACGGGTCGAGCAGCGAGAGCAGCTCGGCGAGCCTGGACGCGTCGCCCGCGAGCCGCACCTTGCCCTCCTGGACCGCCTGCGGAAACGTGGTCCGCGCAAGCGTGATCCGGTCGAGCGTGGCGCGATCGAGCGTGACCGTGAGCTGCGCGTTCGGGGCGTGCGCGTTCGAGCGCACCGTCAGCGCCGAATTCTCCAGGTTCAGCGCGTAGCGCTGGCCGACGTCGGGGAACACCCAGTCGATCGCGAGCCGCCGGCCGGCCGCGCGCGCGGCATTCAGCCGCACGCCCATCAGGTCGAACCACTTGTCCAGCGGCAGCGCCTGCAGCAGGTCGGGCCCGAGCGTGGACGCGCCCGCGCTCGCGGGGACCCCGGCGCGCAGCTCCCACGCGCCGACCAGGTAGGCGTTGCGCCAGGTCGCGGACTCCGTCATGTAGCCCATCTGCTCGAGCGCGTCCGCGGCGAGCGCGCGCGCCTCGCGGTTGCCGGGGTCGGCGAAGACCACGTGGTTCATCACCTGCGCGACCCAGCGGTACTCGCCGCGGCGGAAGTCGTCGCGCGCGCGGCGCGTCACCTCGGCGGCGCCGCCCATGTACTCGACGTAGCGGCGCGCCTGCGCCACCGGGGGCAGCGCGTCGAGGTGCGCGGGATTGCCGTCGTACCAGCCGAGGTAGCGCTGGTAGATCGCCTTCACGTTGTGGCGGATCGTGCCGTAGTAGTCGCGCAGCGACCAGTCGCGCGCGAGTCCGGGCGGCAGCTCGAGCACCTCGGCGATCTCGGGCCCGGTGTAGCCCCGGTTGATCAGTCGCAGCGTCTGGTCGTGCACGTACTTGTAGAGATCGCGATGGCGCGCGAGCAGCGCCGTCGCGCGCTCGCGGCCGAAGGTCGGCCAGTGGTGCTGCGCGATCAGCACCTCGGTCTGCGCGCCGAACAGGCGCAGCGCCTCGTCGACGTAGTGCGACCACGCGAGCGCGTCGCGCACTTCGGCGCCGCGCAGCGGCAGCAGGTTGTGGAAGTTGTGCGTGACGTTCTCGGCCATGTCGAGCACGCGCAGCTGCGGGAAGTGCAGGTGCATCTCGGCCGGCGCCTCCGAGGCGGGCGCGAGCTGGAAGCGGATCATCACGCCGTCGACGACGCGCTCGTCGTAGGGCTTGGCGATCACGTCGGTCGGGGCGATCAGCGAGATCGTCCCGCGCGCGACGGTCTTGCCCAGGCCGGCGTCCACCTGCGCGCGCTCGCCCTTGTCGAGCAGCACGCCGAACTGGTAGCCCGCGCGGCGCGACATCGCGGTGCCCGCGATCACGTTCTCCGACACCGCGTGCTCCATGAACCCGAGCGGCGCGATCACCCTGACGCGGCCCGCCGCGACGTCGGCGGCGCTCGTCACGCCCTTGACGCCGCCGAAGTGGTCCGCGTGGCTGTGCGTGTAGACGACCGCGACCACCGGGCGTGCCGGGCGGTGCGCGAGGTAGAGGTCGAGCGCCGCGCGCGCGACCTCGGTCGTGGTCAGCGGATCGATCAGGATCAGGCCGGTGTCGCCCTCGACGATCGTCATGTTCGAGATGTCGAATCCGCGCACCTGGTACACGCGGTCGACCACTTTGTACAGGCCGTGACGCAGGTTCAGCCGCGCCTGCCGCCACAGGCTCGGGTTCACGGTGTCGGGCGCGTCGGGCGCGTTCAGGAACGCGTAGTCGCGCATCGACCACGCCTCCTGCTGCGGGCCCGCCACCTGAGCGTCGGGCAGCGTCGCGACGAAGCCGCGGTCGGCGTCGTCGAAGTCGGCGCGGTCGTCGAACGGCAGCGTCGACTTCAGCCGCGCGTGCGCGGCGCGCACGGTGGGCTCGGCCGGCTTGCGCGCCTCGGCGGCGGCGGCGGGCGGCGGGGCCGCAGCGGAGGCGCCGGCGGCCTGCGCGAGCGCGGGGGCGGGCGCGGCGAGCGCGGCGAGCGCGGCGAAGCACGCGAGCAGCACCGTCGCGCGCGAACCGGCGGCGCGTGAAGTGGCGCGCAGTCCGGCGCGCGCGGTGCGCCGCCCGGTCCGGTCGTGGGGCATCGTCATCGGGTCTCTCCGGAATCGCGAGGCGCGGGTCAGCGCACCTCGACGTCGTGCGTCAGCCGCTCGGTGGCGCCGGTGCCGCGCAGGTCGAAGACGAACTGCCAGCGTCCGGGCATGTGGAAGTTCAGGCCGGTGGCGACGATGCGCCCGCCGTCGCGCGAGAGGATCGGCGCGTAGTTCATGCCGTGGCGGTGCAGCGGCATCTGAGCGTCGACGCGCACGTCGTCGAAGGCCGTGCCCGCCGCCTTCGCGCACACGCTCGCCACCACCCGGAACGGCCGTCCGACGCGGATCACGGGCGGCTCCGTGCGGTAGACGAGCAGCGCGCGCGGCGCGTCCAGGCGGTGCGCGCCCGGCTCGCCCGCGGCGCGCTCGCAGGTGTCCGGCGCCGCCTGCGTCGCGGCGGGCGCGGAGGTCGCCGCGAATCCCGCCGCGGGAACGCGCAGCGCGGCCCCGGCGGGCAGGCGCGGCTTGCGGCGCTGCGCCTCCCACACCGGCCCGATCAGGTCCTGCGCGTTGCGCCACGCGATGCGCTCGGCGAGATCGTGCGGCAGGTCCGCGAGCCACGTCCGCGCGCCGTCGGCGTGCACCGGGATGTAGTGCAGGCGCTCGGGCGTGAACGTGTCGGTTCCGAGCACGAACCGCTGCGGGAACTCCGTGAACAGCGCGCGCCACTCGGGGTCGACCTTCGTGCCCGAGGCGTGGTCGCTGCGGAACGCGAGGTCCGCGCGCAGGGCCGGGTACCTGCGCAGCAGCGCGCGGATCGTCTCCGGCCGCTCGAACCCCGAGTGGGCCCAGAGCACGGTCGCCCGCGGGTCCTGGCGGAAGATGCGCTCGATGGCCTCCGCGTCGGAGTGGGCGTGCAGCACGAGCCCGTGCTCGCGCGCGAGCTGAACCACGCGGCGCGGCACCGGCAGGTCGGCGTCCGCGCCGTAGAGGTGGAATTCGCCGATCGCCGCGTAGCGGTAGCGCTCCAGGCGCCGCTCGAGGTGCGCGATCACGGTCTCGTCGCGGAACCAGGTCGAGAGCTCCGCGCGCCTGCGGTAGGGCCGCAGGCTCGGAACGACGAGGTCGGGGGCGGCGTCGTGCAGCCTGCGCGTGCCGTCGTCGTCGGAGCTCGAGACGAGCGCGTGCTTCAGGCCCGCCTTGCGCATCAGCGCGATCACGTCCGCCACCGGCACCACGTCCCACGCGTCGTGGCTGTAGTGGATGTGCGCGTCGAAGACCGGCAGCGCCTCCGCGGCTCGCGCCCGCGAGGCACCGGGGCCGAGGAGATCCGGCGCGCTGATCGCCGCCGCCGCGAGAAGGGCCGCCGCGAGCGGGTTCGCGCGCCGGGGCGGCGCCCCCGCCGGCGCTGCGGCGCGCGCGCCCGGTGACGGACGGCGGGCAGGGCGGGCGGCGTCGGGCGGCGTCGGCATGGCGGGCCTCGGGGTCGGGACGAGGCCGCCATCGTACAGCGCGACGTACACTAGCGGGCACGCCGCCGCGCCCGCCGACACGGAGCCTCGCCATGCCGCAATTCGCCGCCAACCTCTCGATGATGTACAACGAAGTCCCGTTCATGGAGCGCTTCGCGGCGTGCGCGGCCGACGGCTTCGACGCCGTCGAGTTCCTCTTCCCGTACGCACAGCCCGCGCAGGCGATCCGCGACGAGCTCGACCGCCACGCGCTGCGCCAGGTGCTCTTCAACGCGCCGCCGGGCGACTTCGACGCCGGCGAGCGCGGCATCGCGAGCCTGCCGGGGCGCGAAGCCGAGTTCCGCGAGGGCATCGACCTCGCGATCGAATACGCGAAGGCGCTGCGCTGCCCCCGCGTCCACGTGATGGCGGGGCTGCTCGCGCGCGAGAGCGAGCGCACCGCGCAGCGCGAGGTCTACGTCTCGAACATCGCGTGGGCGGCGGCGCGGATGGCCGGGCACGGCCTCACGCTGCTGATGGAGCCGATCAACACGCGCGACATCCCCGGCTACCTGCTGAACACCCAGGCCGACGCGCACGCGATCCGCGAACGCATCGCCGCGCCGAACGTCAAGGTGCAGATGGACCTGTACCACTGCCAGGTCGTCGAGGGCGACCTCGCGACCCGCATCCGGCGTCACGTCGCCGACGTCGGGCACGTGCAGATCGCCGGCGTTCCGCACCGGCACGAGCCCGACCTGGGCGAAGTCAACTTCCCGTTCCTGTTCGAGCTGCTCGACGAGCTCGGTTACGCGGGCTGGATCGGCTGCGAGTACCGTCCGCGGGCGGGGACGTCGGCCGGCCTGGGGTGGATCCGGCCCTGGGTGGCGCGCCGCTGAGCGATCCGGCCGCGGACGCCGCGCCGCCGGGCGGCCCGGGCGCGGGGGCCGCACGCGGCGCGAGGCCGTGCTCCAGCGCGGCGACCAGCGTGTCGAGCAGCCGAGCGATCGGCTGCTTCATCGTGTCGTCGAGCGCGAGCATCAGGCCGTTCATGAGGCCGAACCCGAGCGCGGCCAGGTGCAGCGCCACCGCGAGTTCGCGGGCGGGCAGCTCCGCCGCGACGCTGCCGTCGGCCTGGCCCTCGCGCAGGCGCCGCTCCAGCGCGTCGTACATGCGCCCGGAGATCGGGTAGACGCGCGCCCGCAGGTCTCGCCGCAGCACCACTTCGGGCGCGGCGTGCACCTGGAGCACGGCGTAGAGCATGCGGAACTCGTCGACGTGCGTCGCGTAGTGCGCGAGCGCCGCGCGCAGGAACGTGCCGGGCGCGGCCGCGGGCGCGGGCGCCTCGTCGCTGCTTCGCGCGAGCGTCTCGCACTCGCGCTCGACCAGTCCGACGACCAGCTCGGCGAGCAGTGCGTCGAGCGACGCGAAGTAGTGGTAGACCGCGGGCTTGGTGAGACCGAGGCGGGCCGCGACCGCGGCGATCGTGACCCCTTCGACGCCGCGCTCGAGGAGGAGCGCGCGCGCCGCGTCGAGGATCTCCGCGCGCACGCGCGCCCGTCGCGCTTCGATGCGAGGGCGCGGTGCGGGCTCGGGCTTGACAGGAATTTTAACCACGGTAAATAATCTGTCCTATGGTCGACAAAGGAGTCTAGCATGGCCACCCCGATTCGCGTCTTCGCGTTCAGCCCGGCGTTCGGCCTCCCGACGCCGGGGCCTTTCGCGCTCAAGCTGCTCGCGGTGCTGCGCCTGCTCGGCGTCGAGCACGCGGTGGTCCACGAGGACGACACGCGCAAGGGCCCCAAGCGCAAGAACCCGTGGATCGAGGACGACGGGCAGCGCATCGGCGACACCGAACTGATCCTCGAGCACCTGCGCGTCACGCGCGGCGTGGATCTCGACGCCGGCCTGGACGCCGGGCAGGCCGCGATCGGTCACGCGCTGCGCCGCACGATCGAGGAGCACCTGCACCAGGCGCTCGAGTGGGAGATGTTCGTCGACGACGGCGGCTGGGCGCACACCCGCGAGCTGTTCGCGCGCCTGCCCTGGCCGGTTCGCCCGCTCGCGCGCGTCGCGACGCGCCGCCAGCTCGCGCGCCACCTCTGGGAGCGCGGCCTGGCGCGGCACACGCCGCAGGAGATCGCCTGGAAGGCAGGCCGCGACGTGGCCGCGATCCACACCCTGCTCGAGCACCGTCCGTGGCTGGTCGCCGACCGGCCCACCGTCACCGACGCGACCGCGTTCGGCATGCTCGCGCCGATGGTCTACGGCCCGTTGCCCGGGCCGGTGGCGAGCGCGGCACGCGCGTCGTCGCCGATCGTGGCCTTCTGCGGGCGGATGCGCGAGCGCACCGGCCTGTAGCCGCGGAGCGCCGGCGGGGCCGGCGATTCGGTTGGTGTCAAAATAGCGGATTCGCCGGCGCGCGCCGGCCTCGCGAGCCGCTCGCCCCCGAAAGCCCAGCCCCGTGTCCCAGACCGTCTACCAGTCCCGCCTGCACTCGCTGCCGCTGGTCGGCCGCGGCAAGGTGCGCGACATCTACGCGCTCGGCAGCGACCGGCTGCTGATCGTCACCACCGACCGCCTGTCGGCGTTCGACGTCATCATGAGCGAGCCGATCCCCGACAAAGGGCGCGTGCTCAACCAGATGGCGCTGTTCTGGTTCGACGTGCTCGCCGGCATCGTCCCGAACCACCTGACCGGGATCGCCCCCGAGTCGGTCGTGGCGCCCGACGAGATCGACCAGGTCCGCGGGCGCTCGATGGTCGTCAAGCGCCTCGCGCCGATCCTCGTCGAGGCGGTCGTGCGCGGCTACGTGATCGGCTCGGGCTGGAAGGACTACCAGGCGAGCGGGTCGATCTGCGGCATCGCGCTGCCGGCCGGCCTCGAGCAGGCCGCGCGGCTGCCCGAGCCGATCTTCACGCCCGCCGCGAAGGCCGAGATGGGCGAGCACGACGAGAACATCACGTTCGACGACATGTGCGCGCGCACCGGCGCCGGGATCGCGGCGAGGATCCGGGACGCGAGCCTCGCGCTGTACCGCCGCGCGAGCGAGCACGCCGCCGCGCGCGGGATCATCATCGCCGACACCAAGTTCGAATTCGGCCTCGACGCCGACGGCACGCTGCACCTGATGGACGAAGTGCTCACCGCGGACTCTTCGCGTTTCTGGCCGGCCGACTCCTACCGTCCGGGCATCTCGCCGCCGTCGTTCGACAAGCAGTTCGTGCGCGACTACCTCGAGACCGTGACGACGTGGAACAAGAAGGCGCCGCCGCCGCCGCTGCCCGCCGACGTCGTCGAGCGCACCGCGCAGAAGTATCGCGAGGCGCTGCGCCGGCTCACCGGCCGCGACCTGGAGGACTGAGCCGTGACTTCGACGTCGCCGCTGGTCGGCGTGGTGATGGGCAGCAGCAGCGACTGGGACGTGATGCAGCACGCGGTCGCGGTGCTGCGCGAATTCGAGGTGCCGCACGAGGCGCGCGTCGTCTCCGCGCACCGGATGCCCGACGAGATGTTCGAGTACGCGCGAGCCGCGCGCGAGCGGGGCCTGCGCGCGATCGTCGCCGGCGCCGGCGGCGCGGCGCACCTTCCGGGCATGATCGCCGCCAAGACCATCGTCCCGGTGTTCGGCGTGCCGGTGCCGTCGAAGTACCTGCGCGGCGAGGACTCGCTTCTGTCCATCGTGCAGATGCCCCGCGGCGTCCCGGTCGCGACCTTCGCGATCGGCGAGGCCGGCGCGGCCAACGCGGCACTGCACGCGATCGCCACGCTGGCCACCACCGACGCCGCGCTCGCGGACCGGCTCGCGGCGTTCCGCGCGCGCCAGACCGACGCCGCGCGCGCGATGACGCTGCCCGCGGGCTGACGCCGGCGCGATGCTCGAGACGTCCGCCCACCGGCACGTGCCGGTCCCGCCGCTGCCGCCCGGCAGCTGGCTCGGCCTGCTCGGCGGCGGCCAGCTCGGCCGCATGTTCTGCATGGCCGCCCACAGCCTGGGCTATCGGGTTTGCGTGCTCGACCCCGACGAGGCCAGCCCGGCGGGCTCGATCGCCGAGCGTCACCTGTGCGCCGGCTACGAGGATGCGCACGCGCTCCGGGAGCTCGCCGCCACGTGCCGGGCCGCGACCACCGAGTTCGAGAACGTGCCGGCCGGCGCGCTCGAGTTCCTCGCCGAGCGCATCGCCGTGAGCCCGGCCGGGGCGAGTGTCGCGATCGCCCAGGACCGCATCGTCGAGAAGGATTTCGTCGCCCGCTGCGGCGTGCCGGTCGCGCCGTACGCGGCGATCCGCCACGCGCGCGACCTGCACGACGCGGACCCGAGCCTGTACCCCGGGATCCTGAAAGCCGCGCGCCTGGGCTACGACGGCAAGGGCCAGGCGCGCGTCGAGAACCGCGCGCAGGCGCAGGCCGCGTTCGAGCGCTTCGGCGCCGTGCCCTGCGTGCTGGAGCGCCGGCTCGATCTCGCGCTCGAGCTCTCGGTCGTCGTCGCGCGCGGATTCGACGGCCTCGCCAGCGCGTATCCGGTGGCCGAGAACCGGCACCGCGACGGGATCCTCGCCCTCTCGACCGTCCCCGCGCGCGTGTCCCAGGAGCTCGCGTGGCGCGCGACGCAGGCCGCGCTCGCGGTCGCGAACGCGATGAACTACGTCGGCGTGCTGTGCGTGGAGTTCTTCGTGCCGGGCAGCGGTGCGCTGCTGGTCAACGAGATCGCGCCGCGCCCGCACAACTCCGGCCACTGGTCGATCGACGGCGCGGTGACGAGCCAGTTCGAGCAGCAGGCGCGCGTGATGGCGGGGCTGCCGCTGGGCTCGGTGCGCGCGCACGGGCCGGTGGTCATGCTCAACCTGCTCGGCGACATCTGGTTCGACGGGCCGGGCGCGACGGCTCCCCGAGAGCCCGACTGGTCGGCGGTGCTGCGCCACCCGCAGGCCAAGCTGCACCTGTACGGCAAGGCACAGCCTCGGCGCGGCCGCAAGATGGGGCACGTCAACGTGCTCGCCGAGACCGTCGAGGACGCGATGCGCGTGGCCACGCGCATCGAGCTCGAGCTCGGCATCGCGCCGTGAGCGGCGCGCGCGGCGCCTGCGTGCGTGCCGCCGACACCGAGTCGATCGCGCTCGCGGCGCGCCTGCTCGCCGGCGGGGAAGCGGTCGCACTGCCCACCGAGACCGTCTACGGGCTCGGTGCCGACGCCGCGAGTGCGCGCGCGGTGGCCGAGATCTACCGCATCAAGGGACGGCCCGCGGACCACCCGCTGATCGTGCACGTGCTCGGGCTCGACGACGCTCACTGGTGGGGCGAGATCGGCGACGACGCGCGCCGGCTGATCGACGCATTCTGGCCCGGCCCGCTGACGCTGATCGTGCGCCGCAGGTCCGGTGCCCCGTCGTTCGCGAGCGCGGGCCAGGACACGGTCGGGCTGCGCGCGCCCGCGCACCCGGTGGCGCGCGCGCTGCTCGAGGCGTTCGCCGCGCTCGGCGGCCACGGCATCGCCGCGCCGTCGGCGAACCGCTTCGGGCGCGTGAGCCCGACCCGTGCCGAGCACGTCGCCGACGACCTCGACGGCGACGTGGCCCTGATCCTGGACGGCGGCCCCTGCGACGTCGGCGTCGAGTCGACGATCGTCGACGTCTCGCGCGGCACGCCGGTGCTGATGCGGCCCGGCGGCGTCGACGAAACCCGGCTCGCCGAGGTCCTCGGGCGAGTGCCCGCGCCGCGGGACGCCCTCGCGCCGCGCGCGTCGGGCACGCTCGCGGCCCACTACGCGCCGCGCACGCCGCTCGAGATCGTCGCCGGCGGCGAGGCTCGCGAGCGCGTCGAGCGCTGCGCGCGCGAGGGCCTGCGCGTCGCGCTGTGGTCTGCGCGCGAGCCGCACCCGCGTCCGGCGGCGCTCGTGCACTGGGAGCCCGCGCCCGACGACCCGCGGCGCTACGCACGGGCGCTCTACGGCACGCTGCGTGCGCTCGACCGCCTCGGCGCCGATCGCCTGCTGGTCGAGGCGCCGCCCCCGGGCCCGCGCTGGGACGCGGTCCGCGACCGGCTCGCGCGTGCCGCGGCCGCCTTCGAGGAACGAAAGTGATCGATCTCTTCAGCGACACCAAGACCCGCCCCACCGACGCGATGCGCCGCGCGATCGCCTGCGCCGAGGTCGGCGACGAGCAGAAGTTCGAGGACCCGACGATCAACCGGCTGCGCGAGCGCGTCTGCGAGCTCCTCGGCAAGGAGGACGCGCTGTTCCTGCCGTCGGGAACGATGTGCAACGAGATCGCGATCGCGGTCCACTGCCGGCCCGGCGACGAAGTGATCGCCGAGGCGGGCGCGCACATCGTCAACTACGAAGGCGGCGGGCCGGCCGCACTCGCCGGGGTGATGATCCGATCGATCCCCGGCGACGCGGGCCGCTTCGACGCCGCCCAGCTGCGCGCCGCGATCCGGGCCGAGAGCCGCTATTTTCCGCGCACGCGGCTGGTCGCGCTCGAACAGACGGCGAACCAGGCGGGCGGGCGCGTGTGGCCCCTCGACGCGGTGCGCGAAGTCGTCGCCGCCGCGCGCGCCGCGGGGCTCGCGACGCACATGGACGGCGCGCGCCTGATGAACGCGGTGGTCGCGAGCGGCGTGCCCGCGCGGGCGTTCGCCGAAGGCATCGACTCCGTGTGGATCGACTTCTCCAAGGGGCTGGGCTGCCCGGTGGGCGCGATGCTCGCGGGCTCGCGCGAGTTCGTCGGCGAGGCCTGGCGGCTCAAGCAGCGCTGGGGCGGGGCGATGCGGCAGGCCGGCGTCCTCGGCGCGGCCGCGCTGCACGCGCTCGACCACCACGTCGAGCGGCTCGCCGACGACCACGCGAACGCGCGCCTGCTCGCGGTCTCGCTCGCCGAGCTGCCGGGTGTTCGCGTCGACCCGGCCGCGATCGAGACGAACATCGTCTTCTTCGACGTCGGCGGCACGGGCCGCGGGGCCGCCGCGCTGTGCGAAGCGCTGGCCGCGCGCGGTGTCCAGATGGGGCCCTTCGGTGATACGCTGATCCGCGCGGTCACCCACCTCGACGTCACGCGCGAGCACGTGATGCGCGCCGTCGACGCGATGCGCGAGGTGCTGGCCGAGACGTCCCGCTGACGAATGGAGAACTCGATGAGGAACACGCTGGCGATGGCGGCGCTGCTGCTGGCGGCGGCCGCGACGGCCCACGCGCAGATGAAGCCGGGCCTGTGGGAGATCCGCGCGAAGAGCCCGGAGCAGGACGCCGCGCGCAAGCAGATGCAGGCGCAGATGGACAAGATGTCGCCGGCGCAGCGCGAGCAGATGCAGAAGGCGATGGGCGCGCGCGGCATCGCGTTCGGCAACGACGGCGCGATGCGCATCTGCCACACCGAGGAGACCGTGAAGCGCCAGTCCGCGCCGGTGCACTCGGAGACCGGCTGCGAGGTCAAGCACTCGGCGAGCGGCAGCACGCGCACCGTCGACATGAAGTGCGCGAACGGCCGCACCGGCCACGGCGAGTTCACGTACGCGAGCGACGGCTACAAGGGCTGGTTCGAGATGACCGACCCGGCGCGCCCCGGCAAGCACCGCACCGAGTACGACGCGAAGTTCCTCGGCACCGACTGCGGTTCGGTGCGCCCGCTCGTGCTGCCGGCGGAGGTCGCGGGCAAGAAGGGGTAGTCCGAGCGGGCAAGGACGCGGGCCTGGTCTCCCGCACGAACGACCTCACGCACGAACGCCCCCCGTCACACCCCCAGCAGCCCGTGCAACGGCGCAGGCTCTCGCAGCAACTGCCTCGACGCCGCCTCCAGCGCCACCTTGCCCTTGAGCAGCACGACCGCGCGATCGGTCGCGCCGAGCACCGCGCGGTAGTTCTTGTCCACGACCACCGTCGAGATGCCGCTCGCGCGGATCTCGCCGACGATGCGCCAGATCTCGGCGACGATCGCCGGCGCGAGACCCTCGGTGGCTTCGTCGAGGAACAGCACGTCGGGGTTCGTGAGCAGCGCGCGCCCGATCGACAGCATCTGCTGCTCGCCGCCCGACAGCAGCGTGCCGCCCAGCGTGAGCCGCTCCTTCAGGCGCGGGAACGTCGCCAGCACGCGCTCGACGTTCCAGTCGCGGCGCCCGTCCGGGCCCGGACGCACCGCCATCTCGAGGTTCTCGCGCACCGACAGGCCGGGGAAGATGCCGCGCCCCTCCGGCACGTAAGCGATGCCCCGCCTCGCGATCCGGTAAGTGGGCTCGCGTGCGACGTCGTCTCCGCGCACGCGCACGGTGCCCTGCGCGGGGCGCAGCAGGCCGAGCACCGTTCGCAGCAGCGTCGTCTTGCCCATGCCGTTGCGGCCCATCAGCGCGACCGACTCGCCGCGCTCCAGGCGAAAGTCGACCCCGCGCAGGATGCGGCTCGCGCCGATGTGCGTGTGAACGCCGCGCGCGTCGATCAGCGGCTCAGCCACCGTGCCCGCCTTCGCCGAGATACGCGGCCTGCACGCGCGCGTCCGCGCGGATCGCCTGCGGCGAGCCGCTCGCGAGCACGCGCCCCTCGACCATCACCGTGAGCGTGTCGGCGAGCGCGAAGACCGCGTCGACGTCGTGCTCGACGAGCAGGATCGCGTGGTTCGCGCGCAGCTTGCGGATCAGCGCGACCATCCGCAGCGACTCCTCGACGCCCATCCCGGCGAGCGGCTCGTCGAGCAGCAGCAGCTTCGGGCGCGTCGCGAGCGACAGCGCGATCTCGAGCTGGCGCTGCTCGCCGTGCGAGAGCTCTCCCGCGCGCCGGGCTTCGCGCCCGGAGAGCTCGGCGAGCGCGATCGCCTCGCGCGCGAGGCTCGCCGCCTGCGGGTAGCGCCCGGCCGGGCGCAGCAGGCGCCACGGGTGCGGGTCGCGCGACTGCGCCGCGAGCCGGCAGTTCTCGAACACGGTGAACGCCGCGAAGATGTTCGTCTTCTGGTAGCTGCGCCCGACCCCGAGCCGCGAGCGCGCGTGCGACGGCAGCGCGGTCACGTCGCGCCCGTCGAGTTCGATGCGCCCCTGCGTCGGGCGCAGGTCGCCGGACAGCATGTTGATCAGCGTGCTCTTGCCCGCGCCGTTCGGGCCGATGACGACGTGGATCTCGCCGGTGCGCACCGACAGCGACACGTCGTCGTTGGCCATCAGGCCGCCGAACCGGCGCGACAGCGATCGCACCTCGAGCACGTCAGTGCTCCGATCCCTGCACGCCCGCGCCGTGCGACGCGGGGGCATCGCTCGCAGGTCCGTTGCCGCGCACCTCGCCCGCGCCGCCCGCGCCGTCGGCGCTCGCCTCGGGTCGCGCGCGCGGCCCGCGCGGCGTCGCGAGCCCGACCAGCCCGCGCGGCAGGAAGATCGCTACCGCGACGACCAGCCCGCCGAGCATCAGCTGCCAGTGCTTGGAGAACGCGCCGAACAGCGCCGGGTTCTTGAACGCGTCCTCGAGCAGCACGAACACGAACGCGCCGACGATCGCGCCGTGCAGCGTGCCCATGCCGCCGAGGATCACCATCATCAGCACCGCGCCCGACTGGTGCCAGGATGCGATCTCCGGGTTCACGAAGCCGAACTGCAGCGCGGCGAAGTAGCCGGCGAGCCCGGCGATCGTGCCCGCGAGCACGTACACGCCGAGCTGGTAGTGCGCGACCGGGAATCCGATCGCGCGCATGCGGTGCTCGTTGACGCGGATGCCCGCGAGCGCGTGCCCGAAGTTCGACGCGAGCACGCGCCGCAGCAGCAGGTAGCACCCGCCCATCAGCGCCAGCATCAGGTAGTAGAACTGCACCGGGTCGTCGAGGTCGACGAGCTTCACGCCGCCCGCCGCGACCAGCGGCTTGTTGTTCACGTAGATGCCGTCGGAGCCGCCGCCGAGGTCGGTGTCGTGGAACACGAAGTAGACCATCTGCGCGAACGCGAGCGTGACCATGATGAAGTACACGCCGCGCGTTCGCAGCACCAGCCAGCCGGTGATCGCGGCGAACGCCGCGCACGCCGCGAGCGCGGCCGGCAGCGTGAGCAGGATCGACGCCGGGTCGTACTTCGGCTGCAACAGCGCCAGGCCGTAGCCGGCGAGGGCGAAGAACGCCGCGTGGCCCAGGCTCACGAGGCCGGTGCAACCGACGAGCAGGTCCAGGCTCATCGCGAAGATCGCGAGGATCATCGTCTTCGTGAGCAGCGCGACGTAGAACGTGCTTCCGCTCGCCGGGAACGCCGCGAGCGCGAGGCCCGCGGCGACGAACACGATCCAGGCCGTGCGGCTCATGCGCGCCGGAACAGGCCCTCGGGCCGCAGGATCAGCACCACCGCCATCAGCAGGTACACCAGCATCCCCGCGACCTGCGGCGCGAACACCTGGCCGAAGGTGTCGACCAGCCCGACGAGCAGCGACGCGATCAGCGCGCCGCGGATCGAGCCGATGCCGCCGATCACGACGACGACGAAGCACACGATCAGCACCTGCCCGCCCATGTTCGGGTAGACCGACGACACCGGTGCGGCGAGCATGCCCGCGAACGCCGCCAGCGCGACGCCGAGCGCGAACACGAGCTGGAACAGCAGCCGCACGTTGATGCCCAGCGTCTCGACGAGCTCGCGGCTGTGCGCGCCGGCGCGGATCGTCATGCCCAGCCGCGTGCGCTGGATCAGCAGGTACATCGCCGCGGCCACCGCCAGGCACGCGCCCGACATCACCAGCCGCCACACCGGGTACGACAGCGTGTCGGTGAGCGGGATCGCGTGCGCGAACAGCTCGGGCACCTTGACGCCCTGGACGTCGTCGCCCCAGATCATCGAGCGCAGCTCCTCGAACACGAGGATCAGCCCGTACGTGAGCAGCACCTGGTAGAGGTGGTCGCGCTGGTAGAAGTGGCGGATCAGCAGCCACTCGAGCGCGAGCCCGAGCGCGATCGACAGCGGGATGCCGATCGCGATCGCCGCGGCCAGGCTGCCGGTCGCGGACGCGAGCGACCACGCGAGGTAGGCGCCGACCATGTAGAAGCTGCCGTGCGCCAGGTTGATGATCCCCATGATCCCGAAGATCAGGGTCAGGCCCGACGCGACGAGGAACAGCAGCAGCCCGTACTGCACCCCGTTGAGCAGCTGGATCAGCAGCGAGGCGGCGAGGTCCATGCGTGCGACGCCCGCAGCCCCGCCAGCCCTTGCGATCCGCGGACCGGCGCCGTCAGGCCTTGCAGCCGCGCGCGGGATCGGCGAGCTGCTTCATCGCGACCGACACGTACTTGTTCTGCTCGCCGACCACCTCGCGCAGGTAGATGTCCTGCACCGGGTTGTGCGCCTTCGACATCGTCCACTTGCCGCGCGGGCTGTCGACGACCGTGCCTTCGAGCGCCTTGGCGATGCCGGCCTTGTTGGACACGTCGCCCCTGACGGCGGTCATCGCCTGCCCGAGCAGCAGCCCGGCGTCGTAGCCCTGCACCGCGTACACGTCGGGCTGCAGCTTGAACGTCACCGCGTACTTGCGGCGGAAGTCCTCGTCGCGCCTGATCGGCAGCGAGTCGGCGTAGTGCAGCGTCGTGAGCAGGCCCTGCGCCTCGGCCTTGACCGCCTGCAGCACGCCGTCGGTGAGGAAGCCCGCCGAGTACAGCGGGATCTTCTCCCTCAGCCCCGCGCCCGCGTAGTCCTTGATGAACTTCGCGGCGCCGGCGCCGGCGAAGAAGCACCCGACCGCGTCCGGCTTGAGCGACGCGATCTCGGACAGCAGGGCCTGGAACTCCTCGCGCGGGAACGGCAGCCACAGCTCCTTGACGATCTTGCCGCCGCCCTTCTCGAAGCCTTCCTTGAATCCGCGCCCCGCCTCCTCGCCGGCGGCGTATTTCCACGAGATCCACACCGCGGTCTTGTGCTTCTTCTGCGCGGCGACCGCACCGGCCGCGTACGACGGCTGCCAGTTGCTGAACGAGGTCCGGTAGATCCCCGGCGAGCACATCGGGCCGGTGATGTCGTCGGCACCCGCGTTCGGGATCAGCAGCAGCGTGTTGCTCTCGCGCGCGACCTTGGCCATGCCCAGCGCCACCCCCGAGTGCACGGTGCCGACGAGCACGTCGACCTTGTCGCGCTGGACGAGCCGGCTCGCGTTCTCCGGACCCTTCGCGGGATTCGACTCGTCGTCGACCGTGAAGTACTCGACCTCGCGCCCGCCCACCTTGCCGCCGAGCTCGTCGATCGCCATGCGGAATCCGTTCGTGATCGCGGCGCCGAGCGGCGAGTACGTGCCCGTCGAGGGCAGCATCATCCCGACGCGCAGCTTCGCGGGCTGGGCGCGAACGATCGGTGCCTGAAACGCGGTGCACGCGACCAGCGCGCCGCCCGCGGTGACGATGCGGCGGCGCCGGAGAGTGGGTTCGGTCATGGGTCGTCTCCGTGCGCCGGTCAAAACCGGCGAGATGTTGTGAATGAAAGAGTCATACGTTGAAGGCTTAGCCAGCTACGGCGGCCCCGAGTCATGCGTGCACGTTCGCGAGGGCGTGGGCGAAGCGTTGACAGGGGTACGCGCGGGCCGGGTATTGAGCCGCGTAATCCATGACCTGGGACTTCGGTCCCGGGGTGATCGGGGTGCCGAGGCCGTGGAGACATGCCGAAGGCCACACCGGTGCAGCCGCATTGGCGAGGCTGCAGCGGACCCCGCGCGGTCACAGACCCCGCGCACGCGCGGAAACATCTCGCACGGGAACCGGGAGATCCCGCGACCTGCTGCGGCGGCTCGGGAGAGCCTTGCCGCAGCGCGCATCGTGAAGCCTTCGGGCGTACGACGATGAGCCAGCGGCGCGGGAAGTCGGATCGCGGCGTAGTACCGAAGAAGCTGCCGAACAAGGCCACGGGGGAAGTTCCTGCGGCGGCGGAGGCGGTGGAGGGAAGGCTGCGAGCCAAGGGAAATGCCTTCGTGGCGCGCATGTCCCGGAGAACCAGCCGGGTCTACGACGTGCAAACGGCGCTCGATGGCATACGACAGACGGCACGAGGCCGTCGCGATGCGAGGTTCGACAACCTGTTGTTCCACATCTACGCCATTGAGCGGCTGCGCGCTGCGTACTACGCCACCCGGCGTGACGCGGCCGCTGGCGTCGATGGTCAAACCTGGCAGGGTTACGGCATGAATCTGGAAGCGAACCTTCTGGACCTGTCGGACCGGCTGGCCCGAGGGCTACCGCCCCGAGCCTGTGAAGCGGGCGTACATCGACAAGGCCGACGGGAGTAAGCGCCCCCTGGGCGTGCCCGCGCTGGAGGACAAGATCGTCCAGCGCGCATCGGCCGAAGTCCTTGGTGCGATCTACGAGCAGGACTTCATCGGGTTCAGCTACGGGTTCAGGCCGGGCCGAAGCGCGCACGACGCGCTGGACGCCGTGGCCGTGGGTGTGACGGCGAGGAAGGTGAACTGGATACTCGATGCGGACATCAGCAAGTTCTTCGACACCATCGAACACGACTGGTTGATCAAGTTCATCGAGCATCGCGTGGCCGATGCCCGCGTGATCCGGCTGCTCAAGAAGTGGCTGCACGCGGGTGTGCTGGAAGACAGGCAGGTCACGCGCAGTGAGCTGGGGACGGTGCAGGGCGGGAGCATCAGCCCGCTGCTGGCCAACATCTACCTGCACTACGCGTTTGACCTGTGGGTTGAGCAGTGGCGGCGGCGCCACGCCAAGGGCCAGATGATCATCGTGCGCTATGCCGATGACTGGGTGGCCGGGTTCGAGCACCGCTGGGACGCCGAGCGCTTCAAGCGCGACGTGGCCCAGCGGCTGAAGAACTTCGGGCTGGCGCTGCACGAGAACAAGACGCGGCTGATCGAGTTCGGGCGCTTCGCGCGCGAGAACCGCAGCCGACGCGGACAAGGCAAACCCGAGACCTTCGACTTCCTGGGCTTCACGCACTGCTGCGGCAAGACCAGCAAGGGCAAGTTCATGGTCTTGAGGCTGACCAGTGCCAAACGGCTGCGCGCCAAGCTGCACGCGGTCAAGGACGAATTGCGAAGGCGCATGCACCGACCGATCGCCGAGCAGGGCCAGTACCTGCGTGCGGTCGTCAGCGGGCATAGCCGCTACTTCGCCGTGCCCTGCAACGGGGCGCGGGTGCAGGTCTTCCGCTTCCAGGTCGCCCGGCTGTGGCATCGCACGTTGTGCCGTCGCAGCCAGGCCAAGCACCTGAGTTGGAAGCGCATGCACCGCATCGTCGAACATTGGCTGCCACGTCCCCGCATCTGCCACCCCTACCCGGGCCAACGTCTGATCGTCACGACCCAAGGCAAGAGCCGTGTGCGGTAGCGCCGCACGCACGGATCTGTGAAGGGGGTGATGGGTGACTGTCATTCCTACTTCGACTCAGGTGTCTTGTGTCGGGTTCTGTTGCCCGGGCGGCCGCGTCAGCCGGCTGCCGTCGGCGGGCCGGCCGTGGCGGCGTCCGCCGCCGCGAGCGGCGCGACGAACTGCACGATCTCGGCCAGCACGCGCTCGGGCTGGTCGGCGAACGGGGCGTGCCCGGCGTCGTCGATGCCGACCCAGCGCGCCCGGGGGCTGAGCTGCTCGACGCGGCGGACCTGTTCCATCGTACCGTATTCGTCGCGCGTTCCCTGCAGCGCGAGCACCGGGCAGGCGATCCGCGCCACGTCGGCCTCGATGTTCCAATCCCGGAACGCCGGGTCCAGCCACACGTCGGCCCAGCCGTGGAACGTCGCGCGCGGGTCGCGGTGGTACTTGGCCATGCGCCGCGGCAGATCGCCGGCGTCGAAGCCGGCGGCGATCCCTGCGATCGACGCGATCGTCAGGCGTTCGACGAACAGGTGCGGCGCGATCGCGACCACCGCGCGCAGCCCGCGCGGGCGTTGCCCCGCGTGGATCAGCGCGATCGAGGCGCCGTCGCTGTGCCCGACGAGGATCGCGTCGTCGATGCCGCGCCGTTCGAGCAGTTCGGGCAGCACGCGCTGAGCCTCGTCGTGCATGAAGCGCGGACGCCGAGGTGCGTCGAGCACGTCCGATTGCCCGTGCCCCGCGCGCGAGTAGACGAGGCCGGGCAGGCCGGTGGCGGCGCACACGCGATCCGGGAACGCACGCCACAGCGCGACGCAGCCCAGCCCCTCGTGCAGGAAGACGAGGGCCGGCCGGCCGCGCCCGGGTTCACCGATCGTCCGGTACTCGAGCCGGTGCTGGTCGACGCTGACGAATCCGGTTGCGCTGCCCGGTACGAAGGCGATGCCGAAGTCCATGCGTTATAGTGCAGTGATGTCACGTGCTGCAGTATTCTGCATTCCATGAGCACCCCCGGCAAGTCCGCCGACGAGGCGGCGTTCCTCAGCCAGCTCGGCGTGCGCGTGCGTCGCGCGCGCGCGAAGGCCGGGCTCACGCGGCGCCGGCTCTCGGAACGTTCGGGCGTTTCGGAGCGTTACCTCGCGCAGCTCGAGTCGGGCGTGGGCAACATCTCGATCCTGCTGATCCGGCGGGTCGCGGCGGCGCTCGGCGCGGACCTGCACGAGATCATCGGGCAGCGCGTCGACACCGGGCGGCGCGGGCGGGTCGCGCTGATCGGCCTGCGCGGCGCGGGCAAGTCCACGCTCGGAGCGATGCTCGCCCAGCGGCTCGGCGTTCCGTTCTTCGAGCTCGACAGCGAGATCGAGCGCGAACTCGGCACCTCGCTCGAGGGCGTCTTCACGGTCTACGGCCAGGACGCCTACCGCGACGGCGAACTGCGCGCGCTCACCCGGCTCATCGAGCACAACGAGCGCTGCGTGCTGGCGACCGGCGGGTCGCTGGTCGTGGAACCGCAGACGTACCAGCTGCTGCGCAGCCGCTGCCTGACGGTGTGGCTGCGCGCCTCGCCCGAGGACCACATGAACCGGGTGGTCGCGCAGGGTGACCTGCGTCCGATCCAGGGGCGCGACCACGCGATGACCGAGCTGCGCACGATCCTCGCCCAGCGCGAGCGCCTGTACTCGCTGGCCGACGCGACCATCGACACCAGCCAGCACGACGAGGCCCAGTGCCTGCAGGAGCTGCTCACGACGGTGCACGAGCTGACCGGGGACGCGTGGCCGGGCCCGGTGTCGCCGGCCACCGAGGAGTCTCCGGATTGAGCAATATAGTGCATATCTACGTCTGGACTTGAATTTTATTGCCATGTGCAAGTCGGATTGCTATTCTCCGCGCATTGACAAAGATCAAGCGACAGGAGAACGGAGATGGGCGCGAATGAATCCGACGACGTGCGGCAGGTGCCGCAGGTGCTGTTCGACACCGACCCGTCGCGCTATGCGCACTGGTCGCTCGCGGTCGACGGCGAAGTCGCGCGCCTGACGCTCGACATCCAGGAAGACCGCGGGCTCGTCCCCGGCTACAAGCTCAAGCTGAATTCCTACGACCTCGGCGTCGACATCGAGCTCAACGACGCGCTGAACCGCCTGCGCTTCGAGCACCCCGGCGTGCGCTGCGTCGTGATCACGAGCGGGCGCTCGCGCATGTTCTGCTCCGGGGCGAACATCTACATGCTCGGCCAGTCGTCGCACGCGTGGAAGGTCAACTTCTGCAAGTTCACGAACGAGACCCGCAACGGGATCGAGGACTCGAGCGCGAACGACGGCCTGCGCACGCTCGCCGCGGTCAACGGCACCTGCGCCGGCGGCGGCTACGAGCTCGCGCTCGCCTGCGACGAGATCCTGATGATCGACGACCGCTCGTCCACGGTGAGCCTGCCGGAGATCCCGCTGCTCGGCGTGCTGCCCGGCACCGGCGGCCTGACGCGCGTGATCGACAAGCGGCGCGTGCGCCGCGACCTCGCCGACGTCTTCTGCACCACCGCCGAGGGCGTGCGCGCCGACCGCGCGCTCGAATGGCGCCTGGTCGACCACGTCGCCAAGGCGCAGAGCTTCGACGCCGAGGTCGCCCGCCACGCGGCGAGGCTCGCGGCGGCGAGCACGCGCACCGGCGGCGGCGCCGGCGTGGCGCTGACCCCGCTCGCGCGCGAGATCCGTCCCGACGGCCTGTCGTACGCCTTCGTCGACGTCGCGATCGACCGCACGCGGCGCGTCGCGACGATCACCGTGCGCGGGCCCGCGGGTGCGGCGCCCGCCGACGGCGACGCCGCGCTCTCGCAGGGGGTGGCCTTCTGGCCGCTGCAACTGGCGCGCGAGCTCGAGGACGCGATGCTGATGCTGCGCACGAACGAGCTGGAGGCGGGCCTGTGGCTGCTTCGCAGCGAAGGCTCGACGCAGGACGTGCTCGGGTACGAGGCGCTGCTCGAGCGCGCCGCCGGCCACTGGTTCGTGCGCGAGACGATCGGCGCGTGGCGCCGGCTGCTGTCGCGCTTCGACGTGACCTCGCGCTCGATGTACGCGCTGGTCGAGCCCGGGTCGTGCTTCGCCGGCACGCTGCTCGAGCTCGCGCTCGCGGCCGATCGCGTCTACATGCTCGACTCGGCCGAGGACGGGCGCGCCACCGCGCTCGTGCTGACGTCGTCGAACGCGGGCCGCTATCCGATGGCGGGCGGCGCGACGCGCGTCGAAGCGCACTACTGCGGGCGCGTGCCCGAGACGCTCGCCGCGCACGCCGGCCGGCCGCTCGCGCCCTCCGAGTGCGTCGCGCTCGGCCTCGTCACCGCGGCGCCCGACGACCTCGACTGGGACGACGAGCTTCGCATCGCGATCGAGGAGCGCGCGGCGATGTCGCCGGACGCGCTGACCGGCATGGAGGCGAACCTGCGCTTCGCCGGGCCCGAGACGATGTGGACGCGCGTGTTCGGGCGCCTGACCGCCTGGCAGAACTGGATCTTCAACCGCCCGAACGCCACCGGCGAGCAGGGCGCGCTGAAGGTGTACGGCTCCGGCGCGAAGGCGAAGTTCGACTGGAAACGCGTCTGACGCGCCCGCCGACCGCATAATCGAGCATCGAAGCGCGCCGCGACGAGCGCGACCGGAGGAGACCGACGATGGTGCAGCTGTCCAGTGCGGACCCGTCCGCGAGGCCGCCGCGGGTGAGCGTCCCGCGCGAGTACAACGCCGCGCACGACCTGGTCGAGCGCAACCTTCGATCCGGGCGCGGCGACAAGATCGCGTTCGTCGACGACGCGGGGCAGTGCACGTACGCCGAGCTCGCGCGCCGCGTGAACCGTTTCGCCAGCGCGCTCGCCGGCCTGGGGTTGCGCCGCGAAGACCGCGTGATGATCTGCATGCTCGACACGATCG
Source organism: Burkholderiaceae bacterium (assembly GCA_046348465.1). Lineage (GTDB taxonomy): Bacteria > Pseudomonadota > Gammaproteobacteria > Burkholderiales > Burkholderiaceae_E > Quisquiliibacterium. Next base: position 95,937 of record JAXMEE010000003.1, read on the forward strand.
ACTGGCCGGTCGCGTTCCTGGGCGCGATCAAGGCGGGGGTCGTCCCCGTCGCGGTCAACACGCTGCTCAAGCCCCAGGACTACCTGTACATGCTGCGCGACTCGCGCGTGCGCGTGCTGTTCCTGTCGCAGGCGCTCGCCGGTGCCTTCGAAGGGGTGACCGCGAACGTGCCCACGCTCGAGCGCGTGATCGTCTCCGAGGCGCCGCAGGCCGGCGCGCAGGATGCATTCAGCGCGCTGCTCGCGAGCGGGCGCGACGACTTCGAGCCCGCCGAGACCGTCGCCGACGAGGCCTGCTTCTGGCTCTACTCGTCGGGCTCGACCGGCGCGCCCAAGGGCACGGTGCACGTCCACTCCAGCCTGATCCAGACCGCCGAGCTCTACGCGCGTCCGGTGCTCGGGCTGCGCGAGTCCGACGTCGGCTTCTCGGCGGCGAAGCTGTTCTTCGCGTACGGGCTCGGCAACGGGCTGTCGTTCCCGCTCGCGGTCGGTGCGACGACGATCCTGATGGCCGAGCGTCCGACACCCGAATCCGTGTTCAAGCGCCTGCAGGGCGAGGCGCCCGCGCACTTCGCGCGCCGGCCGAGCGTGTTCTACGGCGTTCCCACGCTGTTCGCCGCGATGCTCGCGAGCCCGGCGTTCCCGGCCCGGGACGCGCACGCGCTGCGCGTGTGCGCGTCGGCCGGCGAGGCGCTTCCAGAGCGGATCGGCACGCGCTTCACCGAGCTGTCCGGGGTCGAGATCCTCGACGGCATCGGCTCGACCGAGATGCTGCACATCTTCCTGTCGAACCGGCCCGGCGAGGTGCGATACGGCACGACCGGCAAGCCGGTGCCGGGCTACGCGGTGCGCCTGATGGCCGACGCGGGCCGCGAGGCCGCGCAGGGCGAGGTCGGCGACCTGTACATCCGCGGCCCGTCGGCGGCCGCGATGTACTGGAACCAGCGCGACAAGACGCGCGCGACGTTCCAGGGGGAGTGGACGCACAGCGGCGACAAGTACCAGGTCGACGCCGACGGCTACTACACGTACGCGGGCCGCTCCGACGACATGCTCAAGGTCAGCGGCCAGTACGTGTCGCCGTTCGAGGTTGAATCGGCGATCGCGACGCACCCGGCGGTGCTCGAGGCGGCGGTCGTCGGCAAGGCGGACGACGACCGTCTCGTCAAGCCGAAGGCGTTCGTGGTGCTGAAGAACCCGGCCGACGCGAGCGACGCGCTCGCCGAGCAGCTCAAGCTGCACGTGCGTGAGCGGCTCGCGAGCTTCAAGTACCCGCGCTGGATCGAGTTCCTGCCCGAGCTGCCCAAGACCGCCACCGGCAAGATCCAGCGCTTCAGGCTGCGCGACTGACCCGGGCCGCGCCGGGCCGCGCCGGCGCGACGGGCTCCCGCGTGAAGGAATTCACGCACCCCGCCACAGAACCTGCCGTCGCGACCGTCCGTTCGAGCGCGCTTCGCCGCCGTGCGGCGACGCGTCATTCTGCGCGGGTAATGCCTTCCTTTTCGCGTCATCGCTCGCCCCGAGCCGGTGCGATCCTCCCCGGAAGAGACGAACTCGGCGTGCGCCGCGCGCGCCGCGCTCCGCGCGTTCGTCGGCACTGCGAAGGGAAGGCTTTGTGAACGAGGAAAGCGTAGTGACCCCAGAAGAAAGCGGACAGGCCGAGATCGCCAAGCGCAAGGTTCGCGCCCGGGCGGCGTGGCTGTTGCGGGGGCTCTCCGGCGGAATGGCGGCGCTTGGTGCCCTGGTCGCCGGCGACTTCTCGACCACGTCGATGATCGTCGGCGCGACCACCGGCATCGGCGTGATGACGCTGCTCAGCCTGGGCCGGCCCGTGATCCGGCAGATGGACAAGAAGGCGTGGCCGACGTCGGCGGTGCAGCTCGCGCGCGAGGTGATCCCGATCTGGTCGAATCACCTCCGGACCGCGCGCAAGACCGGCAACGACAACATCCACGACGTCATCGGCGCGTTCTCCGCGATGACGGCCAAGCTCGCCGAGGCGGCGGAGAATTCCTCGCGGGCACTCGGCGGCGGCGAGCACCAGGAGACCGCCGTCCTGGCCGCCGAAACCGACCTGCAGCCGCTGATCGAGAGCCTGAAGCGTTCGATCCAGGCGCGGCGCGAGGCCATCAGCGAGGTCACGAAGCTGACCTCGTTCACGAAGGACCTGCGCGGCATGGCCGAGGACGTCCAGCTCGTCGCGCGCCAGACCAACCTGCTCGCGATCAACGCCGCGATCGAGGCGGCGCGCGCCGGCGAGGCGGGCCGCGGCTTCGCGGTCGTCGCCGACGAGGTCCGCCGGCTGTCGGGCCGTTCCGCCGACGCGGGCAATCGCATCGACAAGATGGTCGGCGTGATCGGCAGCGCGATGGACGGGCTCGAAGTCTACGCGGCGCAGACCGAATCCGACGACCAGAAGCTGATCGAGTCGTCCGAGCGCCTGATCGGCGTCGTGCTGCAGCCGCTGCAGGCGATGGTCGGCAAGCTCGTGTCGGCGTCCGAGGCACTGCGCGCCGCCAACGACGGCGTTCGCGAAGAGATGGACCGCCTGTACGCGGGCTTCCAGTTCCAGGACCGCGTCAGCCAGATCCTCGGCCACATCGACGACGACATGGCGAAGCTGTGCACGACGCTCGAGGACGAGCACGCCGGAGAGATCGACAAGGTCGACGTCCGGGCGTGGAAGGACCAGATGCAGGACACGTTCAGCATGGAAGAGCAGCGCGCGACCCACGAGGGCCGCAAGGCCGTCAACGACCAATCCACGATCGAATTCTTCTGAGGGAGCAAGACTGACATGGCCAAGACGATCATGATCGTCGACGACGCGCCCAGCGTCCGGCAGGTGGTGGGAATGGCGCTCAAGCAGGCGGGCTACGACGTCGTCGAAGCCTCCGACGGGCAGGACGCGAGCCGCAAGCTCGACGGGCGCAAGCTGCACCTGATCATCTGCGACCTGAACATGCCGAACATGGACGGCATCGGCTTCCTCACGCACGTGAAGGCGACGCCGAACTACAAGTTCACGCCGGTGATCATGCTCACGACCGAGAGCGCCGACGACAAGAAGGCGAAGGCCCGCGCCGCCGGTGCGCGCGCGTGGCTGACCAAGCCCTTCCAGCCGTCGACGATGCTCGACGCCGTCGCCAAGGTCTGCCTGCCCTGACGGGCCGGACGTCGATCGCGAGGATCCCTTGACCACGCTGACCCTGGACAACGCGCCGGCACCCGCCGTCGCGACAGACGACGCCGTGCCGGCGATGCCGGCGGCGACGTCGGACTCCGCCGCGCGGCTGGCGGGCGACTGGACCATCTACCGGGCCGCCGAGCTGCACGCATCCCTGAAGGCGATGGTCGCCGGCGGAGCCGAGTGCTTCGACCTCTCGGGCGTCGGCGAGTTCGACTCGTCCGGCGTCCAGCTGCTGCTCGCGACGCGGCGCAGCGTCGCCGACGCCGGCCGGCGCGCGGCCTTCGTCGAAGCCCCCGGCGCGGTGCGCGACGTGCTGCGCGCCTACGCGCTCGAATCGATCCTCGACGCCCCTGCCCAGGAGCCCGGCGAATGAGCCACGACCACCTGCTCGCGGAAGCGCGCGGCACCTTCATGGAAGAGTCGCGCGAGATGCTCTCGCAGTTCGAGGCGACGCTGCTCGTGCTGGAGACGAACCCCGACGACGCGGAGACGCTGAACGCCGCGTTCCGTGCCGCGCACACGATCAAGGGGTCGTCCGGGCTGTTCGGCTTCAAGGCCGTCGTGCAGTTCACGCACGAGGTCGAGGCGGTGCTCGACGCGATGCGCCAGGGCCTGCTCGAGCTCACCAGCGAGGCGTTCGGCGTGCTGCTGCAGAGCTGCGACCAGATCGTACGCATGCTCGCCGAGCTCGGCGACGGCGCGGCGGACGCGACGCCCGCCGACCCCGCGCTGATCGCGACGCTCGCCGCGCTGCACGCGGCCGATTCCGGCGCGCACGACGCGCCCGGGGCCGGCGCGCAGGACGAGCCGACCGACGGGCCCGCCGACGGCAGCTGGGGCGTGACGGTGCGCTTCGGCCCGGACGCGCTGCGCAACGGCTTCGACCCGGTCTCCTTCATCCACTACCTGCCGCGCATCGGCGACGTCTCCGACCTGCGCACCTTCGACGACGCCGTTCCCGCGCTCGAGACGCTCGACCCCGAGTCCTGCCACCTGGGCTTCACGCTGCGGCTGCGCACGCCCGGCGGGCGCCCGGCGATCGAGGGCGCGTTCGAGTTCGCGCGCGAGGACTGCGTGCTCGAACTGGAGGCGCCGGACGAGGACGCTGCCCGGCGCCCGGCGCCGCGCCCGACGCGGCGGGGACGGCGCTCGCCGAGCCCGGGCCGGTTGCCCGGCCGGCGGCGACGCCGGCCGCGGGTGCCGCCGCGACGGCGGCCCAGCCGACCGTCAGGCGGGCGGCGCGGCCGGCGCGGCGACGACGTGCGCACGATCCGCGTCTCCGCGGACAAGCTCGACCGCCTGATCGACCTGATCGGCGAACTCGTGATCGCCGGATCCGGCGCGCGGCTGGTCGCCGAGGAAGAAGGCTCGAGCAAGTTCGGCGAGGCGGCGCAGCGGATCGCGCACCTGGTCGAGGAGGCCCGCGACGGTGCGCTGCAGTTGCGCATGGTGCAGATCGGCGAGACCTTCGCGCGCTTCCACCGCGTCGTGCGCGACTCCGCGAAGTCGCTCGGCAAGGACATCGAGCTGGCGATCAGCGGCGGCGACACCGAACTGGACAAGTCGATGGTCGAGATGATCGCCGACCCGCTCACCCACCTGGTGCGCAACAGCGTCGACCACGGCGTCGAGACCGCCGAGGCGCGCGTCGCGGCCGGCAAGCCGGCGCGCGGACGCGTCGCACTGAACGCGTATCACGATTCCGGCTCGGTCGTCGTCGAGGTCACCGACGACGGCAAGGGGCTGGACCGCTCGCGCATCCTCGCCAAGGCGATCGAGCGCGGGCTCGTCAAGGAAGGCGAGCACCTGTCGGACGAGGACATCGACCAGCTGATCTTCGCGCCCGGCTTCTCGACCGCGGCGCAGGTCACCGACATCTCGGGCCGCGGCGTCGGGATGGACGTGGTCAAGCGCAACATCGAGGCGCTGCGCGGCACCGTGCAGCTCGCGAGCACGCCGGGGCGCGGCACGACGACGCAGATCCGGCTGCCGCTGACGCTGGCGATCATCGACGGTTTCCTCGTCGTCGTCGGCGGTGCCCACTACATCGTCCCGCTGGAGATGGTCGTCGAGTGCATCGAGCGGCCGAGCGAGCACGCGCTGGGCGCCGACGGCTGCACCGGCCACTTCGAGCTGCGCGGCCAGGTGCTGCCGTTCATCGACGTCCGGGCGTTCTTCGGCATGGCCGCGCCCGCGGCCGGCGGCCGCCAGAGCCTGATCGTGGTCCGCTACGGCCCGAGCAAGGTCGGGCTGCTGGTCGACCGGCTGATGGGCGAGTACCAGACCGTGATCAAGCCGCTGGGCAAGCTCTTCCAGCACGTGCGCGGGATCGCGGGCTCGACGATCCTCGGGTCGGGCGGGGTCGCGCTGATCCTCGACGTGGCGGCGCTGGTCGGCATCGTCGCGCGCGGCGCGGCGGCGCGGCCGGCGGTCGCGGCGAGCGCGCGGGCCGGCGCGATCGGCGGCTGATCGTCACTTCATCGACTCCGGGCGGGGGGCCGCCCGGAACCGTCAACAGACACATCGAACCATCCGGGCGAAGGACCGACACATGCGAACCAACCTTCCCGTCACGCAGAACGAGTGGATGCTCCCCGAGGGCAGCACGATCGTCTCGCGCACCGACCCCCAGGGGCGCATCACGTACGTGAACCGCGACTTCATCGAGGCGGCCGGCTTCACCGAGGCGGAGCTGATCGGCCAGCCGCACAACATCGTGCGCCACCCGGACATGCCGCAGGAGGCGTTCGCCGACCTCTGGACCACGCTGAAGGCGGGGCGGCCCTGGACCGGACTGGTCAAGAACCGGCGCAAGAACGGCGACTACTACTGGGTCGTCGCGAACGCCACCCCGATCCGCGAGGGCGACACCGTCGTCGCGTACATGTCGGTGCGCACGAAGCCCACGCGCGAGCAGGTCCAGGCCGCCGAGGCCGCGTACCGCAAGTTCCGGGAGGGCCGCGCGCAGGGGCTCGCGATCCGCGAAGGCAACGCGGTCAGTACCGGCGGGTTCGCACGATTCGCGGCGCTGATGCGCCCGGTCGAGCGCGCCGGCGTCGCCGGCAAGTTCGCGCTCGCCTGTGCCGGCGCCGGCGCGGGGGCCGCGCTCGCCGCGTGGGCGGGTCACACCGGCTCGTGGGCCTGGGGCGCCGTCGCGGCCGTGATCGAGGCGGTCGCGCTCGGCGGCGGGCTCGCGCTCGCGCGCGGCATCGGCACCCGGCTGGCCGGGGCCAGCGAGCAGCTCGAGCGCTTCGCGCAGGCGCGCTTCGACGGCATCGTCGACGCCCGCGGCTGGGACGAGGTGGCGCAGATGATGCTCGCGCTCAAGCGCACGCAGACGCGCCTGGGCTTCGAGTGGGCCGAGACGAACCGGCGCGCGCTCGAGATGGAGCGCATCCAGCGCGCGCTCGACACCTGCTCGACCAACGTCATGATCGCGGACGCCGACGGCAGCATCATCTACGCGAACCCGGCGGTCCTCGCGATGCTCGGGCGCAACGAGGCGGAGCTGCGCAAGTCGCTGCCGCAGTTCGACGCGCGCAGGATCGTCGGCACGAGCTTCGACGCCTTCCACCGCAACCCCTCGCACCAGCGCAACATGCTCGGCTCGCTCACGGGCGTGCACCGCGCGAAGATCAGGATCGGGACGCTGTCGTTCTCGCTGGTCGCGGCCCCGGTGCTCGACGCCGCGGGCAAGCGCACCGGCACGGTCGTCGAGTGGAAGGACATGACCGCCGAGCTCGCGACCGAGGCCGAGATCTTCTCGCTGGTGCAGGCGGCCGCCGACGGCGACTTCAGCCGGCGCATCGAGCTCGAGGGCAAGGACGGCTTCTTCCGCCAGATCGGCGAGGGCATGAACCAGGTGATGGCGACCAGCGCCGGCGCGATGGGCGACATCGCCCGGGTGCTGGAGGCGCTCGCGCAGGGCGACCTGACGCAGCGCATCGACGCCCAGTACAAGGGGATGTTCGGCAAGCTCAAGGACGACTGCAACGCGACGATCGAATCGCTGGGCAAGACGATCGCGGACGTTCGCACCGCGGCCGACGCGCTGAACCAGGCGGCCGAGCAGGTGTCGGCTACCGCGCAGTCGCTGTCGCAGTCGTCGAGCGAGCAGGCGGCGAGCGTCGAGCAGACCACGAGCGGCGTTCAGGAGATGAGCGCGTCGATCCGGCAGAACAGCGACAACGCGCGGGTGACCGACGGGATGGCGTCGAAGGCGGCGAAGGAAGCGGCCGAGGGCGGCACGGCGGTGGGTCAGACGGTGGAGGCGATGAAGTCGATCGCGACGAAGATCTCGATCATCGACGACATCGCGTACCAGACGAACCTGCTGGCGCTGAACGCGGCGATCGAGGCGGCGCGGGCCGGCGAGCACGGCAAGGGGTTCGCGGTGGTGGCCGCCGAGGTGAGGAAGCTGGCCGAGCGCAGCCAGGTGGCGGCGCAGGAGATCGGGTCGCTGGCGGGCTCGAGCGTGGGGATGGCGGAGAAGGCGGGTCAGCTCTTGCACGAGATGGTGCCGTCGATCGCGAAGACGTCGGACCTGGTGCAGGAGATCTCGGCGGCGAGCGAGGAGCAGAGCGACGGGGTGGCGCGGATCAACACGGCGATGGAGCAGCTGACCTCGGTGACGCAGCAGAACGCGTCGGCGTCGGAGGAGCTGGCGGCGACGGCCGAGGAGATGAGCGGGCAGGCCGAGCAGCTGCAGCAGATGATGTCGCACTTCACGCTCGCGGGCGTCGGCGAACTGTCGACGCGGTCGGGCCGCCGCGCGGCAGGCGTCGCGCGGCGCCCAGACGGCGGCGCAGGACGCGGGGGGCGTCGAGTTCTTCGACGCGTAGTCAGCGGTCGGGTCGGGGCCGGCGCCGCCGGCCCCTCGGGTGAGACGAAGGTTCTGGCGAAACGATAGAGGATTCCATGTCCGGCAATGCAGGCTTCCTGCGCAAGATCAGGCTCTGGCAGAAGACGTCGATGATCGCGGCCATCGTGGCCGTGCTGTGTGCGGTACCGCTCGGCCTGTACGTGAAGGAGGTGCTGGGCGTCATCGCCGCCGCGCAGCAGGAGAGGGACGGCGTGCCGCAGGTGCTCGCGGCGACGAAGCTCCTGCAGGCCCTTCAGGGACATCAGGCGGGCGCGGTGGTCGAGGCCGGCGGCCAGGATTCCGGCGGCAAGCGGGCGCAGGCGCAGGCGGCGATCGAGTCCGCGATCGCCGATCTCGACAAGTCGATCTCGGCCGAGGCCGACCAGACCAGCGACCACCGGCTCGCAGGGCAGTGGGAGGCGTTCAAGAAGGGCTGGAAGGCGCTCGCGCCCGGTGGCGAGCTCGCCGGCAAGCCGGGCGCGCAGATCGCGGCGGCGCACGCGAAGCTGTCGGTGCAGCTGGTCGACGTCATGGAGTCGATCGCCGACAGCACGCAGCTGTCGTTCGACCCCGAAGCGAACGGCTACTTCATGATGATGGTCTCGACCATCTATCTGCCCCAGCTGACCGAGGCGATCGGCACGCTCGAGGGGCGCGCGACCGGGACGCTGCTGTCCGGCGCCAAGCCGTCGATGGAAGACCGGCTCGCGACGAAGTCGAGCGTGAACTCCACGCAGCTGCGGCTCGAGCGCGTGCGCGCGCAGCTGGCGAAGGTCTTCGCGGCGTCGCCCGAGATCAGGGCGAGCCTGGAACCGCTGCTCGCGAGCGCATCCGACTCCGTCGACCGCTCGATGAAGCTGGTCACGGCCGAGTTCATCGACGCCGCGGCGCCCACGCTGTCGGCGACCGACTTCGTCGCGAAGATGCGTGACGCGATCGAAGCGCAGGCGAAGCTCTCGACGGCGACCGTCGACGCGCTCGCCGGCATCCTGACCGCACGGATCGCCGACGCGCGCCGCAACCTGGCGATCATGGTCGGCGCGGTGCTCGGGCTGGTGCTGGTCGCCGCGCTGTTCGGCGTCGCGATCGGTCGGTCGATCACCCGGCCGCTCGCGCGCGCGGTCGACGTCGCCCGATCGGTGGCCGCGGGGCGCCTGGACAACGAGATCGACGCCGCGGGCCGCGACGAGGCCGCCGACCTGATGGTCGCGCTCGACGCGATGCAGACCGACCTGCGCGAGCGCGGCGAGCGCGACGCGCGGCTGCTCGCGGAGAACCTGCGCATCCGCAAGGCGCTGGATGTGTCGTCGATCCCGGTGCGGATCGCGGATGCGGAAGGCACGATCGTGTACGTCAACGAGGCGCTGCGCACGGTGCTCGTGCGCGACGCCGCGGCGTTCCGCGCGCAGTTGCCCGGCTTCGACCCGGACAAGGTCGTCGGCGGCTCGATCGGGATGTTCTTCGCCGATCCGCGCGCCGCGCTCGAGAACCTGAAGCACCTGAAGCAGCGCAGCGAGTCGACGATGGAGCTCGGCGGCCGCACCTACGACATCGTGACCGTGCCGATCTTCGGGGACCAGGGCGAGGTCGTCGGCACGATCGGCCAGTGGATGGACCGCACCGAGCAGCTGGCGGGGGAGAAGGAGCTGTCGGCGATCGTGCGCGCGGCGGCGGACGGGAACTTCGAGCCGAGGATTTTGCTGGAAGGCAAGCAGGGGTTCTTCCGGCAGGTGGGCGAGAACATCAACGAGCTGATGACGACGTCGCAGGTGGGTCTGGAGGACGTGGCGCGGATGCTGGACGCGCTGGCCAAGGGCGACCTGACGCAGCGCATCGAGGCGGATTACAAGGGAATGTTCGGGCGGCTGAAGGCGAGCTCGAACGCGACGGCCGAGCAGCTGGGCAAGACGATCGCGGACGTTCGCACCGCGGCGGACGCGCTGAACCAGGCGGCCGGGCAGGTGTCGGCCACCGCGCAGTCGCTGTCGCAGTCCTCCAGCCAGCAGGCGGCGAGCGTGGAGCAGACGGCCGGCGGCGTGCAGGAGATGACGTCGTCGATCCGTCAGAACAGCGACAACGCGCGGGTGACCGACGGGATGGCGTCGAAGGCGGCGAAGGAAGCGGCCGAGGGCGGCACGGCGGTGGGTCAGACGGTGGAGGCGATGAAGTCGATCGCGACGAAGATCTCGATCATCGACGACATCGCGTACCAGACGAACCTGCTGGCGCTGAACGCGGCGATCGAGGCGGCGCGGGCCGGCGAGCACGGCAAGGGGTTCGCGGTGGTGGCCGCCGAGGTGAGGAAGCTGGCCGAGCGCAGCCAGGTGGCGGCGCAGGAGATCGGGTCGCTGGCGGGCTCGAGCGTGGGGATGGCGGAGAAGGCGGGTCAGCTCTTGCACGAGATGGTGCCGTCGATCGCGAAGACGTCGGACCTGGTGCAGGAGATCTCGGCGGCGAGCGAGGAGCAGAGCGACGGGGTGGCGCGGATCAGCACGGCGATGGAGCAGCTGACGGCGGTGACGCAGCAGAACGCGTCGGCGTCGGAGGAGCTGGCGGCGACGGCCGAGGAGATGAGCGGGCAGGCCGAGCAGCTGCAGCAGATGATGGCGCACTTCGAGCTGGCGGGCGCGGCGCCGGCGCCGGCGGTGCGGTCGCGTCGTGCGGCGGCGCCGGGCGCGTCGCGCGCGCCGGCCCGGCGAGCGAGGTGCGCCGGTCCGCACGTCGGCGGCGCCGGTCGCGTCGGGCGGGTCCGCGAGCGCGGGCGCCTCGCCGATCGACGAATCGATGTTCACCGAGTTCTAGCAAATCCTTGCCAATCGCGCCGCCGGCCCCGGGCCGGCCCGCAGCGGTCGGTCGAAGCCAAGGTCAGGGACAGGGCACGACAATGAAGATGACTCTGAACACCGGTCACAAGCTGATGCTGTCGTTCGGCGTGGTCATCGTCGCGATGGGCGCGCTCGTGGCGGTGAACGACCGCCAGACCGTCCACCAGGGCGAACGGCTCGACGCACTGGTCGAGCACCAGGTCACGCAGATCCGTGCGGCCGGCGAAGTCGCCGTGATCGGCCTGGACCTGCGCCGCGCGGAGAAGGACCTGTTCCTGAACATCGGCGACGAGGCCAGGCTGGCCAGCTATCGCGCGAACTGGGACAAGAACGCCGCCGCGATCACCGAGAAGCTGGGCAAGCTCGGGGGCCAGGGCCTGCCGGCCGCGGACCTCGAGCAGGTCGCGAAGGCGCGCGAGGGCTTCGGCACCTACGTGGCCGAGGCGCGCAAGGTCTTCGCCGACGTCCAGGCGGGCACGATCAGGGACGGGCGCGCGGGCAACAAGGCGATCGAGGCCGCCAAGGACGGGGCGCACCGCGGCCAGACCGCGCTCGCCGCGCTGATCAAGGCGCAGGAAAGCGCGATCGCCGCGGCACGCGAGGAAGAAGCGAGGCTGGGCACGCGCAGCCGTCTCGTCGGCGTCGGCCTGCTGGGCGGCGCGCTCGTGCTCGCGCTGCTCGCGGGCGCGTGGCTGCGGCGCTCGATCCTGCCGCCGCTGCGGACCTCGGTCGCGCTCGCCGAAGCGGTGGCCGCGGGCGACCTGTCGATGCGGGTCGACGCCGGGCGCGCGGACGAGTTCGGACAACTGCTCGGCGCGCTGGTGTCGATGCAGGACAACCTGCGCGAGCGCGGCGAGCGCGACGCACGGCTGCTCGCGGAGAACCTGCGCATCCGGCGCGCGCTGGACGCGTCGGCGATCCCGACGCGCATCGCGGACGCCGGGGGCACGATCGTCTACGTCAACGAGGCGCTGCACTCGGTGCTCGTGCGCGACGCCGCGGCGTTCCGCGCGACGCGGCCCGAGTTCGACCCCGAGAAGGTGGTCGGCGGCTCGGTCGGCATCTTCTACGCGGATCCGGGCGCCGCGGTGGCGCGGCTGGCCGGCCTGCGGCAGCGCGCCGTGACGACGATGGACCTCGGCGGGCGCACCTACGACGTCACCACGGTGCCGATCGTCGACGAGAACGGAACCATCGTCGGGACGGTCGGCCAGTGGGACGACCGCACCGAGCAGCTGGCGGGGGAGAAGGAGCTGTCGGCGATCGTGCGCGCGGCGGCGGACGGGAACTTCGAGCCGAGGATCTTGCTGGAAGGCAAGCAGGGGTTCTTCCGGCAGGTGGGCGAGAACATCAACGAGCTGATGACGACGTCGCAGGTGGGTCTGGAGGACGTGGCGCGGATGCTGGACGCGCTGGCCAGGGGGGACCTGACGCAGCGCATCGAGGCGGATTACAAGGGGATGTTCGGGCGGCTGAAGGCGAGCTCGAACGCGACGGCCGAGCAGCTGGGCAAGACGATCGCGGACGTTCGCACCGCGGCGGACGCGCTGAACCAGGCGGCAGGACAGGTGTCGGCGACGGCGCAGTCGCTGTCGCAGTCCTCCAGCCAGCAGGCGGCGAGCGTGGAGCAGACGGCCGGCGGCGTGCAGGAGATGACGTCGTCGATCCGGCAGAACAGCGACAACGCGCGGGTGACCGACGGGATGGCGTCGAAGGCGGCGAAGGAAGCGGCCGAGGGCGGCACGGCGGTGGGTCAGACGGTGGAGGCGATGAAGTCGATCGCGACCAAGATCTCGATCATCGACGACATCGCGTACCAGACGAACCTGCTGGCGCTGAACGCGGCGATCGAGGCGGCGCGGGCCGGGGAGCACGGCAAGGGGTTCGCGGTGGTGGCGGCCGAGGTGAGGAAGCTCGCGGAGAGGAGCCAGGTGGCGGCGCAGGAGATCGGGTCGCTGGCGGGCTCGAGCGTGGGGATGGCGGAGAAGGCGGGGCAGCTGCTGCACGAGATGGTGCCGTCGATCGCGAAGACGTCGGACCTGGTGCAGGAGATCTCGGCGGCGAGCGAGGAGCAGAGCGACGGGGTGGCGCGGATCAACACGGCGATGGAGCAGCTGACCTCGGTGACGCAGCAGAACGCGTCGGCGTCGGAGGAGCTGGCGGCGACGGCCGAGGAGATGAGCGGGCAGGCCGAGCAGCTGCAGCAGATGATGGCGCACTTCGAGCTGGCGGGCGGAGCGCCGGCGCCGGCGGTGCGGTCGCGTCGTGCGGCGGCGCCGGGCGCGTCGCGCGCGCCGGCCCGGCGCACGAGCGCGCCGGCCCGCACGCCGGCGGCGCCGGTCGCGTCGACCGCGTCTGCGAGCGCCGGCGCGTCGCCGATCGACGAATCGATGTTCACGGAATTCTAGGAGTCGCTCATGCAATCGTCGGTCCAGGAATCCGCGGCGCGCGCCGCCGCGCCGGACGCCGAATCGCAGGCCGCGGTGCGCCGCTACCTGAGCTTCGCCAGCGGGTCGGAGTACTGCGCGGCGAACATCGCGGCGATCCGCGAGATCATCGAGGTGCCGGCGCTCACGCCGGTGCCGATGGTCGCGTCGGTGGTGCGCGGCGTGATCAACCTGCGCGGCGCGGTCGTGCCGGTGATCGACCTCGCCGAGCGCTTCGGTCTCGGCAGGACCGAGATCGGCCGCCGCAGCTGCGTCGTCGTGATGGAGTTCGGCGAGGGGCGCCTGCGCCAGCTGATGGGCGTGCTCGTCGACGCGGTGCACGAGGTCGTCGACGTGACCCCGGCCGACGTCGAGCCGGTGCCCGAACTCGGCACGCGGATCCGTCCGGAACACCTCGAGGGCATGGCCAAGGTCGGCGGGCGCCTGATCACGCTGCTCGACCTCGAGCGGGTGCTGTCGGTCGACGACCTCGCCAGGCAGGTGTCCGCGCGCGCCCCGCACTGATCGCCGCCCGCGCGGCCTTCCCCGACCGGACTCTCCAGGCTCCATGCAACTTTCCCAGGACGCGTTCCAATCCGTCGTCGAACTGTTCGAGCGTGTCTCCGGCATCCGCTACGGCACCGAGAAGCGCCAGCTCGTGATCGGGCGGCTGAACCGCCTGGCGATCGAGAGCGGCGCGGCGAACCTCGACGAATACGTCGAAGTGCTGCTGCGCGAGCGCGACCCCGAGGAGATCACGCGGGTCGTCGATCGGCTGACGACCAACGAGACGTACTTCTTCCGCGAGCCGCAGCACTTCACGCTGCTCGACGAGCTCGCGCAGCGCCACGACCGCCGCCGGCCGTTCCGCGTGTGGAGCGCCGCGAGCTCGTCGGGCGAGGAGGCGTACAGCGCCGCGATGGTGCTCGCCGACCGGCTCGGCACGAGCCCGTGGGAGATCGTCGGCACCGACCTCTCGCTCCAGATGATCCAGGCCGCGCGCACCGCGCTGTACCCGACGACGCGCATCAACGGCATCTCGCCGCAGCGCCTGAAGCGCTACTGCCTGAAGGGCCAGGGCCAGTACGACGGCAGCCTGCTGATCTCGCGCGTGCTGCGCGAGCGCGTGAAGTTCCAGCAGGCGAACCTGATGCAGGCGCTGCCGCCGCTCGGCCAGTTCGACGTGGTCTTCCTGCGCAACGTCCTGATCTATTTCGACGCCGACTCCAAGCGCGCGATCGTCAAGCGCGTCGCGGCTCACCTCGCGGAGCACGGCTTGCTGTTCATCGGTCACGCGGAATCGCTGACCAACGTCACGTACGACGTCGCGGCGGTCCAGCCGGCGGTCTACGAAAAGGCGGGCTGAAGATGGGCTCGAATCAAGGTTCCCAACGCGTTCGCGCGATGCTGGTCGACGACTCGGCCCTCGTGCGCAAGGTGCTCACCGAGGTGCTGGTCAAGGGCGGGGTCGACGTGATCGCGACCGCGCCCGACCCGGTCTTCGCCTGGGAGCGCATGCAGGCGGACTGGCCCGACGTCATCGTGCTCGACGTCGAGATGCCGCGCATGGACGGCATCAGCTTCCTGCGCAAGATCATGCACGAGCGCCCGACGCCGGTGCTGATGTGCTCGACGCTCACGCAGAGCGGCGCCGAGACCACGCTGCAGGCGCTCGCCGCCGGCGCCGTCGGCATCGTGACGAAGCCGACGATCGGCCTGAAGGGCTTCCTCGAGACTTCGTCCGACAATCTCGTGACCGCGGTCAAGTCGGCGGCGCGCGCGAACGTTCGCGCGCTGCAGCGCGGGAAGGCGGCCGGTTCGCCGGGGACGCCCGGTCAGGCGGCGCGTCCGGCGCCCCCGGCGCCGTCCGGTCACGCGGTGCACCCGCCCCACGCGGCGCATTCCGCCCACGCGGCCCACGGTGCGCACTCGTCCGCGTCGGCGCACGGCGCGCCTGCGTCGCATTCCGCCCACGCGACGCTCTCGTCCGCCACGGCGCCCCACGCGGCTGCGGTCGCGCAGTCGGCGATGTCGCAGACGACCGACCGGGTCATCGCGATCGGGCTGTCGACCGGCGGCGTGCAGGCGATCGAGGCGGTGCTCACGCACATCCCGCGCACCTCGCCGGGAATCGTCATCGTCCAGCACATGCCCGAGCGCTTCACCGCGTCGCTCGCGCAGCGGCTCGACCACATCTGCCCGCTCTCGGTCGCGGAGGCGCGGCACGGCGAGCGGGTGCTGAACGGGCGCGCGCTGATCGCCCCGGGCGGCAAGCACATGCGCCTCGTGCGCAGCGGCGCGCACTACGTCGTCGAGATCGTCGACGGGCCGAACATCAACCACCACAAGCCCTCGGTCGACGTGCTCTTCCGATCGGTGGCGCAGTGCGCCGGCCGCAACGCGGTCGGCCTGATCATGACCGGCATGGGCGACGACGGCGCGCGCGGGCTGCGCGAGATGCACGACGCCGGCGCGATCACGGCGGCGCAGGACGAGGCGAGCTGCGTCGTGTTCGGAATGCCCAAGGAGGCGATCAGGCTCGGCGCGGTCGACTGCGTGCTGCCGCTGGAATCGATCGCCGAGTGGCTGTACGCGACCGCGACGGCCCCGGCGCCGTCCGCCGCCAGGGCCTGACTCGGCACGCCGCGCGCGGGACGGCGCGCCCGACCGCACGCGCGCGCCGAACGCCGCGGGCGCCGAACGCCGCGGGCGCGGCCTCAGTCCGCGCTCGCGCCGCTGCGCCGGATGACCGGCGTCCAGGTGCGCAGCTCCTCGCGCAGGAACTTCTCGAGCTGCTCGGGCGAGCCGCCGATCGGTTCCATGTATTGCGAGTGCAGGCGCTCGCGCACCTCGGGGAGCTGCAGTACCGCGTTGATCTCGCGGTTCATGCGCGCGACGACGTCGGCCGGCGTGCGCGCCGGCGCCATCACCGCCATCCACGCGATCGCCTCGACCTCCGGGAAGCCCTGCTCGCGCATCGTCGGGATCTCGGGCGTGAGCGCGCTGCGCTGGGCGGTCGAGACCGCGAGCGCGCGCAGCCTGCCGGCCCGCACCTGCGGCATCACGGCGACCGCGGGCACGCACGCGAACTGGACGTCGCCCTGCAGCATCGCGGTGATCGCGGCCGGCGACGACGGGTAGGGGATGTGCACCGCGAACGTCCCGGTCTTCACCTTGAGCAGCTCGATGCCCAGGTGCGAGAGGCTGCCGATGCCGGTCGACGAGAAATTGAAGCGGCCGGGCTCGCGCCGCATCGCGTCGACGAGGCCCTTCATCGACGTGATGCCGGAGTCCGATCGCACCGTGCACACGTTGGCCTGGCCGCCGGCGAGCACCACCGGCGCGAGCTCCTGGAACGGGTCGTAGGGCAGCTTCCTGTACAGCACCGTGTTGTTGACCAGCGGGCCGTTGGTGCTCACGACGAAGGTGTAGCCGTCGGGCGCGGCCTTCGCGACGACGCCGGTGCCGAGGTTGCCGCCGGCGCCGGCCCGGTTCTCGACGACGACCGGCTGGCCCAGGCGGGGGGCGAGGCGCTCGACGAGGATGCGCGCCAGCACGTCGGGTGACGACCCCGGGCCGTAGGGAACCACGATCCGGATCGGGCGCGTCGGCCACGCCTGGGCGGCGACCGGGGCTCCGTTCGCGAGCGCCGCGCAGGCGAGCAGGAGGGCGATCAGTGTCTTCATGCCGGCGATGATAGCGTGCCCGGCGCAGCGCCCGGCGAGGCGCCCCCGCGCGCCTCACGGCATCAGCTGGCCGCCGTTCACCTCGAGGACCTGCCCGGTCACATAGCCCGACGCGGCGTCCGACGCGAGATACAGGAACGCGCCGACGCACTCGTTCGGCGTCCCGAGCCGCCCCATCGGAATGCCGCTCCGGAACGTCGCCAGCTGCTCGGCCGTCGTGAACTTGTCGTGGAACGGCGTCGCGATCACGCCGGGCGAGACCGCGTTCACCCGGATGCGGTCGCTCGCGAGTTCCCGCGCGAGCCCGTGCGTCACGGTGTTCAGGAACCCCTTCGCGCCGGCGTACAGCGTGGCGCCTGGGCCGCCGCCGTGGCGCGCCGCGGCCGAGGTCACGAAGATGATCGACCCCCCGGTCTGGCGGCGCATGTGCGGCACCGCCGCGCTCGTCGCGGCGAGCGCCGAGCGCACGTTCAGCGCCAGGATCTCGTCGAAGTTCGCGTCGTCGAACTCGGCGATCGGTACCCGTCGCACGAGCGCGCCGGCGTTGTTGACGAGGACGTCGATGCGACCGAACGCCTCGACGGTGCGCTCGACCGCCGCGCGCATCGACCCGGAATCGCGTGCGTCGGCGCGGATCGTGACCGCCTGCCCGCCCGCCTTCGTGATCGCCGCGGCGATCGCGCGTGCCGGCCTGGCGCCGCGGTGGTAGTGCACGCCGACGTGCGCGCCGCGCTCGCCGAACGCCCGCGCGACGGCGGCCCCGATGCCGCTCGACGCTCCGGTGACGAGAACCGACTTTCCTTCGAACTCGCGCATGCGAAAGCTCCGGTCGCTGACACGCAAAGGGGAGAATCGTATCGAAATTACCCCATACTGGTGATTCGGGGCGCCCCTACTTCGGATCGGGGATCCGCGGGGCCCCCGGGACGCCCGTCGCGCCGAAGGTGCGCGGCTATACTCGCCGCGCCGGCGCGGTCTTCGCGCCGAAGGAGACGACATGCGGGAATTCGAGTCCCTCGCCGAGCTCAAGGCGCTGGTCGGTCAGGAGGTCGCGGTCAGCGACTGGGAGACGGTCACCCAGGAACGCGTCGACAAGTTCGCCGAGGCCACCGGCGACCACCAGTGGATTCACGTCGACCCGCAACGCGCGGCGTCGGGCCCGTTCGGCACGACGATCGCGCACGGGTTCCTCACGTTGTCGATGCTGCCACTGTTCTTCCAGCGCACGATCGTTCTCAAGGACGTGCGCATGGGGATCAACTACGGCCTGAACCGGGTGCGGTTCACGTCGCCGCTGCCCGTGGGCAGCGAGCTGCGCACGCGCATGAAGCTGGTGTCGATCGAGGACCTGCCGGAGAACGGCGCGCAGATGGTGTGGGAGGTCACGTTCGAGCGCAAGGGCAGCGACCGGCCCGTGTGCGTGGCGGAATCGATCTCGCGCCGGTACGCCTGACGCCCGACGGGCCGCGCCGCGGGCGGCGGCCGGGCTCGCGCGCGACGAATCGCGCCCGGCGCCCGGGCGCCCGCCCCCCGCCTCAGGCGGCCGGCGGGAACTTCGCGCGCAGCTGCGCCACCTGCTCCGGCGTGAGGCAGCGGCAGCGCCGCCCGTGCAGCGCCAGGTGCAGGCGTGCGGTGGCCTCGAGCTCCTCGATCGCGTCGGTCGCGGCCGCCAGCGACGCGCCCGCGACCACGGGGCCGTGGTTCGCCAGCAGCAGCGCGTGGTGGCGGCCGGCGCGCGCGCGCACCGCGTCGGCGAGCGAGAGGTCGCCCGGCGCGTGGTACGGCACCAGCGGCAGCGTGCCCACGCGCATCACGTAGTACGCGGTGAGCGCAGGCAGTGCGTCGTCCGGGTCGACGTCGTCGAGCACCGACACCGCGGTCGACCAGTGCGCGTGCAGGTGCACCACGGCGCGGCTGCGCGGGCGCTCGTCGTACATCGCCGCGTGCAGGAAGCTCTCCTTCGTCGGCGCGTCGCCGTCGAGCAGGCGGCCCTGCGGATCGAGCCGGGACAGCCGCGCCGGGTCGAGGTCCCCGAGGCTCGACCCGGTCGGCGTCATCAGGTAGCCGTCGTCGAGCTTCACGCTGATGTTGCCGGTCGAGCCGTGCGTGAGCCCGCGCTCGAACAGCGAGCGCCCGGCCGTGCAGATCGCCTCCCGCAGCGACGACTCGCCGGCCGTGCTCACGGGTGCCGCGCCTCGTCGAGCATCGCCAGCGACTTCGCGAAGAAGTCCGGCGTGCCGAAGTTGCCGGACTTCAGCGCGAGCGCCAGCGGCGCGGACGCGAAGCGCCCGTCGCCGGCGAGCATCCAGGGCACGCCGGGGTCGATCTGCGGGCCCACGCGAAGGCGGTCGACGCCGAGCGCGCCGACCACGGCGCCCGAGGTCTCGCCGCCCGCGACGACGAGCCGGCGCACGCCGTCGTCGACCAGCGCGCGCGCGAGCGCCGCGAGCGCGCGCTCGACGAGCTCGCCGGCCCGTTGCGTGCCGAGCGCGGCCTGGGCCCGCGCGACGTCTTCCGGGGCGCTGGTCGCGTAGACCATCACCGGGCCGGCGCGCACGTGCTCGCGCGCCCAGGCGATCGCGCGCTCGACCGCGGCGGGGTCGGCCGCGAGCGCGAGCGGGTCGATCCGCAGCGCGGGGCGCGACGCGCACCAGTGCGCGACCTGCGCGTTCGTCGCCTTCGAGCAGCTGCCCGAGATCACGAGCGCGGGCCCGTCGACGCGCGGCAGCCGCGACGCCGAGCCCGCGTCGGCGAGCAGCCCCTGCGCGGCGAAGTTGCGCGGCAGGCCGATCGCCACCCCCGAGCCGCCGGTCAGCAGGGGCATCGACGCGCACGCCGCGCCGATCGTGAAGAGGTCGTCGTCGGACAGCGCGTCGACGATCGCGATCTCGACGCCTTCGCGCCGCAGCGCCTCGAAGCGGCCGGCGAGTGCGGCCACGCCGGCCGCGACCGCGTCGAAACGCGCCAGCCCCACGCGGCGCGCGGTCTGGCGCGCGAGCACCCGCACCAGGTTCGCGTCGGTCATCGGCGTGAGCGGGTGCTTCTCCATCCCGGATTCCGACAGCAGCGCGTCCTGAACGAACAGGTGTCCGCGGTAGACGCTGCGGCCGTTCTCGGGAAACGCCGGGCACGCGATGGAGAAGTCGGTGCCGAGCGCGCGCATGAGTGCGTCCGCGACCGGCCCGATGTTGCCGCGCTCGGTCGAGTCGAAGGTGGAGCAGTACTTGAAGAAGAACTGCCGCGCGCCGGCCGCGCGCAGCCACGCGAGCGCCGCGAGCGAGTGCGCGACCGCGTCGTCGGCCGGCTCGGTGCGCGACTTCAGCGCGACCACGACCGCGTCGGCGTCGATGCCGGCGCCGTGCGCGGGCACCCCGATGGCGAGCAGCGTGCGCAGGCCGCCGCGCACGAGCATGTTGGCGAGGTCGGTGGCGCCGGTGAAGTCGTCGGCGATGCAGCCGAGCAGCATGGGGATCTCCCTGATGGCAACGGCGATGTTATCCGGGCGCGGGCCTGCCGTCGCGGCCGCGCTCAGCCCTTCTTCGCCGGCAGGTCGATCCCCGTCAGCCGCTGGAACATCTTGATCACCGCGGAGTCGTCCTCGCCGCCCAATCCCGCCGCGCTCGTCGCCAGGTACATCTGGTGGGCCGCGGACGTGAGCGGCAGCGGAAACGTGAACTTGCGCGCGGAATCCAGCACGATGCCGAGGTCTTTGACGAAGATGTTGACGGCCGACAGCGGCGTGTAATCGCCCGACAGGATGTGCGGCACGCGGTTCTGGAACATCCAGCTCGCGCCGGCGCTGTTCGAGATCACCTCGTAGAGCGCGTCGGGGTCGATGCCGGCGCGGATGCCCAGCGCCATCGCTTCGGTCGCCGCGGCGATGTGCACGCCGGCCAGCAGCTGGTTGATCATCTTCACCTTCGAGCCCATGCCGGAGTGGTCGCCGAGCCGGTAGACCTTCGCGGCGATCGCGGCCAGCACCGGCTCGGCCGCCGCGAACGCCGCGGCGGTGCCCGACGCCATGACCGTCAGTTCCCCCGAAGCGGCGCGCGCGGCGCCGCCGGAGACCGGGGCGTCGAGGTGGTGCAGGCCCATCGCGGCGAGGCGCGCGCCGAGCTGCTCGGCGTAGTGGGGCGGCACGGTGGGCGACGCGATGACGACCGAGCCGGGCTTCAGGCGGGCCGCGGCGCCGTCGGCGCCGAAGAGGACGGCGTCGGTCTGGTCGGCGTTGACCACCAGCACGATCAGCGCATCCACTGCCGGGGCGAGGTCGGCCGGTGCCGAGCAGGTGCGGGCGCCCTCGGCGGCGATGGTCGCGAGGACGTCGGCGCGGACGTCGCAGGCGTGGAGCGCGAAGCCCTTGCGCAGCAGGGTGCGCGCGACGCCCAGGCCCATGGCGCCGAGGCCGACGATGCCGACGGTGGGTTGAGGATTCATCAGGGGCGTCTCCTGGCGGTGCGGGCCGCGTGCGACACTCGGAGATCGGACGGCGGCGCCGGCGAGGCCCGGGTGGCGAAGGCATGATGGTACGGAAATTGCATGCTTCTCTCAATGACAGAGATCGGTGTGCGAATGCAAGTGTATGATTCGGCTCGATATTTGTCGGTAGTCCAGAAGAATTTCCGGCGTCGGCAGGTCGCTCGCGGAGCGGCTGTGTAAGAAGTGCCGACGCATCGCGGGTCGCCCGGGGCGGTCGATCGGGTGGTGCAGGGTGAGTGTCGAGGTCGTCCGTCGGCCGCCATGGGGGATGATGATGAACGAGTCGCGTGATCAGGAATTGGCCGAAGGCGCTCAGGGTCGGGATGGCGCGGGCGCGCGGATCAGCCCGGCGCGGCGGCGCGCGCTGCTGCGCACGGCGGCGAGTTCCGTGCCGTTGCTGATGGTCACCGCGCCGAGCATCGCGGCGGCATCGACGGGCTATCGCGCTCCGACACCCAGGGTCTCGCCGGGGCGCGCCCGGCCCGCGGTCACCCCGGTCGCGCGGAGCGCGGGAACGCCGGCAGGTGCGCAAGATCTCGGGCCCGCGCGCGAAATCGCGCAGGCCATGAACAAGTTCCGGTAGGCAGCACGCGGGCAGACGCTAGACTCGCCGGAACTGCGGAATACGGTTTGGGAAAGAACTCATGAATCAAAGCGCTGAACAACGGCCGGACGGGAACCTCCCCGACGCGGCCGCTAGCACGGAGCTCGGCGGTCCGGAGCGGATCGACGTGAACCGCAGGCAGGCGCTGTTGAAGGCGGCTGCGCGCGGCGTGCCGGTGCTCGTGGGGGCGGTGCCCGGTGCGGCACTGGCGGCGAGTTCCGCGTTCCGTGCGGCCGAGCGGGACAAGGCGCAACATCCCGCGCTCGAAGTCGCGTCTGCCGACGGCTGGATGCGGAAGAAGGCGCTCAAGGGAAAACTGAAGCGCGGCAGCAACATCGTCGTGGATCCTGTCTACAAGATCGGCGACACCTACTATCGCAGCAACGGCACCGTCATCGCCTTCGTGACGCCCCCGACGACCTTTGTCGACGAGACCACGGTCTACCTGCTCGGCCTGTTCCAGGTGAGCGATGCCGGCGTGACGAACGCCGGCGTGTGGCCCGTCACGCAGCGCACCGACCTCCAGGGGCTACACTGCTCGTCCTGGTCGTCCATCTCGCCGAACACCGCGGCCCCGTATTCCTGCACCGGCGCCTGATCTCCCGGTGACACGGTCGGCAGGGCCGGCGCGTCGAGGGCGCCCGCCTGGAGGTCCGACTTGCGTTTCCGCCGCTACCCGGATGGTGTGATCGTCTACGACCCCGTCGATGGTCACACGTACGCATTGCCCGAAGAGTCGTTCGAGGTCGTCCAGCTGGTCGTCGACATGATCGACGAGCGCTGGCCCGATCCCGACCGGGTCGTCGCGAAGGTGTCCGCCGAGGTCCACGGTGCCGACGGGCTCGCGCCGACGGCCGAGGAACACGCCAACCTGCGGCGCTGGGTCGATCTCGCGCTGCACCTGCGTCGCTGATGGCCACCGCGCAGGCGCCCGGCGAGCCGACGCTCTCGCAGGCGACACCGGCACAGGTGGCCGACGCGCTCGCGCAGCCCGGGATCGTCCTCGATCTCGGGGCGCTGGCCGTCCGGATCCGATCGCGCGTGCGTGCGCTGGCCGTGGCCCTGCGCGCCGTCTACCCCGACTTTCCTCTCGACACCACCTCCGGGTGGTGCGACACCACGGTGGAACTGCGCAGCGCCGGTGGCCTGCGTCGCTGGGTGCGTCCGCTCGGCACGATCGAGGTCGACGGTGTCGATCCGTTCGGACCGTTCCCGCTGGACCAGCTGCTCCCGCACTTCGAGTGGGGCGTGAACTGGGCGTCGGCCAACATGCTCAACAGCCACCTGCTGCTGCACGCCGGCACGGTCGAGGTCGCGGGGCACGGCGTGCTGATGGTCGCCAATCCGGGGTCGGGCAAGAGCACGCTGACCGCCGCGCTGGCCGGGCGCGGCGCGCGGCTGCTGTCCGACGAGTTCGGCGTGGTTCGCATCGCCGATCTCGCGTTGCGGGCGATGGTCAAGCCGATCGCGCTGAAGAACAGCTCGATCGAAGCGATCCGGCGCTGGTCTCCCGATGCGCGGTTCGGTCCGATCTACCCGAACACGCGCAAGGGCGTGCTCGTGCACCACGCGGTCCCCGCGGCGTCGGTGGCGCGGCGTCGCGAAACCGCCCGTCCTTCGCTGGTGATCTTCCCGCAGTGGCGCGAGTCCTCACCGGTCGAGCTCGACCCGGTCGCGCAGGCGCGGGCCTTCATGGAGCTGGCCGCGAACAGCTTCAACTACGAGGTGATGGGGCCGGTCGGATTCGACGCGGTCGCCCGCCTGCTGGAGCGCGTCCGCTGCTACCGGCTGCAGTACGGCCGGCTCGAGGAGGCCATCGATGCGATCCACCGCCTGTGCGAGCCGACGCAGGCCGCGTTCGAATCGACCGAAGCGGCGGAGGGCGCGGCGTGAGAGCGCACCCGGCCACCGTCGCCCTGCTCGAGGCCTGGCGCAATCCGGCGCGGGCGGCGTCTTTTCCCCCTGAGAAGTGGTCCGCGATCCTCGCCGCCACGCGCCGCTCGCGGGCGCTCGGGCACCTGCGAATGGCGATCGAGGCGCGCGCGGGCGGCGCGCGTCCCGACGAGCGCGTGCTGGCGCACTTCGAGTCCGTCGGCACGCTGGTCGCCGATCGCCGGCGCCGGCTGCGGCGCGAGATGAGCGAGCTGTCCGACGCGGTTCGGGACCTGGGCGTCCCGGTCCTGCTCCTCAAGGGCGCCGCCTACGAGGCGCTCGACCTGCCGATCGCGTCGGGCCGGCTCGCCGCCGACATCGACGTTCTCGTGCCGGCGCAGTCGATCGCGACGATCGAGCGCCGCATGGTCGAGCGCGGGTGGGAACCCGCGAAGATGAACGACTACGACGACCGCTACTACCGCGAGTGGAGCCACGAGATCCCCCCGCTCGTGCACCCCGAGCGAGGCGTCGAGGTCGACGTCCACCACTCGATCACTCCGTCGCTGCGCGGACGCGGCATCGACACCGCTGCGCTCCTCGCGCGAAGCGTCGAAGTCGAATGGGAAGGGCGGCGCGGATTCCGCGTGCTCCAGCCGATCGACCTGCTGATCCACTGCGCGGTTCACACGTTCAAGGATTCGGATCTCACGCTTCGGCTGCGCGAGACCATGGACTTCGACCTGCTCTTCAGGCACTTCGCCGGGCCGTCGCCGGACGCGTTCGCGGCTTCGATGCTCGAGCGTGCCGCCGAGCTCGGGCAGCCGCGCGCGATCTGGTGGGCGATGCACTTCGCGCGCCGCTGGCTCGACACGCCGATCTCGGATTCGGCGATGGCCCACGCCGCCGCCCCGGGCGCGGCGGCGATCGCCTCGATGGACTGGCTCACGGATCGCTCGATGCTGCCCGGGGCGCGGATGGAGCGCGAAGGGCTGGACCGATTCGCCGCGATCGTGCTGCTCGCCCGCTACCACTATCAGCGGATGCCGATCACACGGCTCGTTCCGCACCTGCTGGAGAAGTCGCGCCGGCGCCATCGCCCGGCCGAGACCGCGGACGCCGACCCCTGAGGGCCGGCGCGTCGAGCCCGCTCAGCCCCGATTCTCCAGGCACAGCAGCCCCGCCGCCGTGTTCGAGATCGGGATGTGATAGTTCCGGTGCACCTGCGTCACCTGCCCGAGCAGCGTGCCGCGCGCTGTCAGCCAGTTCAGCACCTCCACGCCCTGCGTGCCGGCGAGCTCCACCACCTCGTGGATCGAGTACTTCGTCAGCGCCTGCGGGTCGCTCACGAGCTTCTCGAAGCAGAGCTCGTCGAACGCCTTGTTGATGAAGCCGGCGCGGGTGCCGTCGAGCTGGTGCGACAGCCCGCCGGTGCCGATCACGACGACCTTCAAGTCTTCTTCGTACGACGCGATCGCGCGCCCGATCGCCTGCCCGAGCTTGAAGCCGCGCGCCATCGACGGCAGCGGGAACTGCACCGTGTTCACGCACACCGGCACGATGCGCACCGGCCACGGCGCGTCGCCCGGCCAGAGCAGCGCCATCGGCAGCGTCACCGCGTGGTCGACGAGCATCTCCTGGCAGGTGGTGACGTCGAACTCGGCGTCGACCAGCGCTTCGATCACGTGCCACGACAGCGTCGGGTCGCCGGCGAAGGGCTGCAGCGTCGGGATGCCCCAGCCCTCGTCCGCGTTGCGGTACTCGGGCGCCGCGCCCACCGCGAACGTCGGCATCTTGTCGAGGAAGAAGTTCAGGCCGTGGTCGTTGTAGACCGCGACGACGACGTCCGGCTTCACGTCGGCGAGCCAGCGCCGCACCGGGGGGAAGCCGTCGAACCACGGCGCCCAGTACGGGTCGGCCTGCAGGTTCTTCGAGATCGCGCGCCCGATCGCGGGCACGTGGGACATCATGATGCTGCCGACGATGCGTGCCATGGTCATCCCCGCGCGGCGACGAGCTTCGCCTTGAATTCGTCCTTGGTCATGCCGGTCTGCTGGGCGCCGATGTCCTGCACGTCCAGCCCGAAGATGCCGGCGAATTTCGCCAGGTAGTACACGTTGCCTCCGGCGCGGATCAGCGCCAGCACGTTGCGCTGGCGGATCGCGTCGCGCTGCTCGGCGTTCAGCCCGTACTTCGCGCAGTACGCGTCCTCGTCGGCGAGGAAGGCCGCGCGGTTGCCGGCGTCGTTGAACGAGAAGCACATCTTGTTCAGCGCGTAGCCGCGCATCGCCTGCGCGCCGTCGAACAGCGTGGTGCCGGGAATCTCCCGCTTCTTCGTGGTGGCGTTCATCGTCTCCTCGCCCGCGTGGCGCGCGGGCGCCCGCGGCCCGCGTCGCCGCGAGTATCGGGCACTGGAATCAAAAAGAAAATGCATGGATACTCATAATCATCATGAGCAAGATCGATCATTTGGCGCTCGACGGCCGGCTGCTCGCGCTGCTGGTCGCGGTCACCGAGGAGGGCTCGGTCACGCGCGCGGCGCACCGGCTGGGCGTCACGCAGTCGGCGGTCAGCCACCTGCTGGACAAGCTGCGCGTCATCGTCGGCGACCCGCTCTTCGTGCGCGCCGGGCGCGGCATCGTCGCCACCGCGCGCGCGCGCGAGCTTGCGCGCCGGGCCCGCGGGCTGCTGGACGATCTGCGCGACTTCGCCGCCGTCGAGCGCTTCGATCCCGCGTCGATCACCGCCACCGTGACGGTCGCCGCCAACGACCTGCAGCGAGACCTGCTGCTGCCGGCGTTCCTCGCCCGCGCGCGCCGGCAGGCGCCGGGGCTGATCCTGCGCGTGATCCCGTCGGGCGTTCCCGCGGCCGAGATGCTGCGCGCCGAGCACTGCCAGCTGCTCGTGACGCCGCGCCCGCCGGCCGGCGCCGACATCCTCCAGAAGCGCCTCTTCGAGGACCGCTACCGGGTGTTCTTCGACCCGCGCACGCGCGCCGCGCCGCGCAGTGCGAAGGCGTACCTCGCGGCCGAGCACGTCGGCGTCGCCTACGAGCGCCTCGGCCCGCTCGAGGTCGACCGCGAGCTCGCGGCGCGCGGCGTGCGCCGCCGCTTCGTCGCGCTCGTCCCGGGCTTCTCGGGCATCCCGCCGTTCCTGCGCGGCAGCCCGCTGCTCGCGACCGTGCCCGGGCTGCTGCGCACGGACCTGCTGCGCGGCTTCGAGTCCTGCGAGGTGCCGGTGCGCTGCGCGCCGATGCCGATGTACCTGGTCTGGCACCGCCGCCACCAGGCCGACCCGATGCACCGCTGGCTGCGGGACACGCTGGAGGCGGTGGTCGCGCCGGCGCTGGCGCAGGCGGGCGAGGGGTGATGTCCAGCGGCGGGCGCCGCGGCGCGGCGCCGGGCAGGCCAGACGCGGGTCGGACGCGGGTCGGACGCGGCCTTCGCGCTCCGCCGCCTCAGGACGCCGCCGCCGGCACCGCGTGACTGCGCCGGTACGCGCTCGGGCTCGTGCCGGTGTGGCGCTTGAAGAAGCGGCAGAAGTACGCGGCGTCGGCGAAGCCGAGCTCGTAGCCGATGCGCGCGATCGGCATCGTCACGTACACGAGCCGCCGGCACGCCTCGCGCGCGATCCGCCGGTGCACGAACTCGAGCGCGCTCGTGCCGCACTCGGCGCGCACGAGACGGTTCAGCCGCTCCACGCTCATGCCGAGCTCGGACGCGTAGCGGCTCACCGGCCAGTGCTCGAGGCAGTGCGACTCCACCAGCAGCAGGAAGCGCGTGAGCGTCGCGTGGTGGCGCCGCGCCTGCGCGCCGCCCGCGCCGATGCGCTCGGCCAGCTCGGCGAGCCGCCAGAGCACGGCGCGCGCGAGCCAGCCCGCGAGCGGAGCGCCCGCCGGCGAGCCGGCGCGAAACGCCGCGGCGAACTCGCCGAGCAGGCCTTCGAGGCGAGACGCGGACAGCGTCGCGGCGTCGAGCCTGAGCACGCGCGGCGCGTGGAACAGGCGTGCGAACGCGCCGCGCGCCGCCGCAGAGGCCTCGTCGAGCAGCCACTGCGCGCCGAGCGTGAGCACGTGGCCGCGCGTGGACGGCCCGAAGCGGAACGCGTGCACCACGCCCGGCGGGATCACGACGACGCCCGAGCCCTCGATGCGCACGCGCTGCTCGTCGAGCGAGACCTCGGCCGGGCCCTCGAGCACGCACACCGCCTGGTACAGCGCCCGGTGCACGTGCGCGTCGATCTCCCAGCGATACAGGCGGCTGCGCGACTGGATTTCCTCGACGTGCACGCCGTCGTCGCGCGACGCGCCCTGCTCGCCGTACAGCGCGAAGGTCGGGATCGGGCGGGCGCGGGTCATCGTCGATCGGGGGAAAACCGGAATTTTCCCCCGAAAAGTGCAAGCCGGCGACGATTTCGTGCAGGATGGCGGTCGGGCGTTGCCCCTAGAGTGCTGGCACCGCACCGGGCGCCCTCGACGACGCCGGGCCCGTGAAGACAGGAGACAGGAAATGTTCTCGTTCGATCCGTACTCGCCGGCGGTCGACGCCGACCCGTTCCCGTACTACAAGACGCTGCGCGACGAGCATCCCGCGTTCTGGAGCGACGAAGCCGGCATGTGGGTGCTGTCGCGCTACGCGGACATCGTCACCGCGCTCAACGAGTGGCAGACGTATTCGTCGGCCAAGGGCAACCTGATGACCGAGCTGCCCAACCGCGCGGGCGCCACGCTCGGCACCACCGATCCCCCGCGCCACGACCGCCTGCGCGGGCTGATCCAGCACGCGTTCATGAAGCGCAACCTCGAGGCGCTCGCCGACCCGATCCGCACGATCGCGCGCGACGCCGCGGCGCCGCTCGCCGACAGGCGCGAGTTCGACTTCATCGAGGAGTTCTCCTCGAAGTTCACGGTGCGCGTGCTGTTCGCGGCGCTCGGTCTGCCGCTGGGCGACGAGATGGCCGTGCGCGAGAAGGCGGTGCTGATGGTGCAGTCGGACCCGGTCACGCGCGCCAAGGGACCCGAGCACATCGCCGCCTACAACTGGATGACCGAGTACGCGGCCGGCGTGATCGCCGAGCGCCGGCGCAATCCGGTCGGCGACCTGATCTCGCTGTTCAGCCAGGCCGAGATCGACGGCGACCGGCTCGACGAGCGCGAGGTGCTGCTCACGACGACCACGCTGATCATGGCCGGCGTCGAGTCGCTGGGGGGCTTCATGGCGATGTTCGCGCTGAACCTCGCCGACCACGCGGACGCGCGCAGCGCCGTGGTCGCCGACCCGGCGCTGATCCCGGACGCGGTCGAGGAGTCGCTGCGCTTCAACACGTCGGCGCAGCGCTTCCGCCGCTGCCTGCAGAAGGACACCGAACTGCACGGCAAGACGATGCGCGCGGGCGACTTCGTGTGCCTGGCGTACGGGTCGGGCAACCGCGACGAGCGCCAGTTCCCGGACCCCGACGTGTACGACGTTCGCCGCAAGCCGCGCGGCCACCTCGGCTTCGGCGGCGGCGTGCACGCGTGCCTGGGCACCGCGATCGCGCGGCTTTCGGTCAGAATCGCGTTCGAGGAATTCCACCGGGTCGTGCCGGACTACCGCCGCGTTCAGGCGCAACTGCCGTGGATGCCGTCGTCGACGTTCCGCAGCCCGACGCGGCTGGACCTCGCGATCCATTGAACTTCACGCGCACGGAGCCCGCGCACGCATGACCACGATCACCTACATCGAACCCTCCGGCCGCGAGGTCGCGATCGACGTCCCCGACGGCTGGAGCCTGATGCAGGGGGCCACCGCCAACGGCGTCGACGGCATCGTCGCCGAGTGCGGCGGCTCCTGCGCGTGCGCCACCTGCCACTGCTACGTCGACCCGGCGCGCGCGGGGGAGCTTCCGGCACCGTCGGCGGCCGAGCTCGACATGCTCGCGAACGTGGCCGCCGAGCGCCGGCCCGAGAGCCGGCTCGCGTGCCAGCTCAAGGCCGCGCCCGCGCTCGCGGGGCTGCGCGTGCGCGTCGCGGACACCCAGGAGTGACGCGGTGACGCAGGACGCGAGCGCGCACGTCGTCGTCATCGGGGCCGGCCAGGCCGGCGTGCAGGTCGCCGAGGCGCTGCGCGCCGGCGGCTTCGCCGGCCGCGTGAGCCTGCTCGGCGAGGAGCCGTACGGCCCGTACCACCGCCCGCCGCTGTCGAAGGCGTGGCTCGCCGGCGAGATCGAGGCCGCGCAGCTGGTGATGCGTGCGCCCGAGGCCCTCGCGCGCAAGAACATCGAGCTGCGCACCGGCGTGCGCGTGACCGGCGTCGACCGGGCGCGCCGCGTCGTGCGCCTCGAGGGCGGCGAGGAGATCGCCTACACGGGCCTGGCGTTCGCCACCGGCGCGCGCTCGCGCACGCTCACGCTGCCCGGGGCCGACGCGCGCGGCGTGCTCGCGCTGCGCACGCGCGACGACGCGAGCGCGATCGCGGCCGCGCTCGACGCCTGCCTCGCACGCGCGCTGCCGGTCGTCGTGATCGGCGGCGGATTCATCGGGCTGGAAGTCGCCGCGACGGCGCGCAAGCGCGGGCTGGCGGTGACGGTGCTCGAAGCGCTGCCGCGGCTGCTCGCGCGCGCGGTCACGCCGCAGCTCTCCGACTGGTATGCGGCGCTGCACCGCGATCACGGCGTCCAGGTGCTGCTCGACGCGAAGGTCTCCGAGATCGAGGTGAGCGACGGCGCCGCGAGCGCGGTGCTCACCGCCGACGGCGCGCGTCACCCGGCCGGGCTGGTGCTGGTCGGCGTGGGCGCCGTCGCGCAGGACGCGCTGGCGGCCGAGGCGGGCCTCGCGTGCGAGCGCGGCATCGTCGTCGACGACTGCGCCCGCACGTCGGACCCGTCGATCGTCGCCGCGGGCGACTGCACGGTCACGCGCCGTGCCGACGGCAGCACGCGCCGGCTCGAGTCGGTGCAGAACGCGGTCGAGCAGGGCAAGGCCGCCGCCGCGTCGCTGCTCGGCCACTCGAAGCCCTTCACCGCGGCGCCGTGGTTCTGGTCCGACCAGTACGACCGCAAGCTGCAGATGGCGGGCAGCGCCGCGGGCGCGGATCGCTCGGCCGTGCGCGGCGAGACTTCGGCGGCGTCGTTCTCGGTCTGGCACTTCGCCGGCGAGCGGCTGGTCGCGGTGGATGCGATCAACGCCGCGAAGGACCACCTGCTGTCGCGCAAGCTGCTCGACGCGGGCGTGTCGCCGACGCCGCAGCAGGCGGCGGATCCGTCGTTCGACCTCGCGAGCCTGTTGCCGAAGCCCTGAGCGGGGCCGAGCTTGCGCGGGGGGGCGCCGCGCGAGGGCGCGGCCGGCGCGAACGGGCCCGCCGGCTGCGGCGCGTTCCGGGGTGCGCGGCGTGCCCGCGCTACTTCGCCGGTGCCCAGCGCGCCGCGCGCTTCTCGCGGAACGACGCGAGCCCCTCGGCGGCCTCGTCGCTCGTGCGCTTCGCGGCGTGCTGCGCGACGAGGCGGTCCATCACGTCGTCGTCGATCCGGCCCCACGCGGATTCGAGCGCCACGGCCTTGGTCTGCGCGTTCGCGTCGGGTGCGTTCTGCAGCAGGCGGGCGACGTACGCCTCGCCCGCGGCCGCCAGCCCGGCGGCCGGCACGACCTCGTGCACGAGACCGATGCGACGCGCCTCGTGAGCGTCGAATCGCTCGCCGGAGAGCGCGTAGCGGCGCACCTGGCGCACGCCGATCGCGTCGGCGAGCTGCGGCACGATGATGCCCGCCATCAGCCCCCAGCGGGTCTCCGCGATCGAGAACACCGCGTCGTCGGCGGCGATGACCATGTCGCACGCGGCGACGATGCCGGTGCCGCCGCCGAAGCAGCCGCCCTGGACGAGTGCGACCGTCGGGACCGGCAGCGTGTTGAGCCGGTGCACCGCCCGCGCCGTGGTGCGAGACACGCGCAGGTTCTCGTCGGCGCTCTGCGTGGCCACGCGCGTGATCCACGTCAGGTCGGCCCCTGCCTGGAAGTGCCGTCCCGTGCCGCGCAGCACCACCGCGCGCACGCCCGGCTGCGCGCCGAGCGCGTCCATGGCCTCGTGAAGGCCGGCGAGGAGCGCGTCGTCGTAGGCGTTGTTCACTTCGGGGCGGTTCAGCGTCACCGTGGCGACGCCGCGCGCGTCGACGCTACTGAGCACCGCGGGCTGGCTCATCCTGGATCTCCTTCGTCCTGTCGCGGCGCACGCGCCGTGTTCCTTCGTCGCGCCGCGCCGAATGCGGCGGCGTCGCGTGCTCTCGTCGCGCGGGCCGCGAGCGTCGTCATCTCATCGCGACGCCCGCGCCCCGGCCGCGAGCATCATCTGCGCGGCCACCTCGGGCCCGGCGTTCTGGTTCTGGCCGGTGACCAGCCGGCCGTCGCGCGCGACGTGGTCGGCGAAGATGTCGCGAAAGGCGCTCGAGCTCTCGAACAGCGCGCCCGCCGCGCGCAGCTCGCGCTCCGGGTGCATCGGCGTGACGGTGATGCCGAGCTCGCGCACCTGCTTGTCGGTGACCGCGCTCAGGCGCCGGCCCCGCACCAGCGGGGCGCCGGCCTCGTCGGTCGCCTTCAGCAGGCCGAGCGGGCCGTGACACACGCCGCCGACGACGCGGCCCGCCTTCCAGGCTTCGCCGACCTTGCGGCCCAGCGCGTCGGACGTGCCCAGGTCGTACGACGCGCCCCACCCGCCGGCGAGGAAGACGACGTCGTAGGCGGTGAAGTCGACGTCGTCGATCTTCAGCGAGCGCTTCACCTTGTCGCGGAACTCGGCGTCTTCGCGAAAGCGCCGGTCGGCGGACGATTCGACGAACCAGAGGAACGACAGCGGGTCGATCGGGATCTCGCCGCCCGCGATGCTGGCGACGTCGACGCTCATTCCGCCGTCCTTGAACACGTAGTAGGGCGCGGTCATCTCGGAGGCGAACACGCCGGTGGCCTGGTCGCCGGGCGACAGCGTCGCGTGGCTGGTCGTGACGATCAGCGCGCGGCCGCCGGCAAGCGTGTAGGGGGGACCCGCGCGCTCCGGGTGCAGGCCGAGCCCGCGCATCGCCGCGGGCAGGCCGAACCAGGCCGCGGCCGCGAGTGCCGCGGCGAGGCCCGCGAGGATCATCGTCAGGCGCATCGTCGTTCGCGCTTCGAGGGACACGGGGTCCACGAGGATAGCGCACCGCGATCCCGCCGCGGCTCGCCGGCGGGCGCCCGAGCCGGGCCGGGCCGCCCGGCGTCAGTCGCTCGCGGCGAGCGTCTTCTCCAGCCGGTGCAGCGTCTCGTACGCCGGGAACACCTGCGCGACGCTGCCGTTCGGCTCGCGCCCCTCGCGGATCGCGGCGAAGAACTCGCGGTCCTGGAGCTCGATGCCGTTCATCGACACGTCGACCCTGGAGACGTCGATCGGCTTGTCCTTGCCGTCGAAGAGGTCGTCGTAGCGCGCGATGTACGTGCCGTTGTCGCAGATGTAGCGGAAGAACGTGCCCAGCGGGCCGTCGTTGTTGAACGACAGCGACAGCGTGCAGATCGCGCCCGACGCGGTCTTCATCTGCATCGACATGTCCATCGCGATGCCCAGCGCCGGGTGCGCCGGGCCCTGCATCGCGTGCACGTGCTTCGCGGCCTCGCCGGTCTGGTACTGGAAGAGGTCGACCGTGTGGCACGCGTGGTGCCACAGCAGGTGGTCGGTCCAGCTGCGCGGCTGGCCGAGCGCGTTCATGTTCGTGCGCCTGAAGAAGTACGTCTGCACGTCCATCTGCTGGATCTTCAGCTCGCCCGCGACGATGCGCCGGTGCACCCACTGGTGGCTCGGATTGAAGCGGCGCGTGTGGCCGGCCATCGCGACCAGCCCCGTGGCCTTCTGCTTCGCGACCAGCGCCTGCGCGTCGGCGAGGCTGTCGGCCATCGGGATCTCGACCTGCACGTGCTTGCCCGCCGCCAGGCACGCGATCGCCTGCGACGCGTGCATCTGCGTGGGCGTGCACAGGATCACCGCGTCGACGTCGGGGCGCGCGAGGCTCTCCGAGAGGTCGGTCGCGACGTGGCCGACGCCGAAGCGCTGCGCGACCTCCTGCGTCTTGCCGAGCTCGCGCCCGACCAGCGAGACGACGCGAACGCCGTCGATTCTCTGCATCGCCTCGAGGTGCTTGACGCCGAACGCGCCGGCTCCGGCCAGCGCGACGCCGATGGGCTTGGTCATGTGCTCTCCAGGATCAGGTGGCCCACCGCGGTGTTCGACGCGGGGACGTGGTAGAAGCGGTGCCGCACGCGCGGCCTGCCTTCGCTCATCGCGCCGCGCGCGATCAGCCACATCACGAGCTCGATGCCTTCGCTGCCGGCCTCGCGCACGTACTCCACGTGCGGCATCTGCGCCAGGCCGTCGGGATCCGCGATCAGGCGATCGAGGAAGCGGTTGTCCCACTCGCGGTTGATCAGCCCGGCGCGCGGGCCCTGCAGCTGGTGACTCATGCCGCCGGTGCCCCAGACCTGCACGTTCAGCGGCGCGTCGAAGGACGCGATCGCCTTGCGGATCGCGCGGCCCAGCGCGAGGCAGCGCCGGCCCGAGGGCACCGGATACTGCACGACGTTGACCGCGAACGGGATCACCGGGCACGGCCACGCGCCGGCGTCGGGGTCCTGCGCGCCGCACATCAGCGACAGCGGCACGGTCAGGCCGTGGTCGACGTCCATCCGGTTGACGATGGTCAGGTCGAAGTCGTCCTGGATCACGCTCTGCGCGACGTGCGCGGCGAGCTCCGGGTGGCCGGTCACCTTCGGCACCGGGCGCGGGCCCCAGCCCTCGTCGGCGATCGCGTACTCGGCCGCGGTGCCGATCGCGAACGTGGGGATGATCTCCAGGCTGAACGCGGTCGCGTGGTCGTTGTAGACGAGGAAGATCACATCGGGGCGGTTCTCGCGCAGCCACTGCTTCGAGAACTCGTACCCGGCGAAGACCTTCTGCCAGTAGGGCTCCCCGCTCTTGCCGAGGTCGAGTGCAGCGCCGATCGCGGGCACGTGGCTGGTGTAGACGGACGCGGTGACGCGGGCCATCACGCGGCCCTCCCGGCGCGGCCCTGCGGCTGGCGGTGCGCCTGCGCGTCGCCGTCCTCGCCGACGCGGCGGTTGCCTTCGACGGAGCGGCCGCCCGCGATCATCATGTCCCGGTACTCGTCCTCGGTCATGCCGGTCATGCTGCCCGCCATCTGCTGGAAGCTCCTGCCGTCGGTGGCGCCGATCTTCGCGAGGAAGTAGATGTTCCCGCCGGCGGCGATGCAGCGGTTCAGGTCGCGCGCGAGCACCGCCTGCTTCTGCTCCTCGGTCATCGGCCACTCGTCGAGGTAGGCACGCTCGCCGGCCTTGAAGCGCGCGCGGTTCTCCGCCTTCATCAGGCTCATGCAGAACTGGTTCAGCCAGTAGCCCTTGCGCGACTGCTCGGCGTCGAAGATCGTCGTTCCGGGGATGTCGAGGTAGGGCTTGTCCAGCGGCATCGTCGTGCTCCGGCGGGCGTCAGGCCCGCTCCTCGGGCCAGTACAGGCGCATCGGGTTGTCGACCAGGAGCTTGCGCTGAAGCTCGGGCGTGGGCGCGATGTGCGGAATGAAGTCCACCAGCAGCCCGTCGTCGGGCATGTGGTTCTTCAGGTTCGGGTGCGGCCAGTCGGTGCCCCACAGCACGCGGTCGGGGAAGGTCTCGACGATGCGGCGCGCGAACGGGACCACGTCGCGGTACGCGGCGCGCTCGCCGTCGAGCGCCTTCGGGCCGGTGACGCTCAGACGCTCCGGGCAGCTCACCTTGCTCCACACGTTCGGGTGCTCGCGCATCAGCTTCACGAAGAGCTCGAACTGCGGGCCGTCCGCCGGCAGGCGGACGTCGGGACGGCCCATGTGGTCGACCACGACGGTGGTGGGCAGCGTCGTGAAGAAATCCCACAGCTCGGGCAGGTCCTGCGCCTCGAA
This sequence comes from Burkholderiaceae bacterium, assembly GCA_046348465.1. Lineage (GTDB taxonomy): Bacteria > Pseudomonadota > Gammaproteobacteria > Burkholderiales > Burkholderiaceae_E > Quisquiliibacterium. Next base: position 131,814 of record JAXMEE010000003.1, read on the forward strand.
GTACACGACGACGTGCCAGCCCAGCGGCGCGATGCGCGCCGCGATCTCGGCGAGCACCTCGCGCGGCGTGAAGTCCACCAGCCGGCGCACGAAGTTGAAGCGCGTGCCGCGCACGCCGGCCGCGTGCATCGCCCGCAGCTCGGCGTCGGTGACATCGCGCGAGACCGACGCGACGCCGCGCGCGCGCCCGCCCGAGTGGACGAGCGCGTCGACGAGCGCGCGATTGTCGTTGCCGTGGCAGGTGGCCTGCACGACGACGTTGCGCGAGAAGCCGATGCGGTCGCGCAGCGCGAAGAGCTGGTCCTTCGAGGCGTCGCACGGCGTGTACTTTCGCTCGGGCGCGAACGGGAACTGCGCGGCCGGGCCGAAGACGTGGCAGTGCGCGTCGACGGCGCCCGGGGGCGGCACGAAGGCCGGTTTCGAGGGATTCGGGTAGAAGACGAGCCAGTCGGCGTCCATGCAGATCCTCTGAGGGTTCGGCCTCAAGCGCGCGGCTTGCGCAGCTCGGCCAGGATGCGGTCGGCGTCCATGCGCCAGTCGGTGCGCTTCTCGTCGCGCGAGCCCATCACGCCGCGGTCGGCGAGGTCGGCGACCCACGCCTGGCGCTCGGCGGTGCCCGACGCCGACCACGGCTCGAGGCCCGCGTCGCGCACGGTCTGCGCGGCCTCGCGCATCTCCTCGGCGCGGCGGCGCCCGTGCTGGACCACGCGCTGGAAGAAGTACGCGCCCTGCTTCTCCCAGTCGATGCCGGGGAAGGTCTCGGCGAGCGACGCGAGCACCTCGTCCTCGACGCCGTAGGCACGCGCCGTCGTGAAGCTCTCGACGACCATCGCCTCCAGCCCCTTGATCATCACGCTGCGCGCGAGCTTGGTCGCGGACGCGACGCCGAGCCGCTCGGGGCCCGCGGTGGCGGCGAACCCGAGCGCGTTGAGCAGCGGCGCGAGCGCGGCGGCGCTCGGCCCGCCGAGCAGCAGCGGCACGCGGATCCGGTGCGGCGGCACCGACGTCATCACCGCGCCCTCGACGTACCGCGCGCCGGTGCCGTCGACGACGCCGGCGGCGCGGATCTTCGCGTTCGGCGACGCGGAGTTGAAGTCGAGGAACCACGTGCCCGCGCGCAGCCCGGGCGCGCACGCGCGGGCGACCGGCACCGCCTGGCTCGCGGTGACCGCGGAGACGACGAGGTCGACGCGGGCGGCGAGCTCGGCGTGAGACGCGTCGAGCGCCACACCGTGCGCGCCCGCGTGCTCGACGAGCGGCGCTTCCAGCCCGGTGCCGAGCTTGATGTCGTACGCCCGGACGTCGGCGACGCCGGCCTTGCGCAGATCCTCGGACAGCGTGCGGCCGACCTCGCCGTAGCCGACGAAGCCGATGCGCCAGGCGGCGGGGTCGGCGGGTATCCCGGCGTGCGCGCTCATCGTCGCCGATCCCGCGTCAGCGGCCGCGCGCCTTCAGCGCCGCGTCCAGCCGCGGGTACACGCGCCGCGCGTTGCCCTCGTAGATCTTGAAGCGGTCCTCGGCGCTCAGGATCGTCGACGCCTCGATGTAGCGCTTGGTGTCGTCGTAGTTGAAGCCGGTCTCGGGGTCGATGCCGCGCACCGCGCCGATCATCTCGCTGGCGAACAGCACGTTGTCCACGGGGATCACCTTCGTGAGCAGGTCGATGCCCGGCTGGTGGTACACGCAGGTGTCGAAGAAGACGTTCTTCAGCAGGTGCTCGCGCAGCAGCGGCTTCTTCAGCTCCTGCGCCAGCCCGCGGTAGCGGCCCCAGTGATAGGGTGCCGCGCCGCCGCCGTGCGGGATCACGAACCTCAGCGCGGGGAAGTCGCGGAACAGGTCGCCCTGGATCAGCTGCATCACCGCGGTGGTGTCGGCGTTGATGTAGTGCGCGCCCGTGGTGTGGAAGCACGCGTTGCAGCTCGTGCTCACGTGGATCATCGCGGGGATGTCGTGCTCGACCATCTTCTCGTAGATCGGGTACCAGTGCCGGTCGGTGAGCGGCGGCGAGGTCCAGTGCCCGCCGGACGGGTCCGGGTTCAGGTTGATCGCGACGAAGCCGTAGTCCTTCACGCAGCGTTCGAGCTCGGGGATGCACGTGCGCGGGTCGACGCCCGGCGACTGCGGCAGCATCGCCGCGCCGATGAAGTGATCCGGGAACAGCTTCGCGACGCGGTGGCACAGCTCGTTGCAGATCGCGGCCCAGGTCGAGGAGACGGCGAAGTCGCCGATGTGGTGCGCCATGAAGCTCGCGCGCGGCGAGAAGATCGTGAGGTCGCTGCCGCGCTGGCGCATCAGCTTGAGCTGGTTCGCCTCGATGCTCTCGCGCAGTTCGTCGTCGGAGATGCGCAGCGTCGCGGGATCGGGCCTGGCGGAAGGATCCTGAATTCCCGCGATCTGCCGGTTGCGCCAGTCTTCGAGCGCCTTGGGCGCGGTGGTGTAGTGACCGTGGCAGTCGATGATCATCGACGCGCTCCTCTTGGATTCGTGGGGCCGGTCAGGCCGGCGTCATGCCCTGGCGGCGCCGGGCGGCGTCCGCCTGCGGGCCGGCGAGGAATTCGATCAGTGCGCGCGCTGCGTCGGCGCGCGCACTCGCCGCGCACACCGCGGCCGTGAAGGTGGTGTCGATCTCCACGCCCGGCGGCATCGGCCCGAGCAGGTCGATGCCCTCGACGTGCATCAGTTCGGAGAGCTGCTGGAAGCCGAGCGAGACATCCCCGCGCGCGAGCAGCGTGCCCACCGGCACGCCGGCCGGCGCCTGCACGAGCCGGGGCTTCAGTTCCGCGGTCAGGCCCCAGCGCTCGAAGAGCGCGAGCAGCGCGACGCCGCTCGGGCCGGTGGAGTAGCCGATCGAGCGCGCCGCGCGGACCGCTTCGCGCAGCGCGCCGGCGGTGCTCACGTCCGGGCGCGGCGCGCCGGCCGGCACCGCGATCGCGACGCCGGAGCGCACCAGCGGCGTTCGGCTCTCGGCGAGCACGCGGCCGGCGGCGGCGAGCTTGTCGATCGCGTCGGCCGCGAGCACGACGACGTCGAAGGGCTCGCCGGCCTGCACGCGCCGCGCGGCGTCGACGCCGCCGACGGACTCGAACGCGGCCGCGACGCCGCTGCGCGCGCGATAGGCGTCGGCGAGCTCCGCGAGCAGCGCGCGCGTGGCCATCGACGAAATGCCCGACAGGGTTGCCATCATGGCGCGACTGTAGGCCGGACGGACCCCGCCGACAACCGCTCCCATGCATTAGCAGCTATGCCGCAACGGCATGGGACGCGCGCCGCCGGGTCTCGCCGCGGCCGCCTCGGGCGGCGCTGCCGGCGGGCGCGCGCGAGTCGCCGCGGCCGGCACGTCAGCGCGCCCGCGCGCGAGTCGCCGGCCGGCACTTCAGCGCGCCCGCGCGCGAGTCGCCGGCCGGCGCCGGCCGCCGGGCACGGGCGCCAGCACCAGCTCGCGCCGCAGTGCCGTCGTGCGCTTGATCAGCGGCGTCGCCGGCTTGCTCGCGGACGTGGCCAGGCACAGCGTGGTCGCGAGCCGCGGCTCGACGATCGGGCGCGCGACGAACTCGCGCGCGACCGCACCCAGCGCGCTCTCGGCGAGCACCGCGCAGCCGTGGCCGCGCCGGACGAGGTCCAGGATCGCCGGCACGCTCGAGACCTCGCACGCGATCTCGAGCTTCACGCCCGAGAGCGCCGCCTGCGCCTCGAGCAGGCGGCGGATCGCGTGCGAGCGCTCGGGGATGATCAGCGGGTGCGCGCACAGCTGCGCGAACGGCATCGGCCCGCGCTCGGGCAGCGCCGGCGTTCCGACCAGGCACAGCGGCTCGTCGAGCACCGGCACGATCTCGATCGCGCCCCCCGGCTCCGGGTTGAGCAGCAGGCCGACGTCGACGCGCCCGGTCGCGATCCACTCGGTGATGTGCGCCGACAGCCCCTCGACGATCGCGAGCCGCGCGCGCGGCAGCCGCTCGCGGAAGCGCTCGACCAGGTCCACCGCGAGCAGCCGGCCCATGCTCGGCGGCAGCCCGACGACGACGCGCCCGAGCGGCTCACCGCGGCTCGCCTCGACGTCTTCGCGCGCGCGCTCGACGAGCTGCAGGATGCCCACGCTGTGCTCGAACAGCCGCTTGCCGGCCTCGGTCAGCGTCACGCCGCGCCCGGTGCGCAGCAGCAGCGACTGGCGCAGCCCGGTCTCGAGCTGGCGCACCTGGCGGCTGAGCGCGGGCTGCGCGACGCCGAGCACCACCGCCGCCTTGCTGAAGCTGCCCAGCTCGGCGACGCGAACGAAGACCTCCAGCTGGCGCAGGTTCATCGCGGTGCGCCGCGCCGCGCGGGGGCGCGAAGCCGGCGCGAATCCAGCGCCGTCACGTCGGACTCGGCCGAGGCTGCGCGGGCGTCAGAAGAACGCCTGGATGCCGGTCTGGGCGCGCCCGAGGATCAGCGCGTGGATGTCGTGCGTGCCTTCGTACGTGTTGACCACCTCGAGGTTGACCAGGTGGCGCGCGACGCCGAACTCGTCGCTGATGCCGTTGCCGCCCATCATGTCGCGCGCGGTGCGGGCGATGTCCAGGCTCTTGCCGCACGAATTGCGCTTCATGATGCTGGTGATCTCGACCGCGGCGCCGCCCTCGTCCTTCATGCGGCCCAGGCGCAGGCAGCCCTGCAGCCCGAGCGTGATCTCGGTCTGCATGTCGGCGAGCTTCTTCTGGATGAGCTGGTTCGCGGCCAGCGGGCGGCCGAACTGCTTGCGGTCGAGCACGTACTGGCGCGCGCGGTGCCAGCAGTCCTCGGCGGCGCCCAGGGCCCCCCACGCGATGCCGTAGCGCGCGCTGTTCAGGCACGTGAACGGGCCCTTCAGGCCCTCGACGCCGGGCAGCAGCTGCGCCTCGGACACCGGCACCTCGTCCATCACGATCTCGCCGGTGATCGACGTGCGCAGCCCGACCTTGCCGTGGATCTTCGGCGCCGACAGCCCCTTCATGCCCTTCTCGAGCACGAAGCCCTTGATGCGGCCGTCGAAGTCTCCGCCGACGCACTTGGCCCACACGACGAAGACGTCGGCGATCGGCGAGTTGCTGATCCACATCTTGCTGCCGGTGAGCTCGAAGCCGCCGGGCACTGCCTTCGCGCGCGTCTCCATCGAGCCGGGATCCGAGCCGTGGTTCGGCTCGGTCAGGCCGAAGCAGCCGATCCACTCGCCGGTGGCGAGCTTCGGCAGGTACTTGCGCTTCTGCGCCTCGGTGCCGAACTCGAAGATCGGCACCATCACGAGCGAGCTCTGCACGCTCATCATCGAGCGGAAGCCCGAGTCCACGCGCTCGACCTCGCGCGCGATCAGCCCGTAGCAGACGTAGTTCAGGCCGGGGCCGCCGTACTCGGCGGGGATCGTGGGGCCGAGCAGGCCGAGCGCGCCCATCTCGCGGAAGATCGCGGCGTCGGTCTTCTCGTGGCGGAACGATTCGAGCACGCGCGTGGCGAGCTTGTCCTGGCAGTACGCGGCGGCCGCGTCGCGCACCATGCGCTCTTCTTCGGTGAGCTGCCGGTCGAGCAGCAGCGGATCTTCCCAGTTGAAGGCGGCCTGGGATTTCGTCGGGCTCGACATCGTCGTCTCTCCTCGGTGCGGGCGGTTCGTCAGAGGCGGGATTGTACCCGCGGGGCAGGCCTCGTCCGCGCCGTGCGGGCGCCCGGTCCTCGCGGGCGGCGTGCCGTCGCCCGGCCGCCCGTCAGTCGTGGATGATCGCGCTCGCGTCGATCTCCAGCTTCGCGGCGGGATCGAGCAGGCCGGAGACGACGAGCAGCGTCATCGCCGGGAAGGCGACCGCACCGCCGGGGCCGGTCATCAGGTCCTTCCAGATCGGGCCGATGCGCGCGCCGGCGGCGAGGTATTCGTCGCGGCTCGTCACGTACCAGTTCATCTGCACGATGTTCTGCGGCCCGCCGCCGGCCTCGCGCAGCACCGCCAGCACGTTGGCGAGCGCGAGGCGCGCCTGCTCGGCGAAGTCGTCGGTCTCGATCTTGCCCTGCGCGTTCGAGCCGACCTGGCCCGCGATCGCGACGTACGTGCCGCGCGCGGCGACGCCGTTCGAGTAGCCGCGCGGGCGTGCCCATCCCTGGGGTTGCAGGATCCTGTTCATCGTCGTTCCTCCTCGTCCGGTTCAGGTCACGGCCAGCCGGCGCGCGAGCGCCGGGTCTTTCCATTCGCGCGTCTCGAGCACCTCGCGAAGGTGCTCGACCGCGTCCCACACGTCGACGTGGCGAAGGTAGCTCGGCGCGAAGCCGAAGCGAAGGACGTCCGGCGCGCGGAAGTCGCCGACGACGCCGCGGCGGACCAGCGCCTGCACGATCGCGTAGGCGGCGTCTCCGTCGGCCAGGCGCCAGCTCACCTGGCTGCCGCGCCGGCGCGCATCGCGCGGCGACACGAGCTCGAGCCCGTGGCCGGCGCAGCGCGCCTCGACGAGCGTGACGAAGAGATCGGTGAGCGCCACCGACTTGCGCCGCAGCGCCGCCATGCCGCCCAGCGGCGCGGCGGCCGCGAGCGCCTGCACGCCACACTCGAGCGCGGTCATCGACAGCACCGGCGGCGAGCCGACGCGCAGACGCCCGACGCCGGGCGCGGGCGCCCAGCCGGTCTCGAACGCGAACGGCGTCGCGTGCCCCATCCAGCCGGTGAGCGGAGGTCGCAGGGCTTCGTGGTGGCGCCGTGCCGCGTACGCGAACGCGGGCGCGCCGGGGCCGCCGTTCAGGTACTTGTACCCGCACCCGACCGCGAAGTCGGCGTGCGCGCCGGCGAGGTCGACCTCGATCGCGCCCGCCGAGTGCGCGAGATCCCACAGCGTGAGCGCGCCCACGCCGTGCGCACGTGCGGTGATCGCGGCCATGTCCAGGCGCGCGCCGCTGCGGTAGTCGACCTCGGTGAGCATCACCGCCGCGGTGCGCTCGTCGAGCGCGTGCGCGATCTCGTCGCGCTCGACGAGGCGCAGCGCGTATCCGGTGCCCGCCTGCTCGAGCAGGCCCTGCGCCACGTACAGGTCGGTCGGGAAATTCGCGCGCTCGGAGACGACCACGCGCCGATCGGGGCGCATCCGCAGGGCCGCGCCGAGCAGCTTGTACAGGTTCACCGAGGTGGAGTCGGCGACGATCACTTCGTCCGCGTGCGCGCCGATCAGCGGCGCGATCGCTGCGCCGACGCGCTGCGGCAGGTCCATCCAGCCGGCGTCGTTCCAGCTGCGGATCAGGCCCCGGCCCCATTCGTCGGCCACGGTGCGGGCCACCCGCTCGAGCGCGGCCCGGGGCGGCGGGCCGAGCGAATTGCCGTCGAGGTAGACGACGCCTTCCGGCAGCGCGTAGAGGTCGCGCAGCGGGGCGAGCGCGTCGGCCGCGTCGAGCGCGGCGCAGTGCGCGCGCGTGATCGCGCCGGGCGCCGGGCTGGAATCCGGGCGTGCGGGGGAGGGGGTGTCGGGGGGCGGTGGCACGGACATCGGAGGAGGCCGGCCGAGTGGCGGGCGGCGGCGGTCACTGTAGGATCAATGGGCCTCGCGGGCAAGTCGTGCGCCGGGCAGTCGTGCGCCGGGCGTCGTCCGCACCCGGCGCGCGGATCTCTGGTAGGGTTTCGTCATGCCGGGCGCATTCGAGTCACTGGTGGAAGCGCGCATCGAGGACGCGATGCGCAAGGGCGAGTTCGACGACCTGCCGGGCGCCGGCCGTCCGCTCGAACTCGACGACGATTCCATGGTGCCGCCCGAACTGAGGCTCGCGTACCGCGTGCTCAGGAACGCGGGCTTCGTGCCTCCGCAGGTCGAGGCGCTGCGCGACGTGCGCGGGCTGGTCGCGGCCGCGATCGACGAGGCCGGCACGGACGAGGAACGGCGCCGCGCGTCGCGGCGGCTGGTCGCGCTCACGATGGTGCTCGAGGCCCACGGCGTGTCGCTCACCGGGCGCGGCGGGATCGACTACCACCCGGCGCTGGTGCAGCGTTTTTCCTGACGGGGCGCGGTTCGTGCTCGCGCTCATTCGAGGGCTCGCGGCCAGTGCGCGCGCGGCGCTCACCGGTGTCAGGCGCCCGGGCGCTGCGCGACCGAACGCGGATCGGGCGGACACGACGAGGACGGAAGCGATGAATCGACAGGTGGCGGTGCTCGGGGGCGGCTGCTTCTGGTGCCTGGAGGCGGTGTACCTGGAGGTCGACGGCGTGCTCGAAGTCGAGTCCGGCTACACCGGCGGCCATGTGCGCAATCCCACGTACCGCGCGGTCTGCGAGGGCGACACCGGGCACGCGGAGGTCGTGCGGCTGGAGTTCGACGCCGACGTGATCGGCTTCGACGAGATCCTGAAGATCTTCTTCGCGATCCACGACCCCACGACGCTGAATCGCCAGGGCGCCGACGTCGGCACGCAGTACCGGTCGGCGATCTTCCACGTCGACGACGCGCAGCGCGCGCAGGCGCGTGCCCTGATGGACGAGATCGAGCGCGAGGGCGTCTTCGACCGCCCGCTGGTCACGCAGCTCGTCCCGCTCGGCGACTACTACCCGGCCGAGGCGTACCACCAGCGCTACTACGAGCAGCACCCTTACGAAGGCTACTGCATGGCCGTCGTCGGGCCGAAGGTGGCGAAGTTCCGCAAGGTGTTCGCTTCGAGAAGGCGCCAGCGCGCATAGGCTCTGCCCGAACCGCGGCGCCGCTTCGCCGGCTCGGCGCGGTGCGGCTTCCCGCTCCCGGGACGGCCGGCCCGGGCCGCCCCGCCGGCGCGCCGCATGCGGCGCGAAGTCCCGGCCAGGCTCCGGCTCAGCGTGCGCGTTCGCGCGCGAGGCGCTCCGCGATCGCGCGTGCCTGCCCGCGCGCCGCCACGTCGCCCTGGCGCGCGGCGGCACCGTACCAGCGCAGCGCCGCGTCGAGGTCGAGCGGCACGCCGCGGCCGTGCTCGTACATCGACGCGATCAGGTACTGCGCGCCGACGTCGCCGGCGTCGGCGCTTCTCTCGTACCAGTGCGCCGCGCGCACGTCGTCCTGCGCGGCGCCGCGGCCGAGGTCGTAGCGCACGCCGAGTTCGAGCATCGCGTCCGGGTGTCCCTGCGCGGCGGCCTTCTCGAACCACCCGGTCGCCGCCTGCGGGGTGCCGCGCAGCAGCCGCCCGTCGTCGATCAGGCTGCCGAGCATGTACTGCGCGGGCGCGAAACCGGCGCCGGCGCTGCACTCGAGCAGCCGGATCGCGGCGCCCATGGCCGGCCACGAGGTCTCGTCGCGGATCCGCATCACCGCGACGTTGTAGCGTGCCGACGCGTCGCCCGCAGCCGCCGCGTTGCGGTACAGCCTGAGGGCGCGCGACACGTCGTCGCGCTCGTACGCGGAGAAGGCGTCCGCGTTCCACCGGCGAACGCGCGCCGCGCGCGGGCCGGGAGCGAGCTCGGAGGGCGCAGGGTCGCAGCCGCGCGAAAGGCCGGCGGGCGGCGACGCGCGCGAATCCTGCGCGCGGGCCGCGGCGCGCGACGAAGGCGGCGCGTGCGAGGAAACGGGGGGCGAAGAGGCCGCGTGCGAGGAGGCCGCGTGCGAGGAGGCCGCGTGCGAGGAGGCCGCCACCGCGAGGCACGCCACGCCGCTCGCGACCGCCAGCCTCCACGGCACGCGCCGCGCCGCGCGGTCACGCACCCGCCACGGATTCGTCGCTCGCATCGGCACCCGCGCGCGGACCTTGTGAAGTTCGGACTTGGCCTTATATTACTGGCGCGAACACGACCTCCAGGGAGAACCCATGTCCGTTCGATCGATCGCACGTTTCGCGGCGGCGCTGGTGCTCGTCGTCGGCCTCACCGGCTGCGGCTACAACGACATCCAGTCCACCGACGAGGCGACCAAGTCCGCGTGGTCCGAGGTGCTCAACCAGTACAAGCGCCGCGCCGACCTGATCCCGAACCTCGTCAACGCGGTCAAGGGCTTCGCCGACCAGGAGAAGGAGGTCCTCACGCGCGTGACCGAGGCGCGCTCGCGCGTCGGCCAGATCCAGGTCAACCCCGGCGATCCGGCGTCGCTCAAGCAGTTCGAGCAGGCGCAGCAGGAAGTGGGCAGCGCGCTGTCGAGGCTGCTGGTCGTTTCGGAGAACTATCCGCAGCTGAAGTCGGACGCGAACTTCCGCGACCTGCAGGCCCAGCTCGAAGGCACCGAGAACCGCATCGCGGTCGCGCGCAAGCGCTACATCGAATCGATCCAGAAGTACAACGTGCTCGTGCGCCAGTTCCCGGTGAACCTCACCGCGATGGTCTTCGGCTACCAGCCCAAGCCGCAGTTCAGCGTCGACAACGAGCGCGAGATCAGCAGCGCGCCCAAGGTGGACTTCGGCAAGCCGTCCGAGCCGAAGAAGTGATCGCCTTCCTCGCGGGGATGCTGCTCGCGGCGAGCGCGTTCGCGCAGTCGCCGCAGGCGGTCCCCGCGCTGCACGCGCGCGTCACCGACCTCACCGGCACGCTCTCCAGCGAGCAGACCGCGCAGCTCGAGTCGCAGCTGCAGTCGATCGAGCAGCGCAAGGGCGCGCAGGTCGCGGTGCTCGTGGTGAAGACCACGCAGCCCGAGGCGATCGAGGACTACAGCATCCGTGTCGCCGAGGCCTGGAAGCTCGGGCGCGGCAAGGTCGACGGCAAGAAGGTCGACGACGGCGTGCTGATCCTCGTCGCGAAGGACGACCGCAAGGTGCGCATCGAGGTCGGCTACGGCCTGGAGGGCGCGATCCCGGACGCGATCGCGCGCCGCATCATCGCCGAGGCGATCGCGCCCGCGTTCCGCAAGGGCGACTTCTACGGCGGGCTGAAGGCCGCGGTCGACGACGTCGGCAAGCTGATCGAGGGCGAGGCACTGCCGCCGGTCTGGCAGCCCGGGCACGAGGCCGAGGGCTCCGACCCCGGCGACTGGGTGATCGGCGTGCTCGTCGTGCTGATGGTCGGGATGTTCGCGACGCTGATCATCGGGCGCATCCTCGGGCCGATGGCCGGCGGTGTCGCCGCGGGCGTGTTCTCGATGTTCAACGGCGCGGGCGCGATCATGGCCGGCGTGGCCGGCGTCGGGGCCTTCGTCGTGCTGCTCGCGATCGCGTCCACGATGGGCAGCGCGATGCGCTCGGCGGGCGGCGGGCGCGGCGGCGGGCGGCACGGGGGCGGTCCGCCGGTCTGGGGCTGTGGCGGGTCGAGCTCGGGCGGCTGGAGCTCCGGGTCCTCCGACAGCGGCGGCTTCAGCGGCGGCGGCGGAGACTTCGGCGGCGGCGGTGCGTCGGGCGACTGGTGAGGACGGATGCGATGACGCTCCCCACTCAACGACGCGTCGCCAGGCTCTGGCGTCACTTCCGCCACGACCGCACACACGTGCGGCGTGCGTTCCCGAAGTCGCTGCTCGACCAGGTCGAGACGCGCATCGCCGACGGCGAGCGTCGTCACGGCGCGCAGCTGCGGCTCGCGATCGAGGCGTCGCTGCCGCCGGCCGCGGTGTGGCGCGGCGTGCGCCCGCGGACTCGCGCGCTGCAGGTCTTCGGCAACCTCGGCATCTGGGACACCGAGGCCAACAACGGCGTGCTGCTCTACGTGCTGCTCGCGGACCGCTCGGTCGAGATCGTCGCCGACCGCGCCGCGGCGCGTGCGATCGACGAGGCCCAGTGGCGTGCGATCACCGCCGAGCTCGCGGCGGCGTTTCGCAAGGGCGACTACGCCGAGGGCACCTTGCGCGCGGTCGACCGCATCGGCGAGCTGCTCGCGAAGGCGTTCCCGGCCGGCGACGCGCCCGCCGACGAGCTGCCGAATCGGCCGGCGCTGCTCTGACCCGCGGGCGTGGACCCGCGGGCGTGGAGGGGCCGACCATCGCGCCGGCCGCGCCGCTTCGCCCCGGCCGTGCCGCTTCGCCCCGGCCGCCGCGTGCCTGCCGCGCTACCCGGCCATCGTCGGCCGCTGCGCCTTCAGCCTCGGCGCGAGCAGCGACTCGATCGTCTCGGCCGCGTCGAGCAGCGCCTCGTCGCGCCCCCAGTGCCCGACGAGCTGCAGCCCCACCGGCAGCGTCGCGTCGCCGTCGCGCGCGAAGCCGGCCGGCAGCGACAGCGCCGGGTGCCCGGTCAGCGTGACGTGATAGCAGCTCGCGAGCCAGTCGATGTAAGTTCTCATCGGCCGGCCGCCGATCTCGGTCGGGTACGCGACGTCGATCGGGAAGGGCAGCACCTGCGCGGTCGGGAGCAGCCACGCGTCGTAGCCGTCGAGGAACGCGCGGAAGCGCTCGAAGATGCGCGTGCGCGCAAGTGCCGCGTGCGCGATCGCCTGCGCGGTCAGCGACAGCCCGTACTCGACGTTCCACACCACCGTGTCCTTCATGCGCGCCTTCTCGGTGCGGTACAGGTCGCCGAGCATCTCGACGAAGTACTCGCCGCGCAGCACCTGGAAGCACTCGTCGGCGCCTTCGAAGGCCGGTGCCGCCTCGGTGAGCCGCACGCCGGCCGCACGCAGCTGCGAGACCACCTGCGCGAGCGCGTCGCGCACCGCGGGGGCCACCGGCATCGAGCCGCCGCCGTCCAGGCTCCAGGCGATGCGCAGCTCGCGTGCGGGCACCGGCGGGTGCTCGCCGCCGCGCCCGGTCGCGCGCGTCTCCTGCGCGAGCGCGTCGGCCCACGCCGCGATCGGGCGGCGCGCGGCGGGCTCGAAGATCGCGCGCCGGACCAGGCGCAGGTCGTCGACGCCGCGGGCGAGCGGCCCGACCATGCTCAGCGTCGAGAACGCGTTGGCCGACATCGCGAGCGAGGGGTCCGCGAGCGAGGTCGGCCGCAACCCGACCACGCCGCAGAAGCTGGCCGGGTTGCGCAGGCTCGCGGCGAGGTCGGAGCCGTCGGCGACCATCACCATCCCGGTGGCGAGCGCCGCGGCCGCGCCGCCCGACGAACCACCGACCGTGCGCCGCAGGTCCCAGGGATTGCGCGTCGTGCCGAGCACCGGGTTGAAGGTCTGCGAACCGGCCGCGAACTCGGGCGTGTTGGACTTGCCGACCAGCAGCGCGTCCGCGTCGAGCAGCCGCTGCACGACCGGGTCGTTCGCGTCGGGCACGTCGTGCGCGAAGATCGGCGAGCCGCGCGTCGTGCGCAGCCCCGCGGTGCGGTGCGTGTCCTTCGCGGCGTACGGCAGCCCCGCGAGCGCACCCACCGGCTCGCCCGCAGCGATCGCCGTCCCCGCGAGCTCGGCCTGCGCGCGCAACTCGTCGTCGGGGCGGCGCGTGGGCAGCGCATTGACCGCGGAGTCGTTGCGGCGGATCGCGTCCAGGCAGTGGTCGAGAACGTCGATCGGCCGGGTCTCGCGCCGGGCGAACGACTGCAGGAGCGCGCGGATCGACGGCAGCGGCGCGGGCGAGGGGGCGGACATGGGGACTCCCTGAGGGGCGGACGGCGGTTTTCAATCGCGAGCGTACCCCTTTCGCAGTGCGAGCCCTCCCGTGAGATAGCATTTCCGTACCGATGACGACGACGCCCCGCCCGGCGAGCGGCCCGGCGCGCTCCAACCCGCCGCGCGGCCGCGTGCGGCGGGCGATCGGGCTCGCGGCCGCGCTCGCACTCTCGCTGCTGCTGCACGTGTGGCTGCTGGCCTGGCTCGGCTCGCGGCCGGAGTTCGGCGGCGAGGCGGGCGCGATCCGAAGCGATCCGGTCGTCGTCGCGCTGCTGTCCGGCGAGGCTCAGATGAAGCCGAAGGACGCCGCACCGGCCCCCGCGGCGGTTCGTCCCCGTCCGCCGCGGCCGGCGCGGCCCGCTCCGCGCCCGAACGCGATCACGACCGCGCCCGCCTCGGAGGCGCCCAAGGCCGAGCGCCCGCCGGAACCCGAGCCGGAAGCGCAAGCGGGCGCGGAGGGGCTGCCGACGGCCGACGTCCCGTCGCCCGCGCCCGACCCTGCGCCCGGAACGCCCGCGACACCCCCGGAAGCGTCGCCGTCCCCCAGCGTCGCGCAGCCGTCCGCGCCGCCCGCCGGCGACCCGGCCGCGTCGGGATCGCCCGCGGGCACCGGGTCGCCCGCCGCCACCTCGACACCCGCCGGCGCCCCCGCGGCCGCCGAAGGCCCGGCGAAGCCCGCGCTCGTCTTCGGCACCGCGCTCGCCGCGCCGCCCACCGGCCGCTGGCAGTTCCGCGTCTACTACGGCGACTACAGCGACAACCGCCCGGTGGCCACGCTCGACTACCTGATCGAGCACGACGGCGACCGCTACCGGCTGCGCACCGAGGGGCGCGCCGAGGGCCTCACCGCGCTGCTCTACTCGGGCGTGCTCACGCAGGCGAGCGGCGGCCGCCTCACCGAGAACGGCCTGCAGCCCGAGCGCTTCGCCGAGCAGCGCGGCAAGCGCGCCGAGCGCTGGGCCACCGTCGACTGGCCGCGCGGCGAGATCGCGTTCTCGGGCGGCGAGCGCGCGAAGACCGTCCCCGGCCTGCAGGACCGCCTGTCGGTGCTGGTGCAGCTCGGCCTGCTCGCGCGCGCCGCGCCCGAGCGCTTCGCTGCCGGGCAGAGCGTGGTCTTCGACGAGATGACGCTGCGCGACGTCGAGCGCGCGCGTTACGCGAGCCGCGGCGACGAGGTGCTCGAGACCGACACCGGCACGCTGCGCACGCTGCACCTGGAGCGCACCGAGCCGCGCAAGCGCGACGACCCGGTCGTCGAGATCTGGCTCGGTTACGATCTCGGACTGATCCCGGTGCGCATCCGCATGACCGACGTCGGCGGCCGCATCCTCGACCAGCTGCTGGTGCGCTGAACCGGGCCGCCGACCCCCGCACAGGACCCTCGGATGAATTCGTCGAACCCCGCCGGAGCGCGCGCATGAAGCTCGCCATCGTGCCGGTGACCCCGTACTCGCAGAACTGCTCGATCCTGGTCTGCGAGGAGACCCAGCGCGCCGCGGCCTTCGACCCCGGCGGCGACCTCGACCGCATCGACGCGGCGCTCGCCAAGACCGGCGCCACGCTCGAGAAGGTGTTCGTCACGCACGGCCACATCGACCACTGCGGGCTGGCCGCGGTCTTCGCCAAACGCCACGCGGTGCCGCTCGAGGGCCCGCACCGCGCCGACAAGTTCTGGATCGACCAGCTCCCCGGCCAGGGCCGCTCGCTCGGCTTTCCCCCGCTGCAGGCCTTCGAGCCCGACCGCTGGCTCGACGACGGCGACACGGTCTCGTTCGGCGCGCAGACGATGCAGGTGATCCACTGCCCCGGCCACACGCCGGGGCACGTGGTGTTCTTCCACGAGCCGGCGCGGCTCGCGATCGTCGGCGACGTGCTGTTCCAGGGCTCGATCGGGCGCACCGACTTCCCGATGGGCGACTACGCGGCGCTGATCGCGTCGATCACGGGCAAGCTGTGGCCGCTGGGCGAGGACGTCGCGTTCGTGCCGGGGCACGGGCCGATGTCGACGTTCGGCGACGAGCGGGCGAACAACGCGTTCGTCGCGGACGACGTGTTGAGGTGACGCCCGAGCGATGCGCCGCTCGATCGGCGCACGGCCGGCGGCGGGAAGCGAGCGCGCGGGTGCCGCTCAGCGCCCGCCGCGCGAATCCTTCAGGCTCACCGCGAGATTGAACACCAGCGCCCCCGCCTTCGAGTCCTCCCGGTCGCCCACGAAGTACCCGTGCCGCTCGAACTGGACGCGCTGGTCCGCCATCGACCCCGACAGCGTCGGCTCCACCCACGCCCGCACGACCTTCTTCGACGCCGGGTTCAGGAACTCGAGGAAGTCGCGCCCGCCGGCATCCGGCGTCGCCTCGGTGAACAGCCGCTCGTAGAGCCTGACCTCGGCGGGCAGCGCGTGCGCCGCCGACACCCAGTGGATGTTGCCCTTGACCTTGTAGGTGTCCGCGCCCGGCGTGCCCGACTTCGAATCCGGGAAGTACTTCGCCAGCACCCGGACGACCTTCCCGCTGTCGTCGGCCTCGTACCCGGTGCACTCGATCACGTAGCCGTGCCGCAGCCGCACCTTGTTGCCGGGGAAGAGCCGGAAGAACCCCTTGGGCGGCGTCACCGCGAAGTCGTCGCGCTCGATCCACAGCGTGCGCGAGATCGGGAATTCGCGGCGCCCCAGTTCCGGCCTCTGCGGATGCACCGGCGCGTGGCAGAGCTCGCTCTCGGCCTGCGGATAATTCGTCAGCACCAGCTCCACCGGATCCAGGACCGCCGCGACCCGCGGCGCCTTCGGCTCGAGGTCGTCGCGCAGCGCCTGCTCGAGCACCGACATCTCGATCCAGGAATCCGCCTTCGACACGCCGATGCGCTCGCAGAACAGGCGCAGCGCCTCCGGCGTGTACCCGCGCCGCCTCAGCCCGACGATCGTCGGCATGCGCGGGTCGTCCCAGCCGTCGACGTGCCCGTCGCGCACGAGCTGCTGCAGCTTCCTCTTGCTCGTGATCGTGTAGGTCAGGTTCAGGCGCGCGAACTCGTACTGCCGCGGCACCGGCTGCTCGAAGAACCCGCCCTCCGAGACGCGCTCCACCAGCCAGTCGTACAGCGGCCGGTGGTCTTCGAACTCGAGCGTGCAGATCGAGTGCGTGATGTTCTCGAGCGCGTCCGACAGCGGGTGCGCGTAGTCGTACATCGGGTAGATGCACCAGTCGTTGCCCGTGCGGTGGTGCTCGGCGAAGCGGATCCGGTACAGCGCCGGGTCGCGCATGTTGATGTTCGGCGACGCCATGTCGATCTTCGCGCGCAGCACCAGCGAGCCTTCCGGGTGCTTGCCGGCGCGCATCTCGCGCAGCAGCGCGAGGCTCTCCGAGGGCGGCCGATCGCGGAACGGCGAGTCGCGGCCCGGCTCGGTCAGCGTGCCGCGGTTGACGCGCATCTCCTCGGCGGTCTGCGCGTCCACGTACGCGTGGCCGGCCTCGACCAGGTACTCGGCGAAGCGGTACAGCTCGGGGTAGTAGTCGCTCGCGTAGTACAGGTGCTCCTCGTCGCCGCTCTTCCAGTCGAAGCCCAGCCAGCGCACGGCGTCGATGATCGAGTCGACGTACTCCTGGTCTTCCTTGACCGGATTCGTGTCGTCGAAGCGCAGGTGGCAGCAGCCGGCGTAGTCGAGCGCGAGGCCGAAGTTCAGGCAGATCGACTTCGCGTGGCCGACGTGCAGGTAGCCGTTGGGCTCCGGGGGGAAGCGGGTGCGGATGCGCGCGGCGTCGAGCGGCGCCTGCTGGTGGTCCTGGGCGACGCCCGGACGCCCGGCCCAGCGGCGCGCGGCGTACCTGCCCGCCGCCAGGTCGGCGTCGATGATGTTGCGGATGAAGTTGCTGACGGGGGCGGAGGCGGGCTCGCTCATGCTCGGGGCCGGTGGCTGGGAACCCCCGCGCGCGAGCCGCGCGTGGCCGCGGGCGATGGGCGAGCAGTCCCCTGAAGACGCGATTCTAGCAACCGGCCGGTGCGCCTCCGTCGGCGGGCCGGACGCAGGCCCGGCCGGCGCTCGCCGATGTGGCGCGGGGCAAACGATGCCCCGGGTGCCTCAGGCTTCCAGCAGCTCGACCTCGAACAGCAAGGTGGCGTTGCCCGGGATCACGCCGCCCGCGCCGCGCGCGCCGTAGCCGAGTTGCGGCGGGATGATCAGCCGGCGCGTGCCGCCCACCTTCATCCCCGCGACCCCCTCGTCCCAGCCGCGGATCACGTGGCCGGCGCCGAGCGGGAAGTCGAACGGGTCGCCGCGATCCTTGCTGGAGTCGAACTTGCGCCCGGCGGCGCCGTCCTGCCACAGCCAGCCGGTGTAGTGCACGGACACGCGCGTGCCGGCTTTCGCCTGCGTGCCGCCGCCGACGACCACGTCTTCGATCTGCAGCCCGGAGGGGAGGGTTTCGTAGGCCATCTGTCTTTCCTTGGAAGAGTGCCCGGCGTTCAGCCGCGGCGAAGCCTGCGGATCAGGCTGGAGGTGTCGTTGCGCCTGCCGCCCATGGACTGGACGTCGCCGTAGAACTGGTCGACGAGCGCCGTGACCGGCAGCGGCGCGCCGTTGCGCCTGGCTTCGTCGAGGCACAGGCCGAGGTCCTTGCGCATCCAGTCCACCGCGAAGCCGAAGTCGAACTTGCCGTCGACCATCGTCGAGCCGCGGTTGTCCATCTGCCAGGACTGCGCGGCGCCCTTGCCGATGACGTCGAGCACGAGCTTCATGTCCAGCCCCGCCTGCTGCCCGAAGTTGATGCCCTCGGCCAGCCCCTGCACGAGGCCCGCGATGCAGATCTGGTTGACCATCTTCGCCAGTTGACCGGCACCGGGCGCGCCGATCAGCGTGAACGCGCGCGCGAACGCCATGCCGACGGGCTTCGCGCGCGCGAACGCGGGCTCCTCGCCGCCGCACATGACCGTGAGCATCCCGTTGACCGCACCCGCCTGTCCGCCCGAGACCGGCGCGTCGACGAACTCCACGCCGTGGTGCTTGCCGGCCTCGTGCAGTTCGCGTGCGACCTGCGCCGACGCGGTGGTGTGGTCGACGAAGACCGCGCCCTTCTTCATGCCGGCGAACGCGCCGTGCTCGCCGAGCACGACCGAGCGCAGGTCGTCGTCGTTGCCGACGCAGCAGAAGACGAGGTCGGCGTCGTGCGCGGCCTGGCGCGGCGTGGGCGCGGACGCGCCGCCGTACTCGGCGGCCCACTGGTCGGCCTTCGCGCCGGTGCGGTTGTACGCGGTGACCTGGTGGCCGGCGCGCTTCAGGTGCCCGGCCATCGGGTAGCCCATCACGCCCAGGCCGAGGAAGGCGACCTTGTGCGGGGTGACGGGATCGTAGGTCCTGCTGCTCATGCGTGCCTCCTGCGAGTCGAGCCCGGCATTCTAGCGGCAGGCCCCCGCGGCCGCCGCGCGCGATGCCGTCGCGCGGCGGGCGGCTTCGAGGCGGGCGCGCCCGCGTGGGCGCCTCAATAGCCCGCCGCGCACCCGTCGCGCCGAGCGTCGCTCGCCGCGACGTAGCCGTCCTCCATGTCGTCGGACAGCCGCCAGATGAACTGGCCCGAGCCGAAGTCCATGTACGGGTCGGCGATCGACTCGAGCACGTGCCCGCGGCGCTTCAGTTCCGCGACCACGTCCGCCTCCATCGCGCCCTCGACGTCCACCGACAGCCCGCGGTTCACCTTCCAGCGCGGCGCGTCGCACGCGGCCTGCGGGTTCTGCTTCCAGTCGATCATGCGCACCAGCGTCTGCACGTGACCCTGCGGCTGCATGTTGCCGCCCATCACGCCGAAGCTCATCTGCGGCTTGCCGTCGCGCGTGAGGAACGCCGGGATGATCGTGTGGAACGGGCGCTTGCCCGGCGCGACGCAGTTCGGGTGCCCCGGCTGAACGCGGAAGCCGAAGCCGCGGTTCTGCAGCGACACCCCCAGCCCCGGCACGACGATGCCCGAGCCGAAGCCCATGTAGTTGGACTGGATGAACGACACCATCATGCCGCGCTCGTCGGCGGCGGTGAGATAGATGGTGCCGCCGGTGGGCGGCTGGCCGTGCTGGAAGTCGGTGGCGCGGTCCATGCGGATGCGCGCGGCGCGCTGCTTCAGGTAGGCGTCGTCGAGCAGGTGCGCGGGCGTCACGCCGGTCATGTGGCGCACGTCGGCGACGTGCTCGTAGACGTCGGCGAACGCGGCCTTCATCGCCTCGATCTGCAGGTGGCGCGCGTCGGCCGAGTCCGGGTCCATCGACGCGAGGTCGAAGTTCGAGAGGATGCCCAGCGTCATCAGCGCGGCGATGCCCTGGCCGTTCGGCGGGATCTCGTGCAGCGTGTAGCCGTGGTAGGTCTTGGAGATCGGCGTCACCCAGTCGGGCTTGTACGCGGCGAGGTCGGCCACGGTCATCGAGCCGCCGTTCGCCTTCGCGTGCGCGGCCAGCCCCGCGGCGGTCTCGCCCTCGTAGAAGTCGCGCCCGCGCGTGGCGGCGATGCGGCGCAGCGTGCGGCCGGCGTCCGCGAACGCGAAGCGCTCGCCGATCTCGGGGGCGCGCCCGCGCGGCATGAACGCCTGCTCGAAGCCCGGCTGCACGCGCAGCTCGTCGACGGCCGCGGCCCACTTCTGCTGCAGCACCGGCGAGACGCCGTAGCCGCGCTCGGCGAGCTCGATCGCGGGCGCGAGCACCTGCTCGAACGGCAGCCGGCCGAAGCGCTCGTGCAGCGCGCCCCACGCGGCGACCGCGCCGGGCACCGTCACCGCGTCCCAGCCGCGTTTCGGGACCGCGCCGCCGTGGCGGCGAACGAAGTAGTCGGCGTCCCACGCGGCGGGCGCGACGCCCGACGAGTTCAGACCGTGCAGGCGCTCGCCGTCCCAGAGGATCGCAAACGCGTCGCTGCCCAGGCCGTTGGACACCGGCTCGACGATCGTGATCGCGGCGGCCGCGGCCACGGTCGCGTCGACCGCGTTGCCGCCGGCGGCGAGCATGCGCAGGCCGGCCTGCGCGGCGAGCGGCTGCGAGGTGGCGACCACGTTGCGCGCGAACACCGGGATGCGGACGCTCGGGTAGTGGGCTTTCCAGTCGAACGGGTAGTGCGTCATCGGAGTCTTTCGGGGGCGGGCGCGCTCAGCAGCCGAGCTGCGCCGCGAGGTCGAGGAAATCGGTGGCGTGGAAGTCCAGCGCCGCATCGCGCGAGAGGTCGCGCGCGACGCCCGCGCCGTACTCGAGCGGGCGCTCGACGAACGCGGTGCGCAGCCCGCAGCGCCGCGCGGCGCGCAGGTCGTCCTTGTGCGCGGCGACCATCATCGTCTCGGCGGGCGTCACGTCGAAGACGCCGCACACGCCGAGGTAGGTCTCGGGGTCGGGCTTGTAGTGGCGGAACACCTCGGCCGACAGGATCAGGTCCCAGGGCAGGCCGCCGCGCTTGGCCATGTTCGCGAGCAGCCCGAGGTTGCCGTTGGACATCGTGCAGATCGTGAACTTCGACTTCAGGCGTGCCAGGCCCGCGACCGCGTCCGGCCACGGATCGAGCCGGTGCCAGACCTTGTTGAGTTCGCGCCGGCGCGACTCGTCCATGGCCTGCAGACCGAAGTCCGGCAGGATCGAGTCGAGGATGATCCGGTGCAGGTCGTCGATCTTCGTCCAGCCGAGGTCGCCGCGGCGCACGCGGTCCATCGCCGGCACGTAGCCCGCGCGCCACGCGCTCGCGAACTTCTCCCCGTCGACGCCCAGCCCGAGCGCGTTCACCTCGCGCGCGATCGAGCCGTGCCAGTCGACGACCGTGCCGAAGACGTCGAACGCGAGGACCTTGACTTGTGCTGCCGGGGGAGGGGCCACGTGCTCGCTCCAGGGATCGGGGAATGACGCGCCGCGCCGCGCCAGGCGCCTCGGGCGCCGCCCGGGAGCGGAGCGCGCAGTCTACCAAAGCACCTCGCGCCGTGCGGCGCCGCCGCGCGCCGCGAAGGCGGCCCGGCGCGCCAAAACGAAAGACCCGCCTCGCGGCGGGTCTCACGTGCACGGACGGGTGCCCGGGCGGGGTCAGTCGTCGCCCGAGAACGCTTCCTCGCGCTTCTTCGCGATGGCGGGCAGGAACACGATCACGAGCATGACCGCGGCGAGGCCGAGCAGCGTCGCCGACAGCGGGCGAGTGACGAACACCATCGGGTCTCCGCGCGAGATCGTCATCGCGCGCCGCAGGTACTCCTCCATCAGCTTGCCGAGCACGAAGCCGAGCAGCAGCGGGGCGGGTTCGCACTCGAGCTTCTTGAAGATGTAGCCGAGGATCGCGAACGGCACCGTCATGAAGACGTCGAACACGTTGTTGTTCAGCGAATACGCGCCGATGCAGCAGAACACCAGGATCGCGGGGTAGAGCACGCGGTACGGCACCGTCAGCAGCTTGATCCACACGCCGATCAGCGGCAGGTTCAGCACCACGAGGAAGAGGTTGCCGATCCACATCGAGGCGATCAGGCCCCAGAACAGCTTCGGGTTGCTGGTCATCACCTGCGGGCCCGGCTGGATGTTGTGGATCATCATCGCCGCGACCATCAGCGCGAGCACCGGCGTCGTCGGGATCCCGAGCGTCAGCATCGGGATGAACGAGGTCTGCGCGCCGGCGTTGTTCGCCGCTTCCGGCCCGGCCACGCCCTCGATCGCGCCCTTGCCGAACTCGCCCGGGTTCTTCGAGAGCTTCTTCTCCATCGCGTACGTGGAGAACGACGCGAGCACCGCGCCGCCGCCCGGCAGGATGCCGAGGAGCGAGCCGAGCGTCGTGCCGCGCAGCATCGCGGGGACCGCGCGCTTGAACTCGGCCAGCGTGGGCAGCAGGCGGCCGACCTTGCTCGTGAACACCTCGCGGTGCTCCTTCTGCTCCAGGTTCAGGATGATCTCGGCGAAGCCGAACATGCCCATCGCGACCACCGCGAACTCGATGCCGTCCGACAGCTCGGGGACGTCGAAGGAGAAGCGCGCCACGCCGGAGTTGACGTCGGTGCCGATCATGCCGAGCAGCAGGCCGAGCACGACCATCGCGAGCGCCTTCCAGATCGAACCGTGCGCGAGCACGACGGCCGCGATCAGGCCGAGCACCATCAACGAGAAGTATTCGGCGGGGCCGAACTTGAACGCGACTTCGGCCAGCGGAGGCGCGAACGCGGCGAGCAGGAAGGTCGCGACCGTGCCGGCGAAGAACGAGCCGATCGCGGCGATGGACAGCGCGGCGCCCGCGCGGCCTCGGCGCGCCATCTGGTAGCCGTCGAGCGTGGTCACGACCGACGAGGACTCGCCGGGCAGGTTCACCAGGATCGCGGTGGTGGAGCCGCCGTACTGCGCGCCGTAGTAGATGCCGGCGAGCATGATCAGCGCGCTCGTGGGGTCCGTCATCTTGTAGGTGGCGGGCAGCAGCATCGCGATCGTCGCGAGCGGGCCGATGCCGGGCAGCACGCCGATCAGCGTGCCGAGGACGACGCCGACGAAGCAGTAGAGCAGGTTGTCGGGCGTGGCCGCCGTGCCGAAGCCCAGGGCCAGGTTCGAGAGCAGTTGTTCCATGTCGTCAGGGCTCCGGGGTCAATTCGTCAGGAACTTCGGCCAGACCGGGAACTGGAGTTCCAGCCCCTTGACGAAGACCAGGTACGACAGGATCAGCAGGAAGATCGCCGCGAGCGTGGTGTCGCGAACGCTGAACTCGTGGCTCGCGGCCGCTGCGACGAACACGAGAAGCACGATCGAGATCACGATGCCGAGCGGCCCGAGCGCGCCGGCGAAGATCAGCACCGACAGCAGCACCAGCCCGTTCTCGCGCCATCCGAACGGCGCCAGCTTCGCCTCGCGATTGCCCTTCGAGTAGGCCGTGGCGCCGATCGCCAGGCCGAGAACGAACAGCAGCCCGCCGAGAACGGTGGGGAAGTAGCCGGGGCCCATCTTCGCCGCCGTGCCCATCTGGTACTGGCGGGAGAACACCATGAACAGAAGCCCGAAGGCCATGAACATGATGCCCGACCAGAGGTCATGGTGGTTCCTGACCTGCATGCGGAATGCCTCCTCGAACGAGTCTGGTTTGGTTATTTGCGATCCAGCGGCGAAGGATAGCCCGAACGGGCGTCGCGGCCAACTCGTGGCGAACCCGGAGGCGCCGCGGGCGTTCCGAGGGGGGCGTCGCGTGCTCGCGGCGCGGTCCGCATTCGCGTCGAGCCGTGCCGCGAGACGAGCTTCGCTTCGAGGGGCGCCGCGAGCGGGCGCGACGGCGGCCGCGCGTCCGGCCGGACCCGGGGAAGGGCGTCAGTCGTCGGCCAGGGGGATCTGCGCTGCCGAGGCGTCGCGCAACTGCATGACCTGCAGCAGCGATTCGAGCTGCAGGTGCAGCGCGCTCAGCGTCTCGGGGGCGAGGTGGTCGAGCGCGTCGGGCAGCAGGCCCTGCAGCGGCTGCGGCGCCTTGCGGACGACGCTGCGCCCCGAGCGCGTCGGGTACAGCTCGACGACGCGCTGGTCGATCGCGCCGCGGCGGCGCTCGATGAGCCCGCGCCTGACGAGCACGTCGACGAGGTTGCTCGCGGTGGACTGGTGGATCGAGAGGCGGCGCGCGAGCTCGGTCACGCGAACGCCCGGTTCCTCGACCACGCTGGCCAGCGCCCACAGCTGCGAGCCGCTGATGCCGCACTGGCGCTCGATCTCGGTGAAGTGCCGCTTGATGGAGCGGAAGATCACGCGAAACTGCTTGAGGACGTCTTCGGCGTTGGCGGACGCGTCCGCAGCGATCGATTGCGGGGCCGGGTCGCGGAATACGGCTGCGGAGCGTGACGTCATGGTGCGTGTGCGTTGAATGGGCTCACGGACGGGCGCACGAAGGACCCGCGCGCTGCCGTCCCCGGAGGCCGCGCGCGTTCCGAACCCGTGAAGCGCCGAAGCGCAAGAGAATACACCAGCGAATCCGCTGCGCACGCATCGCGGTGTTGCGTGCAACCGTCGGCGGGGCGCCGCCTGGCAGGCGGCGCCGGCCGAACCCCCGGCTCAGGCTTTTCGCGACTTTTCGATGACGGCTTCGACCTTGCCGATCAGCGGCGCGCCCAGCTGCGCCTTCCAGCGCGCGTAGGGGCGGCGGCACGCGATCTGCCAGGCTTCCATCTCCTTGGGCGTGGGCACGTGCACCTCGACGCCGAGCGCGCTCACCTTCTGCACGTCTTCGGCGAAGAGCTTGCGAACCGTCGCGATGTTCTGCTTCGCGGCGTCCTGCGCGCACTCGCGCACGATCTTCTGGTCCGCCGCAGACCAGCTCTGCCAGATCGGGTTGGCGATCGCGAACAGCAGGATGTCGTTCGAGTAGTTCCACTTCGTGGCGTACTTCTGCCCGAGCTTGTTGATCTGCAGCATCAGGAACAGCTCGAGCGGGTTCTCCTGCCCGTCGACCGCGCCCGAGGCCATCGCCGGCTGCGCGTCGGCCCAGCTCATCGCGGTGGGGTTCGCGCCCATGCCGCTCATGATCTCCTGGTACATCGGGCTCGCGACCACGCGGATCTTCAGGCCCTTGAGGTCGTCGGGACGGATCACCGGGCGCTTGGAGTTCGACAGCTGGCGATAGCCGGTCTCGCCGACGGCGAGCGGCTCGGCCCCCGCGCGGCGGATGACGTCGAAGAAGTCCTTCGTCATCACCTCCGAGTTGATCACGGCGTCGTACGCCTTGTGGTCGGGGAACAGGAACGGCAGCGCCCACATGCCGCACTCGCGCACGGTGCCCGACCAGTTGATCGGCGCGCCGACCAGGACGTCGATGATCCCCTGGCGCATCGCGGAGAACTCGCGGTCCTGCTGGCCCTGGACGAGGCTCGCGCCGGGGTACTGCTTCATGTTGATGCGGCCGCTCGTGCGTTCGCGGACGAGGTCGGCGAACGTCTTGCCGGCGGTGCCCCAGGCGATCGGCGGCGGCACGACCGTCGACATCTTGTACTCGGCCTTGTACTGCTGCTGGGCGCGCAGCACCATCGGCGCTCCGGCGATCGTGCCCGCGGCGGCGCCGGCCTTCAGGATCTCCCGTCTTTGCATCGCGATCTCTCCTCTGTTTTCGAAGTCAGTAATCCAGTGCGCGCGGCAGCCACAGGGCCAGGTCGGGCCACGCGACGATCAGCAGCGTGGCGGCCAGGAAGCTCACCACCAGCCACAACACCCAGGGAACGGTCTCGTCGATCCGCACGTTCGCGAGCCGGCAGGCGACGAGCAGGTTCACGGCCATCGGCGGCGTGAACTGCCCGATCGCGATCAGCATCGTCAGTATGACGCCGAACCACACGACGTCCCAGTGGAACGTCGCCATCAGCGGCGCCAGCAGCGGCAGGAAGATCAGGAAGATCGACACCCCGTCGAGGAACATCCCGACGACGACCAGCAGCACGATGACCAGCGCCAGCGTGCCGGTGCTGCCCAGCCCGGAGTCCTTGATCGCGCTCACGAGCGGGTCGGCCATCCCCAGCGTGGCCACCGCGTACGCGAAGATGCCCGCGAGACCGAGCACGAGCATGATCACCGCCGACGTCTCGGCGGCGTCGAGGAAGATGTCCCAGAGGTCGCGCGCGCCGATCGTGCGGTGCACCGCCATGCCGACGAACAGCCCGTACACGACCGCGACCACCGCGGCCTCGGTCGGCGTGAACCAGCCCGCGCGCATCCCGCCCAGGATCAGCACCGGCGCGGCCAGCCCCCACGACGCCTCGCGCAGCGACGCCCAGAAGGGCGGGCGCGGCATGCTCGCTTCGTCGGCGCCCATGCCGTGGCGGCGCGCGAGCCAGACCGCGGGCACGATCAGCGCGACCCCGGCGAGCACGCCGGGGACCATGCCGGCGGCGAACAGCGCCGGTACCGACGCGCCCGGCACCGACACGCTGTAGACGATGAACGCGATCGACGGCGGGATGAGGATGTCGGTCGCGGCGGCCGCGCCGATCACGCTCGCCGAATACGCCGCCGGATAGCCGGCGCGCGCCATCGCGGCGATCATCACGCCGCCGACCGCGGCCGCGTTCGCCGGCCCGGAGCCCGAGATGCCGCCGAGCACCATCGCGACGACGATCGCCACCAGCGGCAGCATGCCCGGCGAGCGCCCCACCACCGCGACCGCGAAGTTCACCATGCGCTGCGCGACGCCGGAGCGGTCGAAGATCGAGCCCACCAGCACGAACATCGGCAGGGCCAGCAGCGGGTACTTGGCGATGGACGCGTGGAAGTTCTGCGGCGCGGCCATCAGGCCCCAGAGCTGCGTGTCGGGGTTCGACAGCGCGATCGCGACGCAGCCGCCCACGCCGAGCGCGACCCCGATCGGCACTCCCGCCAGCAGCAGCAGCGCGAAGATCGCGAACAGCAGCGCCGGGATCATCCGCCGTTCCGCAGGCGCCGTGCCAGGCCCAGCGCCCGCAGCGCGATCGCCGCCGAGAGCAGCGGCAGCCAGATCGAGTACCACCAGCGCGGCACGCCGAGCGCCATCGAGGTCTCGCCGTAGCGGAACTCGTCCCAGACGTAGCGCCCGAGCAGCGCGGTCAGCACGACGAAGAACGCGAACGTCGCCCACGCCGACAGCGCGGTGAGCCTGCGCTTGCGCGCGTCCGAGCCCGTCTCGAGGAAATACTCGACGCGCATGTGGCGGTCGCGGGCGACGGCCGCGCTCGCGCCCGCCATCGTCAGGACGACCATCAGGAAGATCGAGATCTCCTCGGTGACCGCGAACGATTCGTCGGTCAGGTAGCGCACGACGACGTTAATCAGCGTGAGCAGCACGAGCACCGCCATCGCGCCGACCGCGATCGTTTCCTCGATGCGGACCGGCAGGCGCGGGCGGCGCTCGCGCGGCTCGGTCACGCGAGCATCCCGGCGGCGGCGGCGGCGATCGCGTCTGCGCTCACGCGAGCCTGCACCTCGAGCGTCGGCGCGTAGCCGACCGGCACGCGCGGCGCACCGAGCCGGCGCACCTTGCAGCCGACGGCTTCGGCCGCGCTCGCCGCGATCTCGGCGCCGAAGCCGCCCGCCTGGATCGCCTCGTGCGCGACCAGCAGCCGCCCGGTGCGCGCGGCCGACGCGAGCACCGCGTCGCGGTCCCAGGGCCAGATCGTGCGCAGGTCGATGACCTCGGCGGACACGCCGCGCCCGGCGAGCGCCTGCGCGGCCTCGAGCGCCGCGCCCGCCGCCCGCGACCAGCTCACGATCGTCACGTCGGTGCCCTCGCGCAGCACGCGCGCCTTGCCCAGCGGCTCGCGACGGGAGGTGTCGACGGGCCCGCTCGCGCCCCACAGCTCCTTGTGCTCCATGTACACGACCGGGTCGCCGCACTCGAGGGCCGCCGCCAGCATCGAATAGTTGTCCTGGGGCGTCGAAGGGCACGCGACGACCAGCCCCGGCATATGCGCGAACCACGCCTCGAGCGACTGCGAGTGCTGCGCCGCCGACGAGCTCCAGATCCCGATCGGCATGCGCGCGACCAGCGGCACGCGGCCCTGGCCGCCGAACATGTAGCGGTTCTTCGCGGCCTGGTTGACGATCTCGTCCATCGCGCACAGCGCGAAGTCGACGACGCGCATCTCGGCGACCGGCACCAGCCCCGCGAGCGCCATGCCCACCGCCGCGCCCATGATCGTGCTCTCCGAGATCGGGGTGTCGATCACGCGCTGCGCGCCGAATTCCTCGACGAGGCCGCGGTACTGCAGGAAGATGCCGCCGCGGCCGAGGTCCTCGCCCAGGCACACGACGCGCGGATCGCGCCGCATCGCGTCGCCGAGCGCGCGCGCCGCCGCCTGCGCGTAGGTCATGGTCTCCACGGCCGTGCCCGCGGCCGCCTGGGGTGCGCTCGTGCTCAGTGCCATTGCCCGGCTCCCACGGTCTGGACGTCGGTGAACGCGAGCGCGGCGTCCGGGAACGGCGCCGCGTCGGCCGCCGCCTGCGCGGCGGCGATCTCTTCGCGGGCCTCGCGGTCGATCGCGTCGAGCCGGGCGATGTCGCCGCCGCGCTCGACGAAGCGCCGGCGCGCGAGCTCGATGGGGTCGCCGACGAGCGCCTTGCGGACCTCGTCCGGGTCCCGGTAGTGGGCGGGGTCGACCGACACGTGGCCCTTGGCGCGATACGTGTGCGCGTGCAGCAGGCGCGGCCCGTGGCCGCGGCGAATCGCGCTCACGAGCTCGGCCGCGGCCGCGTGGACCGCCTCGACGTCGTTGCCGTCGACCGGGCGCGCGTCGATGCCGACCGAGCGCGCCCGCGCCGCCGCGCCCTCGCCGGCGGTCATCGCGCCGGTGCGCGTGGTCGCGGAATAGCGGTTGTCCTCGCAGACGAACAGCACCGGCAGCGCGTAGACCTGCGCCCAGTTCATCGCCTCGAGGAACGGGCCGCGGTTGATCGCGCCGTCGCCGAAGAAGCACGCGACGAGCGCGTCGCGCCCCTGGATCTTGAGCGCGTGCGCCGCGCCGACCGCGATCGGCAGGCCCGCGGCGACCACGCCGTTGGCGCCCAGCATGCCCACGGAGAAGTCGGCGATGTGCATCGAGCCGCCCTTGCCCTGGTTGGTGCCGGTGGCGCGGCCGTAGAGCTCGCACATCATGCGCGTGACGTCGGCGCCCTTGGCCAGCGTGTGGCCGTGGCCGCGGTGCGTGGACGTGAGCAGGTCGTCTCGGGTCAGGTGGCGGCACACGCCGGCGGCCACCGCCTCCTGGCCGGTGGACAGGTGCAGCGGGCCGCGCACGCGCGCCTGCGCGGCCACCGACTGCCCCCACACCTGCACGCCGCCCTGGCTCGCGATCTCGGCGGCGTTCTCGAACGCGCGGATGCGCGCCATCGTCCGGTAAAGTTCGGCCAGCACGGGCAAAGCCGTCTCCTCTTCTTGGCTGGGAACGGATGCGCGGGCCGGCCCCGACGGGCGCCGCGCGAAGCGGGTGCAATGGTACCCGCAGCGCCTTCCGGCGCAAAAAGGGAAGGCGTTCCGTTCCCGATCGGGGCCGGTCGATCGCGCGCGTCGCGTCCCGCGTTCGCCGGCGATGCCGCGCCGGCCCCGGTCGTTCGCATCCCCCGACGGGGCGGTTACCGACGGTTACACCCGTTACCTCCGGGGGATGGTGTGCCGGCGGGAGCGCCGGTACATTGCGTCTCCAGGCCGGCCGCGCCCGAGCGTGCCGATCCGGACGACGTCAACGACAAGGGGACCCCGACGTGCTGACCAGACTGATCACCGCCACCGCCCTCGCGCTCGCCGCGTCCGCCGCGCTCGCGCAGACCACGAGCACGCCGCGCATCGACGAGCGCCAGGCGAACCAGGAGTCGCGCATCCAGCAGGGCGTGGCCAGCGGCGAACTGAACAAGCGCGAGGCCGCGCGCCTCGAGCGCGGCCAGGACCGCGTCCAGCGCATCGAGAACCGCGCCACGGCCGACGGCGTCGTCACCGGGCGCGAGCGCGCCCGCGTCGAGCGCGCGCAAGACGTCCAGAGCGCGCGCATCGCCCGCCAGAAGCACGACCGCCAGCACGCGAAGTAGCCCCGAGACGCACCGGCCGCCCCCGCCCGAGGGGCGCCGCCGGCCGACCGATTCCTCCTCCGGGTGCGCCAGCACCCGTTCCGATGGCGCCGACGGCGCCATTTTTTTTTGCCGTTCCGCGAGCGTGCCCTGCGCAGGCCGGCCCGCGGCGTGCCGTGCGCCGCCGCCCTCGCATCGGCGGCACCCGTGCAGTGGCTTTGGGTAGAATCACCGGTTCCCCGAAGGTACCCCCACCCCTGACCCACGAGAGCGCGTGCGCCAAGCCGCGTCCACCACGATGAAGTCGGCCGAGATCCGCGAAAAGTTCCTCAGGTTCTTCGAAGCGAAGGGCCACACCATCGTCGCCTCCAGCCCGCTGGTGCCCGCGAACGACCCGACGCTGCTGTTCACGAACAGCGGAATGGTCCAGTTCAAGGACGTGTTCCTCGGCAAGGAGCACCGGCCGTACAGGCGCGCCACCACGTCGCAGCGCAGCGTGCGCGCCGGCGGCAAGCACAACGACCTCGAGAACGTCGGCTACACCGCGCGGCACCACACGTTCTTCGAGATGCTGGGCAACTTCTCGTTCGGCGACTACTTCAAGCGCGACGCGATCCGCTTCGCGTGGGAGCTGCTCACCGGCGTCTACGGCCTGCCCGAGGAGAAGCTCTGGGTCACCGTCTACGCCGAAGACGACGAGGCCCACGGCATCTGGGCGAACGAGGTCGGCGTGCCGCTCGAGCGCATCGTGCGCATCGGTGACAACAAGGGCGCGCGCTACGCGTCCGACAACTTCTGGCAGATGGCCGACACCGGCCCCTGCGGCCCGTGCTCCGAGATCTTCTACGACCACGGCCCCGACGTCGCCGGCGGCCCGCCGGGCAGCCCGGAGCAGGACGGCGACCGCTACATCGAGATCTGGAACCTGGTCTTCATGCAGTTCGACCGCGACGCCGCCGGCACGCTCACGCCGCTGCCCAAGCCGTGCGTCGACACCGGCATGGGCCTGGAACGGCTCGCCGCGGTGCTGCAGCACGTGCACAGCAACTACGAGATCGACCTGTTCCAGGACCTGATCCGCGCCGCCGCGCGCGAGACCGGCGTGGCCGACCTCTCCAACCCGTCGCTGCGCGTGATCGCCGACCACATCCGGGCGTGCGCGTTCCTGATCGTCGACGGCGTGATCCCGGGCAACGAGGGGCGCGGCTACGTGCTGCGCCGGATCATCCGCCGGGCGCTGCGCCACGGATACAAGCTCGGTCGCAAGGAGCCGTTCTTCCACCGACTGGTCGCGGACCTGGACCTCGCGATGGGCGCCGCGTACCCGGAGCTCACCGCGGCGAAGGCTCGTGTGGCCGACGTCCTCGCCCACGAGGAGGCGCGCTTCGGCGAGACGCTCGAGCACGGCATGGCGATCCTCGAGGCCGAGCTCGCCCGCGGCGTGAAGACCCTCGACGGCGAGACCGCGTTCCGCCTCTACGACACCTTCGGCTTCCCGCTCGACCTCACCGCCGACGTCTGTCGCGAGCGTTCGGTCGCGGTCGACGAGGCCGGGTTCGAGGCCGCGATGCAGCGCCAGCGCGAGCAGGCGCGCGCGGCCGGCAAGTTCAAGATGGGCGGCTCGCTCGCGTACGACGGCGTGCGCACCGAATTCGTCGGCTACGACACGCTCGCGGCCGACGCGCGCGTCGCCGCGCTCTACGTCGACGGCGCCGCGGTGGACGCGGTGCGCGCGGGGCAGGACGCGATCGTCGTGCTCGACGTCACGCCGTTCTACGCGGAGTCCGGCGGCCAGGTCGGCGACCGCGGCGAGATCGTCGCCGGCGCCGCCCGCTTCGAGGTGAGCGACACGCAGAAGGTCCAGGCCGACGTCTTCGGTCACCACGGCGCGCTCGCCGCCGGGGAGCTTCGCGTCGGCGACAAGGTCCACGCGCGCGTGGACGCCGAGCGCCGCGCGCGCACCGTGCGCAACCACTCGGCCACGCACCTGATGCACAAGGCGCTGCGCGAGGTGCTCGGCGCGCACGTGCAGCAGAAGGGCTCGCTGGTCGACCC
The DNA here is from genome assembly GCA_046348465.1 of Burkholderiaceae bacterium. Classification (GTDB taxonomy): domain Bacteria; phylum Pseudomonadota; class Gammaproteobacteria; order Burkholderiales; family Burkholderiaceae_E; genus Quisquiliibacterium. The sequence continues at coordinate 163,699 of JAXMEE010000003.1, forward strand.
CGACAAGACCCGCTTCGACTTCAGCCACGACGCGCCGCTCACGCCCGAGCAGATCCGCCGCGTGGAAGAGATCGTCAATCGCGAAGTGCTCGCCAACGCGGCGGCGAACGCGCGCGTGATGGCGTTCGACGACGCGGTCAAGGGCGGCGCGATGGCGCTGTTCGGCGAGAAGTACGGCGACACCGTGCGCGTGCTCGACATCGGCTCGTCGCGCGAGCTGTGCGGCGGCACGCACGTCGGGCGCACCGGCGACATCGGCCTGTTCAAGGTGGTCGCGGAGGGCGGCGTGGCCGCGGGCATCCGGCGCGTCGAGGCCGTCACCGGCGAGAACGCGCTCGCGTGGGTGCAGCGTTTGTCGGCGAGCCTGAACGAGGCGGCGGCCGCGATCAGGTCGCCGGCCGCCGAGCTCACGCAGAAGATCGAGCAGGTGCTCGACAACGTGAAGTCGCTCGAGAAGGAACTGGCTCGGCTGAAGTCGAAGCTCGCGTCCTCGCAGGGCGACGACCTCGCCGCGCAGGCGATCGACGTCGGCGGGCTGAAGGTGCTCGCCGCGACCCTCGACGGCGCCGACGTCAAGACGCTGCGCGAGACGATGGACAAGCTCAAGGACAGGCTGAAGACCGCGGCGATCGTGCTCGCGGCGGTCGACGGCGCGAAGGTGAGCCTGATCGCCGGCGTCACCGCCGACGCCACCGCGCGTGTGAAGGCCGGCGAGCTCGTGAACTTCGTCGCGCAGCAGGTCGGCGGCAAGGGCGGCGGGCGTCCCGACATGGCGCAGGCGGGCGGCACCGACCCGGCCGGCCTGCCCGGGGCGCTGGCCGGCGTGCGCGACTGGCCGCGCAGCGCGCGGCGGGTTGACGCGCGCCCGCTCCGGGGCCGCGCCGCACGGCGGTGCCCCGCGGCCTGCCGGCTGGCGCTGCCGCGGGGGCCGGGCTGCCGCGAGGGCCGGCGCTGCCGCGGGGCCCGGGCTGCCGCAAGGGCCGGCGCTGCCGCGGGGCCGGCGCTGCCGCGGGGCCGGCGCTGCCGCGGGGGCCGGCCGATCGCTCCGCGGGCGGGGCGGGGCGCATGACCGCGGGAGAGCGCTCGCCTTCGCTGTTCGCGGTCGTGTGCCTGGGGGTGATCTCGCACACGGCGTTCTCGATGAGCCGGATGACGGTGTCGCTCGCCGCGATCCGGCTCGACGCGCCCACGTACATGGTCGGCGTGCTGCTGTCGCTGTACTCGCTGCTGCCGATGCTGCTGTCGGTCTCGAGCGGGCGCTGGATCGACCGCATCGGCACGCGCGCGCCGATGCTGTGGAGCGCGATCGCGCTGGCGATCGGGTTCGCGCTGCCGGCGTTCCTGCAGGACCTCGCGTCGCTGTACGCGAACAGCGTGCTCGTCGGCACCGCGTTCATGCTGTTCCACATGAGCATCCAGAAGCTCACCGGCGAGCTCGCCGACGGCCCGGCGCGCCTGCGCAACTTCAGCCTGCTCGCGGTCGGGTACTCGATCTCGGCGTTCGTCGGGCCGATCCTCGCGGGCTTCCTGATCGACCACGCCGGCGCGGGCGCGTCGTTCGGCGTGTCGTTCGCCGCGGCCTCGGTGCTGATCGTGCTCGCGTACGTGCTGCTGAAGTGGCGCTGGACTTTCTCCGGGCGCAGCATCGTGCCGCCGGGCACCGCGCCGGCGCGCGGGCGCGTGCTCGACCTGATGCGCGAGCCGGTGCTGCGGCGCCTGTACGTGTCCGTCGTGATGACGTCGATGGCGTGGGACATGCTGCTGTTCATGTTCCCGATCCAGGGCTCGAAGATCGGCCTGTCGGCGAGCCAGATCGGGATCGTGCTCGGAGCCTTCTCGGCCGCGACCTTCGTCGTGCGCATGGCGATGCCGCTGATCGCGCGCCGCTTCACCGAGTGGCAGCTGATCGGCGGGGTGCAGGCGGTGGCGTCGGTCGTCTACCTGGTGTTTCCGCTGGTCACCAGCCACTGGGGCCTGATCGCGCTGTCGTTCACGCTCGGCCTGGGCCTGGGCGTGGGCCAGCCGACGGTGATGGCGCTGCTGCACCGGGTCTCGCCGCCGGGGCGCGTCGGCGAGGCCGTCGGGCTGAGGATGACGCTGATCAACGGCACCCAGACCGTGCTGCCGACCGCGTTCGGCAGCGCGGGCAGCGCGTTGTCTTCCGTGCTCACCGGCTCGCTCACGTTCGCGCCGATCTTCTGGGGCGTCGCGCTGCTGGTCGGCGCCGGCAGCGTGTTCACGCTGCGCACCCGCGAGCCCGTCGCGCGCGAGCCCCGCTGACGCACGCGCGCCGCAACCGACTTACACTGCGCCTCCTGACGATCGAGGATCCCGAATGCTCCATCCCGACTATCGATTCTGCCCGCGCTGCGCGACCGAGCTCGCGGTGCGCGACTTCGAGGGACGCGAACGCCGCACGTGCCCGGCGTGCGAGTTCGTCCACTGGAACAACCCGGCACCGGTCGTCGCGGCGCTGCTGCAGGTCGGCGACGAGATCCTGCTCGCGCGCAACGCCGCGTGGCCGCCGAAAACCTTCGCGCTGATCACCGGCTTCCTGGAGGCCGGCGAGTCGGCCGAGCACGGCATCCGGCGCGAGGTCAAGGAGGAGACGAACCTGGACGCGCAGCGCGTCGAGCTGATCGGCGTCTACGACTTCACGCGCAAGAACGAGCTGATCATCGCGTACCACGTGGTCGCCGACGGCGAGATCCGCCTGTCGCACGAGCTCGCCGAGTACCGGATGGTGCGGCCCGAGCGCCTGCAGCCCTGGCGCGCGGGCACCGGGCTCGCGGTCGCCGACTGGATGAAGGCGCGCAACCTGCCGTACGAGTTCGTCGACTTTCCCGGCCGCCCGCGCCGCCCGGCGGCCGACGACGGCGGCTGATCCGGGGCCGGGCGAAGCGCAACGCACGCGAGGACGACGATGACCGACACCCCGATTCCCTTCGACCTCGAGGTCGACGCCCGCGGCCTGAACTGCCCGCTGCCGATCCTGCGCGCGAAGAAGGCGCTCGCGACGCTCTCGAGCGGCCAGGTGCTGAAGGTGGTCGCGACCGACCCCGGCTCGGAGCGCGACTTCAACGCGTTCGCGAAGCAGACCGGCAACGAACTGCTCGGCACCGGGAACGAGGGCGGCGTCTGGTCGTTCTGGCTGAAGCGGCGCTGACGGCGCGAACCCTTCGACGGGGCGTCAGCCCAGCCGAACCAGCTGCTCGCGCAGACGCTCGAGCGTGCGCCCGAACGCGGCCACCCGCTCGCGCTCCTGAGCGACGACCGCGGCCGGCGCGCGCTCGACGAAGCTCGCGTTCGAGAGCTTGGCGTTCGCCTTCGCGACCTCGCCCTCGAGGCGCGCGATCTCCTTGCCGACGCGCTCGCGCTCGGCGGCCGCGTCGATCTGGACCTCGAGCATCAGCCGCGTCTCGCCGACCACCTGCACCGGCGCCGCCGAGTTCGCGGGCAGCGCGTCGGCGACCTCGACGCCCGACAGCTTGGACAGCGACTGCAGGTACGGCGCGACCGCGCGCAGCCGCTCGCCGTCGCCGACCGCCACCAGCGGCAGCTTCTGCGACGGCGCGATCCCCATCTCGCCGCGCAGCGCGCGCACCGCGTCGACCATCGCCTTCAGGCCCGCGACCCAGTCCTCGGACGCGGTGTCGATCTTCGCCGGCTGCGCCTGCGGATAGCGCTGCGTCATGATCGAGAACCGGCACTCGGCCATCGCGGCCGCGAGCGCGTCGCCCTCGAGCGTCTGCTCGCCGCCCGGGCCGTAGCGGCGCGCCAGCGGCGCGACCTTCTGCCACAGCGCCTCGGTGATGAACGGGATGATCGGGTGCGCGAGGCGCAGGACCGTCTCGAGCACGCCGATCAGCGTGCGCCGCGTGGCGCGCGCGCGGGCCTCGTCGCTGCCTGCGAGCTGCACCTTCGCGAGCTCGAGGTACCAGTCGCAGTACTCGTTCCAGACGAACTCGTAGATCGCGCGCGCGGCGAGGTCGAAGCGGTACTCGTCGAGGTGGCGGCACACGTCCGCTTCCACGCGCTGCAGCTGCGACGTGATCCAGCGGTCCGCCGGGCCGAAGTCCATGTAGCCGCCGGGGCAGCACTCGCCGGCGCCGTGCGGCGCGTAGCCCATCGCGTGCGCGTCGCGGCCTTCGCAGTTCATCAGCACGAAGCGGGTGGCGTTCCACAGCTTGTTGCAGAAGTTGCGGTAGCCCTCGCAGCGCGCCAGGTCGAAGTTGATGTTGCGCCCCGGGCTCGCGAGCGACGCGAACGTGAAGCGCAGCGCGTCGGCGCCGAACGCCGGGATGCCGTCCGGGTACTCGCGCCGGGTGCGCTTCTCGATCGACGCGGCCTGCTTCGGGTTCATCAGGCCGGTGGTGCGCTTGCCCACGAGCGCGTCGATGCCGATGCCGTCGATGAGGTCGATCGGGTCGAGCGTGTTGCCCTTGCTCTTGGACATCTTCTGGCCTTCGGCGTCGCGCACCAGCGCGTGCACGTAGACGTCGCGGAAGGGCACCTGGCCGGTGAAGTGCACGGTCATCATGACCATGCGCGCGACCCAGAAGAAGATGATGTCGAAGCCGGTGACGAGCACCGACGACGGCAGGTAGCGGGCGAGGTCGGGCAGCACGTTCGGCTCGCCGTCGAGGAACGGCCGCTCGGGGTCGACCAGCGACGAGAACGGCACCAGCGCCGACGAGAACCAGGTGTCGAGCACGTCCTCGTCGCGCACCAGGGCGCCGCTCCAGCCGGCGGCGCGCGCCTGCGCCCGCGCGTCGGCGTCGTCGAGCGCGACGAAGACGGTGCCGTCGTGGATCGGGCGGCCGTCTTCGCCGGCCTTGTACCACGCGGGGATCTGGTGGCCCCACCACAGCTGGCGGGAGATGCACCAGTCCTGGATGTTCTCGAGCCAGTGGTTGTAGGTGGTGGTCCAGTTCTCGGGCACGAAGCGGATGGAACCGTCGGCGACCACCTCGAGCGACTTCTGCGCGATGCTCTTTCCCGGGAAGCGCGTGCCCTCGGGCGCGGGCTTGCTCATCGCGACGAACCACTGGTCGGTGAGCATCGGCTCGATGACCGCGCTGGTGCGGTCGCCGCGCGGCACCATCAGCTTGTGCGGCTTGACCGACGCCAGCAGCCCGAGCGCCTCGAGGTCGGCGACCACCTGCCTGCGGGCGTCGAAGCGGTCCAGGCCGCGGTATTTCGCGGGGGCCTTGTCGTTGACCTTCGCGTCCAGCGTGAGGATGTCGATCAGCGGCAGCCCGTGGCGCTGGCCGACCGCGTAGTCGTTGAAGTCGTGCGCGGGCGTGACCTTGACCACGCCGGTGCCGAACTCGCGGTCGACGTAGGCGTCGGCGATGATCGGCAGCTCGCGCCAGCCGGCGGGGTCGAGCGGATCGCCGTCGCCGGTGAGCGGCAGCTTCACGGTCTTGCCCACCAGCGCCGCGTAGCGCTCGTCTTCGGGGTGCACCATCACCGCGGTGTCGCCGAGCATCGTCTCCGGGCGCGTGGTCGCCACCGTGAGGTGGCCGCTGCCGTCGGCGAGCGGATAGCGGATCTCCCACAGGCTGCCGTCTTCCTCCTCGCTCACGACCTCGAGGTCCGACACCGCGGTGAGCAGCTTCGGGTCCCAGTTCACGAGCCGCTTGCCGCGGTAGATCAGCCCCTGCCGGTACAGCCTGACGAAGACCTCCTTGACCACCTCGGAGAGCTTCGGGTCCATCGTGAAGTATTCGAGCGCCCAGTCGGTGGACGCGCCCATGCGGCGCATCTGGCCGGTGATCGTCGAGCCGGACTCCTGCTTCCACTCCCAGACGCGCTCGACGAACGCGGCGCGCCCGAGGTCGTGGCGCGAGGCGCCCTTCGCGTCCAATTGCCGCTCGACGACGATCTGCGTGGCGATGCCCGCGTGGTCGGTGCCGGGCAGCCACAGCGTGTTCGCGCCCTTCATCCGGTAGTAGCGCGTGAGCCCGTCCATGATCGTCTGGTTGAACGCGTGGCCCATGTGCAGCGTGCCGGTGACGTTGGGCGGCGGCAGCTGGATGCAGAACGACGGCGCGTCGGGCTTCGCGCCCGCGGCGAAGTAGCCGCGCGACTCCCACTGCGGGTACCAGAACGACTCGATGTCGCGGGGTTCGAAACTCTTGGCGAGCGCGTTCGCGTCGCCCGCCGGGGAGGGAGCGGTCATTTTCGTAAGTCTTTGATCGGACGGCGGATTATATCCGCCGCCGGCCCGCGGGGCCGGATCAGCCGGCGCCGCCCGGGCCGCCCGGACGGGAGCGCTCGCGGCGCGCCACCTCCGCGTGGACGCGGTCGAGCTCCTCGGCGACCGCGCGCGCGACGAGGTCTCGGGTGAGTTGTGCGAGCGCCTCGTGGAGCTCGGCGGAGAGGTGGTCGATCGCGCGCCCGATCACCGCGTTCAGCGTCGCGTTGAGCTGGCCGTCGAGGAGGTCGACCGAGCGGTGCATCAGGCGGTCGATGACGTTGTCCTGCACGCGCTGCTCGAGCGCGGCCCAGTCGACCTCGGCGAGCGACTCCGGAAGCTCGGGCGCGGCCTCGCCCGGCAGCTCCACGACCTCGGTGAGCATCGGGATCGCGTCGTCGCGGTCGGCGCCGTGGGCGGCGTCGGGCGGGCGGGGGTCGGGAGGGATCGGCATCGCGGCGGCGGGCGTCGGCGCGCTCGGGTTCTCAGCGCGCGAGGTCGTGACTCTCCAGAGGATAGCCGCGATCCTTGTAGTAGCGCCAGCGCTCGCGGGCGGCCGCGCGGTCGTCGTCGTCGGGGCCGACGACCTCGATCAGGCGCTCGAAGCGGCTGAAGAACGCCGGCGTGCCGCTGCCCAGGTTCACGAGCACTTCGCAGTGCGCGGTCTCGACCGCCTCGCTGCACAGCAGGACCGGCGTCTGCGCGGCGAGCGCGTCGCCGGCCGCGACGTGGGGGATGAAGTCGAGCTGGGAGAAGGTCCACAGCGCGGCGTCGAACTTCGCGATCGAGACCGGGTCGGCGAACACGACCACGCGCTGGCCGGCGCGCAGGATCTTGCGCACGAGCCGGCACCCGTACTCGAGCTTGCCCGGCGCGTTGAAGTGGAAGTCGACCCGGGTCACGCCCTTCAGCCGCCGGCGCGCGCGACCAGGAACCCGGTGAGCAGCGGCACCGGTCGCGCGCTCGATCCCTTGTTCGCGCCCGAGCGCCACGCGGTGCCGGCGATGTCGAGGTGCGCCCAGTCGTAGGCCTTGGTGAAGCGCGCGAGGAAGCACGCGGCGGTCACCGAGCCCGCGGCGCGCCCGCCGATGTTGGCGACGTCGGCGAACGGCGACTTCAGCTGCTCCTGGTACTCGTCGTCCAGGGGCATGCGCCAGCACGGGTCGTTCATCTCCTGGCCGGCGGCGAGCAGCTCGTCGGCGAGCGCGTCGCTGCGGCTGAACATGCCGCTGCGGTGGTGGCCGAGCGCGATCACGCACGCGCCGGTGAGCGTCGCGATGTCGACGACCGCCTGCGGCTTGAAGCGCTCGGCGTACGTGAGCGCGTCGCACAGGATCAGGCGCCCCTCGGCGTCGGTGTTCAGGATCTCGATCGTCTGGCCCGACATGCTGGTGACGATGTCGCCGGGGCGCGTCGCGGCGCCGCCCGGCATGTTCTCGGCCGCCGGCACGACGCCGACGACGTTCAGCGGCAGCTTCATCTCGGCGACCGCGCGCAGCGTGCCGAGCACGGACGCCGCGCCGCACATGTCGAACTTCATCTCGTCCATCTCGGGGCCGGGCTTGAGCGAGATGCCGCCGGTGTCGAACGTGATGCCCTTGCCGACGAGCACCACCGGGGCCTGCTTCGCCGGCCCGCCCTTGTACTGCAGCACGATGAACTGCGGCGGCTGCGCCGAGCCGCGCGCCACCGACAGCAGCGAGCCCATCTTCAGCGCCTCCATGCGCCGGCGGTCGAGCACCTGCACCTGCAGCTTGAACGCGCGCGCCAGGCGGCGGGCCTCGTCGGCGAGGTACGTCGGCGTGCAGACGTTGCCCGGCAGGTTGCCGAGGTCGCGCGCGAGGTCCATGCCGTTGGCGAGCGCGACCGCGCGCTCGACCGCGCGCTGCGCGGACGCCGCGTGCCCGCGGTCGACGACGAACTGCACCTTGTCGGGGCGAACCGGCGTCGCCTCCTTCTTCGACTTCATGCGGTCGAAGCGGTAGGCGGCCTCGCGCCCCGCGCCGACCTGCGCGCGCAGGCGCCAGTCCAGCCCGCGGCCGGCGACCTCGGCCTCGTGCAGCAGCGACGTCGCCTGCGCGACCGAGAGCGCGCCCGCGCCGCGCAGCCCGGCCTTCGCGGCCTCCGCGAAGCTCTTCTCGGACACGGCGGCGTCGTCGCCGAGAGCGACGAGCAGCACGCGCTCGACGCGCCTGGGCTGGCCGTAGACGAGCAGCGTGGACCCGGCCTTCGCGGGCAGGTCGCCGCGCGCCAGCGCGCCCGACAGTGCGCCGCCGAGCGCGGCGTCGAGCGCCTGGCCGCCGGCGGTGAGCTTGCGGCCCGCCAGCACCGGGACGATCGCGCACTCGGTGCGCACGGCGTCGGCCGCGGAAGTCTTTATACTGAAATCCATCGCTGCATCCCCTCGGAAGTCCGGCCGGATTATACGATCCGCGCCCGGGCGCGTCGCACCGGCGCCGGGGGGCCGCGAGCCCCTTCAACCCGCCCACCGATGCTCTTCAAGAAGGCCCTGCGCCGCGATCTCGCCAACCTGGCCGGCGTGGTGTTCGCCACGCTGTTCACGATCATGGTGACCACGACGCTGATCCGGCTGCTGGGCCGGGCCGCGGCCGGCGGCGTCGACACCGCGAGCGTGCTGCCGCTGATCGCGTTCTCCGCGATCAACTTCCTGCCGGTGCTGCTGGTGCTCACCCTGTACATCGCGGTGCTGATGGCGATCACGCGCGCGTACCGCGACTCCGAGATGGTGATCTGGTTCGCGTGCGGGCAGAGCATCGCGCAGTGGATCCGCCCGGTGCTCGGCTTCGCGGTTCCCTTCGTCGTCGTCATCGCGGCGGTGGCGTTCCTGGTGGCGCCGTGGGCGAACCGCCAGACGAGCGACTACCAGAAGCGCTTCGCGCAGCGCGAGGACATCTCGCAGGTGGCCGCCGGCCAGTTCAGGGAGTCGGCGTCGGCGTCGCGGGTGTTCTTCGTCGAGTCGATCAGCGAAGACCAGCGCTCGGTGCGCAACGTGTTCGTCACGCAGTCGCAGGGCGAGAAGCTCACGATCGTCGCGGCCGCGGGCGGGCACATCCGGCAGGACCCCAACGGCGACCGCTTCCTCGTGCTCGAGAAGGGCCGCCGCTACGACGGCGACCGCGCCAGCCCCGCGTTCCGCCTGACCGAGTTCGAGCTGTACGGCCTGCGGCTGGACCCCAAGCCCGACATCTCGCCCGACGACTCCGCGCGCGTGAAGTCGACGCTCGAGCTGATCCGCGAGGGCACGCCGCGCGGCATGGGCGAGCTGCTCTGGCGCGTGAGCCTGCCGATCTCGGCCGTGATGCTGGGCCTGCTCGCGGTGCCGATGTCGTCGTTCAACCCGCGCGTGGGGCGCTCGGTGAACCTGATCGTCGCGCTGCTGATCTACGTGATCTACAGCAACCTGATCTCGCTGAGCCAGGCGTGGGTCGCCCAGGAGCGGATCTCGTTCGGCGTCGGCGTGTGGGTCGTGCACGCGGGGCTCGCGGTGGTCGTCGCGCTGATGTACTGGCGCAGGCTCACGCTGCCGCGCCTGCGCATGCCGTCGCTGCGGAGGGCGCGCGCGTGACGCTGATGGGGCGCTACATGCGTCGCGAGATCCTCGCGTCGGTCGCGTTCGTCCTCGTGGGCTTCCTCGCGCTGTTCGCGTTCTTCGACTTCATCAACGAGCTCGACGACATCGGCCGCGGCGGCTACAAGCTGCAGCACGCGCTCGCGTTCGTCGGGCTCGGGCTGCCGAGCCGGATCTACGAGCTGATGCCGATCGCCGCGCTGATCGGCACGATCTACGCGCTCGCGCAGTTCGCGTCGCACTCCGAGTTCACCGCGATGCGCGCCGCGGGGCTGGGACGGCGGCGCGCGCTCGGCGCGATCCTCGCGGTGGGCGTGTGGATGGCGATCGGCACCGCGGTCGTCGGCGAGCTGCTCACGCCGCCCGCCGAGAAGATCGCGCAGAACGTGCGCCTGTCGGCGATCGGCGCGACGGTCGCCGGCGAGTTCAGGTCCGGCCTGTGGATCAAGGACACCCTGAAGGACGCCGACGGCAACGTCCAGCGCATGCGCTTCGTGAACATCGGCGAGCTGATGCCCGACACCACGCTGCGCTCGGTGCGCGTGTTCGAGTTCGACCGCGACTTCCGGCTCGTCGAGCTGCTGTCGGCGGCGCGCGGGCGCTTCGTGCCGCCGCAGTCGTGGGACCTGGAGAACGCCGAGCAGACGCTGTTCGAGCCGGTGCGCGTCGCCGACAACGCGGTCGCGCTGCGCGCGCTGCGCAGCCTCGTGCCGCGGCGAGCCTGGGTGTCGGAGCTCACGCCCGACATCGTCGGCGTGCTGATGCTGGCGCCCGAGCGGATGTCGGCGTGGAATCTCGCGCAGTACGTCGAGCACCTGCGCGACAACCAGCAGCGCTCCGACCGCTACGAGATCGCGCTCTGGAAGAAGCTCGTCTATCCGCTCGCGGTCGTCGTGATGATGATCCTCGCGCTGCCGTTCGCGTACCTTCAGGCGCGCGCCGGCGGGATCGGCTACAAGGTGTTCGCCGGGATCATGCTCGGCGTCGCGTTCCATTTTCTGAATGGCCTGTTTTCGCACCTCGGGCTCCTGAATACCTGGCCCGCCTGGCTCGCGGCCTGCGTTCCCAGCGTCGTCGCCCTCGCGCTCGCGATGGCGATGCTCGCGTGGGTCGACCGCGCGCACTGAATGCGGCGGTGCATCATGAAAAGTCGCGTCCTGGACAAAAAAACCGTGGACGTTCGTCGGGGCAACGGATACGATTCGCCGGTCTTGCTGCTCGCGACCCGTCGCGAGCGCGAGGATCGAGGAGGAGGAGAGGCAGCGATGCTGCCACTTGAGGCGCACAGCGATGTGCGCCTTTTTCTTTTGCCGGGCGCGGCACCTGCCGGAGCGCGGGCGTGCTGACGTTCGACGCACCGCTCTCCGACGCGTCGCGCGCGCGGCGCGCGTTCGCGGTCGTTGCCTGCGTGACGCTGGCGGCGCGCGCACTGCTCGCCGCGGGGCTGCCGATCACCGGCGACGAGGCGTACTTCTTCTGGTGGGGCAAGTTCCCGGACTGGGGCTTCTACGACCACCCGCCGATGGTGGGCTGGTGGCTCGCGGCGCTCGCGAAGCTCTCGTGGCACCCGTTCGTGCTGCGGCTGCCCGCGCTGCTGGTGCCGCTCGCGGTCGCCGGGCTCGCGGTCGCGTGCGTGCGGCGTCACGGAGAGGCGCTCGCCTGGGTCGCCGGCACGCTCGTGCTGCTCGCGCCGCTCAACGTCTGGAACGTCGCGATCACGACCGACATCCCGCTGATGCTGTTCGCGTTCGCGGCGGTCGCGGCGCTGCTGCGCGCGCTGCGCACCGGGCGCGCGGCCGACTACCTGCTCGCCGGCGTGCTGCTCGGCGGCGCGCTGCTGTCGAAGTACTTCGCGGGGATGCTCGCGCTCGGGATCGCCGCGGCGCTCGTCGCGCGCCCGACGCGCGCGCGGCTCGCCGGGCTCGGGTGGGTCGTCGCGGGCAGCGTGCCGGCCGCGGCGCTGCAGGTGGCGTGGAACGCGCAGAACTGCTGGCCGAACCTGATGTTCAACCTGGTGAACCGGCACGGCGACGCGGGCTGGTCGTGGAAGAACCCGCCGCTGTACCTGGTGTCGCTCGCGTACGTGCTGATCCCCGCGGTGGCGTGGGCGCTGGCGCGACGGGCCGCGGGGAGGGGCGACGAGTCGGCGGCGGGGGCGACGGCCGCGGGCGCGGGTGACGAGGGGGCGCGTCCGACCGGGGCGGGCGGGGCGGCGGCCGCGTCGGCCGAGCAGTCGCGCGAAGCCCGGCGCGCGCTCGCGTGGATCGCCGGCGTGCCGTTCGCGCTCTTCGCGCTGATGTCCGCCGGCAAGACCGTCGGGCTGCACTGGCTGGCGTCTTTCGTCGCGCCGGCGATCGTGCTGTTCGCGCTCGGCGCGGGCGAGCGCGCGCTGCGCGGCGCACTGCGCTTCGGTGCGGTGCTCGCGCTCGTGCACTACGCCGTGCTGGCCGGGCTGTGGCTCGCGCCGCTCGAGTGGTTCAAGTCGTCGCGCAGCTACGACGGGCTGGTGATGACGCTGCGCCCGCAGGCCCTGAACGAGAAGATCGCGCCGTATCTCGATCGTTTCGAAATCGCCGCCAACGGCTACTCCCCGGCGGTGACGATCGGCTTCAACCTGAAGCGCTACGTGTTCGTGTTCGGGCCCGCGTCGAGCCACGCGCGCCACGACGACATCCTCACCGACTTCCGCCGCCTCGACGGGCGCGACATCCTCGTGATCCGCAAGGAGCGCCCCGAGCCGGAGAACTACGCGCCGTACTTCGAGCGCGTCGAGTACCGCGAGGTCGACGTGCTCGGCGCGACGTTCCACTTCGTCGAGGGCCGGGGGTTCCGCTACGCGGCCTACCGCGACGCGGTGCTCGACGAGGCGCGGCGGCGCTGGTACGCGGTGCCGGCGTGGCTGCCGGCGGGGCCGTGCTATTTTTGCGACCGCTACTTCCCGGACCGGTCCTGCCACCGATGACGCCGGGCGACGCGCCCCCCGCAGGGGCCTGCCGCCCGCCCGCCCGACGATGAACCTGCAGCAGCTGCGATTCGTGCGCGAGACCGCGCGCCACCACTTCAACCTGACCCACGCGGCGCAGGCGATCGGCACTTCGCAGCCCGCGCTCTCGCGCGGCATCCTCGAGCTCGAGAGCGAGCTCGGGGTGGACATCTTCGTTCGCCACGGCAAGCGCGTGCTCGGGCTCACCGAGCCGGGGCGCGAGATCCTCGCGCGCGCCGAGCGCGTGCTCGCGGAGGTCGAAGGCATCGAGCGTTCCACTTCCGACTTCCGCGCGCGCGACGCGGGCGAGCTGCGCATCGCGACCACCCACACGCAGGCGCGCTACGTGCTGCCGGCGGTGATCCGCGAGTTCCGCAAGCGCTATCCGGCGGTGCGCCTGACGCTGCTGCAGGGCAGCCCCAAGCAGATCACGCGCTCGCTGCTCGTGCGCGAGGTCGACTTCGCGATCGCCACCGAGGTCTCCGACGACCAGCCCGAGCTGGTCACGATCCCGGCGTTCGAGTGGGAGCACGTCGTGATCGTCCCGAACAGGCACCCGATCCTGGACAAGCCGCTGTCGCTGGTGACGCTGCAGCGCTATCCGCTGGTCACGTACGTCGAGGAGTTCACCGGCCGCAAGCGCATCGACCGCGCGTTCCAGCAGGCGGGACTGAAGCCCGACGTCGTGCTCGCCGCGATCGACTCCGACGTGATCAAGACCTACGTCGCGCTGGGCCTGGGCGTGGGGATCATGGCCGACCTCGCGTACGATCCGGGTCGCGACCGGGCGCTGACCGCGCTGCCGGCGGGCGGGCTGTTCGGCGTGAACCACACGCGGCTCGCGGTGCGCCGCGACGCGTTCCTGCGCGGCTTCGCGCTCGCGTTCATCGAACTGTTCGCACCCGCCGTCGACCGCAAGGTCCTCGACCGGCTGATGCGCAATCCGTAGGACTGGAGACCCATGTCGAGGATCGGATTCATCGGCGCGGGGGCGATGGGCGCCCCGATGATCGGGCACCTGCTCGCGGCCGGGCACGCGGTCGCGGTGCACGCGCGCCGGCGCGAGGCCGCGCAGGCGCTCGTCGACCGGGGCGCGACGTACGCACCGACGCCCGCGGACGCGGCGCGCGGCGCCGAGTTCGTCTGCACCAACGTGACCGCGACGCGCGACGTCGAGCAGGTGCTCTTCGGCGAGAACGGCGCGGCGCACGGCGCCGCCCGCGGCACGATCGTCATCGACTTCTCCACGATCTCGGCGCCGGCCACGCGCGAGTTCGCGCGCCGGCTCGCCGAGCAGGGCGTCGACATGCTCGACTGCCCGGTGTCGGGCGGCGTCGCGGGCGCGAAGGCCGCGACGCTGTCGGTGATCGTCGGCGGTGCGGCACGGGTGCTCGAGCGCGCGCGGCCGATCCTGTCCGCGCTGGGCCGCACGATCACGCACGTGGGTGGCCACGGCGCGGGGCAGGTCGTGAAGGCGTGCAACCAGATCGTGCAGGTGGTCAACGTGCAGGGCATCGCCGAGGCGATGATGTTCGCGCGCGCCAACGGCGTGGAGCCCGCGGTGGCGCTGCCGGCGCTGCAGGCGGGGCTCGCGGGCAGCCGGATGCTGGACTCGATGGGCGCGAAGATGACCGTGCGCGACTTCGCCGCCGGCATCGAGGCGCGCCTGCACCAGAAGGACTTCGCGCTGGTCGTCGAGATGACGCAGGCGCTCGGACTGTCGATGCCGGCCACCGCGCTGGTGTCGCAGCAGCTCAACGCGCTGGTCGGGCACGGGTGGGGACGCGACGACACGTCGTCGCTGCTGCGCGTGCTCGAGGCGCTCAACGGGGGCGGAAAATGAGCGAAGCAAGCGCGCTGCACGAAGGCTGCAGCATGGGCGACCTGGTCGTGAGGGCCGTGCAGCGCGGCGGCGATCGCGTCGCGTTCGTGCTCGACGAGCGCAGCATCACGTACCGCGAGTTCGGCGAGCAGCTGTCCTGCCTCGTGCAGGCGCTGAAGGCGCGCGGCCTGAAGAAGGGCGACGCGGTCGCGACGCTGTCCTCGAACCGCCCCGAGGCGTTCATGGTGACCGCCGCCGCCTACCTGATCGGCCTGCGCGTCACCTGGATGCACCCGATGGCGTCCGAAGACGACCACGCGTACCTGCTCGAGGACTCGGGGGTCACCACGCTGTTCGTGGACCCCGAGACCTTCGCGCAGCGGGCGAAGGCGCTGAAGGCGCGCCTGCCCTTGCTCGAGCGCGTGTGGGGCTTCGGCCCGAGCCGCGTCGGCGACGACATCCTCGCGGCGGCCGCGGGGTTCACGCCCGGCCCGCTCGTCCCCGAGGCGACGGCCGACGACGTCTGCGTGCTCATCTACACCGGCGGCACCACCGGCAAGCCCAAGGGCGTCGTGCACACGCACCGCGTGCACGTGACGATGGTGATGACCGAGGTCGCCGAGTGGGACTGGCCGGCCGAGGTGCGATTCCTCGCGATGACGCCGATCACGCACGCGGCCGGCGCGATGATCATGGCGGTGCTGATGCAGGCCGGCACGTTCGTCATCGACAAGGGCTTCGACCCGCAGCGCTTCGTCGCGCTCGTGAAGCGACACCGCATCACGTCGACCTTTCTGGTGCCGACGATGATCTACGTGCTGCTCGACCAGCCGGGGCTGGACGCGGCCGCGCTCGAGTCGCTCGAACTCGTGATCTACGGCGCGTCGCCGATGTCGCCGGGCAGGCTCACCGAGGCGATGAAGGTCTTCGGCCCGGTGTTCATGCAGCTCTACGGCCAGTCCGAGGCGCCGAACACGGTGTCGGTGCTGCACAAGCGCGACCACGACCCGGAGCGCTTCCCGCACCGGCTCGCGTCGTGCGGCGCGCCGGTCGGCGACAGCCAGGTGAGGCTGCTCGACGACGACGGGCGCGAGGTGCCGGTCGGCGAGGTCGGCGAGATCTGCGTGCGCGGCCCGCTGGTGATGCGCGGCTACTGGAACAAGCCCGAGGAGACGGCGCGTGCGCTGCGCCACGGCTGGCTCTACACCGGCGACCTCGCGCGCCGCGACGCCGACGGGTTCCTTTACATCGTCGACCGCAGCAAGGACATGATCATCAGCGGCGGCTTCAACGTCTACCCGCGCGAGGTCGAGGACGTGCTCACGCGCCACCCGGCGGTCGCGGCCGCGGGGGTCATCGGCGTGCCGGACCCGAAGTGGGGCGAGGCGGTGAAGGCGGTGGTCGTGCTCAGGCCTGGCGCGAGCGCGGGCGGCGAGGAGCTGATCGAGCTCGTGCGCGACGCCAAGGGTGCGGTCTACGCGCCCAAGAGCGTCGACTTCGTCGACGCGCTGCCGGTCACGGGGCTGGGCAAGCCCGACAAGAAGGCGCTGCGGGCGAGGTACTGGGCGGGGCAGGACCGCGCCGTGCACTGAGGCCCGCACGCTCGACCCTCGGCGCGCGCGGCGAGGCGTTCACGCGCCGCGGCAGAGCCCGAGCGCGGCCTCGAACAGCGGGTTCCCGGGCTCGGCGAGCGCGTCGACCACGGTGAGGTGATTGCGCCCCGGCATCGGGAGATCGGCGACGACGTTGCGCGGCCAGCGCTGCGCGAGCAGCGCGCTCTGCGCCTTGAAGCTCTCGCTCTCCAGCCCGCCCGCCGCGGTCACGACCGGCGCGCCGGTCGCGGGGGTCATCCACGCCGGGCTCGCGCGGAACGCGCCCGCCTCGTCGAGCGCGAGGTCCGGCCCGAGGAAGGTCGTGTGGCGCAGCGGCTCGAGGTCGTAGAGGCCGCTGACCGAGACCACGCCGGCGACCAGGTCCGCGGGCAGGTCGGGGTCCCACTGCGGCCACAGCGCGCACGCACTCATCGCCGCGAGGTGCCCCCCCGCCGAGTGCCCGCCGACGACGATGCGCGACGGGTCGAACCCCAGCGTCTCGGACTCGCGCCACAGCCACTCGAGCGCGCGCAGCACCTGCAGCACGATCGTGTGCACCGACACCGCGGGCAGCAGGTCGTAGTTGAGCATCGCGACCGCGACGCCGCGCTCGACGAACGGCGGCGCGATCCAGGAGAAGTCCGACTTGTCGAGCGAGCGCCAGTAGCCGCCGTGCACGAAGACGAAGAGCGGGGCGTCCGCGTGCGCGGCGGGGAAGAAGTCGAGCGACTGCTTCGGCGAGCTGCCGTAGGCGAGGCCCAGGCGAGCGTGCGCGTGCGCGCGAACATCCTGCGCGACCCGCGCCCAGCGCGCGAAGATCGCCGGGTGATCGGGGATCATCGCGCGCGCGTTGTACTCGCGGTCGCAGAACTCGGCGGTGTATCGCATGGGGCTTCCTCGCGGGCGGTCTCGTCGACACTGTAGCGGTGCGCGTGCCGGCGGGCGAGTCCCGCGCGCCGGGCGGCGCGGGTTCGAGACGCAGGGTCCGCCGGTGAATTTGCAGGCCTGCGGAATCGGCTATAATGCAAGGCTTCGGGGCGGTAGCTCAGCTGGGAGAGCGTCGCGTTCGCAATGCGAAGGTCGGGAGTTCGATCCTCCTCCGCTCCACCAAGACAACAACCAAGAAGATCCCAGGAAGACCTCGAACCGGCCCAAGGGCCGGTTTTTTATTGGGTTTTCGTCCGGCGGTGGGTAGCATGGTCCGAGGGCATCCGAGTTCCGGGCGGGGTAACTTCCGGGGTAACTCGTCGATCGCCGGAGGAGTTACCCCACGATGCCGCTCACGGACACTGCGATCCGCAACGCGAAGTCGTGTCCGAAATCCCGGAAGATGTTCGATGGCGCGGGCTTGTACCTCGGGGTCTCGCCCGCGGGCGGCAAGTGGTGGCGGTTCCGGTATGCGTTCGGGGGCAAGGCGAAGCTGCTCTCGATGGGCACGTATCCGGACGCGAGCCTCACCAAGGCGCGCGCTCGCCGCGACGGTGCGCGCAAGCTGCTGGCCGACGACGTCGATCCCGGCGTGCATCGCAAGGCCACCAAGCCATGCAGGCCGAGCGCGCGGCGAACAGCTTCGAGGCGATCGCGCGTGAGTGGTACGCGAAGATGGCGCCGAACTGAGCCGACTCGCACGGCGACAAGGTCGTCCGCCGGCTCGAGCGCGACGTTTTCCCGTGGATCGGCGGCCGGCCGGTCGCCGATGTGACCGCGCCGGAGTTGCTCACGGTGCTTCGGCGAATCGAGTCGCGTGGCACGGTCGAGACGGCCCATCGTGCACTACAGAATTGCGGGCAGGTGTTTCGTTGAACGTCCTGCCGTCGAGGTTGGCAACTGCGAACGGCTTCGGTAGAATCTGACCATTCTAGTCAGAATGGGGTTGTCGTGCGCGCATGGCAAATTCAGGAAGCGAAAGCCCAACTGTCCGAACTGGTCCGCGAAGCCGAACACACCGGCCCGCAAGCCATCACCTGGCACGGGCGCGAGGTGGCCGTGGTGCTGTCAAAGGACGAGTACGAGCGGCTCACTGGCGCCGGGCAGTCGTTGGTCGATTTCATGCGCCGCTCGCCGCTGTTCGGCGTCGACGACATCGACCTCACCCGTGACGCGAGCTTGACTCGCGACGTGGCGCTTTGAGCTATCTCGTCGACACCAACGTGCTGTCGGAACTGCGACGGCGCGATCCGGACGCGAACGTCGTCCGCTGGTTCGCCGAGCGGCCGGCGACGACGTTGTATCTGTCCGTCCTGACATTGGGCGAATTGCGCAAGGGGGTCGAGGGCTTGCCTGAGGGAAGTCGTAAGCGTCGACTGCTGGACTGGCTCGAAGTCGAGCTGCCGACGTACTTTGCCGGCCGCGTCCTGCCGGTGGATTCCGTCGTGGCGGACCGATGGGGAAGGCTCCTTGCGAATTCGGGCCGGCCGTTGCCGGCGATCGACAGCCTGCTCGCCGCGACCGCGCTGGCGCATGGCCTGACGCTGGTCACGCGAAACCTCCGGGACTTTCCGCATCCGGACCTGCAGGTGCTGGACCCCTGGGCATCCTCTTGCTCGAGTTGAACGAGTGACTCCAGCGCAACAAGGGGCAGGACACCGCCATAGAGGGTAACTCCGAGGGTAACTCGCCCTCGCCGTCCGACCGACAAGCCCATCCGGCGCGGCTCTCCACGGACTATTCAAGAGTCCTCCGCTCCACCAGGACAACATCAAGCCGGCGAGCGACAACGCGAATCTCGAGGCCTTTCGCGGATCCGCCATCCCCAAAGAGGAAATGAGCACGCGTGGCCAGGTGACCTCGGACTCGGTCGATAGAGCGCGCTGCGACGCCGGTGCGAATCGCGAGGCGTGCGGGCCGCGCCGACCCTACTTGGCAAACGGTCGCTCTCGCTCCCCGTCGCTTCTCGGCTTATAGAAGAGGCCTCCGGCACGTTTACAAGCTCTGCTGTGCCGACGCCTCCGCTTCCTTGAATCAGGATGCCACCATGAAGATCAGGACGTCGTCGCTGCGATTCGCCGTCGCGGCGATAGCGACATTGTTCGCCGGAACGAGTGCCCATGCGGCCGGCTTCCAGCAGGGAAGCGCCGCCGACCCGGGCGACAAGCCGATCGTGATCGGCATCTGGTATCCGAGCCAGGCCGCCGCCAGACCCGTGTCGATGGGCCCGACGACGATGACCGTCGCCATGAACGCACCGGTCAACGGCACGGCGTTGCCGATGATCGTCATCTCCCACGGAGCGGCGGCCTCGAACCTCGTTCATTTCGACACTGCCATCGCGCTGGCCGAGGCAGGCTTCGTCGTGGTGGCGATGAACCACACGGGCGACAACTACGCCGACCAGAGTCGCATCTCCGACGTCATGGACCGGCCGAGACAAGTCAGCCGGGTGATCGACCACATGTTGTCGACCTGGGAGGCGCGTGCGGCAATCGACCCGCGGCGCGTCGGCATGTTCGGGTTTTCCGCAGGCGGATTCACCACGCTCGCGCTCATCGGTGGGATCCCGGACTTCACGAAGATCGGCCCCGTCTGTCTTCAGTACCCTGCCGACTACGTGTGCCGTCTGTTGGCCAGGACCGGACGCCCGGTCGCCGCGCGTTCCCCCGTCGCCGTCGCCGACCCACGCATCAAAGCCGCCGTCGTCGCGGCGCCCGCAATCGGATTCGCGTTCTCGCCGGACGGCCTGAAAGACGTGAAAGTGCCGGTTCAACTGTGGCGGGCCGAGCACGATACCCTCGTGCCGCATCCGCGATATGCCGAGGCCGTGCGATTGGCGCTGACCGAGGCACCGGAGTACCACGTCGTTCCGAATGCGGGCCACTACGATTTCCAGGCACCTTGCAGCGACGCGCTCGCATCGATCAACGCCGCGATCTGCGCGAGCCCGGCGGGCTTCGATCGGGCGGCGTTTCACGTCGCCTTCAATGCGGAAGTCGTGAAGTTCTTCGGCAAGACGCTGGATGGCCGCTGACCGACCCCGCGTCTACGCACCCGGACTCGGCAAGGGGCGCACGGGCGCTCAACCTCTTGAGGACGGCTCAACTGGTCTGACGACCCGCTCCGATGCGCGCTGCGGTGATTCGATTCGACGTGCAGCGTGTCGGATCCTCACCCCGCCCGCATCAGCTCGTCGAACGCCGTCAGCCGCCCCGCGATCGCGCTCGCCGCGACCGTCGCGGGGCTGGCGATCCAGACCTGGCCGGGGCCGGAGCGCCCTGGGAAATTGCGGTTCTGCGCGCTCACCGTGACCTGGTCCGGCCGTGTCGATCCGCCGGGGCCGAGGTTCGCGCACGCGCCGCACGACGGCATCAGAATCTCGGCGCCGCAGCGCTCGAAAGCCTCCAGGTAGCCGCGCTCGGCGCAGTGGTCGCGCACGCCGAGCGTGCCGAACTGCAGGTAGAGCCGCGTGCCCGCCGCCACCCGCAGGCCGTGCTGCGCGGCCCACGACAGCACCGCGTGGTACTGGTCGAAGTCGTCGCGCTTGCCGCCGGTGCACGATCCGCCGTAGGCGATGTCCACGCGCGGGCGCTCGGCCACCTCGGTGATCGGGCGGCCGTTGCCGGGGTCGCCCGGGGCCGCGACCATCGGCGAGAGCGCGGAGCAGTCCACCGCGATCGTGTCGTCGAAGCGCGCGTCCGGGTCGCTGCGCATCCACGCTTCGATCGTGAAGTCGATGCCGCGGCGCGCCTTCAGGAAGCGCACCGTCTCGGCGTCCGGCGCGACGATCCCGCCGAAGCCACCGAGCTCGGCGGTCATGTTCGTGAGCGTGGCGCGCTCGTCCGTCGAGAGCCCCGCGATCGCGGTGCCCGCGAATTCGACGAGCCGGCCCACGCAGGCGCCCGCCCGCACGCCCGGCAGCGACAGCAGGTGCAGCGCCAGGTCCTTGGCCGTGACGCCGGGGCGCAGCGCGCCGTCGAGCCGGAACAGCAGCGATTTCGGCATCGTCATGCGCACGACGCCGGCGACGAAGGCGTTCGCCATGTCCGTCGTGCCGACGCCGAACGCGAGGCAACCGACCGAGCCGCTGTGCGGCGTGTGCGAATCGGTGGCCGCGATCAGCTGCCCGGGCAGCGCATAGCGCTCGGTGACCATCGGGTGGCAGATGCCCTGCGAGCCTTCGCCGTCCTCGAGGAAGCCGTGGTTGCGGATGCCGTGCTCGGCGACGAACTCGCGGTGCGCGCGCGAGAGTCCGCCGAAGTCGCCCAGGAGGCCGGTCTGGAACGCGGCGCTGCGGTGCGCGTACGACAGGTGGTCCTCGAACGCGAGGATGGACTCGGCACCGCGGACCGGCACGCGCTCGCCGTACGCGCGCCGCAGCAGGTGCGCGGCCATGCCGGTGTACATCTCGATGACGTAGCGCCAGTCGGGCTCGACGAAGACGCCCGCGCCGGCTTCGAGCGCGCCGGCGGTGTCGGGCGTGGTCCGCCGGTGCCGGCGAACGATCTTCTCCGCGTAGGTGAGCGCGGCCGGCGCGGGCTCGTCCTCGCGCCCGCCGGCCGCGTCGAACGACCGCGCGCTGCCGTACGCGAGCAGACCGCCCGCGCGCACGATCGCGCACGTGAGACGGTCGCGCCCGGCGAGGATCTCGTCGAGCGTGATCGGCTCGCCGGCACGCAGCCGCTCGACCAGGCCGGGGTCCGTCGACGTCAGCAGCCCGATGTTGTCCGCGTTCTGGCGATAGATCCGCTCGAAGCTCTCCGCGACCACCAGCCGCACGCCCGCGCTCTTCTCGGCGAACGGCGCGTGCTCGCGCGACGAGCCCTTGCCGTAGCGGCGGCCCGCGACGATCACGTCGAAGCGGCCCGCGCGCAGCGCACCGCGCCCGATCGGGAAGCGGTCGCCCGACTTCAATCCGGTCAGCGCGTAGTCGCCGACGCGCTCGTCGCAGAACGTCATCTTCGGGACGGGGATGATCTCGTCGGTCGAGACCTCGTCGCGCAGCGGCCCGGCGTCGCGCGGCGCGAGGTCCGCGCCGTTCAGCTGGCCTTCGAGCTTCGAGGGGTCCGTCGACAGGAACAGGATCCGCCCCGCCAGTGTGAGCGCTTGCATGATCGCCTCCGGGAGCCGCGAGCATAGACGCGCGGCCGCGCCGATGGAAGCCGGCGCCGGCAAGCCGGTGCCGGCAGGCGGCCGCGCTCGAAGCGCGAAGGCCGGCGCGTGCTAGATTGCCGGCTCGTCTTCAGAGGAGCCGAACGTGCCCGACTACATCCCCAGCCCGATCGCGTGGGTGCGCGAGCAGGTCGAGCGCTACGAGGCCAGCGGCGGCACCGAGGCGACGACGCTGCGCGACACCGGTTACCCGGTGATCATCGTCACGCACGTCGGCCACGTCAGCGGGGCCGTTCGCAAGACGCCGCTGATGCGCGTGAAGGACGGCGCGAACTACGTGCTGGTCGGCTCGGTGGGCGGCGCCCCGAAGGACCCGAAGTGGGTCGGCAACCTGCGCGCGAGCCCGTCGGTGCAGATCCGCGACCGCACCGAGGTGATGCCGATGACCGTGCGCGAGGTCGACGACGACGCCGAGCGCGCGCGGCTGTGGCGGCTCGCGGTGGACGCATACCCGCCGTACGAGGACTACCGCAGGCGCACCGAGCGGCGCATCCCGGTGTTCGTCGCCGAACCCGTGCGCTGAGGCCGGCGCGCCGGTGCAGCGCGCGTGCGCCCGCGGGGCGCGCTCCGGGCGCCTCGCGTCGCGCTAGACGACGTACCCCATGTCGACCAGCACGCCGGTCGTGTCGTACGCGACGCGCTGCTCGTTGGCGCCGTAGATGATGAAGTGCGCGATCGCGCCGTTGGTGCGGCTGCCGAGGAATCCCGCGAGGTTGGCGTCCACGTAAGCGGCGACGTCGGGGTTGTCGGCGAGGTAGCGGTTGCCGTCGAAGTGGTCGAAGCGCGGGCCGGCCGAGCGGCCCTCCCACACGCCGTAGAGGTTGTAGTGCATGAACAGCGTCGCGTCGTCCAGGTGCAGCGGCGCGAGGTCGGCCCACTTCGCCGCGTAGTACGACGCGTCGAACCACGCGACCGGCTTGCGGTGGACGGAGGCGCCGATGCTCGCGTAGTGCGTCCAGGCCCCGGCCAGCGTCACCGACGGCACGAGGTCAGGATTCGCGAGCAGGTAGTACACCGGGTCGAACAGGAACGACGGGTCGCGGCCGTAGTCCGGCGCGTGCGCGAGCCCCGGCCCGGCGAGCTCGAACGACTTGTCCGCGAACTGCAGCGCCTCGATCGCGTGCAGCGTGTCCGTGCCTTCGCCGCCGGCGGTGTCGGCGACCTTCCACAGCGTGCCGGTCTTCTCGACGCGGTAGCCGGCGCGCGGCCCGCCGAACAGCGCGACGTCGCGACCCGGCCCGCCGTCGAGGTCGTCGTTGCCGCCCAGCCCGGCGATCAGGTCGTTGCCCGCCAGGGCACTGACGAAGTCCGCGAACCCGGTGCCGGCGAGCACGTCGTCGCCGGCCGTGCCCAGCAGGCTGCCCGCGCGCGGGCCGGCGGTGCGGAAGTTGTACGAGGCGCTGCCCGCCCACGGATTGCCCGCGGTGTCGGTGAAGCTCGCGAACCCGAAGTCGACGACGTAGTCGGTGCCTGTCGCGAGGGCGGCCGACGGCCGGATCGTCACGGTGCTCCCCGAGACGACGAGGTCGGCGCTGCCGCCGGCCGGGAAGGTCTCGACGACGTCGCCGGTGCCCTTGCGCAGCACGACGCTGCCGGTGCCGCGCGCGATCGCCTCGTCGAAGGTCAGCACGATGGCGGCGTCGGTCGCGACCTCGAGCGCGTCGTCCGTCGGCTGCGTGCTCCTGAGCACCGGCGCCGCGGTGTCGGGTGCGACGCTGGTCCCGGTGGTGAAGTCGAAGTTCGACGTCCCTGGAAACGCGTTGCCCGCGACGTCGCGCACGCTCGCGGCCGTGAAGACCAGCGCGTACGCCGAATTGGGCACCAGGTCCGCGCTCGGGTCGATCGTGAGCGACGCGCCCGCGACCGACAGCCGCGGGCTCGTCGCCGCGTCGAATCGCTCGACCAGCGCGCCGGCGGGCGAGCCCGAGTGGATCTCGATGGCGCCGTTGCCGCGCTGGATGGGCTCGCTGAACGCGACGACGATCGACGCGTTCACCGGGACGCCGCTGGCGCCGTCGGACGGGAAGCTCGACAGGATCGCCGGCGCGACCGTGTCGACGGCGGTCACCGTGAGCAGGAAGTCGTCCGTCGCGGTGAGGCCGCCGGAGTCGCGCGCGGTCACGGCGACGTCCCAGACCCCGATCGTGCCCGGGGGCGGGCTGCCGGTGAACGTCAGCGTGGTCGAGTCGAACGACAGCCACGCCGGCGCCGCGGTGCCGTCCGCGAGCGCGACCGAGTAGCCGAGCACGCCGGGGTCGGGGTCGGTGAACGACGCGGGTGCGATCGCGACCGTCTTCGTCTGCCCGGCGGTGAAGACCTGGTCGGCCAGCGGGATGTTGACGACCGGCGGCCCGAGGTTGGGCCCGCCGCTGGTTCGCGTGATCAGGACCGTGAGCTGACCGGTGGTCGACAGCGCGCCGCCGTCGCCCTGCAGGCCCGTGTTGCCGTCGCCGAAGGTCCAGTCCAGCCGAACCGTGTCCGGCAGGTTCCCGGCGGCATTGCGGTACGCGATGCTCGACAGCACGGCGTCGACCCGTCCCTGCGACGCGCCCGCCCCGAACTCGAGCTCGAGACGGCCTCCGCCGTTGGCGACGACACGCCCGGCGATCACGCCGTCGACCGAGAAGTTCGCGCCCGCGACCAGCGCGGAGACGCCGCGATCGGGGTCGGCCGAGAACACGTCGTCCGCGTTCGCGCCGCCGCTGCGCGCGACGACGAGCGTGGCGCCCGCGTAGTTGTTGCGCGTGGCGAGTTCGGCGTCGCGCACCTGCACGCTCGCGTCGAGCGTGACCGCGTAGGTGCCGGTCTGCGGGTAGGGCGCCTCGACGGTGCGCGACACGGTGTCCAGCGTCGAGAACGTGTCGAGGGTGCCGTGCGAGTCGTAGCGTGCGAGCAGCGTGCGCTGGCCGTCGTTGCCGGCGGCGAGCAGACGGCCGTCCGCGAGCGCGGCGACGCCGTACGCGACGTCGCTGGCGCCGAAGTCCGTCGTCACCATGCCGTCGCCGGAGAAGTTCGGGTCGAGGCTGCCGTCCGCGGCGAAGCGCGCGAGCGCGAAGTTGCCGGTGCCCGACAGATTGCGGTCGACGCCGGCGACGACGATCGCGCCGTCGGGCTGCAGCGCGACGCTGGTCCCGGCGCTGGCGAAGAAGCCGAACCCGGTCGTCGCCCGGCCGCCGGTGCCGAAGCTCGCGTCGAGGTTTCCGAGCGCATCGAAGCGCGCCACCGCGAAGCGCTGGTCGCCGGCGTGGTCGGTCGTCGCGCCGGCGACGACCACGCGGCCGTCGGGCTGCAGCACCGCGCCCGCCGCGACGTCGGTGCCGTTCGACATCTGGGCGGTCGCGACGCCGTTGCCGCCGTAGCTCGCGTCGAGCGCGCCTGCCGCGGTGTAGCGCGCGAGCGCGAAGCGCCCGTCGCTGGTCCCGGTGACGACGATGCGCCCGTCGGCCTGAACCACGACGCCGGACGCCGAGTCGCTCGCCGTGCCCCCCGCGAGCGGATCGAGCTTGCCGACGTCGGTGACGACGACGCCGTTCGTGCCGAAGCTCGCGTCGAGGCTGCCGTCGGCGAGGTAGCGCGCGACGAAGAAGTCGGTGGCCTGCGCGTTCGCGCCGTGAACCGTGCCCGCGACGACGACGCGGCCGTCGGCCTGCAGCGCCAGCGCGCGCGCGGACGCGGTCGTTCCGGTGCCGAGGTCGGTCGAGACGATGCCGTCGGCGTCGAAGGCCGCGTCGGGCCGGCCGTCGGCACGGTAGCGCACGACGAGCGCCCGGGTGCCGTAGTCCCCCGCGACCAGCAGCTTGCCGTCGGACTGCAGCGCGGCGGCCCAGACCGCGACCGCCTTGTCGAAGGTCGTCGACGCGACGCCGTCGCGATCGAAACTCGTGTCCGGGCTGCCGTCGGCGTTGTAGCGCAGCGCACCGACGCTCTGGTAGCCCGCTCCGGCGACGACGATGCGCCCGTCGGGCGTCGCGAGCACGGGGCGCGCGCCGTAGAACGTGTAGTCGACCGTGGTCGCGTCGCGTGCGAGGAAGGTCGGCGCGGTGTTCTCGCCGAGCGTGCCGAGCGAGGCCGGCAGCGCGAGCGGGGTCGACTGCAGCGGGCCGGTCGTCGTATTCAGCGTGACGAGGTCGCCGTCGCCGCCGACCCTGGCGTCCGACGCGGCGACGTCGGCGCCGGTCGCGGCGGCGAGCGACTCGACGAACGCGAGGCCCTGCGCGCCGCGCGCGACGTCGCACGCGGTCAGCAGCAGGTCCGCGCCCGGGGCGAGCGCCGTGCGCAGAGCCGCGAGGTCCGCGCCGTGGCCGGCCAGCGCGGCCGCGTCGATCGGTGCCGCGCCCAGCCGCAGCGCGCCCGCCTCGCCGTGGCAGACGATGTGGACCGCGTCGATGCCGGACATCGGCGCGACCGCCTGCGCGATCCGCGCGAGGCCGTCGTCCGCGGCATCGACCAGGAAGCCGACGGCACCCGGGGCGAGCGCGTCGATCAGGGCCCGGGCGCCGGGCAGGCGGCTGTCGACGAAGACGACGGTCGTTGCCATGGGAGGCCTCCGTGACGCGGCCGCCGCGCGGCCGATCGGGACGATCGCCTCGGGGCGGGCGCGCCTCATTGTAGGCGGCGGCTCGCTCGCGCCCGCCGCCGCCCGGCGTCGCGCCGGCGCCGCGCATCGCGGACCCTGTCGCGCGCGGCTCGTGGCGAGCAGGCCGAGGGGCGCCGGCGCCGACGCGTCCGGCACGCGGATTCCGGACGTCCGCCGCGCGCGCTTTCTGGCACGATCGGGCCGGAAGCCCGCGATGACGACGCCGACGCACCCCGAACACCCGCCGCTGCCGGGCGGCCAGCGCCTGCTCGGCACGCTGGTGCTCTCGCTGGCGACGTTCATGAACGTGCTCGACGCGTCGATCGCCAACGTGTCGCTGCCGGCGATCTCGGGCGATCTCGGCGCGAGCGTCCACCAGGGCACGCGCGTGATCACCGGGTTCGGCATCGCGACCGCGATCTCGGTGCCGCTGACCGGCTGGCTCACGCAGCGCTTCGGCCAGGTGCGGCTGTTCGTGGCCAGCATCGTGCTGTTCGTGCTGATGTCGTGGCTGTGCGGCCAGGCGACCTCGCTCGAGTGGCTGATCGCGTTCCGGGTGGTCCAGGGCCTGGTCGCGGGCCCGATGATGCCGCTGTCGCAGACGCTGCTGCTGGCGACCCACCCGCCCGAGCGCCGGGGCACCGCGCTCGCGATCTCCTCGATGACGGTGCTGCTGGCGCCGATCGCCGGTCCGCTGCTCGGCGGATGGATCACCGACAACCTCCACTGGCCGTGGATCTTCTACATCAACGTGCCGATCGGGCTGGGCTGCGCGGCGCTCACCTGGGTGCTGTACCGCGACCGCGAGTCGCCGATCCGGCGGCTGCCGGTCGACGTCGTCGGCCTCGTGCTGATCGTGCTCTGGGTCGGCGCGCTGCAGACGATGCTCGACACCGGCAAGGAGCTCGACTGGTTCGAGTCGAACGAGATCGTCGTGCTCGCGCTGGTCGCCGGCATCGGCTTCGTGCTCTTCCTCGTGTGGGAGCTCACCGAGGAGCACCCGATCGTCGACCTACGCCTGTTCGCGAACCGCAACTTCAGCCTCGGCGTCGCGACGCTCGCGGGAGGCTTCGCGCTGTTCTCCGGCAACGTCGTGCTGCTGCCGCTGTGGCTGCAGCAGTCGATGGGCTACACCGCGACCTGGGCGGGGCTGGTGCTGGCACCGGTGGGCGTCGTCGCCGTGCTCGTGTCGCCGTTGGCCGGGCGGGCGATCGAGCGCGGGTGGGCGCGGCCGATGGCGGTCTTCGCGTTCGCGTCGTTCGCGCTGTCGTTCTGGATGCGCTCGAACTTCACGACACAGTCGGACTACCTGACGATCATGGAGCCGATGATCTTCCAGGGGCTCGCGGGCTCGACGTTCTTCATCGCGATGACCTCGATCAACCTGTCGGAGACGCCCGCGCACCGGATGGCGCTCGCGTCCGGCCTGTCCAATTTCGTGCGCATCGCGGCGGGCGCGTTCGGTACGTCGATCGCGAGCACCCTGTGGGACGAGCGCACCCGCCACCACCGGGCGCACCTGGTCGAGGACGCGAGCCGCGCGGGCTGGTCGCTCGACAGCCCGTTCTTCGAGCCCCTGCGCGCCGCGGGCGCCGGCCTCGAGACGCTGCGCGCGCAGCTCGAGCGCCTGGTCGACCCGCAGGCCCAGACGCTCGGCGCGAACGACATCTTCCTGGCGTCCGCGTTCCTGTACCTGCTGCTGATCGTGCCGGTGCTCTTCGCGCACCCGGTGCGCGGGCGTGCCGGGCCGCCCGCGCGCACGCGGGCGGTCGCGGGTTCCGGAGCGGGCGCGGCGGCGCCTGCCGGCACGACCCGGGGCGCTTGAGTTACCGTTGCGGTTTTCCGGGCCGGGGAGGGCGGCATGGCGCAGGCCGAATCGATCAACACCGTGCTCGGGCCGCTCGCGCCGTCCGCGCTCGGCTTCACGCTGATGCACGAGCACGTGCTGGTCGCCGCGAGCGGCCTGTACGGCAGCTACCCCGACCTGCTCGGGCGCGACCGCGAGGCGCGTGCGATCGCCGCGCTCGCGCGCGCGAAGGCGGCCGGCGTCGACACCATCGTCGACGCGACCACGTTCGACCTCGGCCGGCACGCGCCGCTGCTCGCCGAGGTCTCGCGCGGCTCGGGCGTGAACATCGTCAACGCCACCGGCTGGTGGCTCGACGTGCCGCGCTTCATGCAGGGGCTGGGCCCGAACCAGCTCGCGCGCGAGTTCGTGCGCGACGCGACCGAAGGCTTTCGCGGCACCTCGATCCGCGCCGGCCTGCTCAAGTGCGCCGCCGACATCGACGGCGTGACGCCGGCGCTGGAGACGATGGCGCGCGCGGTGGCGCGTGCGCACCGCGAGACCGGGCTGCCGATCATGGTGCACTCGCACCCCGGCACGCACCTCGCGCGCCAGCAGATCCGCATTCTCGAGGACGAGGGCGTCGACCTCACGCGAGTGAAGATCGATCACTCGAACGACACGACCGACACCGAGTACCTGACGTGGATCCTCGACAAGGGCTGCTGGCTCGGCCTGGACCGCTACCCGGGGCGCTTCACGAGCCCGCGCATGCGAACGCTCACGCTGAAGAAGCTGATCGACGCCGGCTGGATCGAGCGCCTGTGCCCGTCGCACGACTGCATCTGCCTGCACTTCCACAAGGAGCGCGCCGACGGCAGCGTGCCCGAGCAGCACGACATGGCGCTCGCGAACCCCGACCAGTTCACGTACATGCACCGGCACGTGATCCCGGCGCTGCGCGAGCTCGGCGTCACCGACGCGCAGGTGCGCACGCTCTTCGTCGACAACCCGCGGCGCTTCCTCGCCGCCCGCTGAATCGCGCGGCGCGGCCGGCGGCCGCGCTTCGCCTGGACAACTTAGCACCGGGAGGACTCGAATGGACATCAGGGCAGGGGCAATCGCCGTGGTCACCGGCGGCGCCAGCGGCATCGGCCGCGCGCTGTGCCGACAACTCGCGGCCGCGGGCGTGCACGTCGCCGCCTGCGACCTCGACGACGACGGCATGGCCGGCACGCGCGCGCTCGCGCTCGAGGGCGCGCCCCCGGGCACGCGCTTCACGACCTTCCACGCCGACGTGAGCCGCGAGGCCGACGTGCTCGCGTTCCGCGACGCCACGCTCGCCGCGCACGCGACCGATCACGTCGACCTCGTGCTCAACAACGCCGGCATCGGCGGGGGCGGCAGCTTCGTCGCCGGCGACCGCGCCGAGTGGGAGCGAACGTTCGGCGTGTGCTGGGGCGGCGTCTACAACGTCGCGCGCGCCTTCCTGCCGCTGCTGGTCGCGAGCCGCGAGGCGATGCTGGTCAACGTCAGCAGCGTGAACGGGTTCTGGGCGGCGCTGCGCGCGGGGATTCCGCACACCGCCTACTCGGCGGCGAAGTTCGCGGTCAAGGGCTTCACCGAGGCGCTGATCACCGACCTGCGCACGAACGCGCCGCACGTGAAGTGCGCGGTCGTGATGCCCGGCCACATCGGCACGTCGATCATGCGCAATTCGGGCCGCGTTCACGGCTACGGCGACGCGCTTCAGATGTCGGCCGAACGCGTCGCCGTGGCGCGCGAGCAGATCGTCAAGGCGGGCTTCCCGGTCGCCGGGCTGCCGGACGACACGATCCGTGCGCTGCTGCACCAGCGCGCCGAGGAGTTCCGCGACAAGGCGCCGACCACCGCCGAGCAGGCCGCGACGATCATCCTCGACGGCGTGCGCGCAGGCCGCTGGCGCATCCTGGTCGGCGACGACGCGCACGAGCTCGACCGGCGCGTGCGCGCCGACCCGGAGCACGCCTACGACGGCGGGCTGCAGGAGGTGTTCGCGTCGATGCGCGACTGACGCGGGCCGGGGCTTCCCGGCCGGCCGGGGTGCCGGCCCCGCGACGCGGCGCGCGCTCCGGCCCGCGCGCGACGCTCAGGCGTCGCCCAGCGCGTCGCCCTCGCGCCACGGCGAGATCTGGCCCGCGTACACCTGCGGCCCCTTGCGGAAGTGCGCCGCCTCGTCGAGCGTCTCGATGAACGGCATCGTCTTCGGGTACAGCGCGCCGCCGCGCGGGCGGGGGCCGGACTTCGACACGTGGCCCCACAGCGGGTGGCCGACGACCTCCTCGGCGATCGCGACCGCCTCGATCAGCCTGTCGAGGTCGTAGCCGGTGTGCACGCCGAGTTCGTGGCACAGATCCACGAAGTCCTCGGTCGGCACCTGGCCGGCGGCGCGGCCGTTGCCGCAGTAGGGGCACCCGCCCATGCCGCCCAGGCAGGTGTCGAACTCGCGCACGCCGAGCTGGAGCGCCTCGTAGTAGCTCGCGATCGTCGCGCCGCGCTGGTTGTGCAGGTGCAGGTGGATGTCGGTCACCCGGGGCCAGCGCTCGCGGATCGCGACGATCGTCTCGCGCACGCTCGCGGGCGTGTTCCACCCCATCGCCTCGAGGAACGACACGCGCGTGACCGGGATGCCGGCCGCGCTCCACTTGCCGATCATCGTGTCGAGCAGCGCCAGGCGCTGCGCGAGGGTGAACGGGCCCTCGAAGTTCGAGCCGAAGGGGTTGCCGATGCCGACCGACGCGTGGTCCGCGTTCGCGGCGCGCGCCGCCTCGATCGTCGCGTCCATCGCCGCGAGCTGCTGCGCCTGCGAGCGGTTGTAGTTGCGTCGCGCGAAGGTGTCGCACAGCTCGACCGAGGTGCGGAAGCGGTGCGGGCCGCTCCTGAGGTCGAGCTTCGGGTAGTAGCTCTCGGCGCGCTGGCGTCCGGCCGCGTTGAAGACCGCCGCGGTGTAGCGGATCCCGGGCTTGGGAACGAAGCGCGTGGCGATCTCGTCGATGCACGCCATCTGCGGCGTCCACTTCGGGTGCGCGAACGAGCCGATCGAGATCACCCTGGCGCCGGTCTCGCCCAGCGCGTCGAGCAGGCGCAGCTTGGCGTCGACCGGGATCGACGCGCTCTCGATCTGCAGGCCCTCGCGCATCGTGTCGTCGGTGATGGTCACGGAGTCGGGCAGCTGGCTCATGAGGCGGCACTCTCGCAGGGGTGGGTCGGGCGGGCGGCCGCGCGACGCTGCGCGCGGGCCCGGGGCTGCGTCCGATGATAAGGCCGCCCGCCACGCGGCGCGGGGCTTTCGCCTAGAATCGTGCGTTCGAGAAGCGGCGAATCCGCGCCGACCGAAACAATCACAAACTGCGGAGTAACGAGGATGGTCTCATCAGCATCACGTCGCGAGCCGTGGCACCGGCGGTTCGCGTTCCCCCTGGCGGGCGGGGTGTCCGCGCTCGTCGCGTCGCTGGTCCTGTTCGGCTGCGGTGACGATTCGTCCACCGTCGCCGACAACCAGTGCGCGCGCGTCACCGACACCGGCAGCGTCGTCGTCGGCTCCGGCCTGCCGGGCGACCCGAGCGCGCCGGAACCCTCGTCCGGGTTCAGGGCGCGCACGCTGACGACGGCGAAGACCTACATGGTCGTCGCCAACAACCCACACGCGGCGAAGGCCGGCTGCGACGTCCTCAAGGACGGCGGTTCGGCGGTCGACGCCGCGATCGCGGTGCAGGCGGTGCTCGGGCTGGTCGAGCCGCAGTCGTCCGGCCTGGGCGGCGGCGCGTTCATGGTCCACTACGACGCCAAGACGAAGAAGGTCGTCTCGTACGACGGCCGCGAGAAGGCGCCTGCCGCCGCGACCGAAGACTACCTGCGCTACATCAGCGCGACGAACACCGCGCCGCCGGCGCCGGTGGTGTCGGCGCCCGAGTCGGGCGGCTCGTTCAACGCGCTGCGCCAGAGCGGGCGCTCGGTCGGCACGCCGGGCGCGATCCGGATGCTCGAGATGGCGCACAAGGACTACGGCGTGAAGCCGTGGAAGGACCTGTGGGGCGCCGGCATCGCGCTCGCGACCGACGGCTTCGCGATCAGCGGCCGCATGGCCGACGCGATCAACGGAGCCAAGACGCTGCTGCTGACCGACCCCGAGGCCGCCGCCTACTTCCTGAACGCGGACGGCTCGCCGAAGGCGCTGGGCACGGTCATCAAGAACCCGGCGTACGCGGCCACGCTGTCGGCGCTCGCGTCGCAGGGCGCCGATGCGCTGTACACCGGCCCGATCGCCGAGAACATCGTCAAGAAGATCAAGATGACGACCGGCGGCTCCGGCAGCGCCGCGTTCGCGATCACGCCCGGCCTCACCGAGGTCAGCGACCTCCTCAACTACCAGGCGGTCAAGCGCGAGCCGGTGTGCACGACGTATCGCGTGTGGTGGATCTGCGGCATGGGCCCGCCTTCGTCCGGCGGCATCGCGGTCGCGCAGGCGCTGGGCATCCTCGAGAACTTCTACCTCGCCGGCTACAAGCCCGCCGCGATCGACGGCAACGGCGGCAAGCCGACCGTGATGGGCGTTCACCTGGTGAGCGAGGCCGAGCGGCTCGCGTACGCGGACCGCAACACCTACGTCGCGGACACCGACTACGTGCCGCTGCCGGGAGGCTCCACCGCCGCGCTGCTCGACAAGGCCTACCTGCGCGGGCGCGCGAACCTCATCGACTTCGGCAAGAGCATGGGCACGGCGAGCGCCGGCGTGTTCCCGACGGTCAAGTTCTCGCCGAGCACCGCCGAGGGCAAGGGCACGACTCAGATCACGATCGTCGACAAGAACGGCAACGTCGTCTCGATGACCACGACGATCGAGAGCGGCATGGGCTCGTTCCGCATGACCAACGGGTTCCTGCTGAACAACGAGCTCACCGACTTCTCGGTGCTGCCCAGCGACGCCAACGGCCCGATCGCCAACCGCGTGCAGGCGAACAAGCGCCCGCGCAGCTCGATGGCGCCGACGCTCGTGTTCGCGATGAACGCCGACGGCTCGCGGGGCGACTTCGTCATGGCGACCGGCTCGCCCGGCGGCGCGACGATCATCCAGTACGTCGCGAAGACGCTGGTCGGCGTGCTCGACTGGGGCCTGAACGCGCAGCAGGCGACCTCGATGGTCGACTTCGGCGCGGCGAACAGCGCGACGACCAACGTCGGCGGCGAGCACCCGAACGTCGACGCGTCGGTGCCGGCGGGCGGGACCGCGGGCGGCAACGACTCGCTCGTGACCGGCCTGCGCGCGCTCGGCCACACGGTGAGCGTCTCGGCGCAGAGCAGCGGCCTGGGGACGATCGTGCGCGTGCCGCGCAGCGGCGGCTTCGTGCTCGAGGGCGGCTCCGACCCGCGGCGCGAGGGCATCGCGCTCGGCGACTCGTTCATTCCCTGACGGCGCCGACCGGCCGGGGCCGTTCGCGCCCCGGCGGCGACCCCGCGCGCCCCGGCCCCGACCGGGGCGCGCGCATTTCGGGAGCGCGCGCGCCAAGGTTCGCCGGCGCGCGTTCGTCGCGCGCCGCGAGTCCGCCGCGCCCAGCCCGCGCTCAGGCCGCGCCCGCGAGCACGATCTCGATTCGCTCCTTGCCTCGGCCGACGTTGCGGCGCTTCAGAGCGATGTCGCCGACCTCGCCGGCGCGCCGAGGGTGCGTGCCGCCGCAAGGCACTCGCGCAAACCCCGGAATCTGCCAGTAGCGGCGCTCGCGCGCCTCGTCCGAGAACGCGCTGACGATCTCGGGGTCGGCGCGCACGATCGCGAGCGCCTCGTCGCGGATCGACGGCAGCTCGGCGGCGAGGTTCTCGGGCCACTCGAAGTCGACGCGCGCCTTGTCCTCGGCGATGTGAGCGCCGATCTTCACGATGCCGGGATGGCGCCGCGTCACCAGCTCGAGCACCAGTTCCGCCGCGAAGTGCAGCCGCATCAGCGCGAGCCGGCGCGCGCCGTCGATGCGGACCTCGACGGGATCGCCCGCGCGCAGGCCGTGCCCGTCGGGGAGCGTGTAGACGATGCGAAGGCCGTCCTTGCGTGCGGCGAGCACCGGATGACCGCCGATCGTGCCGCGATCGCTCTCCTGGCCGCCGGACATCGCGTAGAAGATCGTGCGCGCGAGCGCGACTTCGGTGCCGTCGACCGACGCGATGGTCGTGGCGAGCGTCGTGAGGTACGGCTCGCGCCAGAAGAGCTTGTCGGTGGTCGTCTGCATCGCGAGGGTTCCGGGTTCGGCGCGCGGGCCGGCGATCGGGACGGCGAGTGTAGCGCGCCGGCTGATATATTCGGTGCGCATGGAGTCGGCCCATCCGGAGAACCTGCTCACCGTCTGGGCGCGGCTGTTCGTCGACGCGCTCGCGTGCGCGGGCGTTCGCGACGTGGTCGCGAGCCCGGGATCGCGCTCGACGCCGTTCCTGCTCGCGGCGGCGGCGCACCCGGCGCTGCGCGTGCACGACGTCGTCGACGAGCGCACGGCGGCGTTCTTCGCGCTCGGACAGGCACGCGTCGCCGGCGTGCCGAGCGCGCTGCTGTGCACCTCGGGCAGCGCGGGCGCGAACTACCTGCCCGCGGTGATCGAGGCCGACCAGGCCTGCGTGCCGCTCGTCGTCGTCACCGCAGACCGGCCGGTCGAGCTGATGCACGTGGCGGCGAACCAGACGATCGACCAGCGCCTGCTGTTCGAGGGCTACGCGCGTCGCGTCGTCGACGTCGGCGCCCCGGACGCCTCGGCGGGCGCGCTGCGCGGGCTTCGCCGGCTCGCGGCGCAGGCGGTGGCGCTCGCGTGCGGGCCGCTGCCCGGCGCGGTGCACCTGAACCTGCGCGCGCGCAAGCCGCTGGAGGCGCTCGAGGCGTCCTCCGCGGCCGGCCAGGCACTGCGCGCGCTCGCGCTCGAGATCGCCGCCGAGCCGGCGGTCGTCGTCACCGAGGGACGGCCGGTCGCGCCGCGCGACGCCGTCGAGCGGCTCGCGGCGCGCATCCGCGGCGCGCGCCGCGGCGTGATCGTCGCCGGGCCGGCGGCGGCGTCGCAGCGCCGCGACCGCGAAGCGATCGCGGGCCTGGCGCGCGCTGCGGGGTTCCCGCTGCTCGCCGAAGCCGCGAGCCAGTTGCGATTCACCGGTCGCGCCGGCGGGCTCGAGGGCGTCGAGGTGATCGACGCGTTCGACTGGCTGTACGCATCGCCGCCGGCCGAGCGGGTCCCGGACCTCGTCGTGCAGCTCGGCGCGCCGCCCACGTCCGGCGCCTGGGAGCGGCTGCTCGATCGCTCGCCGCGCATCGACCGGATCGTGATCGCGCCCTCGGGCTGGCCGGGTCCTCACGCCGGCGCGCGCGAGATCGTGCACGCCGACGTCGCCGACACCTGCGTGAAGCTCGCGTCCGAACTCGCGTCCGAGGGCGCGTCCGAGGGCGCGTCCGAAGGCGCGCCGCGCGGCGAGACGCACGCCGCGTCGCAGGACGCGCAACGCGACGGCGGCGACGGCACGGCGCGCGCGGACCGTGCGGCGTTCGCTCGTACCCTCTCGGCGGCGAACGCGCGCGTGCACCGCGCGATCGACGCGCGCCTGGTCGGCGCCGATTCGTCGCGCGGCGCGAAGGTACCCGAGGAAACGGCGCCCGCCGAGGCGGCGCTCGGTGAAGCCGCCCTCGCGCGCTGCGTGGTCTCGCGCCTGCCCGACGGCGCCTGGCTCGCGCTGGGCAACAGCCTGCCGATCCGAACGGTCGACGCGTGGTGCGGATGTTCGGCCGCCGACGTCGGCGTGCTCGTGCAGCGCGGCGCGAGCGGCATCGAGGGCCTGGTGAGCGGAGCGGCGGGCGCGTCGAGCGTCGCCCGCGCGCCGGTCGTGCTGCTCGTCGGCGACGTGAGCGCGCTGCACGACGTCGGAGGATTCGCGCTCGCGGCCGCCGCCTCGGGCCCGCTGGCGATCGTGATCGTCGACAACCGCGGCGGGCGCATCTTCGAGCAGCTGCCGGTCGCGCGCGGCGCGGACGACGCGACGATGCGCCGCTTCACGACGCCGCACGAGCGCGACTTCGAGCACCTCGCGCGGCTGTACGGTTGCCGATTCGCACGGGTGCGCACCGTCGCGCAGGCGGCGAGCGCGCTTGACGCCGCGCTCGCGCACGACGGCTGCACGCTGATCGACGCCGTCGTCCCGCCGAGCGGTGCGGTGCGCGATCAGGCCGCGGTCTCCGAAGTGCTCGCCCGTGGCTGACGAGCGCCGCTGGGTGCTGCTGCACGGGTTCACCGGCGGCCCCGACGCGTGGCGCGACGTGCTCGTCGCGCTGCCCGGCCGCGCGCTGTGCCCGGCGCTGGGAGGCCACGCACCCGGCGTTCCCGCGGCGCGCGACTTCGTCGGCGAAGTCGACCGCCTCGCCGAGGTCGTCGCCGCGGCGGGCTTGGCCGGCGCACACCTGGCCGGCTACTCGCTCGGCGCGCGCGTCGCGCTCGGGCTGCTCGTGCGGCACCCACGCCTGTTCGGCGCCGCGACGCTGATCGGCGGGCACCCGGGCCTGGACGAAGACGATCCGCAACGGCGCGAGCGCGCCGACGCCGACGAGCGCTGGGCCCGGCTGGCCGAGCGCTCGCTGCCGGAGTTCCTCGAGCGCTGGCGCGCGCAGCCGATCTTCGACAGCCAGCGCGCGCTGTCCGCCGCGCGCCGCGATTCCCAGGACCGGCTGCGCGCGGAGCACGACGGCGCCGCGCTGGCGGCCGCGATGCGCGCGCTGTC
The DNA here is from genome assembly GCA_046348465.1 of Burkholderiaceae bacterium. GTDB lineage: Bacteria > Pseudomonadota > Gammaproteobacteria > Burkholderiales > Burkholderiaceae_E > Quisquiliibacterium. The sequence goes on from JAXMEE010000003.1 coordinate 201,117, forward strand.
GCTCGCGACCATGCCCGACTGGAAGCCGTCGCTCGCGTCGATCGGCGTTCCGGTGCACCTGGTCGCGGGCGAGCTCGACGCGAAGTTCGTCGCGCTCGCGGCACGCGTGTCGGCGGGCCTGCGAAATGCGCGCACGACCATCGTGCCCGGCGTCGGCCACAACGTGCTGCTCGAGCACCCGCGCGCGGTGATCGCCGCGCTGGCGGGCTGACGTGAGAGCCCTCGCGCCGCGCCCGTGACCCCGCGCGTCGAATCCCTCGAGCTCGCGACCGTGCGTGGCGCGGTCGCGCCGCTGGCCGGTGCCGCGTCGGGCCAGACCGTGCGCGCCGGCCTGCTGCTGCGCGTGCTCGACGCCCGCGGCGGGGGAGGGATCGGCGAGGCCTCGCCGCTGCCCGGATACTCGCCGGACACGATCGACGACTGCCGGCGCGAGCTCGCCGCGATCGACCCGCGCGCGCTGCCCGCGGCCGACGACGTCGACACGCTCGGGTGGCTCGAGCGGGCCGTCGGCGCGAGCCGCGTCGTCGCGCCGGCCGCGCGCTTCGCGCTCGAGACCGCGCTGCTCGACTGGCTCGGGCGCGCGCGTGGCGTGCCGCTCGCGTCGCTGCTCGGAGGCCCCGAGGCGTCGCGCCGGCGCGTCGAGCTGTCCGCGCTGGTCGCCGACGTCGCCGGGGCGCGCGCCGCCTACGCGCGCGGGGTGCGCGCCTTCAAGCTGAAGGTCTCCGAGGCGAGTTTCGACGCCGACGTCGAGCTCGCGGCGGCGCTGCGCGACGCGTACGGCGACGGGATCCGACTCCGGTTCGACGCCAACCGCCGCTTCGATCGCGCGCGCGCCGCCCGCCGCCTCGAATCGCTGGCGCGCTTCGCGCCCGAGTTCGTCGAAGAGCCCGTGCCGACCGCCGACCTGCTCGCGATGGGCCGCGCGCCGGTGCCGCTCGCGGCCGACGAGTCGCTCGCGGTCGCGCGCGCGTGGCCGGCGCTCGCCGCGCGCTGCCGGGTGGTCGTGCTCAAGCCGACGCTGCTCGGGGGCTTCGGCGCGTGCCTGCGGATCGCCCGCGAGGCCGCGGCGCGAGGGCTCGCGGCGACCGTCACGCACACTTTCGACGGGCCGCTCGCGCTCGCCGCGGCCGCCGAGCTCGCGTGCGCGCTGCCCGCGCTCGTTCTGGCGTGCGGCCTCGATCCTCACGCCGGGCTCGACGCGTGGCCGCGCGTCGCGATCCCGCAGATCGGCGCCGCGCACGCGCTCTCGTCGGGCCTGCCGGGCCTCGGACCCGTGGCCGACGCGCTCGCGCGGTCCGCGGGCTGAAGCGCGTGCGCGGCCCGTCGGGGTCGCGCCGAGCGACGCCCGTGGTAATCTGCGACCCGCCCGCGCGCAGCGCCGCGGGACCGCGCGGCCCTTGCCGCCGCGCGCGGATCGAGGGCCTCGGGCCCGGGAGAGACCAAGCGTGCAGATCGTGTGTCTCGATCTCGAGGGGGTCCTGGTCCCCGAGATCTGGATCGAGTTTTCCAGGCGCACCGGCATCGCCGAGCTCGCCCGCACCACGCGGGACGAGCCCGACTACGACAAGCTGATGAAGTACCGGATCGGCCTGCTCGATCGGCACGGGCTGAAGCTCGCCGACATCCAGCGCGTCATCGACGGCATGGGGCCGATGGCCGGCGCGCGCGAGTTCCTCGACGACCTTCGCACCCGCTACCAGGTGTTCATCCTGTCGGACACGTTCTACGAGTTCGCGAGCCCGCTGATGCGACAGCTCGGCTGGCCGACGCTGATGTGCCACCGGCTCGAGATCGACGGCGAAGGGCGCGTGAGCAACTACCGGCTGCGGATGCCCGACCAGAAGCGGGCCGCGGTCAACGCGCTCAAGGCCCTGAACTACCAGGTGATGGCCGCGGGCGACTCGTACAACGACACCGCGATGCTGGGGGCCGCGGACGCCGGGTTCTTCTATCACCCGCCGGCGTCGATCGCCCAGCAGTTCCCGCAGTTCCCGGTGACGATGAGCTACGGCGAGCTCGCCAAGGCGTTCGACGCGGCCGCGGCGAGGCTGCGCGCGGCCTGACGTCGCGGGGGCACCGCGCGGGGCGCGGCCGCGAAGGCCGCGCCCGGCTGCGTCACTCGTCGTCGTCCTTGGTCGTGAACGACGCCGACAGCTGCTTCTGCACCTGCGGCGGTGCCGGCGAGTAGTGCGCGAACGCGAAGCTGAAGTTGCCGTCGCCCCCGGTCATCGCCTTCAGCCGCGACGAGTAGTCGGTCAGCTCGGCGAGCGGGACCATCGCGGAGATCGTCGCGGCGCCGCCGCCGCGCGACGTCGTTCCCGTGATCTGGCCCCGCCGCGAAGACAGGTCGCCGGTGACCTCGCCGATCGAGCGCTCGGGCACGTTGACCTCGACCTCGACGATCGGCTCGAGCACCGACGGCGACGCCTTGCGGATCGCGTCGATCACGGCCTTGCGGCCGGCGGTGATGAACGCGACCTCCTTGCCGTCGACCGGGTGCGTCTTGCCGTCGAAGACGACGACGCGCACGTCGACGACCGGGAAGCCCGCGACGACGCCGCCGGCGAGCGCGGCCCGCACGCCCTTCTCGACCGCCGGCATGAACACGTTCGGGATCACGCCGCCCTTGGTCTGGTCGAGGAACTCGAAGCCGGCGCCGCGCTCGCGCGGCTCCACCTTCAGGAACACCTCGCCGAACTGCCCGGCGCCGCCCGACTGCTTCTTGTGACGGTGGTGGCCCTCGGCGTTGCCGGCGATCGTCTCGCGGTACGGGATGCGCGGCGGGCGGGTGTCGACGTCGACGTGATACTGCTGCGACATCCGCTCGAGCTTCGACTTCAGGTGCAGCTCGCCCAGTCCGCGGATCACCCACTCGTGGCCTTCGCCGTCGCGCTCGACGACGAAGCTCGCGTCCTCGACGCCGAGCTTGCCGAGCACCTCGGAGAGCCGCTGCTCGTCGCCCTTCTTGCGCGGCGCGATCGCCAGCCCGTGCATCGGCGGCGGCACCTGCGTGGACTGCAGGTGGATGTGGTCTTCTTCGTGCGAGTCGTGGAGCACGCAGTCGATCGCGACTTCCTCGACCTTGGCGATCGCGCCGATCTCGCCGGGGATCAGCTCGGCGACCTCGACCATGTCCTTGCCCTGCACGCGATACAGGTGCGCGACCTTGAACGGACGCTTGGCGTCGCCGACGAACAGCTGCTGGTCCTTGCGGATCGTGCCCTGGAACACGCGGAAGGTGCCGACCTTGCCGAGGTACGGATCGATGTTGACCTTGAAGACGTGGGCGATGACGTGCCTGGCGGGGTCCGCGACCGCCTCGACCGGATCGGCGTCGGCCGTGCCCGGGTCGCCGGAGAAGAACGCCGGCGGATTGCCCTCGGTCGGGTCGGGGGCCAGGGTGGCGAGGATGTGCATCAGCTCGCGCACGCCGGCGCCGGTCTTCGACGACGTGAACATCACCGGGATCAGGTGTCCCTCGCGCAGCGCCTTCTCGAAGGGGGCGTGCAGCTCGCCCGCCGACGGCTCGGTGCCTTCCTCGAGATAGCGCGCGAGCAGCGACTCGTCCTCCTCGACGATCTGGTCGATCAGGGCCTGGTGGGCCTGCTGGACGGACTCGAAATCGGCGTCGCCGCTGTCGTGGTCGAGGACTTCGATGACGTCCTGGCCCTGGTGGGCGGGAAGGTCCAGCACCAGGCACTGCTTGCCGAAGCGCTCGCGCAGGTCGCGCAGCAGCGCGGGGAGGTCGACGTCGGTCTCGTCGATGCGGTTGACGACGATCATCCGGCACAGGTTGCGCGCGGCCGCGAGCCGCATCATGCGCTCGGTCATCATCTGCACGCCGAGCTGCGCGTCGACAACCACCAGCGCGGTGTCGGCGGCCGCGAGCGCCGCGACCGACTGGCCGGCGAAGTCCGGCAGGCCGGGCGTGTCCGACAGGTAGAGACGCGCGCCGTGGGATTCCATGTTCACCAGCGCGGTCTGCAGCGAGTGGCCGAACTGCTTCTCGAGCGGGTCGAAGTCGCAGACCGTCGTGCCCTTCTCGATGCTGCCCTTCTGCGGGATCGCGCCCGCGATGCAGAGCATCGCCTCGATCAGGCTGGTCTTGCCCGATCCCGAGTGGCCGACGACGGCGATGTTGCGGATCTTGTGTACTGCGGTGTCCGACATGAAGCCCCCTTAGTCCTTTTTGGCTTTGTGTGTTCGAGGTGCGCCGTCGAGCCCGACGGCCGGAAAAGCGACCATGTGCCACTTTATCAGCCCGCGCGCGCCGACCCTGCGCCGGCGTGGTTCGCGCGGCGGGCGGCGTGCTTCGGTGGCCCGTGGCCAGGTCACGACAATACACTTGCATGCAATGTGGGATTGAGCGTATAGTCCGCCGCGCAGTCGTCTCAAGCCGTGTATCTCGTGGGTTCCCCAGCGCCGTCTGCACGGGCGCGCCTCGGTCGTTACTCCGCTACGTCTCTGGGCCGTTTGCGTATCGGGCGTGAGCCCTTCATCGATTCACTCAAGGAAAACGTGGCATGAGCAATGGCACCCAGACCGGGACCGTCAAGTGGTTCAACGAGAGCAAGGGCTTCGGGTTCATCACGCCGGACGGCGGCGGTGACGACCTGTTCGCGCATTTCTCGGAGATCCAGGGCTCGGGCTTCCGCACCCTGGCCGACAACCAGCGCGTGCAATTCGAAGTCCGCCGCGGCCCGAAGGGCCTGCAGGCGGCGGCGATCCGCCCGATCTGATCGTGCCGCGGGCCGTCGGCCCGCGTGAACGAGAAGAGGCGGCATCCGCGATGGGTGCCGCCTTTTTTGTTGCCCGCTCGCGTGCGCCCGCGCGGCAGGCCCGCGGCCGGCACCCGCACCGCGGCGGGCCGGCGAGCACGGGCCGGCAGGGCCGTGTGCGGGCGCCGGTCAGCGTCGGTGGTGCCCTCCGTGACCGCTCCAGTGGCCGGCTCGAGGCCCGCCGGCGTAGCCGCCGCCGACCCAGCGCGGGCCCACGTAGACCGGCACCGTCCGATAGACGACCCGCGGCGCGTAGACTCGCGGCACGACCACCGGAGCGGCGTACGCGGGAACGGCGTAGACCGGCGGCGCCCAGGCGCGCGGGGCGTACACCGGCGCCGGGTAGACCGCCGGCGGATAGGCAGTGTACGGAGCGGCGCCGACCCACGCCGCCGGTGCGCCGACCGATACGGTTCCGTAGTACGGCGACCCGACGGACACCCCGACGCCACCCGGACCGACCGCGACCGACCAGCCCGCGCCGTGGGCGGACGCGGCGCCGGACGCGAGCAGCAGGGCGCCGGCGAACGATGCAGTGACGAGAAGCTTGCGCATGGTGGTCTCCGCGATAATGAAGTCGGTGTCGGGGTCGCCGTCCGCAGGCGGCGTGCCGCGCGATCCACGACGTCATGCTAGGTCGCGGCCCCCCGGCTGCGCGAGCGGCTTTACAAAGCGTAACCGCTGTTACCCGTGACTCCTCGAACCTCGAACGCGAGCGTGCTGCTGCCGACGGCCGTGGTCTACCTGGCCGGCTTCGCGGGTGCGTTGAACGTCGGCAAGCTGCCGCCGTCGCTGACGGCGCTGCAACTCGCGTTCGACATGACGCTGCTGCAGGCGAGCCTGCTCGTCTCCGCGTTCCAGGTGTTCGGCATGGCGCTGGGGATCTTCGGCGGGCTGCTCGCCGATCGCTTCGGTGCGCGCCGGCTGATGGGCACCGGACTGGCGCTGCTCGCGCTCGCGAGCGCCGCGGGGGCCGCGAGCACGGGCCCCGCGATGCTGCTCGCGTGCCGAGCGCTCGAGAGTGCCGGCTTCATCCTCGCGGTGCTGCCCGGTCCGGTGCTGATGCGCCGCCTGCTGCCGCCGTCGCGCATGAGCGTCGCGCTGGGCGTGTGGGGCTCGTACATGCCCGCGGGCATGGTCGCCGCGCTGCTCGCGACGCCCTGGCTGCTGCGGGCCGGCGGATGGCCGGCGGCCTGGTGGGCGTGCGCCGTCGCGTCGGCCTCGGTGCTCGGCCTGCTGTTCGCGTGCGTGCCCGCGGATCCGCGGCACGCGGCGGGCGTGACCGCGCGGCCCCGCATCGGAGCGCTCGCGCGCGCGACGCTCGCCGCGCGCGGGCCGTGGCTGCTCGCACTGGCGTTCGGCCTGTACGCGGGTCAGTGGATGGTCGTGTTCAGCTTCCTTCCGACGATCTACGAAGCCGGGGGCATCGCGCCCGCGGCCGCCGCTTCGCTGTCGGCGCTCGGCGTCGCGGTGAACGCCGTCGGCAACGTCGCGGCCGGCGGGCTGGTCGCGCGCGGCGCTTCGCGCGCGCGGGTGCTGTCGGTCGCGTCGGCGACGATGGCGCTCGCCGCCTGGGTCGCGTTCGGCAGCCACGCGCCGTTCGCGTGGCGCTACGTCGCGGTGCTCGCGTTCTCGTGCGTGGGCGGGCTCGTGCCGGGGACGCTGTTCACGACGGCGCCGCGCTTCGCGCCGCACGCGGGCGCGATCTCGACGACGACCGGGCTGATGCAGCAGGGCTCGAACCTCGGCCAGTTCGTGACGCCGCCGCTGGTGGCGACCGTGGTCGGCGCCGCGGGGCAGTGGCAGCACACGTGGTGGGTCACCAGCGCGCTCGCGTGCGCGAACGTCGGCGTCGCGCTCGCGATCGGCCGGCTGGACCGCGAGCTGCAGGCGCGCGGGCCCGCGGGGGCGCCCGCGTGACGCGCGCCGGCGACGGATTCGCGACGTCGCCCGCGACGGCGATCGCCTCGGCGCGCGTGACGAAGGTCGCGGTCCTCGCCGCGACGCTCGCGACGATCCTCGCGGCGACCCTCTCGCCGGACCGCGCGCGCGCGCAGTCGGCCGACGCCCGCGCCGGCGAGCGCCCGCGCATCGCGCTCGCGCTCTCCGGCGGAGGCGCGCGCGGCGCGGCGCACATCGGGGTCCTCAAGGTGCTCGAGGACCTGCGCGTGCCCGTCGACTGCATCGCCGGCACCAGCATGGGGTCGATCGTCGGCGGAGCGTACGCGGCCGGCACGTCGGTGGCGCGGATGGAGCGCCTGGTCACGTCGACGAACTGGCGCGACGTCTTCTACGACACGCCGCCCCGCGCCGAGGTGTCGGTGCGGCGCAAGGCCGAGGACTATCGCGGCTTCGTCGACGGGGAGTTCGGCGTCGATCGCAACGGGCTGCACCTGCCGAAGGGGCTGATCGCCGGAGTCTCGATCGAGAGCATCTTCCGCCGGCTCACCGACGCGGTCGAGGAGGTCGAGGACTTCTCGCGCCTGCCGATCCCGTTCCGGGCGGTGGCCACCGACATCGTCACCGGCGAGGCGGTCGTCCTCGATCACGGCCCGCTCGCGCGCGCGATGCGCGCGAGCATGGCGATCCCGGGGGGCGTCACGCCGGTCGAGATCGACGGGCGGATGCTGGTCGACGGCGGCGTGTCGAACAACCTGCCGATCGACGTGGCCCGCGCCGCGTGCGGCGCCGACGTCGTCATCGCGGTCAACATCCAGACCCCGCTGCTCAAGCGCGAGGACATCACGTCGGCGATCGGCGTGCTCGGCCAGCTCGTCAACCTCCTGGGAAAGGTCACGGTCGACAAGCAGCTCGCGACGCTCACCACCCGCGACGTCCTCATCAGCCCCGACCTCGGCGACGTCTCGGCCGCGAGCTTCGAGCGCGCGCCGCAGGCGATCGAGATCGGCGAGGCGGCCGCGCGCGCGATGCGCGACTCGCTCGCGCGCTACAGCGTGCCGGAGACGCAGTTCGCCCAGTGGCGCGCGAAGCAGGCCGCCGCGCGGGTCGGGCTGGGGGCGGTCGACAGGATCGAGTTCGCCGGGGTCCAGCGAACCAACGCGCAGGTGCTCGAGCAGACCGTCCTCACGCGGCCGGGCCGGCCCCTCACCGAGGACGCGCTCGCGCGCGACCTGCGCCGGCTGTACGGGCGCGGCGACTTCGACGCGGTCGACTACCGCATCGTCGCGGGCGGCGGCGAGCGCACGCTGCTGTTCACGGTGCGCGAGCGCGACCTGGGCTCGGACCGCCTGAGGATGGGGCTCGGCCTGGCGACCGACTTCCGCGGCGAGGCCGGCTTCAACGTGCGCGCGTCGTACCGGCGCTCGTGGCTGAACCGGTTCGGCGCGGAGTGGCTGGTCGACGCGCAGGTCGGGCGGCGCAACGCGCTGCTGACCGAGTTCTACCAGCCGCTCGATCCGGCCGGGCGCGTGTTCGTCGCGCCCTACGCGCTCTTCGAAGAGGCCCGCCGCAGCGTCTACGTGGGGGACGTGCGCGCGGCGGAGCTGCGTGCGAGCGAGGCGCGCCTGGGCCTGGACGCCGGGTTCGTGCTGGGGACGGTCGCGGAGTTCCGGATCGGTGCGATGGTGCGCCAGGTGGCGTCGGACACCGTGGTCGGGCTGGTCCAGCTGCCGTCGCACAGCGAGCGTGCCCAGGGCCTGCGGGCGCGGGCTTTCGTCGACCAGCTCGACCGCCCGTACTTCGCACGGCACGGGTACGCGCTGAACGCGACGCTGTTCGCCGGGCACCGGACCGGCGGCGCGTCGGAGGGGGCGTACCGGCGCCTCGATGCGCGCGCCGACGGCGCGTGGAGCGCGGGCCCGCACTCGCTGAACGTGTCGTTGCAGGGCGGCGGGCGGCTGGGCAGCGAGCTGCCTCTGTTCGACGCGTTCTCGCTCGGCGGGCCGTTCGCGCTGTCGGGCTATCCGGTGGGCCGCTTCCTCGGCGAGGGCTTCGTGTACGGCCGCGTGCAATACCACCACCGCTTCATGCAGCTGCCCAATCCGCTGGGCACCGGCGTCTACGCGGGCGCGGCGCTCGAGGCGGGCAGCGTCGGTCACCAGCTCGTGGGCGGCGGCAGCACCGGCCCGATGGGCTCGGGGGCGCTGTTCATCGGGGCGGACACGTTCCTCGGCCCCGTGTACCTGATCGCGGGGCTGGGCAGCAGCGGCAATCGTGCGGTCTACCTGTTCATCGGGTTGCCGTGAGGGCGGCCGGCGCGCCGCATGCGGCGCGAATTCCCGGCCAAGCCCCGCCTCAGCCTTCGGCTGCCCACGGCGCCGCTTGCAAGCGGCGCCGCTTCGGCGGCTCGCCGCAGTGCGGCTCGAAACCCCGCCTCAGCCTTCCAGCAGCTTGCGGGCGCGTTCCTGGTCGGCGTCGGGCGTGGCGGCGGGCTGCACCGCGGCCTGCCGGCTGCGGCGCTGGACGACGACCCAGATGCCCGCGCCGAGCGCGAGCAGCGCGAACGGGCCGACCCACAGCAGCACGGTGTTGCCCTGCACCGGAGGACGGTAGAGCACGAAGTCGCCGTAGCGCTCGACGAGGTACTTCTTGATTTCCTCGTCGGACATGCCCTTGGCGATCAGCGCGTAGACCTGGTTGCGCAGGTCGACGGCGAGCTCGGCGTGGGAGTCCGCGAGCGTCTGGTTCTGGCAGACCAGGCAGCGAAGCTCCTCGGCGAGCACCTTCAGGCGCTTCTCGGCCGCCGGGTCGACCGGTTTTGTCGCGGTCGGCCCGGTCGCCTCCTGGTTGCGCAGCTGCGCCGATGCGACCGGCGCGGCGACGGCGAGGACGAGCGCGGCGCAGCCGGAGGCGAGGAGGGTCCGTGCGCGCATCGTCATTGCCCCTGCAGCTTGCGGATCAGCGGGATCAGGCGCGTGGAGAGCGCCTCGGCGGTCAGCGGGCCGATGTGCTTGTCGCGGATCACGCCGGCCTTGTCGATCACGAAGGTCTCGGGCGCGCCGTAGACGCCCCAGTCGATCGCGGCCTTGCCGTCGAGGTCCGACACGCTGACCTGGTAGGGGTTGCCGAGCTTGGCGATCCAGTCCGACGAGGCCTCGGGGCTGTCCTTCCACGCGAAGCCGACGATCGGGGCGACGTTCTGTTTGGCCAGATCGTTGAGCAGCGGGTGCTCGACGCGGCAGCCCGAGCACCACGAGCCCCAGACGTTGAGGATCCAGACCTGCCCCTTCATGTCCGCCGGCGACCACTTGCGCGCGGCGTCTCCGAGCACCGGCAGCGTGACCGCCGGCGCGGGCTTGCCGACCAGCGGCGAGGGGATCTCGCGCGGATCGCGGCTCAGCCCCTTGAGCAGGAACCACGAGATGCCAACGAAGATCAGCAGCGGAACGAGGAATTTCAGTGCACGCATGGACGGGACACCTTCGAGGCGCTCAGGCGGCGCGGCCCGCGGTCGCGGCGGCGCCGGCCTGCGAGGCACGCACGCCGCGCCGGTAGCGGCGGTCGGACGCGCACCAGAAGCCGCCCGCGGCCATGAGCAGGCAGCCGAGCCAGATCCAGTTGACGTAGGGCTTGATCTGCACGCGCACCGCCCACGCGTCCTTGCCGAGCGGCTCGCCCATCGACACGTACAGGTCGCCGGTGAGGCCGCGGCGGATCGCGGCCTCGGTCATCGGCTGGCGCGTGGCGCGGTAGACCCGCTTCTCGGGGGCGAGTCGCGCGACCTCGCTGCCGCCGCGGCTCACCGTGAACACGCCGCGCGTGGCGTCGTAGTTCGGGCCGGCGACGTCCTCGAGCGAGTCCATGCGCACCTGGTAGCCGCCGAGCTCGATCGTCTCGCCGACCTGCATGCGGCCGTCCTTGTCGGTCTCGTAGCTCTTGACCATCGTGACGCCGACGACGAAGACCGCGACGCCCAGGTGAGCGAGGTGCATCCCCCACAGGCTCGCCGACACGAGCTTCACGCGCGGCAGCGCGAGCCTGCGGTCGGGGCCGCGCAGGAGATCCGCGAGGCTGAGCAGCGTCGTCGCGGCGATCCAGGTGCCGAACGCCAGGCCGAGGCTGGTCATCGGCCGGAATCCGTCGATCGCGAACGGCAGCAGCAGCGCGACGATCACCGACACCGCGAGCGCCCACTGCAGCCGGTGGACGAGCGCGGGCAGCTCGGCCTTGCGCCAGCGCGCGATCGGACCCACGCCCATCAGGAACAGCGCCGGCGCCATCAGCGGGTAGAAGACGTTGTCGAAGTAGGGCGGGCCGACCGAGATCTTGCCCATGTCGAGGGTGTCGAGCACGAGCGGGTACAGCGTGCCCAGCAGCACCGCCGCCATCGCGACCACGAGGAGGATGTTGTTGGCCAGCAGCATCGACTCGCGCGAGACCGGCGAGAATCCCGGGCCGATGCCGATCGTCGGTGCGCGCCACGCGAACAGCGTCAGCGAGCCGCCGATGACGACCGCGAGGAACCCGAGGATGAACACGCCGCGCGTGGGGTCGGTCGCGAACGCGTGCACCGAGGTCAGCACGCCGGAGCGCACGAGGAAGGTGCCGAGCAGGCTCAGGCTGAACGCGAGGATCGCGAGCAGCACGGTCCAGCTGCGGAACGCGCCGCGCTTCTCGGTCACCGCGAGCGAGTGGACCAGTGCGGTGCCCACGAGCCACGGCATGAACGACGCGTTCTCGACCGGGTCCCAGAACCACCAGCCGCCCCATCCGAGCTCGTAGTACGCCCAGAACGAGCCGAGCGCGATGCCCACGGTGAGGAAGCACCAGGCGACGGTCGTCCAGGGCCGGGCCCAGCGCGCCCACGCCGCGTCGAACCGGCCCTCGAGGAGACCGGCGACGGCGAACGCGAACGCGACCGCGAAGCCCACGTACCCCATGTAGAGCAGGGGCGGGTGGAACACCATGCCCGGATCCTGGAGCAGCGGGTTCAGGTCGCGGCCGTCGCGGGCGGCCGGCACGAGGCGGTCGAAGGGGTTCGACGTGAACAGCAGGAACATCAGGAAGCCCGCGATCACGAGCCCCATCGTGCCCAGCACGCGCGCGCGCAGCGTCGCCGGCAGCTGCGACGACAGCGCGGCGACCGCCGCAGTCCAGGCGGCGAGCATCAGCACCCACAGCAGCATCGAGCCCTCGTGCGAGCCCCACGACGCGGCGACGCGGTACGCGAGCGGCAGCGAGCTGTTCGAGTTCTGCGCGACCAGCTGCACCGAGAAGTCGTTGGCGACGAACACCGCGATCAGGCAGCCGCCGCCGAGCGCGACCAGGCCGAACGTGGCGAGCGACGCGGGCGCCGCCACCGCCATCAGGCGGGCGTCGCGCCGCCACGCGCCGACGAGCGAGAGCACGCCCATCAGCAGCGACACCGGGAGCGCCAGGATCAGCGCGAAGTGACCGAGTTCGGGCGTCATGGTGAATCTCCTGCCGCGGCCGCTACTGACGGATCGTCCGCGAGGCCTGGTCGACGAACTGCTTGTCCGGCGCCGGCGAGCCGGGCGGGTGGCCGGCCTTCTTCAGGGCCTCGGCCGCCTCGGGCGGCATGTAGTTCTCGTCGTGCTTGGCGAGCACCTCGGTGGCGCGGAACGTGCCGTCGGGCTCGATGCGGCCCTGCGCGACCATGCCCTTGCCCTCCTTGAAGAGGTCGGGGAGGATGCCCTTGTAGACGACCGGCACCGATTGCGCGCCGTCGGTGACGCGGAACGTCACCGTCGTGCCGTCGGCCTGGCGCTTGATGCTCTCGGGCTCGACGAGCCCGCCGACGCGGAAGTTCTTGCCCTGGGGCACCTCGCCCGCGGCGATCTGCGTGGGCGTGAAGAAGAACACCAGGTTGCTGCGGAACGCGTTGAGCACGAGCCCCGCGGCCACCGCGAGCGCGCCGAGCCCGGCGGCGATCCAGATCATTCGCTTGTGACGAGGTTTCAAGGGTTTTCCTCCTCGGCCGCCATGCGGGCCAGTTCCAGGGCTTGCGCCCGACGCCGCCGCAGCGACCACACTTCGACGACGATCGCCAGCGCCAGGGCGCCGTACGAACACCAGATGTAAAAGCCGTAGCCGCCCATCGAGAGCATGCCGGTCATCGCGACGCCTCCGTCCCGACGCGACCGGCCTGGCCCGCGGGGGCGCCGGTCGCGAGCGCGCGCACCCAGTCGGTGTGCGCCTCGCGCTCGAGGATGATGCTGCGCACCCGGTGCAGCGTCACCGCGATCGCGTAGAACCACGCGGCGAAGATCATGACGAGCATCGCCGCGAGCATCGTGTGCGCCATCTTGGGCGCCGCGGTCGCGGAGATCGTGGCGCCCTGGTGCAGCGTGTTCCACCACTTCACCGAGAAATAGATGATCGGCACGTTGATCACGCCGACGATCGCGAGCAGCGCGCTGGCGCGGTCCGCGCGCCGCGGCTCGTCGATCGCGGCGCGCAGCGCCATGTAGCCGAGGTACAGGAAGAGCAGGATCAGCGTCGACGTGAGCCGCGCGTCCCAGACCCAGTACGTGCCCCAGGTCGGGCGGCCCCAGAAGGCGCCGGTCCAGAGCGAGACGAACGCGAACATCGCGCCGGTGGGCGCGAGCGCCTGCGCCATCATCGCCGACAGCCGCGTGTTCCAGATCAGCGACGCCGCGCACCACCCCGCCATCACGCAGTAGCCGAACATCGCCATCCACGCGGTGGGCACGTGGATGAAGATGATCCGGTACGCCTCGCCCTGCGTCGCGTCGGTGGGCGCGACGACGAACCCGATGTACATGCCGATGACCGTGAGCAGCACGGCCGCACCGGCGAACCAGGGAATCATGCGCCCCGCGAGCGGATAGAAGTTCGCGGGCGCCGAGTACTTGAACCAGGAGATCGTCATGTCATTCGTACGCGATTCTAACCGCGAGGGCGGTCGCGAATGGGCCGAATACCCACGATGCGATCAGCCCCGCGCCCAGCAGTGAAAGGTGGGCCTGGGCGCCCAGGCCCACCGCGACCGACTCCGGCGCGCCCGCGCCGAAGATCAGGATCGGAACCGCGAGCGGCAGCACCAGCAGCGCGAGCAGTGCGCTGCCGGCCCGCGTGCCCAGCGTGAGCGCGGCACCCACGGCACCCAGCCACGAGAGCGTGGGCGTGCCCAGCAGCAGCGCGAGCGTGAGCGTGGCGATCGCGTCGGTCTCCATCCCGAACTGGATGCCGGCCACCGGCGCGAGCAGCACCAGCGGCAGCCCGTTGGTCAGCCAGTGCGCGAGAACCTTTCCCGCGACCAGCGCCGGCAGCGGCGCCGGCGCGAGCACGAGCTGCTCGAGGGTGCCGTCGGCGTGGTCGAGCGCGAACAGGCGCGGCAGCGACAGCAGCGACGCGAGCAGCGCCGCGACCCACGCGATGCCGGGCGCGATGCGCTGCAGCAGCTGCGGCTCCGGGCTGACGCCGAGCGGGAACAGCGAGACCACGAGCACGAAGAAGACGACGATCAGCGCGAGCTCGGCGCGCGAGCGCAGCGCGAGGAGGAGGTCGCGTGCGCACGCCCAGCGCACGGCCTGCAGCACGCCGACGGTCTCGCCCCCTTGCACTGCGTCGGCATCGGAGGCGGTCGCGGAAGCGGCCGGCGCCGCGAATGTCGCGCGCTCGTTCATTCAGGCGGGCTCGCCCAGCCGAAGCGGCCGCGCGGGGCTCGCCGTCGGGAAGTCGAGGTGGGTCGCGACGATCGCGCAGCCGCCGCGCCCGAGGTGCTCGTCGAGCAGGCCCGCGAACAGCTTCTGGCCGGCGGTGTCGAGCGCGGTGGTCGGTTCGTCGAGCAGCCACAGCGGGCGCTTGGAGAACGCGAGCCGCGCCAGGCCCAGACGGCGGCGCTGGCCCGCGGACAGTCGCGCGAACGGCAGGTTGCGCTGGCGCACCAGGCCCACGCGCTCGATCGCGCGGTCGGCCGCGGCGTCGCGCTCGGCGAGAGGCGCCTGGCCGAGGTCGAGCCACGCCTGCATCGAGAGGTTCTCCCGTGCCGAGAGCTGCTCCTTCCAGCCGGTGGAGTGGCCCTGGTAGACGAACGCGGAGTGCCAGCGCGGCGCGTGCGGATCGCGCACCTCGCCGCGCCAGCGGATCTCGCCGGCGCTCGGGGCGAGCAGGCCCGAGACGATGCGCAGCAGTGTCGACTTGCCCGCGCCGTTGGCACCGGTGAGCATCAGCCACTGGCCCGACGCGAGCGTGAAGTCGAGCGACGTGAACAGCCGGCGCGTGCCGAGCGTGCACGCGAGTCCGCTCGCCTGCAGCGTCGTGGCGGTCATGGAACCCGCTGGTCGATCCGGATGGCGACGTCGCGCGCGCCCGGCTTGACGGGCTTGCTGACGCCGAAGGCGTCGCCGCTCTGCTTCATCGCGGTGCCGCTCGCGCTCACGCGCGCCTCGAGCACGACCTGCTGGGCGCCGGACAGCGGCCGGTTCGGGTCCATCGCCTGGGCGTCGCCGAGCTCGAAGCTGCGCGGCCAGGCATCGGCCGCGAGCCGCGCGACCGCGAGCGGCGGCCCGGGCGGCCCGCTCGTGGCGCGCGCGACGATGAAGAGTACCGCGCCCGCCGGCAGCTGCTTGCGCACGGCGTCGTCGACGGAGATCGTGCCGACGATCGTGGCACCGGGGTTCGCCGCGGCGGCGGGCGCCGCGGTGCCTGGAGCGGCTCCGGGCGCCGGGGCGGGGCTCGCGCCGCCGCCGGCTTCGCCGTCGATGCGGGCGATGATGTTCGCGATCTGCTGGGCGTCCTCGGACTGAGGCGGCAGGCCCTGCAGCGACGCCTTCAGCAGCGTGCGCGCGCGGGCGAAATTGCCGGCCCGATACTGCGCGACGCCCATCAGCACCAGCGACTTGATCTCGCCGGGGTCGGCCGCGAGCGCGCGCTCGAGCAGCTCGATCGGCTTGCCGTCGAAGCGGCCGCCGGCGCCGAGCGCGACCGCCTCGGCGTAGTCGGCGAGCAGGCGGGCGTCGGGCGGGGTCGTGAGCGCGATCGCGCGCTCGTAGGCGACGATCGACGCGGCCATGTCGCCCTTCATCCGCTGCGCTTCGGCGAGGTCGCGCCAGCCGTCGCGATCGCCGGGCGACTTCTTCACGCGCTCGGACAGCTCGCGCACGACCTTGTCCATGGCGGCGGCGGACGGCTCTCCGCCCGCCTGCGTGGGCATTCCGGCGACCAGCGTGGGCGCGCCGATGCGCTCGTAGACCGCGAGCGACGCGACCGGCACGAGCACGACCGCCGCGAGCGCGGCCGAGATGGCCACGCCCGCGCCGTGCCCCCCGCGCTCCGGTTTCGCCGCCGGAGCCGCGCCGGCGGCGCCCGGGAACTGCGCCGCCGCCTCGGCGAGCAGTTCGTCGAGCGAGCGCCGTGCCTCGTCGGCGCTGAGCCGTCCGGCATCGCGCTCGGATTCGATCTCGCGGCGGCGGTCGCGATAGACCGCGAGCCGGCGCGCCTCGTCGCCGGCGGCGACGGCGTGACCGGCGCCGCGCGAGCCGGCGAGCAGCGGCCAGGCCACGGCCGCCACGGCGGTACAGGTGAGCAACGCGATCAGGACCCAGAACCACAACATTTCGAACCCGCCACCCGGAAATGGAGTTGCAAATGCTTGATTTTCTTGAACTTTGAATTATCGCACAGGACGCGCCGCCATGGGCTCAGCGGGCCGCGACGCGGATGCCGTCGCGCACCGCGTCCGGAGGATAGACGATGACCGGCTCGCCGGGCTCGATCCCGCCGCTCGCCCAGGCGCCGGTCTGGTTGCGCCCGCCGACCTGGACTGCGCGGCGCGCGGCGCGTCCCGCGTCGACGGTCCAGACGGCCCAACCGTCGCGGTCGCGGAACAGCGCGCCGATCGGCACGACCGGGACCGCGTCGCGCGCGAGCACGACGACGCGCGCGTCGACCCGCCAGCCGTCCCCCAGCCCGTTCGGCACCGCGTCGAAGTCGGCGACGACGCTGACGCGCTGCTCCTCGACGCCGAGCGACGAGACCTTGGTGCGCGCGCTCGGCTCGACGCGGCGAACGCGCGCCGACATCTCGGCGCCCCCCGGGGCGGCGACCAGCCGAACGCGCATGCCGGGCGCGATGCGCGTCGCGTCCTGCGACAGGACGTCGATCACCGCCTCGAGCGAGCCCGCGTCGCCGATCTCGACGAGCGGAGCGCCCGCCGGCAGCGCCGCCTCGCTCTCCTGGATCACCTTGAGCAGCTGGCCGGACGACGGCGCGCGGATCTCGATCTTCGCGCCGCCGCCGGCCGCGGCCCGGCCGCCCTGCGCGAGCGCGACGCGCGCGAGCTCGAGCTCGTGCCCGGCGGCGTGCTGTTCGTGCTGCGCCGCCTGCAGGGCCTGCGCCTGCTGGGCGAGCGCGAGGCGGGACTGGTCCGCGGCGCTGCGCGACGCGAACCCCTGGGCGGCGAGCTTGGCCGCACGCTCGGCGTCGAAGCGCGCCTGCTCGAGGATCGCGCGCTGGCGCTCGACGTTGGCGTCGGCGCGCAGCTTGCCGGCCTCGGCGGCGCCGAGACGCTCGCGCAGCTCGGCGACGGTGCGCGCGTCCTGCAGCGCGGGCAGCGACGGGCGCAGCACCGCGATCAGGTCGCCGCGCGCGAGCGTGTCGCCGGCCTTCAGCGCGATGCGCTCGACGCGCCCCGCCAGCGGCGTCGTGATCGTGTAGCGGTCGCGAACGCGCGTGCGCCCCTCCTCGTCGACCGTCTGCTCGAACGTCGCGCGCTCGACCTTCGCGAGCTCGACCGGCACCGGCCGCGGCCGGAACACCCACGCGCCGGCGGCGGCCAGCGCCGCGACCCCGACCACCGCCAGCAGCAGGCTGCGCCCCTTCATCGCCTACTCCCTCGTCTTCAGCACGGCCACCAGGTCCAGCGCCGCGAGCCGGCGCTGCACCAGCCAGGCGCACGCCGCGCCCGCCGCGAGCATCGTGAGCCCTGCGTACGCGAACGTGCCCGGCAGGATCACCGTCGGCATCGTGAAGTTCTCCGAAGCCATCATGCCGGTCATCGCGCGGGCGAGCCACGCGCCGGCGACGAAGCCGAGCGGCAGCGCCAGCGCCATCTCGAGCGCGAGCTCGCCGAGCAGCAGCGCCGCGACCTCGCGGTGCTCGAACCCGAGCACGCGCAGCGTCGCGAGCTCCCAGGCGCGCTCGGCCAGCGCGATGCGCGCGCTGTTGTAGACGACGCCGACCGCGATCGCCGACGCGAACGCGGTGAGCACCGTCGTGAAGATCAGGATGTTGCGCGCGCTGGTCGCGCGGAAGTACTCGATCAGCGCCGACTTCACGAAGACCGCGGCCACGTGCGGCGCGCGCTTGAGCGCCGCGAAGAGCTCGGCCTCGCGGGTGCGATCGATCGCCAGCGCGCCCGCGTCGACGACCGCGCCGTCGCCGGCCAGCGCGCGCAGCGCGCCCTCGTCCATCCACGCGCCGAGCCCGATCGGCTCGTGCGTCAGGTCGACGACGAGCGCGTCGACCTCGCGCTGGCGCCCGTCGAGGAACTCCACGCGCACCGTGTCGCCGGCGACCACGCCGAGCCGGGAGGCCAGGCGGTCGGTCATCAGCAGGCCGGTGGGCGGCGCGCGCGTCGGGCGTGACTGGGCGTCGACGAGGCGCCACAGCCGCGCGTCGTCCGAGACGCCGGAGAGCACGGTGCGCTCGCGCCGGTGGCCCGCGTGCAGTCGCACCGGGACGCTGCGGCGGGCCTCGGCGCGCAGCACGCCCGGCAGCGCCGCCAGCTCGTGGACCACGCGCTCGCCGAGCGGCCCGGTGAAGCCGACGAAGACCTCGCCCGGCTGCGCGGCCGCGAACTGCCGGTCGATCATCGTGTCGATCGCGTCGCCCCACCAGGTGCCGCCGATCAGGATCGCGACCGCGCTCGCGATGCCGACCGTGGTCAGCGCGGCACGCACGGCGCGCCGCTCGAGGTTGCGCAGGATCATGCGCACGCGGGGCCCGACGTGCCGCGCGAGTCCCGCGCGCTCGAGCAGCAGAGGCCGGTACGCCGGCGGGGAGGGCGGGCGCATCGCCTGCGCCGGCGACAGCGACAGCAGCCGGCGCGTCGCGCTCCAGGCACCGGCGAGCGCCGCCGCGCCGAACGCGGCCACTCCGCCGACGACCGTCCCCGCGTCGAGCGCGAAGCGGAAGTCGGGGAAGCGGAAGTAGTCCGCGTACAGGCGCGTCAGCTGGCGGCCCAGCTCGTGGCCCACCCCGAGCCCGAGCACGATCCCGGCGGCGGCGATCGCGAGCGCGAGCTTCAGGTAGTGGGCGACCACGACGCGATTCTCGTAGCCGAGCGCGACCAGCGCGGCGATCTGTTCGCGCTGCGTCGCCACCTGCCGGTCGAGCACCACGTGCAGCACGAACATCGCGACGCCGAGCACGACGCTGGGCAGGACGATCCCGAAGACGCGCTGCTCGCGCAATTCCTGCGCGACCGCCTTGTGCGACGGCTGCTCGTCGCGCCCGTATGCGCCGCGCGACCCGTACGGGCGCAGGCGCCGGTCGATCTCGCCGATCGCCGCCGGCACCGAAGCGCCGGCGCGCAGCCTGACCGCGACCGCGTTGAACGCGCCGGTCATGTCGAAGGCCGCGGCGAGCCGCTCGCGGTCGATCCAGAAGACGCCGAACGTCGTCTCGTCGTTGCGCCCGCCGGCCGCGGCCGCGAAGACGTACTCGGGCGAGAGCGCGACCCCGACGATCGCGAGCCGCTGCCGGTGCCCGTCGAGCAGCGCGTGCACCTCGTCGCCGGGACGCAGCGCGCGGGCCTGCGCGAACGCCTCGCTCACGAGCGCCTCCGTGGTGCCGGGCGCCGGCCAGCGGCCCGAGCGCAGCGTCAGCCGGTTCAGGCCGCGCTGCGCCCGCGCGGGGTCGATGCCCACCACGCGGCCGGTCAGCGGCTGCGCGACGCCGGCGCGGTCGACCTGGACGTCGAACATCACCGCCGACTGCACCTCGGCGACGTCCGGCAGTGTGGCCAGCCCCTGTGCGACGTGCTCGGGCGCGCGGCGAACCGTCGCGAAGACGTCGGCCAGGCGGGCGCTCGCGTAATACGCGTCGCGGTTGTCCTCGAGCGACGAGACGGTCGACAGCGAGCCGACGAAGCCGCCCAGGCCGGCCGCGACCACCAGCGCGATCGTCGCGGCCTGCGCGCGCAGCGCCGCCAGGTCGCGCAGGAGCTTGCGATCGAGCGCTCTCACGGCGCGCCCGTCACCACGAGAGCTCTCCCGGCGCGAGCTTGTGCGCGTTCGCCTCGTCGGCGACCAGGCGCCCGTCGGACAGGCGCAGGACGCGGTCGGCCATGCCGGCGATCGCCGCGTTGTGCGTGATCACGATCGCGGTCGTGCCGAGCTCGGCGTTGACGCGCGCGATCACCTCGAGCACGACCTTGCCGGTCGGGTAGTCGAGCGCGCCGGTGGGCTCGTCGCACAGCAGGACGTCCGGCCGCTTGGCGACCGCGCGCGCGATCGCGACGCGCTGCTGCTCGCCTCCCGAGAGCTGCGCCGGGAAGTGGTCGAGCCGCCCGCCGAGCCCGACGCGCCCGAGGGCTTCCTCGGGGGCCATCGGGTTCGCGGCGAGGTCGGTGACCAGCGCCACGTTCTCGCGCGCGGTGAGGCTGCCGATCAGGTTGTAGAACTGGAACACGAAGCCGACGTGCTCGCGCCGGAAGCGCGTGAGCTCGCGCGCGTCGGCGCGGACGAGATCGTGGTCGCGCCAGCGAAGCTCGCCGGACGACGGCGTGTCGAGCCCGCCGAGGATGTTGAGCAGCGTCGACTTGCCGCTGCCGGAGGCGCCCAGCAGCACGACGAACTCGCCCGAGAAGACGTCGAGGTCGATGCCGCGCAGCGCCTCGATCTCGACGGCGCCGGCGCGGTAGACCTTGCGCACGCCGCGCGCGCGGAAGACGAGTTCGCGGGCGGGCGGGGCGTCGGTCACGCGCGCTCGGCCCCGGGCCGCCGTCAGGCGCTGCGCGCGGGTCCCGCGCGCACGCCGGACTCGTCCACGGATCAGGCCTCGAGGAGGTCGCCGCGCGCGAGCCGGCCCGCGAGCGCCTCGAGGAAGTCCAGGCACAGCGCGAGCTGGCCCGGCTCGACGTACTCGTCGGGCTGGTGGGCGACGCGGATCGCGCCCGGCCCGCAGACGACCGTCGGCACGCCGATCTCCTGCAGCATCCCGGCCTCGGTGCCGAAGCTCACGCGCCCGGGCTGCGCGCAGTTGCACAGCGGCATGACCGCGCGCGCGAGGTAGGCGTTGCCGCGCTCGTCGAGCCCCGGCGCGTCGAGCACCTCTTCGATGACGATGTCGCACTCGGGCGAAACCGCGCGCATCGGCGGCAGCAGGACCTCGGCGCAGTACGCGCGCACCTTCTCGACGACGTCGGCGGCGCGCACGCCGGGCAGCGCGCGCACCTCGAACAGGACTTCGCAGTCGCGCGCGGTGATGTTGTGGGCGGTGCCGCCGCGGATCATGCCCGCGTGGATGCTGCTGTGCGGGAACTCGAAGCCGTCGTGGCGCTCGGCGGCGTCGAGGCGCCGCTGCATCGCGCTGATGAACGTGACGATCTCGGCGGCGGTCTCGACCGCCGAGACGCCCTGGTCGCGCAGCGACGAGTGCACCGAGAACCCGCGCACGCGCGCCTTGTAGATCGCCGCGCCCTTGTTGGCGACGACCACCTGCATCAGCGTCGGCTCGCCGATGATGCACGCCGCGGGCTTGACCGCCGCGCCCGCGAGGTGTCCGGCGAGGCGGCGCATGCCGCGCATGTTCGTCTCCTCGTTGTACGACAGCGCCAGGTGCACCGGCGTGCGCAGCCCGGCCTCGAGGAAGCGCGGCACCATCTCGACGCAGCAGGCGATGAAGCCCTTCATGTCGGCGCTGCCGCGCGCGTAGAGCCGACCGTCGCGCTCGGTGAGGCGGAAGGGGTCGCTCGCCCAGTCCTGGCCGTCGACCGGGACGACGTCGGAGTGCCCGGACAGCATCACGCCGGGGCGGTCGTCGGGACCGATGGTCGCGAACAGGTTGGCCTTGCCCGGCTCGTCGCCGTGCTGCACGAAGGCGCGGATGCCGTGGTCGGCGAGCCGGCCCGCGACCCAGTCGATGAGCTCGGCGTTGCTGCGGGTGCTGACGGTGTCGAACGCGACCAGGCGCTCGAGGGTGGAGAGGGTCTTGTCGAGTCGCATCCCGGGGAGTCTAGACCATCGGCGGGCCGCCCGCGAGCGCCGGGCGCGCCCCGGGGGCGGCTGCGGAATCCGGCCGACGGGCGCGCGGCCGAGGGGAACCCCGTTCGAGACGGGCCGCGCGGCGGGCGCGTGCGGCGTGTGCAACAATCGCCAGGCCGCCTCGAGCGCGGCTCCCCGGGGGACGAGATGACACGATCGCAAGGGCTGACGCCGGCCGTTCGGCGCCTGGGCGCCTGGAGCGCGCTCGCGCTGCTCGGCGCGCTCGGCGGCTGTGCGACCATCGCCGAAGAAGACTGCCCGCGCGTGGACTGGTACGCGCTCGGCGCCGACGACGGACGGCGCGGCTATCCGCAGGCGCGCATCGTCGAGCACCGCGACGCCTGCCGGCGCGCGGGCGTCGCGCCCGACGAGCAGCGCTACTGGGCCGGGCGCCAGCAGGGCCTGGTGCAGTACTGCACGCTGCCGTCGGCGATCTCCGAGGGCCGCGCCGGCCGCGCCTACCAGGGCGTGTGCCCGCCCCAGATCGACGGCGCGTTCCGCGACCTGCACCAGGCCGCGTACGCGGTGCACGAGGCGCAGCAGCGCCAGCGCGAGCTCCAGTCGACGATCTCCAGCCGCGAGCGCGAGCTGCGCAAGGACGGCCTGTCCGATCGCGAGCGCGATCGCCTGCGCAGCGAGATCCGCGACCTCGACCGCCGCCGCGAAAACCAGCGCGACGAGGTCTACCGGCGCGAGCGCGAGCTCGACCGCACGCGCCGCCGCTACGGGGTCTGAGCGGGATGGCCGACATCGTCTCGCTCGGCGAGCCGCTCTTCGAATTCAACCAGGTCCCGGGCAGCGACGACTACCGGCAGGGCTTCGGCGGCGACACCTCCAACTTCGCGGTCGCGGCCGCGCGCGCCGGGGCCTCGGTCGCGTACCTGACGCGCGTCGGCGACGAGCCCTTCGGCCGGCGCTTCGTCGAGATGTGGCGCGCCGAGGGCATCGACACGAGTGCCGTCGAGCTCGACGCGGGCGCGCCGACCGGCCTGTACTTCATCTCGCACGGGCCCGCCGGCCACGTGTTCTCGTACCGTCGCGCCGGCTCCGCGGCGAGCCTGATGCGCTTCACCGACGCGTTCGCGGCGCGGGTCGCGAGCGCGCGCCTGCTGCACGTCTCCGGCATCTCCCAGGCGATCGGCACCGCCGCCTGCGACTGCGTCTTCGACGCGATCGCCCACGCGCGCGCCCACGGCGTGCGGGTCAGCTACGACCTGAACTACCGGCCTGCGCTGTGGCCGGCGGCGCGCGCGCGTGCCGTCGCGCAGGCGACGATCGCGCTGGCCGACGTGTTCCTGCCGAGCCTGGACGAGGCGAAGCTGCTGCTCGGGATCGACGAGCCGCGGGCCGTGATCGCGCACGCGCACGCGCTCGGCGCCCGGGCCGTGGCGGTCAAGATGGGCGCGCGTGGCGCGATCGTCTCCGACGGCGCCGCGATCACGCAGGTGCCGGCGCCAGTGGTCGACGCGGTCGACGCGACCGGCGCCGGCGACTGCTTCGCCGGCGTGCTCGCGGCGCGGCTCGTGGCCGGCGACGCGTTCGCGGACGCGGCGCGCGCCGCCTGCGCCGGCGCGGCGCTGAGCACCACCGGCTTCGGCGCCGTCGACCCGCTGCCGACGTGGCCGCGAATCGCCGCGCAGATGGCGCGCGCGCGGGCCGCATGAGCCGGGTCGCGGTTCCGCCGCGGGCGATGGCGCTGCTCGCGCTGCTCACGCTCGTGTGGGGCACGAACTGGCCCCTGTTCGTGCACGCGGTGCGCGAGCTGTCGGTGTGGACGTTCCGCGCCGTGGCGGTCACGATCGCCGGCGTCGTGCTGCTCGCGGTCGCGCGCGCGCGCGGCCAGCCGATCTCGATCCCGCGCCGGCACTGGGCCACGGTCTGCGCCGCGACGTTCTTCTACCTGGTGCTCTGGAACATCGCGAGCACGTACTCGGCGATCCTGATCCCCTCGGGCCAGTCCGCGATCCTCGGGTTCACGATGCCGCTCTGGGCGGCGCTGATTTCCTGGGCGGTGCTCGGCGAGCGGATGAGCCGGCGGCTGGCCGCCGCGGTGCTGCTGGGCGCGCTGTCGATCGCGCTGCTGATGGTGCCGGGCTGGAACGCGTACGCGAGCGCGCCGGCCGGCTTCGCGCTCGGACTGCTCGCGGGCCTGGGCTGGGCGGTGGGCTCGCTGATCCTCGAGCGCGGTCGCGTCGACGTTCCCGCGACCGTCCTCACCGGCTGGCAACTGCTGATCACCGCGGTGCCGATGACGATCGGCGCGTTCGCGCTCGGCGACGGTCGCTGGTTCGTGCCGTCGTGGCAGACGTTCGCGGTCGTCCTCTACATCGCGCTGGTGCCGATGAGCATCGGCAACGTCGCGTGGTTCTCGATCGTCGGGCTGTTGCCGGTGAATGTCGCGGGGCTCGCGTCGATCCTGGTGCCGGTCGTCGCGATGCTGTCCGGCGCGGTCTTGAACGGCGAGCCGCTGGGCGTGCTGCAGATCGCGGCGATGGCCTGCTGCGCGGGAGCCCTGTCGCTCGCGCTGCTCGGGCCGGCGCGCGCGCCGGGAGGAGCCCGCGTGAAGGCCGCGCCGGTGTTCTACGGGTGGCGGATGGTCGGCGCCGCGGTCTGCATCCAGTTGCTGCTGGCGGCGCTCCTGCAGCAGTCGTTCGGCGCGTACGTCGCGGTGCTGGTCGACGAGCGCGGATGGAGCAAGACCGCGCTGTCGGGCGCCGCCGCGATGCAGTCGGCCGAGTCGGCGCTGATCGGCCCGATCCTGGGCTGGATCGTCGACCGGTTCGGCGCGCGCGACGTGATCCGGGCCGGCATCGTGATGTTCGCGGCCGGCTTCGTGATGCTGGGCCTGGTCGACTCGCTCGGGGCCTTCTACGCGGCCGCCGCGGTGATGGCGATCGGCTCGAGCCTGTCGGGCTACTTCCCGCTCACGGTCGCGATCGTGCAGTGGTTCGAGCGCGACCGCGCGCGTGCGCTGTCCGCGCTCGGGATGGGCACCGCGCTCGGCGGGGTGTTCGTCCCGGTGGTCGCGTGGTCGATGCAGACCTACGGCTGGCGCGCGACCGCGTTCGTCTCGGCGGGCGTCGCGCTCGTGCTCGGCTGGCCGCTGGCGCAGGTGATCCGCAGCCGGCCGGAGGATCACGGCCTGACCGTCGACGGCCGCCCGCCGGCCACCGCTGCGAAGGACGGCGACGGCGCGCCCGCGGCGGACGCGCCGGCCGGAGGCGGCGCGCAGCGCGAGTTCACGACGCGCCAGGCGCTGCGCACCGCGGCGTTCTGGCTGCTCGCGGCCGGGCACGGCGTCGCGCTGCTCGTCGTGACCGCCGTCAACGTGCACGCGATCACCCACATGAAGACCGGCCTGGGTTACACGGTCGCGCAGGCCTCGCTCGTGATCACGCTGATGACCGCGTGCCAGATCGGCGGGGTCGCGCTCGGCTACGTGATCGGCGACCGCTACGAGAAGCGCTACGTCGCCGCGCTGTGCATGCTGCTGCACGCGGCCGGGCTGCTGATGCTCGCCTACGCTCAGAACGTGGCGATGCTCGTCGCGTTCGCTGTGCTTCACGGCGCGGCGTGGGGGCTGCGAGGCCCCTTCATGCAGGCGATCCGCGCCGACTACTTCGGGCGGCGCTCGATCGGCATGATCATGGGGCTTTCGACCGCGATCATCGCGGTCGGCCAGATGGGCGGACCGATGGTCGCGGGCGGGCTCGCGGACCTGACCGGCGACTACCGCGCCGGCTTCACGCTGCTGGCGATCGTGGTGGGTGCGGGCGCGATGCTGTTCGTGTTCGCGCGCCGGCCGGCCTGAGGAGGCTTCGATGAAGGACGTCCACGAATCCGCCGCGCGCGGCTTTTCCGCGCAGGCCGGCACCTACGCCCGCGGCCGTCCCGAGTACCCGGACTCGATCGTCGGCTGGCTGTCGTCCGCGCTCGCGCTCGGGCCCGGGCGGCGCGCGGTCGACCTCGGCGCCGGCACCGGCAAGTTCACGCGCCGGCTGCTCGAGACCGGGGCCGACGTGGTCGCGGTCGAGCCGGTCGCGGCGATGCGCGAGCGGCTCGCCGGGCAGTTGCCGGGCGTGCCGGCGCTCGACGGCACCGCGCAGTCGATGCCGCTGCCGGACGCGTCGGCCGACGCGGTCGTCTGCGCGCAGGCGTTCCACTGGTTCGCCACGCGCGAGGCGCTCGCCGAGATCCGTCGCGTGCTGCGCCCGGGCGGCGTGCTGGGCCTGGTCTGGAACGAGCGCGACGAGTCGGTCGACTGGGTCGAGGCGCTCACGCGCATGGTCACGCCGTTCGAGGGCGACACGCCGCGCTTCCGCAAGGGCACGTGGCGCGCTCCGTTCGACGGCACGCTGTTCGGGATGCCCGAGGAGACCGTGCTGCCGCACGCGCACGTGGGCGGCGCGCAGGAGGTCGTCGTCGACCGCTTCCTGTCGGTGAGCTTCATCGCGGCGCTGCCCGACGCGCAGCGCGAGGCCTTCGAGCGACAGCTGCGCGAGTTCGTCGACACGCACCCGGCGCTGCGCGGGCGCGACACGATCGCATTCCCGTATCGGACACGGGCGTTCCGGTGCGTGCGGGTTTGAGGTTCGAGCGGGCAAGGGCGCGGGCGGGGTTCCGAGCGGGCAAGGGCGCGGGCGCTGCCCCGTGCGGGCGCGCATCGGCGGCCCCCTTCGGGGCTGCCCTCGGTGCTCGCCTTTGGGGCCTGGCGGGGCGGAACTCGCTGCGCTTGCGTTCCGCAAGCTCCGCTCAGACAACCGCCCCGAGTTTGATGAACGAAGCGTGCGCTGCGCGCACGCCGGCCCCAAAGACTGCGCTCTCGGCGCCTCCGACGCGCCCGCACGGGGCAGCGCCCGCGCCCTTGCCGATGCGGTGGGGGTATGAGTGAGAGAAAGGCAGAGCGGAATCTCTTCGCCCGCCACGGTGTCTCTCGCGAGGGCGTGCCCGGTGGGCGTTCGGGGGCGCATCGTGGACCGCCGAGGAGCGCAGTTTCCGGGGCCGCGCGCGTCAGCGCGCACGTCTTCATTCTCGCAGCGGTTGTCTGAGCGTAGTGAGCGTCAGCGAACGAAGCGAGTTCCGCTGCGGGCCCCGGAAACGAGCACCGCAGGGCAGCCCCCGAAGGGGGCCGGTCCGCTAAGCCCCCGAACGCCCACCGGGCACGTCCTCGCGCGCTCGGTCTCACGAACGCTCGATCTCACGAACGCTCGGTCTCACGAACGCTCGGTCACCGAACGGCCACCGTCACCACACCCCGATGTAGACCCCCGCGTTCTTCGAAGTCCCCGTGCGCCGGTCGACCTCCGCGTCGCCCATCGTGCTGCGGTACTTGCGGCTGCCCAGCCAGTCGAGCAGCCGGTCGCGCATCTCGCGTCGCAGCGGTTCCAGCCCCGGGTCCGTGCCGCGATCGACGAATTCGTACGGATCGTCGCCCAGGTGGTAGAGCTGCGGCGCGAAGCCCTGCCAGTGCACGTACTTCCACGGCCCCGTGCGCACCATCCAGCCGCGGCACTCGCCGGGAGCGCGCCCGAGCAGGCGGCGTGCGACGTAGTAGGAGTAGTCGATCTCGGAGACCGCCATGTCGCGCCACTCGACGGGACGCGCGCGCGTGAGGTCGAGCAGCGAGCGGCCCTCGATGCGGTGCGAGTCGCCCTCGACGCCGAGCGCGTCGAGTATCGTCGGCACGACGTCGACGCACTCGACGAAGCGTTCGTCGCGCGTGCCGCGGGTGGCGTCCGCCTCGCGCGAGGGGTCGACGACGATGAACGGCACGCGCGCGGCCTGCTCGTAGAACATCTCCTTTTCGCCGAGCCAGTGATCGCCGCTGAACTCTCCGTGGTCGGCGCAGAAGACGATCAGCGTGTCGTCCAGCCGCCCGAGCTCGCGCAGCGCGGCGACCAGCCGTCCGACCTCGTCGTCGACCTGCCTGACCAGCCCCATGTACACCGGCCGGACGTGGTTCGCGACCTCGTCGCGTGCCCAGTTCACGCACCACTCGTGCTGCCGGAACGCCGCGACCACCGGGTGTGCGTCGACGAGCTCTTCGGCGCGCTTGCGGATCGGCAGGCAGTCTGCGAGCGAGTACATCGCGTGGTACGGCGCCGGGGCCACGTACGGCCAGTGCGGCTTGACCAGCGACAGGTGCAGCGTCCACGGGGTGTCCGCCTGCCGGCGCACGAAGTCGATCGCGCGGTCGGTCATGTAGCGCGTCTCGGAGTGCTCGACGGGCACGCGCGAGGGCCAGTGAACGTTGCGCATCTGCCAGCCGTCGTGGACGCCGCCCTGCGGGTCGACGGTGGCGATCACGTGCTCGTGCCACGGCCGCTCGCCGCCGAACCCGTGCGCGCGCAGGTAGGCGGGATAGCCGCTCTCCGCGCCAGGCTCGTGGTGGCCGTCGTAGCGGTCGATCGACGTGAAGCCGCCGGCGCGCAGCAGCGCGCCGCGCTCGGACTCGACCTCGATGCCGAAGCGCTCGAAGCCCTCGGTGTCCGGCATCACGTGCGTCTTGCCGGCGAGCACCGCGGTGCGGCCGGCGCGCGCGAGGTAGTCGCCGAGCGTGAGTTCGCGCACCGACAGCGGGCAGCGGTTCCAGATCGCGCCGTGGCTGGCCATGCTGCGCCCGGTGTAGTAGGACATCCGCGACGGGCCGCACACCGGCGACGAGACGTACGCGTTGTCGAACACCACGCCGCGTTCGGCGAGCGCGTCGAGGTTGGGCGTGGCGAGCGACGGGTGGCCGTACACCGACAGATGATCGGCGCGCAGCTGGTCGCACATGATGAAGAGGGCGTTGCGGATCGTCGTCATCGCACTCGATACCTCGGCTCAGGCGCCGCGGAAGTTCACCGGCCGCTTCTCGCGGAACGCGGCGACGCCCTCGTTGAACTCCGGCCCGCCGATCAGCGGCACCTGCAGGTCGCGCTCGAGCAGGATGTGCTCGGCCAGCGGCATGCGCGGCGCGGCGTCGACCAGCCGGCGCGTGCCGGTGACCGCCTGCTGAGGCCCGTCGGCCAGGCGCCGCGCCGCGGCGCGCGCCTCGGTCATCAGTTGCGCGTCGTCGATCACCCGCCACACCAGGCCCCAGCGCTCGGCGTCCTCGGAGGAGATCGCGTCGCCGAGCAGGCTCGCGGCCATCGTGCGGGCGCGGCCGACGAGCCGCGTCATCAGCCAGGTCGCGGCGACGTCGGGCACCAGCCCCAGGCGCGGCACGAACGTGAGCACGAAGCGGGCCGAGCGCGCCATCAGGAGCACGTCGCCGGCCAGCGCGATGCCGACGCCGCCGCCGGCCGCCACGCCGTTGATCGCGCACACCACCGGCATCGGCGCCTCGTTGAGCGCGCGTACCAGCGAAACGACCTTCTCGAAGCCGTCGCGGTTCGCGCGCAGGCGTGCCTCTTCGGTCGGCGGACGCTCGAAGCCGTTGCCGCCGACGAGGTCGGCACCCGAGCAGAAGCCGCGCCCGGCGCCGGTGACCAGCAGCGCGCGCGCGCCCGCGGCGGCGGCCTGCCGGATCGCGTCGGGCACCTCCAGGAACATCGCCGAGTTCAGCGCGTTCAGGCTCTCGGGCCGGTTCAGCGTGAGCGTCGCGATGCCGTCGTCGACGGCGAGCGTGATCGCCTCGAAGCGGGCGCGGGCGTCGGACATGGGGTCTCCTCGGTCGTAGGTGGGGGCGCCTCCGTGATCGGAGCGCGGCTGCACAGTCTATCGGGACTGGCGCAGCGGCACGGTCCGCGACGCGCGATCCGGACCGGCTACACTGGCCGCCCCGAACCGAGCCCGAGAACCCGATGACGCACAAGCCGCCCCCGGTCCTGTCCCCTCTCGAGGCGCGCGTCCTGGCGGTGCTGGTGGAGAAGGAGCACACGGTGCCCGACACCTACCCGCTCACGCTCAACGCGCTGGTCGCCGGCTGCAACCAGAAGACCGCCCGCGACCCCGTCATGACGGTCACCGACGCGCAGGCGCAGCTCGCGATCGACCCGCTGATGCGCCAGTCGCTCGTGATCGAATCGAGCGGCGGGCGGGTGATGCGCTACGCGCAGAACGTGCGCCGGGTGCTCGGCATCCCGTCGGAATCGGTCGCGCTGCTGGCGACGCTGATCCTGCGCGGCCCGCAGACGGCGGCCGAGCTGCGCATGAACTGCGAGCGCGTGCAGCGCTTCTCGGACCTGTCCGCGGTGATGGGCTTCCTGGAGGAACTGGCGAACTGGCCGGCGGGCGCGCTCGTGGTGCAGCTGCCGCGCGCCCCCGGCAGCCGCGAGAACCGCTGGGCGCACCTGCTGTGCGGCGCGCCGCAGGTGCCCGAGACGTCGGCGCGCACGCTGCCGGACTCCGGCGGCGACGTCGTGCTCGGCGAGATCGAGACGCTCAAGCTCACGGTCGCGCGGCTCGAGGACGAGCTGAGGTCGCTGCGCGAGACCGTCGCCCGGCTGTGCACGGAGCTGGGCGTCGGCTGATGCCCTGACCGGCCGCGGATCCGGGGCCGAATGCGCTCGCGGCGCGGCCCGCGCCTGCGATGCCGCTCTCGATCCCCGCGCGACGGTTCAGCCTGCGCGCGCCGCCTCGACCAGTGCCGACAGGCGACGCCAGTGCGAGCCGGGCCAATAGATGCGACCACAGCCCTCGCAGCGCGCGAATTCGCGCTGGGCGAGCGCGACCGCCGCGGGTATCCGGTCTGCGACCTCGTCCGCGCCCGCCGCGCTCAGCTCGCCGTTGCACTCCAGGCAGCGCGTGAACGGGCGAAGGTGCGCGCGCAGCGCGAGCGCTTCGATCACCTCGCCCGCCTGCGCGTCGGTGCGCAACGCGCGCACGAAGCGGCCTCGGGCGACGCGGCGATGCTTGAGCAGTTCGCGATCGCGCGTGAGCACGATTCGCTCGTCGCGCTCGGCCTGTCGTGCGAGCGCGTCGTCCGGGCCGTCGCCGGCGAGCACGCAATCGAAACCGAGCAGGCGCAGTCGCCGCGCGAGACCGGCCAGGTGCACGTCCGCGACGAACCGCAACGGTGCACCCGGCGGGGGCGCCGGGTGCAGATCGACGGTGCCCGACGCGGGCACGCGCTGCGCGAGGTCCGCGGGCCACCCGTCGAGCAGCACGATTCCGACTTCCGTGTGGGGAATGCCCAGCGCTTCGGCGGTATGCTTGATCGACGCGTGTTCGGGGCAGACGACGTCGAACGCCCGGTGCCGCCGCCGCGGCGGCAGCAGGTCGTTCAGTGCTCCGTGCACGCGGAAGTGCGCGCCGATGTTCGCCATGGGGGGGCGGGTCCGCGCGTCGGGAGGAGACGAGCCGCGCCCGCCGCGTCGACGCGCCGCGGGGCCGGCGGGAGGGGGGATTCTCGCGCAATGGAAGCCCAACGGGTAGAGGCCGCACAGCTTCGGATCGGCGAACCGATCCCGTTCGACGTCTACGACGCCAAGGGCCGGCTGCTCACGCGCAAGGGCGCGACGCTGTCGAGCGAGGAACAGCTCGACCGCCTGGTCGAGCAGGGCCTGTTCTTCGTCGAGGAGGAGCGTACCCGGCTCGTGCGCGACGCCGCGCTGCGCGCCCGCGTGCAGGTGCCCTCGTACGCGGACCGCAAGGTCTCGGTCGTGCGGCTGCTCGACGACGCGCGCGAGACGCTCGGCGCGCTGTCCGAGTCGCCCGATCCCGACGGCTTCGAGGCGGCGGTGCTCGCGCTCGCGGACAACGTCGGCGCTGCCTGCCGGCTCGACGCCGACGCCGCGGTCGGATCGATCGTCGCGTCGCGTGACGCTGCGTACCCGGAACGCCACCAGGTGAACTGCGCGGTGCTCGCGTGCCTGGTGCTCGGCGCCCTGGGCGAGCCTGCCGAAGCGGTGCGCGAGGGCGTCGCGGCGGCGCTGACGATGAATCTCGCGATGATCGACATCCAGCGCGTCCTCTACCGCCAGAAGGAAGCGCTCGACGACGGGCAGAACGCGCAGGTGCGCTCGCACCCGCTGCGCGGCGAGCACAGGCTGCGCGAGCTGGGCGTGACGCGGGCGCGCTGGCTGGCCACCGTCGCGCAGCACCACGAGCTCGTCGACGGCTCCGGCTACCCCGAGGCGCTGCGCGGCGACGCGATCTGCATCGGCGCCCGCGTGCTGGCGGTCGCCGACCAGTACTGCGCGCTGGTCTCGGAGCGCGCGTACCGCGAGGGCATCAACCCGGTGCTGGTCGCCGGGAAGTTTCGCACCGCGCCGGGCGGCGCGTTCGACCCGCGCGTCGTCGCGGCGCTGCTCGCGCAGCTCGGGCCGTACCCTCCGGGCGCGCTCGTGCACCTGGCCGGCGGGCAGATCGGCGTGGTCTGTGCGCGCACCCGCAGCCCGCAGAGCCCGATCGTGATGGCGTGCGTGTCGCCGCAGGGCGTTCGCTACCCCGCACCGCGCAAGAAGGCGACGAGCGACTCGACCTCCGCCATCGACCGCCCGATGCCGCAGGGTTCGCTCGTGCCCTTCCCGGACGCGGCCGAGCTCTGGGCCGACGCCTACGACGTGCCGGCGCGTCCCCCCGCCTGACGGCTTGCGCTCGCCGCGGTTCGCGGCCCGCGCGCGGCGATTCCGGGCGCGTCCGGCAGCCCGCGAAACGCCGTGGTATCGTTGATCGACACCGTCCGACGGGCCGCCCGAGGGGTCGATGAGAAGGCCAGCGCTGTACAGCAGTTCGAGCCGCACCCGTGGGAAGCGCGAGGCCGTGCCCGCGGCGCGGCCGGCCGGCGCGCCGGACGTCCCGCCGGGGAGCGCCGGTACCGCGGCCCTGCCGCTCGCGGCGGGCGGGGCGGCTCCGGAGCGCGCCGGGCGTACTGCCGGTTCCGCCGCGAGCGCGGGGGCGACGCGCCCGCCCGCGCCCGAAGCCCTGCCGAGGGCCGGCACGCCGTCGATCTCCACGGCAGACGCCGCCGCCGCGCCACCCACGCGGCGGGCACGCCTGCGTCGCTGGCTCGCCTCGCACCCGAGAACCACGTCGTCGTTCGCCGCGCTCGCCCTCGTCGTGCTCGCGCTCGCCGGGCAACGCGCGCTGAACCCGCCGCCGCGCGAACTGACGCAGGACGACATCGACGCCGCCGTCAAGCACACGCTCGAGAACACCGTGCTGCCGTCGCAGGCGGCGCGCGCCGCCGCGGTCGTCGCCCCGTCGGTGGTGCGCGTGCGCGGCTTCGGCGACGATCCGAAGGAAGGCAAGGAGACCGAGCAGAGCGTCGGAAGCGGTGTCGTCATCGTCGACAAGGGCATCATCCTGACGAACCTTCACGTGGTCGCCCAGGCCAAGCGCATCGGGCTGGTGTTCGCCGACGGCACCGAGTCGGAGGCGAACGTCGTCTCGATCCAGCCCGAGAACGACCTCGCGGTGCTGCAGGCGAAGACGATCCCCGACGACCTCGTCGCCGCGACGATGCGCTCCACCTCGGACCTGATGCCCGGCGACCTCGTCGTCGCGGTCGGCTTCCCGTTCGGCATCGGGCCGTCGGTGTCGTCGGGCGTGATCTCGGGCCTGCAGCGCGAGTACCAGTCCCCCGAGGGCAAGCGCGTGCTGACCAACCTCATCCAGTTCGACGCGGCGGTCAATCCGGGCAACTCCGGCGGGCCGCTGGTCACCGCCGAGGGCGAAGTGGTCGGCATCGTCACCGGCATCCTGAACCCCACCCAGCAGCGCGTCTTCGTCGGCATCGGCTTCGCGGTGCCGATCGAGAACGCGGCCGGGGCATTCGGACTGCCGCCGTTCTGAGCGGGACGCGCGGCGCACACACGAGGAGCAGCATGAACGACAGGCCAGCGGGCGGCGACGTCGCGTCGCAGATGGAGCGGATCCTCTACGAGGTCAAGAAGGTCGTCGTCGGCCAGGACCACTTCCTCGAGCGGATGCTGGTCGCGATCCTCGCGCAGGGGCACCTGCTCGTCGAGGGCGTGCCGGGGCTCGCCAAGACGCTCACGGTCAAGACGCTCGCATCGGTGGTGCACGGCACCTTCAAGCGCATTCAGTTCACGCCGGACCTGGTGCCGGCGGACCTCGTCGGCACGCGCATCTACAACCAGAAGACCGGCGAGTTCGCGACCGCGCTTGGGCCCGTGTTCGCGAACCTGCTGCTCGCCGACGAGATCAACCGCGCACCGGCGAAGGTGCAGAGCGCGCTGCTCGAGGTGATGCAGGAGCGCCAGGTCACGATCGCAGGCGAGACGCACCGCGTGCCCGAGCCCTTCCTGGTCATGGCGACGCAGAACCCGATCGAGACCGAGGGCACGTACCCGCTGCCCGAGGCGCAGGTCGACCGCTTCATGATGAAGGTGCTGGTCGGCTACCCGAAGGAGGAGGAGGAGTTCGTCATCGTCCAGCGCGTGACCGGGCCGGCGCAGAGCGTGGCCACGGTCGCGACCACCGACGACCTCATCGCGCTGCAGCGCAAGTGTCGGGAGGGCTACGTCGATCCCTCGCTGGTGCAGTATGCGGTGAAGCTGGTGGGCGCCACGCGCGAGCCCGCGCGCCACGGCCTGGCCGACGTCGCGCGCTACCTTCAGTTCGGCGCGAGCCCGCGGGCGTCGATCCACATCGTCGAGGGCGCGCGCGCGCTCGCGTTCCTGCGCGGTCGGGACTACGTGCTGCCGCAGGACATCGTCGACGTGGTGCCCGACGTCGTGCGGCACCGCCTCGTGCTGTCGTACGAGGCGCTGTCCGACGGCGTGAGCGCCGACCAGATCGTCGCCAAGGTGCTGGCCGCGGTGCCCGCGCCCGACAAGCCGCTGGACAGCCATGTCCGCGTTGCCGCCGGCACCTGAGCGGCTGCTGCGCCGGCTCGAGTGGACCGTCGTGCGGCGGCTCGACGGGCTGCTGCAGGGCGACTACCGCACGCTGTTTCGCGGCGTGGGGCTGGACCTCGCCGACCTGCGTGAGTACCAGTACCACGACGACGTCCGCCACATCGACTGGAACGTGACCGCGCGGCTGCAGATGCCCTACGTGCGCGAATTCACCGAGGACCGCGAGCTCACCGCGTGGTTCGTGCTCGACCTGAGCCCCTCGGTGGACTTCGGCTCCGGCGAGGTCACGAAGCGGCAGATCTCGGCGGAGTTCGTCGGCACGGTCGCGCGGCTGCTGATGCGCCACGGCAACCGCTTCGGCGCGCTGCTGTTCGCGGACGGGCTCGAACAGGTGCTGCCCGCGCGCAGCGGGCGGCGGCACCTGCTGCAACTCATCGACCGCGTGTCGTCGGCCCCGGGGGCGCGCGAGGGGCGCCCCACCGACCTCGCGCGCTTTCTCGCGGCCGCCGGCAGCATCGTCAAGCGCCGCTCGCTGGTCTTCGTGGTGTCCGACTTCATCAGCGAGCCGGGCTGGGAGCGCGCGCTCGGGCAACTCGCGCGCCGGCACGAGGTGATCGCGGTGAGGCTGGTGGATCCTCTGGAGGTCTCGCTGCCCGATCTCGGCCTGGTGACGATGCGCGACGCCGAGACCGGCGAGGTGCTGTTCGTCGACACGCACGACCGGGGATTCCGCCGCCGGTTCGAGGCGGCGGCGGCCGAGCGCGAGGAAGCACTGGTGAGTGCGTTCGCGTCCTCCGGCGTCGACGCGCTCGAATTGTCCACCGACGACGACCTCGCCGGCGCGATCTACCGCTTCGCGCAGCAGCGCAAGCAGCGCAGCCGGCTCGCCGCCGGCGTCGCGGCGGCGGCGTGATGATCGACTTCGGCTGGCCCTGGCTGCTGTCGCTGCTGGCCCTGGTACCGGCGCTGGTGGCCGGCTACCTGTGGCTGCTGCGCCGGCGGCGCCGGCACGCGCTTCGATTCGCGAGCCTCGCGCTCGTGCGCCAGGCGATCGGCGCCGGCCCCAATTGGCGCCGCCACGTGCCGCCCGCGCTGCTGCTGCTCGCGGTGACGCTGCTGATCGTGTCGGTGGCGCGCCCGTCGTCGGTGTTGCAGCTGCCGTCGCTGAACCGGACCATCATCCTCGCGATGGACGTCTCCGGCAGCATGCGCGCCAAGGACGTCGCGCCCACGCGCGGCACCGCCGCGCAGGACGCGGCGCGCGCGTTCCTCGCCGGCCTGCCCGAGACCACGCGTGTGGGCATCGTGACCTTCGCGGCCACCGCACAGGTGGTGCAGCCGCCCACGCGCGAGCACGCCGACGTGCTCGCCGCGATCGACCGATTCCAGCTGCAGCGCGGCACCGCGATCGGCAGCGGCATCCTGGTGTCGCTGCAGTCGATCTTCCCGGACGTCGAGTTCGACCTGCGCTCGACGAACCCGCGGCGGCCGCCGCGCGAGTCCGCGCGCGGTGGCGGCGGCGAGCGCAAGGGCGCGGAGCTCAAGGGCGGCGACGCAAAGGGGGCGGACGCGAAGGGCGGCGACGGCAAGGGGGGTGCGGCCAAGACCGTGGCGCCCGGTTCGTACACGTCGGCCGCGATCGTGCTGCTCACCGACGGCCAGAGCAACACCGGCCCCGACGCGCTCGAGGCCGCGCGCATGGCCGCCGAGCGCGGCGTGCGCGTCTACACCGTGGGCATCGGCACGCCGGCGGGCGAGGTGCTCTCGGGCGAAGGCTGGTCGATGCGCGTGAAGCTCGACGAGGACACGCTCAAGGGCATCGCGAGCATCACGCGCTCCGGGTACTGGCGCGCGGGAGACGCCGAGCAGCTGAAGTCGATCTACGAGTCCCTGAACTCGCGGCTGGTGTTCGAACGGCGCGAGACCGAGATCACCGCGGTGTTCGCGGCGGTGGCGGCGGCGATCGCGCTGATCGCAGTGGGTTTGTCGGTGGCCTGGTACGGGCGGACGGCGTGATTCTGCGCTGACTTGGTCTTTCGGGACCGAGCGGGCAAGGGGGACCGAGCGGGCAAGGGCGCGGGCGCTGCCCCGTGCGGGCGCGCATCGGCGGCCCCCTGCGGGGCTGCCCTCGGTGCTCGCCTTCGGGGCCTGGCGGGGCGGAACTCGCTGCGCTGCGTTCCGCAAGCTCCGCTCAGACAACCGCCCCGAGAATGATGAACGAAGCGTGCGCTGCGCGCACGCCAGCCCCAAAGGCTGCGCTCTCGGCGCCTCCGACGCGCCCGCACGGGGCGGCGCCCGCGCCCTTGCCGATGCGGTGGTGGTGTGAGGGAGAAAGCCGAACCCGAATCTCTTCGCCCGCCACGGTGTTGCTCGCGAGGACGTGCCCGGCGGGCGTTCGGGGGCGCATCGTGGACCGCCGAGGAGCGCAGTTTCCGGGGCCGCGCGCGCCAGCGCGCGTCGTCATTCTCGCGACAGTTGTCTGAGCGGAACTCGCGTCAGCGAGTGGAGCGAGTTCTGTCGCGGGCCCCGGAAACGAGCACTGCAGGGCAGCCCCCGAAGGGGGCCGGTCCGCTAAGCCCCCGAGCGCCCACCGGGCACGCCCTCGCGCGCTCGGTCTCCCGAGCGAACGCCCCGCGCGCCCGGTCTGCGAGCGCCCGCTCTCAAGCCGCCCGCTTCGCGTGCGACGCGAAGAACGCCGCCAGCGCCGCCTCCGTCGGCGTGCGCCCGCGCGCCGCGAGCTGCGCCGGCGTTCCCGCCGCGACCACCTCGCCGCCGTTCGCACCGCCCCCCGGTCCGAGGTCGACGATCCAGTCCGCCTCGGCCCAGATGTCGAGGTTGTGCTCGACGACGACCAGCGTGTTGCCGGCGTCGACCAGCCGGTGCAGCACGCGGATCAGCTTCTCGACGTCGGCCATGTGCAGACCCACCGTGGGCTCGTCGAGCACGTACAGCGTGTGCGGGCCGGGCGGCAGCGTGCGGCCCTGCGCGAGCGCGCGCGCCTTGGCCTTCGCCACGCGCGGGTCGTCCTCGCCGCCTTCGCCCTTCATGCGCACCTTGGAGAGCTCGGTGACGAGCTTGATTCGCTGCGCTTCGCCGCCGGACAGTGTGGGGCTCGGCTGGCCCAGGGTCAGGTAGCCCAGGCCGACGTCGCGCAGCAGCGCGAGCGGGTGCGCGATGCCCGGGTGCGCGGCGAAGAACTCGAGCGCCTCGTCGACGTTCATCGCGAGCACGTCGCCGATCGTGCGCCCGCGCAGCTCGACCTGCAGTGTCTCGCGGTTGAAGCGCCCGCCGCGGCAGACGTCGCACAGCACCTTGACGTCGGGCAGGAAGCTCATCTCGATGGTGCGCAGCCCCTGGCCCTCGCAGGCCTCGCAGCGGCCGCCCGCGGTGTTGAACGAGAAGCGCCCCGGTCCGTAGCCGCGCAGCCGCGCTTCCGCGGTGTCGGCGAACAGGCGGCGGATCGCGTCCCAGAAGCCGACGTAGGTGGCCGGGCACGAGCGCGGCGTCTTGCCGATCGGGGTCTGGTCGACTTCGAGCACGCGGGTGGCGCGCTCCCATCCGTCGATCGACGCGACCCCCGCGAACGCGGGGGCCGTCTTGCGCTGGTTGCGCGCGTGGACCTGCGCCGCGACGTTGGCGAGCAGCACGTCGCGCGCGAGCGTCGACTTGCCCGAGCCCGAGACGCCGGTGACCACGGTCATGCGGGCGAGCGGCAGCGCGACGTCGACGTGGCGCAGGTTGTGCAGGTGCGCGTCGCGCAGGCGGAGCCACTCGACGCCCGGCGCGCCGGGGCCGGTGGTACGCGCCGCGCCCAGCGGGTGCGCGAGCGGGTTCGCCAGGAAGCGCCCCGTGAGGCTGTCGGGGTGGCGCGCGAGCTCCTCGTGATGACCGGCCGCGATGATCCGGCCCCCGAGCTTGCCCGCGCCGGGGCCGATGTCGATCACGTGATCCGCGCGCCGGATCGTGTCCTCGTCGTGCTCGACGACCAGCAGCGTGTTGCCCTTGTCGCGCAGCGCGGCGAGGGTGTCGAGCAGCACGCGGTTGTCCTGCGGGTGCAGGCCGATCGTCGGTTCGTCGAGCACGTAGCACACGCCCTGCAGGTTCGATCCGAGCTGCGCCGCGAGGCGGATGCGTTGTGCCTCGCCGCCGGACAGCGTCGGTGCGCTGCGCTCCAGCGTCAGGTAGCCGAGGCCCACCGCCGACAGGAATTTCAGGCGCGATCCGATCTCGGCGAGCACGTCGCGCGCGATCTCGGCTTCACGGCCCGAGAAGTCCAGCCTGGCGAGCCAGCGCGCGCAGTCGTCGACCGCGAGCGCGGTGGCCTGCGCGATCGACTGCCCGCGCAGCCGCACCGCGAGCGCCGTGGGATTCAGGCGCCGGCCCTCGCAGTGCGGGCACGGCGTCTCGAACGCGGTGCCGGGCTCGACCGGCGCGCCGTCGGCGGCGGCCTTCGCCGCGGCCTCGGCGGCGAGCGCGTCGGCGAGCCGCTCGGCGAGTTCGCCGACCGCGCCGCTGGTGGTGTCCTCGTCGGAGCGCTTCTGCTCGGCGACGCGCGGCACGTACGGCAGCTTCACGCCGGTGCCCACGCAGTGCCCGCACCAGCCGATCTTGGAATTGAACGAGAACAGGCGCGGGTCCAGCTCGGCGAAGCTCTCGCCGCACGACGAGCACGCGCGCTTCGTCGAGTACAGACGGGTGGTGATCGCGCCGCTCGCCCGCTCGTACGCGGCGGCGTCGCCGCGGTCGGCCGCCGAGCGCAGCGCGTCGAGCGGCTCGGCCACCATCACGAGGCCCTTGCCGAGGTCGAGCGCCGCGCGCAGCGCTTCGCGCAGTCCGGCCTCGTCGCGCGGGTCGACCGTCAGCGACGCGACCGGCAGCTCGATGTGGTGCTCGACGAAGCGGTCGATGCGCGGGAACTTCGCGGTCGGCAGGAAGCGGCCGTCGACGCGCAGGTGCGCGAATCCGCGCGCCTTCGCCCACTTCGCGAGGTCGGTGTACACGCCCTTGCGAGCGACCACCAGCGGCGCGAGCAGGCCGATGTGCGCGCCGCGGTGA
Source organism: Burkholderiaceae bacterium (assembly GCA_046348465.1). Lineage (GTDB taxonomy): Bacteria > Pseudomonadota > Gammaproteobacteria > Burkholderiales > Burkholderiaceae_E > Quisquiliibacterium. Next base: position 240,849 of record JAXMEE010000003.1, read on the forward strand.
TCGCGCAGGATGCGCGCCGCGATCGCGTCGAACGACTGCGGCTCGATCGGGATGTCGCACTTCGGGCAGTGCTGCACGCCGAGCTTCACGTACAGCAGGCGCAGGAAGTGGTAGGTCTCGGTGAGCGTGGCGACGGTGCTCTTGCGCCCGCCGCGGCTGGTGCGCTGCTCGATCGCGACCGTGGGCGGGATGCCGAACACGCCGTCGACGTCGGGGCGCGACGCCGGCTGCACGAACTGGCGCGCGTACGCGTTCAGCGACTCCAGGTAGCGGCGCTGGCCCTCGCCGAAGATCACGTCGAACGCGAGCGTGGACTTGCCCGAGCCGGAGACGCCGGTGATCACGGTGAGGCGGTCGCGCGGGACCTCGACGTCGATGCCCTTGAGGTTGTGCTCGCGCGCGTGGCGCACGAAGATCGCGTCGCGGGCGCGTTCCCGCCACGCGGACTGCAGCGGCGTGCCCGCGGGCTCGGGTTCGCCCGCGGCGAGCGCGGTGGCCGCGGCGATCGCGTCGCGGGCCTCGGCCCTCGGAGCGGACGCCGGGGTCCCGACCGCCGCTGCGGCCGGCGAGAACGGCCCGGTGGCGCCCTCGGCGAGCCTCGCCAGCGCGGCCTCGTACTGCGCGAGCGCCCGGCCGGTGTGCGATGCCGGCACGCTCGCGAGCGACGCCGGCGTGCCGGTGGCGACGATCGTCCCGCCGGCGTCGCCGCCCTCGGGGCCGAGGTCGATCACCCAGTCGGCCGCGCGCACGACGTCGAGGTTGTGCTCGATGACGAGCAGCGAGTGCCCGGCGAGCATCAGCTTCCTCAGCGCCCGCAGCAGCCGCGCGACGTCGTCGAAGTGCAGCCCGGTGGTCGGCTCGTCGAACATGAAGAGCGTACCGCGCCGGCCGGCGCGCGCGTGCGGGAAGCCGGGCGCGGCCGGGTCGGCGAGCCCCTGCGACGCTGCCTGCGCGAGGAATCCCGCGAGCTTCAGGCGTTGCGCCTCGCCGCCCGAGAGCGTGGGCACCGGCTGGCCCAGCCGAAGATAGTCGAGACCGACGTCGGCCAGCGGCTGCAGGCGCGCGCGCACGTCGGCGTCGCCGCCGAAGAACGCGAGCGCCTCGTGCACCGTGAGCTCGAGCACGTCGGCGACGCCGAGCTCGCCGAACGGCGCGCCGTCGGCGCGGCGAGCGCCGGCACCGCCCGCGACGCGCACCTCGAGCACCTCGCCGCGGAAGCGCCTGCCGTCGCAGTCCGGGCAGCGCAGGTAGACGTCGGACAGGAACTGCATCTCGACGTGCTCGAAGCCGTTGCCGCCGCAGGTCGGGCAGCGGCCGTCGCCGGCGTTGAAGCTGAACGTGCCCGCGGTGTAGCCGCGCTCCTTCGAGAGCGGCGCGGCGGCGAAGCGCTTGCGGATCGGGTCGAACGCGCCGACGTAGCTGACCGGATTGCTGCGCGCGGTCTTGCCGATGGGCGACTGGTCGACGAAGACGACGTCGTCGATCCAGTCGTCGCCGAGCAGGCGGTCGAACGCGCCGGGGCTCTCGGTGGGCTTGCCCTTGGCGCGCATCAGCGCCGGCAGCAGCACGTTCTGCATCAGCGTCGACTTGCCGCTGCCGGAGACGCCGGTGATGCACACCAAGCGCTGGAGCGGCACCTCGACCGAGACGTTCTTCAGGTTGTGCTCGCGCGCGCCCTCGAGCACGAGCTTCGGCACCGAGGGGCCGACCGCGAGCGCGCGTCCGGCGTCGACCTTCAGGCGGCCCGACAGGTAGTCGCCGGTCAGCGTCTTCGCGTCGCGCAGCGCCGACGCCGGTCCCCAGTAGACGATCTGCCCGCCGCGCTCGCCGGGGCCGGGACCGATGTCGAGGATGCGGTCGGCCGCGAACATCACCTGCGGATCGTGCTCGACGACCACCAGCGAGTTGCCGGCGTCGCGCAGCCGCTGCATTACGCCGATCACGCGGTTCATGTCGCGCGGGTGGAGGCCGATCGAGGGCTCGTCGAGCACGAACAGCGTGTTGACGAGCGAGGTGCCGAGCGCGGTCGTGAGGTTGATGCGCTGGACCTCGCCGCCGGAGAGCGTGCGCGACTGGCGGTCGAGCGTGAGGTAACCGAGCCCGACCTGGCGCAGGTAGTCGAGCCGCGCGCGCACTTCGGCGAGCAGCTGGGCCGTGGCTTCGTCGAGCGCGCCCGGCAGCCGCAGCGCGCCGAAGAAGCGCTCGACGCGCTCGATCGGCAGCAGCATCAGGTCGTGGATCGACAGCCCGGGCAGCGACGCGACGCGCGCGTCGTCCCAGTCGGTGCCGGCGGGCCGGAAACGGCGGTACGTGCCGCGCTCGTCGGGCGCGGAGGCTTCGCCGTCGCCGAACGCCGCCGCCGCTCCGTCGCCCGGCGCCGCCGCCGCGCCACCCCCGAGCGCCGCCGCCGCGTCCGCCGCGCTGCCCACCCGCCACAGCAGCGCGTCCGGCTTCAGCCGTGCCCCCCGGCACACGCCGCACGGCGTGTACGACCGGTACTTCGAGAGCAGCACGCGGATGTGCATCTTGTACGCCTTGCTCTCGAGCCAGTCGAAGAAGCGGCGCACGCCGTACCACTGCTTGTTCCACTTGCCGGTCCAGTCGTCTCCGCCGTCGATCACCCAGCGGCGGTGGGCGTCGGAGAGCGCGCGCCACGGAACGTCCATCGGCACGCCGCGCGGCGCGGCGAGCCTGGCGAGGTCGCGCTGGCACTCCTTGAAGCTCTCGGTCTGCCAGGGCTTGACCGCGCCGTCCTTCAGCGACTTGCTCTCGTCGGGGATCACGAGCCCGAGGTCGATGCCGATCACGCGCCCGAAGCCGCGGCAGGCGTCGCACGCGCCCAGCGGGGAATTGAACGAGAACAGGCTCGGCACCGGGTCGGAGTACGCGACGTCGCAGTCTGCGCAGTGCAGTTCGCTGGAGAAGCGCCAGAGCTGCGCGTCGGCGCCGTCGTCGTCGAGCGCGTGGACGGCGAGCCGGCCGTGGCCTCGGTGCAGCGCGGCTTCCACGGCCTCGGCCACGCGCCCCGGCTCGGCGCCGCCCAGGCGCAGGCGATCCTGGACCACCGCGAGCGTGACCGGCGCGGTGCCGCTGCGCGAGTGCACGCGCGTGTAGCCCTGCGCCTGCAGGTGCTGCTGGACCTCGGCCTCGTCGAAGTTCGCCGGCACGGTCACCGGGAACGTGACGACGACGCGCGGGTCGCCCGCGGCCGCGGCGCGCCGGCCGATCTCGTCGACGATGCCCGCGACGGTGTCGCGCCGCACCGGCCGCGCGCAGCGCCGGCAGCACAGCGTGCCCGCGCGCGCGAACAGCAGCTTCAGGTGGTCGTTGAGCTCGGTCATCGTGCCGACGGTCGAGCGCGACGTGCGCACCGGGTTGGTCTGGTCGATCGCGATCGCCGGCGGCACGCCCTCGATGCGGTCGACCTGCGGCTTGTCCATCCGGTCCAGGAACTGTCGCGCGTACGCGGAGAAGGTCTCGACGTAGCGGCGCTGTCCCTCGGCGTACAGCGTGTCGAACACCAGCGACGACTTGCCCGAGCCCGACACGCCGGTGACCACGACCAGCTCGCCGGTCGGGATGTCCAGGTCGAGGTTCTTGAGGTTGTTCTGGCGAGCGCCGCGAATGCGGATCGCGTGCGGGCTGTCCGGCTTCATCGAAGGGGGAGGGGGAGGACGCGGAAGGGACGGCCAGTCTAGCAGGCCGGCGAGACGCGCGTGCGCCGCCGGGGCTGCCGGCCGCGGAGGCTCGCGCCCCGGCGCGCTCCTCTACAATCGGCGCGATCCGCGGCCCCTCCGCGCCCGACCCGCGCACCATCCCCATGCCCACCGAACTGCTCTTTCGCGACGATGCCTACCTGCGCTCCTGCGGCGCCCGCGTGACCGCCGTGGGCGAGCGCGGCATCGAGCTCGACCGAACCGTGTTCTACGCGGCGAGCGGCGGGCAGGCCGGCGACAGCGGATGGCTGCGGCGCGCCGACGGGCTCGCGGTGCGGATCGCCGACACGCGCAAGGGCGAGGCGCCCGACGCGATCGTGCACGTGCCGGAGGCACCGGCCGGCGGCGAGGCGTCGGCGGGCGCACCCGCGCTGGCGGTCGGCGACGAAGTTCACGCCGAGATCGACTGGGATCGGCGCTACGCGATGATGCGGCTGCACACCTGCCTGCACGTGCTGTCGTGCGTGGTGGTCGCGCCGGTGACCGGCGGCAACATCGCGCCCGACAAGGCGCGCCTGGACTTCGACGTCGACATGAGCGCGCTCGACGCGGCGCGCATCGAGGCGGGCGTCAACGAGCTGATCGCGAGGGGCGCGCCGACCGAGACGGTGTGGATCACCGACGCCGAGCTCGACGCGCGACCGGAGCTCGTGAAGACGATGAGCGTTCAGCCCCCGCGCGGCGCGGGGCGCATCCGGCTGCTGCGCATCGAGGGCATCGACCTGCAGCCGTGCGGCGGCACGCACGTGCGCGACATCGGCGAGATCGGGCGCGTCCGGGTGACTCGCATCCGCAACGAGGGCAGGCGCAACAAGCGCGTCGAGATCGCGTTCGCCTGACCGATGGACCCCGGCGCGTTCGCCACGGTGGTGTTTTTCGGCGGCGCGACGCTCGCGATGCTCGCCGGCGCGCTCGTCGGGTGGATCACGCAGTTCAATCGCGGCGCGGCGGTCGCGCTGCTCGGCATCGGCGCGTCGGGGCTCGCCGCGGCGGGACACGTCTGGTACCACGGTGCGCCGCCGCCGGCCGACGCGCGACTGCCGGTGAGCGGCGAGGTGCTCGCGTTCCTGATCTTCGGCGGGCTGCCCGCGCTGATGGGCGGATTCTTCGTGCTCGACGCGCTGCTCGAGCGTGCCGAGGCACGGCATCCGGCGCCCGGCGCGCGGGCAGTCCGGGCGGCACGGGCGGCACGGGCGGCACGGGCGGCCGACGACGAAGCCGGGACTCCGGCCGCGCGCGTCGCGCTCCTCGGCGGGCACGCGGGCCTGCTCGGTGGCATGGTCTACATGGCCGTCGCGGGGGGCGACACCGCGGCCGTGCTGGGTCGCGGATTCATGTTCATCGGTGCCGGCGTGCTGTTCTACGCCATCGCGTTCGCGCGCAATCGCACGCCGAACTGGCGTGCGGCATACGGCTGCGTCGTGATCGGCGCGGGCTTCCTCGCGTTCGGCGCGCTCGCGTGGGGCCTCGCGGGGCGAGCGTCGTGAGCGCCGCTCAGGCCGCCGACGCGGCGGGCGCGCGCACCGGTGCCTCGCGGATCGGCAGGTGCACGAGCGCCGCGAAGATGGCCAGCGCGATGTCGGCGTACCAGATCCAGTCGTAGCTGCCGTTCGCGACGAAGGCCTTGCCGCCCAGCCAGGCGCCGAGGAATCCGCCCACCTGATGTGACAGCTGAACCAGCCCGAACAGCGTCGCCATATTGCGCACACCGTAGAACTTGGAGACCAGCGTCGCCGTGGCGGGCACCGTCGACAGGTACGTGAGGCCAATCGCGGCGGAGAAGAGGACGAAGGTGAGCTCGGTCTTCGGGGCCACCAGGAACACGGCGACGATCGCGCCGCGCGATGCGTAGATCAGCGACAGCAGCGAGCGCGAGCGCCAGCGCCCGATCGCCCATCCGATGCCGAAGCTGCCGGCGATGTTGAACAGGCCGACCACGCCCAGCGACCACGCGCCGACCTCCGGCGGCAGCCCGCACGCGGCGACGACGCCCGGCAGGTGCGTGGAGATGAACGCGACGTGGAACCCGCACACGAAGAACCCGGCCGCGATCAGCGGGAAGTTGCGGTCGCGCAGGGCGTCGGCGACCTTCACGTCGCCCGCGGCGGGCGCCAGCGATGCCGTGGCCGGCACCCACAGCGTGCGCGACAGCGGGACGATGGCGATCAGCGTCCCGCCCAGGAGGATCAGCGTGTTCACCCATCCCGCGCCCGCGGCGATCATCTGCGCGGCGGGGACGACGAGGAACTGCCCGAGCGAGCCGCCGACGTTGACCATCGCGTTGGCCATCGCTCGGCGGGCGGCGGGCAGCTTCTGGTTGAGTGCCGCCATGATCATCGACGGACCGGCGAAGCCGGCCCCGCCGGAGCCGAGGACGGCGATCGCGAGGATCAGCATCCACTGGCTCGTCGCGAACGGCACCAGCGCCGTCCCCGCGGCGACCATCAGCGCGCCGGTGACCATGATGCGCGCATTGCCGTAGCGCGATGCGAGCACCCCGGCGACCGGCTGGGTCACGCCCCACATCAGCTGCGCGATGCCGAACGCGAGGCTGATCGACGCCAGCCCCAGCCCGGACGCGGTGTTGATCGGGCCGATGAACAGCGACAGCGAACTGCGCACGCCCATGATCAGGCCGTAGATCAGGCCGCCGCAGGCGATCATCAGCGTGGCCTGGCGGGCGTGGAGTGCGGGGCTGCTCATCTCGTCTCGCGGTGGGGTGAGGATGTACGACCGGGGCGCGCGGCGCGACCCGGTGGCCGCTTCAGGCGGCGGCGTCGGGTGCGCCGGCGTGCTCGAGCCTGCCGGAGACCGACTCCGCCAGGCGGTGCAGCGCGTGCGCGTTCGCCGGGCCGAGCCGCGATTCGAAGTCGTCCTGAGCGCGGCGCCAGTGCGCGCGCGCGCGCGACTGCAGCGTGCGGCCGGCGTCGGTGAGCCACGCGCACACGGTGCGGGCGTCTTCGCCACGGCCGATTCGCACCCAGCCCGCGGCGACGAGGGGGCGCAGGTTGCGCGTGAGCGTGCTGCGATCCATGCCCATGCGCTGCGCGAGGTCTCCCATCGGCAGGCCGGGGCGCGCGCGCACGTTCGACAGCAGCGAGAACTGCGTGGTGCGCAGCCCGAGTTCGGCCAGGTGGCGGTCGTACAGGTGCGTGATGCGCCGCGACAGGCGGCGAACCGCGGCGCAGGTGCAAGGGGATTCGGTTTGCATATGCAATAATTGTAGGTGCAAGTAATTCCAGGAGCAAGCGAGATGGCGCGCGAACCGGTGGGTGACGAAGTCGCGGCGACGATCCGCGAGTGGCAGCGGCAGGAGCAGGAGGTGCGCGCGCGCCTGGCGCCGCCGGGCCGCATCCCGATGTCGGAGATCGGCCGCGGGCCGGGGCTGGAGTTCCTGCGCCGGATCGCGCGCGGCGAGCTGCCGGCGATCCCGATCGGCGCGGCGATGGGCTTCGTGACGATGGAGGCCGAGCCCGGGCGCGTCGTCTTCCAGGGCACGCCGAGCGCCGACTACTACAACCCGATCGGCACCATCCACGGCGGCTACATCGCGACGCTGCTCGACTCCGCCGTCGGGTGCGCGGTGCACACGAGGGTGCCGCACGGCTTCGGCTACACGACGCTGGAACTCAAGGTCAACTACGTGCGCGCGCTGCACGACGGCGTCGGCCCGGTGCGCGCCGAGGGCAAGGTGATCAACGTCTCGCGGCGCGTCGGCATCGCCGAGGGGCGCCTCGTCGACGCGGCCGGGCGCCTGTACGCGCACGCGACCACCACGTGCATGATCTTCCCCGTCGAGGCCGTCGAGCCGCCGGCGGGCGCTCGGCTCGGCTGACGAGGCGCGCGCGTCTTCGGCGGCGGACGGCGATCGCGCCGCGCCGCGCACCCGCGCTGCGCTAAGATCGCCTCCATCCAAACCCTCCGCGCCCAGCCCGATGAGCAAGCACGTCGTGTCCACGCAGGCCGCCCCGGCGGCGATCGGCCCGTACTCGCAGGCGATCCGCGCCGGCGAAACGGTCTACCTGTCCGGCCAGATCGCGCTCGACCCCGCCACCGGCCAGCTCGTCGAGGGCGGGTTCGACGCGCAGGTCCGGCGCGCGTTCGAGAACCTGAAGGCGGTCGCGCAGGCCGGCGGCGGTTCCCTCGGCCACTGCGTGAAGCTCACGCTGTTCCTGACCGATCTCGCGATGTTCCCCCAGGTCAACGAGATCATGAAGGCGTACTTCACCGAGCCGTATCCGGCCCGCTCGACCGTCGGCGTGGCGAGCCTGCCGCGCGGCGCGCAGTTCGAGGTCGAAGCGGTGATGGTGCTCGGCTGACGACCCCGCCCGGGCCCGCGGCCCGGGCGAACGCGACGTCCCGTCCCGTGCCCGACGCGCGCGAGTCCCCGGCCGATCCGATGCTGGAGCGGCTCGGGATCCGCCGTGCGCGGGACCTGCTGCTGCACCTGCCGCTGCGCTACGAGGACGAGACGCGCGTCGTGCCGATCGGCCGCGTGCGTCACGGGGACGTCGTGCAGGTCGAGGGCGAGGTGGTGCGCGCGGAGGTCAGCGTGCGCGGGCGCCGCACGCTGCAGGTGGACCTGCGCGACGCCACCGGCGAAGTCGGCCTGCGCTTCTTCCACTTCTACGGCTCGCAGCTGCGGCAGTTCGTTCCGGGACGCACGGTGCGCGCGCTCGGCGAGGCGCGCGGCGGGCTGTTCGGCCTGGAGATCGCCCACCCGCGCTACCGGATCGTCGAGCCGGGCGCGCCGCTGCCCCAGCGGCTGACGCCGGTGTACCCGAGCGTGGCGGGCGTCGCGCAGGCGAAGCTGCGCGCCGCGGTGCTCGCGCAGCTGCGCACCGCCGAGTGCCGCGAGACCGTGCCGCCCGCGTGCCTGGCCGATCTCGGGCTGCCGTCGCTCGCCGGCGCGCTCGCGCTGCTGCACGAGCCGCCGCCGGACGCCCCGGTCGCGGCGCTCGAGGATCGCAGCCACCCGGCGTGGCGGCGCGTGGTGTTCGACGAGCTGCTCGCGCAGCAGCTCTCGCTCAAGCGCGCCCGCGCGGCGCGCGCGCGCCGCAGCGCGCCGCCGCTGCGCGACCTCGGTCTCGCGCGGCGGCTCGCCGCGGCGCTGCCGTTCACGCTGACCGGCGCGCAGGCGCGCGCCTGGGGCGAGATCTCGGCCGACCTCGAACGCGCGCAGCCGATGAACCGGCTGCTGCAGGGCGACGTCGGCAGCGGCAAGACCGCGGTCGCCGCGCTGGCCGCGGCGCAGGCCGTCGGCAGCGGGCAACAGGCGGCGCTGATGGCCCCGACCGAGATCCTCGCCGAGCAGCACGCGCGCAAGCTGCTGCCGTGGATGGACGCGGTGGGCGTGCGCACCGCGTGGCTGTCGGGCTCGCTGAAGGCGTCGCGCAAGAACGCGATCCGCGCGGCGGTCGCGGCGGGCGAGGTCGACCTCCTCATCGGGACGCACGCGCTGATCGTCGACGGCGTCGAGATCCCGCGCCTGGGGCTCGCGATCGTCGACGAGCAGCACCGCTTCGGCGTCGCGCAGCGGCTCGCGCTGCGCGGCAAGGGCGGCGCGCTGCCGCACCAGCTGATGATGAGCGCGACGCCGATCCCGCGCACGCTCGCGATGAGCTACTACGCCGACCTCGACGTGTCGGTGATCGACGAGCTGCCGCCGGGGCGCACGCCCGTGGTCACGAAGCTCGTGTCGGAGGCCCGCCGCGACGAGCTGATCGCGCGCGTGCGCGCGGCGGCGGCGCGCGGGCGGCAGGTCTACTGGGTGTGCCCGCTGATCGAGGACGCGGAAGCCGCGGCGAAGGGCGGCGGCGCGCGCCGGCGCAAGGCCGCCGAGGCGCTGCAGCTGCAGACCGCGATCGACACGCACGCGCGGCTCGCGGCCGAGCTCGCGCCGCTCGCCGTCGGGCTCGTTCACGGCCGTCTGTCCGGCGCCGACAAGCACGCGGTGATGGAGGCGTTCTCGCAGGGACGGCTGCACGTGCTGGTCGCGACGACCGTGATCGAGGTCGGCGTCGACGTGCCGAACGCGTCGCTGATGATCGTCGAGCACGCGGAGCGGTTCGGCCTGGCGCAGCTCCACCAGCTGCGCGGGCGGGTCGGCCGCGGCGCCGCGCAGAGCGTGTGCGTGCTGATGTACCGCGGCCCGCTGTCGCCGCTCGCGCGCGAGCGCCTGAAGACGATGTACGAGACCACCGACGGCTTCGAGATCGCCGCCCGCGACCTCGAGCTGCGCGGGCCGGGCGAGTTCCTGGGCGCGCGGCAGTCCGGCGTGCCGCTGCTGCGCTTCGCCGACCTGGAGCGCGACGAGGCCGAGCTCGAGCGGGCGCGGCGCTGTGCCGACGCCATGCTGGCGGCCGGCGGCCCCGACGTGGACGCGCACCTCGACCGCTGGCTCGGCGGGCGCGAGGATTTCCTCGCCGCGTGACGCGGGCCCGAAAGCGAGACATTCCGATCCGAATGAATCGTGTTGTGCAGGGCCTAAACTTTCGTTGATGTGTGGCACCGCTTCGTTGAATGCATTGCCAGCTATCGATATAGTCGATCGCATCACCCCGAACGGCCTGTTTCGTGCATGTCTTGCTGATCGACGACCACGCCCTCTTTCGGCGTGGGCTCGCGCTGCTGCTCACCAGCCTGAATCCGGCGGTCGAGCTCCAGGAGGCGAGCGACCTGGAAGTGGCGGGCGCGCTCGCGCGCCGCACGTTCGACCTCGTCCTCGTCGACCTCCACATGCCGCGCCTGGCCGGGCTCGACGCGCTGATCAAGGCGCGGATGCTGTTCGAGGATTCCCCGGTCGCGGTGCTCTCCAGCGAGGAAGACCCGACGCTGATCCTGCGCGCGATCGAGATCGGCGCCGTCGGCTTCATCCCGAAGTCGTCCACCCCCGAGGTGCTGCAGCAGGCGCTCGGCCTGATCCTCGCCGGCGGGGTCTTCCTTCCCGCGCACGCGCTGCGCGGGGCGGTCCCGGCGCTCGCCGAGTCGCCCCCGGTGCGGCCCGACGGCCTCGCGTCGCTGTCGCCGCGCCAGCGCGAGGTGCTGCTGCGCGCGGTCCAGGGCAAGCCGAACAAGACGATCGCCCGCGAGCTCGACGTCTCCGAGGGCACGGTCAAGGCCCACCTGTCGGCGGCGTTCCGCGTGCTCAAGGTGCGCAATCGCGTCGAGGCCGTCTACGCGGCCGCGCGCAACGGCGTGGTGATCGCGCCGTCGTCAGTCTCGCGCTGACGTCGCGATCGCGTCCTCGAGCCAGGCGCCGATCTCCTCGGGGCGCACGGGCTTCACGAAGACCGGGACGTCCTGCATCGCCGCGTCGGCCGGCAGGCTCAGTTCCGACTCCCCGGTGAAGATCGCCGCGGGCACCGCTCCGTAGCGCGACTGCACCTGCCTGATGACGTCGAACCCGTTGTGCTCGCCGGGCAGGCGAAAGTCGATGATCAGCGCGTCGGGGAGCGCGTCGGCATTGCGCAGGGCCTCGTGCAAATGGTCCGCGGTGCCGACGATCCTGCCGTCGACGCCCCAGCCGTCGAGCAGGCCGCGCATCGCCGCGCGCACGCGCGGGTCGTCGTCGAGCACGACGACGCGCCGGCCGCGCAGGGCCGCCGACGGCGCGAACCCGGCCGGCGCCGGCGGCGACTCGCGCGCAGGCTCGGGCGCCGCGCGCGGCAGCGTGACCACGAAAGAGGAGCCTTCGCCGAGCGACGAGCGCACGTACAGCGGGTGGTCGAGGATGCCGCACAGCCGGTGCACGATCGTCAGCCCGAGCCCCGCGCCGCGCGCGGCGTCGCGGTGCGGGTTGTCGAGCTGCGTGAACTCCTCGAAGACGTGCTTGAGCGCGTCGGACGGGATGCCGACGCCGGTGTCCCACACCTCGAGCGTCACGACGTCGCCGTCGACGGCGCAGGTCACGCCGACGGCCCCCGCGTGCGTGTACTTGATCGCGTTGTCGAGCAGGTTGCGCACGACGCGCTCGAGCAGGAACGCGTCCGAGAGGACCCAGGCGTCCGTGGCCTGGACGCTCAGCGTGAGGCCCTTCTCGCCGGCGTCGCGGAAGAAGTCGCGCGAGATCTCGTGCAGCCACGGCTCGATCGCGTACGCAACCGGGTGGGGCTTCAGCGCGCCGGCGTCCATCTGGGAGAGGTCGAGCAGGCCGCCGAGCAGCTTGTCGAGCGAGGCGACCGCGTGCCGGATGCCGATCGCGGCTTCGGCCTGGTCCGGGCGGGCACTGCGCGTGAGCGCGTCGGAGAACAGCACCAGCGCGTGGATCGGCTGGCGCAGGTCGTGGCTGGCCGCGGCGAGGAAGCGCGACTTCGACGCGTTGGCGGTCTCCAGGCGCGCGACGAGGCCGGCGTTCTCGTAGGCGGTGCGCACGTTGCGCTCGAGGATCGGCCCGTACAGCTTCGAGAACCGGACCATCAGCGCGACGAGGCCCAGCAGGCTCGCGCAGATCGCCAGGCCCGCGCTGCCGGCCTGCGCCCAGTACACGAGCGCCGCGCCGCTGCCGATCCCGACCGCGGTGAACAGCGCCAGGGCGTGGGACGAGTAGGTGATCATCGTGCCGACCAGGCGCATCTGCAGCAGCGTCGTCACGACGAAGCCGGGGTCGGTCGACGAACCCCGCTGGCCGACCCACCAGAGCCCGGACGCGAACGCGGTCGTCGACACGACGAGCGTGCCCAGGATCGCCGCCTCCATCCGGGCGATCGCGCGCGCGTCGGCCTGGTCGATGCGCGGCAGGAAGCGCGACGAAACGGCGCCCGACCACCACAGCGCGAGGTTGTTGCCGACGAGCCAGCCGAGCAGCGAGGTCCACGGCGCGAGCGGCAGCATCGCCGCGAAGATGATCGTCGACGCGAGCAGGCCGATCCGGATCGCGACCACGTTCTGCTGCGCCCGCATGCGCAGCCCGGTGCGCGCGGTCGCGACCGAGATCTCGTCCGTGCGGCCGCCGAGGCTCGACAGCCGCGCGCAGACGCGGTCGAGGGCGGCGCTCATCTCGCGAAGTCCGCGCGCGCGGGCCCGCTGACGGGGGGCGTGGTCAAGGGTGAATGCTTGACTTCGGCAACGATCGTTGGGGTCCGCCTACGTTAACCGACTCGCCCGCCCGGGCGCAATCGAGAATCGAACGTGCCGCCGGCGGTCAGGCGAGCAGGCCGGCGGCCCGCGCGATCCCGGCCAGCCCGGTGAACGTCGCGTCGCCCGCCGCCGGCCGCGCGGCGGCGCCGGCCCGCTCGAGCGCGAACAGGTAGCGCTGCTCGAGCGCCTGCGCGCCGACGACGATCAGCGGCGCGGCCCCGGCCGCGCCCGGCGCGGGCCGGGCGGCGAGCGCGTGCGCGATCTCCGCCCCGATCAGGAGGCCCGACAGGTACGACGGCAGCGCGTCGGCCGCGTAGCGGCCGAACAGCCCTCGGCGCGCACCGAGAAGAGCAGCGCGGTCAGCCCCGCGGGGTCGGCCGCCGCGCGCTCCAGGCCGTCGGTGAACGCGTGCGTCGCGAAGCGGGGGTCGCCGCCGCCGGAGGGCGGGAAGAGCCGGCCGAGGATCGTGTGCCCCGCGAGCGCCGCGTAGAGCTCGCCGGTCATGTAGGTGCGCAGCGACACGATGCGGCGCTCGCGGACCTCGACCCACTTGCTGTGCGTGCCGGGCAGCAGCACCGTGGCGTTCGCGAGCCCGTCGGCCGCGAGCGCGCCGAAGACCTGCGACTCCTCGCCGCGCATGACGTCGCGCGTGCCCGCGGGCAACGTGCAGCTCACGCCGGGAACGATCGCGAACGGGCGGCCGGCGAGCTCGTCGATGCGCAGCAGCGCCCCGGCCAGTGCGCCGAAACCGGCCGGCGCCTCGACGTACGCGGCCTCGCGCCAGCCCTGGCGGCTGCCGATCATGCCGGCGGCGATCACCGGGCGTTCGCCGGGGGCGTCGAGCCAGTCGGAGCACAGCGACTCGAACGCCTGGCGAAAGCGCCCGTCCGCGACCGCCTGCACCCCCGCCGGGGCGTCGCGGCGCTCGAGCACGCGCCCGGCCGCGTCGAGCAGCGCGCCGCGCAGCGCGCTCGTGCCCCAGTCGAGCGCGATCAGGGAGTCCGTTCGCATTCCGGCAGTATGCCTCGCGCCCGGGCCTGCCTTGCTATCATCGTCCGGCGAATGACACTCACCGAACTCAAGTACATCGTCGCCGTCGCGCGCGAGCGCCACTTCGGGCGCGCCGCCGAGGCCTGCCACGTCAGCCAGCCGACGCTGTCGGTCGCGATCCGCAAGCTCGAGGAGGAGCTCGGCGTGCAGCTCTTCGAGCGCGGCTCGTCCGAGGTGTCGGTGACGCCCACCGGCGTGCAGATCGTCGAGCAGGCGCAGCGCGTGCTCGAGCAGACGAACACGATCCGCGAGCTCGCGCGCCAGGGCAAGGACCCGCTCGCCGGCCCGCTGCGCCTCGGCGTCATCTACACGATCGGCCCGTACCTGCTGCCGCTGCTCGTTCCGCGGATGATCGAGGACGCGCCGCGCATGCCGCTGATCCTGCAGGAGAACTTCACGGTCAAGCTGCTCGAGTCGCTGCGCCAGGGCGACCTCGACGTCGCGATCCTCGCCGATCCGTTCCAGGACGCCGGCCTGATGACGCACCCGCTGTACGACGAGCCCTTCGTCGTCGCGGTGCCGCACCGGCACGCCTGGTCCCGGCGCAAGTCGATCGCCTCCGACGAGCTCAGGAACGAGACGATGCTGCTGCTCGGCGCCGGGCACTGCTTCCGCGACCAGGTGCTCGAGGTCTGCCCGGAGCTGTCGCGCTTCTCGCAGGCGTCGGGCGGGATCCAGAAGACCTTCGAGGGCTCGTCGCTCGAGACGATCCGCCACATGGTCGCGTCCGGCATCGGCATCACCGTGCTGCCGCGCACCGCGCGCCCCGAAGGGGGCGACAAGCTCCTCGACTACGTCCCGTTCAAGGCGCCGGTGCCGTCGCGGCAGGTCTCGCTGGTCTGGCGCAAGAGCTTCCCGCGCCCGCAGGCGATCGACACCCTGCGGCGCGCGGTGCTCGGCGCGCCGCTGCCCGGCGTCACGATGCTCCCCGGCGCGAAGCCGATCGCGCACTGATTCATTCCACCCGTCTTCCGCAGGCAGGCGACGCGATGTCCGCACCCGACTACATGACGATCGAGCAGGCCATCGGCCGTACGCCGCTGGTGCGGCTGCAGCGCGTCGGCGCGGCGTCCGCGGCGGCGCGCCGCAACGTGCTGCTCGGCAAGCTCGAGGGCAACAACCCCGCCGGATCGGTCAAGGACCGCCCCGCGCTGTCGATGATCGCGCGCGCCGAGGCGCGCGGCGAGATCCGGCCCGGCGACACGCTGATCGAGGCCACGTCGGGCAACACCGGCATCGCGCTCGCGATGGCCGCGGCGGTGCGCGGCTACCGGATGGTGCTGATCATGCCGGAGAACCTGTCGCTCGAGCGGCGCCAGACGATGAAGGCGTTCGGCGCGGAGCTCGTGCTCGTGACGCGCGCGCAGGGCATGGAGTACGCGCGCGACCTGGCCGACCGGATGCAGGCCGAAGGCCGCGGCAAGGTCCTCGACCAGTTCGCCAACGACGACAACTGGATCGCGCACTACGAGACCACCGGCCCCGAGATCTGGAACGACACCGCCGGGCGCGTCACGCACTTCGTGTCGGCGATGGGCACGACCGGCACCGTCACCGGCGTCTCGCGCTACCTGAAGGAGCGCAATCCCGGCGTCGTCGTCGTCGGCGCCCAGCCGTCGGAGGGCTCGTCGATTCCCGGCATCCGCAAGTGGCCTCCGGAGTACCAGCCCAAGATCTACCGGCACGCGCTCGTCGACCGCGTCGAGCAGGTCACGCAGGCCGACGCCGAGGCGATGGCGCGCCGGCTCGCGGCCGAGGAGGGGATCTTCGGCGGCATCTCGGCCGCCGGCGCGTGCGTGATCGCCCAGCGCATCGCCGACGAGGTCGAGGACGCGACGATCGTCTTCGTCGTCTGCGACCGCGGAGACCGCTACCTGTCGACGGGCGTGTTCCCGGGCTGACTCAGTCGGCCGCGGTGACTCGGTTGCGGCCTTCCTGCTTGGACCGGTAGAGCGCGGCGTCGGCGCGCTCGACGAGGCCGGCGGCCGGCTCGCCGGCGCGCACCGTCGCGACGCCGACCGAGACCGTGATGCTGCCGATCACCTGGTCGTCGCCCTTGCGGATGCGGCTCTTGCCGACCAGCTCGCGGATCTGGTTGCCCACCGCGACGCCGCCGGCGGTGCCCGTGGCCGGCAGCAGCACCGCGAACTCCTCGCCGCCGTAGCGCGCCGCGAGGTCGCTGCCCTTGACGCAGGCCTGGATCGCGTGCGCGACGCCGCGGATGACCTGGTCGCCGAACGGGTGCCCGTACGTGTCGTTGACCCTCTTGAAGTGGTCGATGTCGATCATCAGCAGCGTGAGCTCGGCGCGCTCGCCCGCGGCACGCGCGGCCATCTGCGCGAGGCTCTCGTCGAAGCAGCGGCGGTTGCCCAGCCCGGTGAGCGGGTCCGTGGCCGCGGCCTCGCGCGTGCGGCTGAGCTCGTCCTCGAGCCGGCGCACCTCGTGCTCGCGCGCGGCGAGCTCCTGCTCGCGCTGCGCCAGCGACTCGCGCAGCCTGCGCGTGCGCTCGATCATCTCCGAGATGTCGTCGGCGATCCCGCCCGCGTCGGCGGGCTGCTCGAGCGTGCGCCCGAAGCGCTCGAGGTGGCCGTTGAACTCCGCGGTCTCGCTGCGCGTGCCGGCCGTCGATTCCGCGACCTTCGAGATCAGCGCCTCGAGGTCGTCGCGGGCCTGCGACACCGCCTGCTCGCGCTCGCCGGCCACGTGCTTGCGGTACAGGTCGAAGGTCAGGCTGTCGGTGAGGCGCCGGCCTTCGCGCACGCTCTCGCCGAGCTCGTCGCACAGGGCGCGGTTCTGACCGCTCACGTACTCGAACCAGATCGCGTAGCTGCGCGGGCGGTAATCGCTGGCGTGGCGCGACATCAGCGGCAGCACCTGCTTGACCAGGGCCGCGCTGTGCTCGATGGCGTTGGCTGGGGCGTTCATCGGATCGCTTTCTCGGGGCGACTTCGGTCGGTCTTCGTCTCCGTGCCGCGGCGCTCTGCGCCGCATCGGGGCTCGGGTCGGGGTGGATGGTGTCAACCCTAGCGCGATCCAGGGGGTTCGACCGACGCCGCCGACGGACGGTGTCGCGCCGGGGGGCGGGCGGCGGGCGCTGTCGCGCGCCTGCCGCGCGGGTGAGGGCCGCGCGCGGTTCGCCGGGCGGCGCACCGTTCGGCCGGGTGCCGCCGGCGCCGACGTTTCATCCGCAGCGGTGCCGCCGGCGGGCTCGCGGCGGCCCCGCTGTATGATCGCCGCCTTCCCGGACGCGCCGGGCGCGCGGACCGCGTCGCCGCGCTCCGGACCTCGTTTCCTCTCGACATTGATTCACAGCGCCCAAGCTTCGCCGCCCGCACCGGCCCGCCCCGCGTGAGCCCGCCGCCCTCCGATTCCCCGCATCTGATGCGCGGGATCGCGCTGATCGTCGCCGCCGTGTTCACGTTCTCGATCATGGAAGCGATGGTCAAGTGGCTCGCGCGCTCGTATCCCGTGCCGCTCATCGTCTGGGCCCGCTACTTCACGCAGGCGCTGCTGATGGTGGCGCTGCTCGGCCCGCGCGTGGGGGCCCGGCTCGTGCGCACCCGCCGTCCGGGACTGCAGGCGATCCGCGGCGTGATGCTGGGCCTGTCGTCGATGCTCTTCTTCAGTTCTCTGGTGTGGCTGCCGCTGGCCGACGCGAGCGCGATCGCGGCGGTCACGCCGATCCTGGTGACCGTGCTCGCGATCCGGTTCCTCGGCGAGCGCGCGCCCCGCGGCACCTGGTGGGCGCTCGCGATCAGTTTCGTCGGCGTGCTGTTCGTGGTGCGCCCGGGCTCGGCGGTGTTCCAGTGGGCGGCGCTGCTGCCGCTGGCGAACGCGTTCTCCTACGCCGGTTACCAGCTGGCCACGCGACGGCTCGCCGGCGTCGACGACGGCGTCTCGACCCTGTTCATCGGGACGGTGGTGGCCGCGGCGGTGACGAGCGTCGTCGTGCCGTTCCTGTGGCACCCCCCGCAATCGGCCGCGGACGCGCTGATGTTCGTCGCGATCGGCGCGTTCGGCGGTGTCGGCCACATGCTGCTCGTGCGCGCGTACGAGCAGGCGTCGGCGACGCTGCTCGCACCGTTCGCGTACGTGCACATCGTCTTCGCGCTCGCGCTCGGGATGGTGGTGTTCGGCAATTTCCCGGACTCGATCGCGCTCGCGGGCATGGCGCTGATCGCCGTCACCGGCGCGTGGATGGCGATGCGCCAGCGCGTGCCGATCGGTCCGGTCGAGGAATGAGCACGGGCGCCGTGCCTCCCGGCGCGCACCCGCTGCGCGGCATCGGCCTGATGATCGCCGCGGGCGCGTCGTTCGCGCTGCTCGACGCGACCGCCAAGACTCTGTCGGCGACGTACCCGACGCCGATGGTCGCGTTCGCGCGCTACCTGTTCCACGTGCTGGTGATGCTGGTCCTGCTCGGGCCGTCGCGCGGGCGCTCGCTGTTCGCGACGCGCCGGCCCGGTCTTCAGGTGCTGCGCGGCCTGTGCCTCGCGGGCTCTTCGATCACGTTCTTCGCCGCGATCGCGCACATGCCGCTCGCGGAGTCGGCGGCGATCGTCGCGATCGCGCCGATCCTCGCGACCGTCGGCGCGGTGCGCTGGCTCGGCGAGCGCGCCCCGCGCGGCACCGCCGCGTCGCTCGCGCTCTCGTTCGCGGGCGTGCTGCTGATCGTGCGCCCCGGCGGGGCGCTGTTCGGATGGGCCGCGGTGCTTCCGCTCGCGTCGGCGGCGTTCGGCACCGGCTACCAGCTCTTCACGCGGCGCCTCACCGGCGTCGACGACGGGGTCGCGACGCTGTTCATCGGTGCCGTGGTCGCGACGGTCGCGATGGCCGGGATCGCGCCGGCGTACTGGATCCCGCCGGTGCGCGCGTTCGACGTGCTGCTGTTCGTGTTCACGGGCGCGATCGGCGCCGCCGGGCACCTGCTGCTGGTGCGCGCCTACGAGCACGCGCCCACGCCGGTGCTCGCGCCGTTCGCCTACGCGCACACGGTCGCCGCGCTGCCGCTGGGGTGGGTCGTGTTCGGCAATTTCCCCGACCGCTGGGCGCTGGCCGGCATGGCGCTGATCGTCGCGACCGGCGTGTGGATGGCGTGGCGCCGCCACATGCGGGTCGAGCCGCTCGAAGACTGACGCGCCGCCCGCTCCCCGCGGGTTCAGCGCGACGCGGCCACGGTGCGCGCCAGCTCGATCACCGCCATCGCGTAGAAGCTCGAGCGGTTGTAGCGGGTGATCGCGTAGAAGTTGCGCGCCCCGAGGTAGTAGCTCGGCGGCGCGTCGCCGTTGGGCAGGTCGACGAGCGCGAGCTTCGTGTCGGGGGGCACCGCGGTGGCGCTCGCCACGCCCGACGGCTCGAGCTCGGCGATCGTGAACTGCGGCTCGATGCCCGCGGCGATCAGCGCCTCGAGCCGGGCGCCGGGCGCGATCCGCGCGTCGAAGTGCGTCGGCTCGCCCTGCACCCAGCCGTGCCCGGCGAGGAACTTCGCGACGCTGCCGATCGCGTCGGCCGCGCTCGCGCGCAGGTCGATGCGGCCGTCGCCGTCGAAGTCGACCGCGTAGCGGCGGATGCTGCCCGGCATGAACTGCGGGAGCCCGATCGCACCGGCGAACGAGCCGCGCACCGACAGCGGCTCGACGTCGTTCTCGCGCGCGAACAGCAGGAACTGCTCGAGCTCCTCGAGGAAGAACGCCGCGCGCGGCGGGTAGCCGAAGCCGAGCGTCGCGAGCGCGTCGACCACGCGGAACTCGCCGGTGACGCGTCCGTAGACGGTCTCGACGCCGATGATCGCGACGAGGATCTCCTCCGGGACGCCGTAGGTCAGCGACGCGCGCTCGAGCGCGTCGCGCTGCTCGCGCCAGAAGCGCACGCCCTCGCGCACGCGCAGCGGGTCGAGGAAGCGGGCGCGATACGCGTGCCACGAGCGCTTGAACGTGGGCGGCGGCGGCGCGATCAGCCTCAGCACCTCGGGGCGCAGCTCGGCCTGCGAGAACACGCGTTCGAGCGCCTTCGCGTCGAACCCCTCGCGCGCGACGAGGCGCTCGACGAACTCGCGCACCTCGGGCCGCCGGGCCGGATCGAACGCGCGCGCGGCCGGCGCCGGCGTCGCGGTGCCCGCGGGAGCCGACGAATCCGCGCCCGCCGCCGTGGAGCTCGCGGCCGGCGTCGCCCGGTGACGGCGGTGGCGCTTCTTCTCGGCGGCGTCCGCCGGCACGGCGAGCCCCGCGAGCGCGATGGCGGTGGCGAGGGTTCCGGCGACGGCGAACAGACGGGCGGCGAAGGAGCGAGGCGGGCGGGTCAAGGCTTGAACGCGTGGACGAGGCTGCGCAAGTGTCGCACACCGTCCCGCTGGGGGCCCGCGTCGCCGCCGTAGCGAAGCTGGTTGTAGAGCGCGACGATGCGTCGCGCCTGGGCGAGCGGCACCACGTCGAGGTCGCGCTCGGCGCGCGCGAGCAGCGTGTTCGACGTCTCGTGCGGCTCGCGCGTGACGCCCGCGGCGGCCATGCGTTCGCAGAATTCCGCGTACCAGCGCTCGACCGGGTCGCGCGGCCGGCGCGGGTGCAACGTGATCAGCGCGACGCCGCCGATCGCCAGCGCGAGGCCCGCCGACAGCAGGCCGACGAGGTCCTGCCAGTCGTCGATCGCCAGCCCCAGGTTCGCGAGCAGGCGCTGCTGGTTCGTGCGGTCGTACGACAGCACCCACTGGTTCCACGCGTTCGACAGCGCGTCGAGGTTCATGCGCAGCGTCTCGAACACCGGCAGCTCGAGATCCTCGCCCGCGCCGCGTGCGACGCGGCGCAGCACCCGGGCGCCGCGCTCGATGCGCTCGGGCGCGATCGCGGCGGTCGGGTCGACGCGCACCCACCCGCGCCCCTCCAGCCACACCTCGGCCCACGCGTGCGCGTCCGCCTGGCGCACCACCCAGAAGTCGTCGACCGTGTTCGCCTCGCCGCCCTGGTAGCCGGTGACGATGCGCGAGGGGACGTCCATCGCGCGCATCAGCACCGCGAACGCGCTCGCGTAGTGCTCGCAGAAGCCCGCGCGGGTGCCGAACAGGAAGTCGTCGACCGTGTCGCGTCCCAGCAGCGGCGGCTTCATCGTGTAGCGGAACGATTCGCGATTGAACATCTGCAGGACGCGCTCGACGCGACGCTGCGCGTCGGGCTCCTCGTCGCGCCACTTGCGGGCGAGCTCGATCGCCTTCGGATTGAAGCCGTCGGGAAGCGCGAGCCAGTTGCGCAGGCTCGCCGGCGTCTCGTTCATCCCGAAGCGATAGTCGGTCGTCGACTCCAGCCGATAGCGCAGCCGGTCGGCGATGCGCTCGCGCGCGATCAGCTGCATGTCGGCCATCATCAGCGCCGACCCGCTGGGCAGGTCGTCGATGCGCACCGGGGCGTCGAGTGCGAACAGCCAATTGCGGTTGTTCGGCTCCAGCGTCACCTCGTAGCGGACCAGCGAGGCCTGCTGGCCCACGACGCTGGGCAGCGGCATCGGCGCGGCCGGACGCCCGAGGGCCTTCCAGGTCGAGCCGTCGAAGCGCCCGAACACCGGGCCGCGCCAGTACAGGCGCTCGGCCGGCGGCGCGGCCGCGGCGAAGCGCACGCGGAACGCGATCTCGTCGGACTGGCTGAGATCGGAGATCTGCCCCGGCGTCATCGACTCCGACAACCCGGTTCGGGTGGCGTGCTCGTCGTCGGGCAGCGCCCACAGCGGCCCCGGCAGGCGGGGGAAGAGCACGAACAGCAGCGCGGCGATCGGAAGCGCCTGCGCGAGCAGCGTGCCCGCCGTGCGCAGCCGGCGGCCGATGCCGAGCTCCTTTTGCCCGAACTGCATCGTCAGCATCGTCGTCAGCAGCGCGACCACCGCGGCCACGGTCAGCGCCGCCGCGAGCGCGGTCTGCGAATAGAAGAACGAGGTCAGCAGCAGGAAGAAGCACAGGATGACGACCACGTGCAGGTCGCGTCGCGCGCGCATCTCCATCAGCTTCAGGCCCAGGAAGAGCATCAGCAGCGCGACGCCGGGGTCGCGCCCGATCAGCGTGTGGTAGTGCGCCCAGACCGCGGCCGTGCACGCGATCGCGGCGACCCAGCGCACCGAGTCGCGCGGCAGCCAGCGCCCCGACATCACGAGCCCGAATCGCCAGACGAAGAGCACGAGGAAGCCCGTCGTCGTCCACCACGGCATGTGCATCGCGTGTGGCAGCACCGCGAGCAGGATCGCGCCCATCACGAACAGCGTGTCGCGGCGCTCGCGTTCCCACTGCTCGCCGAGGCGCCCGCCGAGCGCGCGCAGCGAGTAGCGGATGCCGGACATGGCGCTCACGCCCGCGTCACCTCGTTTCCAGAAGCGCGAGCGCCTCTAGGCAGCGCTCGCGGTGCGCTGCGCCGCCGTCGAGCTCGAAGAAGCCGCTCGGGATGCGCAACGCCCATCGTGCGCCGGCGTTCTCGGCGTCGAGCACCCAGCGCGTCAGGCGCGAGATCTTCGCCTCGTCGTCGAGCTGCTGCGGCAGGTGGTTCCAGTCGAGCCAGAGCTCGCCGCGCTCGCCACCGTCGAAGTGCTTGGACAGCAGCTCGTCGGACGCGGTGCGCGCCATCGCCTTCCACGCGATGCGGCGCATCGAATCGCCCGCCTGGTACGGCCGCACCGCGGCGACGTCGTCCTCGCCGCGGCCGCTGCCCTGGCCTTCGCCGGCGAGCGCGGTGAGCTCGGGCAGCGGAGCGGCCGGCGTCTCGGGGGCCGGCCACACGAGCACCCGGATCGCGGGATGCCAGTACGACCACACCCGCCACAGCCCCAGCGGGTATTCGGTCCAGAGCTTGAGCCTGGGCAGCGACATCCAGCCGCGCCGCGGCGCGGCGATCGCGATGCGGACGAGCTGCTCGGAGCGCGCCGGAACGTCGATCACCTCGGGCGTCGCCATGCCCGGCGCGCTCAGCCGGATCGCGAAGCGCTCCACGCGCCCCGAGTTGATCAGCAGCAGGCTGAACTGCGCCGGCTGGCCCGCGTAGACGGGCTCGGCTCGGCCCGGCCGCAGCACCAGCCCCGAGAGGTTGCGGAACGTGTGCAGGATCGCGACGATCGCGACCGCGCCGAGCAGGAACGTCAGCATGAAGCCGAGCGACAGCGCGTAGTTCACGGACGCGACGAGCATCGCGGCCAGCACCGTTCCGTACAGGAGTCCGGGCCGGCTCGGCAGCACGTAGACGTTGCGCTGCGCGAGTCGGAGGTCCTCGGCGCGCGGCCCGCGCGAGCGCACGAGCCGGCCGGCGATGCGATCGACGAGGGATTCGCGCCCGGCTTCGACGCCGTCGGCCGGGCGCGCGCCGGTCGCACCGGGCGCCGTCGCGGCGAGGGGTTTGCGCAGGAAGGCCATCGCGCGGGGTGGCGAGCGAGCGCGTGCCGCGCGTCAGGGCACCGCGACGCCCTTGACGACGCCGGCGACCAGCTCTGCGCGACCGCGGTGCGACACCGAGCCCCCCTTGGCCGGGCGCAGCCGATGGCCGGCGACCGACTGCATCACCGCCTGCACGTCGTCGGGCAGCACGTGGTTGCGACCGTCGAGCATCGCCCAGGCGCGCGCGGCCTGCACCAGCGCCAGGCCCGCCCGCGGGCTCAGCCCCTCGGCGAGCGCCGGCGAGCGGCGCGAGTAGGTCAGCAGGTTCTGCACGTAGTCGAGCAGCGGCCCGGCGCAGCGGATCTCGCGCACCGCGCGCTGCGCCTCGCGCAGTTCCTCGGGATTCATCCGGGGCTCGAGCCGCTCGAGCATGTGCCGCCGGTCCTGGCCTTCCAGCAGCGCCCGCTCGGATTTCGGGTCGGGGTAGCCGAGCTCCACGCACATCAGGAAGCGGTCGAGCTGCGACTCGGGCAGCGGAAACGTGCCGATCTGGTCCTGCGGGTTCTGGGTCGCGATGACGAAGAACGGCTCGGGCAGCGGCAGCGGCTTGCCGTCCACCGACACCTGGCGCTCCTCCATCGCCTCGAGCAGCGCGCTCTGTGTCTTGGGCGACGCGCGGTTGATCTCGTCGGCGAGCAGCACCTGCGAGAAGACCGGGCCGGGGTGGAACTGGAATTGCGAGCGCTCGCGGTCGAACACCGTGACGCCGACGATGTCGGCCGGCAGCAGGTCGTTGGTGAACTGGACCCGCTTGAACTGCAGGCCCAGCGAGATGGACAGCGCGTGCGCGAGCGTGGTCTTGCCCACGCCGGGCAGATCCTCGATCAGCAGGTGCCCGCGCGCGAGGACGCACGCGAGCGCGAGCCGGATCTGCGGCTGCTTGCCGACGACGATCTGGCCGACCTGCGCGGCCACCGACTGGAGTTTCTCGAGCATGCGAGCGTCGTGCTGTGGGCGGCGGCGCGCGCGCGGGCACGCGCCGCCTTCGGGTTCAGGGGAACTTCGATCGAGTGTAATCGACCGCCCGCGGGCGACCGGGGGGTTTCCGCACGTCGCCGACGGCCGGTGCACGGGGGTGGCTCCGATCAGACGCCGGGGGCGCGTGGGGACGTCGCCGCGGATCGATCCGTCGGCGCCGTCGCGGCGGATCGACCGATGGATCGATGGACGCCCGCCACTCGTCGTCGTAAGATCCTTACGAGTAGTAAGGAGGTTCGGGTGCCGCAATCGACGCTGACCAGCAAAGGGCAGATCACGCTTCCGGCGGAAGTCCGGCGGGCCCTCGAACTCTCGGCCGGCGACAAGGTCGACTTCGTGCAGGCCCCCGGGGGGGGGTTCCTCCTCGTTCCGGTTCGCACAGACGTCCGAAGGCTGCGGGGGCGAATCTCGGGAAGAGTCACCCGGCCCGTGAGCCTGCAGGCGATGGACGCTGCCATTGCCGCGGGAGCGGCGAACAGGCGGCGGGGCGCAAAGTGATCGCGATCGACACGAACGTGCTGGTGAGGTACCTCGCGCAAGACGACGCGGCCCAGGCGGCGGCGGCCACGCAATTCATCGAGCATCGCCTGTCGGTCGAGCGGCCGGGGTTCGTGTCGTCGATCGTGCTCGCCGAATTGTGCTGGGTGCTCCACAAGGCGTACCGCGTGGGCGCGCGAGAGCTCGCCGAGGTGCTGTCCGACCTGCTGTCCACCCCCGTGTTCCGCTTCGAATCCCGGGATGCCGCGCTCGCGGCGCTCGAACGATTCCGCTCGCACGGCGGCGACTATCCCGACGCGCTCATCCGTGCGATCGGCGCGCAGTGCGGTTGCAAGATCACCTACACGTTCGACCGAGTCGCGGCGCGCGCGTCGGGGATGTCGCTGCTCGTGCCCTGAATCCCGGCCCCCGTTCGCGCCCGCTCCTGCGCCGCGCTCGCGCCGGACCGCGCCCCTCATCTAGAATCGTCGTTCCACCGCCCCACCGGAGACACGTCATGTCCGCAGTCCCCCAGCCCCAGGCGGAACCGGCCCTGGTCGAGGAGCGCCGCAGCGGCGGCGTCGTCACGCTGACGATGAACCGGCCGGCGCAGTTCAACGCGCTCTCCGAGGCGATGATCGCCGCGCTCGATGGCGCGCTCGCGCGCATCGCCGCCGACGACACCGCGCGCGTCGTGGTACTCGCGGCCGCGGGCAGGGCGTTCTGCGCCGGCCACGACCTGCGCGAGATGCGTGCCGCGCCGTCGCTCGACTACTACCAGGCGCTCTTCGGCGCGTGCGCGAAGCTGATGATGACGATCCAGCGCATGCCGCAGCCGGTGATCGCGCGCGTGCACGGCATCGCCACCGCCGCCGGTTGCCAGCTGGTCGCGATGTGCGACCTCGCCGTCGCGTCGAACGACGCGAAGTTCGCGGTGTCGGGAGTCAACCTCGGGCTGTTCTGCTCGACGCCCGCCGTCGCGCTGTCGCGCAACCTGTCGCGCAAGGCGGCGTTCGAGATGCTGGTCACCGGCGAATTCATCTCCGCGGCGGCCGCCGTCGAGCGCGGGCTCGTGAACCACGCGGTGCCCGCCGAGCAACTCGATGCCGAGATCGACCGCATCGCGCGCCTGATCGAGGCGAAGCCGCAGGTGGCGATCGCGGCCGGCAAGGGCCTGTTCTACCGCCAGCTCGAGATGGGCATCGACGCCGCCTACCAGCTCGCGGGCCAGACCATGGCGTGCAACATGATGGCCGAGCCCACGCTCGAGGGCGTGCAGGCGTTCATCGAGAAGCGCAAGCCGAACTGGTAGGCAGGGGCGCCGTCGGGCGCGCAGGCCCACGGGCGGTGTCGCCGCTTCCCCGCGTGCGCGGCCGCCGGCCCGCCGGAAGCGAAACGGGGGGGCGCCTCGCGGTGCCCGCCCGTCCCCTCGGGCGGCCCGCCGGCCGCCGCGTCAGGGTGATCAGGCCGCGCGACGGCGGCGAATCCGGCCGACCATGGCCATCGCGAGCGCGCCCAAGCCGAGGCTCGAGAGCGTGCCCGGCTCGGGGACGGTGCCGGGGCACAGGTCGGGGAAGGCGTTGCAGTCGAGGCGAGCCGGCTGGTCGTCGACCGTCAGCGACTTGATCTTGAAGCCGGTGCCCGACAGGCCGAAACCGGCACCCAGCGAGAAGTAGTCGTTCAGCCCATAGGCACCGAAGTTGTTCAGAACGAACGAGTCGCCTTGGCTCGGCGTGTTGTGCCCGATGTCGATGTGCTGCGTGATCCACGTTCCGCCGACGTTGTCGCCGGTGTTGAACGAGATGTCGATGAAGTTGTCGAACACGTCGCGCACCCCGGTCTGGAAGCACTGATTGCCGAACCCGAACTTGCAGTAGGTTTCGGTTCCGACCTTCTCCGAATACCAGTCCCACAGCCCGATCGTGACGCTGGTGACGGTAACGTTGGTGGTCGTGGGGCCTGTGCCGAACTTGAACGTCGCGAAGTCGTCGAGCTTGACGTCGGCGTACTTCGTCCAGTTCCCGACCTCGTTGCCGCTGACGACGTTGCGCTTCTGGATCACTGCGCCGTTGCCGTTGTTGTCGATGAAGTGCTCGTCGGTCGACCCGCTGACGCAGCGATAGTGGACGGACGACGTGTTCGCCGGCAGCGTTCCGCAACCCGTGGGCGAATAGATGCCGAAGCCGAACGAGTTGTAGTAGCCGACGCTTCCGCCGGCGACCGCGTTCGTGCCGTCGTAGTACCCGGCCGTGATCGTGCTGATGTTCGGGTCCGCCGCACCGTTGGTGCCGTTCTTGACGTTCGTCGTCAGCGAGTTGTCGTTGAACGTGTACGTCACGGTCGTCGCGCTCGCGAGACTGCTCGCGGCGATCAGCGTGGCAGCGGTCAGGACTTTCAGAGTGGCTTTCATCGGGGCCCCGTTCTTTGAGGTGATCTGTCTGTCGGCCCGCCGCGGTGGCAGGCGCTCGACCCCTATGAAGCAATAGGCGTGCCAGTTATAAATATCCTTTTATATCAAAACCTTATGCATCCGAGTGCACTCGCGTGCGCCTTCCGTGTCAAGCGCTGCGACTGTGCACAAATTCACATTTTCACCCCTCAGGGTGATCAATATTCACCTCTTCGTCCCATTCCCGGGAAAGCAGCGTCTTCAGTGCCGCGACCCCGTCCGCGCCGATGCGGCGCGCCACCCGCTCCTCCAGCCGCTCGATGATCGCCGCGCCCGCGCGGTTCACCTGCCGGCCCTTCTCCGTGTAGACGACGAGCTTCGAATTCCCGCGCTGTGGGTCGTCGCGCACGTCGAGGATGCCGCGCCGCGCGAGCTCGGTCACCGTCTTGTGCACCGCCTGGCGCGAGATCGCCAGCCGCCGGGCGAGCTCGGCCATGCTCATCGGCTTGCCGCCCATCAGCGCGAGCAGGCGGCTGTGCGCCGGCGTGATGAACGCGAATTCGGAACGCTGCACGCTCCTCATGATCTCGCGCGCGAACCAGTCGTTGCGATCGAGCAGCAGCTGCTTGAGGTTGGGCGACGTCATCGATGATCGGCAGCGGTGCGTGAGGGAAAGCGCGGGATTCCGAGATCCGCCCGGCGGGCGTCTTGTCAACCGTCGTTGACAAGATGATTCTCATCGCGTAGCCTCCGTTTGTCAACCACGGTTGACGATGCGTCCGCGCCGAGGCTCCCGAGCCCGGCCCGGCCGTCCCTATAATCAGCGTTTTCCCCGAACCGGCGAGAGCAGCGATGAAGATCCTGGTACCCGTGAAGCGAGTGGTGGACTACAACGTGAAGGTGCGCGTGAAGAGCGACCAGAGCGGCGTGGACATCGCCAACGTGAAGATGTCGATGAATCCGTTCGACGAGATCGCGGTCGAGGAGGCGGTGCGCCTGAAGGAGAAGGGCGTCGCCACCGAGATCGTCGCGGTGTCGTGCGGCGTGGGCGCGTGCCAGGAGACGCTGCGCACCGCGATGGCGATCGGCGCCGACCGCGGCATTCTCGTCGAGACCGACGCCGAGCTGCAGCCGCTGGCGGTGGCCAAGATCCTGAAGGCGCTGGTGGCCAAGGAAGCCCCGGGGCTGGTGATCGTCGGCAAGCAGGCGATCGACGACGACGCGAACCAGACCGGTCAGATGCTGGCGGCGCTCGCCGGCCTCGCGCAGGCGACGTTCGCGTCCAAGGTCGAGGTGGCCGACGGCAAGGCGAAGGTGGTTCGCGAGGTGGACGGCGGCTTCGAGACCGTGTCGGTGTCGCTGCCGGCGGTCGTCACCACGGACCTTCGCCTGAACGAGCCGCGCTACGTGACGCTGCCGAACATCATGAAGGCCAAGAAGAAGCCGCTCGAGAACATCAAGCCCGCCGACCTGGGCGTGGACGTGACCCCCCGGCTGAAGACGCTCAAGGTGAGCGAGCCGCCGGGGCGCAAGGCCGGCGTGAAGGTGCCGGACGTCGCCGCGCTGGTCGATAAGCTCAAGAACGACGCGAAGGTGATCTGAGCGCCGCGGCGCCCGCCCGGCGCGCGTCGCCGGGGTCACCCCGTCAACGAAATCGCTCGAGAACAGAGAACCGAGGGTAAGAACATCATGGCTGCACTGGTCATTGCGGAACACGACGGCGCGTCGCTGCGCGCCGCCACGCTCAACACGGTCACGGCGGCGGCAAAAGCCGGCGGCGACGTCACGATCCTCGTCGCCGGCTCGAACTGCGGCGCGGCCGCCCAGGCGGCGGCGCAGGTCGCCGGCGTCTCGAAGGTGCTGGTGGCGGACGCGCCCCAGTTCGGCGGCGGGCTCGCCGAGAACGTCGCCGCGCAGGTGGTGGCGGTCGCGGGCGGCTTCAGCCACATCCTGTTCCCGGCCACGCCCGAGGGCAAGAACGTGGCTCCGCGCGTGGCGGCGCTGCTCGACGTCGCGCAGGTCTCCGACATCCTCAGCGTCGAGTCGGCCGACACCTTCACGCGCCCGATCTACGCCGGCAACGCGATCGCCACGGTGCAGAGCGCCGACGCGGTCAAGGTGCTGACCGTTCGCACCACCGCGTTCGACGCGGCCGCGGCGAGCGGCGGCTCGGCGGCGGTGGAGAACGTCGCGGCGGTGGCCGATTCCGGCAAGTCGAGCTTCCTCGGCCGCGAGATCGCCAAGAGCGACCGCCCCGAGCTGACGGCGGCCAAGGTCGTGGTCTCGGGCGGGCGCGGCATGGGCTCGGCCGAGAACTTCCACATCCTCGAGCCTCTGGCCGACAAGCTCAACGCCGCGATCGGCGCCTCGCGCGCCGCGGTCGACGCCGGCTACGCGCCCAACGACTGGCAGGTCGGCCAGACCGGCAAGATCGTCGCCCCGCAGCTGTACGTCGCGGTCGGCATCTCCGGCGCGATCCAGCACCTCGCCGGCATGAAGGACAGCAAGGTCATCGTCGCGATCAACAAGGACGCCGAGGCGCCGATCTTCGGCGTCGCCGACTACGGCCTGGTGGCGGACCTGTTCGCCGCGGTGCCCGAGCTGGCCAAGTCGATCTGACGTTGGCGTCGCGGCCCGCGCACGCGGGCCGCGCGGCGGCCGCGGCCCGCCGGGTCGGGCCGCACGCGTTGTTCCCCGTGCGGCGCGCACGCGCCGCCGGTCCCGGCCCAGTCCGGGCACCCTCCCGAATTCGCATTGGAGTCGAACGATGACGTATCGCGCGCCCCTGAAGGACATGCTGTTCGTGCTGGAGCACCTGGCCGGCATCGGCGAGGTCGCGAAGCTCCCCGGGTTCGAGGACGCCGGCCTGGAAACGGCGCAGGCGGTGCTCGAGGAGTGCGCGAAGCTCAACGAGGACGTGATCGCGCCGCTGAACCGCGGCGGCGACGTCGAGCCGTCGAGTCTCGCCAACGGCGTGGTCACGACCGCCCCCGGCTTCAGGGACGCGTTCCGGCAGTACGCCGAAGGCGGCTGGCAGGGCGTGCAGCACCCGGTGCAGCACGGTGGCCAGGGCCTGCCCAAGCTGATCGGGACGCCGTGCATCGAGATGCTGAACGCCGCGAACATGTCGTTCGCGCTGTGCCCGCTGCTCACCGACGGAGCGATCGAGGCGCTGATGACCGCGGGCACCGACGAGCAGCAGGCGCTGTTCGTGCCGAACCTGATCTCGGGCCGCTGGACGGGCACGATGAACCTGACCGAGTCGCAGGCCGGGTCGGACCTCGCCCAGGTGCGCACGCGCGCCGTGGGCCAGCCGGACGGCACCTATCGGATCTTCGGCCAGAAGATCTTCATCACCTACGGCGAGCACGACCTCGCCGAGAACATCGTCCACCTCGTGCTCGCGCGCACGCCGGAGGCGCCCGAAGGCGTCAAGGGCATCTCGCTGTTCATCGTGCCCAAGTACCTGGTGAACGCCGACGGCACGAACGGCAGGCGCAACGACGTCTGGTGCTCGTCGATCGAGCACAAGCTCGGCATCAAGGCGAGCCCGACCGCGGTGCTGCTGTTCGGCGACGGCAAGGGCGACGTCGGCGAGGGCGCGATCGGCTACCTGGTCGGCCAGGAGAACCGCGGCCTCGAGTACATGTTCGTGATGATGAACGCGGCGCGCTTCGCGGTCGGCATGCAGGGCATCGCGATCGCCGAGCGCTCGTACCAGAAGGCGGTCGCGTACGCGCGCGATCGCGTCCAGAGCCGCGACGTGGCCGGCTCGCCGGCGCCGGTCGCGATCATCCACCACCCCGACGTGCGCCGGATGCTGATGACGATGCGTGCGCACACCGAGGGCGCGCGCGCGCTCGCCTACGTCGCCGCGGCCGCGTCCGACGCCGGCCACTTCGCCGCCGACGAGACCACGCGGCGGCAGAACATGGCCGTCTACGAGTACCTGGTGCCGATCGTCAAGGGCTGGTCGACCGAGATGTCGCTGGAGGTCGCGTCGCTGGGCGTGCAGGTGCACGGCGGCATGGGCTTCATCGAGGAGACGGGCGCCGCGCAGTACTACCGCGACGCGCGCATCCTGCCGATCTACGAGGGCACGACCGCGATCCAGGCCAACGACCTCGTCGGGCGCAAGACCGCGCGCGACGGCGGCGCGGTCGCCAGGGCGCTGATCGCGCAGGTGCGCGGCACCGAGGCCGAACTCGCGGCGGCCGGCGGCGAGTTCGCGGCGATCGGCACGCGGCTGGCGGCGGCGTCACGCGCGCTCGAGCAGGCGGTCGCGTTCGTCGTCGCGACGTCCAAGGCCGACGCGCGCGCGACCTACGCGGGCAGCGTGCCGTACCTGAAGCTCGCCGGCATCGTGCTCTCGGGCTGGCAGCTCGCGCGCTCGGCGCTGGTCGCGCGCGGGCTGCTGCAGTCGGGCGACTCGGACCGCGCCTTCCTCGAGGCGAAGATCGCGACCGCGCGCTTCCACGCCGACCACGTGCTCACGCTCGCGCCGGGCCTGGGCACGTCGATCGTCGAGGGCGCGGGCGGCGTGCTCGCGCTGGCCGCGGAACAGTTCTGACGCAGGCGCGGCGGGCGCTTCCCCCTTCGGGCAAGGCGTGATGCCGGGTGGGCGCTCGACGCCCCCTGCCCCAGGCGCGATGGCGCGCGAGCCCCTTTCAGCCCGCCGCGATCAGGCGGCCCGGGCGAGCGCGACGCGCAGCCGGCGCAGGATGCGCGCGTGGTCGCGCGGCGTGTGCCAGTCCGCGAGCCAGTCGGGGGTCTCGCCGTGGCGCTCGACGTACATCCTGGCGAGCACGCGGAAGGTGGCCGATTCGCGCGGGTCCCCCGGCAGCCGCGCCGGGTCGGCGCCGATCGCGTCGTCGCGTTCGCGCAGCGGGATGCAGCGTGCCGGGGCGGAGGGCGCGCACGGCGACGCCGGACGCGACGCGAGGGCTTCGATCGGGAATCGGACGACGTTGCTCATGACGGCTCCAGCGGTGGGGGGGTTCCCCTTCCTTGGCTACGGCAGCATCGCATCCACCTTGAGGTCCGCGGTGCGCGCGTAGGCGCCGCCTAAGCCCGGCATTTCCGCGCGCCGCGGCGCCGCCCGGTTCGACATCGCCCCGGTTCGCGCCCACAATGAGGCCATCGAGACCGCCGTGAACCGGCGCGAGAGGTCCACGCCATGACGACCCGTTACCGCCGCAGCGGCCCGCCCGACGCGCTGCACCAGGCGCTCGAGTTCCGGGGCCTGCTGGAACTGCTGGCGCTGCCCGGCGCCTGGCCGCTGCTGAGCCGGGTCCCGAAGGGCGACGGCCACCCGGTGCTCCTGCTGCCGGGCTTCCTGAGCGGCGAAGGGCCGCTCTACCCGCTGAAGGCGTACCTGCGCAGCCGCGGCTACGAGGTCGACACCTGGGGCTTCGGCCGCAATACCGGCTTCCACCGCCGCCACACCGACGCGCTCGAGCAGAAGATCCGCTTCCTCCACCACCGCCACGGCCGCAAGGTGAGCCTGGTGGGCTGGAGCCTGGGCGGCGTGTTCGCGATGTACGGGGCGCACCACGCGACCGAGTGCGTGCGCTCGGTGATCACGCTCGGCAGCCCGGTGACCCCCGACCCGCACAGCGACAACACCCCGCCGATGGTCAAGGCGCTCTACCGGATGGTCGCGCACCCGCTGGGCCCGATCGCGCACGCCGCGCAGCCGCGCGCGAAGAAGATGCGCTCGGCCCCGCCGATGCCGGTGAGCTGCCTGTACTCGATCAGCGACGGCGTCGTGCCCGCGCAGGACGCCACGATCGACGGCGACCCGGCGATCCACGAGAACATCCGCGTGCCCGGCAGCCACTCGGGGCTGGGGTTCAACCCGGTCGTGATGTGGATCGTCGCCGACCGGCTCGCGCAGCCCGAGGGCGCGTGGCGGCCGTTCGAGCCGCGCGGGGTGGCCGATTCCGCGTACCGCTGGATGACGCACGCGGCCGTGCCGATCTGACGCGAACCCGGGCCACCGCTCCGGCGCAGGGGGCGGGGCCGGCCGCGCTTCGCGGCGCGGGGTTCCGCCGCCGGCCGCGAGACCCCCGGGCCGGCCGCGGGGCACGCGCGAGCGCGCCGCGCCGTCCGGGGATATACTGGATATCCATCCATATCTTCGAGCATCGCCGTGCCCACGTCCTCCGGTCCCGAACGCAAGCCGGTCCGCATCGTGAAGGGCCGGGGCGCGGTCGGCAATCCCGCCGGGCGCTTCGAGACGCTGCTGCGCGAGCCGGTCGACGACGGCTGGTTCGGCGAGTCCGGCGAGCCCGCGCCACTCGAGACCGTGGTCACCGACGAGCGCGCGCGCAGCATCGTCACGCGGAACCAGTCGCCCGACGTCCCCTTCGACCTCTCGATCAATCCCTACCGGGGCTGCGAGCACGGCTGCGTCTACTGCTTCGCCCGTCCCAACCACAGCTACCTGGGCCTGTCTCCGGGCACCGACTTCGAGCGCCGGCTGTTCGCGAAGGTGAACGCGGCCGCGCTGCTCGTCGAGGCGCTCGCCGCGCCCGGCTACCGCTGCCAGCCGATCAACGTCGGGTCGGCGACCGACGCCTACCAGCCGATCGAGCGCGAGCGCGGGATCACGCGCGAGGTGCTGCAGGTGCTGTCCGACTGCCGCCACCCGTTCTCGGTGATCACCAAGTCGGCGCTGATCGAGCGCGACCTCGACCTTCTCGCTCCGATGGCGCGTGACGGGCTCGCGAGCGCGTACGTGACGATCACGACGCTCGATCCCGAACTCGCGCGGCGGTGGGAGCCGCGAGCGGCCGCGCCGTGGCGCCGGCTCGAGACGATCCGCCGGCTCTCGGAGGCGGGCGTGCCGGTCGGCGTGTCGGTCGCCCCGGTCGCGCCGTTCCTGAACGAGCCCGAGCTCGAGTCGATCCTGGCCGCGGCACGCGAGGCGGGCGCCACCAGCGCGATCACGATGGTGCTGCGCCTGCCGTGGGAGCTCGAGGAGGTGTTCGTCGACTGGCTGCGCGCGCACTTCCCCGAGCGCGCCGAGCGCGTGCTCAACCGGCTGCGCGACATGCGCGAAACCGGCGAGCCCGGCGGGCGCGGCCGCCTGAACGATCCGCGCTTCCACACCCGCATGCGCGGCAGAGGGCACTGGGCCGACCTGATCCGCCTGCGCTACGAGGTCGCGGTGCGAAGGCTCGGTCTGAACCGTGATAGATTTTCCCTGCGCACCGACCTGTTCGTGCCGCCGCGCTCCGACGGCCAGCTGGGCCTGTTCCAGGCCGAGCCGCCGCCGGCCTGACGCGCGCGGCCGCGAAGGAGTTCACATCATGAAGATGCCCATCCCGCCCGCCGGCGTCGCCGTTCCCGCGGCCGTCGCGGCCGTCGCCGCCTTCATGGGCCTGCCGTCCGCGGCGCTGGCCCAGGGCAACGCGCCGGGCCTCACGCTCTCCGGCCAGGACCTGGGCGCCGGCGCGCCCGTCGCGCGCATCTACCGCTCGGTCGCGCGCGACGGCAGCGTCACCTTCGGCGACCAGCCGCTCGCCGGGTCCCAGGCGGTCGAGATCCGCAGCTTCGCCGCGTCCACCGACCCCGCCGGGATCGAGGCCGCGCGCCAGCAGCGCGACTACTGGCGCGCGCAGGCTCAGGCGTTCGAGGAGCGCCGCCGGGCCCGCGAGCAGGAGGAGCGCGAGGCGCAGCAGGCGC
This sequence comes from Burkholderiaceae bacterium, assembly GCA_046348465.1. Classification (GTDB taxonomy): domain Bacteria; phylum Pseudomonadota; class Gammaproteobacteria; order Burkholderiales; family Burkholderiaceae_E; genus Quisquiliibacterium. Next base: position 275,620 of record JAXMEE010000003.1, read on the forward strand.
GCATTCTCGCGGCCGAGCGCGAGCGGCTCGTCCAGGTGCCCACGCGCATCTACAGCCGCGGCCCGAACTTCTTCGCCGGTCCGTCGGTGCCGATGTCGATGGTCTCGCCCACGTATTCGAGCTCGCCCGGGGTGCCCGGCGGGAACGGCGCGGGGTTCATCGGCAGCGGCTTCGCGACCGCGCGCTGACGCCGGGCGCGGCGCGCCGTTTGTCAACGGCGCGTGCGCGGGTTAGAATCACCGGTTTTTCGGAATCGAACCCCTTCGAGGACAGCATGGTCGTCATCCGCCTTTCCCGGGGCGGCGCGAAGAAGCGCCCGTTCTACAACATCGTCGCCGCCAGCAAGCAAGACCGTCGTGACGGTCGCTTCATCGAGCGCGTCGGCTTCTACAACCCGATCGCCGCCAAGGGCGAGGCCGGCCTGAACATCGCGCTCGACCGCGTCAACTACTGGAAATCGAACGGCGCCCAGCTCTCGCCGACGGTCGAGCGTCTTGTCCGGGACTTCTCCAAAGCCCAGGCCGCCTGAGGCGCGCCTTCGGCCTGGCGCGCGTCGCGCACAGGCCTTTCCCCGCGAGCGGGGCGCCGAAGACGCGGGGCCTCGCCCCGCTGACCTGGTCGCCGTCGGCCGCGTCACCGACGCGTACGGCCTGCAGGGCTGGGTCAAGGTTTCCCCGTACAACGATCCGACGCAGTCGGTGCTGCGCTCGATCCGCCGCTGGTGGTTCGACGGCGGCGCGAGCGCAGCGGTCGAGCGCGCGCGGGTTCACGCCGCCTCGATCGTCTGCAAGCTCGCCGGCATCGACGACCGCGACGCGGCACTCGCGCTGAAGAACCACGAGATCCTCGTGAGCCGCGCCGACTTCCCGCGCGGTGCCGACGACGAGTTCTACTGGGTCGACCTGGTCGGCTGCCGGGTGACCGATCGCGCCGGCACGGTGCACGGCGAGGTCGGTGCCGTCGACGACTACGGCGCGCATCCGATCCTCAAGCTCGCCTGCCCGGACGGGCGCGAGCGGCTCGTGCCCTTCGCCGGCGACTGGATCGTCGCGGTCGACGTGGCCGCGCGCACGATCGTCACCGACTGGCCTTTCGAGGACGCGCCGTGACCGGCCGCGGCTGAACGGAGCTCGCGCGTGCGCTTCGACGTCGTCACGATCTTCCCCGGCATGTTCGACGCCGTCAGCGCGCACGGGATCACCGCGCGCGCGATCGAGCGCGGCCTGTGGGAGCTGCACTGCTGGAACCCGCGCGACTTCGCCGCCGGCGCCTACCGCAGCGTCGACGATCGCCCCTACGGCGGCGGGCCGGGCATGGTGATGATGCCCGAGCCGCTCGCGGCCGCGATCGGCGCCGCGCGCGCGGGCCAGCGGGCCGACGGCGGGGCGCCCGGGCCGGTGATCCACCTGTCGCCGCGCGGCCGGCCGCTCGACCACGCGCGCGTCGTCGCGCTCGCGGCGCTGCCCTCGATCACGCTGCTCGCGGGGCGCTACGAGGCCGTCGACCAGCGCCTGCTCGACCGCTACGTCGACGAGGAGGTCTCGGTCGGCGACTTCGTGGTCTCCGGAGGCGAACTGCCGGCGCTCATGCTGATCGACGCCGTGGTGCGGCTGCTGCCGGGCGCGCTGAACGACGAGCGCTCGGCGCTGGAGGAGTCGTTCGCCAACGGGCTGCTCGAGGGCCCGCACTACACGCGGCCCGAGGTTTTCGAGGGCGAAGCGGTCCCGCCGGTGCTCACGTCGGGCCACCACCTGCGCATCGCCCGCTGGCGCCGCGAGCAGTCGCTCGCCGTCACCGCGGCGCGGCGCCCGGACCTGATCGAGCGCGCGCGGCGCGACGGCCGGCTCGGCCCCGCCGACGAGGCGACGCTCGCCGCGATCGCCGGGGATGCACGCCGCGCCGATCCGGGTTAGAATCTTCGATTCGCCGCCCGGGCCTGTCGCGCCGCGGCGAAACTTCCATCCTCTGACCGGACTCGCAGCGCCCCCGTCGCGGCGCCGCAACCCCCTTCGACAATCCGCCGGATCACGATGGCCCAGGAGCCCATGTGGACTTGATCAAGCAACTCGAGCAGGAAGAAATCGCCCGGCTGGGCAAGACGATCCCGGCATTCGCCCCCGGCGACACCGTCATCGTCAACGTGAACGTCGTCGAGGGCTCGCGCAAGCGCGTGCAGGCCTACGAGGGCGTCGTCATCGCCAAGCGCAATCGCGGGCTGAACTCGTCGTTCATCGTGCGCAAGATCTCGTCGGGCGAGGGCGTGGAGCGCACGTTCCAGCTCTACTCGCCGCTGATCGCGTCGATCGAGGTCAAGCGCCGCGGCGACGTCCGTCGCGCCAAGCTGTACTACCTGCGTCAGCGCTCCGGCAAGTCGGCGCGGATCAAGGAAAAGCTGCCGGGCAAGTCGGCGAACAAGGCCGCGTGACGCGCCTGGCCGGCACGGGCGCGCGCCCGCGCGCCCGCCGAGTCGACACGGGGGCGGGCGCGTGAGCGCCGCCTCTCCCCAGAGCCTGAGCAAGATCCCGGGGTTCGACCCCCGGGAGGTGCCGATCCAGTCGCGCGACCACGCGCTGCCGGCGGTCGCGCTCGAGCGCCTGCACCCGCGCGCGATCCGCGAGCGCTTCGCGAACCCGCCGCGCTGGGAGCCGGAATTCGTCGGCGACCCGTTCAAGCTGCGGCCGGAGCCGCCGCGGCCGGCGGCGGTGCTCGTGCCGATCGTCGACCACCCCGGCGGGCCGACCGTGCTGCTCACCGAGCGCACCGCGCACCTGCACGACCACGCCGGGCAGGTCGCGTTTCCCGGTGGCCGCCAGGACCCGCAGGACGCCGACGCGATCGACACCGCGCTGCGCGAGACGGTCGAGGAGATCGGGCTCGCGCGCGAGTGCGTCGAGATCGTCGGCGAGCTCCCCGAGTACCTGACCGGCACCGGCTACCGCGTCACGCCGATCGTCGGCGTCGTGCGGCCGGGCTTCGCGCTGCGGCTGGACGCGTTCGAGGTCGCCGAGGCGTTCGAGGTGCCGCTGGCCTTCCTGATGAATCCGGGCCACCACGAGCGCCGCCGGATCGTCCACGGGGAACTCGACCGCTCCTTCTACTCGATGCCGTACCGGCGCCCCGGCAGCGAGCGCGAGTACTTCATCTGGGGCGCCACGGCCGCGATGCTGAGAAATCTCTATCGGCTCCTGATAGCCTAGAGGCTCTCGACACTCTCCGCCGCCCGGCCCGCGGTTCCCCCGACTCCGCCCATGGGATTCATCGCGCTGATCTTCGCGCTGCTCATCGAGCAGGGCCGGCCGCTGGCGCCGCGCAATCTCGCGCACCGCTGGATCGCGGCGTTCGCAGACGCCGTGATGCGCTCGACGAACGCGGGCGAGCGCCGCCACGGCGTGCTCGGCTGGTGCGTCGTCGTCGGGGCCGTCGTCGGCGCGGTCGCGCTGCTGCACTGGCTGGCGCTCCTGCTGCATCCGCTCGCGCAGTTCTGCCTGCACGTCGTGGTGATCTACCTCACGGTCGGATTCCGCCAGTTCAGCAGCGCGTTCACCGAGATCCAGCTCGCGCTGGTCGCGGGCGACGTCGATGGCGCGCGCGCCGCGCTCCACCGGTGGCTGCACCGCGGCAATCCCGAGCTCGTCGCGGCCGACACCTCGGTGGTCGAGATCTGCCGCCTGGCGATCTCCAACGCGCTGGTCGCGTCTCACCGCCACGTGTTCGGCCCGCTGTTCTGGTACATCCTGATTCCCGGCGCGCTCGGGCCCGTGCTCTACCGCCTGGCGGAGATGCTCGCGCGCCGCTGGCGCCGAGACGGCGAGGCCTACGGCGACTTCGCGCGCCTGGCGTACCGCGCGCTCGACTGGCTGCCGCTGCGGCTCACGGCCACCGGCTTCGCGGTCGTCGGCAACTTCGAGGACGCCGTGTTCGCGTGGCGCGGCGCGCTGGCGAGCGGCACCGGCGACGACCAGCGCGCGCTGCTGCTCGCCACCGGCGGCGGCGCGCTCGGCCTGCGCATCGCCGACCCCGCGCTCGAGGCGCGCTGGGGCCAGGGCGAGCAGGGCTACGAGTGGCAGGGCGTTGAGCCCGGCACCGACGGCCTGCGCAGCGCGGTGGGCCTCGTGTGGCGCTCGGTCGTGCTCTGGGTCGGCCTGTTCGCGATGCTGACGGTCGCGAACTGGCTCGGGCAGTAGGCTTCGCGGCGGGGTCCCGGAGCGCTGGGTGTCTCGGGCGGTGATTCGCCGGCCGGCGCTCAGCGCCGCGAGCCGGCGCGCGCGGCCAGGCGCGCCTCCTCGACGAGCCGCGTGAACAGCTGATAGCGGCGCGCGTCGATCTCCCCGCTCGCCGCGGCCGCGCGCAGCGCGCAGCCGGGCTCGTCGCGGTGCGTGCAGTTCGAGAACCGGCAGCGGCCGAGCCGTTCGCGGAACTCCGGCATCGCGTGGACCCGTTCCGAGTCCGACAGGTGCTCGAGCCCGAAGGTCTGGAAGCCGGGAGAGTCGATGATCGCGCCCCCGCCCGGCAGCTCGAACATGCGCGTGAACGTCGTCGTGTGACGCCCGCTCGCGAGCGCCTCCGAGATCGCCTGCGTGCGCAGGCTGGCGTCCGGCACCAGGCAGTTCACGAGCGTCGACTTGCCCATGCCGGACTGCCCGAGCAGCAGCGTCGTGCGGCCCGCGAGCCAAGGCGTCAGCGCGGCGCGGGTCGCGTCCGGCGCCGCCTTCGCGGCGCAGTCGAACACCGGATAGCCGAGCGCGCGGTACGCGGCCACGCGCGTCTCGATGCCGGCCCGCTCCTCCGCCAGGTCGCTCTTGTTCACGACGAGCGCGGCGGCGATGCCTTCGGCTTCCGCGGCGACCAGCACCCGCAGCAGCAGTTCCTCCGAGAACGGCGGGTGCGCCGCGATGACGACCGCGACCTGGTCGACGTTCGCCGCGAGCAGCTTGGCGCGGAACGCGTCGCTGCGCTTGAACGTATTGCGGCGTGCCTCGATCGCGTCGATGACCGCCTGGCCCGCGCCGAGCGCGGCGACGTTCGCGTGGTCGCCGACGCCGACGTCGCCGCGCTTGCCGCGCGTGACCGCGGCCAGCGTCGTGCCGTCGGGCAGCCGGACGACGTAGTGCCGGCCGTAGCTCGCGACGACGAGCGCCCGCGCGCCGCGCGCCGCGCTCACGCGTCAGTTCCCCGAACGCCCGAACACCGCATCGGTCTTGGCCGCGCAGACGAAGTCGTTCTCCGAGATGCCGTCCACCGAGTGCGTGCGCCAGCGCACGACGCAGCGGTTGTACCCGATCGCGAGGTCGGGGTGGTGGTCTTCGCGGTGGATCATCCAGGCGAGCGCGTTCACGAACGCGATCGTGTCGTAGTAGTCGCGGAACGAGAATCCTCGCTCGAGCGCGCCGTCGGTCGCGCTCCATCCGGGCAGCTCGGAGAGTTGCGCCTCGACCTCGGCGGGGCCGTACGCGCGGTCGCCCTGCAGGGGGCGGCAGCGGCGCGCCAGCAGTTCCGCGCGCGTGTGCACGGGCTTCACGTTTGCGGCCCCGTCGGCGTGCTCGCCATCAGGCCGGGACGCCGCCCGCGGCGAGCGCGTTCAGGCGCCCGATGCGCTGGGCCGCCGGCGGGTGCGAGTCGTAGAACGCCGAGTGGATCGGGTCGGGCGTGAGCGTCGCGGCGTTGTCCTCGTAGAGCTTGACCAGCGCGCTGGCGAGGTCCTGCGCGCTCGACTGGCGCGCGGCGAACGCGTCGGCCTGGAACTCGTGGCGGCGCGACGCCAGGCTCGCGATCGGCTGCAGCAGGAACGTGAACGTCGGCAGCACGAGGAAGAACAGCAGCAGCGCGACCGCCTCGACGTCGGCCACGACCGGCACGCCGAGCCCCTGGTAGAACCAGGACTGGCGCGCGAGCCAGCCCAGCAGCCAGAGCCCGGCGAGGCTGAGCGCGAAGCTCACGACGATGCGCTGCGTGATGTGGCGGTGCTTGAAGTGGCCGAGCTCGTGCGCGAGCACCGCCTCGACCTCCTCGCCGGACAGCCGCGACAGGAGCGTGTCGAAGAACACGATCCGCTTGGCCCGCCCCATCCCGGTGAAGTAGGCGTTGCCGTGCGCCGAGCGGCGGCTGCCGTCCATGACGAACAGGCCCTTGGACGCGAACCCGCAGCGCGCGAGCAGCGCCTCGACGCGCGCGCGCACCGGCCCCTCGGACATCGGCTCGAACTTGTTGAACAGCGGCGCGATCACCGTCGGGTACAGCACCAGGATCGTGACGTTGAAGCCCATCCAGACGAGCCACGCCCAGAACCACCAGGCGTCGCCGGCGCGCTGCATCAGCCAGATCACGGCGGCCACGAGCGGCAGGCCGAGCGCCGCGCCGAGCAGCGTTCCCTTGGCGAGGTCCGCGACCCACAGCCGCAGCGTCATCCGGTTGAACCCGAAGCGCTGCTCGAGCCTGAACTGCCGGTACCACCCGAGCGGGAGGTCGAGCACGCCGCCGATCGCGGCGACCAGCGCGACGAGCGCGACCTGGCGCAGGAACGGCGAGCCGGGCATCCACTGCGCGACGAGCGCGTGCAGCTCGCGCAGGCCGCCGAGCAGCGTGAAGCCGACGAGCACCACCGCGCCGAGCGCGATCTCGACCAGCGCGAGCCCGGTGCGCGCGATCGTGTAGTCGGCGGCGCGCTGGTGCGCCGACAGCGCGATGCGCTGCGCGAACGGGCCGGGCACCGCGGCGCGATGCGCGGCCACGTGCCGGACCTGCCGGCTCGCGAGCCAGAAGCGGATCACGATGGAGAGCGCGAGCGCGGCGACGAAGACGATGCTGAAGGCGAAGGCCGTCAAGGGGTGTGCCAGAATCCGGTTGCGGAGAAAAAAATTATGGCACAGGCCCTTTCCCCTTCGTCGGACGCGGGCGGCGTCGCGGCGGGTACGCCCGACGAGCGCCGGCTCGTGTGGGTCGACATGGAAATGACCGGGCTGCGGCCCGAGGTCGACCGGATCATCGAAGTCGCGCTGGTGGTCACCGACGCCGACCTGAACGTCGTCGCGCAGAGCGAGGCGATCGCGGTCCATCAGCCCGACGCCGTGCTCGACGCGATGGACGACTGGAACACCGCCACGCACGGGCGCTCGGGGCTCACCACCCGCGTTCGCGAGTCGCGCATGACCGAGGCCGACGCGCAGGCCGCGCTGATCGCCTTCCTCGCTCCCCTGGTGCCCGCGGGCAAGTCGCCGATGTGCGGCAACTCGATCTGCCAGGACCGCCGCTTCATGGCGCGCTACATGCCGCAGCTCGAGGCCTTCTTCCACTATCGCAACCTCGACGTCAGCACCGTGAAGGAACTCTGCAAGCGCTGGCGCCCGGAGGTCGCGAAGGGGTTCGACAAGCGCAGCGCGCACACCGCGCTCGCCGACATCCACGAGTCGATCGACGAGCTGCGCTACTACCGCGAGCGCTTCATCGGGCAGGCCGGGTAGCGCGTCGCGCCGGCGCGGGGCGGGCGCGCGGGCGCGGCACGCGGCCCGTCACGCCGGCCCGTCACGCCGGCCCGTCACGCCGGCACGCGCGCCGGCTCGCGCGCCCAGGTCCGCCGCAGCACGAGCGCGAACCCGATCGACGCGAGCACGAGGCTCACGACGCCCGCGACCCAGAACCCGAGCGCCCCGGTGCGCGATCCGTCGAAGGCGCCCGCGACCGAGCCGGGGCCGGGCACGAAGACGAGCCACCAGCCGCCGCCCAGCCCCACGCCCCACATCGCGACCACGTACACGACCATCGGCAGCGTCGCGATCTTGTACGCGCGCAGGATGAACCCGAACTGCGTCTGCAGGCTGTCGAAGACGTGGAACGCGGCGACCGCCGCGATCAGCGGCAGGCTCGCGCGCACGACCGCGGCGTCGCCCGAGTACGCGTGCGCGACCCACTCGCGCGCTGCGAACAGCGTGCCCGCGGCGGCCAGCGCGACCACGATCGCCAGGCGCAGGCCGACCTTCGCATAGCGGCGCGCGCGCGCCGGCTCGTTCGCGCCGATCGACTGCGCGACCAGCGTGCTCGTCGCACTCGCGATGCCCAGCGCGGCCATGTAGCACACGCCGGTCAGGTTCGCCGCGATCTGGTGGCTCGCCGACGCGACCGCGCCGAGGCGCGCCACGAACAGCGCCATGAACGTGAACGACGTGACCTCGACGACGTACGACGCGCCGATCGGCACGCCGAGCTGCAGCAGCTCGCGCAGCCGCGACCACTGCGGGCCGCTCCAGCGCAACAGCCGGAAGCGCTCGTAGGAACGGTCGAGCGCGAGCCACGAGAGCGCGAGCAGCGCGGACAGCCACGAGATCACCGACGTCGCGACGCCGCACCCGGCGCCGCCCATCGCGGGGATGCCGAGCGCGTCGGCGCCGCCGATGAAGAGCGCGTTCAGCGGGATCTTCGCCGCGACGCCCACGAGGTTCACGTACATCACGACGCGAGGGCGCGAGATCGCGGTGTTCAGCGCGTAGAACGCGCGGAACAGCAGCGCCGCGGGCAGCCCCGCGGCGACCGCCCACAGGTACTCGCGCGTGAGCGCGGCGACCTCGGGCGGCGGCGCCGACAGCGCGAGCCACGGCGCCGACCACGACATCGCGACCGTTCCCGGCACCGCCAGCGCGAGCGCGAGCCACAGCGCCTGCCGGAACGACGCGCCGATCTCCTCGTCGCGCCCCGCGCCGAAGTGCTGCGCGGCGATCGGCGAGAGCGCGAGCAGCGTGCCCATCAGCCCGATGTAGACGCTGATGTACACGCTGCTGCCCAGCCCAATCGCCGCCATGTCGACGGCCGACAGGCGCCCGGCCATCACGGTGTCGATGACGCCGTTGAGCATCACCGCGAGCTGGCCGACGAACACCGGCCACGCCAGGCGCAGGATGTCGCGATTCATGGGCGCCGCGCTCGCGCCCGGTGGGTGCTCGGGGACGACATGCGATTCAGTCGACGCGCCGGTACAGGCGCAGGCGCTCGTCGGGGTCGCGCAGGCGCGAGCCTTCCCACGCGAGCCGCCAGCCGGGGTCCGGAGTCGCCGCGGTGCGCGCGAGCGGGCCGTCGTCCTGCGCGAGCGTCCACGGGCAGCGCGCGTCGTCCGAACCGAAGCGGATCCGCCCGAAGTAGTACAGGCTCGCCCGCTGCGCCGGCCCGAGCGAGCGCGTGGCCACGCAGCCGGTGTCGGCGCCGATCGCCTGCGCGACCTGCTGGGCGACGTCGCGATACGTGTTGCGCGCGTCGAACGCGGGCAGCCACAGCGTCATCAGCAGGCTCCACGCGAGGACGAGCCCGCCGCTCGAGAGCACGACCGCGCGCCAGATCATCGGCGGCTGGCGCGAGACGCGCCAGCGCACCAGCGCGATCCACGCGAGCGTCGCGGCCACGCCGAGCACGACGTCGACGACCAGCCAGCGCGGCTCGAAGCCGGGCGCGATGCGCGCGGCCGCGAACGCCATCTTCGGGGGGTAGCCGGTGACGAACGCGAGCCAGTACGCCCAGACCACGAATCCGATCACGCTGTACGTCATCACCGCGAACCAGTCGATCAGGCTCACGACCGCGCGGGTGAGGGTGGGCAGGCCGACCGCGGCCAGCATCGCGAGCGGCAGCATCACCAGCGGCAGCTGGCTCTCGGCCCCCGCGGCGGTGGCGAGCGCCGCCGCGCCGGTGGCGACGAGCGCCGTCAGCGGCAGCGAGACCGCCGGCTCCGACAGGCGCCCGCGCCAGCGCCACAGCGCCCACGCGGCCATCGGCCACGCGGGCCAGAAGTACCAGGGCAGCGTGCGTGCGAGGTAGCGCAGCGCCGCGCCGTCGAGGCCGGCGAGCTGAGAGCGGTTCCACTCGAGCCAGCCGGCGAGGTGGCGCGCGCCCGCGCCGGGAATCGTCGCGAGCGCTGCCGGCCAAGCGAGGGCGCCGACGGCCGCGACCGCGATGCACGCGGGCAGCCACCGGGCCAGCCCGAGCCTGTAGGGCCGGCACACCGCGGGAAGCGCGCACGCGGTCGCGAGCAGCGCGGCGGCCGGGACCAGCCCGCGCGTGGCGACGGTCGCGGCGATCGCGGCGCCCGCGAGCGCTCCGCCGCGGGCCGGTCTCTCCAGGGCGACCGCGAGCGCGTACAGGCACAACCCGACCAGCGCCATCTGCGCGGCTTCCGACGCGGTCTCGTGCAGCTTGGCGACGACACCCAGGCTCGCGAGCAGGATCAGAATCGCGGAGTCGGCGACCGCGCGCCCGAAGTCCACCCGCGTGGCCGAGGCGCCGAACGGGTCCGACGGCAGCACGCCGGGCCGCTTGACCAGCGCGTACACCGCGTACCACAGCACGACCAGCAGCCCCGCGACGCCGGCCACCGCGGCGGCGCGCACCGCGCTGTGCTCGGAGACGAAGGGCAGGGCGCGCGCGAACGCGGCGCCGATCCAGAACGGCAGCGGGCCTTCGGTGACGACCGGCTCGCCGGCGATGTTCGGCAGCAGCCAGTCGGCCCAGCCGCCGCGCGCCATCGTGAGCGCCACGCCGAACCCGGCCGCGTCGTCGGTGCGCCAGGGGTCGCGCCCGACGAAGCCCGGCAGCACGTACAGCGCGCACAGCGCCAGCAGCGCCCAGCGGGGCAGCTTGCCGGCCTGAAGTTCGGTGACCAGGAACGGGCGCATCGGGGTCGCGTCAACGAAAAAGGCAGCCTACGCTGCCTTCTCGTCGAACGGAATGCGTCGCGGGGCCGGCACGCGACGCGCGCGGCCCGCGGGCGCGAGGCTCAGGAGGACTTGCCGCCGCGCGCGAACTTCTGGCGGAACTTCTCGACGCGGCCGGTCTCGATGATGCGCTGCTGCGCGCCGGTGTAGAACGGATGCGACTCCGACGTGACGTCGAGCTTGAACATCGGGTACTCCTTCCCGTCGTCCATCTTGATCGTTTCGCGGGTGGCGATCGTCGAGCGCGTGACGAACTTGAAGCCGCTGGCCATGTCCATGAACACGACTTCGCGATAATTCGGGTGGATGCCTTCTTTCATCGTCGATCCTTCGATGTGCCGACCGCCGCCTTGCCCCCCACGGGCGATGAAGCGTTTGCGGCGAATTCAGACAAGCCTTTGATAATACTCGACAAACGGTACCGCTGGCAAGTCGCGCTCACGCTCGCGGGGCTGGCGATCCTGTTCGCGCTCGAACTCGTCACCGGCCCGGCCTCGGGGCTCGATCCCGCACTGCTCGCGCAGCTCAGGGTGCCGCGCGCGCTCGCCGCCGCGCTGGTCGGCGCCGCGCTGGCCGGCGCCGGGACGTGCTACCAGCAGGTGTTCCGCAATCCGCTCGCTTCGCCGGACCTGCTCGGGGTCGCGCCGGGCGCGGCGCTGGGGGCGGCGCTCGCGATCGTCGCGGGGCTGCCGGCGGCGCTCGTGCAGGCGTGCGCGTTCGCCGGGGCGATGCTCGCGGTCGCGTTCGCGACCGGCATCGCGTCGCGTCTGCGCGCCGGGGACCCGGTGCTCTCGCTGCTGCTGGCGGGCATCGCGATCGGTGCCGCGGCGTCGGCGCTGCTCACGCTGCTGACCGCGCTCGCCGATCCGTCGCGCCAGCTGCCGGCGATCACGTACTGGATGCTCGGCAGCTTCTCGTCGGCGACGCCCGCGGACGCGCTCCTCGCGCTGGTGCCGGTGGCCGCGGCGATCGTTCCGATGATGCTGCTCGCGTGGCGCGTGAACCTGCTCGCGCTGCCCGACGACGAGGCCGCGGCGCTGGGCGCCGACGTGCGACGGCTGCGCCGCGCGGTGATCGGCTGCGCGACGCTCGCGGCGTCGGCCGCCGTCGCGCTCGCCGGGATCGTCGGCTGGATCGGCCTGCTCGCGCCGCACTTCGCGGGGCTGCTCGCGGGCGGCGACTTCGCGCGGCGCTTCCCGGTGGCGATCGCGGTCGGCGCGGCCGCGACGCTCGGCGTCGACGTGCTCTCGCGCGCGTTCGGGCCGCCGGAGCTGCCGCCCGGCGCGCTGGCCGCGCTGATCGGCGCGCCGCTGCTGCTGTGGCTGCTCGCGCGCGGCGCGCGGGGCGAGCCGTGAAGGCGCCGTGGCCGTCGCTTCGGTGCGCGGGGCGCGCGGGGTGCGCGGGGTGCGCGGGGTGCGCGGGGTGCGCGGGGTGCGCGGGGTGCACGGGGTGCGCGGGGTGCGCGGGGCGCGCGGGGCGCGCGGGGCCGCCGACCCCGGCCACGCGGTCGTCGCCGCGGCGTGCGCACGCGGATCGGTGCGGGTCGTGAGCCGCCCGCTGCTGCGCGCTCGCGGCCTCTCGGTCGGCTACCCCGGCCGCCGCCTGCTCGCGTCGCTGGATCTCGACGTCGCGAGCGGCGAGGTGCTCGCGGTGCTGGGGGCCAACGGCAGCGGAAAGTCCACGCTGCTGCGCACGCTCACCGGGCTGCAGCCCGCGCTGGCCGGCACCGTCGAGCTCGACGGACAGGCCGTCGCGGCGCTGGACCGCGTTCGCATCGCACGCGTCGTCGCCTACCTGCCGCAGGCGCACGCGCCGGGCCCGCTCACGGTGCGCGAGACGGTGCTGCTCGGGCGCGCGCCGCACATCGCTCGCTTCGCGCGGCCGCGCGACGCGGACGTCGCGATCGCCGACGACGCGCTCGCCGCGGTCGGCATGCTGGCGCACGCGCAGCGCCCGCTCGCGCGGATGTCCGGCGGCGAGCGGCAGCTCGTGGGCATCGCGCGCGTGCTCGCCCAGGGCGCGCGCCTGCTGTTCTTCGACGAACCGACCACCGGCCTGGACCTGGGCAACCAGACGCTGGTCGTCGACCGCATCGGCGAGCTCGCCGCGCGCGGCCTCGCCGTGGTTTTCACGACCCACGATCCGCGCCACGCGGCCGCGGTCGCGAGCCGGGCACTGCTGCTGCTGCGCGACGGCGCGGCGCAGCTCGCGCCGGTGTCGGCGGCGCTCGACCCCGCGCTGCTCGAGCGCGTCTACGGCGTGCCCGTGAGGCTGTGAGCCTCAGCCCCCGCGCTTCATCATCTCGAAGAATTCCTGGTTCGACTTGGTCTGGCGCATCTTGTCGAGCAGGAACTCCATCGCGGCGATCTCGTCCATGTCGTGCAGCAGCTTGCGCAGGATCCAGATCTTCTGCAGCGAGTCGTTGCGGATCAGGAGCTCCTCGCGCCGCGTGCCCGAGCGCGAGATGTTGATCGCGGGGTAGACGCGCTTCTCCATCATCCGGCGATCCAGGTGCAGCTCCATGTTGCCGGTGCCCTTGAACTCCTCGTAGATCACCTCGTCCATGCGGCTGCCGGTGTCGATGAGCGCCGTGGCGATGATGGTCAGCGAGCCGCCTTCCTCGATGTTGCGCGCCGCGCCGAAGAAGCGCTTGGGGCGTTGCAGCGCGTTGGCGTCGACACCGCCGGTGAGCACCTTGCCCGACGCCGGCACCACAGTGTTGTACGCCCGCGCCAGGCGCGTGATGGAGTCGAGCAGGATGACGACGTCGCGCTTGTGCTCGACCAGGCGCTTGGCCTTCTCGATCACCATCTCGGCGACCTGCACGTGGCGCGTGGCCGGTTCGTCGAACGTGGACGCCACCACCTCGCCGCGCACCGAGCGGCTCATCTCGGTGACCTCCTCGGGGCGCTCGTCGATGAGCAGCACGATCAGCGTGACGTCGGGGTGGTTCGTGGTGATCGCGTGCGCGATGTGCTGCATCAGCACCGTCTTGCCGGCCTTCGGCGGCGCGACGATCAGGCCGCGCTGGCCCTTGCCGATGGGCGCGATCATGTCGATGATCCGCCCGGTGATGTTTTCCTTGGCCTCGATGTTGCGCTCGAGCTGCATGACCCGGTCGGGGTGCAGCGGCGTCAGGTTCTCGAACAGGATCTTGTTCTTCGACGCCTCGGGCGGCTCGCCGTTGATCTTGTCGACCTTCACCAGCGCGAAGTAGCGCTCGCCTTCCTTGGGCGTGCGCACCTCGCCCTCGATCGTGTCGCCGGTGTGGAGGTTGAAGCGGCGGATCTGCGACGGCGAGATGTAGATGTCGTCGGTGCTCGCGAGGTACGAGGTCTCGGGCGAGCGCAGGAAGCCGAACCCGTCGGGCAGCACCTCGAGGCAGCCGTCGCCGAAGATCGTCTCTCCGGTCTTGGCCTTGCGCTTGAGGATCGCGAACATCAGTTCCTGCTTGCGCAGGCGCTGCGGGTTCTCGATCTCCAGGCCGTTGGCCATCTCGATCAGCTGCGAGACGTGCTGCGCTTTCAGGTCGGACAAGTGCATAGGGTCAATCTCCCCGCAGGGGCGAAACCATCTGGGAAAGAGCCGAGAGGTGTTCGGTGCGTGCGAAAAAGGGAAAGCTCTGGGCGCGGGGCGCTGCGCAGGCCGACCGGCTGTTGGCCGGGAATCAGCGGGGCTTTGAACTTCGGGCGGGATCGTGCCCGAGGATGCGCGGCGTCCGGGGAACGGTGGACGCCGCGTGCGGCAGCGCTTTCACGCGAGCCGCGAGATTACAACGAATCAGAGATTGCTGTCCAGGAACAGGGTGAGCTGCGATTTCGAAAGGGCGCCGACCTTGGTCGCGACCGGCGCGCCGTTCTTGAACAGCATCAGCGTGGGGATGCCGCGCACGCCGTAGCGCGCCGGCATCGCCTGGTTCTCGTCGACGTTGAGCTTGGCGACCTGGAGCCGGCCGTCGTAGTCGCGCGAGACCTCGTCGAGGATCGGCGCGATCATCTTGCAGGGGCCGCACCACTCGGCCCAGTAGTCGACGAGCACGGGGGCGTCGGACTTCAGGACGTCGTCGTCGAAGGAGGTGTCGGAAACGTGCTTGATCGCCATGGGGTCTTGTCCTTGTGACTGCGCGCAAAAATACCACAGCGGCGGCGCGAGCGCCCGCCGCCGGCGGATCGGCGCGCGGCTGATAGAATCGGAGCGGGCGGGCCCCCCCGCATCGCGGCGTGGTGAACCTGGTCAGGTCCGGAAGGAAGCAGCCACAGCTACTCACCGCGAGTGCCGGGGTCCCGGCTCGCCCCCCTTCACCGTCCCACCGTCTCGCAGGCTCGTGTCCTCATGACCCACCAGGTGCTGGCCCGCAAGTGGCGCCCGCGCGAGTTCTCGACGCTCGTCGGCCAGGAGCACGTGGTCCGGGCGCTCACGCACGCGCTCGGCACGCAGCGGCTGCACCACGCGTACCTGTTCACCGGCACGCGCGGCGTGGGCAAGACGACGATCGCGCGCATCCTGGCCAAGTCGCTGAACTGCGAGACCGGCGTGAGCGCGCAGCCCTGCGGGCGCTGCCGGGCCTGCACCGAGATCGACGAAGGGCGCTTCCCCGACTACCTCGAGCTCGACGCGGCGTCCAATCGCGGCGTCGAGGAGATGACGCAGCTGCTCGAGAACGCGGTCTATGCGCCGTCGTCGGGCCGCTACAAGGTGTACGTGATCGACGAAGTCCACATGCTCTCGACGCACGCGTTCAACGCGATGCTCAAGACGCTGGAGGAGCCGCCGCCTCACGTCGTCTTCATCCTCGCGACCACCGACCCGCAGAAGGTGCCGGTCACGGTGCTGTCCCGCTGCCTGCAGTTCAACCTGAAGAACATGCCGCCGTCGGCGGTGGCGCGGCACCTCGCGGGCGTGCTGCAGGCCGAGGGCATCGCCTTCGAGGCGCCGGCGCTCGCGCTGATCGGGCGCGCGGCCGCCGGCAGCATGCGCGACGCGCTGTCGCTGCTCGACCAGGCGATCGCATTCTCGGCCGGGCAGGTCGGCGAGGCGGCGGTGCGCGAGATGCTCGGCGTCGTCGACCGCCGCTGGCTCGGCCGCGTGCTCGACGCGCTCGTGGCCGGCGACGGGCCCGGCCTGGTCGCGGTCGCCGACGAGATGCTCGTGAACAACGCGCCGTTCGGCCGCACGCTCGCCGATCTCGCGTCGCTGCTGCAGCGCGTGGCGCTGGCGCAGGTCGGCGCCGCCGGCGACGACGAAGACCCGGCCGCGCTCGCGCGCTACGCCGCGTCGATCGCCCCCGAAGACCTGCAGGTCTACTGGCAGATCGTGATCCACGGCGGGCGCGACCTCCCGCTCGCGCCCGACGAGCACACCGGGTTCACGATGACGCTGCTGCGGCTGCTCGCGTTCCGTCCGGCGAGTGACGGCCTCGCGCAGGATCGCGTGCCGCCGGTGGCCGCGGGGCGTGCCGTCGGCGAGGCCGTCGCGCGCCCGGCGTCCCCGGGGCAGGGCGCCGCCGGTCCGGCGGCGGCCCGTGCGGCCGCGGCCGCCGCGCTGGCCGCGCGGCCGGGCGCGTCGTCGGGGTCACGCGTGTCCGAGCCGTCGACGACGCGTGCGTCATCCGCGTCGCCCTCGAGAACGTCCGTCGCGCCGGCGGCTGCGGCTTCTTCCGCCACGCCCGCCACGCCCGCCACGCCCGCCGCGCCCGCCGCGCCCGCCACGCCCGCCACGCCCGCCACGCCCGCCGCGCCCGCCCCGCGCCCGGCCGCACGATCCGAAGCGCCGCCCCCGCCGCGCCCTGCGCCGGCCGTGCAGGCCGCCGCCGCCTTCGATCACGAGCCGCCTGCCTGGCACGACGTGCCGGACGAGGCCGAGGCAGACACCTCCGCGCGGCCGTCGCCCCGGCCGGCCGCCGCCTTCGACGGCGACTGGCCCGCGCTCGCGGAGCGGGTGCGGCTCACCGGATTCGCGCAGCAGTTCATGCAGCAGAGCGAACTCGTCGCCCACGACGGGCTTTCGTTGCGCGTGCGGGTGCCGATCCGCCCGCTCGCCGAGGCGGCGACCGTCGGCAAGGTTCGAGACGCGCTCAGCGCCCACTTCGGCGCGCCGGTGCGGCTGTCGGTCGAGGTCGGTGCGGTCGCCGGCACCACGGCCGCGGCGGTGGCCAGCCAGCGCAACGTCGAGCGCCTCGACCAGGCGCGCGCATCGCTCGAGGCCGACCCCTTCGTCCGGACGCTGCTGACCGACTTCGGCGGGCGCATCCTTCCCGACTCGGTCAAGCCCGTCGACCCCTGATCGCGGGCGCGCCGACCGCGCCGCGCCGAACTCCCTCCCACGATCCCCAGGAGAACCGTCCGATGATGAAGGGTCAACTCGCCGGCCTGATGAAGCAGGCCCAGCAGATGCAGGAGAACATGCGCAAGATGCAGGAGCAGCTCGCGCAGGTCGAGGTCGAAGGCCAGTCCGGCGCCGGGATGGTCAAGGTCACGATCACCTGCCGCAACGAGGTCAGGCGCGTCGCCATCGACCCGAGCCTGTTCTCCGACGACAAGGACATGCTCGAGGACCTGGTCGTCGCCGCGATGAACGACGCGCTGCGCCGCGCCGAGCAGACCGCGCAGGAGAAGATGGGCAGCGTCACCGCCGGGCTGCCGCTTCCGCCCG
Organism: Burkholderiaceae bacterium; assembly: GCA_046348465.1. Classification (GTDB taxonomy): domain Bacteria; phylum Pseudomonadota; class Gammaproteobacteria; order Burkholderiales; family Burkholderiaceae_E; genus Quisquiliibacterium. Next base: position 292,959 of record JAXMEE010000003.1, read on the forward strand.
GATTCAAGCTGCCGTTCTGACGCCCGGCGCGCGCCGCGCGCACCGGGTGCCGGCGATTCGCCCCGCCCCCGCGACGCGCGCGCGCCGCCGCCGCCGGACCCTCCGATGGCCAAGGCCCCTCTCGCCCTCGAGGCACTGACCGCGGCGCTCAAGCGCCTGCCCGGCGTCGGCGCGAAGTCCGCGCAGCGCTTCGCGTACTACCTGCTGCAGCACGACCGCGAAGGCGCGACGCGGATCGCGCGCGCGCTCGACGACGCGGTCGCGCGCATCCGCCATTGCGCGCGCTGCAACACGTTCACCGAGTCCGAGGTCTGCGAGACTTGCGCGTCGCCGCGCCGCGACCCTGCGCTGCTGTGCGTCGTCGAGACGCCGTCGGACCAGCTGATGGTCGAGCAGACGCTGTCGTACGGCGGGCTGTACTTCGTGCTGATGGGCCGGCTGTCGCCCCTCGACGGCATCGGTCCGCGCGAGATCCACTTCGACCGCCTGCTCGCGCGCGCCACCGACGGCGTCGTGCGCGAGGTGATCCTCGCGACCAACTTCACGCAGGAGGGCGAGGCGACCGCCCACTACATCGGCGAGCTGCTGCGCGCGCGCGGCCTGAAGGTCACCCGGCTGGCGCGCGGCGTGCCGGTGGGCAGCGAGCTCGAGTACGTCGACGCGGGCACGATCGCGCAGGCGCTGCGCGACCGGCGCGCGGTCGACGAGTAGGCGGCGGCCCGGACCGCGCCCGGCGTCGCGCATCGCTCGTCGGACGCCCGCGGCCGGCCCGCAAGACGAACAACCCCGCACCGGAGTCGGGCACGCGCGCGCCGATCGGTTAACCTTGCCGGCAAACCAAGGAGACAGGTTCATGCGACGCACGCTGTTGAAGGCCGCCGCGCTGGCGGCGGCCCTGGGGGTGGTCTGCACGCCGGCCGCGGCCCAGGCGCCCGAGAAGTCCAAGGTCACGATCGCGGTCGGCGGCAAGGCCTCGTTCTACTACCTGCCGCTCACGATCGCCGAGCAGCGCGGGTACTTCAAGGAAGAAGGGCTGAACGTCGAGATCGTCGATTTCGCCGGCGGTTCGCAGTCGCTGCGCGCGGTGGTCGGCGGCTCGGCCGACGTGGTCTCGGGCGCGTTCGAGCACACGATCAACATGCAGGCGAACAAGCAGAATTTCCGCGCGTTCGTGCTGCAGGGGCGCGCGCCGCAGATCGCGTTCGGCGTCTCGAAGGCGAAGCTGCCGAACTACAAGACGGTCGCGGACCTCAAGGGCGCGAAGATCGGCGTCTCGGCGCCGGGCTCGTCGACGAACATGGTCGCGAACTACGTGCTCGCCAAGGGCAAGCTCAAGCCTTCGGACGTGTCCTTCGTCGGCGTGGGCACCGGCAACGGCGCGATCGCCGCGCTGCGCTCCGGCCAGATCGACGCGATCTCCAACGTCGAGCCGGTGATGACGATGCTGCAGCAGAAGGGCGAGGTCACGATCATCGCCGACACCCGCACGCTCAAGGGAACGGAGCAGCTGTTCGGCGGGCCGATGCCGGCGGCGAGCCTGTACGCGCCCGACGAGTTCGTGCAGAAGAACCCGAACACCGTTCAGGCGCTGACCAACGCGATGGTCAAGGCGCTCAAGTGGCTGCAGACGGCGGGCCCGTCGGACATCATCAGGACGGTGCCCGAGGCGTACCTGCTCGGCGACCGTGCGCTCTACCTCGCGTCGTACAACGCGATCCGCGACGCGATCTCGCCCGACGGGCTGATGAACGACGCCGGCGTGCGCATCGCGGTGGCGGCGGTGGCGAGCTACAACGACAAGGTCAAGCCGGCCGAGATCGACATCGCCCGCACGTACACGAACGACTTCGTGCGCAAGGCGCTGCAGAAGATCAAGTGACGAGCGCGCCCGCGGTCGAACTCGACCGCATCACCTGCACGTTCGTCTCGCGCGACGACCCCGGGCAGCGCTACACCGCGGTGGCCGACGTCTCGCTCGCGATCGCCGCGGGCGAATTCGTGTCGGTCGTCGGCCCCACGGGCTGCGGCAAGTCGACGCTGCTCAACGTCGCCGCGGGGCTGCTCGAGCCGTCGAGCGGCGGCGTGCGCATCTTCGGCGCGCCGCTGGCCGGCGTGAACGCGCGTGCCGGCTACATGTTCCAGTCCGAGGCGCTGATGCCGTGGCGCAGCGCGCTCGACAACGTGCTCGCCGGGCTGCAGTTTCGCGGCGTCGCGCGCGACGAGGCGCGCACGCGCGCGCTGTCCTGGCTCGAGCGCGTCGGGCTCGCGGGATTCGGCGACCGCTATCCGCACCAGCTCTCCGGCGGCATGCGCAAGCGGGTCGCGCTCGCGCAGACGCTGATCCTCGACCCCGACATCATCCTGATGGACGAGCCGTTCTCGGCGCTCGATGTCCAGACGCGCCAGCTGATGGAGAACGAGGTGCTCGAGCTGTGGGCCGCACGCCGCAAGGCGGTGCTGTTCATCACGCACGACCTCGACGAGGCGATCGCGATGTCCGACCGCGTCGTCGTGCTGTCGGCCGGCCCGGCGTCGCACCCGATCGGCGAGTTCGCGGTCGACCTGCCGCGCCCGCGCGACGTCGCCGAGATCCGCACGAGCCCGGAGTTCCTCGCGCTGCACAACCGCATCTGGTCGGTGCTGCGCGACGAGGTGCTCAAGGGCTACGCGCAGCACAGGACCACGACGTGAAGCCGTCGCTGAAGCTGCGGGCCTGGCAGCTCGCGCTGCTCGCGGCGCTGATCGCCGCCTGGCAGCTGCTGACCAGCCCCGGCCTGCTGCCGCCGATCTACTTCACGAACCCGGACCAGGCGGCGTTCTTCTTCGGCCAGCCGCTCGAGGTCGCGGCGCGGATCTTCCGCTGGTTCGCGAGCGGCGAGATCTTCCTGCACCTCGCGGTGACGCTGTTCGAGACGCTGATGGCGTTCGCGATCGGCACCGTGTTCGGGCTCGCGATCGGGCTGTGGCTCGCGCTCTCGCCGACGGCGTCCGCGATCCTCGACCCCTACATCAAGGCGCTGAACTCGATGCCGCGCGTGATCCTCGCGCCGATCTTCTCGGTGTGGTTCGGGCTGGGCGTGTGGTCGAAGGTCGCGCTCGGCGTCACGCTGGTGTTCTTCATCGTGTTCTTCAACGTCTACCAGGGCGTGCGCGAGGTGAGCCCGACGGTCCTCGCCAGCGCGCGCATGCTCGGCGCGGGCCCGCGCCAGCTGCTGCGCCACGTCTACCTGCCGAGCGCGACGAGCTGGGTGTTCTCGAGCCTGCACACGTCGGTGGGCCTGGCGTTCGTGGGTGCGGTGGTCGGCGAGTACCTCGGGTCGGCGCGCGGCGTCGGCTACCTGATCCTGCAGGCCGAGGGCACGTTCGACATGAACACGGTGATCGCCGGCATCGTGGTGCTCACCACGTTCGCGCTGCTGCTCGACGCGCTCGTCGGCGCGATCGAGCGCCGGCTGATGAAGTGGCAGCCGCGCGGCGGCGAGACCGAGAAGGTCTGAGCCGGGGGCTTGGCCGGGGTTTCGAGCCGCATAGCGGCCCGGGCCTCGCCCGGGGACTGGGCGCCGGCGAAGAAGGCGCCGCATGCAAAGCGGCGCCGCGGCCTGCAAGGCTGAGCCGGGGGCTTGCCGGGGTTTCGAGCCGCATTGCGGCTCGCCGGCCGAGCGGCCCGGGCCTGCAGGCCCGGGACTGGGGCGCCGCGCGCGGCTCGCGCGGCGGCTTCGTGCTCGCGCGGCGCGCCGAGATCGGCATCGCGATCCACGGCGAAGTCCACCGCGAGCCCGCCGAGCGCTACCTGTTCGACACCACTCGTCCGCGGTCAACCTCGTCGAGGCCGGCGTCGGCTGTGCGGTGCTGCCGTGGTCGGTGCTCGGCGCGCACAGCATGCCGCACATGCGCCGCATCGAGATCGGCGGCCCGCCGGTGCAACGGCGCGCGATGATGTGCACGCGCCGCGGCGCGAGCCTGTCGCCGTCGGCGCAGGCGTTCTTCGACCTGGTCGACGAGATGCACCGGCAGCGGCCGCAGTCGGTGCGGGACGCGATCTGAGACAGGCCGGCGGCGGCCTCGCGTTCGCCCGCGCCGGGCGCGGCTGATACCCTGATGCACCTGGTGAAGGAGACGTGGTTGACCGAGCACGAAGTTCAGCACCCCCTGCGCCCGTTCCTGAGGAACTGGTTGTGGGAGCACGGCCGCGTCGGCACCCGCTTCCTGTCCTGCGCAGACGGCACGATCGGCTTCGACGAGGGCAAGAAGGCCCGCTTCGCGGCCGAGAGCCCGATTCACGTGCCGCTCGCCCGGAACGTCGCCGACGACGCGCCCCGCGCCGGCCCGTCGATCCACGAGTCCGGCCTCGCGCGGTTCCTGCGCGCCGCACAGATGGGGCGCCCGGAGGAGGCCGGCCCGGCAGCCGACGTCCAGCGCGCGGTGCAGGATTGCATCGAGCTCGGCCTGCTGTGCGCGTACCAGCGCGAGGCGCTCGCGGCGCACGCCCGCTACGCCCTGGAGCCGATGTTCGACGACGAGATCCGCGCGGCGGTCGCCGGCGACATCCGGCGCACGTACGTGGGGCTGCGCGAACAGCTCGCGCTCTACGACTACACGGTGTTCCACGGGCTGCCCGCGCCGCTTCTGCTGAGCGATTCGCCCTTCGTCGACTGGCGCGTGCGCGCGAAGCCTCCGATGCCGTTCGTGACGATGCCGCTGGGGCCGTACTGCCTTCTCGCCGGGACGCCGTCGAACAAGACGAGCCGCGTCGGTCCGGTCGCCTGGAAGAGCGCCGCCGTGATGGGGCCGTTCAAGGACCACAATCGCCACGTGTTCGAGGGGGCGAGGCTGTGGCTGGTCGCGACCACCGACGAGCAGCTGCTCGAACTGCAGCCCCGATTCGCGCCGGCCGAGGCTGTCGCGCCCGCGCCCGGGACGACGTGACGCCGCCGTGAGATCCGTCGCAGTGCGGCCGAAGGCAGACGCCGCGTGAAAGCCGTCTGGTACCGGCGCCAGGGGGCGCCCGACGAAGTGCTCGAGCTCGGCACGCTGCCCACGCCCGCGCCCGGCCCCGGCGAGGTGCTCGTTCGCCTGGCCGCCTCCGGCGTCAATCCGTCCGACTGCAACCGCCGTCGCGGCGCCGGCTTCGCGATGGAGGCGCCGCTCGTCGTGCCGCACAGCGACGGCGCGGGCACGATCGTGGGCGTGGGCGCCGGCATCGACAAGGCGCGCCTGGGCGAGCGGGTCTGGCTCTACAACGGCCAGCGCAACGGTCGAACGATGGGCACCGGTGCCGAGTTCATCGCGCTCGATGCGACGCTGGTCTCGGCGCTGCCGGGGCACGTGCCTTTCGAGGCGGGCGCCTGTCTGGGCATCCCCGCGATGACCGCGTACGCGTGCGTCTTCGGCGGCGGGCCGCTCGGCGGGCGCACGGTACTCGTCACCGGCGGCGCGGGCGCGGTCGGCCACTACGCGATCCAGCTCGCGCGCTGGGGCGGTGCGCGCGTGCTGACCACGGTCAGCAACGACGAGAAGGCGGCGCACGCCCGTCGCGCCGGCGCGGACGTCGTCGTCGACTACCGGCGGGACGACGTGGTCGAGGCGATCGGCGATGCGACCGGCGGCGCGGGCGTCGACCGCGTCGTCGACGTCGACTTCGGCGGCAATCTCGCGCAGACGGTGAAGCTGGTGAAGGCGAACGGCGAGATCGCGTTCTACGCGTCGCGCGGCGAGCCGGCGCCCGCGCTGCCGACGTACGAGCTGATGCGCAAGTGCGTGACCCTGCGGTCGGTGCTGCTGCCGGCGCTGCCGGTCGCCGTGCGCGAGGGCGCGCAGGCCGGCATCGGGCGCTGGCTGCGCGAGGCCGACGCGGTCCACACGGTGTGCGAGGTCTTCCCGCTCGAGCGCACCGCCGACGCGCACCGGCGCGTCGAGTCCGGAACGAAGCGCGGGACGGTCGTCGTGACGCCCTGATCGCGGCGCACGCGAGATCCCGCGCATCCGAGTTCGCTCGCCCCGCGAGGCCGACGTGGCCGCGCGCGGCCACGGCGCCGGCGCCGTTCCGCGCTACCCTGTGCCCGACGCATCGTGGAGGATCGCGAATGAAGATCGGCATCGTCGGCGTGAGCGGCTTCGGCGGCGGAGAGCTGCTGCGCCTGGTCGCGGGCCACCCCGCGTTCGAGCTCGCGTGGGCGGGCGCCGACAGCACCGCGGGGCAGGCGCTCGGCGCGCGCTTCCCGTCGCTCGCCGGCCGGCGCGAGGCGTCGATCGTCATCGAGCGCTTCGACCCCGCCACGCTGCCGCCGCTCGACCTGCTCTTCGCGTCGCTGCCCACCGGCGCGTCGCGCGAGCTGCTCGCGCACGTCCCGGCGTCGGTGCGCGTCGTCGACGTCGGCGGCGACCACCGCTTCGTCGACGGCTGGACCTACGGGCTCACCGAGCTGCCCGGCCAGCGCGCCGCGATCGCGCGCACGACGCGGCTGGCCAACCCCGGCTGCTTCCCGGCCGCCGCGCTGCTCGCGCTCGCGCCGCTCGTCGCCGCCGGCCTCGTCGACACCGAGACGCTGATCGTCGACGCCAAGAGCGGCGTGAGCGGCACCGGCCGCGGCGGCGGCAGCGATTTCGGCTACGTCGAGACGAACGAGGACGTCTTCGCGTACGGCCTGGAGTCGCACCCGCACGTGCCCGAGATGGAGCGTGCGCTCGAGCAGGTGGGCGGGGGGCGCGCGCGCATCGCGTTCACGCCGCACCTGGTGCCGATGTCGCGCGGCATCCTGGCCACCTGCTACGCGCGGCCGCGCGGCGCGCTCGACGCGGCGCGCCTCGTCGACGCGGCGCGGGCCGCATACGACGGCGAACCGTTCGTGAAGGTCGTGCCGGTGGAGAAGGGCCGCAGCGCGCACACGCACTGGGCGACCGGGTCGAACCTCGCGTTCGTCTCCTACGCGGTCAATCCGCGCACCGGCCTGGCGGTCGCCACCGCCGCGATCGACAACCTGGGCAAGGGCGCGGCCGCGCAGGCGTTGCAGAACGCGAACCTGATGACCGGGCAGCCCGAGACCGCCGGGCTGGAAGGCCTGCCGACCTGGATCTGACCCCGCCGGCGCGTCCCCCGAGGCGCCGCCCGCGCCGCGCGCGAGGGGCCGGCCGACCCGGCACACCCGCGTCGCCACCGGGGGCTCGTCGGCCCGAATCCCGGCCGCCCCCGGCCGTCGTGGTAAAATCCAGCAAAATCAATCGCTTCCAGCCTGCCTAGCGCACATCCCCCCGGCAATCCCGAGAGGCTATCGGCCCGCGCGCGTTCGCGCGCGGCAGACCGCACGGGCGAGGCTGAGCTAAGGAGTCTTCCTTGCTGCCCCAATTGCCTCCCGCCCTGCTGGCACTGGCCGACGGGACCGTCTTCCACGGCTATTCGATCGGCGCACCGGTCCAGGCCGCCGGCGAAGTCGTCTTCAACACCGCGATCACCGGCTACCAGGAGATCCTGACCGACCCGAGCTACTGCCGGCAGATCGTCACGCTCACGTATCCGCACATCGGCAACTACGGCGTCAACGACGAGGACGCCGAGTCGACGAAGGTGCACGCCGCGGGCCTCGTCATCAAGGACCTGCCGCCGCGCGCGTCGAACTGGCGCGGGCAGGGCACGCTGTCCGAGTACCTCGTGCGCGAAGGCATCCCCGGCATCGCCGGCATCGATACCCGCAAGCTCACCAGCGTGCTGCGCGAGAAGGGCGCGCAGGCGGGCTGCCTCGTCGGCGCCCGCGCGTTCGGCGACACGCTCGACGCGGCCGCGGCGCTCGCCGCCGCGCGTGCGTTCCCGGGCCTGGCCGGCATGGACCTCGCCAAGGTCGTCAGCGTCGACAAGCCCTACGCGTGGACCGACGGCGTCTGGTCGCTCGAGGCCGGCTACGCGAAGGGCGGCGCGAAGCGCTTTCGCGTCGCCGCGTTCGACTTCGGCGTCAAGCGCAACATCCTGCGCCTGCTCGCCGACCGCGGCTGCGAAGTCACCGTGCTGCCCGCGCAGTCGAGCGCGGCCGACGCGCTCGCGTGCAAGCCCGACGGCATCTTCCTGTCCAACGGCCCCGGCGACCCCGAGCCCTGCGACTACGCGATCGCGGCCACGCGCGAGCTGATCGATCGCGGCATCCCCACGTTCGGCATCTGCCTGGGCCACCAGATCATGGGCCTGGCCTCGGGCGCGAAGACGCTGAAGATGAAGTTCGGCCACCACGGCGCGAACCACCCGGTCAAGGACCTCGACACCGGACAGGTGCTGATCACCAGCCAGAACCACGGCTTCGCGGTCGACGAGAAGTCGCTGCCGGCGAACCTGCGCGTCACGCACGTGTCGCTGTTCGACGGCTCGGTGCAGGGCCTCGCCCGCACCGACCGCCCCGCGTTCTGCTTCCAGGGGCACCCGGAGGCCAGCCCCGGCCCGCACGACATCCGCTACCTGTTCGACCGCTTCGTCGCGCTGATGGAGAAGAACAAGAATGCCTAAACGCACCGACATCCACAGCATCCTGATCATCGGCGCCGGCCCGATCATCATCGGCCAGGCGTGCGAGTTCGACTACTCCGGCGCGCAGGCGTGCAAGGCGCTGCGCGAGGAGGGCTACAAGGTCGTGCTGGTCAACAGCAACCCGGCGACGATCATGACCGACCCGGAGATGGCCGACGTCACTTACATCGAGCCGATCACCTGGCAGGTCGTCGAGCGCATCATCGACAAGGAGCGCCCCGACGCGATCCTGCCGACGATGGGCGGGCAGACCGCGCTGAACTGCGCGCTCGACCTCCACAACAACGGCGTGCTCGCGAAGTACGGCGTCGAGCTCATCGGCGCGTCGCCCGAGGCGATCGACAAGGCCGAGGACCGCTCCAAGTTCAAGGCCGCGATGACCTCCATCGGCCTGGGCTCGGCGCGCTCGGGCATCGCGCACTCGCTCGACGAATCCTGGGCCGTGCAGCGCGGGCTCGGCTTCCCGGTGATCATCCGCCCGAGCTTCACGCTCGGCGGCACCGGCGGGGGCATCGCGTACAACGCCGAGGAGTTCGAGACGATCTGCAAGCGCGGGCTGGAGGCCTCGCCCACGCACGAGCTGCTGATCGAGGAGAGCCTGATCGGGTGGAAGGAGTTCGAGATGGAGGTGGTCCGCGACCGCGCGGACAACTGCATCATCGTGTGCTCGATCGAGAACCTCGATCCCATGGGCATCCACACGGGCGATTCGATCACGGTCGCGCCCGCGCAGACGCTGACCGACAAGGAATACCAGCTGATGCGCGACGCCTCGATCGCGATCCTGCGCGAGATCGGCGTCGACACCGGCGGCTCGAACGTGCAGTTCGCGATCAGCCCCACCGACGGGCGCATGATCGTCATCGAGATGAACCCGCGCGTGTCGCGCTCGTCGGCGCTCGCGTCCAAGGCCACGGGCTTTCCGATCGCGAAGGTCGCCGCCAAGCTCGCGGTCGGCTACACGCTCGACGAGCTGCGCAACGAGATCACCGGCGGCGCCACGCCCGCGTCGTTCGAGCCGACGATCGACTACGTCGTCACCAAGGTGCCGCGCTTCGCGTTCGAGAAGTTCCCGGCGGCCGACCCGCACCTGACCACGCAGATGAAGTCGGTCGGCGAGGTGATGGCGATCGGGCGCACGTTCCAGGAGTCGTTCCAGAAAGCGCTGCGCGGCCTGGAGGTCGGCGTCGACGGCCTGAACGAGAAGACCCAGGACCGCGAGACGCTCGAGGAGGAGCTGGGCGAACCCGGGCCCGAGCGCATCTGGTACGTCGGCGATGCGTTCGCGCAGGGCTTCACGATCGACGAGGTGTTCGCGCTCACCCGCATCGACCCGTGGTTCCTCGCGCAGATCAAGGAGATCGTCGACCTCGAGCTCGAGCTCGAGAAGCGCACGCTCGGCGACCTCGACCGCGCGACGCTGCTGTTCCTGAAGAAGAAGGGCTTCTCGGACCGCCGCATGGCGTGGCTGCTCGACAGCACCGAGGCCGAGGTTCGCAAGCTGCGCCGCGAGCTCAACGTGCGTCCCGTCTACAAGCGGGTCGACACCTGCGCCGCCGAGTTCGCGACCACCACCGCGTACATGTACTCGACGTACGAGGACGAGTGCGAGGCGCGCCCGACGGACAGGAAGAAGATCATGGTGCTCGGCGGCGGCCCGAACCGCATCGGCCAGGGCATCGAGTTCGACTACTGCTGCGTGCACGCGGCGCTCGCGCTGCGCGAGGACGGGTTCGAGACCATCATGGTCAACTGCAACCCGGAGACCGTCTCCACCGACTACGACACGTCCGACCGCCTCTACTTCGAGCCGCTCACGCTGGAAGACGTGCTCGAGATCGTCGACAAGGAGAAGCCCTTCGGCGTCATCGTCCAGTACGGCGGGCAGACGCCGCTCAAGCTCGCGAAGGCGCTCGAGGCCAACGGCGTGCCGATCATCGGCACCTCGCCGGAGTCCATCGACATCGCCGAGGACCGCGAGCGCTTCCAGAAGCTGCTGGTGAAGCTCGCGCTGCGCCAGCCGCCGAACCGCACCGCGCGCGCCGAGGCCGAGGCGATCGCGCAGGCGCAGGAGATCGGCTACCCGCTGGTCGTGCGCCCGAGCTACGTGCTGGGCGGGCGCGCGATGGAGATCGTGCACGAGCAGAAGGACCTCGAGCGCTACATGCGCGAGGCGGTCAAGGTCTCCAACGACAGCCCGGTGCTGCTCGACCGCTTCCTGAACGACGCGATCGAGGTCGACGTCGACTGCCTGTGCGACGGCGAGCGCGTGTTCATCGGCGGCGTCATGGAGCACATCGAGCAGGCCGGGGTGCACTCGGGCGACTCCGCGTGCTCGCTGCCGCCGTACTCGCTGTCCGAGGCGATGGTCTCGGAACTGAAGCGTCAGACCGAGCTGATGGCGCGCGCGCTCAAGGTCGTCGGCCTGATGAACGTGCAGTTCGCGATCCAGAAGCGTCCCGACGGCGGTGCCGCCGCCGACGACGGCATCGTGTACGTGCTCGAGGTCAACCCGCGCGCCTCGCGAACGGTCCCGTACGTGTCGAAGGCCACCGGGCTGCCGCTGGCCAAGATCGCCGCGCGCGCGATGGCCGGGCGCACGCTCGCGCAGCAGGGCGTCGGCGCCGAGGTCACGCCGCGCTACTACTCGGTCAAGGAGGCGGTGTTCCCGTTCGTGAAGTTCCCGGGCGTCGACACGATCCTCGGCCCCGAGATGAAGTCGACCGGCGAGGTGATGGGCGTGGGCCACTCGTTCGGCGAGGCGTTCGTGAAATCGCAGCTCGCCGCGAGCGTGAAGCTGCCGGACTCGGGCACCGTGTTCGTGTCGGTCAAGAACTCGGACAAGCCGAAGATGGTCGGCATCGCGCGTGCGCTGCACGAGCTCGGCTTCAAGCTGATCGCGACCAAGGGCACGGCGGCGGCGATCTCGGCGCAGGGCGTGCCGGTGGCACCGGTGAACAAGGTGCAGGAAGGACGCCCGCACGTCGTCGACATGCTCAAGAACGGCGACGTCGCGATGGTGATCAACACCGTCGAGGAGCGCCGCGGCGCGATCTCCGACTCGCGCGCGATCCGCACCACCGCGCTCGCGCAGCGCGTCACGTACTACACGACGATCGCGGGCGCGCTGGCGGCCGTCGAGGGCATGAAGCACCTGCGCGGGCTCGACGTCTACAGCCTGCAGGAACTGCACGCGGGCCTCGCCGCCTGACCCGCGTCTCGACTACGATGCCGCATTCGCCGCGCCCGCGCGCGGCGCGGCGAAACGCATTGTCCGGAATCGGAGTGAATCGATGGCCACCATCCCGCTGACCCTCCGGGGCGCGCAACTGCTCAGGGACGAGCTGCAACGCATGAAGGCCGTGGAGCGGCCGGCCGTGATCGCCGCGATCGCCGAGGCGCGCTCGCACGGAGACCTCTCCGAGAACGCCGAGTACGACGCGGCGCGCGACCGCCAGGGGTTCATCGAGGGGCGCATCGCCGAGCTCGAGTCCAAGCTCGCCAACGCGCAGGTCATCGACCCGAAGCTGCTCGACGCCGACGGGCGCGTGGTGTTCGGCGCCACCGTCGACCTCGAGGACCTCGACAGCGGCGACAAGGTCACCTACCAGATCGTCGGCGACGACGAGGCCGACATCAAGTCGGGGCTGATCTCGGTGTCGAGCCCGATCGCTCGCGCGCTGATCGGCCGCCACGTCGGCGACGTCGCCGAAGTGCGGGCGCCGGGCGGCGTGCGCGAGTACGAGATCCACGACGTCCGGTACGTCTGACGCGGCCGCCGGGGCGGCGTCGCCTGCCGCGCAGGACGGCGCTCGCGGACGCGTCCCGGCTCAATCCCCGGTCGGCGAGATCCTGAAGGCGCGCACCCGCGGCAACGCGCGCAGGTCGTCGGCGAGCCGAGCGTTCGCGCCGGGGTCGATCGAGCCGATCGTCATCCGGTACTCGAACGACGTGCCGTCCTCGGTCGCGCGGTAGCTCATGTTCGCGATCGAGAACCCGTGCTGCGCGAGCAGCGCGCGGATCTCGTCCTCGGACATCACGTCGGCGCGGTCGAAGCGCAGCACGTGGCGCGCGTACGAGTGGCTCGGCAGGCGTGCCTCGAGCCAGCGGAACGCCGACAGGATCCCGAGCGTGAGCACGGTCGCGAGCGCGGCCGGGTAGTAGAAGCCGATGCCGATCAGGATGCCGATCGCCGCGGTGATCCAGATCGACGCCGCGGTGGTGAGGCCGCGCACGCTCAGGCCGTCCTTGAAGATCACGCCGGCGCCCAGGAAGCCGATGCCGGTCATGATGCCCTGCGCCATGCGCGTGGGGTCGGTGCGGATCGTGTCGAGCGGCACGCCCGGCAGCCACTTCGACTGGTACAGCGTCACCAGCATCAGCAGGCTGGACGCCACGCACACGAGCGTGTGCGTGCGAAAGCCCGCCGGCCGGCCGTGGTGGCTGCGCTCGAGCCCGATCGCCCCGCCGGCGACGAGCGCGCCGACGAGGTGGGCGGTGATCGTGACGAGGTCGGAATCCACGCCGGTGCCGGCGCGGGATCAGCCGCGCCCGCGCGGGCGCCGGGTTCCGGTGCGCGGACCGGGCTTGCCCTGCGGGCCCGACGGGCCCGGGGTCGCCTTCGAAGGCCGGGCGCCGCGCGTCGAGGGCCTGCCGGGGGCGGCGCCGTCGGTGCGCCTGGCGGCGGTGCCGCGTCCGGCGGGGCCGGAGCCGGGCTTGCGCGCGGACGGCGCCTTCGTCGCGGGCCAGCTCGACTTGCCCGCGGGGGCCGGGCCCGCGGCCGCCTTGCGCGGGCCGGCGGGGCCGCGGCGCCGCGCGTGGAGCCCGCCGAGCGGCGAGGCGGGGTGCCGGCAGTTTCGCCGCGCGCGGGGCTGCGCGAGGATTCTCCCGTCGACGCGCGACCCGGGCGGCGCGCCGGTTCGCCGACGGCTGCGCGCGGGGGCCGCCGCTCGCCGCTCTCGACCGCGCCGCGAACCGGCCGACGAGGCGCGTCGCTGTCCGAGCCGCGTGCGGGGCGCCGCTCGCCGCCCTCCGGCGCGCCGCGAACCGGCCGGCGATCGCCGGCTTGCGCCGCGCCGCGCGCCGGCCACCGCTCGCCGTCGACGACGACCTTCACGCGCGCCGGGCGTCGTGCCGGCTCGGCGCCTCGACCGGGCGCCGGTGCCGCGCGCGGCTTGCGCCGTGCGGCGGGCTTGCGCGGGGCGCCGCTTCCTGCGGCCTTCTTGGGCTGGTAGGGCCCGCGCGGTGCGCGGGCCGCGGCGACCGCGCCCTGGGCCGCGTCGCCTTCGGGCGACGGCCGCCAGACCACCAGCACCTTGCCGATCGACTGCACCGGCAGCGCGTCGAGCGCCTCGCACACGCGCCGCATCACTTCCTCGCGGGCGGCGCGGTCGTCTCCGCGCACGCGGATCTTGATCAGCTGGTGCGCGGCCAGCGCGCGATCGGCCTCGGCGAGCACCGCGTCGGTGAGCCCCGCGTCGCCGATCATCACGACCGGCTCGAGGGTGTGCGCGCGGGCCTTCAGTTCCTGGCGCTGCGCGGGCGTGAGCGCGGGCAGCGGATTCGTGTCGTCCATCGAGCCATTGTACGGCGCCCTGCGTGCCCGGGCGATAATCGGCCCCCCGGAGAGCGTGCGAGACGATGGCGAAGAACAAGTTCAACAAGGCGTGGCTCGACCAGCACCTGAACGATCCCTACGTGAAGCTGGCCCAGAAGCACGGGTATCGCGCGCGAGCCGCGTTCAAGCTGATCGAGATCGACGCGCAGGACAAGCTGATCCGCCCCGGCATGACGGTCGTCGAACTCGGCAGCGCGCCCGGCGCGTGGAGCCAGGTGTTGCGCGAGCGCCTCGCCCCGACGGGCGAGGGGCGGCGCGGCCGGGTGATCGCGCTCGACCTGCTGCCGATGGAGCCGGTGGCCGACGTCGAGTTCCTGCAGGGCGACTTCCGCGAAGACGAGGTCCTCGCGCGGCTCGAGGCCGCGCTCGGCGGCGCCAGGGCCGATCTCGTGCTGTCCGACATGGCGCCGAACCTGTCCGGCGTCGGCGTCGCGGACGCCGCGCGAATGGCCGATCTGATCGAACTGGCGGTCGATTTCGCCGTTCATCACCTCAAGCCCGACGGCGCGCTGCTGGTCAAATGCTTCCACGGCAGCGGGTACAGCCAGGGGGTCGAGCTGTTCAAGCGGCACTTCGTGCGCGTGAGCCCGCGCAAGCCGAAGGCGTCGCGCGACAAATCGGCCGAGACCTACCTGCTCGGACGCGGACTGAAGGCGCGAACGGCTCTGTAAGGTCTTTACGGATCAACGACTTATGCAGGTCTTGCGGCTGGCGCTGGCGCCCCAATCTGCGTAGAATCGAATTGCTGGAAAAGGAGCGATTTTAGTGAACAACGTCTTCTCGAAGGCGGCAGTCTGGCTCGTGATCGCGCTGGTACTGTTCACCGTCTTCAAGCAGTTCGACGGCCGCCAGGCGCGCGGCGGCGACATGCCGTATTCGCAGTTCATGACCGAGGCCCGCGAGGGCCGGGTCGAGAGCGTGACGATCGACGGCCGCACGCTGCGCGCGCGCACCAAGGACAACAAGAGCTACACGGTCTTCTCGCCGTCGGACCCCTGGATGGTCGGCGACCTGATGAAGTTCGGCGTGCAGGTCAACGCCAAGCCGGAAGAGGAGCAGTCGCTGCTGCTCAACATCTTCGTGTCCTGGTTCCCGATGCTGCTGCTCATCGGCGTGTGGGTCTTCTTCATGCGCCAGATGCAGGGCGGCGGGCGCGGCGGCGCGTTCTCGTTCGGGAAGTCGCGCGCGCGCATGCTCGACGAGAGCACCAACAACGTCACGTTCGCCGACGTCGCCGGCTGCGACGAGGCCAAGGAAGAGGTGCAGGAGCTGGTCGAGTTCCTGCGCGATCCCTCCAAGTTCCAGAAGCTCGGCGGGCGCATCCCGCGCGGCGTGCTGATGGTCGGCTCGCCCGGCACCGGCAAGACGCTGCTCGCGCGCGCGATCGCCGGCGAGGCCAAGGTCCCGTTCTTCAGCATCTCCGGCTCCGATTTCGTCGAGATGTTCGTCGGCGTGGGCGCGGCGCGCGTGCGCGACATGTTCGAGAACGCGAAGAAGCACGCGCCGTGCATCGTGTTCATCGACGAGATCGACGCGGTCGGCCGCCAGCGCGGCGCCGGCCTGGGCGGCGGCAACGACGAGCGCGAACAGACGCTGAACCAGCTGCTGGTCGAGATGGACGGCTTCGAGGCGGGCCAGGGCGTCATCGTGATCGCCGCGACCAACCGCCCGGACGTGCTGGACCCGGCGCTGCTGCGCCCGGGCCGCTTCGACCGCCAGGTGGTCGTGCCGCTGCCCGACATCCGCGGCCGCGAGCAGATCCTGAACGTGCACATGCGCAAGGTCCCGATCGGCCCGGACGTTCGCGCCGACATCATCGCGCGCGGCTGCCCCGGCTTCTCGGGCGCGGACCTCGCGAACCTCGTCAACGAGGCGGCGCTGTTCGCCGCGCGCCGCAGCGCGCGCCTGGTCGAGATGATCGACTTCGAGCGCGCCAAGGACAAGATCATCATGGGCGCGGAGCGGCGCTCGATCGTGATGCCGGAAGAGGAGCGCAAGAACACCGCGTACCACGAATCCGGCCACGCGATCGTCGCCAAGATGCTGCCCAAGACCGACCCGGTCCACAAGGTCACGATCATCCCGCGCGGGCGCGCGCTCGGCGTGACGATGCAGCTGCCCACCGAAGACCGCTACAGCATGGACCGCCAGCGCATGCTGAACACGATCGCGGTGCTCTTCGGCGGGCGCATCGCCGAGGAGGTCTTCATGGACCAGATGACCACCGGCGCGTCCAACGACTTCGAGCGCGCCACGTCGATCGCGCGCGACATGGTCACCCGCTACGGCATGAGCGACGCGATGGGCACGATGGTCTACGCGGAGAACGAGGGCGAGATCTTCCTCGGCCGCTCGATCACCAAGACCACCAACGTGTCCGAGGAGACGATGCGCAAGGTCGACGGCGAGATCCGTCGCATCATCGACGAGCAGTACGGCGTCGCGCGCAAGATCCTCGAGGACAACCGCGACAAGGTCGAGATGATGGCCAAGGCGCTGCTCGAGTGGGAGACCATCGACAGCGACCAGATCGACGACATCTGCTCCGGCCGTTCGCCGCGTCCGCCCAAGGAGCGCTCGGGCGGCAGCGGCAGCGGCGGAAGCCCGTCGAGCCCGTCGTCGGTCGCCCCGAACACGCCGGCGGCGCCCGCCGCGCCGGGCGCGCCGCACTGATCGGTCTTCGGCCCCGAATCGCGGCGCCCTCGGGGCGCCGCTTCGTTTGCGTCTCGCCGTGACCCCGCTCGCCTGCGGCCGCTTCGAACTCGCGCTCGATCGCCCGCTCGTGATGGGCGTGGTCAACGTCACGCCCGATTCCTTCTCCGACGGCGGCCTGTACGCGCACGCCGACGCCGCGATCGCGCACGCGCGCCGGCTGATCGGCGAGGGCGCCGACCTCGTCGACATCGGCGGCGAGTCCACGCGCCCCGGCGCCGCGCCGGTCTCGCCCGCCGACGAGATCGCGCGCGTGGCGCCGGTGCTCGAGGCGCTGCGCGACGCCGGCCGGCCGCTGTCGGTCGACACGCGCCGCCCCGAGGTGATGCGCGCCGCGCTCGCGCTCGGCGCCGACATGATCAACGACGTCGAGGGCTTCCGTTCGCGGGCCGCGATCGACGCCGTCGCGGGCGGCCGCGCGGCGTTGTGCGTGATGCACATGCTCGGCGATCCGTCGACCATGCAGCACGCGCCCGTCTATCGGGACGTCGTGTCGCAGGTGCACGGCTTCCTTCAGGATCGGTTGCAGCGGCTGGGCGAGGCCGGCGTGTCGCCGGCGCGCGTCGTTCTGGACCCGGGCATCGGATTCGGCAAGACCCAGGAGGATAATCTGCGCCTGCTGCGCGCGCTGCCGGCGCTGTGCGCAGCGGGCCGGCCGGTGCTCGTGGGCGTCTCGCGCAAGTCGCTGATCGGCCACCTGACCGGGCGGCCGTTGGACGAGCGGCTCGCGGGCAGTCTCGCGGCGATGCTCGCGGCGGCGGCGCGAGGGGCACGGATCCTGCGGGTGCACGACGTCGCCGCTTCGCGCGACGCGCTCGCGGTGTGGCAGGCGATCGAGGGCTGACATGGGACGACGATACTTCGGGACCGACGGGATCAGGGGGCGGGTCGGCGACGCGCCGATCACGCCGGACTTCGTGCTGCGGCTCGGCTACGCGGCCGGGCGCGTGCTCGCGGCCTCGGCGTCCGGGCGCCCCGCGGTGCTGATCGGCAAGGACACGCGCATCTCGGGCTACATGCTCGAGGCCGCGCTCGAGGCGGGCTTCTCCGCCGCGGGCGTCGACGTGCTGCTGTCGGGGCCGCTGCCCACGCCCGGCGTCGCCTACCTGACGCGCGCGCTGCGCCTGCAGGCCGGCGTCGTGATCAGCGCGTCGCACAACCCGTACGACGACAACGGCATCAAGTTCTTCTCGGGCGACGGCAACAAGCTGCCCGACGCGCTCGAGGAGCGCATCGAGCAGGCGCTCGAGGAGCCGATGGGCTGCGTGCGCTCCGAGAAGCTCGGCCGCGCGCGGCGGGTGGAAGACGCGGCCGGCCGCTACATCGAGTTCTGCAAGAGCTCGTTCCCGAACGCGCTCGACCTCCGCGGGCTGCGCATCGTCGTCGACTGTGCGCACGGCGCCGCCTATCACACCGCGCCGCACGTGTTCCACGAGCTCGGGGCCGAGGTGGTGCAGATCGGCACCAGCCCGGACGGACTGAACATCAACGACGGCGTCGGCGCCACCCATCCGGATTCGCTGCGCGAGGCCGTGCTGCAGCGGCGCGCGGACATCGGCATCGCGGTCGACGGCGACGCCGACCGGCTGCTCGTGGTCGACGCGAAGGGCCGCGTCTACAACGGCGACGAGCTCCTCTACGTGATCGTCTGCGACCGCCTGCGGGCCGGACCGGTCGCGGGCGCGGTGGGCACGCTGATGTCGAACCTCGCGCTCGAGCAGGCGCTCGCGCGCCGCGGCGTCGCGTTCGAGCGCGCCAAGGTCGGCGACCGCTACGTGCTCGAGGTGCTGCAGGCGCGCGGCTGGCTGTACGGCGGCGAGAGCTCGGGGCACCTGCTGTGCCTCGATCGGCACACCACCGGCGACGGCACGATCAGCGCGCTGCAGGTGCTCAGCGCGATCAAGCACGGCGGGCGCACGCTCGCGGAGCTCGCGTCCGAGCTCACGCTGTTCCCGCAGACGCTGATCAACGTGCGCATTCCCAAGGGCTTCGACTGGCAGAACCACGCCGGCCTGAAGAGCGAGCAGGGCGCGGTCGCCGCCGAGCTCGGCGACGCCGGCCGGATCCTGATCCGCGCGTCCGGCACCGAGCCGCTGCTGCGGGTGATGGTCGAGGCGCGCGAGGAGGCGCTCGCGCGCCGGATGGCGAAGCGGCTCGCCGACGTGATCACGGCCTGACGCGAGCGTGCGGCCTCGAGACGGCCCGCCGCGCACGCTGCACTAGAATCCCCCTGGATCGCCGGCCGGCGGCGACGACAGGGAGGCGACACATGGCCGCAGTCCGCTACGAGGCGAGCGACGGGATCGCGCTGATCACGATCGACCGTCCCGACCACCGCAACAGCGTCAACAGCGAGGTCGTGCGCGGGCTGCACGACGCCTGGATCCGCTTCGCCGAAGACGACAATCGCGTCGCCGTGCTGACCGGCGCCGGCGATCAGGGCTTCTGCGCCGGCGCGGACCTCAAGGACCCGCCTCAGGACATCTGGCTCGCGATGCCGAACCTGGCGGTGCCGTGCGACAAGCCGGTGATCGCGGCGGTGGCCGGCTACGCGATCGGCGCGGGCGCGACGATGGTGATGCTCGCGGACATGGCCGTGTGCGCGAGCAACGCGAGCTTCGTCTATCCGGAAGCGAAGGTCGGCGCGTTCGCCGGCGTGATGGGCGGATTCCCGGCGCGCATGCCGTACAAGGTCGGCTTCGAGTGGGCGACGATCGGCGATCCGATGAACGCGCAGCGCGCCTACGAGATCGGCTTCGTCAACAAGGTCTGCGAGCCGGGGCGGCAGGTCGAGGTCGCGATGGAGTACGCGCGGCGGCTCGCGGCGAACGCGCCGCTGGTCGTGCGCACGATGAAGCACCTGGCCACGCGCACGCTTCCCGCCAACCCGATGGCGACCTACTATCCGACGCGTGCCCGGCTCGAGGGCATCGCGCGCAGCGACGACATGAAGGAAGGGGTCGCCGCGTTCAGGGAGAAGCGCGCGCCGCGCTTTCAGGGGAAATGAGCATGGGAACACTCGACACGCGAGCGTCGGTCGTGCGCGAGCCGGACTCGACCGACCGTGCCGACGGCGCGATCGCCCCCGCGGACCCGAACGCACGCCGCCGCATTCTCGGCGCGGTCGGGGGCCTGGGCGCGGCCGCGGTGCTCGGCCGCGCGCATGCGCAGGCCGCCGGCGCGTGGCCCGCGCGCCCGGTCACCGTCGTCTCGCCGTACAACCCCGGCGGCACGAACGACGTCCCCGCGCGCATCTTCGCCGAGGGCTACGAGCGGATCTTCAACCAGCGTTTCATCGTCTCGAACCGGCCGGGCGCGGCCGGCATCGTCGGCTCCAAGACCGTGATGTCGGCCCCCGCCGACGGCTACACGCTGCTGTCGACGAACATCGGCGCGATGATCGTGCAGTCGATCACCAAGCGCCCGCCGCCGTATCACCCGACGAAGGACTTCACGCCGATCGTGAAGTTCGTCGACACGCTGAACTACGTCGGCGTCACCGGCGACCTCCCGGTGAAGAGCGTCGCCGACCTGATCGCGCTCGCGAAGAAGGAGCCGGGCAGGCTGAACTACACGTCGTCGGGCATCGGCGCGGCGGGGCACCTGATCGGCGAGCTCTTCAAGGCGCTCACCGGGACCGACATCGTCCACGTGCCGGCCAAGGGCAGCGCCGACGGCGTGATGGAGATGAAGGCCGGGCGCATCCACGTGATGTTCGACCCGCTCGTGCTGCCGCAGTCGACCGACGGCAAGGTGCGCGTGCTCGCTGTGATCGGCGCCGCGCGCGACCCGATGCACCCGAACCTGCCGACGATCGTGGAGTCCGGCGGCCCCGAGATCCCGCTCGACGGCTGGTTCGGCCTGTTCGGCCCCGCGGGGATGCCGGCCGACGTGGTCGCGAAGATCGAGGCCGCGTCGAAGACGATCATCGAGGAGCCGGCGGTGAAGAGCAAGTTCATGGCGCTCGGCCTGCCCCCGGTGCTGTCCGGCGCCGCGGAGTTCCGTGCGCGCGTCGACGCGAGCATGAAGCAGGTCGGCGACATCGTCGCGAAGGCGAAGATCGTCCTGGACTGAGGACGGCGCGGGAGGCGGCACGGCCGGCGGAATCCTCGACGGCGTCAATGTCCTCGACGTGACGCGCGTGCCGACGTCTTCGTCGAGAACTTCAAGGCCGGCGACCTCGCGCGCTTCGGGCTCGACGACGAGCGCGTGCGCGCGATCCGGCCCGACACCGTCCACTGCTCGGCGACCGGCTACGGGCAGGACGGGCCGTTCACGGCGCAGCCCGGCGACGCCCCGGTGTTCCAGGCCATCAGCGGGATCATGAGCGCGCCGGGGCAGCCCGAGAGCGATCCCGGCTCGGTGCCGCTGCGCGCGATCGTGCCGTACGTGGACGTGACGACCGGCATGATCGCCACTTCCACGATCCTGGGCGCGCTCTTTCACCGCCAGCGCACCGGCGAGGGCCAGCGGCTGTGCAGGTTCCTCGGCGTCGACGAGCGGGGCACCGATCCGCGCGGCGCGACGAACGCGCAGCGCATGGAGCGCTCGCGCGAGCTCGACGAGGCGCTGTCCGCGCGCACGCGCGAGCACGGCAAGGCCGAACTCGCCGTCGCGCTCGGGATGTCGCGCGACGCGATCGAGGCGCTGCGGGCGGCGGCCGTCGCCTGACGATCCGCCGCCGGATCCGGTGCGGGCGCGCCGGATCCGTTCACCGGCGCCGAAGGCGAGCCCGGGGCGTGCGGCCCGGCGAGCGAACCCGTTTCCCCCGCGTTGCCCTTGACGAACAGGACGCTTCATATTTAAGATAGTAATATATTACTAACTTATAGATCGTGAACCCGCGAACCCCCCACCTGCCGGCGCACGAGCGCCGCGCCGCCACCGTGGACGCCGTGGTCGGGCTGGCCGCCGAACGCGACCCCGGCGAGATCACCACCACCGCGATCGCCCGGCGCATGGGCGTGACGCAGGGCGCCCTGTTCAAGCACTTTCCCTCGAAGGAATCGATCCTCGAGGCGGTCATGGAGTGGATGGCCCAGCGGCTGCTGGCGCGCGTCGACGATGCGGCGCACGCCGCGCCCACCTCGGCCGCCGCGCTCGAGGCGGTGTTCCTCGCGCACGCGGGCTTCGTGTCCGAGCACCCGGGCGTGCCCCGGATGATGTTCGGCGAACTGCAGCGTGCCGGCGCCACGGCGCCCAAGCGGATGGTCGCGACGCTGATGCGCCACTACGGCGAGCGGCTGCGCGCGCTGCTCGAGTCCGGGCGCGCACGCGGCGAGTTCGACGCGCAGCTCGACGTCGACGCCGCCGCCACGCTGTTCATCGGCATGATCCAGGGCCTGGTGATGCAGTCGATGATCGCCGGCGAGCCGCAGCGCGTGCGGCGCGACGCGCCGCGTGTGTTCGCGATCTACCTGCGCGGTCTGGGGGAGCGGCCATGAAGCGGTTCTTCGTCGGCCGGCGCACGCTGGCCATCGTCGCGGTGATCGTCCCGCTCGCCGCGCTGCTCGTGGTCGTGGCCCTGCGCTCGGGGCCGCTCGCGCCCGTGGCCGTCACCCTGGTGACGGTCGAGTCGCGCGCGCTGCGGCCGTCGCTGTTCGGCGTCGGGACCGTCGAGGCCCGGCGCGTGCATCGCATCGGCGCGATCGCGCCCGGGCGCCTCGAGCGGCTGTCGGTCGACGTCGGCGACGCCGTCAGGGCCAGGCAGGTCCTGGGCGAGATGGACCCGATCGACAGCGACGACCGCGTGCGCTCGCAGGAGGCGGTGGTCCGCCGGACGGCCGCCACGGTGGCCGAGGCCGGCGCCCGCCACGCGAACGCCGAGTCGCAGGCGCGCCGCTACGAGCGCCTGTTCGCGGAGAACGCGACCAGCGAGGAGTTGCTCGCCGCGCGCCGGCAGGACCTGCAGACCGCGAGCGCCGCGCTCGCGGCCGCCCGCGAAGACCACGCGCGCGCGCTCACCGACCTCGACGCTCAGCGCGCGCAGCGGCGCAGCCTGCGGCTGGTGGCGCCGGCGAGCGGCGTGGTGACCGCGCGCGAAGTCGAGCCGGGCACGACCGTCGTGGCCGGCCAGGCGGTGGTCGAGGTGGTGGACCCGCGCGCGCTCTGGGTCAACGCGCGGTTCGACCAGGTCAGCGCGGGCGGACTCGCGGTCGCGCTGCCGGCGCGCGTGGCGCTGCGGTCGCGGCGGGCGCAGACGCTCGACGGCAAGGTGCTGCGCACCGAGCCGCGCGCCGACGCGGTGACCGAGGAACTGCTCGCGAAGGTCGGCTTCGATGCGGTCCCCGATCCGCTGCCGCCGATCGGCGAGCGTGCGGAAGTGACGGTCGACCTGCCGCCGCTGCCCGAGGGGCCGGTGATCCCGAACGCCGCCGTGCAGCGCGTGGGCGGGGCCGTCGGCGTGTGGACGGCCCGCGACGACGCGCCCGTCTTCGTGCCGGTGAAGCTGGGCCGTGCCGACCTGGACGGGCGCGTGCAGGTGCTCGAAGGCCTGAAGAAGGGCGACGCGATCGTGCTGCACAGCGAGAAGGTGCTGACGCCGCGATCGCGCATCCACGTCGTCGAGAAGATGCCGGGGGCGCTCCAGTGATCAGCCTCGCCGGGCGCGACATCGCCCACGCGTGGGGCAAGTTCGTCTTCACCGGCCTGGGCCTGGGCCTGCTGCTGGGCGTCACGCTGGTGATGGCCGGCGTGTACCGGGGCATGGTCGACGACGGCAAGGCGCTGCTGGACAACAGCGGGGCGGACCTCTGGGTGGTGCAGCGGGACACGCTCGGACCGTACGCCGAGCCCTCGAGCATTCCCGACGACCAGGACCGCGCGGTGCTGGCCATGCCGGGGGTGGCCGAAGCGGCCAACGTCACCTACCTGACGATGCAGGTCCGGCAGGGCGGGCGCGACGTGCGCGCGATGGTCGTGGGCATCGTCCCGGGCGAGTCCTGGGGGGCCCCGGGCTGGCCGCCCTCGCTGGTGGGCGGGCGGCGGATCACGCGCGGTCACTACGAGGCGATGGCCGACGTCGCGACGGGCTTCCGGCTCGGCGACACGCTGCGGATCCGCCGCAACGACTACACGGTGGTGGGCCTGACGCGGCGCATGGTCTCCTCGAGCGGAGACCCGATGGTGTTCATCCCGCTGAAGGACGCGCAGGAGGCGCAGTTCCTCAAGGACAACGACGCGATCGTGCAGAACCGGCGCCGCACCGCGTCGAATCCGGCGTTCAACCGGCCCGGCGTGCCGGGCCTGCTGGAGTCGGTCACCGCGTCGCAGAGCACGAGCAGCGCGGTCAACGCGGTGCTGGTGCGGCTGCGCGAGGGCGCCGACCCCGACGAAGTCGCGGACTCGATCCGCCGCTGGAAGCGCCTGACGGTCTACACGCGCGCCGAAATGGAGGAGATCCTCGTCGGGAAGCTGATCGCCACCTCGGCCAAGCAGATCGGGATGTTCCTCGTGATCCTGGCGGTCGTGAGCGCGGCCATCGTCGCCTTCATCATCTACACGCTGACGATGGACAAGATCCGCGAGATCGCGGTGCTCAAGCTGATCGGCACGCGCAACCGCACGATCGCGTCGATGATCCTGCAGCAGGCGCTCGCGCTCGGCCTGATCGGGTTCGCCGTCGGCAAGATCACCGCGACCCTGAGCGGGCCGCTGTTCCCCAAGTACGTGCTGCTGGTGCCGCAGGACTCGATCGCCGGGCTGCTGATCGTGCTCGCGATCTGCGCACTGGCCAGCGTGATCGCGATCCGCACGGCGCTGCGCGTGGACCCGGCCGAGGCCATCGGGGGCTGAAGTGACGGGCAAGGGCATCCGCATCGAAGGCCTGCGCAAGCGCTACGGCAAGGGCGACACCGCGGTCGACGCGCTCAGGCACGTGGACATGGAAGTGGCGCCGGGCGAAGTGGTCGGCCTGATCGGCCCGTCGGGCTCGGGCAAGAGCACGCTGCTCAAGTGCCTGGGCGCGGTGATCGATCCCACGGCCGGGCGCATGACGCTGGGCGACGAACTGATCTACGACGAGGGCTGGAAGGTCGGCGACCTGCGTGCGCTGCGCCGCGACCGCATCGGCTTCGTCTTCCAGGCACCGTACCTGATCCCGTTCCTCGACGTCACCGACAACGTCGCGCTGCTGCCGATGCTGGCGGGGATGCCGAACGCGCAGGCGCGCGCCCGGGCGATGGAACTGCTCACGGCGCTCGACGTGCAGCATCGCGCGAAGGCGATGCCGTCGCAGCTGTCGGGCGGCGAGCAGCAGCGCGTGGCGATCGCGCGCGGGCTCGTCAACCACCCGCCGGTGATCCTCGCCGACGAGCCGACCGCGCCGCTCGACAGCGGGCGCGCGATGGCGGTGATCCGCATCCTCAACGACATGGCGCGGCGCTACCAGACGGCCATCATCGTCGTCACCCACGACGAGAAGATCATTCCGACCTTCGAGCGGATCTACCACATCCGCGACGGCGTCACCCACGAAGAAGCCGGCGAGGGCCGCGCGATCGAAGCCTGAGGCACGAGGACATCATGCGCACGAGAACCGGACTGCCCGCGGTCGCCGCCGCGCTCGGCGTCTGCGTCCTGGCGGCGGGCTGCGCGACGGCGCCGCGCTACGAGCCGCCCGCGCTCCCGCGCACGGCCGGCTACGTCGCGGGGGCGGCCGCCATGTCGACCGCGTCGGCCGACGGGCCGCTGGGGCAGTCGCAGCAGTTCGTCGAAGGCGGGCTGCCCGCACATTGGTGGCGCGCGCTGCGCTCGCCGGCGCTCGACGCGCTCGTGGACGAGGCCCTGCGCGCGAGCCCGACGCTGGCCGCCGCCGAGGCGGCGCTCGGCCAGGCGCGCGAAACCCACGCCGCACTGGCGGGCTCCACCCAGTGGCCGCAGGCGGACCTGAACACCAGCGCGCAGCGCCAGCGGCTCAGTCCCAGCGCGCTGGGCCAGAGCGGAGAACCGCGCGAGTTCGGCCTGTACAACGCCAGCGTCGCCGTGCGCTACCGCTTCGACGTCGGCGGCGGCACCGACGCCAGCCTGCGCGCGCTGGCCGCACGCGCGGACGTGCGTCGGCACGAGCTCGAGGGCGCGCGCATGGCCCTGGCGGCCAACGTCGCCACCGCGGCGATCACGCGCGCGAGGGTCGCCGCGCAGCTCGACGCGCAGGAAGCGATCCTGCGAACGCAGTCATCGCTGCTGCGGCTCGCGCAGGTGCGCACCCGGCTCGGGCAGGCGGCGCCCGATGAAGTCAGCGCGCTCGGCGCCCAGTCCGAGCTCACGCGCGCCGGCCTGCCGCCGCTGCGCAAGGCGCTGCAGCAGGCCGAGCACCTGCTCGCGGTGCTGGCCGGCCGCGAGCCGAGCCAGGGCGTGCCCGCGTTCACGCTCGCGGACTTCAGCCTGCCCGAGCGCCTGCCGGTGGCGGTGCCGTCCGAGTGGGCGCGCGGGCGGCCCGACATCCAGGCGGCCGAGGCGGCGCTGCGCGCGGCGCACGGCGAGTTCGGCGCGGCGGTCGCGCGCCGCTACCCGCAGCTGACGCTGAGCGCGAACCTGGGTACCCAGGCGCTCACGCCGGCCTCGCTGTTCTCCGGCCCGTCGTCGATCTGGAACCTCCTCGGGCAACTGACGCAGCCGCTGTTCAACCCGGGGCTCGACGCCGAACGGCGCGCGGCGCAGGCGGCGTTCGAGGCCGCCGCCGCCGGCTATCAGCGCGTGGTGCTCGAGGCCTTGCGCAACGTGGCCGACGCCCTGCGCGCGGTCGAGCACGACGCCGAAGCGCTCGCGGCGCTCGAGCGCGCGCTGCGGGCCTCCGAGGAACAGCACGCCGTGCTGGAGCGTCAGTACCGGGCCGGCGCGGCCAGCCAGGTGCAGGTTCTCGTGTCGGAGCAGCAGTTGCTGCAGGCCCGCGCGGGGCTGATCGCCGCCCGGGCACTGCGGCTGACCGACACCGTGGCGCTCGGCGCCGCGCTGGCCACGGAACCGCAGGCACCGCAGGCACCGCAGGCACCGCAGGCACCGCAGGCGGCCGCCGTCACCGTGCTGTCCACCGACGAGTGATCCTGGCGTCGTCCGCAGACGCGCGGCCGCAGGGCCGGCGTGCGGGCCCGCCGGGCCGCGACGCCGACTCGCGCCGGGGAGCGGGTCGCACGGCCGCCGGATGCGGTACAATGCGCGGCCTTTCGGGGCGTAGCTCAGCCTGGTAGAGTGCTTGCTTTGGGAGCAAGATGTCGGAGGTTCGAATCCTCTCGCCCCGACCATCGGCCCCGCAGTCTTTGCCGGACCCCGAGCGCGCTTCCGCCCGTCGGATTCGCTGCCCGTAGCTCAGTTGGATAGAGCATCAGCCTTCTAAGCTGAGGGTCACAGGTTCGATTCCTGTCGGGCAGGCCAGGTTTCAGTGGTGGCTGTAGCTCAGTTGGTAGAGTCCCGGATTGTGATTCCGGTTGTCGTGGGTTCGAGTCCCATCAGCCACCCCATTCATTGCTCGTACGGACCGCAGACACAGGTAACGGTCTGTACCTGAGACATGGGTGACAACCTCGCGCGAAGCGGGTTCCCCGCGGAGCGTCGGCTCACGGCCCGGCGCGACGACCCAGCTCGAGCAGTGCATCGGCGGCCACGATCGTCCCGGAAGGTTCCGTCGACAGAGTCCTCCCCAGCTCGGCGCATCGCATCCGAATCGAACGATCCGCCACCAGTGCGTCCAGCGCGCCGGCCCGCAGCGCCTGATGGGTCGTGCCGATCCCGCCGTGGTGCACCAGGGCCGACAGCCTGGGTAGCAGCGCCTCGAACGGCACGTAGACGAAGTGGGCGACGTGCGGGGGGAGCTTCGCGGGCAGCTGCGTTGCGTCCTGCGTCAGCATCAGGCCCCGCCGGCCCGAGATCCGGCAGGCGTTCACCGAGGCCTCGAAGAAGGCGTGAGACGACGCATTGGCGGTGCCCGCCGTGAACGCGACGGGCGGCTCGCCCGCGTCGAGGAAACGCTCGACGTCCGGCGACAGCTGCGCGTTGCGGACGTCGTCGTCGAGCGGAAAGCCGACCAGCTGCAGGTTCGAGGGCCAGTCGGGCTGCCGGGGCGCGAACCAGTCCGGAAACATTCCCAAGGTCAGGTCGGCCTCGTGTATCCAACGGTGGAAGGTGCGAGTCAGCGGCGGCAGACCGCGCTCGGTGCGAAGGGCGTTTAAGGGCGCCGTGAAGAGCGGGTCGAGAAGGCGGCGGTCCATCAGCCGCCAGATCACGCGCTTCACGAATGCGGGGGCGTACTGCAGATGCCCCAATGGTCCGATCGATGGCGCGAGGTGGTCCGACCGGAACCACGACGGCGCCAGGCGCACCGTGACCACCGGCGCGCGCGACGTTTCGCCGAGCAGCCGTGCGGCCCACGCGAGTGACGAACCGACGACCAGCGTTCGGCCCGGCTCGAGTTCGCGCTCCAGCAGCGGCAGGCAACGGCGCTGCGTGTCGATCACCGTCCGGGCCATCAGTGCCATGCCCTTCACCGGGTCGGTGGCGCCGCGATCGGTCAGCAACCGCCGGTATTCGTCGGCCGGCAGGACGTCGCCGATCGCAACCGCAGCCCGGAACTCCTGGCGGCGATCGC
The DNA here is from genome assembly GCA_046348465.1 of Burkholderiaceae bacterium. Lineage (GTDB taxonomy): Bacteria > Pseudomonadota > Gammaproteobacteria > Burkholderiales > Burkholderiaceae_E > Quisquiliibacterium. The sequence goes on from JAXMEE010000003.1 coordinate 321,375, forward strand.
CGGCTCGACCCGGCTGTTCGAAAGCGGCCTCAAGTCGAGCCCGCACGTCGCGCCGCGGGATCCGGTGGCCGGCCTGCGCGCGTGGGCCACGGTGCACGGCCTGGCGACCCTGGCGATCGACGGCATGCTGCCGAAGTACGACCCCGTTGCGCTGGCGCGAGCGCTCGCGAAGAAGCGGGCGAAGTCTTCATGACGCACCGCGGCGGCGCGCGTCGAAGGCGGCAGCGGCCGAGAGGTGCGAACGGGTGATGAGCGCTTGGGGTTACCGCTCGCGGGCCGCCGGCGATGTGGTCCACTTCGCCGGCAGGTCCGCACCCCACCCATCGCCCGACGGAGGTCCCGATGCTCGAACTCTACGGAAACGCGAGGTCGCGCGCCATGCGCTGCCTGTGGATGCTCGAGGAGGTCGGGCAGCCCTATCGGCTCGTCGAGAAGAGCGTACGTGCCGATGATCTGCAGACGGCCGAGTACCTGGCGCTGAATCCCAACGCGCGAATCCCGACGCGCGAATCCCGACGCTGGTCGACGGCGACCGCGTCCTCTGGGAATCGATGGCCATCAATCTCTACCTCGCGCTGAAGTACGACGGGCCGATGCACGCCGGCCCCGAGGTGTCCGGGATCGCGGCGCAGTGGAGCTTCTGGGCGATGCTCGAAGCCGAGGGGCATCTTTTCGACCTGCTGCTCCATCGTGCCCTGCTCCCCGAATTCACGCGCGATGCGTCGCACGCGGAGCGCGCCGAACTCCTGCTCGGCAAGCCGCTGCGCATCCTGGACGAAGCGCTGTCGCGGCAGGAGCACCTCGCGGGCGAGCACTTCACCGTCGCCGATCTCAACGTCGCGGGGATACTGGCCTGGGGAAAGATGGCGAAGCTCGATCTGGCACCGCATCCGCACGTGAAGACGTGGCTCGATCGCTGCCTGGCACGCCCGGCCTATGCCCGAGTGCGCGAGCGGGCGAGAAGCCGTTGATCGGGGCGTGTGCGCGTGACTGGCCCGAGCTCGATTTCGCAGCGCTCCGCGCAACTCTTCTACTCCGAAGGCTCCCCCTACGCGCGCATCTGCCGGATGGCTCTGCGCGAGGGGGGCCTGATCGCGAGCGTGCGCGAAGTGACCACGACACTGCGCGACCCCGCCGCCGCGGTGCTCCCGTTCAGTCCGGTCGGCCGCGTGCCGACACTGGTGCTGCCCGATGGCACCACGCTCACGGAAACCACGCTGATCCTCGGATGGCTCGACCGCCACGGGAGCGAGCCGACGCTCCTGCCGACCGACGACGCGGGCCTCGCGCTCTGCGGGCGGGTGCTCGGCCTGCTCGACGGCATCGCCGTCTGGAACCGGGAACTTCGGCGCCCGGAATCCGAGCGCAGTCCTTCGGTGATCGCCCTGGAGGTGACGCGCGCCGATCGGATCGCGGACGCCCTCGAAGGCGCGGTCGCGAAGGGCGCGTTCTCGACGGTCGATGCGGGCTACCTCGCGCTGGCCGCCGTGCTGGGATACGCTCAGCGCCGGCACACCGTCTGGAAGTGGCGCGAGCGGCGACCGCAACTGGAGCGGTGGTTCGAGCACGCGAGCCTGCGGCCCGCCTTTCGCGAGACGGTGCCGCCGACGAGCGGCATCTGAGCCGCGCAGCGTGCTTCGCGCGCGCACCACGCATGAGGGGAACGACGTGATCCGCTACCTGAAGCAGGGCAAGGACGCGCTGAGCCGCGCGCGGGACGACGAGAAGGTGCGCTCGACGGTGGAGGCCATCGTCGGCGACATCGAGGCGCGCGGCGACGACGCGGTGCGGGAGTACAGCCGTCGTTTCGACCAATGGGACCCGGCCGACTTCCGCCTGTCTCAGGCCGAGATCGAGGCCGCGCGAAGGCAGCTCTCCCGGCGCGAGATCGACGACATCGTGTTCGCGCAGGCGCAGATCCGCAACTTCGCGAGGGTGCAGCGAGACTCCCTGCGCGACGTCGAGGTCGAGACGCTGCCCGGCGTGGTGCTCGGGCACCGCCACATTCCGGTGAACGCCGTCGGCTGCTACGTGCCGGGCGGAAAGTACCCGATGATCGCGTCCGCGCACATGAGCGTGCTCACGGCCAAGGTCGCCGGTGTCCCGCGCGTCGTCGCGAGCGCGCCGCCGTACCAGGGGCGCGCGCATCCGGCGATCGTCACCGCGATGCACCTGGCCGGCGCCGACGAGATCCTCGTGCTCGGCGGCGTGCAGGCGGTCGTCGCGATGGCCATCGGCACCGGCAGCATCGCGCCGGTCGACATGCTGGTCGGCCCCGGCAACATGTTCGTCGCCGAGGCCAAGCGCCAGCTCTACGGCCGCGTGGGGATCGACCTCTTCGCCGGGCCGACCGAGACCCTGGTCATCGCCGACGACTCGGTCGACGGCGAGTTGTGCGCGGTCGACCTGCTCGGGCAGGCCGAGCACGGGCCGACGTCGCCTGCGGTGCTGCTCACCGACAGCGAGGCGCTGGCGCGCGCGACGATGGCGCAGGTCGAGCGCCAGCTCGCGATCCTCCCCACGGCGAACATCGCCGCGAGCAGCTGGGCGGACTACGGCGAGGTGATCGTCTGCGACACGCGCGACGAGATGCTGGCCAAGGCGGACGAGCTCGCGTTCGAGCACGTGCAGGTCATGACGCGAGACCCCGACTTCTTCCTCGCCCGCATGACCAACTACGGCGCGCTGTTCCTCGGCCCGCGCACGAACGTGTCGTTCGGCGACAAGGTCATCGGCACCAATCACACGCTGCCCACGAAGCGCAACGCGCGCTACACGGGCGGGCTTTGGGTCGGCAAGTTCCTGAAGACCTGCACGTACCAGAAGGTGCTGACCGACGAGGCGAGCGCGCTCGTCGGCGAAGTCTGCTCGCGCCTGTGCCACATGGAGAACTTCGCGGGGCACGGCGAGCAGGCGAACATTCGCGTGCGGCGCTACGGGACGCGTGCCGAGGTGCCCTGGTACCAGCCGGTGCCGGCGCGCGACTGACGCATCCCGCACCCGTGCCTGGCACGGTGACGGCGACCGGCCGACGCGCCGGGCCAGCCCCGCGTTCGACACGCCGCTGTGGCGCGGCCGGGCGACTACCCGCAGAACACCAGCACCAGCACCTGCATGCCGACGATGCGCAGCAGCATCGTCAGCGGATAGACCGTCGCGTACGCGATCGACGGCGCGTCCGAGCCGCTCACGGCGTTGGCGAACGCGAGCGCGCGCGGGTCGGTCATGCTGCCGGCGAGCAGCCCGCCGATCGGCGTGAAGTTCATCTTCAGCGCCAGCCGCGCCACCAGGCCGACGACGAGGATCGGGATCACCGAGACGAGGAATCCCGCCGCCAGCCAGTGCAGTCCCCGCGCCGTGAAGACGGTGTCGAAGAACTGGCCGCCGGCCTTCAGTCCCACGCAGGCGAGGAACAGCACGATGCCCAGCTCACGGAACGCCGTATTGGCGTTGGCCGGCATGTACCAGATCATCGGGCCCATGTGCCCGACCCGCGACAGCAGGATCGCGACCAGCAGCGGCCCGCCGGCCAGGCCCAGCCGCACCGGTGCCGGGATGCCGTCGAAGTGCAGCGGGAACATGCCGGCCGCGACGCCGAGCGCGAGCCCGACGAAGATCGACGTGAAGTTCGTCTCGTTGAGCGCGCGCACGCTGTTGCCGAGCTCCTCGGTGAGCGAGGGAATCGCGTGCTCGTCGCCGACGACCTGCAGCACGTCGCCGAACTGCAGCGCGATGCCCGGCATCGCGGCCATCTCGATCTCGGCGCGGGCGACGCGCGTGACGGTGGCGCCGTAGCGCCCGGCCAGGTCGATCTCGCCGAGCGTGCGCCCGATCACGCCCTTGCGGGTGACGACGAAGCGGCGCGTGACGACGTGCCCGGGCGCCTTGGCGAGGTTCGCGCGGCTCTGGTGGCCGACGATGACGCGCAGCTGCTCGAGGTGGTGGCGCGTCCCCACGGCGAGCAGCGTGTCGCCCACCTGCATCACGGTCTGCTCGTTGGCGGTCTGCACCTCGCGCGCGTCCTTGCGCTGGATGCGCGAGACGACCACGCGGATCTCGCGGTGGCCGGGAATCTCGCCGATGGCGAGCCCGGCCAGGTTCGGATTGTCGACGACGAGGCTCATGCGCTCGAGCGGCGCGTCGCCCTGGTGCTGCTCTTCGCGGTACGCCTGTGCTTCCTTGTGCGGGTCGATGCGAAAGAGCGCGCGCAGCAGCAGCAGCGTGGCGATCGTGCCGACCACGCCGCCCGGGTAGGCCACCGCGTACGCGAGCGCGGGCTGGGCCGCCTGCGACAGGGCGGGCTCGCCGAGCGCCTTCAGCGTCTGCTGGGCGGCCGCCAGCGACGGCGTGTTGGTCGTGGCCCCCGACAGCAGGCCGAGCGTGGCGATCACGTCGAGGCCGAACAGCGGTCCCGCGATGCCCAGCGCGACGCCCGCGCTCAGCAGCACCGCCGCGGCGGCGAGCAGGTTCAGCTTCAGCCCCTGCTTGCGCAGCGACGCGAAGAAGCCCGGGCCGAGCTGCAGGCCGATCGTGAACACGAACAGGATCAGGCCGAACTCGCGCACGAACTCGAGGATCGGGTGCTCGATGCGGATCTCGAGGTGCCCGAACAGCAGGCCCGCGAACAGCACGCCGGTGACGCCGATGCCGACGCCGCGCACCTTGACGCTTGAAATCGCCAGGCCGAGCGCGCCGACCAGCGACAGCACCAGCACGGCCCACGCGACGGGCTGGGTGGTGGCCAGGTCGAACAACCAGTTCATGGGGAGGTGCGTGGACGCGGGCCGATGCCGGCATTCTACCCCATGTTCCACCATGCGATCCTGAAATCCGCATTGTGGAAGGCCGCCGATTCCGTGCGCCGCCCGGGCGCTCGCTTGTCAACCCGCGGCGGATTTCCTAACCTTCGAGCGCGCGAAGCGTTCGCGCGCCGTGCCCGATTCGTCGTTTGCAGGACAATGCATCGCCCCTCCCGCCCGAACCCCGCCTGGACACCCTCATGACGAGCGACGAGCCCGCGCGCGCCGCGCCGCGCCGACGCGCCGCCGGCCGCGACGACGCGCTGCGCGCGCTGCTGCTCGCGCCGCTGCTGCTCCCCTTCGGCGCGATGCTCCAGCGCCAGCACGTGCGCGGCCGGCCCGCGCCGCAGCCGCTGCCGGCCGAGCTGCCGCTCGGGCTGAGCATCGCCGGCGACGCCGTGGTGAACCGGCACGCGGACGGGCGCATCCAGGCCTGGTCGGCGCGCTGCACGCACCTCGGGTGCCGGCTCGACCGCGTGATCGACGGCGTGGTGGTCTGCCCCTGTCACGGCTCGCGTTTCGACGACCAGGGGCGGGTGGTCAACGGTCCGGCGTCGAAGGCGCTCCAGCCGCTCGAGGTCCGCGCCGCCGCGTCCGGCGGCTGGACCGTGCAGCCGCCCGGCTGACGCTGCGCGCACCGGCCGATGAACGAGCCCGCGCGTGAAGGGGCGAGTCCGCCCGACCGCGAGGCCGCGGCGGCCCGGCGTCCGCTGAAGCTCTGGAGCGTCAGCCTGGGCGACGCCGCGCTCGCCGCGTTCGTGCTGTGCGCTGTCAGCGGCGTGCTGCTGGTGCCGGCGTTCGACGCGCGCGACGGCGCGCTCAGCATCGCGCAGTGGCTGCTGGCCAACCCGGGGGCGGCGGTGCTGCGCAACCTGCACTACTGGACGGCGCATGGGTTTCTCGCGCTGACGGTGCTGCACGTGTGGGACAGCCTGCGCCGCGGCCTCGAGCGCCGGCCTACGCGGGGCGTCTGGCTGCGCCTGGTCGGGGGCGTGCCCGTGATCGCGTTCCTGATGCTGTCCGGCTTCCTGCTGCGCGGCGACGCGGACGCGCTGCAGGCCCGGCGGATCCTGGAGCAGATGCTGAGCCTGGTGCCGTTCGCGGGCCCGGCGCTCGCGCAGCTGCTGCTTGGCCAGGAGGGCGGCGCCACCGGGGCGGTGTTCGTGCAGCACGCGGCGAGCGCGACGCTCGTCGTCTGGGCCGTGATCGCCGAGCACGCCCGGCGCCTGTGGGGCGGCGTGCGCGCGATGATCCTCGTCACCGTGGCCGGCGCCGCGCTGGCGCTGGGGGTGTCGCCCGGCCTGCACGACGGACTCTTCCCGTCGGTCAGGGGGCCGTGGTACTTCCTCGGGCTGCAGGAGCTGCTGCACTGGTCGACGTGGCCGGCGTGGCTGCTGTGGGCCGGCGCCGCGGTGCTCGCCGTGCTGGCGTGGATCCCGGTCGCGCGGCCGAAGGCCGGCGCGCGCGCCAAGGGCGCGCTGACCGCCGGCGCCGCGGCCTATCTCGCGCTGTGCGTGGTGGTGCTGTTCACGCGCGGCGCGAACTGGAGCGTCGCGCCCGGCTGGCCCTCCGGGCCCGGCGACCTGCGTGCCGGCCCGCTGCTCGAGCGCGTGACCGTGAACGCGGCGAAGGTCGGGCTGCCGGTCGTCCTGGGCCGGCCCGAGGGCTGCCTCGCCTGCCACGGGGGCATGACCGGCTTCAGCCCGGCGCACAAGCCCGAGGCCGTCGGCTGCGCCTCGTGCCACGCCGGAGATCCGTTCACGCTGGACCCGCGCCGGGCGCACCGCGACATGGTGCTGGTGCCGGGCAATCTCGCCGACGCCGCGCGCAGCTGCGGCCAGGGCCCGTGCCACGCCGACGTCGTGCCGCGCGTGGAGCGCTCGATCATGGCGACGTTCGCCGGCGTGATCGCGGTCAACCGAAGCGTCTTCGGCGAAGACCCGAACGCGGGCACCGCGGCCGGCCAGCCGCCGCACGTGCGCGCGATCGGCCACGGCGGCGCCGACGGCCACCTGCGCCAGGGCTGCGCGTCCTGCCACCTGAACCAGCCGAAGACGACCTGGGGACCGATCGACGAGAACTCGCGCGGCGGCGGCTGCAACGCGTGCCACCTGAACTACGGCTTCGACGCGAAGGCCGCGCTCGACGCCTATGCGCCGCCGCAGCCGGAGAGCCCCGACGGCCGCGCGCCGGTGCCGCCGCCCCCGTCGGGCAAGCCGTTCCCGCGCGTGCACCCGCGCCTGTCGCTGCACGCCGACGGCATGCACTGCTTCGGATGTCACAGCCGCAGCGGCCGCATCTCGACCAGCTACGAGGGCTGGCACGAGCTGCACGACGATCCCGACGAGCGCACGCTCGGGAGCGCACCGGATCGCTTCCGGCAGCTCCAGGACGGCCGCTACTTCGAGCGCAGGACGGCCGACGCGCACCGGACCGCCGGCCTCGACTGCGTCGACTGCCACACGGCCCGGGAAGTCATGGGCACCGGCCAGGTCGTGGCGCGCAAGTCGCAGGCGCTGCGCGTGCGCTGCGAGGATTGCCACGCCGCCGCCGGCGCGAAGCCGGCGTCGCGCGACGTCCGCGACCTCGATCCCGAGTCGCGCAAGATCCTCGCACTGCGCGGATGGACGCCGCGGCCCGGGCAGCGCGTCGCCGTGACGCGTGCCGGCGACGCGCTCTACAACGTCACGGTGGACGCCGAGGGTCGCGTCACGCAGCGGCTCAAGGGCGACGGCCGCTCGCTGCCGGTGAAGCCGCAGGCCGCCGCGTGCGCCGGCGACCGCGCGCACGCGCGGCTGGGGTGCAGGAGCTGCCACACCGCGTGGGCGCCGCAGTGCACGACCTGTCACACGTCCTTCGACCCGGCGTCGGAGGGTTACGACCACCTGGCCGACCGGTCGGTCCGGGGCCGCTGGACGGAGAAGGCCGGCCGCTTCGACGCCGGGCCGCCGCCGCTCGGAATTCGGCCCGCCGACGGGCTCGGCGAGCGCGGCGGCGAGGTCGTCGACACCTTCGTTCCGGGCATGATCATCACGCTCGACCGCAACACGAAGGCGGGCGCGCCGCCCGACCCGGTGTTCCGGCGCCTGTTCGCGCCGATCAACGCGCACACGACGCAGCGCGCGTCGCGCTCGTGCCGGTCGTGCCACAACGATCCGGTGGCGCTGGGCTACGGGCAGGGCGCGCTCGTGTTCGAGCCGGCACCGATGGCCGCCGCGCCGGGCTCGCAGGGGCGCGACGGCGTCTGGCGCTTCAGCCCGACGCAGGCCGCGAGCCCCCAGGACGGCCTGCCCGCCGACGCCTGGACGGGCTTCCTCGCCGAGCGTTCGGAGCGCGCGTCGACGCGCGACGGTGCGCGTCCGTTCAGCGTGGCGGAGCAGCGGCGCATCCTGACCGTGGGCGCGTGCCTGACCTGCCACGCGGACGACTCCGCGCCGATGCGCGCCGCGCTCGCCGACTTCGACGTGGCGATGAAGCGTCGCCGGCCGCAGTGCGCGGCGCCGCGCTGGGACCCGGCCGCGGCGGCCGGCACCGGCGCGCCGCGGGGGCCGCTGCCGGTCAGAAGATGACCTGCAGCTGCAGCACGAGCGTGTCGAAGTCCTTGGTCCTGACCCCGGCGACGGTGCCTTCCTTGTCGAAGTTGGTCTTGCTGTATTCCGCCGTCAGCTTCAGGTTCTGGCCGCGCAGGTAGTAGTTGGCGCCGATCGCCGCCCAGTTGATCTTCTGGTTGTAGAAGTTGTTCAGCTGCGCGAACTTCCACTGCTCGACGCGGCCGAAGAACTGCAGCGGAACCGACGGCAGCAGGTAGGCGGCCTTCGCGTACCAGCCGTTCTTCTCGCCGTTCAGTCCGACGCCCTTCGGGTCCGGATTGGCGCTCAGGTAGGCGTGGTCCAGGTCGTACTTCATGTACGCGCTGGACAGCGTCACCGTGCCGGCGCCCTTCATCGGATACTCGAAAAAGCCGTCGAACGTGTAGGCCGAGTAATCCTTCCGGCCGCTCCTGGCCGCGACGTCGGTGTAGATCGCGTTCGGCTCCTGCTGCACGGCGGCGCCGAAGGTCAGCACCTTCTTCTCGCCGAGGTAGGTGCCGCGGTACCCGTAGTCGGACTCGGGATCGAGCAGGCTCAGGTGCACCCGCGCGCTGTAGCGCAGGCTCGAGCTCGGCGCGTTGGCGTCGGACTTGCGCCCGTCCATCACGTCGAAGCGGTACTGGAACCGTTCGCCGAAGAGGTTGCCCAGCACCGCCACGCCGGTGTCGCGCGTCGGATTCGTGCTCAGCAGCGGCACCGTCATGAACAGCGAACGGTCCAGCGTGAGCGGCATCTCGCAGGCTTCGAGGTTCTCGCGCGAGAAGCTGTACTTGAACTTGCCCGCGTAGACGTTCAGCGCCTCGCTGACGGTGAATCGGAAGCGGGCGTCGAGCAGGCTCATCTCCCAGTTGCTGTCGCCGGACGTCGCCCCCAGGGGATTCGTGCCGTTGCGGTCGACGTACTCGGTCTGCAGGTACAGGCCGAAGCGCTCGCCCCACGCGCCGGCCAGCGCCAGCCGGTTGCGGCGGAAGTTGAACTCGGTCGAGCTGCCGCTGCCGTCGGTGTCCGAGCCGAGGCTCTTGTGGACCATCTGGAACTGGCCCTTGTAGTCGAACTGCAGCGAGCCTTCGTTCTTCGGGCCGAAAGTCCACTCGGGACCGGCGCTCGCCGGGGCAGCCAGGCCCAGCATCAGCGCGATCGACGCGCTCGTCTTGGTGATCGGTGTCATGTGCGATCCTCTTCCATGTCTGTCGCGGGGTGCGTTGCGCCGGTCTAGCAGCCGCTGCTGCTGCCGCCGCCGCCAGTGCTGCTGCTGCCGCCCTTCGACGATCCGCTCGTGAAGTACGCCTTGTCCTCGTTCAGCATCTGGTTCGCGCGCGCGTCGGTGACCGACGTGTAAAGCGCGTTGGCCACCGCGTCGAGCACGATGCCGGTGCCGGCCGGGGTGATCGCGCCCGAGGAACGGTTCAGCGTCGTGCCCGGAGAGTTCACGTCGGTCTGCCAGGCGGCGGCGACCTTGTTGGCCGTCGCCGTGGACGCGTACGAGCTCCACTGGCCCCAGGAGCCGTCGTAGAGGCTGACCGGCCAGCCGAGGATGCCGTCCAGCACGAAGAAGACCGACGACGCGCGATGTCCCGACGCGCAGTACACGTACGTCATGCTCTTCGCCGACGTGATGCCGAAGCTCGCGAGCCGCGCGGTCAGGTCGCTCGTCGGCTTGTACGTCGAGGTGTTGCCGGTGCCGCTCGCCGCGTATTGCGCGAAGTCGTCGACACCCGCGGTGCGGATGAAGACCGAGGGATTGCCGCCGCGCACGTCGAGGATCGAGACGCCGGTCGCGTCGGTCGCGAGCGAGCCGGCGTTGATCCTGTCGACCACGCCGATCATCTCGCCGATCGCGGTGCGCAGGCCGAAGTTGGCGGTGCTGTTGCCGTTGGCGACGTACCAGTTCCTGACCGTGAACGTCGATGCCGCGACCGTCGGGGCCGCGGCGTTGCTCAGCGCGAACGCAGGCCCCCAGGCGCCCGCCGTGGCGGCCTTGTCCCATCCGTCCTCGCCGCCGTTGAGCACTTTCAGCCGTTCTCTCGGGAAGCCCCAGTAGCGGAAGGTGAAGTAGGCGCGCGCCGGATTCAGCGCGTTCTGGCCCTTGCTCGCGACGAAGACCACCGTGGTGTTGCCGTTGACGCCCATGCGCTGGACCAGGCCGTCCATCGACGGGCCGTCGAGGACCTCGGTCCCGGTGGTTCCGACGCCGTCGAGCCGGGTGATCGCGAGTTGCGAGCCGGCGTCGAGGAGCAGCGATCCGGGGACGTGCTGGGCGGCGTACTGCGCGGCCGTCGCGACGGTGACGACGACGACCTTGTCGAGGTACGCCGGATCGGCGTTGTTCACCTTTCCTTCGTCGATCCACTGCTTGAGCGTCGCCGGTTCGATCAGCGCGTTGGCGGTCTTCGTCGTGGTGATCGAGGCGGTCGGGTCCGGATAGCCGGAGTCGCCGCCGCCGCACCCCCAGAATCCAAGCGTGCCGATCGCCAGCAGGCCGGCGAGGCCGTACCGAAGCGTTCTTCTTCTTGTTGTCAGCGTGAGCGGGTTCATCGTTCGCACCTTCTCGTGATGGGGCCCCCGTGGGCCGTGGCTGAATCGGGACTGCGCGACGCGCGTCACGAGTGCGGGCGAAGAATCGGTCGAAACGCTCGACCGTCGCGATGAGGCGGGTCGCGGGGGTCGTCCCGGTGCAGTGCGGGGGCGGCCGTCGTGGCCAGTCCGTTGCCGGCTCGATCAGCGGAGTCGATGGAATTATTCGCGTTGCGCGGGGGGCGACTCATTGCGGGAAGTCATTGCGGTGCCTGGACGCGACGCCCGTGTCCGGGTTCAAATACCGGCCACCCACGACAACGGAGGACCCGCGATGACCCACCCGAAGCGCCGCGCCCTGATTCAAGCGAGCGCCGCGGCCGCCGCCACGTCGCTGTTCGGCCTGCCGCGCCACGTGATCGCCCAGGCCGCGCGCGGCGGCGTGCTGGTGATCGGATCCACGCAGCGCCCGCGCCACCTGAACCCGGCGGTGCAGTCGGGCATCGCGACGATGATGCCGGGCGCGCAGCTGTTCGCCACTCCGCTGCAGCTCGACGAGAAGTGGCGCCCGCAGCCGTACCTCGCCGAGCGCTGGTCGGTCTCGGAAGACGCGCGCAGCATCACGCTGAACCTGCGCAAGGACGCGAAGTTCCACGACGGCCGCCCGGTCACGTCCGAGGACGTCCAGTTCTCGATCGAGGCCGTGCGCGAGCACCACCCGTTCAAGACGATGTTCGGCCCGGTGAACGGCGTGACGCTGCCCGATCGTCACACCGCGGTGGTGCGACTGGCCGAGCCGCATCCTGCGCTCGCGCTGGCGATGTCGACCGTGTTCCTGCCGATCCTGCCCAGGCACGTGTTCGGCGACGGGCAGCCGCTGCCGACGCACCCGCGCAATGCGAGCCCCGTGGGGTCGGGCCCGTTCAGGCTGGTCGAGTTCAAGCCCGGCGAGCACATCGTGATGGAGCGCTTCGACGGGTACTGGCGCAAGGAGCGTCCGCTGCTCGACCGGCTGATCGTCAAGGAGTACAAGGATCCGTCCAGCCTGCTGCTCGCGTTCGAGAACGGCGAGGTCGACGTGCACTCGGGCATCGTCGATCCGCGCGAAATCGAGCGCGTGAAGAAGGCGCGCAACCTCGTGGTGGTGGCCGACAGCGGGCCGGCGATCGGACCGCTGATCTGGGTCGCGTTCAACACCCGGCACCCGCAGCTCGCGGACAAGCGCGTGCGGCAGGCGATCAACTACGCGATCGACAAGGAATTCATCCTGAAGACGCTGCTGGGCGGCGTGCACAAGCGCGCCACCGGCCCGATCGCGACCGGCAGCCCGTTCTACAACCCGAAGGTCGAGCACTTCCCGCTGAACCTGAAGAAGTCCGCCGAGCTGCTCGACGCCGCCGGCCTCAGGCCCAAGGCGGACGGCACGCGCTTCGCGCTCAGCGTCGACGCGATTCCCGGCACCGCGGATCGCGTGATCCAGGAGTACCTGAAGCCGGCGCTCGCGAAGGTGGGCATCGACGTGACGCTGCGAAGTTCGCCGGACTTCCCGACCTGGGCGCGGCGGGTGTCGACCTTCCAGTTCGACATGACGCTGGACTCGGTCTGGAACTGGGGCGACCCGGTGATCGGCGTGCACCGCACGTGGCTGAGCTCGAACATCCGCGAGGGCGTGATCTGGTCGAACACGCAGAGCTACTCGAACCCGAAGGTCGACCAGCTGCTCGCGCAGGCCGGCAAGGAGATGGACGCGGCGAAGCGCAAGGCGCTGTACGCCGAGTTCCAGTCGATCGTCGTCGACGACTGCCCGGTCGCGTTCATCTACGAGCCGAGCTTCCACGTCGGCTACGCGGCGAAGGTGCAGGGCCGGCCGACCAGCCCCTGGGGGCTGGTGTCTTCGCTGGACGGTCTGGGGCTGAAGAAGGGCTGAGGCTCGGAGACCGATCGCGATGAGACTCGTCTCCTTCCTGAACGACGGGCGCGCGTCCTGGGGCGCGGTGCGCGGCGACGGCGTGGTCGACCTCCGGCGCAGGCTCGCGGACATCGGCTCGGTGCAGGCGCTGGTCGAGGGCGGCGAAGGCGCGATGGCGCGCGCGCGCGCCGCGCTCGAAGGCGCGGCCGCCGACGCGCCGCTCGCGTCGGTGCGGCTGCTGATGCCGATTCCCGCGCCGCGCAAGGTCTTCTGCATCGGCGTGAACTACGCGAACAGGAACGCCGAGTACAAGGACGGCAGCGAGCTGCCCGAGTACCCGAGCCTCTTCATCCGCGTCGCGGACTCGTTCGTCGCGCACGGCGAGCCGCTGCTGGTGCCGCCGGAATCGAGGCAGCTCGACTACGAAGGCGAGATCGCGATCGTGATCGGGCAGGGCGGGCGGCGCATCGCGCGCGAGACCGCCACGCGGCACATCGCCGGCCTGACCTGCGTCAACGAGGGCACGATCCGCGACTGGGTGCGCCACGCGAAGTTCAACGTCACGCAGGGCAAGAACTTCCACGCGTCGGGGTCGATCGGCCCCTGGATCGTCACCGCCGACGAGTTCCCGGAGGGTTACGGCGCGCTGCGCGTGCAGACCCGCGTCAACGGCGAGCCGCGCCAGGACGACACGACCGAGAGCCTGATGTTCGACTTCGCGTACCTGATCGCCTACCTGTCGACGTTCACGGTGCTCGAGCCGGGCGACATCATCTCCACCGGCACGCCGGTCGGCGCCGGCATCCGCTTCGATCCGCCGCGCTTCCTCGGCCCCGGCGACGTGGTGGAGGTCGAGGTCTCGGGGGTGGGGATCCTGCGCAATCCGGTGGAGGCTGAACGTCCGTGAGCGCGACCCTTGCCCCCGCACAGATCGAGGAAGCGGCCGCGCGCCTCGAGCGGGCCGAGCGCACGCGCGTCGCGCACCGCCGCCGGGGGGGTGCCGTCGGGGTCGTGCGTACGCCCGATCGGCGTCGCCAGGGGCGACACGGTCGCCGCGGACTGCGGCGGGTTCGGAACGGTGTCGGCGTACTTCGGCCGGCGCGAGCGGTGCAAAGGAGAGGGAGAAACTGATGGAACGCTATCCGTTGCTGATCGGCGGCCAGTGGGTGGAGGGCGCGCGTTCTCAGGTGCTGCGCGAGAAGTTCCGCGACCAGCCGTACGCGGAGGTCGGCGTCGCGTCGGCGGCGCAGGTCGACGACGCGGTGGCCGGCGCGCTCGCCGGGTTTCGCGCGCACCGCCTGCTCGCGTCCGAGCGCGCGGCGATCCTGACGAAGGCCGCCGACATCGTCATGTCGCGCAAGGCGATGCTCGAGCGGCTGATGACCGCCGAGGCGGGGTTCACCGCGGCCGACGGCGACAACGAGGTGCGCCGTTGCGTCGAGACGCTGCGGCTGTCGGCCGAGGAGGCCAAGCGGCTCGAGGGGGAACTCGTGCCGATGTCGGCAGCGCCCGGCCTGAAGGACCGCATGGGGTTCACGATCCGCGTGCCGCGCGGCGTGGTGTGCGCCATCACGCCGTTCAATTCGCCGCTCAACACGGTGGCCCACAAGCTCGCGCCGGCGCTCGCGGGCGGCAACGCGGTCGTCCTCAAGCCTTCGGGCATCACGCCCGCGACGGCGGTCGAGCTGTGCCGTGCGCTCCTCGACGCGGGGCTGCCGCCGGGCCTGCTGGCGCTGGTCAACGGCACGGGCGAGGAGGTCGGGCAGCGCCTGCTCGACGATCCGCGCATCGCGTACTACACGTTCACCGGCAGCACGCCGGTGGGCATGGCGATCCAGCGCGCGGCGGGGCTGCGCGGCACGCAGCTCGAACTGGGCAGCATCGCGAGCACCATCGTGTGCCACGACGCCGACCCCGCGCGCGCGGTGCCGAAGATCGTCGGCGCGGGCTTTCGCAAGGCGGGGCAGGTCTGCACGTCGGTCCAGAAGCTCTTCGTCGACGCACGCATCGCGGCGACGTTCACGGAGGCGGTGGTCGCGGCCACGCGCAAGGTCCCTTACGGCGACCCCGAGGCCGCGGGCACCGTGGTCGGCCCGATGATCAGCCGGGCGCACGCGGAGCGCGCGTTCGGCTGGGTTCGGGAGGCGCGCGCGCAGGGCGCCGAGGTCCTCGTCGGGGGAACGCTCGACGGCAGCGTGATGGCACCGACGATCCTGCGCGGCGTGACGCCGGCGATGCGCGTGGTGTGCGAGGAGATCTTCGCGCCGGTGTTCTCGATCATCGAGTTCGACGACGTCGCGAAGGCCTTCGAGATGGCGAACGACCAGCCCTACGGCCTCGCGGTCGGCGTGTTCACGTCGAGCCTGCACACCGCGTTCGCCGCCGCGAAGTCGCTCGACTTCGGCGGCATCCACATCAACGAGGCGTCGAGCGCGCGCGTCGACGTCATGCCGTTCGGCGGCGTCAAGCACAGCGGGCACGGTTTCGAGGGCCCGTCGCGGGCGATCCGCGAGATGACCGAGGAACGGGTGGTGACGATCGCGTACTGAGGGACGCGGGCCCGACGGCCCCCTCTCCGCCGCGGGCCGGCGGCCGCCGAGACCGAAGGCTAACGCACCGACTCCGAGAGCAGTTCCACCAGCCGGCGCGCCAGCGGCGACACGTAGCCGCGCGTTCGGTGACTGGCGACGATGCGCCGCATCATCGTCGTCTGCCGCAGCGGCACCTCGCGCAGCGGATTGTGCCGGCCCCGGGTCGCGACGTGGTGCCGGGACAGGAAGCTGAGCAGTCCGGTGTCGGCGATCAGGGCCGGAAGCGTCAGCAGCATGCTGCTCTCGACCTGCACCTGCGGGCGGGGCAGCCGATAGCGATCGAAGGTGTGATCGAGCCAGTCGCGCGTCGGTGCGCCGGGAGGCTGCAGGACCCAGCGGTAGTTGCCCAGCGTGCGCATCGTCGGCCGACCGCGGAGCACCTCGTGGTCCGCGTGCGCGGCGACGACGATCGCGTCCTCGGTCAGCAGCGTCGACTCGAAGCCCGCGACCGGGGCGGTCTCGGTCGCGATCATCAGGTCGAGTTCGCCGGCCTGGAGCATCGGGCGCAGCACGTCGACCAGCGCGACCGTCGTCTTGAGCAGGGCACCGGGTGCCTCGACGAGCAGCCGCTTGGTCGCCGGCGGCAGCAGGAACTGCGCGGCGGTCGGCACGACGCCGACGCGAACGACCCCGGACAGCCCGCGCTCGATCTCCGCCATCTCGCGCAGTGCGTCGTCGACGTCGATGCGAACGCGCTGCGCCCAGCGCAGCAGCACCTGCCCGGTCGCGGTGAGGCGGATTCCGCGCCCGCGCCGCTCGAAGAGCGGTGCGCCGCACTCGTCTTCGAGCCGGCGGACCGCGCTGGTGAGCGCCGGTTGCGTGCGGTGCAGGCGCGTCGCGGCGCGGCCGACGTGCTCGAGCGTCGCGATCGTCTCGAAGTAGCGCAGGTCGCGCAGGTCCATTGCAAAAGCTCCGTTGATCGATTCGCATGAATAATCAATTAGACCACGTCATTCGACGCGCCGATACTTCGCCGGATCACGTGCCGAGAGAAACACCGCAGCCGGCGCACGGCTGCGAACTGCTGGGGAGACAGGCTTGGGCAAGGCTTTCCGAATGCTGATTGGCGCCGCGACGCTCGTCGCGAGCGTGGTCGCGGGCGCGCAGACCTGGCCGGCCCGGCCGATCCGGCTGGTGATCCCGTTTCCGCCGGGCGGCGGCACCGACATCATCGGCCGCGAGCTCGCGACGAAGCTCAGCGCACGGCTGGGCTGGACGCTGGCGGTCGACAACCGCCCGGGGGCCGGCGGCAACATCGGCGTCGACGCGGTCGCGAAGGCGCCCGCCGACGGCTACACGCTGGTGCTGGGACAGACCAGCAACCTCGCGATCAATCCGACGCTGTACCCGAAGCTGCCGTACGACCCCTTCAAGGACCTCGTGCCGGTGTCGCTGGTCGCGGTGGCGCCGCTCGCGATCGTGGTCGCCGCAGACTCGCCGCTGAAGTCGATCGCGGACCTGGTCTCGGCGGCGAAGGCGAAGCCGGGGGCGATCAACTTCGCGTCGCCTGGAAACGGCACCGTCGCTCACCTGACCGGCGAGCTCTTCCAGCGCGCCGCGTCCGTCAAGTTCACGCACGTCCCGTACAAGGGCGCCAACCAGGCGCTGACCGACCTGATCGGCGGTGCGGTGCAGGTCTACATGTCGTCGGTTCCCACCGCGCTCGGACAGATCCGGTCCGGCAAGCTGCGCGCGCTCGCGGTGACGTCGCCCAAGCGTGTCGGGGACCTGCCGAACGTCCCCACGGTCGGCGAGTCGGGCTACGCCGGATTCGACGCGACCACCTGGTTCGGCGTGCTCGCTCGCACGGGAACGCCGAAGGAGGTCGTCGCGCTGCTGAACTCGGAGATCAACCGGACGCTCGCCTCGCCCGACGTGCGCAAGCGCCTCGACGACGAGGGGGCCGACGCCCTCGGCAGCACGCCCGAGCAGTTCGCCGCGCTGATGCGCGACGACTACGCGCGCTGGCGCAAGGTCATCCACGACGCGCAGATCCGCATCGAGTGACCGCGGCGCCGCGCGCCGCCGATACGAACGACCAGGAGCCCGAATTGAGTTCAAGCACCGTCCTGCCCGACGTGATCCGCGACTTCGAGCGTGTGTCGCCCGACGTGGTCGCGCAGGCCGCGAAGTTCCCTTCGTCGATCCTCGCCGACGTCGCCGGCCGTCGCGGCGCGCTGAGCGGCCGCATCGCACCGCTCGATTCCTCGATGCGGGTGTGCGGCACCGCGTTCACGGTCGAGGTCCGCCCCGGCGACAACCTGATGATCCACGCGGCGCTCGCGCTGGCCAGGCCCGGCGACGTGATCGTCGTCGACGGCAAGGGCGACGTGTCGAGCGCGCTGATGGGCGAGATCATGTGCCAGCAGGCGGTCGCGCTCGGGCTCGCCGGCGTCGTGCTCGACGGCGCCGCGCGCGACAGCGAGGCGATCCGCGCGCTCGGCTTCCCCGTGTTCGCGGCGGGCTTGAACCCCAACGGGCCGACCAAGTCGGTCCCGGGCCGGCTCAACCACCCGGTCAGCGTCGGCGGCGTGCCGGTGTCGCCCGGCGACCTGGTCGTCGGCGACGCCGACGGCGTGACCGTGATCGAGCGCGGCAAGGCGGCGGCGATGCTCGCGCTCGCCGAGGAGAAGGTGGCCGCCGAGACGCGTCGCATCGCGGACATCCGCAGCGGCCAGCAGTTGCGTCCCGGCTGGCTCGACGGCGCGCTGCGGGCGGCGGGGGTGATCGGCGCCGGAGAGACGCTGTGAGCCGCAGCCCGCGCATCCTCGTGACCGGCGCGGACCTCGCGCCGCAGGCGCTCGCGCTGCTGGCCGGCTTCGAAGTCGTCTACACGGGGAAGGCGCCGACGCCCGAGGGCGTGGTCGCGGCCTGCCGGGAGCACGACCCGATCGCGGCGATCGTGCGCTACGGCCGCTTCGGCGCGGACGCGATCGCCGCCGCGCCGTCGTTGCGCGTGATCTCCAAGCACGGCAGCGGCACCGACACGATCGACAAGGCGGCGGCCGCGAAGGCCGGCGTCGAAGTGGTCGCGGCGGCCGGCGCCAATGCCACGGCAGTCGCCGAGCACGCGCTGGCGCTGCTGCTCGCGTGCGCGAAGTCGGTGCCCCAGCTCAACGGCAGGATGCACGACGGACACTGGGACAAGGCGACCCACAAGAGCCTCGAGCTCGGCGGCCGCACGATCGGCCTGGTCGGCCTGGGCGCGATCGGCGCGCGTGTCGCCCGGATGGCGAGCGCGATGCAGATGCGCGTGATCGCGTTCGACCCGTTCGTCGCGCGCGCGCCCGAGGGCGTCGAACTGGTCGAGCTGGAACGAATCTGGCGCGACTCCGACGCGATCTCGTTGCACTGCCCGCTGACCGCGGACAACGCGAAGCTGCTCGACGCGACGACGCTCGCGCGCTGCAGGCGGGGCGTGATCCTCGTGAACACCGCCCGCGGCGGCCTGGTCGACGAGGCGGCGCTGCTCGACGCGGTCCGCTCGGGGCAGGTGGCCTGCGCCGGGCTCGACAGCTTCGCGGTCGAGCCGATGGAGCCCGGGCATCCGTTCCAGGGCGTGCCGGGCTTCATCCTCAGCCCGCACGTCGGCGGCGTGACGAGCGACGCGTACGTGAACATGGGCGTCGCGGCCGCGAAGAACGTGCTCGCGGTGCTCGCGCACGAAGCCACCGCCCGCTGAGATCCGCATGCCAGGCGCCCCGGTTCGGGCCGTTCCGCCGCGCGCGTGCGACTGCCACGTGCACGTCTACGGCGCGCGCTACCCGAGCGTGCCGGGTGCGCGGCTGACACCGCCCGACGCGACCGTGCCGATGCTCCGGGCGATGCAGCGTCGCCTCGGGCTCGAGCGGGTCGTGCTCGTGACGCCGTCGACCTACGGAACCGACAACGCGAGCCTCGTCGATGGGCTCGCGGAGCTCGGTGCGTGTGCGCGCGGGGTCGCCGTCGTCGGCCCGTCGGTGACCGATCGGGAACTTCGCTCGCTGCACGACGACGGCGTGCGCGGCATCCGCTTCAACCAGACGCTCGGCGACGCGACGCCGATCGAAGCGCTCGAGCCGCTCGCGCGTCGGGTCGCTTCGCTCGGCTGGCACCTGCAGCTGCTCGCGCGCGCCGACGATCTCGTGCACCTCGAGCCCACGCTCGCGCGGCTGCCGGTGCAGGTCGTGTTCGACCATCTCGGCCGCCTGCCGGTACCGGGCCTGGCGCACCCGGGGCACGCCGTGATCCGGCGCCTGGTCGACGCTGGTCGCGCGTGGGTCAAGCTCTCCGGCGCGTACCTCGCGGCGGATGCCCGCGGCGGTCGCTCGCCGGACGCTGACTCGCTCGCGCGCGTGCACCTCGCCGCCGCGCCCGAGCGGATGGTCTGGGGCAGCGACTGGCCGCACCCGACCGCGAGCGCGGGGCTGACCGAGATGCCCGACGACGCGATGCTCCTCGGGCTCCTGCGAGAGTGGACTGGCGACGACGCGACCTTCGCACGCGTGCTCGTCGACAATCCCGCCCGGCTCTACGACTTCCCGCGCGGTGACGCGCCCGGAGACGATCTGTGAACCATTGCGTGAAGTTCGTGCTCGGCCTCGCGGCGACGCTCGCCTGCCTGGCCGGTTCTCCGGCCTTCGCCCAGTCCGCCTGGCCGTCGAAGCCGATCACCTACGTGGTGCCGTATCCCCCCGGCGGCACGACCGACATCCTGGGCCGCGCGATCGCGCAGCGCCTGAGCGCGGTGCTCGGCTCACCGGTGATCGTCGAGAACAAGGCCGGCGCGACCGGCACGATCGGCGGCGCGCTGGTCGCGCGGGCCGCGGCCGACGGTTACACGCTGCTCGGCACTTCGATCGGTCCGCAGGCGATCGTCCCGCACCTGATGACGAAGCTGCCCTACGACGCGGCGCGCGCGTACGAGCCGGTCTCGCTGGTGGGAACGGTCCCGCACGTGCTGGTCGTCGGCGCGGCGTCCGGCATCGCCTCGGTCCAGGATCTCGTCGCCGCCCTGCGTGCCGCGCCCGGGACGCTGACCTTCGCGTCCGGCGGCAACGGCACGATCCTGCAGATGCAGGGCGAACTGCTGAAGCAGCAGCTCGGCGTCGACGCAGTCCACGTCGCGTACAAGGGCGACTCGCCCGCGGTGCAGGACGTGATGAGCGGGCAGGCCCACTTCATGTTCGCGCCGGTCACGGCGATCCTGCCGCTCGTGCAGGCCGGCAGGCTCAAGGCGCTGGCCGTGACGTCCTCGGCGCGGCTTCGCGGCCTGCCGAAGGTGCCGACGATGGCCGAGGCCGGCATCCGCGATTTCGTCGTCGAGCAGTGGCAGGCGGTCTACGCGCCGGCGGGCACGCCTCACGCGATCGTCGATCGCCTTCATCGCGAGATCACGCGCGCGCTGCGCGACCCGTCGATCGCGGCCAGCCTCGAGAGCCTCGGTGTCGTCGTCGTCGCCGGATCGCCGGACGAGCTCGCGCAGCGGCAGCGAGAGGACTCCGAGCGCTGGGGCAAGGTGATCCGCTCCGCTGGGATCCGCATCGACTGATCGACCGCCGTGACCGTTCGGAAAGTCCGCCGTACCAGGAAGCCCCGATGAAGACCCGCCTCGCCCGATTCCTCGTTTCGACCCTCGTGCTCTTCGCGGTGCCCGGTGCGCACGCGGCGTGGCCCGACCGCCCGGTTCGGCTGGTCGTTCCCTACGCGGCCGGCGGCACCGCCGACAGCCCGGCGCGCGTGATCGCGGCCGAACTGGCGACCCGTCTGGGCCAGCAGGTGGTGGTCGACAACCGGCCGGGTGCCGGGGGGACGATCGGAGCGCAGGCGGTCGCGAAGAGTGCGGCCGACGGCTACACGCTGCTCTACGACGCGACGTCGTTCACGGTGAACCCGAGCCTGATGCCCAAGCTCGGGTTCGACTACGCGAAGGACTTCGCGCCCATCGGCATGGTCGCCAGGATCCCCACGATGCTGGTCGTCGCCGCCGACTCTCCGATCCGCTCGGTCGCCGACCTCGTTCGTGCCGCGCGCGCCGAGCCGTCGCGCGTCACGTTCGCCTCGGCCGGCAACGGCAGCGCGGCGCACCTGACGGGGGAACTGTTCGCGCGCGGCTTTCATCTCGCGCTGACGCACGTTCCCTACAAGGGAGGCGCGCCGGCGATGACGGACCTCGTCGGCGGGCGGGTGACGACGATGTTCAGCGCCGTGACGACCAGCGGCCCCCTGGTGAAGGCCGGACGTCTTCGCGCGATCGCGACCGCGTTCGACCGCCGCGTCGAGGCGTTCGCCGACGTTCCGACCGTCGCCGAATCCGGGCTGCCGGGCTTCAGCGCATACGAGTGGAACGCGCTGTTCGCGCCGATCGGCGTGCCGCACGAGATCGTCGCGCGGCTGGAGGCCGAACTTCGCGAAGTGCTGGCCCGGCCGGTCGTCCGCCAGCGCTTCGCCGAATCGGGGGCGATCGCGGCGGCGCCGAGCGCGGAACAGCTCGCCGGATTCGTCCGAAGCGAGACGGCCCGATGGTCCGAGGTCGTCCGGGCCGCCGGCATCAAGTCCGAATGAGTCGTCGTTCGACGACGGAATCAGGGAGACCGATCATGAACTTCGCACTGCGCGCACTCTCGATCTTCGCGGTCGCGCTCTCGGCCACCGCGGCCGTCCACGCCCAGGGGTATCCGTCCAAGCCCGTGCGCATCGTCGTGCCGTACCCGCCCGGCGGCGCGGTCGACATGGTCACGCGCAAGATGGCCGCGAAGCTGCAGGAGCAGACCGGGCAGGCGTTCTTCGTCGAGAACAAGCCGGGCGCGACCGGGACGATCGGCATCGTGTCGGTCGTGAACGCGCCCGCCGACGGCTACACGCTGGTGGCCAACGACACCACGTACTCGCTGCTGCCGCACATCTTCAAGAGCCTGAAGTTCGACCCGGCGAAGGACCTCGTGCCGGTCGGCGCGTACGTGTTCGCGCCGATGACGGTCGCGGTCAAGGCGGACTCGAAGTACCGGACGCTCGCGGACCTGATCGCGGCGGCGAAGGCCGCGCCGCAGACGATCACGTACGGCACCGGCGGGGCCGGCTCGATGCCGCACTTCTCGACCGAGGCGCTCGGCATCGCGGCGGGCGCGAACTTCATGCACGTGCCGTACAAGGGCGCGGGCGAGGCCACGATCGGCGTGCTGAGCGGCACGATCGACTTCCAGCTCGCGTCCACGCCGGGGGTCATGTCGCAGGTCAGGGGCGGCAAGATGCGCCTGCTCGCGGTCACCGGCGACCACCGGTCCGCGGCATTGCCGGACGTGCCCACGCTCGCCGAGGCCGGCGTCAAGGGCCTGTCGATCGTCAACTTCACCGGCCTGTGGGCACCGAAGGGCACGCCCGCCGACGTGCTCGCGAAGCTGCAGGCCGAGATCGCCCGCGCGATGGCCGCGAAGGACGTGAAGGATTACGCGGAGTCGATCGGCGCCGAGCCCGGCCACTGGGACGGCGCGACCTTCGCGAGGGCGCTCGCGGAGCGCACCGCCTTCTGGGGGCGGATCGCGTCGAACACGAAGTTCGAGCGGGAATAGCGTCGCCGTGTTCTTCCTGAAGCCTCCCGAGGTTCGCGAAACGCGCATCTTCACGCGTCTTCCGGACGTGTTCCGGCGCACCGGCGTGCGCAGCGACTGGGGGGCGGCGAACCGCGCCGGCCTCCCGACCGACTCCTTCCTCGAAGGGCCGGTCTTCGACGCGGACGGCAACCTGTTCGTGTGCGACATCCCGTTCGGGCGCGTGTTCAGGATCGACCCGGCGGGCTCCTGGTCGCTCGTCGCCGAGTACGACGGCTGGCCCAACGGGATGAAGTTCCTGAACGAGACCGAGCTGCTGATCACCGACTATCGCCGCGGGCTGATGGTCTGCGACACGCGCTCCGGCGCCGTTCGGCCGTACCTCACGCATCGAAACACGGAGAGCTTCAAGGGCCTGAACGACCTGATCTTCGATTCCGCCGGCAGCCTGTACTTCACCGACCAGGGCCAGAGCGGGCTGCACGACCCGACCGGGCGCGTCTATCGCCTGCATCCGTCGGGCCGGCTGGACCTGCTGCTGGGCAACGTGCCGAGCCCGAACGGCGTCGCGCTGTCTCCCGACGAGCGCGTGCTCTACGTCGGCGTCACGCGCGGCAACGCCGTCTGGCGGGTGCCCCTGCAGAACGACGGCAGCGTCAGCAAGGTGAGCGCGTTCTTCACGTCGTACGGCCCGAGCGGGCCCGACGGCCTCGCGGTGGACGTGCAGGGGCGCGTGATCGTCGCGAACCCGGGGCTGGGCTACGCGTGGGTGCTCGATGCGCGTGCCGAGCCGGTCACCGTGCTCGTGTCGGCGGCGGGCACGTCGCTCACCAACGTGGCGTTCGGCGGCCCGCAGCGCCGCACGCTCTACTGCACCGAATCCGCGACCGGCAGCATCCTGTGCGCCGATCTCGACGTCGCGGGCCTCGGGCTCGCCCGACCGGAGGGGAGGAATCCATGAAGAAATCCGCCGCGGCGTTCGCCGCCGTGTCGTTCGCCGCCACGCTCGCCACGGCGGCGCCGGGCTACCCGGACCACCCGGTCAAGGTCGTCGTCGGCTTCTCCGCCGGCGGCCCCACCGACCTCGTCGCGCGCGCGTTCGCCGAGCAGGCGGCGAAGGGCACCGCGCAGCCCTTCGTCGTCGAGAACAAGCCCGGCGCGAACACGGTGCTCGCGGCCGAGGCGGTCGCCGCCGCGAAGCCCGACGGCTACACGCTGCTGGCCGCCGCGACCAATCACACGATGATCCCGGCGCTGTACGCCGGGCGCGTGAGGTTCGACGCCGCGAGGTCGTTCCGGCCCGTGTGCACGCTGGCGTCGAGCGCGACCGTGCTGGTCGTGGGTCCGTCGCTGCCGGTGAAGACGGTGCCCGAGTTCCTCGCGCGGGTGCGCGCCAGACCCGGCGCGGTGACCTTCGCGAGCCCCGGCGCAGGAAGCTCGCCGCACCTGGCGACCGAGTCGTTCATGAAGCTGACCGCGACGCGGATGGTTCACGTGCCGTACAAGGGCGCGGCGCCCGCGGTGACCGACCTCATGGGCGGGCAGGTCGACGCGTTCATGGCGACGGTCGGTTCGGTGCTGCCGCAGATCCGCGCGGGCAAGCTGACCGCGCTCGCGGTCGCGTCGTCGCGCCGTTCCGGCCTGCTGCCCGAGGTGCCGACCTTCGCCGAGGCCGGGACGCCGGGCTACGTCGTCGACACCTGGTACGGGCTGCTCGCGCCCGCGGGCGTGCCGGCGCCGGTGCTGCAGGCGCTCGAGGCGCAGGCACAGGCGTTCGGCGCGTCGTCGGCCGTGCGCGAGCGCCTCGCCGGGGCCGGCCTGGAGCCTCACGCGAGTTGCGGGGAGGCCTTCGTGCAGCAGGTCGAGCGCGAGATCGTCGCGAACACGCGCCTCGCGCGCGACCTGGACCTCAAGCCGGAATAGCGGCGGGTCCGAGGGGCCGGGGGCCCGTCGTGCCCCGGCGCCTTCGAACTCGGCGCGCTCGGCGCCCGGGTCGGTCCGGGGGGTGCGCCGGCCTGTGCTAGTCTGCGCCCTCCATGACCGCCCGTAGACCGGCCCTCGCGCTGTTGCTGCTGCTCGCGATCCTGCCGGGGATCGCGCCGCTGCTGCACGCCCACGTGGGGGCTCGTCCGGCCGGTGCGGGTGTCCACGCGCCCCTGCACCTGCCGGCCGCCGGTGTGCTGCTGCCCGACGGCCACCACGCCGGGCCCGACAGGCGCCTCGCCGTCGGCCTCGGCAACATGATCGAGCGGCGCGAACGTCTCGATCTCCCGTCGGTCCTGCCGCTGCCCGCGCCCGCGGGGTCGCGCCACCCTCGACGTCCGCGGTGCTGGTCGTCCCCGCGGCGCGCCCGCTGCCGTCGGCGCCTGCGGTCGAACGGGTGCTTCCGCCGCCCGCGCACGCACCACCTCGCGCGTTCGCCTGACCCCCTGAGTCCCTCGCCGGGCCCGCACGGGCCCGGTTCGTTCGGCCGCGCGCCGCCCGCGCCGGCAGACCCCGATCGAACGTTCGCAGGAGTCCGTTCATGACGTTCGCGAGAATGTTCTTCCTCGCATCGGTCGCAGCGCTCGCGTGCAGCGGCCGTGCGTCCGCCGCTGCCCCGGCCCCCGCCGCTGCGGCCGCCCCCGCCGCTGCGGCCCCCGCGGCCGCCCCGCCCTCGGGCGAGATCGCCCTGAGCGCCTCGCAGTTCGCGTCGCTCGGCGTGCGCACCGCGGCGCCGGTTCCCGCCGGGTCTTCGGAGCTCGTCGGGCTCTCGGCGCAGGTCCTCGTGCCCAACGAGCAGGTGCGCGTCGTCAGCGCGCCGCTCGCCGGCCTGGTCGAGCAGGTCCTGGTCGCGACCCAGCAGTCCGTGCGCCGCGGCCAGCTGCTCGCGCGCCTGCAGAGCCCGGGCCTGGCCGACCTGCAGCACACGTTCCTGCAGGCGGCGACGCAGCTCGAACTGGCCCGTACCCAGCTCGAGCGCGACGAGGAGCTGTTCGGGCAGGGCATCGTCCCGCTGAGCCGGGTGCAGTCGACGCGCGCGCGCTGGGTCGAGGTGTCGGCCGACCACTCCGAGCGCATCCAGGCGCTGCGGCTGGCCGGCATGAGCGACGCGTCGATCGAATCCCTGCGGCAGGGCCGCCGCGTCGGGACCGCGATCGACCTCGTCGCGCCGATCGAAGGCGTGGTGCTCGAGCTGCCGGCGGTCGTCGGCCAGCGCGTCGAGGCCGCGACGGCGATGGTGCGGGTGGCCCGGCTCGATCCCCTGTGGCTCGAGACGCAGGTGCCGGTGTCGAGGATGGCCGAGGTGCGTGTCGGCGCGGTCGTGCGCGTGCCGTCGGCGGATGCGCAGGCGCGCGTGATCGCGGTCGGACGCAACGTCAATGCGGTCAGCCAGACGGTGACGGTGCGCGCGGTCTCGACGCGCGGCGCGCAGCGCCTCCTGCCGGGGCAGGCGCTCGAGGTCGTGCTCGCGTCGCCGTCGGCCGAGGGGCGCTGGAACGTGCCGCCGGGGGCGCTGGTGCGAACGGGCGACGCGGCCGGCGTGCTGGTGCGCACGCCGCGCGGATTCCGGCGGGTGCCGGTCGCGATCGTGAGCGAGGGGCTCGGGCGCGTCGTCGTCTCCGGCGCACTGCAGGCGAGCGACCAGCTCGCGGTCGAGGGCGTGTCGGCCCTGAAGGCGATGCTCTCGGGCACGGGGGCGCCCTGATGCTCGCGCGCATCGTCGAGTTCTCGCTCACCCAGCGGCTGCTGGTGCTGTGCGTCACGGCCGCGCTCGTCGCGGGCGGCGCCTTCGCGTGGCTCGGGCTTCCCATCGACGCGTTCCCGGACGTCTCCTCGACGCAGGTCAAGGTCATCGTGAAGGCGCCGGGCATGACGCCCGAGGAAGTCGAGGCCCGGATCGCGACGCCGATCGAGCTCGAGGTCCTGGGCATCCCGCGCAAGCGGATCGTCCGCAGCACGTCGAAGTACGGGATCGCCGACGTCACGATCGACTTCGACGACGGCACCGACATCTACTGGGCGCGCCAGCAGGTCGCCGAGCGCCTCGCGACCGTGCAGCGCGACCTGCCGCCGAACGCCGGCGGCGGGCTCGCGCCGATCACCACGCCCCTGGGCGAGATGCTGATGTTCACGATCGAGTCGCCGTCGCTGTCGCTGGCCGAGCGCCGGGGGCTGCTCGACTGGACGATCCGCCCGGCGCTGCGCACGCTGCCGGGCGTCGCCGACGTCAACGCGCTGGGCGGCGAGGTGCGCGCGTTCGAGGTGGTCCCGGACGACGGCGCGCTGCGCGCGCGCGGGATCTCGCTGGCCGAGCTGCGCCAGGCGCTCTCGGAAAACAACCGCAGCGACGGTGCCGGGCGGCTGCGCGACGGCGAGGAGGCGCTCGTCGTGCGCGTCGAGGGCAGCGTGCGCGCGCTCGACGACCTGCGCTCGATCGTCGTGGCCGTGCGCGACGGCGTCCCGGTGCGCGTCGGCGACGTCGCCCGGGTGCGGCTCGGCGCGCTCACCCGCTACGGTGCGGTCACCCAGGACGGCAAGGCCGAGGCGGTCCAGGGCCTCGTGCTCGGCCTGCGCGGCGCGAACGCGCGCCAGGTGGTCGACGGCGTCAAGGCCAAGCTCGCCGAGATCGCGCCGCAGCTGCCCGAGGGCACGACGACGAGCGTGTTCTACGACCGCGGCCGCCTGGTCGAGCGCGCGGTCGGCACCGTCGAGCGCGCGCTCGCGGAGGCGATCGTGCTGGTGCTGGTGCTGCTGGTGCTCTTTCTCGGCGACCTGCGCGCCGCGCTCGTCGTCGCGCTCGTGCTTCCACTGTCGGCACTGGGAACGTTCGTGCTGATGCACGCGGCCGGCCTGTCCGCGAACCTGATGAGCCTGGGCGGGCTCGCGATCGCGATCGGAATGCTCGTCGACGGCGCGGTCGTCGTCGTCGAGAACGTCGTGACGCGCCTGGGCGCCGCGCCCGACGGGCGGCGGCTGCCGCACCTGCACGTGATGTACCGGGCGGTGAAGGAGGTGAGCGTTCCGGTCGCGTCGGGCATCCTCGTCATCATCATCGTGTTCGTCCCGCTGCTCACGCTCCAGGGGCTCGAGGGCAAGCTCTTCGTGCCGGTCGCGCTGACGATCGTGTTCGCGCTCGCGGTCTCGCTCGTGCTGTCGCTGACCGTGATCCCGGTGCTCGCGTCGTTCCTCCTGAAGGCGGGCGCCCACTCGGACCCGTGGCTGGTTCGCCGGGCGCTCGGGGCGTACACGCCGGTGCTGCGCTGGTCGCTCGCCCGCCCGCGCCGGGTCGTGGCCGCGGCGATCGCGGCACTCGCGGCCACGGGACTCGTGTACCTGCAGGTCGGCAAGACCTTCATGCCGACGATGGACGAGGGCGACGTGATCATGCAGCTCGAGATGCTGCCGTCGATCGGGCTGGAGCGCAGCGTCGACGCCCAGCTCGCGATCCAGCGCGCGCTGCTCGAGCGCGTCCCGGAGGTGCGCCGCATCGTCGCGCGCTCGGGGTCCGACGAGCTCGGCCTCGACCCGATGGGCGTGAACCAGACCGACACCTTCCTCGTGCTCGCCGATCGTGCGTCGTGGCGCTTCCCGGGCCAGGAAGCGCTGCTCGACGCGCTGCGCTCGGCGATGGAAGACTTCCCCGGCACCGTCGCGAGCTTCACGCAGCCGATCGACATGCGCGTGTCCGAGATGCTCACCGGCGTGCGCGGCGACGTCGCGATCAAGATCTTCGGGCCGGACGTCGAGACGCTCAACGCACTCGCCGCGAAGATCGTCGACGGCGTGCGCGCGCTGCCCGGCGCCGAGGACGTGCTCACGATCCGCAACGACGGCGTCCAGTACTACCGCGTCGAGGTCGATCGGCTCGCGGCGGGGCGCTTCGGCGTGTCGGCCGAGGCGCTCGGAGCGATCCTTCGGACCCAGATCGAGGGCGAGCCGCTCGGGATCGTCTTCGAGCCGGGGCGGCGCACGCCGCTGCTCGCGCGCGGCGACGCGTCGATGCGCGAATCGCCCGCGCAGTTCGCCGGGATGCAGGTCACGCTGCCCGACGGCCGCAGCGTCGCGCTCGGGGCACTCGCGCGCCTGCGGCGCGTCGACGGGCCGGTCAAGGTGGACCGCGAGAACGCCGAGCGCGTGGCGCTGGTGCAGGCCAACGTGCGCGGGCGCGACCTCGTCGGCTTCGTCGACGAGGCCAAGCGCACGCTTGCCGAGCGCGTGACGCTGCCGCCCGGCTACCGCCTCGTCTGGGGCGGGCAGTTCGAGAACCAGCAGCGTGCCGCGCAGCGCCTGGCGCTGGTCGTCCCCGTCGGGCTGGCGCTGATCTTCGCGCTGCTGTTCGCCACGTTCGGCTCGGTGCGGCAGGCCGCGCTCGTGTTCGCGAACATCCCGTTCGCGATGATCGGCGGAGTGCTCGCGTTGCGGGTGTCCGGCGAGTACCTGTCGGTGCCGGCGTCGGTCGGCTTCATCGCGCTGCTCGGCATCGCGGTGCTCAACGGCGTCGTGCTCGTGACCTGCTTCAACCAGCTGCGCGACCGCGGCCTGCCGATCGAGCAGGTCGTGATCGAGGGCGCGCGGCGCCGGCTGCGGCCGGTGCTGATGACCGCGAGCATCGCCGCGTTCGGCCTCGTGCCGCTGTTGTACGCGAGCGGCCCGGGGTCCGAGATCCAGCGCCCGCTCGCGATCGTGGTCGTCGGCGGGCTGGTGTCCTCGACGCTGCTCACGCTCGTCATCCTCCCGATCCTGTACCGTTACATCGCGGGCTCGCGGCCGGCGCGGGGGCCGGCCGACCCGCTCACTGCCGAGGAAGCGCCGCGATGAAGACGCTCGACTGCTGCCTGACGCTGGTCATCCCGGCGTCGCTCGAGGAGGACTTCGTCGACCAGATGCTCGGGCACCCGGAGTGGGTGAGCGGCTTCGTGATCGGGCGCGCCGAGGGCGCCGGGCAGAGCGTGCCGCTGTCGGGCGCTGCCGAGCGCGTGCGGGGCCGCTCGGGGCGGGCACACCTGCAGGTGGTGCTGGCGCACGACGACGCGCGCGCGCTGGTGGCCGCGCTGAAGGCCGCGTTCCCGATTCCGGAGGTCGCCTACTGGATCACGCCGGTGACCGAGTTCGGGAGATTCGCGTGAACCCGCGCGGCGCCGGTCGGGCGCGCGGCGTGCGGCGTGCCGTCCCTCAGGCCACCGCGCGCGCCTCGCGCAGGCGCGCGATCTCGTCGTCGCCCAGCCCCGCTTCGCGCAGCAGCGCGGCGGTGTCCTCGCCGGCGTGCGGCGGGTCGTGGCGCACGCCCAGACGCCGGCCGTCCATCGTGAACGGCAGCAGCGCGGCCTTCGCCGACCGGCCGGCGCGCGGGCCGTCGGAGAGCACGACGTCGGCGAGCCCGCCGGTGGCCGCGAGGTGCGGGTCGTCGAAGAGGTCCTCGGGGCGCGCGATCGGCGCGTACGGCAGGCCGGCACTCTCGAAGCGCCGCGCGAGCTCGGCGGCGGAGTATTCCGCCAGCCGCTCGCGCAGGATCGGCATCATCGTCGCGCGCCGGAGCACGCGGTCGTTGTTCGTCGCGTAGGCGGGGTCGGCCTTCAGGTCGCCGAAGCCGAAGAGGTCGCAGAACACCGACCACTGCCCGTCGCTGACCGCGGCGAGGAAGATCTGCTCGCCGTCCCTGACCGTGAACACGTCGTAGACCGCCCACGCCGACAGGCGATTGGGCATCGGCTCGGGCGCCGTGCCGGTGATCGCGTACTGCAGCATGTGCTGGCCGACGAGGAACACGTTGTTCTCGAAGAGCGCCGACTGGATCTCCTGGCCGCGCCCGGTGATGCCGCGCTGGACGATCGCGCCGAGGATGCCGATCGCGCCGAACATGCCCCCCATGATGTCGTTGACGCTCGTGCCCGCGCGCAGCGGGTCGCCCGGGCGCCCGGTCATGTACGCGAGCCCGCCCATCATCTGCACCACTTCGTCGAGCGCGGTGCGGTGCTCGTACGGCCCGGGCAGGAAGCCCTTCAGGCTCGCGTAGATCAGGCGCGGATTGCCGGCGGCGAGACTCGCGTAGTCGAGCCCGTACTTCGCCATCGTGCCGGGCTTGAAGTTCTCGGCGACGACGTCGGCGCCCGCACACAGCCGCCGCGCGACGCGCGCCCCGTCCGGGTGCTGGAGGTCGATCCGGATGCTGCGCTTGTTCCGGTTGAACATCGGGAAGAACCCCGCGCCCGCGCCGAGCAGGTGGCGCGTGCGGTCACCTGCGAGCGGCTCGACCTTGACCACGTCGGCGCCCATGTCCGCGAGCACGAGCCCGCAGGTCGGGCCCATGACCATGTGGGTGAACTCGACGACGCGAAGGCCGGCGAGGGGCAGCGGTGCGGGGGTGTCGTTCATCGGCGTGCGGCTTCGTGGTTCGTCGGCCGGCGAGAGCATCGCACCGGCGTCCGGGATTGGGAAGGGCCGAGGGCGCCGCGGGGTCCGCAATGCCCGTGCGCCTTGGTACACTGGCCACTCCGATCGACGTTCCCCCGCGTCCGGGCGATCCATTCATGCCAGGGTTCCGATCCGACGACGTCCCCGCACTCGCGCCTCGCCCGGTCGTCCTCGTCTGCGACGACGATCGCATCGTGCTGGCCACGCTCGCGGGCGCGCTCGGCGACGCCGGCTACGAGGTCATCGAGGCCGACAACGGCGACGACGCGATCCTGCTGGCGCGCCAGCACCGCCCGTCGATCGCGCTGCTCGACATGCGCATGGACGGCAAGAGCGGGCTCGACGTCGCGGCCTACCTGCGCGACTACGTCGGCACGCCGTTCGTGTTCCTCTCCGCGCTCGGCGACGAATCGCTGATGGCCCGGGCGCGCGAGTTCGGCGCGCTCGACTACCTCGTCAAGCCGGTGGACGTCGACACGATCGCGGCCGCCGTCGCCGAGGCCTTGCGCCGCAGCGCGAGCCGGGACGCGGCCGCCGCGCGCCGCGACACGCTGCCCACGGACGCGGCGCTGGTGCGCGCGGTCGCGGTCGGCATCCTGATGGAGCGGCTCTCGCTTGCGCGCGCGGCGGCCGAAGCACGGCTGGCGGTGCTCGCCAGGGAGGTCGCGCGGACCGAGGCCCAGCTCGCGGACGAACTGGTGCGCGGGTTCGACCTGCTCGATCGCGGCCGCGACTAGCGGTTCGGACGCCGGCCGGCTTCAGGCGCCGTCGCCGAGCGTGAAGTGGAAGCGGGCGCCCTGGCCGGGCTCGCTCTCGGCCCACACCCGCCCGTGGTGGCGCTGCACGATGCGCGCGACCGTCGCAAGCCCGACACCGGTGCCGGGGAAGTCGGTCGCGCTGTGCAGGCGCTGGAACACGCGGAACAGGCGGTCGGCGAAGCGCATGTCGAAGCCCGCCCCGTTGTCCGAGACGCGGTAGACCGTGGTGCCGTCGCGCTCGAACGCGTCGACGTCGACGCGCGCGCCCTCGGTGCGCGCCGTGTACTTCCACGCGTTGCCGATCAGGTTCTGCAGGGCGACCCCGAGCAGCACGCGGTCGCCGTTCGCGACCATTCCGGGCTGGATCGTGACGGCCACCGCGCGCTCCGCGTATTGCAGCGCGATCTCGTCGTTCACCTCGCGCGCGAGCGTGCTGAGGTCCACCGGCCCGGTCTGCACGGGCTCGGACGAAACGCGGGCCAGGCGCAGCATCGCGTCGATCATCGAGTTCATCCGCGTGGCCGCCGCGAGGATGCGATTGACGTGGTCGTGGGCGACGCGGTCGAGGGTGTGGCCGAAGTCTTCCTTGAGCAGGCGCGCGAAGCCGTCGATGACGCGCAACGGCGCGCGCAGGTCGTGGGACACCGACGAACTGAACGAGCGCAGCTCGCGCGCGGAGACCTCGAGCTCGGCGATGCGCGCGCGCTGCGCGTCGAGTGCCTGCCGCGAGCCCTCGGCCTGCTCGCGCAGCCGCGAGGCCTCGGCCTGGAAGTGATCCAGCGACAGCGCGGCCAGGCCGGGCATGCCGCCGATCGAGCCGATCGGGTCGACGCGCAGCGCGACCGCCATCCGCCGCGAATAGCGGTCGACGACGAAGGCGTCGCGGCGCATGCCGCGGCCTTCGCGCAGGGCCACGCCGATCTGCCCGGCGAGCTCGGCGCCGTCGTCGCCGAACATCGTGCGGGCGTCCATCGACAGCACCTCGGACTCCAGCCGCGCGAACAGCGCGCACGCCGCCGCGTTCACGCGGCACGCCTTCCAGCCCGGCCATCCGGGGGCCGACTCGACGAGCAGCGTCGGCTCGGAGGCCACGCGCATCGCGGTCACGGTGCTCTGTGCGATGCGCTCGCGCTCGAGGTCGGCGGTGATGTCGCGCATCACGCCCGTCCAGCCCAGCGGCTCGCCGCCGGCGCCGGCGCGCGCCCGCCCGCTCTCGCACAGGAACACGCGCCGCGACCCGGCCAGCGGCAGCGCCCAGATCAGTTCCTCGACGCGTTCGCCGGACGCGAACGCGCGCCGGTGGGCGTCCCAGGTCGCCGGCCCCGCGGCGCTCGCGGCGGCCGCGTGATCGAGCCCGTGGCCCAGCGGCAGGCCGGCGGAGTCCCAGCGTGCGCGCCCGACCAGCGCCTCGGCGAGCGCGTCGTGCGACGGGCCGCGACCCTCGATGCGGGTGTAGCGCCCCGCGGCGTCCTGTTCCCAGTACAGCCAGCCGGTCATTTCGCGCAGCGCCTCGAGCTGGCGGTCGCGGTCGGCGAGGACCGACTGGGTCGCGTCGCGCAGGTCGGCGAACCGGTTCAGCAGGCCCGCGAGCGGCGCGATCGGGTCGGAGGGCGCGGGCGCGAGGCGCGCGGACGCGTCGCCTCCGAGCAGACGCTCGCCGGCCGCCACGGCCGCGGCGAGCGCGCGGCGCGTGCGCTCGCGCTCACGGCGGGCGATCCACGCGCCCGCGAGCGCGCCGAGCGCGGCCGCCGCGGCGAGCGCGGCGGCGACCCGCCACGGCGACGCGGCGATCTCGGGCAGCGCGCCGGACGCCGTGCCCAGCCACGCGAGCAGCGCCGCGGCTCCGAGCACGCCGCCGACGAGCAGGGCGGGGCGCGCCGAGGGACGGTCTGCGGCGGGACGGGGCGAGCGGGATGCGGCGGGCACGGGGCGGGGATGCGGGATCCAGGCCTCCATGATGCCGCATGCGCGCACGCCCGCGGTTGTGAAAGCGTCATTTCACGGCCGAACTTGA
Source organism: Burkholderiaceae bacterium (assembly GCA_046348465.1). Lineage (GTDB taxonomy): Bacteria > Pseudomonadota > Gammaproteobacteria > Burkholderiales > Burkholderiaceae_E > Quisquiliibacterium. The sequence goes on from JAXMEE010000003.1 coordinate 355,470, forward strand.
GGCCGTCCGTAGGGCGCCGGCGACCGTTCGTCGGGCGTGCGCGAATCGCCGTTCGTTGGGTGGCCGAACGGTCCCCCGCGACCCCCGTCCGGGCTAAGGCGCTCCCCGATCCTGCCGTTAACAGTGAACGAGGTGAAACCCTTTTCGACATCGACATGACGCAGCCGCCGTCGCCAACCGACCCGGGTCGGGCGCATCGGGTCGCCCTGGTCGACGACGACCCCATGTGGCGCTACCTGACCTGCACCGCGCTGCGCGAGCGGGGCTGGGACGTCCTCGACTGCGCGTCCGGAACGTCGCTGCTCGACGCACTGGCGCGGCGGCCGGCCGACATCGTCGTCATCGACGCGACGGGGCCGCACTCCGACGGGTTCGAGACCTGTCGTCGCGTCCGCGCGCTCGCGGGCGCGGAACTCCCGGCACTGCTCGTCGGCGGGCACGAGGACGAGTCGTCGATCCGTCGCGCCTACGAATCCGGCGCGGACGACTACTTCATCCGGTCCACGCACTGGACCCTGCTCGCCGAGCGGATGCGGCACCTGGTGCGCCGGTCCGGGACGGCGCGGCAGGCGCAGGCCGAGCGCGCCGCGCGCGAGCGACTCGAGCGGCTCGCGAGCCACGATCCGCTGACGGGTCTTCCCAACCGCACCCGCTTCGTCGCCGCGCTCGACGCCGCGATCGGCGCCGCCGCGCTGCGCGACGAGCGCGTCGCGGTCGCGGTGCTGGACCTCGACCGGTTCACGCAGGTCAACGAGACGCTCGGCCAGACGGCGGGCGACGAGCTCCTGGGCAGGATCGCCGAGCGCGTCCGCGAGTCGCTCTCGATCGGCCCCGGCGAGGCTGGCGAAGACGCTCCGATGCTCGCGCGCCTGCCCGGAGACGAGTTCGCGCTGATGCTGCCCAGGGTGACCAGCATCAGCGAAGTCGACGAGTGCATCCGGCGCGCGATGACGGCGCTGCGCCGGCCGTTCCGCGTCGCCGACACCGACTGCTTCGTTTCGGCGTCGGCGGGCATCGCGCTGTTCCCGCGCGATTCGGACTCGGCCGGCACGCTGCTCGCGCGCGCGGACCGCGCGGTGCGCGAGGTCAAGGCCCGCGGACGCAACGACGCCGCGTGGTACCTGCCGAGCCTGAACCGGGACCCGCGGGCGCGCATGGACATCGTCGCCGGGCTGCACAAGGCGCTGGACCGATCCGAGTTCGAGCTGCACTACCAGCCGTGCGTCGACGTCGGCCAGGGCCGGGTGACGGGCATGGAGGCGCTGCTGCGCTGGCGCCGCGACGGCCGGCTCGTCCCGCCGGGCGAATTCATCCCGGTCGCCGAGGACACGGGCCTGATCGTGCCGATCGGCGAGTGGGTGCTGCAGACCGCGGCCGAGCGCCTCGCCGCGTGGCGGCGCGCCGGGCTCGCGGTGGAGCGCATCGCGGTGAACGTGCCGACGATCCACTTCGAGCGCGAGTCGCTGCTGAGCACCTTGCGCGCCGCGATGCACGTGCACCGGCTCGCCCCGCGTTCGCTCGAGCTCGAGCTGACCGAGACCTGCATGGTGCGCGACTTCGAGCGCACCCTTCCTCGGATCGAGGCGCTGATCGGCGCGGGCGCGACGCTCGCGATCGACGACTTCGGCACCGGCTACTCGTCGCTCGCCTACCTGACGCGCCTGCCGATCGACAAGCTCAAGGTCGACCGTGCGTTCGTCAATCAGCTCGGCGCGTCGCGCCAGGGCGGGGCGGTGTGCCGTGCGATCGTCGCGCTCGGCCAGAGCCTGGGCGTGCAGGTGCTGGCCGAAGGCGTCGAGACCGTCGAGCAGGCGGGCGCGCTGCTCGCGCTGGGCTGCCGCTCGATGCAGGGATTCCTCTTCTCGCGCCCGGTTCCGGCCGAGCACGTGCACGCTTCGATCGCCGCCGCGCAGTCGGTGGCACGCCGGATCTCCGGGACGGGCGTCCCGCGAGCGAGACCCGCGCCGGTCGCGCCCGCCGCCACGGCGCTCGCATTCCAGACACAAGCAGGAGAAGTGCCGTCATGAGCACGACCACCGCATCGCCGGCCTCGCACGGAGCCAGTACGGACCGCTCCAACGCCAGCTTCGCGCGCGCGGCGATGCTGCACCTGGCCGAACGCCGCATGGCCCCCACGCCCGAGAACTACACGCAGGCGTGGGTGGCGGTCGGCGGCCCGCACACGCCGGTCGACCCGGTCGTGCAGGAGCACGACCGGCAGTCGCGGCGCGTTCGTCGCGCCGAGCGTCTCGTCGCCGAGCTCACCGAGATGGTCAAGACGCTGTGCGACACCGTCGACACGCTGGCCGAGGACGAGCGCTGGGTGCGCGGGCAGATCGACGCGCTGCGCGAGATGCTGGCGGGCGAGATCGACCACGTGTCGGTCGCCGAGCTGAGGGCGCTGCTGTCGCGCACCTCCGACATGCAGCGGCACATCGCCGAGCAGCGGCGGCGCGCGCTCGCGCAGCTGAAGTCGACGCTGGTCGAGCTCGCGACGGTGCTCTCTGGCCTGATGGCGTCGACGGACCAGTACGGCCGCCGCATCACCGAGCACGCGGCGCTGATCCAGGGCGCGTCGTCGCTCGCGTCGCTGTCCGACACCGTGCAGCGGCTGCTGGACGACACACGCACGATGCAGGCCGACGTGGTCCAGTCGCACGAGGGCCTGAAGCGCGGGCAGGACGCGGCGCACGCGCTCGAGCGCGAGGTGTCCCGGCTCGAGGAACAGCTCGCCGCGGCGAGCGCGGAGATCGTCACCGACCACCTGACGCAGACGATGAACCGGCGCGGGCTCGAGGACTCGTTCACCGGCGCCCAGGCGCGCGCGCGCCAGTCGCGCCAGGCGCTGGCGCTCGCGCTGGTCGACGTCGACGACTTCAAGAAGCTGAACGACGCGCTCGGCCACGCCGCCGGCGACGACGCGCTCAGGCACCTGGCGACGGTGCTCAAGGAACGGCTGCGTCCGACCGACGCGGTCGCCCGCTACGGCGGCGAGGAGTTCGTGATCCTGCTGCCCGGGGCGAACCTGAGCGATGCGCAGGACACGCTCGTGCGGCTGCAGCGCGAGATGACCCGCCACGTGTTCCTGTTCGACGCGCACCGGCGCTTCATCACGTTCTCGGCCGGCGTCACGTCGGTGAGGCCGGACGACACGCTGCTGGCCGCGGTGGCGCGCGCCGACGACGCGATGTACCGCGCCAAGCGGGAGGGCAAGAACTGCGTCCGCGTCGGGTGACCGGCCGCGTCCGCGGGGCAGGGCCCTAGTCGATCAGGCCGTTGCGCATCGCGTAGGTCGCGAGCTCGGCGTTGCTCGCCAGGCCGAGCTTCTCGAGAACGCGCGCCCGGTACACGCTGACCGTCTTGGGCGACAGCGACAGCCGTTCGGCGATCTCGGAGAGCTTTCGCCCCTCGGCGATCAGCACCAGCGTCTGGAGCTCGCGGTCGGAGAGCAGCTCGTGAGCGGCGCCCGCGCGGTGCGCGACGCTGTCGGCGAGCGCCTGGGCGATCTCGGGCGTCACGAACTTTCGCCCGCCGGCGACCGTTCGCACCGCCTGGACGATCACGTCGGGCGACGCGCCCTTGTTCAGGTAGGCCATCGCGCCCGCCTTCAGGGCGCGGATGCCGTACTGGTCCTCCGGGTACTGCGAGAGCACCACGGCGCGCACCTGCTCGCCCGCCTCGTGCATCGCCTTGAGCGCGTCGATGCCGCTGCGCCCCGGCAGGTTGACGTCGAGCAGGAGCACGTCGCAGGGCTCGGCGCGCATGACCTGGCGCAGTTCGCCGTAGTCGCCGGCCTCGCCGACGACGGTGATGTCGCCCGCCTCGGTGAGCGTCTCGCGCAGCCCGCGCCGGATCAGCGCGTGGTCGTCGACGACGATGACCCGGATCACGGCGCCTCCTTCGGCGCGTCTTCGGCCGTCGGCACCGTGAGCAGCAGCGCCGTGCCGCTGCGGCCGGGCGCGACCTCGAGCCAGCCGTCGACCGCGCGCGCGCGCTCGGCCAGCCCGCGCAGGCCGTACGAAGTCGACTTCTCGAGGTCCGCGCTGCCGATCCCGCGCCCGTCGTCGAGGATCTCGAGCGAGAGCATGCCCTCGCGCACGACCAGGTCGACGTCGACGCGCGTGGCGCCCGAGTGCTTGACGACGTTGGTGAGCGCCTCCTGCAAGGTGCGGTACACGGTCATCGCGACGTCGTCGGAGAGGGCGACGTGATCGGTGTTCGCGCGCAGCCGCGCGGCGCACCCGGTGCGCTTGCGGAACTCCGCCAGCTGCCAGTCGAGCGCCGGCACGATGCCGGCGTCGAGCACCGGCGGGCGCAGGTTGCGCATGATCTGCTGGCTCGCCTGCTGCGCGATCTTCAGGGTTCCGAGCGCCTGGGACGCCCGCTGCGCGACCGTGCTCTCGCCGTTGCGCTCGATCCAGGACAGGTCGAAGCGCAGTGCGGTGAGCATGCCGCCGACCTCGTCGTGGATCTCGCGCGCGATCGCCTTGCGCTCCTCCTCGACGACCCGCTGCAGGTGCGCGGACAGCTCGTGCAGCCGCTGCTCCGATGCCCGCAGCGCCCGCTCGGCGCGCTGGCGCTCGCGCCGGGACTCGGCGGCGCGCATCGCGTTGGTGAGCGCGGGGCCGAGCCTCGCCAGCCGTCCCTTGATCAGGTAGTCGTCGGCACCGGCGCGCATCGCCGCGACGGCGGCGTCCTCGCCGATCGCGCCGGAGACGATCAGGAAAGGCAGGTGCAGGCCGGCGTCGAGCATCGTCTGCAGCGCCTCGGTGCTGGAGAAGCGCGGCAGGTGGTGGTCGGAGATCACCGCGTCCCAGCCCGGCTCGGCGAGCGCGGCCGTCATGGACTCCGCGTCCTCGACGCGAACGCAGTCGACGTTCAGGCCCTGGTGGCCCAGCGTCGCGACCAGGAGGTCGAAGTCCTCCGGGGAATCCTCGACGACGAGGATCCGGATGCGCGAGTGCAGCGGATAGCGGACGTCGGTGTTGGGGTTCACGGCGAACCGAATTGTACGAGCTTTGCCGTCCTTTTCCGCCGGTCGATCGGCCGGGCGCTCGGTCAGAATCGGACGAGCGACTGGAACGCTGAACGTTCGAACCCACGCCCATGCCCAACGACGACGAATCCTTCGGTGTGCCGCTGAACCCCGGTGAAGTGGTCGAGCTCCAGGACCAGCTTCTGGAGGCCGCGACCGACCTCGACCGGCTGAGCGGGCTGCTCGAGGACGCGGCGGCCCAGCTGCTGGCGCGCTTCACCGCGGCCAGCGAGCGCATCGGCGCGGACGCGGGCGAGCGCACGGGTGCCGACGCGCTGCGGCACGAGCTCGCCGGCGCGGTGACCGCGCTCCAGTTCCAGGACATGGCGACACAGGTGATCACCCACACCGTGCGACGCATTCGCGGCGTGGCGGACTTCCTCGGCACCCGGGTCTCGCCCGACGAGGAAGACGGCGCGTCGATCGAGCTCGTGCGGCGGCACTGCCCGGTGGCTCAGCGGCAGGTCGACGCGGGATCGATCGAACTCTTTTGAATTGACCGGCACGGAACCGAACTCCAGGAGCAGCTCAGATGGCCGCGATACTCGCAGTGGACGACTCGAACTCGCTGCGTCAGATGGTCGCCTTCACATTGAAGAGCTCGGGCTTCGACGTGATCGAAGCCGTCGACGGGCAGGACGCGATCGAGAAGCTGCGCGAGCGCTCGGTCGACCTCGTGCTCACCGACCAGAACATGCCGCGCATGGACGGCATCACGCTGGTCAGGCACCTGCGCTCGCAGCCGCAGTTCCAGCTGACGCCGATCCTGATCCTGACCACCGAGTCGAGCGACGAGATGAAGCAGGCCGGACGCGCGGCCGGTGCGACCGGATGGCTGGTCAAGCCGTTCGACCCCCGCCGTCTGGTCGAAGTGATCCGCAAGGTACTGCCGTAGCGAACGGGCCGCAGGGAGAGAAGAACATGAGCGAACACGTGTCCGGTTCCGCGTCCGGCGGCGCCGATTTCGACCTCACCCAGTTCTACCAGGTCTTCTTCGAGGAAGCGGGCGAGAACCTGGCGAACATGGAGACGCAGCTGCTGGCGCTCGACGTCGATTCGCCCGACGACGAGCAGCTGAACGCGATCTTCCGCTGCGCGCACTCGATCAAGGGCGGTGCCGCGACGTTCGGGTTCCAGGACGTCGCCGACCTCACGCACGTGATGGAGACGCTGCTCGACCGTCTGCGCCGCCACGAGCTCTCGCTCGCGGTCGGGATGGTGGACGTGCTGCTCGAGTCGGGCGACACGCTGCGCGGGCTGCTCGCGCGCCACCAGGGCACCAGCGACGTCCTGATCGACGCGTCGGAGCTCGTCGCGCGCATCCGCGCCCACGTGACCGGGACGGCCGCGGCCGCTCCCAAGGCCGCGGCGCCGGCCGCGCCCGCGCCGGCACCGGCGCCGGCGCCGGTTCCCGCACCGGCCGCGGCCGCCGCCGCACCGGCCGTTCCCGGTGAGCGCGAGCTCGAAGTCAAGGTCGGGCCGCTGGACAAGCCCGAAGTCGCCGACCAGCTCGCCGAGCTCTTCGGAGAGATCCCGGGGCTGGGCACGATCGAGCCGCTCGACGGCGGGAAGGCCGACGAGGCCCGCTGCCGCCTGTTCAAGGTTCGCACCACCAGCACCGACGACGAGCTGCTGGACCTGTTCACGTTCCACGTCGCGCGCGAGAGCGTCGCGATCCGCCCGATGCCGCAGGCCGAGGCGCCGGCGCCGGCCGCGGCGACGCCCGCCGCCGCCGACCCCGACCCGGGCTACGGGTTCTTCGTCGACGTCGAGGCGAACAAGGAGAAGCTGGCGCAGGCCAATCCCGAGCTCAAGGCGCCCGCGGCGCCGCGTGTCGAGGTCCTCGAGCCCGCGCCCGCCGCGGACAAGCCCGCGGCGCGCGCGCCCCGCGTCGACAAGGCGGGGGCCAACGTGGACGCGGCGACGATCCGCGTCTCGGTCGAGAAGGTCGACCTGCTGATCAACCTGGTCGGCGAGCTGGTCATCACGCAGGCGATGCTCGCGCAGACCGGCCGCACCCTCGACCCGATCGTCCACCAGCAGCTGACCGGGAGCCTCGTCGACCTGGAGCGCAACACGCGCCTGCTCCAGGAGGCCGTGATGGCGATCCGGATGATCCCGATGGCGGTCGTCTTCAACCGCTTCCCGAGGATGCTGCGCGACCTCGCCGGCAAGCTCGGCAAGCAGGTGGAACTTCATACCGTCGGCGAGGCGACCGAGCTCGACAAGGGCATGATCGAGAAGATCACCGATCCGCTCACGCACCTGGTGCGCAATTCGGTCGACCACGGCATCGAGCTGCCCGACGAGCGCGTGGCCAAGGGCAAGGTGCCGCACGGCACGATCACGCTGTCGGCCGAGCACAAGGGCGGGTCGATCGCGATCGAGGTGCGCGACGACGGCCGCGGCCTGTCGCGCGAGAAGATCCTGAAGAAGGCGCGCGAGCGCGGCCTGGCGGTTCACGACCAGATGACGGACCAGGAGATCTTCCAGCTCATCTTCGAGCCGGGATTCTCGACCGCCGACGTGGTCACCGACGTCTCCGGCCGCGGCGTCGGCATGGACGTCGTCCGGCGCAACATCCTCGGGCTGGGCGGATCGGTCGAGCTCGATTCCGCCGAGGGCTTCGGAACGCGCGTGATCGTGCGGCTGCCGCTGACCCTGGCGATCATGGACGGCATGTCGGTGGCCGTCGGCGACGAGACCTACATCCTCCCGCTGGCGTCGGTCGTCGAGTCGATCGAGCTCGACGAGAAGGACGTGCGCAGCGTCGCGGGCGCGAACCGCGTGGTCGAGGTGCGCGACGAGTTCCTGCCGGTCGTGCCGCTCGACGAGGTGTTCGAAGTGCCGCGCTTCGGCGACCGCGAGTCGGGGTCGATCATGATCGTGATCGAGGCCGAGGGCTCGCGCATCGCGCTGCTCGTCGACGAGCTCGTCGGCCAGCAGCAGGTCGTCGTCAAGAACCTCGAGGCGAACTATCGCAAGGTGCCCGGCGTGTCCGGCGCCACGATCCTGGGCGACGGTCGCGTCGCACTGATCCTCGACGTCGGGCAGCTCGTCAGGCGCGCCCGGCACTGACCGAATCGTCGAATCCGACCGGAGACACTCCATGCAAACCGCTGAGATCCTCGAGAAGTCCACCCCGTCGCACGGCGTCGTGCGCCCGCGCGAGTACCTGACCTTCCGCCTCGGCGCCGAGGAGTACGGCATCGACATCCTCAAGGTCCAGGAGATCCGCGGCTACGAGCAGCCGACGCGCATCGCCAATGCGCCCTCGTTCATCAAGGGCGTCGTGAACCTGCGCGGCGTGATCGTGCCGATCGTCGACATGCGGCTGCGATTCGGCCTCGGGTCGGCCGAGTACAACAGCTTCACGGTCGTGATCATCCTGAACGTGCGCAGCCGGGTCATCGGCATCGTCGTCGATTCGGTGTCGGACGTGCTCGAACTGCCCCCCGACGCGGTGCGCGACGCGCCCGAGATGTCGTCGATGGTCGACTCCAGCTACATCCTGGGCCTGGGCACGGTGGGCGAGCGGATGCTGATCCTGGTGGACATCGAGCAGCTGATCATGTCGCCGGAAATGGCGATCGCGGCCTGAGCCGCACCTTTCCCCACCAACCTCGACAGGAGTCCCGAAATGAAGCCGCTGCAATTGCTGGGTGTGTCCCTCGCGCTCGCCGCGCTCTCCTTCGTCGCCGCGAACGTGCAGGCCAAGAGCGAGGTCGCGACCCGCGACGACGCCGTCGCGATGGTCAAGAAGGGGGTCGCCTTCATCAAGGCGAGCGGCAACGACAAGGGCTACGCCGAGGTCAGCAACAAGACCGGCAAGTTCGTCGACCGCGACCTGTACCTGGTGGTCTACGGGCTCGACGGCGTCGTGCGCGCGCACGGCGCCAACGAGAAGATGATCGGCAAGAACCTGATCGACCTGAAGGACGTCGACGGCAAGCCGTTCGTCAAGGAGCGCGTCGAGATGGGCCAGAAGCAGGCGACGTTCTGGCAGGACTACAAGTTCACGAACCCGGTGACCCGCAAGGTCGAGCCCAAGCAGATGTACTGCGAACGGCTCGAGGACACCGTGGTCTGCGGCGGGATCTACAAATAGGCACCGGCGGCGGGCGGCCGCGCGCCCGGGATCGAACCGGGCGCGGGCCGGGCCGGCCGGCGCCATCTTCTGCGAGCGATCGACCATGAAGATCCAGACGAGATTCCTGCTGGTCCCCGCCGTCGCGTCGGCGCTGATCGCCATGCTCGGCGGCGCCGCGATCTGGTCGATGCGCATCGAGCGCGACGCGATCGACCGGCTCAACGAGCGCAACCGGTCCACCGAGCTGGTGCAGCGGATCCGCACCCGTGCGGCCGAGACCAATGCGCACGCCTATCGGCTGCTCGGGCTGATCGGCAGCTTCGACGACGCGCGCGTGAAGGACGAGCGCAAGGCGGTCCGCGAGCGCGTCGACACCGCGCTGCTGCTGGTCGCCGACCTCGAGAAGCTCGGCGGCGAAGACTCCGCGGAGACCGCCGGCGCGCTCGGCAAGCCGCTGACCCGGCTCAAGAAGCTGCTCGACGACGCGATCGACCTGGCGTCGGTCGACGCCAACACCGGGCTGGCGGCGATGCAGACCGCCGACCAGGAATTCGTCGTGCTGGTCAAGGTCGCCGACGAGGCGGCGCGGCTCGCGCGCTTCAAGTCGGTCGAGGAGTACCAGGAAGTGCTCGCCACGCAGCGGCGGGCGGAGTGGATCATCGGCGTCGCGGCCCTCGCCGCGGCGATCGTGACGCTCGCGCTGTGCCGGATGCTCGGGCGCTCGCTGGTGTCGTCGATCGGCGGGGCCGTGGGCTTCGCGAAGAGCGTCGCCGCCGGCAACCTGAACAGCCGCATCGCGCAGGACGGCACCGGCGAGGTCGGCGAGCTGCAGCGCTCGCTCGCCGACATGCAGGCGTCGCTGCGCGAGATCGTCGCCAAGGTGCGCGGCTCGACCGACAGCATCGGCACCGCGTCCGCGCAGATCGCGGCGGGCAACAGCGACCTGAGCGGACGCACCGAGTCCCAGGCGTCCAGCCTCGAGCAGACGTCGGCCAGCATGCAGCAGCTCACGCAGACGGTCCGGGGCAACACCGAGAGCGCCCGCCAGGCCAACCAGCTCGCGCTGAGCGCGTCCGAAGTCGCGCAGCGCGGCGGGACGGTCGTGAGCCAGGTCGTCGAGCGGATGGACGCGATCAGCGCCACCTCCGGCCGGATCGTCGAGATCATCGGCGTGATCGACGGCATCGCGTTCCAGACGAACATCCTGGCGCTGAACGCCGCGGTGGAAGCCGCGCGGGCCGGCGAGCAGGGGCGCGGATTCGCGGTGGTCGCCAGCGAGGTGAGGAACCTCGCGCAGCGATCCGCCGAGGCGGCGCGAGAGATCAAGGGCCTGATCACCGCGTCGGTCGACGAGGTGCGCAACGGCTCGCTGCTGGTCAAGGACGCCGGCGAGACGATGACGGAGATCGTCGGCTCGGTCAGGCGCGTCACCGACATCATCGGCGAGATCAGCGCCGCCACCCAGGAGCAGAGCGGGCAGATCGAGCAGGTCAACGCGGCGGTCGACCAGCTCGACCGCATGACGCAGCAGAATGCCGCGCTGGTCGAGCAGAGCGCCGCGGCGGCCGAGAGCCTGCGCAATCAGGCGCGCGCGCTCGCCGAGGCGGTCTCGGTGTTCGCCCTGGAGGGCGGGGCCGCGCCGACCCCGGCCGCGCCGGGCGCGACGCCGGCGGGCATCGAGGCCGCGACCGTCCCCGCCCGCGCACGGGCACCCGCCCGCGCGGCCGCTCCCGCGGCGGCGCCCGCGCAGTCCGAGGCCTCCCCGCCCGGGCACGCGACGCCGGCCTCGAATGCGAAGACCGCCGGCGCGTCGCCGCAGGCCGCTCCCGCGAAGGCGGCGACCCTGCCCGCGAAGGCGGCGAGCCTGCCCGCGAAGGCGACCCCCGCGCCCGCGAAGGCGACGAGCGCGCCCGACGACGACTGGGAGACCTTCTAGTGATCCGCTCGAGGCTTCGGGCCATTGCATCGGCCGCTCCGGCGCGCGCATCGCGCCGGGCGGGCCCGCGGGTGAACGGCACGCCATGACGGTCGCAGACTCGATCCGGGTCACCGACGAGGGCCTCACCTTCACGGCGCAGGACTTCGAGCGGGTGCGCGCGCTCATCTACCGCCGCGCGGGGATCACGCTCGCCGCGAGCAAGCAGAACATGGTCTACAGCCGCCTGACGCGCCGGCTGCGCGAGACCGGGCACCGCGATTTCGCGTCGTACCTGAACTCGCTCGAGAGCGGCAGCCACGAGGACTGGCAGGCCTTCGTCAATGCGCTGACGACGAACCTCACGTCGTTCTTCCGCGAGGCGTACCACTTCCCGATGCTCGCCGAGCACCTGCGCGCGCAGTCGGGCCAGGGCCGGCAGCTGTCGATCTGGTGCTCGGCCGCGTCGACCGGCGAGGAGCCTTACTCGCTCGCGATCACGGCGATCGAGGCGCTGGGCGCTCGGCCGTCGGTGCGCGTGTTCGCGTCCGACATCGACACCGACGTCCTCGAGCGGGCGCGCCGGGGCGTCTACCAGGCGTCCGCCCTCGAGGCGCTCGGCGGGGACCGCCTGCAGCGCTTCTTCCTGCGCGGCGTGCGCAAGCACGACGGTCTGGTGCGGGTGCGCCCGGAAGTCGCGTCGCTGGTCACGTTCGGGCAGGTGAACCTCGCGGAGGACAATTGGCCGTTCAGGGAGCCGTTCGACGTGATCTTCTGCCGCAACGTGATGATCTACTTCGATTCGGCGACCAAGACCGCGGTGCTCGAGCGCATGCACCGGTTCGTCAGGCCGGGCGGCCTGCTGTTCGTCGGGCACTCCGAGAATTTTTCCGATCGTCGCGACCTGTTCACGCTGCAGGGCAAGACCGTCTACCGGCGGGTGGGCTGACGTCATGGGACTTGTCGAGACACCGAGACTCGCGGCACTGCGGCGCCGGCCGAAGCAGCCCCACGAGGCGTCGTTCTTCTTCTTCGACCACGCGTTCAACGTCGAGGCCTGCAAGGTCCTGCCGGGCGAGTACTTCGTCTTCAACGAGGACCTGGTGATCCAGACCGTGCTCGGCTCCTGCGTCGCCGCGTGCATCGCGGATCGCGGCATCGGGGTCGGCGGGATGAACCACTTCCTGCTGCCGGACGGCGACGACTCGTCCGCCCGCTACGGCGTGAACGCGATGGAGATGCTGATCAACGAGCTGCTCAAGCGCGGCGCCCGGCGCGGCAGCCTCGAGGCGAAGGTGTTCGGCGGCGCCGCGGTGATCCAGGGCATGACGCACCTGAACGTGGGCCGGCAGAACGTCGAGTTCGTCGAGCACTTCCTCAACGACGAGCGCATTCCGATCGTCTCCAAGGACGTCCTCGACGTCAATCCGCGCAAGGTCTGCTATTTTCCGAAGAGCGCGAAGGCGATGGTCAAGAAGCTGGCGCCGACGAACGCCTCGGCGGTGGTCTCCGAGGAGTCGCGCTACAAGAGCAGCATCAAGGGGACGACGTCGCGAGGCGGCAGCGTCGACCTGTTCTAGGGGATTCGATGAACAAGACTCGGGTGGTGGTGGTCGACGACTCCGCGCTCGTGCGCAGCCTGCTGTCCACCATCGTGAACGCCCAGCCCGACATGCAGTGCGTGGGAGCGGCGTCGGACCCGTTCGTGGCGCGCGAGATGATCCGCAACCTCGATCCGGACGTGCTGACGCTCGACGTCGAGATGCCGCGCATGGACGGCATCGACTTCCTCGAGAAGCTGATGCGCCTTCGCCCGATGCCGGTGGTCATGGTGTCGACGCTGACCGAGCGGGGGGCCGAGGTGACGATGCGCGCCCTCGAGCTCGGCGCGGTCGACTTCGTCGCCAAGCCGCGCATCGGCATCTCGCAGGGGCTGCAGGAAGCGGCGGCCGAGATCGTCGAGAAGATCCGCATCGCCGCGCGGGCGCGCATCGCGCGCCATCCGGCCGCGCCGACGGCGCAGGCGCCGGCGCGCGACGGCGCCGCCTCGCCGCCGCGCGCGGCGCCGTCGACGCCATCGACGCTGCGGCACGGCACCGAGAAGCTGATCGCGATCGGCGCCTCGACCGGCGGGACCGAGGCGATCCGCGCGATCCTGACGAAGCTGCCGCCGGACTTCCCCGCGATCGTGATCACCCAGCACATGCCGCCCGGCTTCACGCGCAGCTTCGCCGAGCGCCTGGACGCGCAGTGCCGGATCCGCGTGAAGGAGGCCGAGAACGGCGAGCGCCTGGTTCCGGGGCACGCGTACATCGCGCCGGGCGGACGCCACCTGCGCGTGGACCGCAGCGGCGCGAACTACGTCGCGGTGCTCGACGACTCCGAGCCGGTGAACCGCCACAAGCCCTCGGTCGAGGTCCTGTTCGCGTCGGTGGCGGCCAAGGTCGGCCCGAACGCGATCGGCGTCATGCTGACCGGCATGGGCCGCGACGGCGCGGACGCGATGCGCACGATGCGCGAGGCGGGCAGCTACAACCTGGCGCAGGACGAGGCGAGCTGCATCGTCTACGGGATGCCGCGCGAGGCGGTGGTCGCGGGCGCGGTGCACGAGTCGGCGTCGCTCGAGGCAATCGCCGGCAAGCTCGTGGAGCGGCTGCGCTCTTCCGCGGGCTCCGTCACGCACCGGGTCTGACGCGACGCGCTGCGCCCGGCGCGCGCCGCCGCCGCGGCGAGACCGCGCGCGTCGGCCCTAGCGGGCCACCATCGTGAGCACGCGCTCCAGGCTCGCGGCGAGCGGGGCCTCGATCATCGGCAGCCCCAGCGTCAGCAGCAGCAGCCCGGCACCGATCGTGAGGGGGAACCCGACCGCGAACACGTTGAACTGCGGCGCCACCCGCGAGATCACGCCCAGGCTGATGTTGACGAACAGCAGCAGCGCCACGAAAGGCAGCGACAAGTTCAGCGCGAGCGCGAACAGCTCGGAGCCGAGCTGCAGCGGCGAGCGGTTCGCGAGGAACGCGAACGACGCGTCGCCGGGCGGGAAGACGTCCAGGCTCTGGATCACGGTCGCGATCACCGCGAGCGGGCCGTTGACCGCGACGAACGCGAGCAGCGCGAGGGTGCCGACGAAGCGCCCGACCGCGTTGGCCTGGCCGCTCTGGGGGTCGAAGAACCCGGCGAACGACAGCCCCATCTGCAGCCCGATCGCCTCGCCGGCGAGCTCGAAGCTGGCGAAGACGAGCCGCGCGGTGAAGCCGATGGTCAGCCCGATCAGGACCTCGCGCGCGACGAGCACCAGCCCGGGGGCCTCGGCGAGCACGGTCGGCGAGGGCGGCGCCGCGAACGGCGCGACGACGAGCGCGACCGCGGCCGCGAGCGCGACCCGCGCGCGCGCAGGGAAGGCCCGGTTCGACAGCACCGGCGCGCTGCTCATCAGCGCCAGCACGCGGAACAGCGGCAGCAGGAAGCTCGCGAGCCAGGCGTAGAGCTGGGAGTCGCTGACGGAGATCATCCGCCGGTGACCGCCTGCGGCAGCGACTGAAGCGTGCGGGCGATGTAGTCGGTGAGCATCGTGATCATCCACGGGCCGGCGACGATCAGCGTGACCGACACCGCGACCAGCTTCGGCAGGAACGACAGCGTCGCTTCGTTGATCTGCGTGACGGCCTGCAGCAGGCTGACGGTCAGGCCGATCGCGAGCGCGACCAGCAGCACCGGCGAGGCGACGATCAGCATCAGCTCGAGCGCCTGGCGCCCGACGGTCACGACGTATTCCGGGGTCATTCGGGGGCTCCTGGTTCCACGTGCGCGCGCGAGACTTCGCGCGCCTAGGTGCCGAAGCTCGACACCAGCGATCCGATCAGCAGGTTCCAGCCGTCGGCGAGCACGAACAGCATCAGCTTGAACGGCAGGGCGACCAGCACCGGGGACACCATCATCATCCCCATCGACATCAGCAGGCTCGCGACGATCAGGTCGATCATCAGGAACGGCACGAACACGAGGAAGCCGATCTGGAACGCGGTCTTCAGCTCGCTGGTCACGAACGCGGGAATCAGCACGCGCATCGGGACCTCGGCGGCCGACGTCGAGCGCTCGACCTTGCCGATCTTCGCGAACAGGTTCAGGTCGGTCTCCCGAGTCTGCTTCGACATGAACGCGCGCAGCGGGTCGCCGCCCTTGGCGATCGCCTCCTCGAATTGCATCTTCTGCTCTGCGTAAGGCTTGTACGCGTCGTTGTAGATGCGCTCGAGCGTGGGCGACATCACGAAGAAGGTCAGGAACAGCGACATCCCGATGATGACCTGGTTCGGCGGCGTCGACTGCAGCCCGAGCGCCTGGCGCAGCAGCGACAGCACGATCACGATGCGCGTGAAGCTGGTCATCAGCAGCAGCACCGCCGGCAGGAACGAGAGCGCGGTGAAGATCAGCAGCGTCTGCACCGGCACCGAGTAGGTGGTGCCGCCGCCGGGCGCCGACGTCGCGTTGACGGTCAGGATCCCCTGTGCGTGCGCGGGCCCCGCGAGCAGAGCGAGGGCCGCGACGGCGACGAGCGCCGCCGCCGGGATGCTAGGAGCCTTTCTGGGCATTGCCGTGGAACCGTTCCAGGAGCGTCGCGAACGGCGACGCGGGGTTGGCGAGCTGCGCCTGATCGGGCCACTCGTCGAGCGTGGCCAGCAGCGCCATCGACTGGCTCGTGATGCCGACGACGAGGAACCGTTCGCCGGCGCGAACCACCGCGATTCGCTCGCGCGGGCCGACCGTCACCGCGGTGACGACGGCGAGCGGCCCGCCGCCGCCGGGGCGAACCGCCTGGGTGCGCTTCACGAGCCACAGCGCGACCGGGATCATCACGACGACCGCGACGAACGACAGCAGCGAGGGCAGCAGCGAACCGTTCACTTGATCGGCCCCCCGGTCAGGTCCGGTTCAGCCTGCGCAGCCGCTCGGAGGGGGTCACGATGTCGGTCAGTCGGATGCCGAACTTGTCGTTGACGACGACGACCTCGCCCTGCGCGATCAGGCAACCGTTGACGAGCACGTCCATCGGCTCGCCGGCGAGCGCGTCGAGCTCGATCACCGAGCCCTGCGCGAGCTGAAGGATGTGCTTGATCGGGATCCGGGTGCGTCCGAGCTCGACCGTGAGCTGCACCGGGATGTCCAGGATCATGTCGATGTCGTTGTGCGCGTCGAGGTCCTTGCCTCCGGACAGGCGCGGGAACAGGTGCGACGCGTCCTGGGTGGTCTCGACGGCGGCGGCGACCTGTCCCCCCGCGGACTTCTCCTGTTCGGCGAGCGCGGCGGCCCACTCGTCGGCCATCTCGTTCTGGTTCGAGTTCTGGCTCGCCATCTGGCTCAGCTCATCGTTCATTGCCTGCTCCGGTCACCGATTCCAGCTCCCTGGTGAGGATGGACTGGACCTTGATTGCGTAGCGCCCGCTCGAGATGCCGTAGCGGCACTCGAAGACCGGGACGTTGTCGACCTTGCTCGTGATGGTCTCGTTCAGGTCGAGCTCGATGAAGTCGCCGGGGCGCAGCGCCATCAGCTGCTCGATCGTCGCGGTCGCGGTCGCGAACTCGGCGATCAGCTCGACCTCGGCCGACTTGATCTGCTGCGTGAGCAGGTTCACCCAGCGCCGGTCGGTGCCCTGGTGGTCGGCGCGCACCGACGAGTAGAGCGTGTCGCGGATCGGCTCGAGAGTGGAGTAGGGGATGCAGAAGTGCAGCACGCCGCCGGCCTCGCCGATCTCGACGTCGAAGCTGGTCGTGACCATGATCTCCGAGGGCGTCGCGATGTTCGCGAACTGCGTGTGCATCTCGGAGCGCACGTACTCGAGCTCCAGCGGGTAGATGCCGGCCCAGGCCTTGCGGTACTCCTCGGCGATCACCTCGACCATGCGCTGGATGATCCGCTGCTCCGTCGGCGAGAAGTCGCGGCCCTCGATGCGGGTGTGCAGCTTGCCGCTGCCGCCGAACAGGCTGTCGATCACCGTGAAGACGAGGTTCGGCTCGCAGATCACCAGGCCGCTGCCGCGCAGCGGCTTGACCTGCATGATGTTGATGTTCGTCGGCACGACGAGGTTGCGCAGGAACGCGCTGTACTTCTGGACCTTGGCCTGCCCGACCGAGATCTCGGGGTTGCGGCGCATGAAGTTGAACAGCCCGATCCGCAGATTGCGCGCGAAGCGCTCGTTGACGATCTCCAGCGTGGGCATCCGCCCGCGGACGATCCGCTCCTGCTTGGCGAGGTCGTACGGGCGCACGCCGCCCGCCTGCTCCTCCGGCCCGGAGCCGCCCGCATCGCCATTGACGCCCTCGAGCAGTGCGTCGACTTCTTCCTGGGACAGGAACTGGTCGGCCATGGTCGCTACTGGACGATGAACTGCGCGAAGTGAACCGCCTCGATCGGGTTCGGGTCGGAGTTCTTCGCCTTCTTCGGCTTCTTCTTCGCAGGCTTCTCGGCGACCTCGGGCTCGGAGGCCTTGTCGGCCTTCTCGCCGTCGGCGTGCTTGTCCTCGGCGGCTTTCGCCGACACCGGCACCTTCTTCGGCGCCTCGGACTCGTCGTCGCCCTCCCAGCCGAGCTGGCGCGCGGCGGTCGACGCGATCTCGTGGGCCAGCTGCTCCTTGCCCGGAACGGTCAGCAGCTCGCGCGACTCCTTCGACGAGATCAGCAGCAGGATCGCGTTGCGCACCGCGGGCATGTGCGCGGAGACCTGCTCGTTGACCTTCGCGTCTCCGACTTCGAGCACGACCGAGATCTGCGCGAAGCGGTCGCCGCCTTCGTCCGCGAGGTTCACCGTGAACGGGTCGAGGTTGACGAAGACGCGCGCCTTCTTGTCCTTGGCGTGGGCCGCGTCGGCGTGCTCCGCCGCGTCCGGCTTGGGCTTGAGGAAGTACCACGCCGCCCCGCCGCCGCCGCCCAGCACCAGCAGTGCCGCCGCGACGATGACGATCAGCTTCTTCTTGCCGCCCTTGGCGGGCGCTTCCGGGGCTTCCTTCTTCTCTTCAGACATGTGCGCTCCGTCGCGGGAGGTGGCTCAAGTTCCGCGCGAATAGGTCGATTGTTCGCCACGACCGGACGGCACGGTGACCGGATAAGCGCAGGTGCGGCGCCCCAATTCGGCGCCCCGCGGCGCGACCGCGACGGCCCTCGGTGAGCGGGCCGCGGACGCTTCGCGAGGCCGGCCGACGCGCGGTCGGCGGCCCTGCGCGAGCGGCGAGATGTCAGGCGAAGAGGTCGAGCAGGCCGCGGGATCGGCGCGGTCCGATGGCGATCGAAGCCGCCGCCGAGTCTCCGGAATCGACCGCGGGTCGGTTCGACGCGCGGGGTTGCGCGCCGCCCGCGTAAGGCGCGGCACTCCCTCCGCCGTCCCGGCCCTGGCCGACCGACGCCTGCGAGAGCTCGATGCCGTGGTCGGCGAGCATGGTGTGGAGCGTGGGCAGCGACTGCTCGATCGCCTGCCGGGTCTCGGGAAGCGCCGCGCTGAACGCGATCGACGCGCTCTCGCCCGACAGGGACAACTCGATGCGGATCGGGCCGAGATCGCGCGGCGAGAGCTGGATCTCGGCGCGATCGAGGCCGGCGAGCGCGATCGTCGCGACCTGCTCGGACAGCGCGGCCGGGAATTGCGGATCCGACAGCGGCGTGCCGACCGGGTACTGGGGCACGGCGTCCGCGCCGCTCGCCGGCTTCGACGGCGTGCTCCACGCGGCACTGGCGAGCATCCCGGCGAAGCCGCCGCTCGCGCCTTCGGCGGCGTCCGGGGCGCCGCCTTCGCGCGGGCCGCGCGCGGACAGCGCCCGCGGCAGTGCCGCGAGCGCGGATTCGATCGTGGGCTCGGAGCGCCGTCCCGCGGGCAGCGACGATGCCGGCGCCGCGTTCGTGCCCGGCGCCGGCGCGAGCGCGCGCGCGGCATCCGGCAACGCTGCGCCGGCGTGCGCGCGAGGCCCGCCGGAGGCGTCGGTGACGCGGCGGTCGACGGTCTTCGCCGCGTCGCGCGAGACTTCGGGTTCCTGCGCGCCGCCCTGCGGGTCCTGCGGCGCGGCGGCGCCCGCAGCCGTGCTCGACGCGTCGTCCGCCGCGGTCGCGGAGTCGTCGCTGGTGACCGCACCCGCGAGCGCGTCGGGGAGGGCGCGTCGCGCCGCGCCCGTCGTGCGTCGCAGCGAACCGCCGGGGTCGGTGCCGGCGATCGCGGCCGCGTCGGCGTTGGCGTCGGCGTTGGCGCTCGCGGTGGTCGTCGCGCCCGCGATCCACGGCTGGCCCGTCGCGCCCGTGATCCAGGGCAGGCCCGTCGCGCCGGCGGGTGAGGGCGCGACCGGCGGCGCGGACGCGGCCGACGCCGCGGCCACGCCGGTGCCGGCCGGCGGGTCGCCCGCTTCGTCGTCCGCGACCGCTTCGTCGCCGCGGGTGCCCTCGCGCGATTCCGGTCCGCCGGCGTTCAGGCCGGCCAGGCTCGCGGCCAGGGCCGCGTCGGCGAGGATCGTTCTTGCAGCGTCGCTCTGGCCTGCGCCCGCGGCGTCCGCGGGCTGCGGGGCCGTCCGCGCCGCGGGGCTCGAGCGCGTCGCGCGCGTCGGCGCGGCGGAACGGCCGCGCGTGGCGTTCGACGCGCCTGCCGCGTCGTCGGCCGGCGCCCCCGCGTCCTCGCGATCGGAGCCGGTCGCGTCGGAGGCGGCGCCGGCACCGTCCGCGGCGGCGCCGGCACCGGCATCCGCGGCACGGGCCGGTTTCGCAGGCGGCGCCGCGTCGCCGGGGCGCGCCGCGTCGTCGGGCGTGCGGGGCGCCTGCGGTTCGTCCGGAAGCGCCTGGCGCAGCACGTCGTCGAATTCGCCCGTCGCGGGGGCGCGCGCGTCGGGGGACGCGGCGTTCGCCGCGGGCGTCGCGGCCATGCGGATCTCGCTGATCATCACCGGTGTCCTCGTCCGTGCGAGCGCAGGAAGGCCTGGATCGCGAATTCGTCGGTCTGGCGCTGGTCGGCACGCCGCTCCGCGAGCCGGGCGAGCGTCTCGCGCCGCAGCGACAGCGTCTCGAGCGCCTTGAGCCTTCGCTGGCGCTCGAGCAGCTGCGCCTCGCGCTGCTGCGTCGCCGCGTCGAGGCGGCCGGCGAGCGCGTGCTGGTCGTCGATCGCGCGGTCGAGCCGGTGCACGAAGTGCTCGTGCACCTTGACCTTCGTGGTCGTGAAGTCCTGGGTGCCGCGCTTGGGCGAGCGCGCGTCGTAGTCGAGCCGGTAGCCGCGCAGCATCTGAAGCGTCGCGCCGGCGGCGTCGGACTCGCGCCGGGCCTGCGCGGTGACCTGCGCGACGCGGTCGCGCTCGCGCCGCTCGAGCTCGATCAGCAGGTCCAGCGTGGTCTCGCGCTTCATCGGTCACCCGCCGGGCCGAGCACCGCCTCGAGCGACTGCAGCGCCTGCCCCATCGAGCTGCGCTCGTCCATCGCCTGCTGCAGCATCGCCGTGATGCGCGGGTTCAGGGCGATCGCCTGGTCGGTCTCCGGGTCGGTCCCGGCCACGTACGCGCCGACGGAGATCAGGTCGCGGCTGCGCTGGTAGCGCGACCACAGCGACTTGACCCGGCGCGCGAGCACCAGGTGGCGCTCGGACGTCACGTTCGTCATCACGCGCGAGATCGACTGCTCGATGTCGATCGCGGGATAGTGACCGCCGTCGGCGAGCGCGCGCGACAGCACGACGTGGCCGTCGAGCAGCGAGCGAGCGGCGTCCGCGATCGGGTCGTTCTGGTCGTCGCCCTCGGCCAGCACCGTGTAGAACGCAGTGATCGAGCCGTGGCCGTGGGCGCCGTTGCCGGTGCGCTCGACGAGTTGCGGCAGCTTCGCGAACACCGAGGGCGGATAGCCCTTCGTCGCCGGCGGCTCGCCGATCGCGAGCGCGACCTCGCGCGCGGCCATCGCATAGCGCGTGAGCGAGTCCATCAGCAGCAGCACGTGGCGGCCCTGCTCGCGGAAGTGCTCGGCGATCGCGGTCGCGTACATCGCGCCCTGCATGCGCAGCAGCGGCGGCGAGTCCGACGGCGCCGCGACCACCACCGAGCGACGCAAGCCCTCGTCGCCCAGGATGTCCTCGATGAATTCCTTGACCTCGCGGCCCCGCTCGCCGATCAGCCCGACGACGATGACCTCGGCCTCGGTGAAGCGCGCCATCATGCCGAGCAGCACGCTCTTGCCCACGCCCGCGCCCGCGAACAGGCCCAGGCGCTGGCCGCGCCCGACGGTGAGCATCGCGTTGATCGCGCGCACGCCGGTGTCCAGCGGCGCGCGCACGGGTTCCCGGTCCATCGCGCCGATCGGCCGGCGCTGGATCGGCTCCGAGCGCACCTCCTCGAGCGGCCCGAGCCGGTCCATCGGGTGGCCGCGCGCATCGACGACCCGACCGAGCAGGCCCTCGCCGACGGGGAGGTGGCGCATCCGGTCGGTCGCGCGCCGCCAGGGGTGCGACGGCGCGCCGAGCCGGGGCGGGTGAACCGCGAGCTCGACCGCGCTCACGCGCGCGCCCGGCGACAGCCCGGTCACGTTGCCGGTCGGCATCAGGTAGAGACGGTCGTCGCCGAAGCCGACGACCTCGGCCTCGATCGCCTGGGACTCGGGGCCCGCCGACTGTTCGACGACGCAGATGCTGCCGACCGGGAGCCTCAGCCCGGTCGCCTCGAGCACCAGGCCGGCGACGCGCACCAGGCGGCCGTGAACGGCCAGCGGCTGGGCGACCGCGGCGAAGTCCCGGTAGTCCGACAGCATGCGCCCGAAGCGCGCGCCCGCCGGGTCGAGCGTGTCGAGCATCGAACCGAGGTCGTCGACGCGGGCGTCAGGCATCGCACAGCGGATCGTCGGCGGGCGCCTCGCGCCCGATCGACGCGAGCACGCGCCGCCAGCGCGTGCCCACGGTCGAGTCGATCTCGGCACCGGCGGACACGACGCGGCAGCCGCCGCCCGCGATCCGCGGGTCCGGGACGAGACGGCCCTGGCGCGCCGCGAGGATCGGCGCGAGCGTGTCGCGCACGTGCTCGGCGTCCGACGGGTTCAGGTGGATGGAGAAGCTGGCGCGTTCGTCGGTGAGGGCCGCGATCGCCTCCTGCACCACGGCGACGACCGCGTCGCGGTCGACCTTCAGCGACTGTCGAACCGTCTGGCGCGCCAGCTCGATCGCGAGGTCGACGAGCTCGTCGGCGACCGACTGCTCGAGCGCGCCGAGCTGCTCGGCGAGCGACGACGTGATCTGCGCGGCGCGCGCGTTCAGCAGCTCGACGATCGTCGCCTGCTGGCGCCCCTGCTCCTGCGCGAGCTTCTGGCGCGCGGCGTCGGCGCCCTGGCGGAAGCCGTCGCGCAGGCCCTGTTCGCGCCCGGCGATGTACGCCGGGTCGCCCTCGTACGGGTTGGCGGGCTGCGTGCGCACGCCGCCGTCGGCGAGGTCCGTGAGCGTGAAGCGGCGCACGCCGCTCAGGCGGTCGGCACCGATGATGCGGCTAGACGAAGGAATCTTCACCGCCGCCTCCGATCTGGATCTGGCCTTCCTCTGCGAGTCTTCTGACCACTTTCAGGATTTCCTTCTGCTGCAGCTCGACCTCGGACACGCGCACCGGCCCGCGCGACTCGAGGTCCTCGCGCAGCGTCTCCGCGGCGCGCTGGCTCATGTTCTTGAAGACCTTCTCGCGCAGTTCCGGGTCCGCGCCCTTGAGCGCGATCACGAGCTGGTCGGTCTGGATCTCGCGCAGCATCGCCTGCATGCCGCGGTCGTCGAGCTTGAGCAGGTCGTCGAACACGAACATCTGGTCGAGGATCTTCTGCGCGAGCTCGGGGTCGTTCTCGCGGATCGATTCGATGACCGCGGCGTCCTGGCTGCCGCCCATGAAGTTCAGGATCTCGGCGGCCGCCTTCGAGCCCCCGAGCTTGGCCTTCTTCAGACGGTCGCCGCCGGCGAGCACCTTCGACAGGACGTCGTTGAGCTCCTTGAGCGCGTTCGGCTGGATGCCGTCGAGCGTCGCGATCCGCAGCACGACGTCGCTGCGCATGCGCTCGCCGAGCTGCAGCAGCACGTCGCACGCGTGGTCGCGCTCCAGGTGCACGAGGATCGACGCGATGATCTGCGGATGCTCGTTGCGGACCAGCTCGGCGACCGACGCCGCGTCCATCCACTTCAGGCTCTCGATGCCGGAGACGTCGCCGCCCTGCAGGATGCGGTCGATCAGCAGGCCCGCCTTGTCTTCGCCGAGCGCCCGGGTGAGCACCGCGCGCACGTACGCGTCGGTGTCGCCGACCAGCGAGCTCTGCTGCTGGGCCTCGACGTGGAAGCGCTCGAGCACGGCGTCGACCGTCTCGCGCTTGGTGCTCTTCATGCGCGCCATCGCCTCGCCCAGGCGCTGGACTTCCTTCGGCGTCAGGTGCTTGAAGACCTCGGACGCGGTCTCCTCGCCCAGTGCCAGCAGCAGCACTGCTCCGCTCTCGAGGCCTTCTTCGTCCATCGGTCTAGCTTTCCTTGCTCACCCACGTGCGGACCACGTTGGCGACGGTGGCCGGATTCTCTCTCGCCAGGCGCAGGATCTCGTCATTCGTTCCGACCGCCGCCATCTGCTCGGCGACGCTCGGCGGCGCGGGCAGCGCGACGTCGTTCTGGACCGTCTGGTTCAGGCGCCCGGCGGCGGTTGCCTTCGGCGCCATCTGCTTCATCGCCGGGCGGATCACGGTGAAGATCACGATCAGCGCGAGCAGCAGCAGCCCCAGATAGCGCGCGCCGTCCTTGGCCATGCTGATCGTGTCGGGCTGCTTCCAGAGCGGCACTTCGGCCTCCTTGGGCAGCTCCTCGCGCGAGAACGAGGCGTTCACGACGTTGATCGAGTCGCCGCGCTCCTTGGAGAACCCGATCGCCTCGCGCACGAGGGCGTTGACGTTCTCGAGCTCGGCCGGCTGCAGCGGCGTCCACGTGACCTTGCCGTCCTGCGCGACCGTCTTGCGATGGTTGACGACGACGGCCGCGGTCAGGCGCTTGATCGTGCCCGAGCCGTTGCGGGTGACGCGCACGGTCTTGTCGACTTCGTAGTTCGTCACCGCGTCCTTGCGGTTGTTCGTCTGGCCGGCACCCGGCGCGCCCGCGGCCGCGGTCGCCTGGGCGGGGCCGTTGATCGGCGCGCTCGCCGCCGGCGGCGGCTGGTTCGACAGCGCGCCCGGAACGCCCTGCGCCGGCCCGCCGCCGGAGCGGTCCTGCGACTCGGTCATCTGCTGGCTGCGCACCGCGGCGGGCTCGGCGCCCTGGTTCGGCTTGTACTGCTCGGCGGTCGACTCGCTCTGCGTGAAGTCGACGTCGGCGGTGACCTGCGCGCGCACGTTGTCGCGCCCGACGATCGGCTCGAGGATGTCCGCGATGCGCTGGATGTAGCCCGACTCGACCTGCCGGATGTAGCTCAGCTGCCCGGGATCCATGCCGTTGGCGCCGGGCTCGCCGTTGTTCGACAGCAGCGCGCCGGTCTGGTCGATGACGCTCACCAGCTTCGGGCTGAGGTCGGGCACCGACGACGCGACCAGGTGGACGATGCCGGCGATCTGGGCGCGGTCGAGCGAGCGCCCCGCGTGCAGCGACAGCAGCACCGACGCGGACGGCTTCTGCTGCTCGCGCAGGAAGCCGTTCTGCGCCGGCAGCGCGAGGTGCACGCGCGCCGCCTGCACCGCGGCGAGCGACTGGATCGAGCGCGAGAGCTCCCCCTCGAGGCCACGCTGGAAGTTCAGCCGCTCCTGGAACTGCGTGACGCCGAAGCGCTGCGCTTCCATCAGCTCGAAGCCGACCGTGCCGCCCTTGGGCAGCCCCTGGGAGGCGAGCTTCAGGCGCGCGTCGTGGACCATGTTCGCGGGCACCAGGATCGCACCGCCGCCCTCGGCGAACTTGTACGGCACGTTCATCTGCGAGAGCGTCGCGACGACCGCCCCGCCGTCGCGATCCGACAGGTTCGCGAACAGCACGCGGTAGTCCGGCGTGTGCGTCCAGTTGATCGCGGCGACGACGATGCCGGCGAGCGCCGCGATGCCGGCCAGCAGCATCAGGATCTGCCTGACCGGGATGTTCGCGAGTGCGGGTCCGGCGGGCTTATCCGGCGAGGTGGTGGCCAATGCGGAATCCATGTGCAGCGCGTTCCTCGGGTGACGGATCGATTCTGCGGAGAACTTGAGCCCTTCAGTGTCGGAAATAGCGAGGCAAGGGCACGCTATTTCGGGGCTGCACCCGCACCGATCGCGCTAAAGTTCCCGACACACCGTCCGACGAGGGCAACGGCCATGGAACTGCGACTTCTCCCGAGCATCGGCAATGCGGCCGCAGGCGTGTCGAAAGCCGGTGCCGCGACCGCCGCCGGTGGCGGCGCGAGCTTCGCCAAGGCGCTCGACTCCGCGCTGAAGACCGTGAGCCAGATGCAGACCGACGCGACGACGATGCAGCGCCGCTACCAGAGCGGCGCCGACTCCGTGAGCCTCGAGGACACGATGGTCTCGATGCAGAAGGCGCAGATCGGGTTCCAGGCCGCGCTCACGGTGCGCAACCGCATGGTCGCCGCTTACACGGACATCATGAACATGCAGGTTTAGTGCCTGCGCGCCGCTGTCGAAATCCTTGCGAATCAGATAGTTAGTTTACGGAAAGGCGCTCGTTAGTTATCATTCCGGTTAAGTGAACGATACCCGGAACGATACCCGATGCCCACACCTGCGAAGCACGGAACTCTGACCGACGCCGACATTCGGAAGCTTCCGATCCCCGATCGGGACGTGCTGATCACGGCCGGCGGCCCGCGCGACGGGCTCTACCTGCGCCACCGCGCGAGCGGCAAGAAGGTGTGGATCGTGCGCCGGCGCGTCGCCGGGGCCTGGCGCGTCAAGACGCTGGGCGACTGGCCGGCGCTGACCGCGCTGAACGCGCGCAGGCAGGCGTCGTCGATCGAGCTGCGCAAGGCGTCGCCGGAGACCTTCGGCGAGGCGGCGAAGACGTTCTACGCGGAGGTCATCGAGCCGCGCTACCGCAGCGCGCCGCAGGAGACGCTCGCGTACTTCACGCGCGACTGCAAGGGGCTCACGACCCGGCGGCTCGACAAGGTGACGCGCGCAGACCTCGTGCGGATCATCAGGGCGAAGGCGGCCGGCGACGACGACACGCCCGGGGCGCCGAACGCGGCCGTCAAGCTGCTGGTGCTGCTCAAGCAGTTCTTCCGGTGGGCACTGGTCGCCGAGCTGCTCGAGCAGGATCCGACCGCCGGGCTGACCGCGAAGGTGCTCAACCTGCCGGCGTATGAGCCCCGCGAGCGGGTCCTGGCCGACGACGAGATCAAGGCGTTGTGGAAGATGCCCGACGAACCGTACGGCCGGCTCCTGCGGTTCGCGCTGCTCACGGCCTGCCGCATCGGCGAGGCGATTCAGTTCGACGCCGAGCAGGTTGTCGGCGACGTCTGGACAATCCCCGAGACCAAGAACGGGCGCCCGCACGCGGTACCGCTGGCGCCTGTTGCTGCTGCCCTGGCCGAGGCCGGCTGGCCGGCGCGCAAGTACGAATCGCTCCACAGCTACTTCGTGGCCCACGGGTACGGCTGGCGCCCGCACGACCTTCGCCGCACGGCAGCGACGCGGATGCGCGATGCCGGGGTGTCGGTCGAAGTGATCGAGGCGGTGCTGAACCACGCGCCGCCGCGCCTGGTGCGCGTCTACCAGCGGCCGAACATGGTGCCCGCGATGCGCGAGGCGCTGGGGAAGCTGCAGGTGGAGGTCGAGCGGGTGACGGGAATGCCTCAGTTGCGGTGACGGCGCCCGTCGACTGCGCCTCTACCGGCTTTGCTGCGGAAGGTGCATCACCACACACCCGCCCCGCTGGTTCTCGACGATCTTCATCGAAGTAGAGTTCGCAAAGGTGTGCATGAACGCGTGATGGGTCGTGAGAACGAGATCCTGGAGCTTCGGGTCAGCCTCGAGCGCTACAACCTTCAGGCCGAGATTGGCCAGCGTCGTCGGGTTCAGGTGGCGGCTGTGCGATTTCGTTGCCGAGTGGTCTGACAACGTGTCGACGATTACATCCGCGACCGCCGGAGCATTTGGGTTTCCCGCCAGCATTCCGGAGGTCAACCAGTCCCTAACCATGAGCTTCGACCAAGCGATGGCGTTCTGACAATCCCCGAGAAAGGTCGGGTGATACTGACCAATGATCTGCTGCCACAAAGGGATCTCACTGGGATCCGCCTTGATCCTCTGTACGGCAGTCTGGAATTCCTCCAGTACCCCGTGAGTCGATACCCCTCCAAGCTGCGGGTCGATCGGCCCCAAGCTCGATTGCTTACCCATGATGATCTCGAGGCATGCGCACGAAATCATCGTACCGGCCGACATGGCCAGTTGCGGAACGATCGCGCGGATATTCCCGGCGAACATCAGGCGCAGGTAGTTGACGATCGCTTCCGTCGCCGCGATGTCGCCCCCGGGCGTATGAAGGATGAGATCCAGTCCACGACTTCGGTCCAGCTTGTGGACCGTCGTCATGAACGAATTCATGTCCTGATCGCTGATATCGAGACCACGGACGTTGGCCGGCTTCGTGAGCCATCCAGAGTAGTACGCGATGACATTTCGCTTCGTGTGCGTCGCCACCTTCTGCAGGTACTTGCGACGGACCGAATCGAGCGGGCTCGCAGGTTCCTTGCCGGCAATCTCCAGCAGGACTTCGTTCCAGCCCGGCATCGCTATCGACCGACGAACGGACTCCGGGTTCCGTTGGTTTGCCGAATTTCGGGGGGGTCGATCTGCAGGCTGAAGATCTTGAACGTCGGCGTGCCGCGCCCGCCCTCTCGTGGCTCAACCTTCGGCGGGGTGAAGAAGCGGAGGTAGCTCTCTGCAGGGTTCTCGCGGTGAGGTACGCTCGCGCTTTGGTCGTCAGCGTTCATCGCTCGCTCCATCGGGTGCCGAATGGTGCCACGGATGACGGAAATCGCCAATGCGGGCACCCCCTCCGCCGACCTGCGATCGCGCGATCCCGACCGATGGGCGACGCGGCGTAGCGGCGCCGGCCTGCGGAACGGGGCCGCCACGCCACGCGCGCGGCCCGGGTGGACCCGACACCCCAGCCGGCGGCGCGCGGGCGCTGTAGCCCCGAAAACGACGAGCCCGGCGCGCGGCCGGGCTCGGTGGCGATTATGCGCGCCGGGTCAGTCGTCAGTCTTGGGCACCTCGTCCTCGTCGAACTCGCCCATCGGCGGGACGCCAAGCTCGGCGACGAGCTGCTCGACCTCGCGGCCGGTGTCGCGCAGCGTGCGCGCGGCGAGCCGCAGGAGCGCGTCGGTCTTCGCCATCTCGTCGCTGTCGATCGCCAGCTCGATCGCGCGCAGCACGTCGGCGAGCGGCTCGGCCAGGTCGTGCAGCCGCTTGCCGGCCTCGTCGGTGGTGATGGTGGCGGTCGTCATTGCACGTCCTCCGCGGTCTCGGTGGTGTCGTCGTCGAACCAGCCGGCGGGCTCGCCGCCGAGATCGGCGAGCAGCGCGTCGAGATCGCGCCCGGCTGCCTCGACCCGAAAGCGCGCGAGGTCCGTGAGCGCGTGCGCCTGGGCGAGATCGCTGCCGGCATCGATCGCACGCGTGAGCGCTCTCGACACTGAGAGCAGCCCGGCGACGGCCCGCTCGATGCGCGTGATGGCCGTGCGGTTTGGTGCGGTGGCACCCGCGGTAGTGACTCCGTTCATTGCGCGCTCCTTTCCACGGCCGACGGGCGGCACAGCTTTTCGAGCGCTTCGGCGAGCATCTGCGCGTCCGCAATCAGCGGCACCAGAACGTCGAGAATCTCGGTCGACGGCGCGTCACGGTCGATGATGTCCGCGACGTTCGCCAGGTGCGACGCGCGGGCATACAGGATCGCCGAGAGCTGATACGGCGTGACCTCAGCCCCGAGGATCATTGCGCCGGCCAGGACATCGGACGTCGACGGGTACGCGTGGGCGCGGTCGTCGCTGCGGACGACGCTAATCGGGTCGGCGGGTAGGGCTTTCGCCGGGGTGGTGGTGGTGTCGTTCATGGACTTGCTCCTCTGTAGCGGTTGAAGTACCGCGCCCCCGACGCCAATCGGGGGGCGGAACCGACGGGATTGGCGTACCGAACAGAGGTCGGCGTCCCCTCGCGGGGACTCCCGCCGGCCCGCCCATAGAGCGAGTCAGCATGCAGACGTGAAAAGACCGCCGAGCGGCGGTCCGTCCGCCTCTGTGCCAGGACGCCAATCCCGGGCGCTGACGTGTAGCGCGTCCCGATCATGCGCCTGGCTCGCGCCGCGGGTCAAGACGCCGTTGCCGGCGGGCGTCGCACCCGCGCGCACGTGATGGCCGACCGCATGGCGCCGCCTTCGCAGGACGGATCGGTCGTTCTGGCGCGGCCGAGAAAGGGCGCCCTGCACCAGCCGTCCCCGGGGATTACCGGACGCGCGCCCGGCCTGGCGGCGGTGCGCGCGGGCCGGCGCGATCCCCGAGCTTCTACGTCCGGCCCCATGAAACCTGCTGCTCTCGCGGGCGTCGACTGGACGGCGCTCGATCCTGCCGGCCGACAATGAACTGCGATCGATTTCGGACATTGTTACGGTTCGACATCGCGGAGGGGGCAGGCCGGTTACCGCCCGGCGCACCCGCGGAAAGCTTCCGCGCCCCGAGGCGCTGGCCTCACGACCCGGCCTTCACCAGCGCCAGGTCGTCTGCGATTCGCGAGAGCGCGGTGTTCGTCTCCTCGAGGCGCTCGTCGAGCGCGGTCCAGCGCTCCTGATCGAGCCCGTACTGTCTTTCCGCCTCGTCCTGGGCATTGCGCAGCTCGGCGATCTGGCCTTGGATCGCTGTCACCAGCGCGTCGATCGAGCCGTTGCGCACGGTGAGCGCGTCGCCCAGCGCGGTATCGATTCCCTGCAGGCCCTCGACGATGTCTCCGCTCAGGTCGACCGTCGTCACCGCGGCATCGCGCACCTGCTGTAGCTGCGTGAGCTGGTCCTGCGCGATGCCGATCTGCGTGGGCACGTCGCGGAGCTGCATTCCGACAGAGTCCAGCGCCGACGTGACCGAACCGAAGACGCCGGCGTAGTCGCCGCCCGACGCGAAGAACGACTGCGCCTCCTGCAGGTACTGCGTGCCCGATCCGGTGAGCGCCTGCAGCGCCTTCAGGTCGCCATTGCGTGCCCCGGCGAGGATTTGCTCGAACGACGTGGCGGCGGCGGCGAGCTGATCGACAGGAGACAGCGCCGAGAGGCTGCCGACGCGCAGGTCCTGCAGCGTCTTGGCGATGTCGTCGCTCACCGAGCGCATGGTCTCGAGGTTCTGGATCTCCGTCTGCAACCCGGTCATGCGCGCCTCGCGCGCGGTGCGGGTGAGATCGAGTTCCGTCTGCGCGGTCGCCGTCGCGAGTTCGGACTGCAGGCCGAGCCGCTGCATCAGCACGGCGCTGGCCCGGCTCGCGAAGTCCGCCGGGTTGTCGGCCGTGGGGATGTGCGAGACGAGCCAGTTCTCCATCGTCTGCAGGAAGTCGATTGCGCCCTGACGATCGCCGCGGTTCACGAACCCCTGCACGATCGCCGAGTTCACCTGATCCTGCACCGACAGGCGTGCACCGCCGATCGAGTTGCGCGCGCCCACGGCGGCCGAGAGCTGGTCGGTGAGCGACAGCCCGCCCGTGCCCAGGATCGACGCGAGCTGCTGCTCCAGGCCCGAGATCTCGTTGCCCAGGTCCGCGAACCGCTGCGCGACGGTGCGCGTCGGGTTCGTCAGCTCCTCGAGGCTCTTGGACAGGTCGCCATTCACCAGCTCGAGCGCGCGCATCTGCGACCCGAGGCTCGACTGCTCGGTTTCGAGCGCGGTGCGCTGCGTGGTGAGGTCCTGTACGCGCAGCGCGTCCGCGGCGTCCTTCGCCGACTTCGTGAGCGCGTCAGTGGCGTCGATCCACTGTGCGAGAGGCGTCGCCAGCGCAATCGTCGCGGCGTACTGGTTGCGCCCGGCCTCGGTGAGCACGTCGATGCCGTCCACCGTCGTGCGGAACCACTGGCGCAACTGGTCGGTGGGCAGCGCGAGGTCTGGCCCGAGCCCGACGTCGCCGAGCGAACGGCGCAGCTGCTCGGTGAGCGCGTTCAGTCGCTCCGCGGGGGACAGGAAGTTCTGCGAGAACGCACCGACGTTCGTGCGCAGCGCGTCCAGGCCGCCCGAGGCGTTGGCGAGCTGGTCGACGGCGGTCGCCGACAGCTCGGCGAGCTTGCCCAGCGTGCCGGGCATGCCCTTCAGGCTTTCGCCGAACGACTTGATCGCGCCGGCCAGGGCGACGAGGTTGTCGATCGCGTCCGGCGAGGCAGTCGCCGGGTCGAGCCGGCTGAAGAATTCGGCGAAGCCACCCTGCAGGTTCGATGCCTGCAACGCGGCGAGCATGACGCGCTTGCCCTCGGTCGCGAGTTCGGCTTGCAGCGCGTCGGAGCTGACCTCGCGACCGGACTGCAGGAACTGCACGCGCCCGACGGCGGTTTCGACGTAGCTGGCGATGCGATCGGCCGCCTTGCCGGCCGGGTCGGTGTCGAACCCGAGCGCCAGGCGCAGGCCCGAGGCCGAGCCCCCGAAGGTCGACGCGAGCTTGTCCACGCTGGACACCAGCTGCTGCACTGTCGTGCCGAGCTGCGAGTCCTGCTGCGCCGGCGTGAACAGGCGCGTCGCGTCTGGCAGCAGGCCGGCCAGGCTTGCGGTCGCGGAGCCGCCGACCTTCGGGCCGCCGCCCGATCCGCCGAACATCGAGTAGAGCGCGATCGCAGCCGCGGCCCAGGGCGCGACGGTCGCGAAGATGGCCCCGGCGCTGGTGAGCGAGCCCGCGGCGGCGGTGCCCGAGAGCATCCATGCGTCTGACCCCAGCGCGGCCGCGGCGCTGGCGTTGAAGCCCGTCGACAAGCCCAGCGTCTGCCCGAGTCCGGACATCGCCAGCGTCGTGCCTGATCCGGTGAAGGTGTTCCAGGCGTTGCCCAGCGTGCCGGCGACGCCGACGCCGTTGACGATCCCGCCGGCGGCGTTGACCGCGCCCACGCCCGGCGACGCGAACACGCTGCCGATGGCGTTGGTGATCGGTGACGCCGCGAACTTCACCAGTGGCACCGCGACGTTGGCCTTGATGTAGCCGCGCAGCGAGTCCCACCCGGACTTGCCGCCGTCGACGATGGACGTCGCCAGGGCGGTGCCGATCTGGTCGGCGGTGCGCTGCCACTCGTTCGCGGCATTGCGGGCCGAGTCACGCACGGCCTGGTCGAGGTCGAGCGCCTGCTGCTTGTCGAACGTCGCGCGCATGGCGATGCGCAGCTGCTCGAGCATCTTCACGCGATCGAGCAGCGCCAGGCGGTCGAGCTCGGAGGTCTGCGGGTTCAGCGCCTCGCCCCGCGCGATGAGGATTCGCAGCTCCAGCTCGCGCTCCGATGCCTGCAGGATCCCGAGCTTGGACTCGCCGAGCTTGCGCGTGGCGTCGATCTGGTCGAAGAGCTGCTTGCGGATCGCCTCGTTGTCGTCGGCGATGCGGTTCGACGCTTCCTCTTCGATCTTGGCCCGGGCCGCGAAGTCGTCGAGTGCGAGCTTGCGTGCGCGCGCCGTCTTCTCCTCGGCGTCGCCGACCGCGAACAGTGCCCGCACGACCTTCTGGTACTCGTCGGGCCAGGTGTTCAGCCCATGCTCCACGAGATCGTTGAGCACCCGCTGCGACGCCGTCGCCTCGTCGGTCTTGTCGCGGAAGTCCGACTGCACCTTGAGCAGCTTCAGGACCCCCTGCTCGTAGTCCTTGGCGATCTGCTGCGCGCTCGTCGTGCCGGTCGATCCCTTGTCCTTGTACTTGTCCCGAATGCCGGCGATCACGCGCTCGATCTCGACCTGCGAGAACAGGCCGCGCGCGCCCAACTCCCGCGCCTTCGCGATCTCGCGCTCGCGCTTCTCGACGTTCGTGAGCATCTGGTCCTGCAGCTGCAGGAACGCCGCCGTGGCCGCCGTCGTGTCTTTTCGGTCCGCCTCGGCCTGGCTCACCTTGTCGAGCAAGAGCGCCTGGCGCATCAGGATGTTCACCTGCTCCTGCGCGGCCTCGGTGTCCGCGCTGAGCTTGGCCTTGGCCCCGCGGCTTTGCACGCCGATCACCGGCGTAGCAGCCCGGGCCTGCAGCTCCGCGAGCCGCTGCTGAGCTTCACCCAGACGGTCGTCGAGCGTCTTCTCGCGACCGATGTTGAGCATCGCGTCCCACGCGCCCTTGGCCGCGTCCTTGATCGCGAGCCAGGACCGCTCGGCAAGGCCAAGGCTCGCCTCGAGGTTCTTCATCCGGCCGTCCATCGCGTCGGCGTAGGCGGTGCCGGCGACCTGCGCGGCCTGGGCGGCCTTGCCCTGGTCCTCGAGGCTCTTGATCTGGCGCAGCGTCGAGGCGGTGAGGAAGTTCGTCGACTCGTTGAGCTTCAGGACCGCGTCGGTCGGCGACTTCGCGAGATCCTCGAACTGCTTGCGCGTCTCGGCAAGCGGCGTGCCCAGGAGTCGGTTCATCGACGCCGCCACGCCCGCGAACTGCTGCAGGTTCTCGGCGGCGATCTTGCCGCTGGACGCCATCTCGGCGAGCGCCGCTGCCGAGGCGCCCTGCGTGCGCGTGGACGACTCGAGGTTGCGTGCCATCTGCGCGAGCGCGGACGAGTTCGTGCCCGCGGCGTTGCCGGACAGGATCAGCGCCCGGTTGTACGCGTCGACCTCGGCCGAGCCGGCCTTGTAGGCCGCGCCCAGCGCCAGCACGCCCGCGCCGACGACGGTGTAGGGGTTGACGAGCCCGAGCAGCGACGTCCCGAGCGCCTTGGCCGCCGGCACGACGCCGCCGAAGATGTCGCGAAGTTGCCCGCCCTGCTGGATGAATACCGTCATCGGCGCCTGGCCCGACGCGAGCTGCGTGACGATGTCCGTGATCTGCGGACCGACCATCCGCATGTTGTTGGCCATCTGCGCGGCGGACATGCCGACCGCCGCCTGCTCGCGCTTGAGCTGGTCGTACTGCTTGATCAGCGGGTCGAGGTAGTTGAGGTCGGCGCCGCGCTGCTTGCCGAGCTCCGCGAAGAACGCGCCGGTGTCGCGGCCGCCGGCACGCAGCACGGCCGACGCGCGCTCGATCTGACTGGCGATGTTCGCGGTGGCGCGGTCGACCTTCTGCGCGGCCTGCGTCGTCGTCGAGGCGATTCCGTCGATGGCTGTCGCGGCCTTGGCTGCGGATTGGGCCGCGACCTCGCCCATCGACTTGAGCGACTTGTTGTTGAATCGATCAATCGTCGTCTCGGCGCCCGAAGAGTCGACCTCGACGCCGATGTGCAGGTTGCCGATGGACTTGTCAGTCACGCTTCGCCCCCATCAGAACGCGCAGCACCTCGGCCGCGTCGCCATGGCCCGGGTCGGCGTCGCCCGTGCGCTTGAGCGAGTCGAGGAAGCCGACCGCGCGCTCGCGAAACAGCTCCGCGGTGTTCGCGGCGTCGCCGGCGGCGGCCAGGCGTCGCACCACCTCCGCGCCGAGCTCGACCGCAAGCGCAATCAGGTCGAGGCGCGCGATCGTCTCCGCGGCGCAGATTCGGCGAGCCATGTCGAGCGTCGCTGCGTCGGCGCCGGCGTTCACGAGAGCGGCCACGCGAGGATCAGCGTCGATCGGCCGCAGTTCGACGATCGCCGCGCGTGCTCGCGCGAGCACGTTGGGGAGTTCGGGGGTTCCGGACGCGATGCTCACCGGGGCCTCGCTCGCGCGCGTAAGTGTGCGCGCGAAAGTCGGTGCGAGGCTCCGCCCGCGACGCCGGATCGCCGGCGCCGCGGGGTCCGGATGGAGCTGGCGGCAAGCGCGCCGCACCGGAAGGAACTCACTCGCTTTGCCCATCCAGGTCGACCCGAATCACGGGTCGGGGCGTACTCAGGACTTCGTCACGTTTTCGGCGCAGCCGCTCGATCGAAGCCTCTTCTGCCTGGAGCATTGCCCCGCGGCGCCAGCGGTCCGCCGCGTCGTCGGCCGAGCGCAGTCTCGCCTCGAGGGAATCGCGCTCGCGACGCAGCCGATCGACCTCCGCGACCAGGATGCGCTCGTTGTTGGTCGGCACGGATGCGACCGGAGCGGCGCGCGGCGCGGAGTACGCCGGCATCGCGGCCTGGCCGGGCGCCGGCGGCGCTGCAGGCGTGGGAGCGCCTGGCGCATCGTTCGGCCCGGTGCGCTGGTTCAGCTGCGCGAGGCTCCAGTTCTGCTGCTGCATGTACGGCGTGTCGCCGCCCTCGACCGGAGCGTAGCCCTCGCGTGCCCGCGCCTCGTTCGGGGCCATCCACCCGGCCGCGATCGCCTTCTGGTACGCGTCGAACCTGGCCGGGGTGTCCATGCGCAGCAGTCCCTCGGTATCCAGCTCGACTTCGTAGCCGGCCGCACGCAGCCCGAGCCCGCGATCCAAGCTCGACTCCATCTGCTCGATCAGCGGCTGCAGCGTCTGGGTGTAGTACAGCCGCGCGAGGAACTCCGCGTTGGACGTCGCGGGGATCGGGCCGGCCCCGAGCATGAACAAGGGGATGTGGAAGCACCGCGCGACGTCTTCGATCGTCCAGCGCAGCTGCTCGATCAACTGCGCGTCCGTTGCGGGAATGCCCATGGGCTCGTATTTGAGCCCTCCGGCGAGCACAGCGGTGCGTCCGACATTCTCGCCGCTGTAGTTGTCGTCCCACTTCTTCTTCAGCTCCGCGGCGAGCTGGTCGTTGATCTGGCCCGGGTGGTAGAGCAGTCCCGACGGGCGTGAGTAGTTCGCGAAGAATCGTTCGCTGTTCTCGGTGATCTTGTTGCCGAGCCCGCCGGAGGTGGCGCATGCCGTGATGGGGGACACGCCGACAAGCGGATGCCACAGGCTCACCATCATGTCGTGGATGATCTCGCTGGCTGGCACGCTCACCTGATCTTCGACGCCCGACAGGTTGTCGCTCGACAGCGCGTAGAACACGTCCCCGGTCGGTGCCACCAACGGCCGGCAGCGTTCCGGGTGCAGCAGGTACAGCTGCACGACGATGCCGCGCGCATCGCGCACCTTCAGCGCGTAGGCGTTGCCGTAGAGCAGCTTCGACACCATCCACTGCTCGACCAGCTTGACGATCGTCTGGAAGTGGTTCGGCTCGCGGAGGACGGCCCAGTAGGGCGACGCGCGATCGACCTCCACGCAGATGCCGTCGCCGGTCTCCTCCATCAGCTTCGGGCACAGCATCGAGATGTGCGAGGCGATGAGCGTCACGCACGAGTACACCGCGCTGTTGGCCAGCAGGTCGGTGCGGTTCGCCTTGACGATCCCGCGCTGCCACGCGCCGGCGAACGACTCGGCGATGAACCCCATGAAGGACGACTGCCCGCCGGCCGGCACGACAGGCGCCAGCGCTCCGGTGGGCGCGGCCTTCGCGCGCCGGGCGGTCAGCTCGAATCCGAAGAGCTTCACGACGCGACGATCAGTAGGTCACGCCGTCGAGCAGCACGACCTTCGCGTCGTCCACGCGCTCCCAATCGATGTAGCGCGCGGCGCGTACGGCGATGAGGTTCGTCTGCCACAACGACACCTGCGTCGTCGCGCCGGTCGACGGGTCCGTGACCATCTGCACCGATGCGTCGCGCGAGACGTCGAACGTGACCGACTCGCCGTCGCCGATAGCGATGCCCGATTGATCGATGAGCGCGATGTAGCTCGCGCTCGGCGAGCCGTAGTCGGTGGAGACGTGCTCGGTGATGAGCACCGGAACGCCCCAGATTTCGCCGCCGCCAACGCCCAGGTTCCGGAAGTAGGCGACGTCCTGCGCAGTGCGCAGCGCCGCCAAGTAGAGCGCCGTGCGCTCACCCATGACAAGGACCGACCGGGACGGGTGTCCGCCGCCAGCCCGCAGCGCGTCGAACATGTTCTTGAGGTCGTTCGCGATCGCCGCGACCGTCGATCCCGTCGCGTGAAGAGCCGTCAGCCCGTGCGTGACGCTCGCCGGGTTGACGCCGGCGACCGCCGCCACGGTCGGGCTGATGAACTGCGCGTTCGTGAACGCGGCGATCGCGTTCGCCAGCTCGTTTCGGATCAGACGCAGGCCGGTCGTTGTCGCGAACCGGAAGGACTCTTCGGTCATGATGACCGGCGCGTTCACCTTCTTGCCGTTGAACGTGATCGTCTCGAGCGAGAGCTGCGTCAGCGGCGTTGGCTCGGCCTCGCCGGCCCACGCGGCGGTGCCGCCGCCGCTCGTGCGCATCGTGCGCGTGTGCAGGTCGATGCGGCGCGCGTCGACGAGGCGATCGACGATCGTGCGCGGGCGTACGAACTCGAGGAAGTCGTCGACCGCATCCTGGTACGTGACGAGCGAACTCGCCCACGCGGTATCGGTGGTCGTGCCGGCGGCGACCGCGGCCTTCGCGATGTGCTCGACGTCCGGCAGATGCTCAAGCTGGCGCGCGAGCGGCACCAGCTTGCCAATGTCGCCGGCAGCGGCGCCGACAGTCCTGACCCAACCAGCGAAGACGAGCCCGGCGTTCTGGTTGTGCAGAGTTCGGGTCAGGGTCGAGAGTCGTTCCATGTCGTGGTCCGGTTGGGGTCTTCCGGCCATTGCACCGCGCCGGGCGCCGCCGCGCCATGGGCGGCGCGAGTTTCTCTGCCTCGAACTCGCGAAACTCGCCAGATGATCCCGTCGCGATCGGTCCCGATACGCTCGACGCGCAGCCCGTCGATCGGGCGGCCTTCGACACGCGCGAGCGCCCGTCCAATCCGCCTCGCCTCCAGAGAGCCGGCGGCCTGTTCGACCGCCTCGCGCAGCGCTCGTGAGGCGGGTAGCAGCGCGTGCTCGGCCAGCTCGATCGCGGAGAACGCGCGGTCCTCGACGTGGATGCGGGTTTCTCGGACGAAACTCGCAGCGGCTGCGTCGTCGGCACCGCCCGGCGACCGAAATTCGGCGTGCGCGCGCAGCACGGCCAGGTCGTCGGCGATGCGCCGTAGCAGTCCGACGATCTCGGCCAGGTCAGCGCCCGCGGGATGCGTCATCGCGACGGATCAGGGCAACGTGCACGCAGGGTGCGCGGGCAGAACGGATCGCGTTTCCTGCACTTCGCTCGTTCGCAGCAGGCACAGGCCGGT
This sequence comes from Burkholderiaceae bacterium, assembly GCA_046348465.1. Taxonomy (GTDB): domain Bacteria; phylum Pseudomonadota; class Gammaproteobacteria; order Burkholderiales; family Burkholderiaceae_E; genus Quisquiliibacterium. The sequence continues at coordinate 393,615 of JAXMEE010000003.1, forward strand.
TACCGCGCCGTCACGGCCGCAGCGAGAGCTACGCCCCGGCACGAGCACCCGGCCGCTACCGCCAGGGAACCCGTGCTCGTGCCGGGGCGCGTCGACCGCGCGGGCGCGCGCACAACGAACCCCCGAAACTCGACCCCCGAAATAAGGCGAATTGGCATCGCGGAGGAAGCAGGCCGGTTACCGCCTCTCGGCGCTCACAAGCGGACGCACCGCCCGGCGCACGCGTGCCACCAGCACCGTCACACCGAGCCATCTTGCGGCTCGCCGTCGACGCGGTCCGCGCCGAATCGCGTCTTACCGGACGGCGGCATCGCCTCGGCGAACGCGCGCTCGGCCGCGTCGGCCGCGTCGCGCAGCGCGGCGCCGGCTTCCCACTCGGTGATGTCGGCGCGCCGTCGCAGCACGCTGGCGACGACACGGCTCAGGGAGATCAGCTTGCCGACCTCTTCGATACGGTGGCGGCGCTCGTGATGCGCATCGTGCTCGGTAAGGTTCGGCATCGTCAGTCCTCCACCTGGTCGTCGTCGTGCTGCTGCTCGCGGCGCTTGCGACGCACGCTCAGCAGTTCGTCGGCCAGCAGCGTCAGGTCGAGCCGCACCTCGCCGTTCTCCGGACGGTAGAGCCCGACCTTGAGCTGCCCGACCGCCGAGAACGCGTCGCCGCGACGCAGGCTGAGCAGGCGATCGGCCGCGTCACCGAACGCGAGCAGGCGTGCCCACGTCGCCGACTCGCCGTCGGTGTCGGCGCGCACGTTGGCATGCGCGTACGGCTTGCCCGCGGCCGAGGTCTTCGACACGGGATCGGACGCCAGGCGTCCGCCGAGTTGAGCGCGAATCACGGTGTCGCTCCCGTCAGCACAGTTGCACTCTCCCTCGCGGTCGACGTTCGATCGCCTCGCCATCGATGACGTCGCCGCCCGTCGCGCCCTCGTAGAAGATCCCAGCGTCGTACCGGCGCTTGATCTCGCTGCCGATGCGGCTGCGATACGCGTTCCATGACTCTCCGCCGTTCGCGTTGCCGAGCCCGAGCCACGTGGCCAAGCCCTGCGTCGCGTTGTCGTCGCCCTGCCAGCCGCGGAACTGCGGCGGGAAGACGCGCGAGTACCCCTTCAGCGATCCGGTGTTGCTCGCGTACTGGTGCGCCACACTCTCCCGTCGCGGCGTCGGCGCCGCCTTCGGTTTCTCCGAGCGCACCCACTTGCGCCAGGTCGCCGGCCAGTCCCTGCTCAACGACTTCGCACCGGTCACCGCCGTGTAGTGGTCGCGGAAGTTCGCAGCCACCGCCAACACGTCGAGGTCGCCGCGCATCCTCCTGGCTTCCTCCAGCTCCCGGTCACCGGGAAAGCCAGGGGGGAGCGGCGAGCCGGCAGGCGAGCCCTGCGGATTCGCGCCCGCGCGCGCCTCTCTCCCCTGTGACGGTTCTCTGACGGTTAATGACGGTTCGGCTTGCACCGGTGCCAGGGGTTGCGTGCAGCCTTGCAAGGGGTCACGTGCATCCTTGCCAGGGGTAGGGGTGGCAGGGCTGCCAGGGGTAGGGGTTGCAGCCTTGCCAGGGGTATCGAGCGCTTCGGCGTTCAATCTGTACCGCCGGGTGGCGCTTGGCGCGCCGCCCGCAGCGTTGCCGACCAGCCGCGCGTAACCGATCTTCTCGAGCTGCCGCACGATCCGGCGCACGTTGCCGGCGCTCATGCTCACCTTGTCCGCGAGCGTCTTTATGGACGGGTAGACGTTTCCGCCGTCGTCGTCGGCAAAGTCGGCGAGCGCGAGTGCGACGAGCTTCTCGCGGGGCTCGAGCTGGGAGCGGAAGACGGCCTCCATCTGGCGAACGCTCACCGGATCAGCCGTGCGAAGTAGGTGGCGAGCAGTTCGCCGATGACGGGGGCGGCGATCATTTGTCGGCAGGCCTCGATTAGCTCGAGGGTCGCGCGGGCCTTGCCGCGTCCGCGTCTCGTGGTAACGGTCATGCCGACCTCGCGATCCGCAATGGCAGGCGCCGCCGCCATGGGGGCGTACGGTTGCCGGCAGCCGCGGGCCGCGAGAGAATCCGAATTCGCAAAGTCTTCTCCTTCGGCCCGGGCGCTTGCCAGAGCGCTCCGGGCCGCGTCGTTTCTGGATCAGCCGGTCTCGACGGCCTTCTGAACCCGCCTGACCGCGGCGCGAAACGCCGGGCCTCCGACAGCGTGATCGTCGAGTGCGAGTGCGCCGAGCAGCACCGCGAGCAGGGCGTCTGGGTCGGCGTGCCCGGCGCGCAGCCGGCGCACCGTGACGTCGGCCAGACGCTCGCCTTCAATGGCGAGCAGGGCCTCTTCCGCGACCGTGGTCGTCATGTCGCGTCGCCCTGGCCGCGTAGGGTGCGGCGCGGCCGGCCTGGGCCCGCGACACGCAGGCGCGCGCCCGAGTCGAGCTCGTGCAGCAGGATCCATTCGCGCAGCGCCTCGGGTGTCGTGTAGAGCGAGCGCCCGACGCCGAACAGGCGAGGGTGGTCGCCGCGCGCGCGCAGCGCCCGCTGTGTGCCAGCGGGAATGCCAGTGACGACGGCCGATTCCACCGGCCAGCGGATCGCCGGCTTCGCCATGATCTCGACGACGCTCAGCGCGGGCAGGCGGTCGTCGTCGTCCGGGTCGACGCTCATCGCACGCGGCGCGCGGCGGCGCGCGCCCCGGCCTCGAGCAGCACACGCGGGGCCTTCTCACCGTGGAGCAGCATGCGCCCGCCGAGCTGAACGAGCGCGCCGGCCGCGGTCAGCTCCGCGCGGAACGTGCGCGTCATCTGCCGGACCGACTCGGCGTTCGGGAACCGCTTGGGGTGACGTTCGGCGAACTGCTGCGTCGTCAGCAGATCGTCGAGCGAATCGTGATCAACGGAAGGTGTACCGGCTGGCATGACGCCCTCGTGAAGTCGAAGCCGGTAAGGAGAGATACGGCGCTAAATTGGCGGCCGTCAACTACTATTTCGTTGCCAGCATGGACGCTGAAAATCGCAGCGCGACACGCCCGCGCATGCGGCCTGCGGGTATCGTTCGCGGTGCGGGTAGCGTTCACCCCCACCCATAGAACACAACGCTACCCGGAACGGCACACCACTGCCCGGAGAACCGCGCCAGTGCTGGCGATTGGCCATGGTGAACATGCAGGTCTGACGGCCTGCGCGGGGGGCGCGCCGGCGATATGATCGCGCGATGCGCCGAATCCACCGCCGTCTCTTCTGTCTGGCCGCCTGCGCCGTCGTCCCCGCGCTCGCCTGCGCGCAGGTCGCGCCGTCCGCCGCCGAGGCGGCGGCTTACGCGGGCCTGCACTCGGCCGCGTGGCGCGGCGACGTCGCCGCGATCGAGCGGCTCGCCTCGCCGCAGTCGCTGCGCGAGCGCGACGGCAACGGGCGCACCCCGCTGCACGTCGCGACCTTCGCGCGCCGGCGCGATGCGGTCCGCACGCTGATCGCGCGCGGCGCCGACACCTCCGCGCTCGACGCCGATCGCTACGACGCGGTGACGATCGCGTCGGTCGCCGACGACGAGGAGACCCTGGCGGTCCTGCTCGCGGGCGGCGCGAGCGCGAAGCTCGTCACGAGCCGTTACGACGGCACCGCGCTGATCGCCGCCGCGCACCTCGGGCACGACGGCGTCGTCCGCCGCCTGATCGCCGCGGGTGCGCCGCTCGATCACGTGAACAACCTCCACTGGACCGCGCTGATCGAGGCGATCGTCCTCGGTGACGGCGGCCCGCGGCACCTCGCGACCGTCCGCGCGCTGCTCGCGGCGGGCGCGAGCACGCGGCTGGCCGACCGGCAGGGCCGCACGCCGCTGGAACTGGCGCGCTCGCGGGGCTATTCGGCGATGGTGGACGCGCTGGTCGCGGCCGGCGCCCGCTGAGCCACGCCTCCGGATAAACCGGCGAGCCGATTGGCCGGACCCGCCCGGCCGATCGCGGCCGGGCGATGCGCGCGCCGGTGTTCCAGGAACGCAAGCTCACCCCATTGACACCGGACGCCGACAGGAACATCGTCGCCGCACAACGTTCCGGACAGGCGTGCGTGACCTCGACGTC